>NZ_CP008849.1:1436277-2872555 GCF_000730385.1 Alteromonas australica | reverse complement strand
ACGTTACCTTTAGCGTTTAAGCTTATCGGCTTGATATAGCGCTCGGATAACGTCGTTTTTATTGGGTTTGGTAAGGGAGGGAGTTCTCATCACAGGGCGCTAAAAAAGGGACGAATGGGTTTAATTCGTCCCTTCATGTGCTTTTCATTTAGCCCGAGTTGTGGTGCTGGGCTGAGGCAAACCATCAAAGGCAAAAGCCAGAGACGACATGACCTAGTCTATATGACTTATTTTAAGTGTTTGACCAAGCCTTGAACTACCTTAGCGCTACCGGCAACAATTTCGCCTTTGTGAAGCGGATCGTTATTCCCTTTAAAGTCGGTAACTAGGCCGCCCGCTTCGCGAACAATAAGCTCGCCTGCTGCGATGTCCCAGGTCTTAATTCCACGCTCCCAATAACCGTCATGGCGGCCTGCTGCCACGTAGGCTAAATCTAACGCTGCACTGCCGGCGCGGCGAATATCACCTACATCGTGGAAGATTTTATTAAGGCTTAATGCGTACTCACCAAAGGCGGCTTTATTTTTAAAAGGAAGGCCAGTAGCAATAATCGTTTCAGACAAATCCCGCGGCTTAGAGGCGCGAATACGGTAGCCGTTTAACTGCGCACCTTGACCGCGACTAGCGGTGAATAGTTCGCTGCGAATGGGGTCAAATACCACGGCTTGGTCTAAACGACCTTTATGAAGAAGTGCGATTGAAACCGCAAAGTGAGGAATGCCTTTTACAAAGTTAGTGGTGCCATCTAGTGGATCGATAATCCACTGATATTCTGTTTCTGTGCCAAGTACTTCGCCAAATTCTTCACCTAAAAAACAGTGATTTGGGAAGGACTGCTGAATTTTAGCAATAATTGCTTGCTCTGCTTCTTTATCAACTTGGGTAACAAAATCATTTAAGCCTTTAGACTCTGTTGCTACTTCGTTATATTTCTCAAAACCGCGAACAATAACTGTTCCAGCCGCACGCGCAGCGCGCACTGCAATATTCAGCATAGGATGCATAGATAAACCACCAATTGTAAAAGATCAATGAAATAACCAAGCTGTACAAAAAATAGCTAGTTATTTTCGAAAACGGGCGGAGTCTACCAGAATCTATGCGCGATGCAAATGAATTCCCAGAACAAGAGGGTGAATAGCCATCTATCACGCCGCTATGGTACACTCGCGACCAATCTTAGCAATAAGATTGCATAAAGACGCTAGGGTAGAGCAAGGCTACATTGGCGAACGCAGAACGGTAATTAGGTATCATCCCCCATGTTAGAAAATATTCGCATCATTTTAGTTAATACATCCCACACGGGGAACATTGGTTCAACCGCCCGTGCCATGAAAACCATGGGACTCAGTAGCCTCTATTTGGTCAATCCGGTGAATGAACCTGATGGCCAAGCCAGCGCTCTAGCCGCAGGGGCAGGGGATGTACTCGCGAACGCTAAAATTGTGGATACGTTAGAAGAAGCCGTAAAAGATTGCGGATTGGTGGTTGGCACGTCAGCCCGTTCTCGCACGCATTCATGGCCTATGCTGGGTCCCCGCGACTGCGGAGAAAAGCTCGTCCAAGAAGTAGAAAAATATCCTGTGGCATTGGTATTTGGCCGAGAAAATAGTGGCTTAACTAATGAAGAGTTGCAGCAGTGTCACTTTCACATGTGCATTCCGGCAAACCCTGAATATAGTTCGCTTAATCTAGCCGCAGCGGTTCAAACCCTGTGCTACGAAATCCGCATGGCCTATCTCAATCGCGAAATTTACCCAAGCGTAGAAGAAGAGTACCCATTAAACGAAGATTTAGAGCGTTTCTATACGCATTTAGAAACCACGTTGGAAAGTACGTCTTTTATTCGTAGAAGTCACCCTGGTGTGGTGATGACGAAGCTTCGTCGTTTGTTTAACCGCGCACGTCCAGAATCGCAAGAGTTAAATATATTGCGCGGAATTTTAGCGTCAATTGATAAATCAGTTAAATCAACAGGCCCAAGTCAAAGTGACGGGGTAGATGCGCCGATGAATGAAGATGCGCTAAAAGAATCGCAAGAGTAAGTCACATGTTTGCCCGTATTAAAGATGATATTCAAGGGGTTTTTCATCGCGACCCTGCGGCGCGAAATACGTTTGAAGTGCTAACCAATTATCCAGGCCTCCACGCGGTGTGGCTACACCGTATTAGCCACAAATTGTGGAAAGCCGAGTGGAAATGGTTGGCGCGCACATTATCAACCTTTAGCCGCTGGTTGACGGGCATAGAAATCCACCCAGGTGCAACAATGGGTAGGCGGGTATTTATTGACCATGGCATGGGCGTGGTCATTGGTGAAACCGCCGAAATTGGCGATGATGTTACGCTTTACCATGGCGTGACCCTGGGCGGAACCAGCTGGAAAGCAGGTAAGCGTCACCCAACGCTTAAGAAAGGCGCAGTGGTGGGCGCAGGAGCGAAAGTTTTGGGGCCTATCATTATTGGCGAAAACGCCAAAGTAGGGTCTAACTCTGTGGTCGTGAAAGACATTCCAGACGGTGCGACCGCAGTGGGCATCCCAGGTCGAATTATTATTTCAAAACAGCAAAGTGAAAATACAACGGTGAACCCAAACCGAGATAAAATTGCTGAGAAATATGGCTTCGACGCTTACGCGGTTGCCCCTGACAACCCAGATCCAGTGGCAAACGCCATGGGTATAATGCTTGAACACATGCATCAAATGGACACCAAAGTAGAGGAAATGTGTAAAGTTATTCAGTCTCTGGGCGGCGATGTATGTACTGATAACCTTCACAATATTAGTGCTGAAGACTTTGCAGACAGTGGGTTTGACCTGACAGAAAGACAAGAAAGGGAAAGGGCACATTCCTCTTTTGACCCAGCTATTTAGCTTGTTCAGCGAAAACGATTAACTTAATCAATAATACTTGACTAATTTACTGGGTCTTATACTTGACCATTTTAGTCAGGTATGTGAAAATTCCTGCATCAAAAAACGGCGGGAGAATTCAATGAAACTTACTTCTAAAGGGCGCTATGCAGTTACCGCGATGCTTGATGTGGCTTTGCATTCTAAGCGCGGTCCAGTGCCTCTTGCCGATATATCAGAACGACAAGAAATTTCTTTATCTTACCTTGAGCAGCTTTTTTCACGTTTGCGCAAAGAACAGCTAGTAGACAGTGTTCGCGGCCCAGGTGGTGGTTATTTGCTAGGCCGTCAGGCAAGTGAAATCGCGATAGGTGAGGTAATACGTGCGGTAGATGAATCTATTGATGCAACGCGTTGCCAAGGGCAGGCAGATTGCCAAGGCGGCGATCGTTGTCTTACACACAGTTTATGGCAAGACTTAAGCGATCGTATTTCTGTATTTTTAAATTCAATCACTCTTGGTGAGCTAATGGCGAAGCGCGACGTACAAGAAGTAGCAGGGCGTCAAGACAATAACGCCTCTTTGCGCAATATTACCAACGACATTGAAGTTAGTATTCAATTATAGATAGGTATTAAGAGACACATGGCTTTATCAACGCCCATTTATCTCGACTATGCAGCGACGACACCTGTCGACCCGTTAGTGGCTGATGCAATGGCAAAGTGCCTAACGTTAGATGGCAACTTTGGTAATCCAGCATCTCGCAGCTACCGCTTTGGCTGGATGGCTGAAGAGGCCGTAGACGTGGCAAGAAACCAGATAAGTGATGCGCTTAACTGTGACCCTCGAGAAATCGTTTTTACGTCTGGTGCCACAGAATCAAATAACCTTGCTATTAAAGGTGTCGCGCAAGGTTATGGTCAAGGGAAAGAAAACAAAGGCAAACATATTATTACGGTAAACACCGAACATAAAGCGGTGTTAGATACCTGTGAATTCCTTGAAGGCCAAGGGTTTGAAGTAACCTACTTAAACGTGCAAAAAGACGGTTTGATAAGTGTCGCAGAGCTTGAAAGTGCACTGCGTGACGACACCATCCTAGTGTCGGTTATGCATGTGAACAACGAACTTGGGGTTATTCAAGATATTCAAGCTATTGGCGCGCTTTGTCGCGAAAAGGGCATCTTGTTTCACGTGGATGGTGCGCAAAGCGTGGGGAAAATCGCCATCGATTTATCAGCGCTGCCTATCGACTTACTGTCTATTTCCGCGCACAAGATATACGGCCCCAAAGGCATGGGAGCGCTTTATGTGCGTCGTCGCCCGAAGATAAATCTGGTGGCACAAATCCATGGTGGTGGCCACGAGCGTGGTATGCGTTCCGGCACCCTTGCAACCCATCAAATTGTGGGAATGGGAGAAGCTATCGCCCTTGCAAACCAGAATATGGCTGCAGAGGGAGAACGTATTAAAGTTCTTCGAGAGTCGTTATGGAATGGATTAAAGCAGTTAGATGACGTTTTTTTAAACGGTCATGAAACACAACGTGTTCCCGGCATATTAAATGTCAGTTTTGCGGGTGTAGATGGCGAAAGCTTAATGATGGGGTTGAACGATATCGCTGTATCCTCAGGCTCGGCATGTACATCGGCAAGTTTGGAACCGTCTTATGTACTAAAAGCTATCGGCAGAAGCAACGAGTTAGCTCATGCTGGTATTCGCTTTAGTGTGGGGCGTTTTACGACCCAACAGGACATTGACTACGTGGTACAGAAAGTCACAGATGTGACAACGCGATTACGTCAAGCAGTAAGCGCATAAGGTGCTGCTTTTCGCGCGTTTTACATGTAAGTGAAATTTAAACTATTGCGGCTAGAAATAAACGGCTGAATATTTGAGTGAAATAGTCGGGTATTATATACTACCGCACCAAATTTTTAGGCTGCCCTCAATGTAACTGGCAGTTTGCACTGAATTTAATGGCGATAATCGCAGCGTTTAAATGGTGCAAACCTAGAGAAACGACATAAATCATCAAGACCGTGGGGTGATTTATTTACCAGTTAAGTAACGAATTTAGTGGCAGCAAATGCAGGCAAACAAGTGAGATCCCAACATGAGTGAACAGATCGAACAGGCGTTAGAAAGAAAGTACGATGCAGGTTTCTATTCAGAAATCGAGTCAGAAACGTTTGAAAGCGGCCTGGACGAGTCGGTTATCCGCCGCATATCAGCAATGAAAAACGAGCCTGAATGGATGCTTGAATGGCGCTTGAAGTCGTATCGTGCATGGCTTGAAATGGAAGAGCCAGACTGGGCGCATGTGGATTATCCAAAAATCGACTATCAGTCCATTTCTTACTACTCGGCACCAAAGAGTATGAAAGACAAGCCTCAGTCGCTAGACGAGGTGGACCCAGAGTTACTGCGTACCTACGAAAAGCTTGGTATTCCGCTTCATGAGCAAGAAATGCTGGCGGGTGTAGCTGTAGATGCGGTATTCGACTCGGTTTCCGTTGTGACGACATTCCGCGAAAAGTTGGAAGACGCAGGGGTAATTTTCTGCCCGATTTCTGAAGCGGTTCAGAAGTATCCAGACCTTGTGAAAAAATATATCGGTTCTGTGGTTCCTCGCACGGACAACTACTTTGCGGCACTAAACAGTGCAGTATTTACTGACGGTTCATTCGTTTATATTCCAAAAGGCACCCGCTGCCCTATGGAGCTATCAACCTATTTCCGTATTAACGAAATGAACACCGGTCAGTTCGAACGTACGCTTATTGTTGCCGATGAAGGCAGCTACGTGAGCTACCTAGAAGGCTGTACCGCACCTCAGCGCGATGAAAACCAGCTGCACGCCGCTGTGGTTGAACTGGTTGCGATGGACGATGCGCAAATCAAATACTCGACGGTACAAAACTGGTACCCGGGCGATGAAAACGGTAAAGGCGGTATTTACAACTTCGTGACCAAGCGCGGTGTTGCACACACGAACGCTAAAATCTCTTGGACGCAGGTTGAAACGGGCTCTGCGGTAACGTGGAAGTACCCAAGCTGTGTACTTAAAGGCGACAATAGTGTGGGTGAGTTCTACTCAGTAGCCCTAACACGTGGCCGTCAGCAGGCAGATACCGGTACTAAGATGATTCACGTGGGTAAAAACACCAAGTCGACCATCATTTCAAAAGGTATATCAGCGGGGAATAGTAACAATGCCTATCGCGGTTTGGTCCAAATGGGCCCGCGGGCAGACGGTGCACGTAACTTTACCGAGTGCGACTCGCTGCTGATTGGCGACAAGTGTGGTGCACACACATTCCCGTATATCGAAAGCCGCAATCCTTCAGCCATTGTTGAGCACGAAGCGACAACATCGAAGGTGAGCGACGAACAATTATTTTTGTGTCAGCAACGTGGCTTAGACACAGAGAAAGCCGTTTCTATGATTGTTAACGGTTTCTGTAAAGAAGTATTCAAAGAGCTACCAATGGAATTTGCCGTAGAAGCCGGCAAACTGCTCGAAATTAGTCTTGAAGGTTCAGTGGGGTAATCAATGCTTAGTATCAAGAATTTACATGCCAGCGTGGAAGAGAAAAACATCATTAAAGGTCTTAACCTTGAAGTTAAACCTGGTGAAGTACACGCGATCATGGGCCCCAACGGTGCCGGTAAAAGTACACTAGGTTACGTACTATCTGGCCGTGATGGCTACGAAGTGAGTGAAGGTGAAGCCAGGCTTAACGGTAAAGACTTACTTGAGCTTGACGTTGAAGAGCGCGCTCGAGAAGGCCTGTTTTTAGCGTTTCAGTACCCAGTTGAAATTCCTGGCGTAAGCAACATGGAATTTATGAAAGAGTCGGTTAATGCCATGCGTGAAGAACGCGGCGAAGCGCCACTGACGGCAGCTGAGTTCCTTAAAAAAGCGAAAGACGCGTGTAAGCAAGTTCAACTTCCACTGGATTTCTTAAAGCGTGGCGTTAACGAAGGTTTTTCCGGCGGTGAGAAAAAGCGTAACGAAATCATGCAAATGATTTTGCTTGAGCCAAAGCTTTGTATTCTGGACGAATCAGACTCAGGCCTTGACGTTGATGCACTACAAGTGGTTGCCGATGGCGTAAACAGCCAGCGCGACGGTGAGCGTAGCTTCATTGTTGTTACCCACTACCAGCGTCTTCTCGACTACATCAAGCCTGACTTTGTACACATTCTTGCCGACGGTAAAATTGTGAAAAGTGGTGATGCCTCACTGGCACTAGAAGTTGAAAAGAGTGGTTACGCTTTCCTAGGTAAGGCGTATGAGGAGGCCGAGGCATGAGTCAATGGCTAGAACAGGTCATTGATACAGCACAGCGCGACGATTATCTATCGCCCGTGCGTCAACAGGCCTTAGCACAACTAAAAGCCGACGGCTGGCCAGCGCGCAGAAACGAAAGCTGGCGCTTTACGCCGCTTACGCCAATTGAAAAGCGTGAAGCAAAGCAAGCCGTTCAAGCTGACAATTTGCCAGTACCGGCTATTGATAATTTAAATGCTATCGATCTTATTTTTGTCGATGGCGTGCTGGTTACACAGGTTAATACCCTTGATGTGCCAGCTGGCATGAGTATTACGTCACTAAACAGTGATGATGCTGCTACGCAACAAGCGATTAGCAGCGTGTATGGCAAAGTTAAGCCTAGCCGTCATATGTTTGGTTTGGTGAACGATGCGCTATGCCAACATGGTATTTTTATCAATGTTGAAGCAGGCGTGAAAATCGACACACCAGTGCGCATTGTGAACATGGCGTCGCAAAATGTAGATGCCCACACGCGCGTGGTAGTAAAAGTAGCAGAAGGCGCAAGCGCCACTGTTATCGAGCAAGGCTTTGGTGATACTGAAAGCTTAACCACGGCGTTTGCTGAATACGATTTGGCGGATGATGCTCATCTAGAGCACTATCGTTTCGCTATGTTTACTGGCAAAGCAAAGCAACTAGGCGGTAGCCACTTCAAGCTACATAACCGCACCACGCTCAATAGCACCATGGTGGGTTATGGTAGCGAACTGTCGCGCTTAGACGTAGACATTCACCATGCGGGCGAATTTGCTGACGCGAAAATGAATGCCGTTTATTTGTTGGCAGAAGGCGAGTTGTTCGACCTGCACTCTACCATTGAGCACGCTATGCCTAACGGTACTACCGAGGAAAATGCGCGCGGTATTGTGGGTGATAAAGCGCGCGCTGTGTTTAACGGTCGTATTCATATTCACCGCGACGCACAGAAAACGCTGGCTGAACTGAACAACCGCAACTTGTTATTGTCACGCCGCGGCGTAATTAATACCAAGCCTGAGCTTGAAATTTACGCAGATGACGTAAAGTGTGCCCATGGTGCAACCGTAGCTGAAATTGAAGAAGAAGCCTTGTACTACATGCTGACTCGTGGCATTCCGCGTAGTAAAGCTCTTGTTATGCTTAACTTCGGCTTCATTCAAGAGCTGATAAACGATGTACCAAATGGGGCAATCCGTGAATGGCTTGCGCCACTGTTAAGTGAACGCTTCGCCCAAATGGAGGTGAAATGAGCCTAGACGTTGCAGCACTTCGTGCCCAGTTTCCTATTTTATCAAAGACGGTAGACGGCAAACCGCTAGTCTACCTAGATAACGCAGCGACCACGCAAAAACCGCAAGCGGTGATAGACGCGTTGGTAGACTTTTATACGGGCACGAACGCGAACGTGCATCGCGGTGCTCATCACTTGTCTGATGAAGCCACCCGTCGATATGAAAATGCACGTAGCAGCGTCGCGAGTTTCATTAATGCCAACGCCCGCGAAGAAGTTATTTGGACGTCGGGCACCACTGAGGCCATTAACATCGTAGCCAATGGTCTAGCTCAGCTTCTCGGTGAAGGTGATGAAGTGATGGTCACCGAGCTTGAGCACCATGCAAACTTGGTTACGTGGCAACAGGCCTGTCGTCGTGCTGGCGCTACGCTCAACATTGTACCTATTTTCGATACTGGCGAGCTTGACGTAGAAGCCTTTGACAGACTGCTTTCAAGCAACACCAAAATGGTCGCCTTCCCGCACGTGTCAAACGCCTTGGGAACGGTAAACCCAATTAAACTGCTAACGCAAAAAGCCAAAGCAGTTGGGGCCTGGGTTTTGGTAGATGGCGCGCAGGGTATAGCCCATGGCGGCGTAGACGTACAAGACATCGGCTGCGACTTTTACTCATTTTCAGGGCATAAGCTTTTCGGCCCAACAGGCATTGGCTGCTTGTGGGGTAAAAAAGAGGTCCTAGAAACCTGGCCGGTATGGCAGGTTGGTGGCGAGATGATCAAGGATGTCACCTATCACGAAGCCACGTGGGGCCCTTTACCTAACCGCTTGGAAGCCGGTACCCCAAATATCGCCGGCGCTATCGGAATGGGGGCGGCAGTTGACTGGTTTTGCGCCCTTGATGTAAACGCATTACACGAACATGAGCAAAAGCTGCTGGCCTATGCCACTGAGCAGGCTGAAGCCTTTGAAGGGATGCGTATTATTGGTACAGCACCAAACAAGGTTGGGGTGTTAAGCTTTTTGCTTGAAGGTGCGCATCCAGCCGATGTGGGCTTTATTTTAGATAGACAAGGCGTGGCTATTCGCACAGGTGATAACTGTGCGCAACCACTGATGAAGCGATTCGGCATACCGGGTACCGCTCGTGCGTCGTTTTCAATTTACAATACGCTTGAAGAAGTAGACAGCTTATTTGCTGCGCTTAAAAAAGCAAAAATGATGTTGGCCTAAGGAGGCATTATGAGTGTTGAAACGTTTGTACCTAGTACAAAACTCATTACGCTAACTGACAGTGCCGTTAAGCATTTCGAAAGTAAGCTTAAAGACAAGCCTGGTCAGTTAATTCGTTTATCAACAAAAGTAAGCGGCTGTACGGGCTATGCTTACGTGCTTGATTTCGCTGACAGCGCCCAAGCAGATGATGAAATTATTGAAATTTCTCCCCTTGTTAATGTCGCGGTTGCCGCAGATGCAACCGATTTATTGCGTAACACAGAAATTGACTATGTTATGGAAGGCGTAAACGGCATTATCAAGTACAACAACCCTAATGTTGTTGATGAATGTGGGTGTGGCGAGAGTTTTAACGTAGGTTAATTGCCACGCAAAAGCACTTCAGTTGTAGAATTAAAGAGTACTAAGTCGTTTATGAAACAAAAAATGGTGACCACCGAGCGCGATTGTAAAGCGCGTTTGGTGCCAGCGGGTAACCCAACTGTTATCCCTGAAGGCGAGTTTGTGAATATCACCCAAGAGCTCGGTGGTAACTACACGGTAACCTGGCGCGGCAATATGTACCGCATTGACGGTACTGACGCTGGCGCTATCGGTCGCAAAGCGATGACGTTAACCTTTGATGCGCCAGAAGATGGTAACATTAGCGAACAGCAAGTGTGGGATGCCTTAGAGACCATTTTTGACCCCGAGATTCCAATTAACCTGGTTTCATTGGGGCTTATCTACAAAGTCGATATTGATCAAGCATCCGGTGACGTCAATATTGATATGACGCTTACCGCGCCGGGTTGTGGCATGGGGCCGGTTCTGGTCGGTGACGTGGAGTATCGTGTTGCCATGGTGCCTCATGTGAAAAACGTCAATGTTGAGCTAGTGTTCGACCCTGCATGGTCACGAGATATGATGAGTGAAGAAGCGCAGCTTGAAGCTGGGCTTTTCTTCTAATCACACTAGCCATCGTTTATCGCCTTGTCGTTTAACCTTATTACAGATTTAAAAAGCGGAAATAGAAATGCAATTACCAAGTAGTGAAGAGATTATTGATGATTTAGCGTTCTTCGACGATTGGGAACAGCGATATCAGTACATCATTGACTTAGGCAAATCTATTCCAGGTTTACCCGAAGACGCGAAAAGCCCCGAGCGCCTAGTGAAAGGTTGTCAAAGCAGCGTGTGGCTAATTGAGTCCTATGACGGTAACAAAATTACCTTCGACGTAGATAGCGACGCGGTTATCGTTCAAGGTTTATTAGCACTCGTGCTCGCGGCCTACAACGATAAAACCCCAGCAGATATACTCGCGTTTGATATCGATGGGTATTTTGAAGCGTTAGATCTGGAGCGTCATATTACCCCAACGCGGGGGAATGGCTTGCGCGCTATTGTGGGTAAAATACAGCAACTGGCAAAAGCAAACGCCTAATCTGTCTGCTCATTGGGTTGGCTAAGCGGCTAGTCAATTTAACGTAGGAGCCGACAAACCTAGGACTGTCATCAAATTGTCATGCCCTTCGCGCTATGCTTTCATGGCAGTTTTACACCACAATTCAAAGGATTATAGCTCTTTTTACAAAGGCTCTAGTAAAGCCGTAATTAATTGCCTATAATTCGCGGCCAAAATTTAAAGATACATACACTATTTGTTTGGAGAGAGAACATGGCTCTTGAGCGTACTTTTTCGATTATCAAGCCTGATGCGGTAGCTAAAAACGTAATCGGTGCAATTTACAACCGTTTCGAATCTGCAGGTCTTCGCATCGTGGCATCTAAGATGATCCACATGAGCAAAGAGCAAGCAGAAGGCTTCTATGCAGAACACAAAGAGCGTCCTTTCTTCGGCGCACTTGTTGACTTCATGACGTCTGGTCCAGTTATGGTTCAAGTACTAGAAGGCGAAAACGCTGTTCTAGCTAACCGCGAAATCATGGGCGCAACTAACCCAGCTGATGCCGCTGCAGGTACACTTCGTTCAGACTACGCTGCGTCAATCGACGAAAACGCAGTTCACGGTTCTGACGCACCTGAGTCAGCAGCACGCGAAATTGCTTACTTCTTCTCTGAAGAAGAAATCTGCCCACGTACTCGCTAAGAATACGCAGGTAGAAAAAACGAGGCCTTAGCGCCTCGTTTTTTGTTTTTAGCGTCTTAGTATGTTTCATGCTGTGTTGCAGTGCTCGCATTGCCAAACTTAACACCAGTCTGCGCTAAATCGACTTTTTCTGACTAATCAGATGTGTTAAAATTCGCGCAATTTTTAAACAGTGTCTAACGCCTAGGCAAGACGCTCGTTTTAACTCCAATTTCAGCAGTGAGAGGGGCTTCCCTCGAAGGTAAAAGGGTCATCTTATTCATGGCAAAAACGAACTTATTAAATCTAAATCGCGAAGGCTTGCGCAATTTCTTTAAGGAAATGGGCGAGAAACCGTTTCGTGCCGATCAGGTAATGAAATGGATTTACCAGCAGGGTATCAGCGATTTCGAGGAAATGAGTAACCTCAATAAAAACCTTCGCGCCATGCTTATTGAACATTGCGAAATTAAGGCGCCCGAAATAGCCTACTTTCAGGAAGCGAGCGATGGCACTATTAAGTTCGCTCTTACGCTAGAAGGTGGACAGGAAGTGGAATCGGTTTGGATCCCCGAAACCGATCGCGCCACCTTGTGTGTATCGTCACAGGTTGGTTGTGCGTTAGAGTGTACTTTCTGCTCTACGGCGCAGCAGGGTTTTAACCGAAATCTCAGCGTCAGCGAAATTATTGGTCAAGTATGGCGGGTGGCCACGTTCTTAGGGTTATCAAAAGATACCAGTAAACGTCCCATCACCAACGTGGTCATGATGGGCATGGGGGAGCCGTTACTTAACCTTAAAAATGTCGTGCCTGCTATGGACATTATGCTAGACGACTTTGGGTTTGGCTTGTCTAAACGCCGGGTAACGTTAAGTACCTCTGGTGTGGTGCCAGCTTTGGATATGCTAGGCGATCAAATTGACGTCGCGCTTGCTATTTCACTGCACGCACCCAATGATGAATTGCGTAACGAAATTGTCCCTATCAACAAGAAGTACAACATTGAAACATTCTTGGCAGGTGTTCGCCGCTATTTAGCCAAATCTAGAGCGAACCAAGGCAAGGTGACGGTAGAGTATGTTATGCTTTCTCATATCAACGACAGTACCGATCAAGCTCACCAATTGGCGCAAGTGCTGAAAGATACGCCGTGTAAAATCAATCTTATTCCGTTTAACCCATATCCAGGGTCGCCGTATACGTGTTCGAGTAATTCACGTATTGATAGATTCTCAAAAGTGCTTATGGATTATGGGCTTACCACTGTAGTGCGTAAAACGCGTGGGGATGATATTGATGCTGCGTGCGGTCAATTAGTGGGTGATGTTGTTGATAGAACGAAAAGAATGTTGAAAAAACAGATGAAGGGCGAAGCAATTTCGGTAAAAATGGCCCAATAATCATTAAGATATTAGGGTAAGACTATGGGCAAAGGTTGGCTAGTCGTTATATCACTTAGCATTGTGTTGTTGTGCGGGTGTGTCAGTAGTACAGATGCAAATAGAGTTGGTGACGACTTCAATCGTGAAGAAGCCGCGAAAACGCGAATGTCCCTTGGTCTTACCTATTTAAAAAATAACAATTACACCCAAGCCAAAAAGAACCTAGATAAAGCGCTGGAATTTGATCCCCATTCTGGTGATGTTCACTACGCTTTAGCCTACTACTATCAGTTGGTGGGCGATAATGAGCGAGCAGAAACCGCCTATAAAACGGCAATTTCATTGTCGCCAAATAGCGGCGATATCATGAATAGCTACGGTGCATTTCAATGCCAAAATGGTCGTTATGCAGAAGCTAAACGTTATTTCCTAAAGGCCATTGATAGCAAACACTACGCTAATGCAGCCGAAACTTACGAGAATCTTGCGCTGTGCGCACAAAGTCAAGGTAATCTTGATGATGCGATTGCTTACTTGGAAGATGCGGTAAAGCATCAACCGGGGCGACCAAAGAGCCTTTTACTGTTGTCTGAACTCTATGTGGCAGACAGACAATGGGATAACGCCAAGCGTACCTTATCTACCTACCAGAGAGTTGCAGGTACAACCCCTAATGTACTCTGGATGTCTTACGAAGTGGCCAAAGCCCAAGGTGACGAAAGCAAGGCATTAGCCTATGGGAATCGTCTGCTTGAGCAGTTTCCGCAAAGTGCGTTAGCTGAACGTGTTCAACAGCAGATAAACACTTCAAAGCCTCAAATTATGCGAAGCCTAAAAGCGAATCCTTCGGAAGGATCACCCCCGGCGGAAGAAAGTAGTGCCAATGAGAAAAGCACAAGTAAAAACAGTGAAGTATCTAAAGAAACACCTCAATTCCATATAGTAAAACAGGGCGAAAACCTATATCGTATTTCGCTCATGCACAATATTAAAGTGGCTACGCTGCAAACCTGGAACAACCTTGAAGATCCTGGCGCAATTTTTGCCGGTATGAAACTTTGGTTAGTCCCCACTCAATTGCAGGAAAAATAGGAAGTCGAATGGTGTCAGAAGAAAAAGCGACAGAAGAAAATAGTTCGCAACCAGAGAATAATACTACGCCAAGCCCTGGACAAATGTTAAGGGAACGTCGTGAAGCGTTAGGACTTTCACAACAACAAGTGGCTGATAAACTATTTTTAAAAGCCCATCAAATTAATGATTTAGAAGAAGATCGTCTTGATGACAATGCGTCTATCACGTTTACCAAAGGCTATGTGCGGAATTATGCAAAGCAATTAGGTTTAGATTCTGCGGCGGTGATCAACGCATTTGAACAACGTCATGTCACAGCCGAGCCTCCGGCTAAATTGCAGAGCTTCTCCAAACGTGTCGCAAAACAGACACACGATGACCGTTGGATGATGGTGACCTACTTTATTCTGCTGCTTATTATTGGTGGAGTAGTGGCTTGGTGGTATCAGCAACCAAGCGATGAAGGTACGGCGGGAAATACGGTGGAGAACACGGTAGATAGTACCGCAGAACGCACGGTTGTTGAGCGTATTAAAGAGGACGCTGGCAATACACCAGTTTCAAGTTCAAATGGTCGTCTCGGCGAGCCTAGCTCAGACGAAGCGGGTACTGGGAATGCTCGGCAAGATAATGCTCGGCAAGCCGTGGATAGTGTCGATAATTCAATCAATCCAGAAGCCTCTTCACAAGGTGCAATTAACGATAGTCATTCACAACTTATCGAGCAAGCCACCCCTGCTAATGTAAGTCCAGACAACGGTGGCGTGAGCGGTGCAAATATCGATGAGTCGAATAATCTGACGGCATTAGTATCAAACCGAGCAGATGGCACTGTTGCCTTACAGCAGAACACGTCGCCAGTGCCAACGTCGGCCCCCATACAAATGGCGTTTACCTTTGAGGATGATTGCTGGGTAAACATAAAAGATGCAACAGGTGAAGCCATCGCCTACGGGGTAAAGCAAAAAGGGCGAGTTATGGAAATTCAAGGCGTACCTCCTGTTGAAGTTACGCTTGGTGCACCGGATAATGTACGTATATCAATTAACAACGAGCCGGTAGATATTTCATCATATCAAAATGGTACAACCGCTCGTTTTACGCTTCCTTTATAGGTATTTAGATGTTTGCAGAAAGCCCTATTAAACGCAGAAAATCGACGCGTATTAACGTAGGTAATGTTCCTATTGGTGATGGAGCGCCCATTGCCGTCCAGTCAATGACGAATACTCGTACTACAGACGTGGCCGCTACCGTTGAACAAATTAATCGCATTGTTGCGGTAGGGGGCGAGATTGTTCGCGTATCCGTGCCTACTATGGAAGCCGCCGAAGCATTCAAACACATTAAACAACAAGTGAGTGTTCCGCTGGTCGCCGATATTCATTTTGATTATCGAATTGCGTTAAAAGTGGCAGAGTATGGCGTAGATTGTTTACGTATTAACCCAGGCAATATTGGCAACATGGAACGGGTGAAATCGGTTGTCGATTGCGCAAAAGACAAAAATATCCCCATTCGTATTGGTGTAAATGGCGGCTCACTGGAAAAAGACTTGCAAGAAAAATACGGCGAGCCTACACCCGAAGCACTTGTCGAGTCAGCTATGCGACACGTAGACATTCTTGATAAGCTCAATTTCGACCAGTTTAAAGTAAGTGTTAAGGCCTCGGATGTCTTTTTGGCCGTGGGCGCCTATCGCTTGTTAGCTCAGAAAATCGACCAACCTTTACATTTAGGCATTACCGAAGCAGGCGGCCAGCGTGCTGGGGCAGTGAAAAGTTCGGTGGGTCTAGGCATGTTACTCGCTGAAGGTATTGGCGATACCATACGAATTTCACTGGCAGCAGACCCTGTAGAAGAAATTAAAGTCGGCTTCGATATTTTAAAGTCACTGCGTATCCGTTCCCGAGGCATTAATTTTATCGCGTGCCCCAGCTGTTCTCGCCAAGAGTTTGATGTAATTGGTACCGTTAATGCGCTTGAGCAACGTTTAGAAGACATTCTTACGCCTATGGACGTCTCAATCATCGGTTGCGTGGTAAATGGGCCAGGGGAAGCGGAAGTGTCTGATTTGGGTTTAACCGGCGCTCGCAACATGAGCGGCTTGTATGAAGACGGTAAACGGGTGAAAGAACGTTTACCTAACGATGATCTGGTTGATAAGCTTGAAGCGAAAATACGGGCTAAAGCCTTACGCCTTAGCGATGAGCATAAAATTCAGGTATCAGTAAAAGACTAAGCTCGTAGCATTGTTGTTTACTACCAAAGCCCCTATAATGCGGGGCTTTTCACCATTTTGCAGTATGAGAAATTCACGTGGCTAAGACTATTCAGGCAATTCGCGGAATGAATGATTGCCTGCCGGAAGTGTCCGGTACATGGCAGAAATTAGAATCTGTACTCCGTCAGGTGGTAGCCAACTATGGCTATCAAGAAATTCGTACTCCCATAGTAGAGAGCACGGATTTATTTAAGCGCTCTATTGGCGAGGTGACCGATATTGTCGAAAAGGAAATGTATACCTTTGAGGACAGAAACGGTGATAGCTTAACGCTGCGTCCAGAAGGTACCGCCAGCTGCGTTAGAGCCGGTAATGAGCATGGCTTGCTGTACAATCAGCAACAACGCTTGTGGTATATGGGGCCCATGTTTCGCCACGAACGTCCACAGAAAGGGCGTTATCGTCAGTTTCATCAGTTTGGCGTAGAAACCTACGGCATCGATGGCCCTGATATTGACTTAGAGGTTATCCTCTTAAGCGCTCGACTTTGGAAAGCGTTCGGTATTGAGAAGCACGTGACACTGCAAGTGAATTCACTTGGCTCAAACGAAGCACGACAAGCGTACCGTGATACTTTGATTGAATACTTAAAAGCCCGCGCTGATAAGCTTGATGAAGAGTCTCTTCGACGCTTAGAAACGAATCCTTTACGGGTTCTTGATAGCAAAAATCCTGATGTACAAGCTGCTATTGCCGATGCTCCCTCGCTACTCGATCACCTTGATGAAGCGTCAAAAGCGCATTTTGACGTGCTATGTGAACGCTTGACACAAGCGGGTATCCACTTTGAAGTTAACCCTCGGCTTGTTCGTGGTCTCGACTATTACAATCGTACTGTGTTTGAATGGGTAACGGAAAGTTTGGGTGCTCAAGGTACGGTGTGTGCGGGAGGCCGATACGACGGCTTGGTTGAACAGTTAGGCGGTAAAGCTACGCCGGCGGTAGGTTTTGCCATGGGTATTGAGCGCTTAGTTTTATTGCTCACTACGCTAAACGAAGATGCACAGGAAACCAGTGCTGCTGATGTTTATGTAACCGCTATGGGCGACGAAGCTCAGGGTTATGCCGTGCAGGTTGCCGAGCATTTACGAGACACCTTACCTCACGTGCGCGTCATGATGCATTGTGGCGGCGGCAACTTCAAAAAACAATTAAAGCGTGCCGATAAAACCGGCGCACAAATAGCCCTATTGCTGGGGTCGCAAGAAATGCAAGCGCGGCAAGTAGGCGTAAAACCTTTACGCGATGGTCAAGAACAACAAACGGTTGCCTTTGATGATTTATCGGCCACCCTTGCTGACCTTCTAGCAAAATAATAAGAGGATAAAATGGAACAATTTGCAACTGAAGAACAACAAGTAGAAGCCATTAAACGATTTTGGAAAGACCACGGCATTGCTATTTTAGTTGGCGCCGGTTTAGGTCTGGGTGGTTTGTGGGGATGGCGTGCGTTTACTGACGCGCAAATCGAATCTCGTGAATCAGCCTCTGTGGCGTATCAAGCAGCCGTAGAAACTTTTGGCACAGAAGGTAGCGACGCTAAGATAGAGACCTTTATTAAAGAAAATGAAGACTCAGGTTATGCCAGTATCGCAAGCTTACTCGCCGCCAAACAAGCCGTTGATGCAGGTGATTTAGATGCCGCTGCTTCTCATTTGAATCGGGTTGTCACTTTTGCAGAAAATGATGAAATTAAAGCATTAGCCGGGTTACGTTTAACACGGGTTCAAATTGAAATGAACCAGCTGGACGCGGCGTTGTCTACGCTAGGCAATGTTACTAATGAGGCATTTTCTGCTGAAGTTTCTGAACTTAAAGGTGATGTATATCAACAGCAAAGTAAATTCGATGATGCACGCTTAGCATATTCAAGTGCACTTGAGAAAAATGCCAATAATCCGCTATTGCAGATGAAGCTAGATAACCTAGCGGTTGCAGCGGGCCAGTAAGCTGGTAAATAAAAATAAAGAGGTACGCAATTTGTTTCACAACACCTGTGGCCGTAAGGGTCGTCTTGTTCGTGTAATGGGGATGGCACTTGCCGCATCTGTTATGCTTTCTGGCTGTTCTACAGTGTCTGATTGGTTTGCGGATGAAGAAGAGCTAGAGATTCGTCGTCTTAAACCTATTCAATCTCAATTTACACCGCAAGTTAAATGGGACAAAGATATTGGTGATGGAGTCGATCACTACTTCTCTCGTCTTCGCCCCGTTTATGCCTATGAAAGTTTGTATGTCGCAGATCGTCACGGCAGTGTTGTGGCGTTGAATCCCGAGACGGGCGACCAACTTTGGGCACGAGACTTCGCTATATTCAATGGTGAAGGCATCTGGGATTCTATTTCCAGACTATGGCGAAGCGGCCAAAGTGCACGTATTGGCGGTATTTCTGTTGCAGATAGAATGGTTTTTCTGGGGACAGAAAATGGGGATGTTATCGCCCTAGATGCCGAAACCGGTGAAACCCGCTGGGAAACCACTATTCCAGGAGAAGTGCTTGCTGCACCTTCAGCTGACGAAGGTATTTTGGTTGTCAACACTGGCGCAGGCGTGATGTTTGGCTTAGATACGCGAACTGGCGAGCAGAAGTGGCGTCATGAAGGCGATACTCCGCCGCTGACATTGCGTGGTATCTCTGGGCCGGTAGCGGCAAATGGCGGGGCTATTGTAGGTACAGCGACGGGTAAAATTCAGGTTAACCTGTTAGAAACAGGTGTATTGGCTTGGGAAACCGTGATCGCCACGCCATCGGGCGCGACGGAACTAGAGCGTATTGTTGATATAGATACGACGCCGGTATTATTCGGTGGCACTATCTATACTATCTCTTACAACGGCACCTTAGCGGCGGTGGAACTGCGCTCAGGGCGTGTCATTTGGAAGCGTGAATATGCGTCTTACCGAAACATTACCCTTGATGGAAATAATTTATTCGTTGTTGACAATAATTCAAATATTTACGCGTTAGATAGACGAAATGGCGTAGAATTATGGTCACAAAGCGGCTTAAAGAAACGCTCTGTAACTGCCGCATCTGCCGTTAAAGACTTCGTTGTTGTGGGTGATAACTGGGGCTTTTTGCACTGGTTAGATAAAGAGACTGGCAACCTTGTTGCTCGCTTAGATGTGGGTGGTGATGACGAAGGCGATGCTATTTACGCAGCGCCTATTGTTGTAGACGATGTCGTCATTACTGTTACCCGTAATGGAGAAGTGGCAGCCGTTACCACGCCTTAAAATCTACCATGCCTGATTGATGCTGACGCATCGACGCTAAACAGGTATAATATTTCTCATAGAGTGACCGCAAGTAGGCTTAGCTTACTTGCGGTTTGTGCTTTCACGACCTGTAGGATCTGATACATGTTACCCGTAGTTGCTTTGGTGGGCCGCCCTAATGTGGGCAAGTCTACCCTGTTTAACCGATTGACCAATACTCGCGACGCCCTGGTTGCTGATTACCCTGGCTTAACTCGCGATAGAAAATACGGCCAAGCTAAATATGAACAGCGGCAATTTATTGTTGTTGATACCGGCGGTATCACAGGTGACGAGGAAGGTATTGACGCAGAAATGGCGCAACAGTCTTTGTTAGCCATTGAAGAGGCCGATGTTGTTATGTTCTTGGTTGACGCCAGAGCAGGCTTGCTACCAGCCGATAAAGGCATTGCCGATCACCTAAGACGCATTAACAAACAAGTATTTGTGGTTGCCAACAAAGTTGACGGTATTGACGGCGACAGTGAAAGTGCAGAATTTTACGCCTTAGGTTTAGGTAACGTGAAGCAAATCGCTGCGGCCCACGGCCGTGGTGTTAGTCAATTGCTACAAGAGGCGTTATCCCCTTTAGACGCTAGCTTTCCTGATATGCAAGTGGTAGAAGCACCTAAAGAGGAAGACTTAGGCGCAGAAGCACAGCGCGAAAAACTTCAATCATTGCCCATCAAATTAGCCATAGTCGGCAAGCCAAATGTAGGTAAATCTACCCTCACAAACCGTATTTTGGGTGAAGAGCGAGTGGTGGTTTATGACTTACCTGGTACCACCCGTGATAGTGTTTATATTCCTATGGAAAGGGATGAACGTGAATATATCCTTATTGATACGGCGGGGGTGCGAAAGCGTAAGAAAATTAATGAGGCAGTAGAAAAGTTCTCTATCGTAAAGACCTTGCAAGCCATTGAAGAGTCAAATGTGGTGTTGTTAGTCATAGACGCCCGTGAAGGTATTACGGATCAAGATCTTAGCTTGCTTGGATTTGTCCTTAATTCTGGTCGCTCTTTAGTGGTGGCGGTGAATAAATGGGACGGCTTGAGTACCGATGTTAAAGACGACATTAAACGTGAACTCGATCGCCGTTTAGGATTTATCGACTTCGCTCGCCTACATTTTATTTCAGCGCTTCATGGCTCCGGCGTGGGTAATTTGTTTGAATCTGTACAAGAAGCCTACGCAAGTGCCACCAAACGCATTAATACTTCTATCCTTACGCAAATTATGGAGATGGCGCAGGACGATCATCAGCCGCCGCTGGTGCGAGGGCGTAGGGTGAAGATGAAGTATGCTCACGCGGGGGGCTACAACCCACCTGTTATTGTTATTCACGGAAACCAAGTGGATGACCTACCGAGTTCGTACAAACGTTTTTTAATGAACTATTTCCGTAAGTCATTAGAAATTATGGGCACGCCAATTAAGATTGAGTTTAGGGAAGGACACAACCCCTTTGAGGGCAAGAAAAACCAACTTACGTTAGCGCAGCAAAGAAAGCGCAAGCGCCTCATGTCGTACCATAATAAAAAGTAAGCCCTAAGGCGACCACTCAAACAATGAAAAACCAGCAACGTTTACGCGAAACATTGCTGGTTTTTTAATTTAATAGCTGCCTAACTTGTTCCATCAAGGGCGAGGGAGTGGGGACTTCAATAGTTTCCATCAGCGTTCTTGCAATTGGGTCGGAAAGCGCAGTGGGGAAGGTGGTTGATATTTTGATTATCTTATCGTGCTGAGTGAATACATAGGTTGTGGCGTAAATCGTATCACTGGTTTGAGATTCCGCTTTCATTGCTAACCGCCATCCTGTGGCCCGAGGATTTGCAGTAAATGTGGTTAACGGTTTGTCTTTACTTAAGTTTAAGCCGCGTGCGTGAGCCACTTCGCTGGCCTTTTTCCAATCATCATGAAGGGCTTGTTGCAATAAGGTATCTCTGTTGGCGCTTGCTTTCGCTATTAAGGGATACACAGTGACATCAATTAACGCATCTTCAAATGTGGGGTGTATGTAGCGGGTAACCGCGCCTTTAAATGGGTCAGGGTAAAGCTGAGTGTCAAAGCGCGTAAAATCACCAAGCTTTTGCGGTACCTTCAACGACCTTGTGTAATCACTGGCTTCTAGCGCTGAATATAAGAAGTCAGTGGTAAATAGGTGGTTTTCATCGCTTTTAGCATACCAACGTGAAAGTAGGCGCGTAGCTATATCTTCTTTGCTGTCGCTACTTTTTCCATCGTGATCTTGATGGCTCTCTGTGTCGACACTTGTGGAGTTAATTTCCATCCCCCGCCACAATAACGTCATTTCTAAAAAGTGCACCACACGGCCCTTATCACTCAGCGTATTCATGTGCGCAATAAGTAGCTCGTAATCGTAATGTTCATTGAAAGCCATCACTGCTTTAAACCAACCTTTCTCCTTAATAATATTAATGAAGAGGTCAGGAGAAATGCCGTCTTCTATACAAGCGCCAAGCGGGCTGATGTCGTTACACGACGTCGCCAGTTGATCACTCGGGTAAGTAGAAAAAACGGAAACAGAAATATCAGATGAAGGGGTACTGTCGGCGTGGGCGTGTGAAGAAAGACAATACCACAATGAAAATGCCGCCGACAAAATGAAGAAGTGACGTCGGCGGTACCATGAAAATGAAAATGACAAATAAGCGCCTTACTTATGACGTGAGATAGCCACTACTTTACTGGTTATTTCCCCGTCAGTCACTCGCGTATAGATAACATCGTCCTTTTTTACATTCGCGACTTGGGTGATTGCGGAATTATTGTGCAATGTAATGCTGTAGCCCCTTGAAAGTGTCGAAAGAGGGCTAACCGAGTGAAGTAGGCCGGCCTTGGCACCTAGCAACTGCTGTTTGTCTTTTAACTGGTTTCGTATGGCGCTGGTCAGGGCTTTGTCTAACTGGTTTAACTTGTTCTGCCCTCGCTCTATTCGTAGCAGCGGCGACTGCTTAGCTAGCTTCTGCGTTTTGTCATCCAATGTCTTGGCTACATGAGACAACGTGTTGGCCATAGCATGCTTTAACCTCAGTTGCAGTCTATCTAAAGATTGCCATTGATGTTGAATACGGCGTTGTGGATGCACGGAAAGCAATTTTTGCTGGCGTAATGTTAATCCTTGTTGTGCACGCTGAATCTGTGTTTGCATGGCACGAACAAGACGCTGCCTATTTTGCGTGACTGCATGATATAGCGCTCGCGTATCCTGGCTTAGTATTTCAGCGGCTGCAGAAGGGGTGGGAGCCCTAACATCGGCAACAAAATCAGCGATAGTAAAGTCGATTTCGTGCCCCACCGCACTGACTACGGGCAAGGTTGATTGGGCAATGTGACGGGCCAAGGTTTCATCATTGAAACACCATAAGTCTTCTAAAGCGCCGCCTCCCCTAGATAGTAATATCACGTCCACTTCATTGCGCTGATTAGCCACGGTTAACGCGTTAATGAGTTGGCTAGGTGCGCTTTCACCTTGCACCATAGAGGGGTAAACAATAACCTCTGTCTGGGGGCTTCGGCGTTTCAATACACTTAATATATCGTGCAAGGCAGCCCCACTGGCGGAGGTGATTACACCAATACGATTGATAGCCTCAGGCAAAGGCTGTTTGCGGTGCGTGGCAAACAAGCCTTCTGTATTAAGGCGCGCTTTAAGTGCTTCAAAGGCTTGTTTTAACGCGCCTTCACCATCACTTTCCATGTGTTCTACCACTAATTGGTAGTCGCCTCGTGCTTCATAAAGCCCAACCGAGGCGCGCACCAGAATTTTATCCCCTTCTTTGGGGCGCATGCGTACATTGCGATTAGCACCTTTAAACATCGCAGCCTTCACCTGCGCTTTATTGTCTTTCAGAGTAAAGTACCAATGGCCTGACGCGGCACAAACAAAATTAGAAATTTCAGCAGATAGCCAAATAAGGCCAATTTCGCCTTCTAGCACGGTTCGGGCTAAGCGATTTAGCTTGGTGACTGTTAAAATTTGTCGAGAGGTAGATGGCGAATTTGTAAACATAAAAAAAATCACAGGGTTTAATACAAATAGAGTTTACCTGAAAACTAAAAAACACTACAATTGCGCCGCAATTAACCCTCAACTGAATAGGTGTTGTTGCATGCTACGTATCATCCAAGAAGCCCTGACCTTTGACGACGTGTTGCTCGTTCCTGGCCACTCGACCGTCCTTCCACATACAGCTAACTTACAAACCCGACTTACCCGTGGTGTAACGTTAAATATTCCAATGGTGTCTGCTGCCATGGACACGGTTTCTGAAGCCCGCTTAGCGATTGCACTTGCCCAAGAGGGTGGTATTGGTTTCATTCACAAAAATATGAAGCCAGAAGAACAAGCCAAACACGTTCATGAAGTTAAAAAGTACGAAAGTGGTGTGGTTTCAGACCCCGTTACCGTTACTAAAGATGCGACGATTGGCGAGGTTCTCGCCCTTTCAAAACAAAAAGGTTATTCAGGTTTCCCGGTAACCGATGAGGATAATAATCTCATTGGTATCGTCACCGGTCGAGATTTACGTTTCGAAAAGCGTTTAGAACTGCCTATTAGTAACGTGATGACGGGTAAAGAAGACTTGGTCACTGTTAAAGAAGGTGCCAGTTCAGATGTGGTGCTAGATCTCATGCATGAACATCGTATCGAAAAAATTCTTGTGGTTGACGACGCGTTTAAACTAACGGGCCTCATCACGGTTAAAGATTTCCAAAAAGCAGAAAACAAGCCAAATGCATGTAAGGATTCGCTAGGCCGTCTTCGCGTAGGCGCGGCGGTCAGTGTGGGGCCAGGTACTGATGAGCGCATTGCGTTGTTGGTAGAAGCTGGCGTGGACGTACTGCTTATTGATACGTCTCACGGCCATTCCCAAGGGGTGATTGACCGTGTGAAAAAAGTGCGTGCGGACTATCCTGACGTTCAAATTATCGCTGGAAATGTGGCCACCGGCGACGGCGCGAAGGCGCTGGCCGACGCTGGTGTAGATGCGGTTAAAGTGGGCATTGGCCCAGGTTCAATTTGTACCACACGTATTGTGACAGGCTGTGGTGTGCCGCAAATTACAGCGGTATCAGATGCCGTAGAAGCATTAAAAGGCACTGATATTCCTGTCATCGCCGATGGTGGTATTCGTTTCTCAGGTGATATTGCTAAAGCCCTTGCCGCCGGCGCAAGCTGTGTCATGGTGGGTAGCATGTTGGCGGGTACGGAAGAGTCGCCAGGTGAGGTAGAACTTTTCCAAGGCCGTTACTACAAATCGTATCGTGGAATGGGCTCGCTAGGGGCAATGAATCAAAGCCATGGTTCATCAGACCGCTACTTCCAAGAATCTAATAATGCAGAAAAACTGGTACCAGAAGGTATTGAGGGCCGCGTAGCGTATAAGGGGCCAATTGCGAATATCATTCACCAGCAAATGGGTGGTTTACGTTCAGCTATGGGACTAACAGGTTGCGCCACTATTGAAGAACTCAATACCAAAGCACAATTTGTTCGCGTAACGTCTGCTGGCATGGGCGAAAGCCACGTCCATGATGTAAGTATTACTAAAGAAGCGCCAAATTACCGCTTAGGTTAAGGCGACCGACGACTGCGAGGCTGGTTATTCACCAGCCTTTGTTCTTTTATTTAACGGGTAAAATGAAAAATGACCACAAATATCCACGACCAACGCATACTTATTTTGGATTTTGGCTCGCAATACACGCAGTTAATAGCACGTCGCGTTCGCGAAATTGGCGTTTACTGTGAACTATGGGCTTGGGATGTCACCGAAGCTCAAATTCGTGAATTTAATCCTCAAGGCATTATCTTATCTGGTGGCCCTGAATCAGTGACGGAAGAGGGCTCTCCACGGGCTCCAGAGTATGTGTTTGAAGCTGGCGTGCCGGTATTCGGTATTTGCTATGGCATGCAAACCATGGCGCAACAACTTGGTGGTGCCGTATTAGGTTCTGACAAGCGTGAATTTGGTTACGCTCAAGTGGAAGTCATTAAACCCAGTCCACTATTGGATCAGATAGAAGATGCCGTTAGTGAAACAGGGGCCGCACTGCTTGACGTTTGGATGAGTCATGGCGATAAAGTGTCAGCTATTCCTGAAGGCTTTGACACCATCGCACAAACCGCCTCGTGTCCACATGCGGCTATGTACAATGAAGAAAAGCAATTTTACGGCGTACAATTTCACCCAGAAGTTACTCATACTCGTCAGGGCATGCGACTACTTACCCATTTTGTTATGGATGTGTGTAAGTGCGAGAAGCTTTGGACTGCCGGGGCGATTATTGAAGACGCGATTGAGCGCATTAAAGAAAAAGTGGGCGACGACGAAGTTATTTTGGGCCTGTCTGGTGGCGTAGATTCATCAGTGACAGCAATGTTGCTTCACCGCGCCATCGGCAAAAAGCTAACCTGTGTGTTTGTTGATAACGGACTATTGCGTTTAAATGAAGCCGACCAGGTTATGGAGATGTTTGGTGACCACTTTGGTTTAAACATTATTCGTATTGACGCTGAACAACGCTTCCTCGACCGCCTTAAAGGCATTGAAGACCCTGAGCTTAAACGTAAGGCAATTGGCAACGAGTTTGTGCGTGTATTCGATGAAGAAGCCGGTAAACTTGAAAATGCGAAGTGGTTAGCACAAGGTACAATTTATCCTGATGTGATTGAATCGGCTGGCTCGGCGACGGGTAAAGCGCATGTGATCAAGTCTCACCACAATGTAGGCGGCCTTCCAGATGATATGGAACTTGGCCTCGTTGAACCGCTTCGTGAGCTTTTTAAAGACGAAGTGCGTAAAATTGGTCTTGAGTTAGGCCTGCCTTATGACATGCTATACCGTCATCCTTTCCCAGGACCAGGTTTAGGCGTGCGCGTTCTTGGTGAAATTAAGAAAGAGTACTGCGATTTGCTTCGCCGTGCCGACGCTATCTTCATCGAAGAGCTTTACGCGGCAGACCTGTACCAGAAAGTCAGCCAAGCATTTACGGTATTTTTACCGGTACGTTCTGTTGGGGTGATGGGCGATGCGCGTAAATACGATTGGGTGGTAAGCTTACGTGCCGTCGAGACCATTGATTTTATGACTGCACATTGGGCGCACCTACCTTACGATTTCTTAGGCAAGGTCTCTAACCGAATCATCAATGAAATCGACGGTATTAGCCGTGTGGTTTACGATATTTCAGGTAAGCCGCCAGCTACCATTGAGTGGGAATAATGCGCCTTTAAGAATGCTCTGGCATTAACAGGCACTCAATCATATTTAAGTCCGCATAATTGCGGACTTTTTGTTTGTTGCTCGTCAAGTTAGTAAGTCAATGAGGCATTTGAATTGGTATTTTAGTGATCTTAGTCCCGTGAGCTCGGCCGACGATTTAGCGCTTTCTTACCTTAACTTAACTTGGCAATAGTCCATTACAACCCCCTTAAGAGGTAAAACAAGCTCCGATAGCGAGTTAGGGGCGTATCTGATTTCACTGCTATAATAACCTGTGCATAGCAAGAGTATAAAAGTATATATAAACGTATTTTTAATAATACCTTTAGTGTCACCCTTCTGTCACAAAACGATCATCTAATGGCCGCGTCCTTTTTACTTCTTATACTAAAGGTTAAGTCGTGTTCAATTTCACCAGCATAAGTCGATTGGTAATGACCCCCGTTCTTGCCAGTTTGATGATTTTAGTTTTGTTAAATAGTGCATCTATCATGAAGGCGTTTTCTCTTTTGAACGCCTTTGATGAGTTAGAAAACACGCTGGTGCAATCGGAAAGAGATGTCAATCATATTCACAGTGCATTTAAAACCCAAGTTCAAGAATGGAAAAATGTGCTGTTACGCGGGCACAACCAAGACGACCGTGAAAAATACTGGTCGCGATTTAAGCAAAAAGAACAGGAGATTACACGTGCGTTCGAAAGTATGTTGCTAAACGACATAATTAGTAACGAAGCCAAAGCGGACATCAGAGAATTTCAAAGCGCCCATCAGGTGATGGCGCAGAAGTACCGGGAGGGTTACGAGGCTTACGTACAATCCGGGTTCGATCCTAAAGTTGGTGACAGCTACGTGAGAGGGATCGATAGAGCGCCTGCTAAGTTACTGACCAGTATTTCACAAAATATCGCTTCAGAATCGGCTACGGCTATCTCTGACCTTAAAAGCAACACGCGAAGCATCTTATGGATAATCATGGTGGCCGCGTTGTCACTGTCTATATTGAGCGTGGCTTACGTCATATATTGTCTTCGTAAACATGTTATTAAGCCAATCAAGCAAGTCGCAGGGTGTATTTCAAATTTAGCGGCCAGTCAATATGATTACGACCTCTCTTATTCGAGTTACCACGAACTTGGCGTGCTAGCCGATTCAGCCCGCTCGCTTCAGACAAAGCTGAAAGAGTCGGTTAGACAGTTGCAAGATGCGGAACAAGAAATGGAGCGGGCCTTTGGTACGCTTAGTCAGGTTAGTGCCTCTATTATGGAAGGCGCCAACGGCCAGCGTTCGGCATCGCGGTCTCTAGACAGCAGTACTGATAAACTCAAAGAGATTGTTCAGAATTTGGTGGCAATTACCGATCAAGTGGCAGTGGCGACAAACAATTCAGAAAAAAATGTGGCAAGTTGCTATGCCACATTTGAAAAAGCCAATTTAGGCTTTAAACAATTGGCTGAAACGGTAACGGAATCAAGTGATATAGTCTCTGAATTGCAAAATCGCAGTACCAATATTTTAAAAGTGGTTAATGTGATTAATGAAATTGCTGATCAAACCAACTTATTAGCGTTAAACGCAGCGATTGAAGCAGCACGAGCTGGAGAGCATGGTAGAGGTTTTGCCGTGGTTGCAGATGAAGTACGCGCACTGGCTGCCAAGACGCAGCAATCGACCAAAGAAATTAATGATATTCTGAGTAGTTTTGAGTCGGAAGCAAAAGGCGCTGTGTCTGCGATGTCGACGGGTAAAACCTTGTCTGACAATAATGCGGCAGAAGCGGCTATCGCGCTAGATACCCTAAATGAAGTAGTGAAAGACATTCAAGAAACTGCCAGTGTTGTTGTGGCGCTGAACGAAGCGGCCGATGAGCAGGAAGCCGTATTGCAGCAAGTGGAAAGTATTATTAATAATGTAGTGACATCATCAGAAAAGTATCATCAGTTGGCGCAAGGTGATGATATTTCCCGCTCTATGAAGAGTATGTCATTTAACGTAGAAAAAGTCGTGAATAGTTTGACCCGATAAGACGGCTTTGACACTATCTTAACAAGGCGTATTACAAAATAGTAAGTACGCCTTTTTTCGTCAGTGTTAGACAGTTTTATTAGGCGCCCTGCATGATCCCATTGGTGTTTCACCCCATTTATAGTCAACTCGAATTACCTCATAGACACAGATTCCCAATAGAAAAATACGTGGGGATAAGAGATGAACTGGTGAAGCGAGGGGTGAGTGAATCGGGCTTTACGCAGCCACTCCCCCTATCAGAACGTGACTTGTATCAGTATTATTCTCAGGATTACGTGAAGGCGCTATCTAGCGGTACATTAGATGTAAAAGCGATGCGTCGAATTGGCTTTCCATGGTCTGAGCAATTGATTAAACGTACCTACACCGCTGTGGCAGGTACCTGTTTAACGGCACAACTTGCCATTGAACAAGGCAAAGCCCTCAACCTGACGGGAGGCTATCATCATGCATTTGCAGATTATGGCTCGGGTTTTTGCCTGTTTAACGACTTGTACCTTGCGGCGAAGACAATGCAAAAGGCGTCACATATTGATAATGTACTTATTCTTGATTTAGATGTACATCAAGGGGACGGTACGGCTAAGTTGGCAGAGAATGATAACGATATCTTTACGTTGTCTATCCACGGTGAAAAAAACTTCCCTCACCGAAAACAGCAATCAAATATCGATATTGGTTTGCTCAAAGGGGCAGGTGACGATGAATATTTAACGACCCTTGATGAGGCGCTCACTTTAGTTCTACGTCAATTTCAACCTGATGCAATCATTTACGACGCTGGCGTGGACATTCATGTCAATGACGATTTAGGCTTGTTGAATGTCACGACAGAAGGTGTTCTCACCCGTGATAAGCGGGTATTTGATTTCGCCGATGGCTGTGGTGTGCCCATAGCCGCCGTTATTGGTGGCGGCTATCAGCGAGATATCGCAGCGCTGGTGGATGTACACCTGCAGCTTTACAAAGCGGCGGGTGTCATTGCTCGCTAAGGTTGCGCGCCACTATTTATAAGGCGCGTGTTATAAGAACAGTAGTTGGAATCCAACACCAATACGCTCTTGAGAGCGATTATAGTCAATTAACGAGTCGCCGTAGCCGTTAAAGTATTGCAGTAGCAGCTCGTATCTATCAGAGATAGGATAGGTAAAGTCGAGTTGAATGCTGCCTCGGTTTTCGTCAAAGTCTAAGTTATTTCTTAGCAATGCCATCATTTTAAATGCGCCAATTTTACGGCCATACCCAAGCTCTATTCTGCCGTAGTAGTCTTGAATATCTGGGTTGTCATCTCCGGTAGGATCATTAATGTCGTCTTTTTCGTCTTCCGGAATACGGTACCACGTCTTGAGGTAATAGATATCATCGTTATCACTAAACACGATTGAGGCAAACAGGCGGTTCCAACTGCGTGATTGCAAGCCACTTTGGCCGTTTGACATATGATTAAAACCTACTTGGAAGGTATTAAACTTGTAGCCGAAAACAGAGTAATCAGCGGTTTCTTGCCAAAACACTTCTGGTTCGTAGTTGGTTTCGCGAAACGGCTTTGATACTTCACTGTTGTACAATTGCCAAAATGATGTGAGGGTAAAACCAAAGTAAACTCCGTCGAAACCGGCTTCTTCTAGATACAACGGGAACTTAGTGCTGACCTGGAATTTAGCTTCTTTTTTATCAATATTTTCTTCCGTTAATTCACTATTGCCGGCCGAATTGGGGTTAGTGATGTAAGTTATGGGAAGAATATAATTTTGCCTGTGTTGGGTCATGGCGAAGGAGTTATCCAGCGCTTCTTTATCGCCTTCCATGCGATTGTCTAAAGCGCTTTCCGTAGTCACATCGCGCTTAATAATATCGATAACTTCAATATCATTTTCGTCGCTATCTTCACTCTGCTGTTTTTCTTGAGCATGTACGTGCTGACTGCATGAAGTAAACACAGCCATATATAGTAAGGACTTTAACACTGACACCTTATTTCTCCGTGGTGGTGGACGTAATTTTATCGTTAAAAAATGAGGGTTTGCCCTTCCGCAGAAGCAAAAACAGCTAATGCAGATTCTGTGACGGTAATGTACTGCTCACAGTGTTCGACAATCATATCTATATCTTTATCGGTGCGATCTGGATCATGACTATATAAAGCGAGATGCTTCGCTTGGCATGCAAGCGCCAGTTTTACCGCTTCTTCAGCCACTGAATGCCCCCAACCTGATTTATCTGGCATGTCAGAGGCTAAGTATTGTGCATCATGAATTATCATATCTGCATCTTTCGCAAAATCCACAAAACCTAAAAAGTTTGTTTCTTTTTGATAGGGAGGATAGAGCTCATTGTCGGTAATATACGCCAGTTTCACGCCGTCTTCTTCAAGACAATAGGCACTGCCTTTTCCGGGGTGGTTCATCCTTAACCGCTTTATTTTCGCATTGCCAATTTGCCATGACATTTGATTTTCAGGAAATGTTTTAAATTGGATATTCGCGTGTAAATCACAAGGAGACACGGGAAAGAATGAGCCTTCCATTTGCTGCAAAATATGATCATGCTGTGCAAGTGATGTTTGGCCAGGGTAAATAAAGATATCGCGGTTAGCCTGGTATATCGGAGAGAAAAATGGAAAACCCTGTATATGGTCCCAATGATTATGACTTAATAATAGGTGGATAGGGGAGGTTTTGTTTTTTAACTTATTGCCTAACAGACGAATGCCCGTGCCTGAGTCTAATATGATATCGGTGCCGTCGTTAAGCTCAACGTGAACGCATGCGGTATTTCCACCGTACTTGATGTACGCTGCGCCAGGGGTCGGAATAGACCCTCTAACGCCGTAAAAAGTGACTCGCATGCATCCTCCTTCTGCCGAGTTTATTGTCGCTTACAAGGTGGCGACAAATTCTCTCGCAGCCGACAAATCAATCAGTTGTTTTTCACCTGTATGGCGATTTTTATATTCCACCTGTTGATTGTCTAAGTTTCTTTCACCAATCACAATTGTGTGAGGAATACCGATAAGTTCCATGTCGTTGAACATGACGCCTGGGCGCTCTTTTCTATCGTCGAATAGCACTTCTATGCCCATGTCTAACAAGGTTTTATATAAGCCTTCAGCCGCTTCCTTGATGCGATGAGATTTGTGCATATTCATTGGAATAAGCGCCAGCTTAAAGGGAGCGATAGGATCGGGCCACTTAATACCAAACTTATCATGATTTTGCTCGATTGCCGCAGCCACAATACGTGAAACGCCAATACCATAGCAACCCATGGTTAGGGTTTGGTGTTTGCCTGTTTCGCTTAACACACCGCAATTCATGGCTTCTGAGTATTTGCTGCCTAACTGGAAAATATGACCGACTTCGATACCACGTTTAATTTCCAGTGTACCATTTCCGTCAGGTGAGGCGTCGCCGGAAACTACATTTCTCAAATCTGCTGTTTCAAGCTCACCCACCCAGTTCGCGTTTTTACGCATGGTGTTCTCGCTGTTACCACCACACACGAAATCTGCAAGGGCAGCTGCACTCAAATCTACCACAGTAGGAAGCGTCAGTGCGCTCGGGTCGGCAAACGTAGGGTGTACACCAAGTACAGCGGTTGCTTTTTCTTCACTAGCAACCACCAAAGGTACCTGTATACCGGCAACTTTTTCCGCTTTAATGTCGTTCAGCGTATGCTGCGCTGACAGCACTAACGCTACCCAGCGTTCTGCCTCGCCCTCTTCTGATTCGCCTTTGACCACAATCACTTTTACGGCTTGTGCTGCGTCAACATTGAGTGACGCTAATGCGGTTTCTAGGTCTGCGGAGTCTACGCTGACGACTTCTTCAGCTAAACCGGAGGCGTGTTGCTTCTCAGGTGCTATGGCTTCTGCCATTTCCACATTGGCGGCATAGTTACTGTCACTGGCAAAGGCAATGGCATCTTCACCTGAGTCAGCTAAAACATGAAATTCGTGAGAGTGGTTGCCGCCAATAGAGCCTGAATCTGCAATGACCGCTCTAAAATCTAGGCCTAAACGGGTGAAAATATTGCAGTACGCCTCAAACATGATTTGATACGTTTTTTCTAAACAGCTGTCTTCTAAGTGGAAGCTGTACGCATCTTTCATGGTGAACTCACGACCACGCATGATGCCAAAACGAGGGCGAACTTCGTCACGAAATTTCGTTTGAATTTGATATAGGTTTAACGGCAGTTGCTTGTAGCTGCTAATTTCATTGCGCACCAAAGAAGTAATGACTTCTTCATGAGTGGGGCCTAATACAAAGTCTCGCTGATGGCGGTCTTTGACACGTAAAAGTTCAGGGCCATATTCGTCCCAACGTCCAGATTCTTGCCAAAGGTCAGCGGGCTGAACCACGGGCATCAACACTTCAATCGCGCCGGCTTTATTCATTTCTTCACGCACGATATTTGAAATTTTGTTTAATACGCGAAGGCCACTGGGTAACCAAGTATATAGACCAGAGGCTAGCTTTCTTATCATGCCCGCACGCAACATTAGCTGGTGGCTGATAACCTCAGCATCGGCGGGGGTTTCTTTCTGCGTGGCAAGCAAATATTGACTAGTGCGCATTCGGTGCAGTTTTCCTATAAAAAATAATAAATGGGTAGATCTGGCGTATTCTAATTAACAAATAGCAATTGTGCTACAACCGTGTTGATTTAAACCGCTTTCAATTGTGTGACAACCAGTGTTCCCTGCTGAACATAAAAGTAAATATCGTACGCATACAGCATGACACGGTATTCCTTCGGATCGTCATCGAGTTTGTGTTTGTACGCTGGTCGCGGATCTTGCTGTAGCACAGAAACAATCAGTGTCTCTAAATCGCTGTGGGTCATGCTCGCTTTAGTTAGGCTTGCCCTTGCTTGCTCGCTAATCACAACTTGGCGATTGGGAATAGGGGCATAATCATCTAGCTTGTCTGTGGCGCTTTCACATATGTCCGCATAGGGAAGGTAAGGCTTGATATCTAAGATAGGGGTGCCATCCAGTAAGTCTAGCCCTTCTACCTCTAACTGCACGAGGCCGTTGTGTTTGTAGTAGCCTCCGCGTTTTAAAACAGACATCCCAATCCCATTAGGTCTATGTGTACTGCGGCTAGCAAATACCCCTAATGTCTCATTGCCACCTAATCGTGGTGCCTTTACCGTGGGCTTCCAACCTTTATCACTATTCTTGTGAAACTGAAACAGTACCCACACATGGCTAAAGCCTTCTAACCCTTTAAATACACGTATGTCGTTAAATTGTTCAGTGAGGGTGATATGCCCTTTTGCCTTCGCCAAATTAGGTTGTCGTGGGATCGCGAACTTCTGCTTAAAAGGGCTGGTGATAAAACCTATGGGAGTGATAGGTATATTGTTGTTATTCATGGGTAATAAAGTGTTATCACTGAAACATTTTGTTAATTATTTATTGGCTCAACCCCACATTATGTAATATTTTAATCACATAGTTCAGGTATGATAAAACTTCAAGTTTGCAGTGAAATTTAAACTTGAGCCAAATACGGATGTTTGGGTCGCTGTATTTGGTTTCCCTGGACCCATCTTTTGGCCTGTCTATTTGGACAGGCTTTTTTAATTCGTTTTGAGCGCTTTCAACTTATCTCTGAAATAAGGGCAACCTAGCGTCTGCGCCTTTTCCATATTATGAGTGTAAATCTTTTCCGCATCCTCTTCATTTTGCATATATTTCGAAATGTCTGATTCGCGGATTAAATGAAGCAGCGGATACGGAGAACGGTTGGTAAAGTGAGAGGGTGACGCACTGTCTTCACCTTCAAATTGGTAGTCTGGATGAAAGCTGGCGAGTTGATAAATGCCTGCATATCCCCAATCACTCAACATTTTTTCTGCTATCGCAAGAATATCAAGGTAACGATTAAAGTCTTTTGCATCTTCGTTTGTCAGTATTAGGAGCGTCGTCGCAATATTGGCGTCATTGTCGAGGCGTCTACATTCATCAAACAATGTCGCAAGGACACTCCCTGCATCGGCTGTGGCGGCTGTCACTTCACAATGTATTCCGCCAGGATAGCGGGCATAGCGAGCAAAGGGACAAAAGTTGTGGTGGATGACGATATCATCCACCCATTGCAATGTCGCCGAGATGTAATGTTGATTTTCCATGAAATATTAAGAATGGAACTTTACGTACGCTTCTAGCGTGTTTTCAATGAGACTTGCCACTGTCATTGGGCCTACGCCCCCAGGCACTGGTGTAATCCATCCCGCTCGTTCCTTGGCTTTCTCAAACTCAACGTCACCCACTAACGAGCCATCGCCCATACGGTTGATACCTACATCAATAACAATTGCGCCAGGCTTAATCCACTCTCCAGGAATGAAGTTAGGCTTTCCTACCGCCACCACAAGAAGGTCGGCACGATTGACATGCGCTTTTAAGTCTTGCGTGAATTTATGGCAGGTAGTCACGGTGCAACCCGCCAGTAGTAGCTCTAAACTCATAGGACGGCCCACAATATTTGAGGCACCTATGATAACGGCGTCTAAACCTTTTACCGGTCTCTTCGTCGCCTCTATCATTGTCATGATCCCCTTTGGGGTACAGGGGCGTAGTGCGGGAATTCTTTGCGCGAGTCGGCCAATATTGTAAGGGTGGAATCCGTCTACATCTTTATGCGGGTGAATGCGCTCTAAGACTTTTTCAGCGTTTAAACCCGCTGGTAAGGGCAGTTGTACCAATATACCGTCTATTTCATTGTCAGCATTTAAATCATCAACGATAGAAAGTAACTTTTCTTCTGACGTGTCTGCAGGCAAATCAAAAGAGCGAGAAACAAACCCCACTTCTTCACACGCCTTTCGTTTGTTAGACACATAAACTTGAGAAGCTGCATCACTTCCTACTAAAACAACGGCAAGGCCAGGTTGTCTTTTTTTAGCCTCAATTAAAGAGTCTACATATGAAGAAACATGTTGGCGAACTTGTTTGGCAATTAGCTTGCCATCAATTAGGTGAGCGGTCATAAAAGGGATATACTTTCTATAGTGATCAACAAGTGGTCATTATTGTTTCACATATAGGCTTATTTAGACCAGTAGCAAGCATAAAATAGTTACCTTCCTTCAAAGACTTTTTCGCTTTTTCTTTTTATTTTTCGTTTTGCGCAAATAAACATGCAACAGAGTTCTACCCATACAAGGGCGGGGTAAAGGCCTTAATTCACCTTATAATGTATAAATAGCCATCAAATTGATTAAAAAAACACGATAATGCCTGCTTTGTGAGCGGTTGGAATTTTTATTTAAAAAAGTGTTTGACGAGGTGGGGGCAAGTCAGTAATATTCGCACCCCGTAACGGCACAGAGGCAAAACGCTTCAAACGCCGCTACAATAGTCGGTGAGTGGCGCAGCTTGGTAGCGCACTTGTTTTGGGTACAAGGGGTCGCAGGTTCAAATCCTGTCTCACCGACCACTTTTGCAAGCGAAGATTCGCCGAGCGCCCGTAGCTCAGCTGGATAGAGCAACGGCCTTCTAAGCCGTGGGTCGCAGGTTCGAATCCTGCCGGGCGCGCCATGCGGGTCAGGTAGGTCCTGACAGCGTGGTAGAATTTTCAAAATAGTATGTCTACAATTCACATACTGTTTATTGCAAGCACCTCTATGGTGGGCGTAGCTCAGTTGGTAGAGCCCCGGATTGTGATTCCGGTTGTCGTGGGTTCAAGTCCCATCGTCCACCCCACTTTTTTGCGGAAGTGGTGGAATTGGTAGACACGCTGGATTTAGGTTCCAGTGCTTCACGGCGTGAGAGTTCAAGTCTCTCCTTCCGCACCATATTTTATGCTTTAATTTAAAAGCAGTTCTTTTTAAAAGATCCTCGTCGGTGAGTGGCGCAGCTTGGTAGCGCACTTGTTTTGGGTACAAGGGGTCGCAGGTTCAAATCCTGTCTCACCGACCATTCTTCTTTCGTCAATTTCCTTTTTTCTCCTTGTTTTCAACGAATTTTGCACCGATCGTCTGTTATTCGGTCAATTGGGTGTTACAAACTTGTGTTTCCCTCTCGACTCTTGTTTAGTGCGGCTGTATACTACCGCGTCTTTTTTTAACCGGTGCGTTTGTCTCAGGTTAGTGAAGTGCAGTGATATACTGCGCTGAATTTTGGGAATACAAACGCCAAAAACGACCTCTACCCCGATGTGATCCGCCACAAAATTGATGGCATAGCGGGAGAGGGGATTGTGAACCAAGCGCCTATAGAGGCGTATAGTTGAGGTAACATAATGCAAGTTTCTGTCGAGACGACCCAGGGTTTAGAACGCCGTCTTACTATCAGCGTTCCAGCTGACGCTGTTGATTCAGCGGTTAAGTCACGCCTACAACAGTTGGCGAAAACACAACGCATCAATGGCTTCCGTCCAGGAAAAGTTCCAGTAAGCGTAATTAAAAAACGTTTCGGCCAAGCGGTTCGCCAAGAAGTTGCTGGCGACGTAATGCAGCAAAACTTCTACCAAGCTATCGTTCAGGAAAAAATTCAACCTGCTGGCATGCCAAAGTTTGAATTAACGAAAGATGAAGACGGACAAGATCTTGAATTTGTCGCCTCATTTGAAGTTTACCCTGAAGTAGAAGTGAAAGGTGTAAGCGATATCGAGATTGAAAAGCCAGTAGTAGACATTACTGACGAAGATCTAGATAACATGATGGAAACCCTGCAAAAGCAGCACGCTAGCTGGAAAGAAGTTAAGCGTAAAGCGAAAAAAGATGACAAAGTTATCATCGATTTCGTAGGCACGGTTGACGGTGAAGAATTCGAAGGTGGTAAAGCTGAAGATTTCGCACTAGAACTGGGTCAAGGCCGCATGATTCCTGGTTTCGAAAAGCCGTTGGTTGGCGCGAAAGCGGGTGAAGAAGTGACTATCGAAGTGACTTTCCCTGAAGATTATCACGCTGAAAACCTAAAAGGTAAAGAAGCGGTATTCCAAGCAACCGTGAAAAAAGTGGAAGGCCAATCTCTACCTAAAGTAGACGAAGAATTTGCCAAGCTTTTCGGTGTTGAAGAAGGCGGTGTAGACGCGCTTAAAGCTGAAGTTCGTAAGAACATGGAACGTGAACTTAACCAAACGTTAAAAGCGCAGGTTAAAGAAGACGTTATCGCTAAACTTGTTGAAGCAAACGAATTTGATATTCCTCAAGCGCTTATCGACCAAGAAGTTAACGCTCTGCGTGAACAAGCGAAGCAGCGTTTCAGCCAACAAGGCGGTGGTCAAAACCTTCCTGAGCTTCCAGCTGAACTCTTCACTGACAATGCTAAGCGTCGTGTTTCAATCGGCCTTATCCTTGGTGAAGTGATCAAGCAAAACGAGCTTAAAGCTGATGAAGCGAAAGTTAACGAGATGATCGAAACTGCTGCTTCAGCGTACGAAGACCCACAAGAAGTGGTAGAATACTACAACAACAACCAAGAGCTTATGCAGCAAATGCAAAACGTTGCACTTGAAGAGCAAGCTATTGAGTGGGTTCTTGAGCAAGCAAATGTTACCGAAGTAACAAAAGCTTTTGACGAGGTTATGAACAAACAGGCGTAATTTTTTACTGTCTGATTGACTTAACCCATCAGCAACTGCTTAAATGCTCGGAGCCTTCCGAGCATTTTTGTTTTTAACGCTAGATAATCAAGGTAGCTATGACTAATACCCCGTTCGATCCAATGAATGCACTTGTCCCTATGGTAGTAGAGCAAACTTCCAAAGGGGAACGTTCTTACGATATTTATTCTCGCCTGCTAAAAGAAAACGTTATTTTCTTAGTAGGGCAAGTTGAAGACCACATGGCAAACCTGATTGTGGCTCAAATGTTATTCCTAGAAGCGGAAAATCCAGAGAAAGATATTTTCCTTTATATTAACTCTCCTGGTGGTTCAGTCACCGCGGGAATGGCCATTTATGACACCATGAACTTCATCAAGCCTGATGTGAGTACCGTGTGTATGGGGCAAGCTGCAAGCATGGGAGCATTCCTCCTTTCAGCAGGCGCGAAGGGCAAGCGTTTCTGTCTGCCTAATTCTCGCGTAATGATTCACCAGCCATTAGGTGGGTTCCAAGGCCAGGCATCAGATTTTGAAATTCATGCGAAAGAAATCTTGTCTATTAAAGAGAAGTTAAATCGCTTGATGGCTCAGCATACAGGGCAAGACTACGACACAGTAGCACGTGATACTGATAGGGATAACTTCCTAAGTGCGACTGAGGCTAAAGAGTATGGCCTTATCGATCAGGTTTTAACAAATCGATCTGACGCAGCCGCAACTAAGTAGTATAGTTATAGTAGTCCTGAACATGTGCATAGCACACTTTGGTTTTAGGTTCAGGCAAGGCAGAGGCAAAAGTAATGAGTGATAAACAAAGCGGTGATGGTGACAACAAGTTACTGTACTGCTCGTTTTGTGGCAAAAGCCAACACGAAGTAAGAAAATTAATTGCAGGCCCGTCGGTATTTATATGCGACGAGTGTGTAGAGTTATGTAACGATATCATTCGCGAAGAAATCAAGGAAATCGCGCCAAAGCAAAAGCAGGATGCTTTACCGAAACCAAGTGAAATTCATTCACACCTTGATGATTACGTTATTGGCCAAGAACATGCCAAAAAGGTATTGTCGGTAGCAGTGTATAACCACTATAAGCGTTTACGTAACGGTGACGTGCACGATGGGGTTGAATTAGGCAAAAGTAATATCTTGCTTATTGGCCCTACAGGCAGTGGTAAAACATTACTGGCAGAAACCCTAGCACGGCTATTAGACGTTCCTTTCACTATGGCAGACGCCACCACGCTAACTGAAGCCGGTTACGTGGGTGAAGACGTAGAAAACATTATTCAAAAGTTACTGCAAAAATGTGACTATGAAGTGGAAAAAGCGCAACGCGGTATTGTATACATTGATGAAATTGACAAAATTTCTCGTAAGTCAGACAACCCATCTATTACCCGTGATGTGTCTGGTGAAGGTGTACAGCAAGCATTGCTTAAGCTTATTGAAGGAACGGTTGCCTCTGTGCCTCCACAAGGTGGACGCAAGCATCCTCAACAGGAATTCCTTCAGGTAGATACCTCTAAAATCTTATTTATTTGCGGTGGTGCATTTGCAGGGCTTGATAAAGTTATCGAGCAACGAGCACAAACTGGCGCAGGCATTGGCTTTGGCGCATCAGTGAAGTCTACCGACAATAAGCAAGAAATTAGTCAGTTGTTTAAACAGGTTGAACCTGAAGACTTGGTTAAATACGGCTTGATTCCCGAGTTTATTGGGCGTTTACCGGTAGTAACCAGTCTTGAAGAGTTGAACGAAGATGCGTTAATTCAGATTCTTCGTGAACCTAAAAATGCGATTACAAAGCAATACGCAGCCCTTTTCGATATGGAAGAGGTAGAGCTAGAGTTTCGCGACGACGCACTACATGCTATTGCGAAAAAAGCCATGCAGCGTAAAACCGGTGCACGAGGCCTTCGCTCTATTGTTGAAGCCGTTCTACTCGACACTATGTACGAGCTGCCTTCAATGGACGATGTCAGTAAGGTGGTTATTGATGAAACCGTAATACGCGGCGAGTCTAAGCCCATTCTTATTTATGACAGTAACGAAAAGAAAGCGGCTTCTGAGTAAGCCATTTTAGAAAAGGCCCGTTAAGGGCCTTTTTGTTGTTAGCCCCTCTTATCTTTGTTTTCCTCACACCCATTCAACATTCAAAAAAATCGAATCTTGGCGAAAGCCAAGGCCACTCACGCTTCCCTTTTCGTCTTTTAAAAAAGTAAGAGGTGGCAAAATCAAATTAACCCTAGCAACCTCATTTGGTGGATATTTAAGCTATCAGTCTTAATTTAGCTATCCTTTCTGCCAGATTTACTAACTAAGTGTTGCCATGCGGTCTAAAATCGATAATGGTTAAGTAAAAGGGTGGGATTACATGCACTTTAATAAGTTTTAATTGAACTTTGACTTTGCATCCCCATATAAATCGACATTGCAAACTAATAGAGAACACGTATGACAGTTGAGCGTGAGAATCGCATTGAAATTCCTGTACTTGCCTTGCGGGACGTGGTCGTTTATCCACATATGGTCATACCCTTATTTGTTGGGCGTGAGAAATCAATCCGCTGTTTAGAAGCGGCAATGGACAATGACAAGCAAATCTTTCTTGCTGCGCAAAAAGACGCGAGTGTAGATGAACCTGAATCAGAAGATATTTACAACGTAGGTACCATAGCGACCATTCTTCAGTTGCTAAAACTACCTGACGGCACGGTAAAGGTACTTGTAGAAGGCAGTGTTCGTGGTCAGGTAGAAAGTTATGAACAGTCCGAACCTTATTTCGTGGCCACCGTGTCTAAAATTGAAGACGAAGCCATCGATGAAAGCGAACAGGAAGTCCTCATTCGTTCAGCCGTATCTCAATTCGAAGGCTATGTGAAACTTAATAAAAAGATACCACCAGAGGTACTGACCTCGCTAAACGGTATCGATGATGCTGCACGCCTTGCCGATACAATGGCGGCTCACATGCCTCTAAAACTGACTGAAAAACAGAAAGTACTAGAGATGAAAGGGGTGAATGAGCGCCTAGAATATCTTATGGCCTTGATGGAAGGCGAGATAGATTTATTGCAAGTCGAGAAGAAAATTCGTACTCGCGTTAAAAAGCAGATGGAAAAAAGTCAGCGCGAATACTATTTGAATGAGCAAATGAAAGCCATTCAAAAAGAATTAGGCGAACTGGATGACGCGCCTGACGAATTTGAAGCCCTCTCGAAGAAAATTGCTGACGCTAAAATGCCGAAAGAGGCAGAAGATAAAGCGAAATCTGAACTGCAAAAGCTTAAAATGATGTCGCCTATGTCGGCGGAAGCCACGGTGCTTCGTAGCTACATAGAGTGGCTTACCAATGTGCCGTGGAATAAGCGTTCGCCAGTGAAGAAAGATTTGTCACGGGCGGAAGTCGTGCTTAATGAAGACCATTACGGACTCGAAAAAGTTAAAGAGCGCATACTTGAATACCTTGCCGTCCAGCAGCGTGTCAAAAAATTAAAAGGTCCTATCCTTTGTTTAGTGGGGCCGCCAGGGGTAGGTAAGACGTCTCTTGGCCAGTCAGTGGCTAAAGCGACCGGGCGTAAATACGTTCGTATGGCGTTAGGTGGCGTACGTGATGAAGCGGAAATCCGTGGACACAGAAGAACATATATTGGTTCTTTGCCTGGCAAGCTCATTCAGAAAATGGCAAAAGTTGGCGTAAAAAATCCACTGTTTTTGTTAGATGAAATCGACAAAATGTCTTCAGATATGCGTGGTGATCCTGCGTCAGCGCTATTGGAAGTCCTTGACCCTGAGCAAAACAACAGCTTCAGCGATCATTATCTTGAAGTTGACTATGACTTGTCTGATGTCATGTTTGTTGCCACGTCTAACAGCATGAATATCCCTGGGCCATTGCTAGATAGAATGGAAGTGATTCGATTGTCGGGTTACACAGAGGACGAAAAACTCAATATTGCCAAGAATCATTTAATTGGTAAGCAAATGGAGCGTAATGGCTTAAAAGCAAAAGAGTTGGAAATCACCGATTCTGCTGTAATTGGTATGATACGCTACTACACCCGTGAAGCGGGCGTACGAAGCTTAGAACGTGAAGTGTCTAAGGTTTGTCGTAAAGCAGTGAAGGATATCCTGCTGACGAAAAGTAAAGACAAAGTGGTGGTTAACCAAGACAACTTAAAAGATTACTTAGGCGTACAACGTTTTGATTATGGTAAGGCTGACAAAGATAACCAAATTGGACAAGTTACTGGCCTAGCTTGGACTCAGGTAGGTGGTGACTTACTAACAATAGAAACCACCGCGGTACCCGGTAAAGGCAAGATGACTTCTACGGGATCACTGGGGGATGTCATGCAAGAGTCTATTCAGGCGGCCATGACAGTCGTGCGAAGCCGTGCTGAAAAACTTCGCATTAACGACGATTTTTACGAGAAACGTGATATCCATGTGCACGTACCAGAAGGGGCAACACCGAAAGATGGCCCTAGTGCAGGTATTGCTATGTGTACCGCCCTCGTTTCAACATTGACCGGTAACCCGGTGAAATGCGAAGTGGCCATGACAGGTGAAATAACGCTGCGTGGAGAGGTTTTAGCCATTGGTGGGTTGAAAGAAAAACTGCTGGCAGCACATCGTGGTGGCATCAAAACGGTGGTGATACCGAAAGACAATGAACGTGATTTGGAAGAAATTCCAGAAAATGTGAAAAAAGACTTAAGTATTCATCCTGTTAAGTGGATAGATGAAGTGTTAGATATCGCACTTCAAGAACCAGTAGACAAATTTGAAGTTGTCACTAAGTCATAAAAAAAACCGGCTGCAACGCTTTATTTTAAAGGGGTGTAGCCATTTTTCTTTAATATTTGTTTAAAAAATGTGCATAACCTTTGTAAATCGCCATTTTTTTTCAAATTAGGGCTTTCAAGTCGCAGAAGTTGTGTTACCTTTAGTTTGTATTCGCTTGAAGCCTTGCCACAAAAGGGATTGCAGCGATTCAACAAAAGTTAACTATTTGTGACAGATTGCTTGAACTTAAAGATCAAGCTTGCTATAACGTTCAATCAAATCGTTTTGGACAAACAGTATAATAACAATCGAAGGGGATCATAATTGTGAACAAGTCTCAACTAATCGACCAAATCGCTGCTGGTGCAGACATTTCTAAAGCAGCCGCTGGCCGCGCTCTTGATGCATTCACTGACTCAGTTACTGCAGCGCTAAAAGAAGGCGATCAGGTAGCACTAGTAGGTTTTGGTACTTTCTCAGTTCGCGAACGTTCAGCTCGCAGTGGCCGTAACCCACAAACTGGTGAGACTATTCAGATTTCAGCAGCGAAAGTTCCTTCTTTCAAAGCTGGTAAAGCACTGAAAGACGCTTGTAACTAAGCAAAAATATTATTGAAAAGGCGATGGCTAGTCCATCGCCTTTTTTATTTGTAGTGTCATATCACTGCCTACTACATAGGCAAGCTAAGTGTCCTTTCAACAAGCATGCGTCTTGTTCCCATCTAATTGTTATTAGTTCATGTTAGGCCATTTATCTTCCCACGTATTAGGTTATAATCAGCGCTTATTTTGCCAAGGTAATTGCGTAATTCGTTTAGGGTTGTGTACTTGGTAAGTGTAGTAAGCAACGGAGTTGAAGAACAATCATGCTAGAAAGAATCAGAGAAGGTTCTCAAGGCCCTTGGGCGATGGCCATTATTGCGCTCATCGTATTAAGTTTCGTCTTTGCTGGCGTAGGCAGCTACCTGACTTCATCAGGTTCTACCGCAGTCGCAACGGTGAATGGCGAAGAGATTTCCGCACAAGAATTAGAGCGAGCGTACCAAAATCAACGCGCGCAAATGGAGTCTCAATTTGGTGAAAGTATTGCCCAGTTATTTTCAAGTGAGCAGTACCTAAGTGACTTTAAGCGCAATGTTCTTGACCGTTTAATTGCCGAAAAGCTTATTCAGCAAGAAGCGGTAGCATTAGGGCTTAGAGTCAGTGATGAGCAAATTAAAGAAACCATCACACAAATGCCGGAATTCCAATTTGGTGGTCAATTCGACAATCAACGATTCCAAACCATTTTGCGTCAAAATGGCTTTCAAGTAGCGGATTTCCGTGATTACTTGCGTACGCAAATGACACAAAATCAATTGGCTGCTGCTTTGACTAACTCTGCATTTGCGTTGGAAGGTGAAGTTGAGTTAGCCAATACGCTGCAAGGCCAAACTCGTGACGCTAACTATCTTGTTATTGATTCAGCCTCATTCTCTGAGGGTGTTGAGGTTACCGAAGATGATATTAATGCGTACTACAACGCAAATATTGCCGCTTTCGATACTGAAGAGCAGGTTAAATTAGCTTATGTGATGTTATCTATTGACGATCTGAAATCTCGCGTATCTGTAGATGATGATGAAGTTCGCAGCTATTACGAGAATAATTTAGCGGGTTACCAAACGGAAGAAGAGCGTCGTGTTTCGCACATTCTTATTGAATTTGGCGACGACACTGAAGCGGCCCGGGCAAAAGCTGAAGCATTACTTGCTGAGATTAAAGCGGGGGCTGATTTTGCTACCTTAGCTGAAACCTCTTCTGAGGACACCTTTTCGGCAGAAGCCGGTGGTGACTTAGACTATATCACGCAAGATGCTATGGATCCGGCGTTTGATGAAGCTGCGTTTGCTATTGAGAACGTCGGTGAGGTATCAGACGTGGTAGAAAGCGAATTCGGTTTTCATATTATAAAGCTAACCGACATAAAGCCTTCAACCACCACAGCATTTGAAGATGTAAAAAGCGATATTCGCGAGTCGTTATTACTTGATAAAGCAACGGAAGCCTATTTTGAAGATCAAAATCTAATGGCTGAAATTGCATTTGAAGTACCAGATACGCTTGAAGATGTGGCCAATGCCGTTGATGCAACAGTGCAAGAAACGGCGCTGTTTAGCCGCAATATGGCGCCTACAGCTTTAGACCACCCAGCAGTACTGGAAGCGGCATTTTCTTCAGAGCTTATTGAAGAGGGTGTAAATAGTGACATCATCGAAATTGACGATGAAACTGTGGTAGTGGTTAGAGTGGTTGAACATGAACCTCAACGTACTCAATCGCTTGAGGAAGTACGTGAAGGCATCGTAGCTTCGCTTCAAGACCAAAAAGCACAAGAAGCTGCTCAAGCGTGGGCGAGAGAGCGAGTTAATCAGCTACAAAAAGGCGAGTCTATTGATGACGCGTTAGCTGAAAAATCACTGAACTGGGAAGCGGCAGAAGGTATTGCTCGTTCCGGCAGCACAGTAAATCGCGCTATTGTGGATAAAGTGTTCACATTGGCATTGGGTGAAGGTAGTCAATACGATTATGTGTCACTGGTAAGTGGCGACGTAGCCATTGTGGAACTTACTCATGTTAATCCTGCACCTGCGTTAGAAGAGAGTGTGGCGAGTACATTGAAGCAACGCCTCTCTGCTATGCATGGTCAGCGTGTTTACCAGCAATTTGTAGAAGGGCTTCGTGCCGACGCGGATGTCACCATCTCCCCGTCGCTATAACAGGCCGTATTAACTGCGTGACGTGCGCATATATTTAAAGCCAGCCTAAATAAAAAGCCCTCAATAGTTGGACTATCCAATAAATTGAGGGCTTTTTTATTTAGGCTGGCTTTTTAGTGTGTAAGAAACAACATAAGGGTATAAAACAATGCAATGACCGCAGATAAAACCAAAATATACATAAAGCCCTGTTTACCCTGTGACACCGAATAATGGTTAGCTTTAAGGTAACCCAACCAGAGTAACGAAAGTAAAATGGGTATAAGGACAAATATTTTTAACACAGATTAGCTCCATCATTGCGAGTACGTCTTATAGTACTACGCTTCTTAAAGATAAAAAGGACTTCCTTGATGACACAAAGCTTGTCATTGGCTTGTCTCATTTCTGTTATGTCGCTGTCATCTTCCCTTTGTCTAATATAGCAAAGTCATCTGAATACTGAATGTTATTATGAATCAAGCCGCACCGCATCATGCTAAAGAGGCCAGAAGTATACATTTTGCAGAAGTTCTTATGGCGCGCGAGTCGATAACACCCAAAGACGCGGGTTGCCAAAGTTACCTCATTTATCGCCTTCAAAAGCTTGGTTTTTCATGCACTAAGCATAAGGTTAACGGCGTCACAAACCTTATTGCCCGTTGGGGACACGGCCCTTTGCACTTTGCTTTCTCAGGGCATACTGATGTTGTGCCACCCGGTCCTCTAGCAAAATGGCAGTCACCACCTTTTTCTCCCGTTATCAGTGAGAATAAGCTGTACGGTCGAGGAGCAGCGGATATGAAGACGGGGCTTTCTGCTATGTTGGCGGCCACCGAAAGAGCAATAGCTTATCTCAACCAAGGTGAAATTAGCTATTGGTGGCTTATTACTAGCGACGAAGAAGGCGAGGCTGAGTACGGCTCTAAGTGGATAGCATCCTATCTCAAAGAGCAGCAGGTTACCCTGGATATGTGTTTAGTTGGCGAACCAACGGCCACCCAGCATACGGGTGATACCATTAAAGTAGGACGCAGAGGCTCGTTGTCTGGGGCGATTACCATTCATGGCAAACAAGGCCACGTGGCTTATCCGAAAAGCAGCGTTAACGCTCTTCACATCGCCGCGACAGTGGTAAATACCTTAACCCGTTACGCCTTTGATGAAGGCAGTGCGGACTTTCCGGGAACCAGCCTACAAGTGACGCATATCGACAGCGGTAAATTTACTGATAATTTAGTTCCTGGTGTAGCGCGCATTGAGTTTAATGTTCGCTACTCGTGGCAATATAACGAACAAACCTTAAGCGATTTATTAACACAATTGGTAAAAAGTGTAGACGCTAATGCCACGTTAACCTGGTCTCGCCCTTGTGAACCTTATATCACGACGCAGAGCAAAGGCGGCGCTTGTCTAATTAACCTCGTTGAGCGAGCGGTTCGTAACGCCACCGGGCGTTACCCTGTGGTAAGCACCTCTGGTGGCACGTCCGACGGGCGCTTCTTTGCCAGCGAGCAAACACAAGTGGTAGAAGTCGGCGTGCCTAATGACACTATTCACCAAATTAATGAACATATTCACTTATCGGACTTAGTCACCTTAGAAGACATCTACACTGATGTGCTATTGAGTTTAACGGTATAAATTCGCCGCCAGCGCTAATTTTCCGAGGCCGCTTGAGGGTAGGCCGGCACCATTAGATAGAATATTGACCTATAAAAAAACGCCTATCACATAGATAGGCGCTCTTTTGATGAACAAGCATTACCGTCTCCGCGGTTAGGCCGATTGTTTTAAGTTTACGTCGCCCAAATAGCGTTTACGCTTTTTGGTGGTTAAGGTCTCTAAATCTACCACCACTAAACCATCAATACAGTCATTGAAATCTGGGTCAACGTTAAAGCCTAAGAAAGCCACGCCTCCGTCTTTGCATACTTCACTGTATTGTTTGTATAAGGTAGGAACATTAACCCCCATATTAGCGAGCAAGTGCTTAAGTTGCGTAAACTCAGCTTTGTAGTCATTGCCAGTAAAGGTATGGATGATTTCCTGAGACATTTGGTAAGGGCGTTTGCATTCTGCATGACCGAACTTGGCTGGAAAGTAAGTGGAGTAAAACTGAACAATAAGATCCTTCGCCGGTTGCGGGTAGGCATTACTGAGTGACACTGCCCCGAATAGGTAGCGATATTTAGGGTATTGATTGAGAAATGCGCCAATACCAAACCACAGATAGTCTAAACTGCGTTTACCCCAATAGCGAGGTTGCACAAAGCTTCGTCCTAGCTCTAGCCCTTGCTCAAACAGAGCGTCGTTACCCTCTTTGTAGTCAAAGAGGGTGGCAGAGTATAAGCCTGTGGGGTGATCTTCTTGGGTAAGCAATTGAGCATCGCCAAATCGATAAGCGCCAACAATTTCTAAGTCTACTTCATCCCACAAAACCAAATGATAATAGTGGCTATCGTAGGTGTCGATGTCGCGACGTTTATTGGTACCTTCGCCCACGGCGCGAAAGGCAATTTCACGCAGGCGACCAATCTCTCGCATGATGGGAGAACAATTTTTGTGTTGGTACAAGTAGATAGACTTACCATCGGTTGTTTGACCAAGGTGCTCACACTGTTTTATCGCCCGTGAAAGTTCCTTTCTGTCTTCTGGCGTGGCGACGGGGGCCTGGGTGTCAAATATGCCCTTTTTATTGCTGCCTATACGATACAAGTGGCGTTTAAATAGTTTTACCTGATCTTTAAGCGAAATAGTGGTTTGCTGATATGACTCAAACGGGATGAGTTCACCAATACGCATAGGAAGGTGTTTTTTGCGCTGTTTAAACATTTCTTTTACTAGCAATGCGGTGGCCAGCGGTTTGTACACCATAGACACACCATAAAATAGCGGACTATTTTTGGCATCAATATACACGGGAAGGATAGGGGACTTCGCTTGTCGTGCCATGCGCAGAAAACCAGAGTGCCAGCGTGTATCTCTTACGCCTTGTGGGCGTAAGCGGGAAACTTCCCCAGCAGGGAAAATCAGTACAGCACCTTCTGATTTTAGGTGAGATTGAATGGCAGATAAGTGTTGTTTTGGCGTGCCGCCTTGCATGTTATTAACGGGAAGCAACATATCGTGCAGGGGCTCGATGGCCATAAGCATTTGGTTAGCCACCACTTTTAAATCGTGCCTAACTTCGCTAACCAGTTTAATCAGCGCCAATGCATCCAGCGAGCCTATGGGATGGTTCGCGATAATGACAACCCGTCCTTCGGTAGGAATACGCTCTTTTTCAACGTCGCGGGTAGAATAACTGATATTGAAGTATTCAAGCACTTGCTCTACAAAATCAATATCTTCATAGTGCGGGTAGGTTTCACCAAACTCCGTAATTTCTCGCTCATGGAGTAAATGTCGCAATACAAAAGACAGCGACTTGAATAATAACGGATTATTTGCCACCTGAGGGTAGTGTTTATTTAGTACTTCATCAACAGTAAACATAGTCATTCTCGGTTTTTGGCGAACTTTAACAGGGCAATGTGACGTTTTTCACACAGTTTGATGTCACTTATTTGACATTGGTATTTCGGCATTGCTTTTTCGCATTGAAGGGAAGGCACACTACATTCGGTGTGCCTCTATTCAGATGAGTTATGCTGCTTTCGAGGTAGAGGCTTTTGCCTTGATAGGGGTGACGTTATTTGTGCTTTCCATTTCTTCTAAATAATAAATAAGTGATAAGTTCCCCTCCATGTCTTCGCCAAGGGCACTACAATTTTCAACCCAGTCACCATCGTTAATGTAGTGAATTCCCTTTTCCATACTGCTTTCTGGGTGGTGGATGTGGCCACAAATAACACCATCAAGCTGCATTTCAGCTGCCCGTTGGCAGCAGGCTTCTCGATAGCGAGCAATCGCCTCGTTGGCGCCTTTAATGTGCTTTTTGATGTAGCCTGCTAAAGACCAATACTCTCGCTTTCTCCAGCTTCTGAAACGGTTGTATTCACGGTTGAGAAACAAGAGTAAATCGTAGCCTTTGTCGCCAATCCATGCGTGGAATTTACCCATGGTAACTTCGCCATCAAACTGGTCGCCGTGCAGCACCAGGTAACGTTTGCCCTGTGCGGTAGTGTGTACCAGTTGACGCTCAATTTCGATGTCACCAAATGCCATGCCGGAATATGACTGAATAGGTTCATCGTGATTGCCAGGAAGATACACAACACGCGTGCCTTCTTGACCCATTTGCATAAGTCTGTGCATCACTTGATTGTGTGTTTTCGGCCAGCGAAATTGTTTTGTCATTTGCCACATATCCACAATGTCACCCACCAAATAAAGGGTATCCACGGTAATATTGTTCAAAAATGACAAGAGGTACTCAGCCTTACAGTCACGGTTACCCAAGTGAATGTCTGAAAGCCAAAGTGTGCGATAGTGTGTTTTCTTCATAGCAAGGTCCCAAAGCGATTGCCTTGGAACGCCACTATATGGCCACTAATTGACAGAACCGTGACGCTTGCTTGACCATTGTGTTACAAACCCGGTCTTTACATTTAAAGGCACCCACTATGAATTGGATTTATAGCTTCTTATCATCAGGCATCATTTTTATTTGAGTATAAAGGCAGTAGACTGATTCAATGGTACATAAAACCTAGATGCAGTGCTTGGTTTACTGCAACAGCCAACTCACGCAAGTTACCGACGTTTGCGTGGTGAAAAACAAGATGACATCAGGAAAAGATAATGACAATAAGACGAAATATTCTGATAACAGGCGCCAGTTCTGGCTTAGGTAAAGGTATGGCGATTGAGTTCGCTAAACAAGGGTGCAATCTTGCGCTTTGTGCTCGCCGTTTTGAGAACTTAGAAAGCTTAAGGAATGAGTTGCTTGAGATAAATGCCAACATTCAGGTTTTTATTCGCTCGCTCGATGTAAACGATCATGATGCTGTGTTTGACGTGTTCAACGATTTTAAGGAAGACATGGGGCAGGTGGACAGAGTTATTGTGAATGCGGGAATGGGAAAAGGCGCTTCCATTGGCACAGGGTATTTTCATGCCAATAAACAAACCGCGATTACAAATTTTGTCTCTGCGCTTGCTCAGTGTGAAGCTGCCATGGCTATTTTTAGAGCACAAAATTCTGGCCATCTTGTGACTATTTCATCTATTAGCGCAGTGCGAGGTTTTCGACGGGCTATGACGGTATATGCGGCAACAAAAGCAGGCTTAACCTCAATGACAGAGGGCATAAGAATGGATGTGATGCATACACCCATCAACGTAAGCTGCATTCATCCGGGCTTTATCCGCAGTGAAATTAACGAAAAAGTGGAAAAAGTGCCTTTTATTGTGGATACCGATGTGGGGTGTCGTGCGTTAGTCAAAGCCATCAATAAAGAAAAAGCGAATGCTTATGTACCTAGCTGGCCTTGGGCTTTGCTTCATTGGGTAATGCGGATTGCACCGGCAAGCAGTATAAGAAAAATGAGTTAGTATGTGACGAGTGTGTACGTAGCAAACGTAAAAGATACAAAAAAAGCGCCAATAGGCGCTTTTTTAACTACTAATCTTTAAGATTAGCCTAGTGCTTTAATTTGTGCAGCTAGACGGCTCTTATGACGAGCAGCTTTGTTCTTGTGAATCAAGCCTTTAGTAGCCATTCTGTCAAGTACAGGAGCAGCAGCAGCGAGTGCAGCTTGTGCACCTTCTTTATCGCCACTAGCGATAGCAGCAACTACTTTTTTGATGCTTGTACGAGTCATTGAACGACGGCTAGCGTTGTGCTGGCGACGCTTTTCGGCTTGGATTGCACGCTTCTTAGCAGACTTAATGTTAGCCAAGGTGTAACTCCCAAAATAAATTCATGTCAAAAACGAGGGTGCGGATTGTGCCTAGCAAACAGGTAAATGTCAAACGATTTTATCCCTACGTGATGAAAACCTTTCACTTACCTTATATATAAGGTGCATTTACAGGTTTTTATCAATCGAACTTAAAGAATATATCGTTTGCGACTTACAGGTTCGTAATGGCTAAGCCTTCACTGCTACCCACAACGGGCGCGGATTATAGCAAATTATCCGCACAAGATGCACCTTATTTTTAATAAGGCATTTCGCCGCACACTGCCTTTCGCTATTATGTCACGCTTCGTACTGAAATGATTTATCAAAAAAAGGCGACATGGGTGTCTCGAAAGTTAATTAAATCAGGGCTTGTTGTTAGCGTGATGACGTTGTTATCGCGTATTCTTGGATTGGCAAGAGATGTTGTGGTTGCCCGTCTAATGGGAGACGGAGCGGCGGCAGATGTATTTTTCTTCGCCAATAAAATTCCCAATTTCCTACGTCGTCTTTTTTCCGAAGGGGCGTTTGCGCAAGCCTTTATTCCGGTATTAACAGAAGTTCACCAACAAGATGATAAAGCCGAACTTCGTGCTTTTGTTGCTAAAATCTCAGGTACTTTAGGTGCTATTGTTTTTGTAGTGTCATTCATAGGCATAGTGGCGTCCCCTCTATTGGCTGCGCTATTCGGTACCGGGTGGTTTTTATCTTGGCTAAACGGCGAACCAGCGGGAGATAAATATTTACTTGCTTCCACGATGCTAAAAATAACCTTCCCCTACCTGGCTTTTATTTCTCTTACTGGGTTAGCTGGGGCAATTTTAAATACCTTAAATAAATTTGCCGTGGCAGCCTTTACCCCAGTACTGCTCAATGTTTGTATTATCTTGTGCGCTATTTATTTGGCGCCTGAATTAGAGCAGCCGGCCTTTGCACTAGCCTGGGGGGTATTTCTAGGCGGAATTGTGCAATTTAGTTTTCAGTTGCCGTTTCTTTTTCGTGCAGGTTTGCTGGTTAAGCCAAAATGGGGCTGGCACGATAAAAATGTAGTGAAAGTAAGAACATTAATGATCCCCGCATTATTCGGCGTGTCTGTGGGGCAAATCAATTTATTGTTCGACACCTTTATTGCGAGTTTTCTCGTTACGGGCTCCATCAGTTGGCTGTATTATTCTGACCGCTTATTAGAATTTCCGCTGGGCTTGTTTGGTATTGCTATTGCCACTGTGATTTTGCCCGCATTATCACGAAATCATGTTAGTAAAGATCCCAAGGCATTTGCAGCCAATATTGACTGGGCATTTAGAATGGTATGCCTATTAGGTATACCCGCGGCGGTGGGGCTGGCTACCATGGCGCGGCCCATATTAACGGTAATATTTCAGCGTGGCGCGTTTACTGCCCACACCGCTACCATGGCCTCTTATTCACTTACTGCCTACGCGTTTGGGCTGCTTAGTTTTATGCTGGTTAAAGTTCTCGCGCCTGGTTTTTACTCCCGTCAGGATACAAAAACCCCGGTTAAATTTGGTATTTGGTGCATGATAGCGAATATGGTGTTCAATTTAATTTTTGCTCTTCCTTTTGGTTATATTGGTTTAGCCATTGCTACCAGCTTATCGGCCACGTTAAATGCCTTTTTGCTTTATTTGACGTTGCATAAACAGGGTGTGTTTGTATTAAGCAGAACATCCGTAGGGTTTATCGCCCGAGTATTATTGGCAAGCGTTGCCATGGGGTTAGTCATATTTTATCGCGATGAAGGCGTGGCGTTTTTTAATCTCGATTTCGTTGCACAAGTGAGTCATGTGGCGTTAACCATTGGGGTATCTGTGGTGACATTTGGGCTTTGTATGCTTGTTTTAGGTGCAAGACCACGACATTTTAGAAGTGGAGGCGGCTGATTATTGGTAATCCTAGCTGGGTCGTTTATAATCGCGAGCTTTCATTATTCAAGCAGTAAACAAAGGCAGTAGCTAATTGTGGAATTTATCCGCGGGCTTAATAACGTAAAACCTTCTCATCGCGGTTGCGTGCTCACTATCGGCAAGTTCGATGGGGTGCATCTTGGGCACCAAGCGGTACTGAGTAATGTGCTTGAAAAAGCACGTGCGCTTGATTTACCCGCGACTGTGATGGTGTTTGAACCTCAACCAGAGGAGGTGTTTACACCTCATCGGGCACCCGCGCGTATTAGCCCGTTAAGAGAAAAATACGAGCTTTTAAAAACGCAAGGGGTAGACAGGTTACTTGCAGTTCGCTTCAATGCCGACTTTGCTCGCCAAAGTGCCGATACATTTGTGCATGACCTGCTGGTGGACAAACTGGGGGTTAAGTTTTTGGTGGTGGGTGATGATTTTCGCTTCGGCAATGGGCGTAAAGGTGATTTTGCTATGCTACAAGCCGCTGGCCGAATGTACGGGTTTGAGGTCGTCAGCACACAAAGCTTCATGATGCATGCGCATCGTATTAGCTCAACGGCAGTGCGCAGTGCCTTGGATGCCAGCGATTTTAGTTTGGCGGAAGACATGCTCGGCAGGCCCTTCGCAATTTATGGCAAGGTAGTACATGGTGAGAAGAAAGGCCGTACCATCGGTTTTCCTACCGCAAATGTATTGTTAAAGCGCTGTCGCACCCCCATTCATGGGGTATTCGCCGTGCGTGTATTAATAAACAATGAAATGCACAAGGGCGTGGCCAATATTGGCACTCGTCCCACACTAGACGGTGAAAGAAATCAATTAGAAGTGCATATCTTCGATTTAGCAAGCGACCTCTATGGGAAGCCAATATGGGTCTATCCCGTGGCTAAAATTCGAAATGAACAAAAATTTGCTTCTTTTGAGGCACTAAAAGACCAAATACAGCAGGACGCAAACCAAGCGCGCCTGTTATTAGAATAGTTAAACGTGATAAAGTCTGCTCGCAGCGAAACCGTTTTGACCAATACACGCCTTAACGATACCAACTCCGGTATCGGGTATTATTAAAGGTAACCGGATACTACAATTTTATGAGTGATTACAAAGCCACATTAAATCTTCCAGAAACCGCCTTTCCAATGCGCGGTAACCTAGCCCAGCGCGAGCCTAAAATGCTTAAAGACTGGCAGGAAAAAGGGGTATATTCAAAAATCCGTGAAGCGAAAAAAGGCAAAAAGCCTTTTATTCTTCATGATGGCCCTCCTTATGCAAATGGCGATATCCATATTGGTCACGCGGTTAACAAAATTCTAAAAGACATTATTGTCAAATCGAAGAACCTGTCTGATTTCGATTCTCCTTATGTGCCAGGTTGGGATTGCCATGGTCTACCTATTGAGTTGATGGTAGAAAAGAAAGTAGGCAAACCGGGTAAAAAGGTCACGGCAGCGGAGTTTCGTCAAAAATGTCGCGAATACGCACAAAAGCAAATTGACGGTCAAATGGCCGATTTTAAACGCTTAGGTGTGTTCGGCGAATGGGACAACCCGTATAAAACCATGGACTTCAAATCTGAAGCCGACATTATCCGTGCGCTTAGCAAAATCGTTGATTCTGGCCATTTAGAAAAAGGGTTTAAGCCAGTGCATTGGTGTACCGATTGTGGTTCAGCACTGGCTGAAGCAGAAGTCGAGTATAAAGATAAAGTATCGCCAGCCATTGACGTGAAGTTTCCGGTTGCCGATACCGCCGACATTGCACAAGCGTTCGGTGTTTCAACCCATGATTTGACTGACCACAAAGCGGGCGTTGTTATTTGGACCACCACACCGTGGACGCTCCTTGCTAACCGCGCAATCAGCCTACACCCTGAACTGACTTACGCCATTGTAGAAGTACAACCGTCAGGTGAATGGCTAGTGGTTGCGCAAGATTTGCTTGAAAGCTGCATGACCCGCTACGGTGTAGAGGATTTCCGGGAAGTGGCAACATGTACAGGTGCTGTGTTAGACAAGCTTAAAGTCAATCACCCATTTCTTGACCTAGAAGTCCCTCTTATTTTGGGTGAGCACGTTACCACCGATTCAGGTACGGGTTGTGTTCACACAGCACCTGCACATGGTGTGGACGACTTCAATGTAGGTAAACAGTACGATATCGAAGTTTATAACCCCGTGGGCAACAACGGTGTTTATTTGGAAAATACACCGCTGTTTGCGGGTAAGTTCGTATTTAAAGCCAACGATGAAATCATTGAAACGGTAAAAGAAAAGGGTAACCTTGTTCTTAATGTTAAATACGAGCACAGCTATCCACATTGCTGGCGTCACAAAACGCCCATTATTTTCCGTGCTACGCCTCAGTGGTTTATCAGCATGGATAAAAAAGGCCTACGAGCTGAATCCCTAGCGCAAATTAAGCAAACTAAGTGGATCCCTGATTGGGGCCAAAACCGCATTGAGAAAATGGTAGAGGGCCGTCCTGACTGGTGTATTTCACGTCAGCGTACCTGGGGCGTGCCCATTCCTCTTTACGTGCATAAACTCACCGGTGAAATTCACCCTGAGTCTGCTGCATTAATGGAAAAAGTCGCCCTTGAAGTTGAAGCTAAAGGCATTCAAGCCTGGTGGGATCTGGATGACGCTGAGCTACTGGCGGGCGAGCTAGATAATTATGAAAAAGTCACTGACACGTTAGACGTGTGGTTCGACTCAGGCGTCACCCACTACTTTGTTGTAGACCGTCGCGATGATATTCCGGCTTCTGCTGATTTGTACCTAGAGGGTTCAGACCAGCACCGTGGTTGGTTTATGTCGTCATTGATGTCGTCAACCGCCATGCATGGACATGCGCCCTACAAAGAAGTGTTAACCCATGGCTTTACGGTAGATGCACACGGCAGAAAAATGTCGAAGTCGGTAGGTAATGTTGTTGCACCTCAGGAAGTTACTAATAAGCTAGGCGCTGATATTCTTCGCCTTTGGGTCGCGTCTACAGATTACCGCGGAGAAATTGCAGTATCCGATGAAATTCTTAAGCGCGCAGCAGATTCTTATCGTCGTGTTCGCAACACGTCACGCTTCCTACTGGCAAACTTAAACGGCTTTAAAGTAGAAGATGCTGTGGCTGAAGAAGATATGGTGGCACTGGATCGATGGATTGTTGCCCGTGCTAAAGCGCTGCAAGCAGAACTTATCGAAGCGTATGATAAATATGACTTGCTAGTGGTATCGCAAAAGCTCATGCATTTTTGTTCAATCGAATTGGGTTCGTTCTACTTGGACGTAATTAAAGACCGTCAATACACCGCGAAAGCCGATGGTCTTGCGCGTCGCTCATGTCAAACGGCGATGTACCACATTGTGGAAGCGCTGGTACGTTGGATGGCGCCCATTACGAGCTTTACCGCGCAAGAAATCTGGGAAACCTTGCCAGGTGAACGCAGCGAGTTTGTATTTACCGAAACTTGGTATGAAGGTTTTAATGGCTTTACCCAAAGCGATACATTTAACGATGACCTATGGCATCAAGTCTTAAGCGTGAAAGACGCGGCAAACCAAGCAATGGAACAAGCCCGTAAAGATGGCGAGCTAGGTGGGTCTTTAGAAGCAAGCATTGAACTATATGCGTCTGAATCGCTATATAACGTGCTGGTTAAATTAGAAGACGAGCTTCGCTTTGTTCTTATTACGTCAGGCGCAACGCTTACCAAAGTAGATAGCGCGCCAGAAGGTGCCAAAGAAACAAGCGTTGACGGTTTATGGTTAACCGTAGGCAAGGCGAGTGGCGAAAAATGCGTACGCTGCTGGCACCATCGTGAAGATGTGGGTTCACATGAGGAGCACGAAGCGTTATGTGGCCGTTGTGTTACAAACATTGAAGGCGAAGGGGAAGCGCGCAAGTATGCATAATTCTGCGCCTGCCTCTAACCCGTCAGCGTCTGGTTTGTCGATATTTCGACAAACCGGGCTGCGCTTTTTATGGATAAGCATACTGTCATTTGCCTTAGATCAATGGAGCAAATATGCGGTAATGGATAGCCTTTCACTGTATCAATCAGTGCAGGTTCTGCCTTTTTTCAATTTAACCTATGTACACAACTACGGCGCTGCTTTTAGTTTTCTAGACAGTGCAGGTGGTTGGCAACGCTGGTTTTTCACGGCCATTGCGATGGCAGTGAGTGGGGTTATTTTGTGGTGGCTTAAGCAGTCGCCTAAAAACCAAACCCTTCTGCCGGTGGCATTTTCTTTTATTCTCGGTGGCGCCTTGGGCAATGTTTATGACAGACTTGTGCATGGTTACGTTATCGACTTTTTAGATTTCTACGTGAACGGTTATCACTGGCCTGCGTTCAATATTGCAGATAGTGCTATTTTTATTGGTGCTGCGTTACTTATTATCGACATGATCAAAAACGGTGATAAGAACAAAAAAACTGACGCACCCAATACCTCACAGAAGTAACCGGAGGCCACATGACAGATACCATGATAATTGGTGCAGACAGTGAAGTTATACTGCACTTTGATTTAAAGCTGGAAGACGGATCGGCTGCCGATAGTACCCGTGTTAACAATAAGCCTGCGAAAATGGTAATGGGTGACGGCAGTTTGACGGCGAATTTTGAAGCCTGCTTATTAGGGTTGAAGAAAGGCGATAAGAAAGCCTTCACTTTAAACGCAAATGATGCGTTTGGAGAGCCTAACCCCAATAATGTGCATTATATGGAAAAAAGCAGGTTTGGTAGTGATTTGAAGATTGAGGAAGGTATGATTTTGGCATTCTCACAACCCGATGGTAGTGAAATTCCAGGTATCATTCGTAGTGTCGCAGGGGACTCTGTTACTGTAGACTTCAATCATCCGCTCGCTGGGCAAACGGTGATTTTTGATGTAGAAATTATTGACGTTAACCCGGGTAATTCTCAACAAGGTGAAAAGTAACTATGCAAATTCATCTCGCAAATCCAAGAGGCTTCTGTGCCGGTGTTGATCGCGCCATTACCATTGTTGAGCGGGCGCTAGAAATGTTTCAGCCGCCTATCTACGTGCGTCATGAGGTTGTGCACAATAAGTTTGTGGTAGATGGGTTACGGGAACGTGGCGCTATTTTTGTTGATGAATTGCATGAAGTTCCAGACGACAGCATTGTGATATTTTCTGCGCACGGTGTCTCGCAAGCCGTCCGAAAAGAAGCAGATGAACGTGGTTTAAAAGTGTTTGATGCCACCTGCCCGTTAGTGACTAAAGTCCATATGGAAGTGACCCGTGCCAGTAAAACCGGCACAGAATGTATTTTAATTGGTCATGCTGGTCACCCTGAAGTGGAAGGCACCATGGGGCAATACAGTAATGCCGAAGGAGGCATTTATCTGGTGGAGTCTGAAGCCGATGTTGCCACCTTGGTAGTTAAAGACCCTGCCAACTTGTATTACTGTAGTCAAACGACCCTATCGGTGGATGATACCGCGGATGTCATCGATGCACTGCGTGAAAAATTCCCCCATATTCAAGGGCCACGTAAAGACGATATTTGCTATGCTACGCAAAATCGGCAAGACGCCGTTCGCGACTTGTCCACAGACTGCGACGTGCTCTTGGTAGTGGGCGCGCAAAACAGCTCAAATTCTAATCGGCTTCGCGAACTTGCTGAGAAAATCGGCGCAAAAGCCTACCTCATAGCCGATGCCAATTGTATTCAACAAGCATGGCTTGAAGGTGTAGAGCATATTGGTGTTACCGCCGGTGCTTCTGCACCAGAAGTACTCGTACAAGGGGTGGTCAATAAACTTAAGCTATGGGGCGCAGTATCAGCCAGTGAGCGTGCTGGACGGGAAGAAAACGTTGAATTTGCTGTGCCTAAAGAGCTTCGCGTAAAACAAGTGAGTTAGCCACTCTAATAGACATCTACACACAGTAAAAAACACCGCCATCGACGGTGTTTTTTTATAGGTTATTTGTACTGTAAATGTGCTTTCATTTCCCCATCAACTTTTACGCCCAAGTGTTTATCTTTGTTGCACCAAGAAAGACTGATACAAAAATTACCTAAGTGATTGTTCATAAGCCGATTATACGTTTGAATTGTTAGCGATACCCGTTGCCACGCGTTTTTGCTCTAGACTACTACACTGATAATAATTTTAAGCTGATGTATCTCAGGTGAATATGAAGTGTATGTCCTCTCGTACACCCGCTGGTAAACAAGGCGGTGCGGGGCTTATTGAAATTTTGGTTACCTTGTTTATTTTGGCAGTAGGTTTGCTAGGGGTAGCTGCACTTCAATTTACCGGTTCTTTCGCTAATCGCGATGCCATTAGCCGTACCCAGGCGGAGTTTGTCGCCGCACAAGTGGTAGAGCGCCTTCGAATTGCCGCGCGCCCCGCCACGGTAGGTGACGGCATGGTTGTTAATAATGCCTATTTTGATGAAGGGGCGTTTAATTTTAGTGGCTTAACCTGTACCTCTAGCACCCATCCAAGTACTTGTTATTGCTTGACGAAGCCGGCCGCCATTCCCAATTGTGAGGGCGCAAGCTGCAGTGAAGTCGACATGGCTCAATACGACGGTTGGGTGCTGTCGTGTGCTGCGGTACAAACCAACCCTAATACCCAAATTGCTTTGTCTTGTACTGATAATAATAACAACGACCCTTATATTTGCAGCCCAGGCTCTCGTATTGAAGTGAACGTAAATTGGCCGGTGGCTTCTTCTGGCCACCAGCAATATACCCTCAACGCCCGCTGTAATAATGATGACAGTCAGCGCCTTGCCTGTGTGTATAAGGATATTGTGCTATGAAGTCATCATCAGGCTTTAGTTTGGTTGAGTTAATGATTACATTGGTGCTGGGCTTAGTCATTTCCGGTGCCGTCATTCAAGTGCTTGTGAGTAGCAATATTACGAATACGCTCAACCAAGCCGTTTCTCAGGTACAAGAATCTGGCCGATTTATTACCCATAGGCTCACGCAGGAGTTGCTCGAGGTAGGTAGATATGACGGTATTACAACATCAATAGATGACACCGTAGATCCTGTGGTAGAGGCGGCCTATGTACAAAATCATCCTGTGGCTGTACCCGGTGATTTTGTTTCCGATACCTTGTTAGGCAGTACACAAAGTGGCAGTGGTAGCAGTGATACACTGATGGTGAGCAAATTGGCTTCCCAAGACTGCACTGGAAATCGTCATGGGTATCTTAATAACGATGAATTTCATGTGGTGAACCTCTATTACCTTAGTGGCAACGAGTTTAAATGCACGGGGTATGATGGGCGGGTGCTACGAGGGCTTAAAGTACAAACGGTATCGCCTACCAGTGTTGTATTACTCGATAATGTTCATCGTTTTCACGTGCAATTTGGCGTGAGTGATACCATGGATGTTTCTAATGGGCAAACCATTACCTATATCACTGCCGATGAAGTTGGCGCCTATCGAGACCAAAATCAACAGGTTGTGTCACTTCGCTGGGCGCTGTTATTAGCGAGCTATCAAAATCAAGTACAACAAACCACAGCCAAGAAATTTGCCTTGCTCAACGAAAGTGCCATTTCTGTTTCCACCGATCATTACTACCAAGTCTTTAGCAAAACCATTGCTTTGAGAAACATGAAAAACCTCGTGAGGACGTCGGGATGAAGCAACAAGGGTTAGTTATGGTATTCGCACTCCTAGTGCTGCTTTCGTTAACCATCTTGGGGATAAGTGCAGTCTCTAGTAGTTTAACCCAATCGAAAATGGCGATGTCTACCCAGCAAGCAGGGTTGGCATTTGATGCGGCGGAAGCAGCCATTGCCGGCGTGTTCTTTGAATCTGAAGATGAAGTGCTTTTGTCTGATGCTAACCTTACTGACCCGCTGTCCGAAGCCCGGCAAGGGAATGTTTATGACCCTCAGGTCAATACCTTAAGCTGCTTTGATGAAAACACCTGGACCAACCGACAAATGCCCAGCGGAGCGCTAGAAATAGGCAAGCAGAACATAGGTTCGGAAAATTATCAAAGCACCCCAGCGACCCAAAGCTGGTCACGTACGGCATTTATACGTGAACAAGCCTGTAGGGGCTCAAGCAATGTCATTGGCGGCAGTAATGTCAATTGTCATGTATTTATCATTCGTGGTTGTGGGAAGGTAGATGGAAAGCCTTCTACTGTTGCCAATACACTTGCAGCGTCAGTGTTTGGCCCTGCATCTCAATAGTAAGGTAGTGTGCATGTCTCGGCTTATCAGCTTTATCACCTCATGTTTATTGTTTGCCTGCATAGGTGTAAGTGCACTGGCCGACGATTTAGATATTTACTTAGGTTCGTCAGCTAACTCGGTAACCTATAACCCTAACGTGCTTTTTATAATGGATACGTCAGGCAGTATGACCAGCACAGACAATACCGGTCAATCTCGCATGTTACGGGTACAAAATGCACTCAAAGATGCGCTCGGTTCAGCCACAAATATCAATGCGGGGTTAATGCGTTTTTCTGACTACGGCGGGCCCATTTTATATCCCATTCAAGGAATTGATGACGCGGTGCGCCCAGAATTGGTGACATCCACCAGCGCGTCAAATCATGACGGTTATGAAATTAATGGCAATGTAGATATTACCGATGATGAACTGGTGCTAAGTTCAGGTACAGATACGGTGCTCACTGGGTTGAGATTTAGTGATATGAACATCCCTCAGGGGGCTACCATTGTTAGTGCTTACCTTCGTTTTACGTCCGAGAAATTCAATGTTGCCGGCACTCAATTTACCATCAAAGGGGAGGCGAATGCCGACAGTGCTGAATTTTCTACCGCTGCGTCAAATCTATCTACACGCACGCAAACGAGTGCGCAAGTGCAGTGGGATACAGATAATGACTTTCCCGCGGCTGGAGAAATCGTTACCAGTCCAGATATCTCGTCCGTTATCGAAGAAATCGTTGGCTTATCTAGCTGGTGTGGTGGACAAGACCTTTCTCTATTCGTTGAAGGCACAAGTTCAGATGCCGCAAGTCACCGTTTAGCGAGAGCATTCGATTCAGGGCAAGGTGGTGCGCCTCAGTTGGTGGTGGTTTACGACGATAGTACCGCCACAGGTTGTATTGGCGGCGAAGCAGTTTATCAGGTGTCTAGTTCTCGCGATAATCTTGAAGAGGATTATCGCGGCTATGAAAGTACAGGTTCAGAGCTCACTTTCAGTGACTATTACAACAACTATATTGGTATTCGTTTTCAGAACATTAATATTCCTCAAGGGGCAACAATAACCGAGGCGTATCTAGAATTCACGGCTTATGATACCTACAGGTATAGCGGTGCCAGTATGCAGATTCAAGCCGTAGCCAATGATGATGCCGACGACTTTTACCCTAACTATCGTCATCAACTAAGAGACCTAGATAAAACCTCTGGCGTAACCTGGTCTATGCCAAGTTTCAGGCGTTACTCCGATTACACGTCGCCAGACTTATCATCCATTGTGTCTGACATCGTGAATCGTCCGGGCTGGGAGCCCGGTAACGCGATGGCGTTTGTATTCAGTGATTTTACTAGTTATCGAGGCGTGTATAGTTACAACGATGTGCCCTCTGCAGCCCCTCGACTGGTGGTGAAATTTAATGGGAATGCTACGCCAGGGGCGAGTTCAACAGTGAGGGAGCTGCTTATTAGTAAAGTGGACGAACTTAGCGCAAGTGGTTACACACCCATCGTAGATACACTGTATGAAGCTGTAAATTACTATGGTGGTAGAGAGGTTGATTGGGGATTAGCGCGGGGTAATTACAATGTATCTAATACGGTACGAAAGAATACGCGAGTGAGTCACAGAAGTAGCTATTTAGGAAGTGATCCGGTACGCCCTAGCGGGTGCACGGACGATAACTTATCTGATAGTGATTGCATCAATGAATATATCCCCAGTGGTGCAACATACCTCTCTCCTGTCAATGATCTACAGTGTCAAACAAACAATCATATTGTGCTGCTGTCTGATGGCGAGGCGAACAACAATCATAGTGTGTCGAGAATTGAGGCATTGCTTAATCAAAGCTGTACAGGAAGTGGAGGGGAAAAATGTGGCTTAGATTTGGTCAGAGATATTAGCGAGTCAGAGACGTCATCTATCGATAGACGCGTTATTACTCACACTATAGGCTTTGCGGCAAATACCTCCGCCAATAATTTTCTCAATCAGTTAGCACTGCAAAGCGGAGGGGGCTTTTACCAAGCGGACAACAGCACAGAGTTACTGGACGCCTTTAATACTATTTTACGTTCAGTGAAAGACATTAACGCCACCTTTGTTTCACCCGGTGTTGCGGTAAACCAACTCAACCGATTAACGCACCGAGACGAATTGTATTTTGCTTTGTTTAAACCCAGTGAAGGGGCTATTTGGCCCGGCAACCTAAAACGCTATCGTTTAGATGGTGATGAAGTGCTGGATAAAAACGGGCTGGATGCGGTAGACAGCGTGACGGGCTTTTTCGCTGAAAACTCCCACAGTTATTGGTCGGTACTTGCTGATGGCAATGATGTTAGGGAGGGAGGCGCAGCCAGTAAAATGACTGCCAACCGTCACCTTTATGTGTTTAATGCAAACGGGGTAATAACGAGTTCGAGCAATGTGCTTCATGAAGATAATAGCAGTATCACAGTGGAAGATTTAGGTATTGAAGATGAAACTGATGCACAAGACCTGCGCACCACATTGCTTCAATGGGCGCGAGGGGTTGATGTTAAAGACAGTGATGGCGATGGTGACACCACAGATATTCGTCTTCAAATGGGAGACCCTATTCATTCTCAACCGGTTATCGTCAATTATAGTGAGACAGATTCAGCTATTTTCGTTGCTACTAATCATGGCATGTTGCACTCCATTGATGCGGCAACAGGGGAAGAAAATTTTGCCATTATGCCCCGCAGCCTATTGCCGAACTTACATCATTTTTATCAGGATATTTCCACGTTTGAGCACAAATATGGCTTGGACGGTGACATGGTACTTCGCACGGTAGGCAATAGTACCTATCTCTATCTAGGTATGCGTAGAGGCGGTAACAATTACTACGTGTTTGACGTTACCCAAAAGACTTCACCAACGCTGAAGTTTATGATTGAAGGGGGAACGGTAGGGTTAGAAAAACTGGGTCAAACCTGGTCCCGGCCGACTATCACCAAGGTGCGTTACGGTACAGAAGAGAAAAATGTGATGATCGTGGGCGGCGGCTACGACGTGGCGCAGGATGATAAAACGGTGCGCAGCGTAGATGGCGTGGGCAACGCGGTGTTTATGTTTGATGCAGACACCGGAGATTTACTTTGGTCTGCTAGTAACAGTGATGCCACCGTAAACCTAGAGCATATGAACTACAGCATACCGGCGCGAATTTCTGTTATTGATAGAGACAATGACGGCTTCGCTGATCACATGTACGCCGCGGATATGGGCGGGCAATTGTTTCGTTTCGATATTTACAATGGTGAAACGGGAGACAATTTTGTGAAAGGCGCAAGGCTTGCCGATTTTGGCGGAGATACCGCTGAAACCCATCGGCGATTTTTTTACGGTCCGGACGTCACAGAAATAGCACTAGGGGATGAGCTTTACTATGGCGTGGCAATAGGCAGCGGATGGCGAGCGTCTCCCCTTGATGTCACCATTGAGGATAATTTCTATTTAATAAAAGATGAGGGTGTATTTAATCGTGATAGCGACGGTCATTACACTTTCATGTCTACCATCAGTGAATCGCAGCTTTATAATGCCACGGAACATGGCTTAACCAGCACTGATGAAAGTGAGCAAGCGATTGCGGCGGCTGAATTTGCCAACAAAGCAGGGTGGTACATTGAATTGACCACCGAAGGCGAAAAGGTATTGGCGTCGCCCTTAATCATAGACTACAAGGTATTCTTTACCACTTATGTGCCCGCGGTATCGAGTACGAGTGCGTGTGCTCCACCCACGGGCAATAGCCGCGCATACTTGGTTAATATGTTTAATGGAAACGCCGTAAGCGACCTCAATAATAATGGTGATTTAGACAGTGGAGATAGATACGCCGACTTAAAGCAAACTGGGATTGCGCCGGAAACTAAAATATTGATAGAGGACATAGTAAGCCCTGTGGTGTGTTTAGGCACTGAATGTGTTTCTGCGGTTATCCAGGTGGATGAAGAGGGAAATGAGGAAGCATGTACATCGGCATTCGCTTGTTTGGCTGAGAATATCTACGGAAAGTTTGAACGAATTCAGCGCGGCGCGTGGCATTCAGAAACCGAGAGGAATGAGTAAATATAATGAGACACTCTAGCTTAGAACGTGGCTTTTCCTTAATTGAACTCATGATTGTCGTTGCCATTATTGGCATAATTGCGTCCATTGCCTATCCTTCGTACCAGTCAACCATTGTCAGTAGCTACCAGCGTACTGCGCAGGCCGATCTTATGGCTTTTGCGGCGGCCATGGAGCGTCATCACAGTGGTGGTTTTTCTTATACTGGCGCGGGTGAAAACGGCGGAAATACCGGCACCCCGAGTATATTCTCAAGCTATTCTCCCGCCACCGAACCTGAAGCGAATAAACGCTACAACCTCACTATTTTATCTGCAGACGCCTTAAGCTATCAGCTAAAAGCTACTCCTGTAGAAGGTACCTCACAAGCCAGCAACGGTGCATTGTTTTATTACAGCGATGGCCGCAAAGGGTGGGATGAGAACAACAATGGGTCGTTAGACGCCGGCGAATTTTGCTGGGCGTGCTAACGCATTAGTTGCTATTTTGCTCAGCTGGAATAAACGGGGCAAGTCGCTCAACATCTGTTTTTTGCAAAGGTGAAAACATCAATGCTGGGTTAATCTGCGATAACGCATATTCATCATACTCATTTTGTATTGCCACGGCATGTTGCCATTGCGAATACAGTTGATGGTGAAAGAGCAAGAAACCCAGCATACCAACCACAAACAGACTTGCCGCTAACAGCACATCTAGTAACGCAAATCCAGCACTAGCGTGGGGGGCGACCCGACGTTTAGTCGAAGTCGTTCCAGCTATGTGGAACGGGATAGATATTTTGCAATTCAGCCCGTTGCTGCAAGGCAGAGAGCACATTTTTTTCATACATAATGTTACCGTAGTTGTTTAACGTTAGCTGACCGTTGGTGACCAAAGCGCCGAAGAGTTTAGCGCCATGTTCAAGCGTCGCATTGCGGCGGTTTGATTCAGCGTCGAGTTGTACCAATAAGCCATAAAAAGATGCCCTGTTCCCTAGGGCAATATTGCCATTTTTTACAATCACTAAGACAGGCGCGTCAAGGGAACCAAGTTGAGTGTCGTCAGGCAGTTCCCAATTACCTTCTACCCAAATCACTGACTCTTTCGACATCGCTTGGCGGTTTGACGCTTCTTGTGAACCCAGCTTTTGTGCCTCTAGGATGTGCTGAAAATGGGAAGCAGAAAGCGGTTCGAAGTCCCGATTAAACAGCTTTTGGGTGAGGTTTGATTGGTCGCTGGTGACGGCTTGTAGTGGAAACCAGAAGAGGCTGGAGAAACGAAAAAAATCTTGTTTAATATGTAGGCTCGGCGACACTAATGAGAGGGTTACAGTGAATAGAACACTGCGGGTATTATTGCTATTAATAAACGTTTGGTAAGCGATATCTAGCTGCTCGCTCTCCAGACTTTGCAGGGTATTAATATCGGCAGTTCTTAATTGCATTGCTATTGAGGCATGCCGGGCATGCAGTTGAGCATACGCCTGGTTATAGACAAGCCCACGTCTCACCATCTGCAGTTCGTTGGTCAACCGTTGGCTCACTACCCATAGCGACAGGCTCACAATACTGAGCAATATGCCCATGGTTGCGAGGGCTACAGCTCCTTTTTCTTGGGGGAGTGGATTAAAACGGGTGTGCATTGGTTGCGCTTATTAAAAAAGTGCGGCTCGATGTTAGCCCTGCTTGTTGGGCAGATTGTAAGGTGAGAGTCACTACCCATGCTGGCTGCCCCGCTTGTTTGGGTTTTATTTCAAACGCTGACACATACGTTTTACGGGTATCGGTAATGTCGTGCCACCCGCTGGCTTCGCAGGATTTCCCCGCTACTCTAAACTCTAACGCTTTGTTATTCAGGCGAAACCCAAAATGTTCTGATGGCGAGGCTAAGGAAATAGCGCCATCTTTATTTTTATCGTAAGCGAAAAGCACACAGGAGTGTTGAGGCGCATTAGGGTGATGCCCCACGTGAATGTTGGCCAAAGTACCGTTGAGGGCTAGCTGATTAACTAACGTAGATGTATCGTGGGAGCTCGCCACATAGCCTGCGCGGGAAAGTTGCAGCGTCAACGTTTGGGTTAATAGCCTAAGCTCGCTTTCTAGGGTGAGTTGTTGCTGTATTTGATACATAGAATGTCCCAGCGTAAGCATAAACGTGATGGCAGAAGTCAGGAATGCTGCCCCTATGGCTACAGAGAGCATAAGCTCCACAAGCGTAAATCCATTGCGTCTTAACACTGGGGCACTCCACGATGCGTTAATTCATTAGAATCTGCGCAAAAACGAGCTCGTCCAAAATTACTGAGCACGATTTTGCCGTTGTGGGACGAGTTTGAAACAAATAGCGTCAATGCCAGAGAAAAGCCCAATCCATGAATGCCATCAAAACTGATGGTAGTAACCTTTTTGCTGCTAAGGGTCAGGGTGGCGCTTAGCTGGGATAAAGAGAGTTGGTAGGTTTGATTATCTAATTGGCATGCATCGCTGGCATGGCAATCGCAGGCACCCTGCGTAGACAGCCCAATACAGCCTGATTGGCTGGGATCGAAAGAGAGATAAACCTTGCGTCTATGACTCAGTGCGTAGCTTCTCGCATGCTGAATAAACAAGTGGCTATGCTGAATTGCGCCAACAAACTCAGTTTGCTTTTTCCAATGAAGAAAGGAAGGGGCAGCCAGGGTTGTCATTAGGCCCATTAAGGCCACGCATATCATACTTTCCATTAAGCTTGCCCCGCGTTGAAAAAAGAAAACCATGCTTTTGTCCGGTTATTAGCGTGTTCAGTCATTGATAAATTGAGCATAAATAAAATACGGAAAGAAGGAAGCTGTACTATGGGTGTGAATAAGTATGAATGCGTGACAATACGCTATGGGTATAGCCTGTTAGAGCTGCTGGTGGTAATGGCGTTAGTGGGCATATTGCTGTCTGTCGCCGTACCCAGCTATCAAGCTCAGCGCGAAAGTGCTCTGCGGTATCAAGTTATGACGTATCTGTTAAATATACAAATTCAACAGGCCTACTTTGTTATGAACGAGGGCACGTATCGGTCATTATCGCAATTGCCGGTGTTTGACAATGGGAGCGTCAGTGTTACTGAGGACGAAGCCAGTGCAGGGGACTATTCTATTACTGCCACCCTGTTATTTTTAAGTGAAGAGGAAGCGTGTAGAAAACTTACGGTTACTTCGCTAGCGACCGAACCTTTAGCATGCTGGCGATAATCGTGTACTCTCTAGCGGGAATGTTTATTCGCAGGTTAACTCGTCGCCACTAAGATCTTCTTTTATTCCGTCGTCGTTGCTATCTATGGCGATGGAAATTCTACCGTGTAGGGCAATCAGTAGCGCTGTTGCAAACGTGGTATCTTGGTTGTCTGGACATAAGGTAATGGTAGTACGGATACTGCTGCTACCCTCTTGCGCAAACAATATAGGGTCAGTCACACCACTGATAACATTGCGTTGGTGTATAGGGTCTGACGTGGCAATTAACCTTTCATCATCATCTCTTTTGCTGTTGCTATTGGTGTCAATAAATATCATCTTTGCGTTGCGCCATTCAGACGAACAATCCATATAATCGGTGGTGGCGCAAAGCGTAACGGTAAGCTGCTCGTTGATGGCGGTAAATCTGGCGTGTTGTGCCAAGGCGCTAAGGCGGTTGACGTCTGAGGTAATACGGTTTTGCGTAAGTATATTCGACACGCTAGGGGTAACCGTGGCCACTAAAATGGCTAAAATAGCAATGGCAATGAGCATCTCAAGTAGTGTGAGGCCCTTATGCTTGCGGGGGCTGGCAAACAAAGCTGGATAAGACACAGTAAATTACATAACCTTAATTAACATTGATTATTGACGCCGCTATCGCTTAAATAGAAGCGTTGCATAGCATACCGTGTAGAGTAAACTAATCCTGTTAGAATAGGGTATAGTAATCGGAAGGTAAGCATCATCCGTAATACTAAGCATGGAACGTGATGATAATATTAGGTTATTGGCAATAGTAAACCCACGAATAACACTAACATCTAGCCTTAGTTTATCGTAAACTCATATCTCAGGACGCCTACAAACAACGTGGATATTATGATGCAAAAACAAGCAGTTATTGAAGAAATGAAAGTGCTGCCTGACATTGATGTAGCCTTTGAGGTTGCTCGTCGAGTCTCGTTTATTAAAAAACAACTTCTGGCCTCAGGGTTAAATGCCCTTGTGCTAGGTATTAGCGGTGGCATTGACTCTTGTACATTGGGGCGGTTAGCGCAATTGGCCGTAAACGAGCTAAACGAAGAAAAACACGAAAACTACCAGTTTATTGCTGTTCGCCTTCCGTATGACACGCAAGCCGATGAACAGGATGCCCAAGCATCTATCGACTTTATTCAGCCTAGCCAGTCGGTAACGGTAAATGTGCAGCCAGGTGCTGACGCGATTCATACCTCTACCACTGAAGCGCTAGCAAACACTGGGCTGCTTCCTGACAGTGACGCAAAAGTTGATTTCGTCAAAGGTAACGTTAAAGCCCGTACACGCATGGTTATTCAATACGAAATTGCCGGTTTAGTGGATGGCTTAGTGTTGGGCACAGATCATTCAGCAGAAAATATAACAGGGTTTTATACTAAGTATGGCGATGGTGCCTGTGATCTTGCGCCATTGTTTGGATTAAGTAAGCGTCAAGTGAGGCAAGTTGCAGCGCATTTGGGGGCGCCTCACAATATTATCACCAAAGCACCCACAGCGGACTTAGAGTCGCTATCGCCGCAAAAAGCAGATGAACAAGCGCTGGGAATGACCTACGACCAAATTGACGATTTTCTAGAGGGAAAATCAGTGTCAGCGGATGTCGATGAGAAACTTCTTTATATTTATCAACGTACCCAGCACAAGCGTGTTCCTATTCCCACAATTTATGATGAGTAGTTGCTATGAAAAAAATTGAAGCCATTATTAAACCATTCAAAATGGATGATGTACGTGAAGCCCTCGCTGAAGTAGGTATTTCTGGCATGACAGTGTCAGAAGTGAAAGGCTTTGGTCGCCAAAAAGGCCATACAGAACTTTATCGTGGTGCCGAGTATCAAGTGGATTTTCTTCCAAAAATCAAGATAGAACTGGTACTTGATGATGAGCGTGTAGAGCAAGCCATTGAGGCCATTGAGAGCTCAGCGAAAACTGGAAAAATTGGTGACGGTAAAATCTTTGTTTACAACGTAGAGAGTGCGGTACGTATCCGCACCGGGGAGCAAAACGAGGAAGCAATTTAAAGGCGATTAGCCAAGGTTGGCTTTAAGTATTTGCGTAATAACGAAAAAGGGAGCCATCGGCTCCCTTTTTTATCTGCGCTTTAGTGTTCTTCACCGCCGCCACAACTCCCACCTGCGTGAGCATGGCCGTGGGCTAACTCTTCTTCTGTTGCGTCACGTACGTCAACCACTTCAACGTCGAAGGTCAGCGGAATGCCGGCTAGCGGGTGGTTACCATCTACAACCACTTCATCTTCAGTGGTTTCGATGATAATTACCGACTGTTCGCCTTCAGGCGTAGTTGCTCTAAAAGACATACCTACTTCCACGTCCATGCCGTCAAACATAGTGCGAGGTACGCGCTGAACTAGGGCGTCTACACGTTCCCCGTAGGCCTTTTCAGGCTCAACAGATAAATTGAATTTGTCACCTTTCTCTTTACCAATGAGGGCTTCTTCTAAGCCTTCAATAAGAAAACGTCGACCTTGTAGTACCACCAATGGCGCTTTTCCTGCCGACGAATCTAGTTCAGTGCCGTCTTCAGTGGAAACTGTGTAGTGAAGGCTGACAACGCTATCAGAAGTAATGGTCATAGATAATCCTGTTTTTGGGCCTCTTAATGAGGCGATGAATGTGATTAAGTGTGCGCAATCTCTATTTACGCTTTTTTATAATATTGCTCGGGTTTTGCTCAATATTATAAGGTTGTGTGTTAGGGTAGCAGGTTATGTCTGGATTTTCTGCCAAACGATGGCAATCTGTTTCTTTTGTGTCGTTAGACAGAACAGCCATCAACCAGGTTTCTGCTTGCAACTTTGCGGTGGCAATTATGTTACCTGCCCGTCGCCAGTTTTCACCTAGTTGTTTTTCAAGGGTTTCGCCTGGTGCAACCGAGGTTGCGTGGTTCAAGGTAAAGCTATAAGCGGCACGTTTGTTCTTTCCCAAAAACCGCGTGCGAGCCACGACTTCTTGCCCCATATAACAGCCTTTGTCGAAATCTATTCCCTCAACGGCTTGCACATTAAGCATTTGTGGAATGTATTCGTTTACGCCGCTCTCACTTAAGGTAGGAATAAGGTTGTCAATGAGTATGGCATCGAAAACAGCTTGACCGTATATGGCCTCTACTGCCTCTGCCATCTTTTCTTCCCATGCTTCAGCATGCTCGGCTGTAATCAGCGCGTAAAACCCTGCTTGAGTATAAGGGGTTTTAAATAACAAGCCGTTTGCACTACTGGCGGAAGACATCGGCGAGTCTGGCAAGCTGTCAAAGAACGACTTACAAAGCGAGTTGGCAAGCGCGTCGCTAATAAAATAATGATGGTATGCCTCGCTAGCATCAACAATATCCACTTTTGAAAATACGCCATACTTGTTCAGCTGTGCCAGTGAATGTGTGCCTGCGTCTTTATTTGAAATCAACACCACGCCATCATTAAACCGCGCAACATAAGGCACCGACCAGGTTTTACCTTTATTATCACAATGCGCGCAAATCCTTACCTGATGCTTATCTAGGTCGTTAATATTCACGGTGAGTTGACCATGCAGGTAACTGTCTGTTTGCTCCCCCGTTGCGCTAATGAGCATTTGATTAGTCAAGCGAACGGCGTAGCTAGACGGTAAAGCAGAAAGCGTTGATAAAGCTGTCATTTAATATTCCACTAATTCAAAACACGAATTTGAGACCCTAATAGGTCTAAGGTGAGGGGAGAATACAAGATATCAAGGATAACGAGCTAAAAAAGTGCGAAATGCCAGAGTAAACTAAGTTTCATTGTCTTCCCATAGCAAAGCCATTCGCTATGCTCACACACATGTACAACAAAAACACGGTGAATCAGACTAAAAGGGCAGTGATCAACAGACGAAGTACATGATAATATCCCCCATGTCCTAATCACTAGAAAGCGAATATGTTTGAACAGAAAAGACTAGCCCGACTCAAATGGGCGTGCCGTCGCGGCATGTTAGAACTTGATGTGTTGTTATTGCCTTTTGTTGAAGAAGCCTTCGGCGATTTAACTTACGAAAAACAAGTCGTTTTCGAGCGCTTGCTTACCAGTGATGACCCCGATTTGTTTGCGTGGATAATGGGGCATCAAAAATGTGATGACCCTGAACTAGCAGACATGGTGGCTACCATTGTAAACCGTGTCAAAGTATAGGCTTACATTACACTATTCATCACTGCGCCAATACAAGGTGGTGCTACCCTTAGCGTCACTAATCATATGTGCCGCGTGTATGCCTTCGCAAGTGGCATCATATGCTTACACACCCTTGTTTTTTCTTGCCGCAATTGTTGTTACGCTTTGTATAAAAGACGTATTCGTTTGTGACAAGTTAGGCGAAATTGAGGTATATACACTAACAGCAAAAGGGCAGCTTATTTTGCATGCTTCGGCGCAAGAGCAAGGGGCAGATCACGTTTACACCCTTCATCCCGAATCGAAGATTATGCCCTGGGGTGTTGCACTGTCTGTCTATCAACCTTCTGATTATTGGTATCAGCGGTCATCTAAACATCTGCGATGGGTACTGAAAGGTGAATGCCCAGCGCGCGATTACAGAAGGCTTTGTCGGGTTTTAGCCCAAACAAACCTTCACCCAGAAACAAGGAAAACGACTGATGTTTCGTGAATATTCAAAAGCGTTGTTTAAACGGGTTGACACCCGTCAGCTTATGCAATTTCGTCCACCGGTACTTCCACCTCGCATCTATTCCAAACAGATCAACGTGGACAATAAACACTACGCGGCGTACTGCCAGGAAATGCACTGGCCTAAAAGTCACCATATGCATCCTGTTTATCTGCAAATGCTGTCACTACCGTTACAAATGCAGTGTCTACTAGATAAAAAAAGCCCCTTCCCATTACTTGGGCTGATTCATGGCAAGAATGATATCTCTGTTCTAGGTGATTGTGACCTTAGCGCGCCTTTTGAATGCCGCGTAAGGTTTGGCGACGTTCGCCCCCATAACCGAGGCTGGGAATTTGATATTTTGCTTGAGGCATTTCAGCAAGGTCAGCGTGTTTACCAAGCCATAAGCAGTTATCTTGTAAAAGTAAAAGCGGTGCATGTTGCGCCCAAACCTGTGTCACTGGATAGTCTGAGTACGTGTGACGATGAGACGGAAACACCCATTGATGAATTAACGGTGACGGCGGATACAGGCAGGCGTTATGCGAAACTCTCCGGTGACTATAACCCTATACATCTTTATGGGCTTACTGCGAAGCTGTTTGGCTTCCACCAGCCCATTGCCCATGGTATGTGGACCTTGGCAAGAAGCCTTTCAAGCTTAATGGAAAACGAAGAGCGGGATATTTCTAAACTCACCTGCTCGTTTAAGCGGCCGGTGTATCTCCCCAGTAAGGTTCAAGTCACCAAGTGGTGTGAGGATGAGGTAGGTGTACAGGTTACTGTGTCTGATCATCAGAATAAGCACAAACACATGGCAATGAGTGTCACATTTTAAAAAAGGAGCCAATGGCTCCTTTTTCAATTTTCGGTGACAGGCACAGACGTGGCTGTTAACGAGCCGGGCACGGGCCGCGCATTGCTCTTCTCTGGCACCAAAATGGTGGGTAGAGGTTCGTCTAATTGGTTTGGATGATCCAAGTTAAAATGTAACCCTCGGCTTTCTTTACGCGCCATAGCACAGCGTACAATCAATTCTGCCACTGTGACGAGATTTCTAAGTTCTAATAAATTGTTACTGACGCGAAAATGCGAGTAGTACTCATTAATTTCCTGTTCAAGCAGCTGAATTCGTCGCATTGCACGTTCTAGCCGTTTGTCCGTTCTCACTATGCCAACATAATCCCACATAAACAGTCTGAGTTCGTGCCAATTATGTTGGATGATAACTTCTTCGTCTGAGTCAGATACTTGGCTTTCATCCCACGGCGAAATTGCTTCTTCACAAGACGCGAAGGGCAATTGTGCGAGAATGTGCTCAGCTGCAGAAGACGCAAAGACGACGCATTCTAGTAATGAGTTGGATGCCATACGGTTTGCACCGTGAAGCCCGGTATACGCCACTTCACCAATGGCGTAAACATTGTCTAAATCTGTTTTTGCATTGAAGTCTGTCATGACGCCGCCGCAACTGTAATGGGCAGCAGGCACCACAGGGATGGGTTCTCGGGTGATGTCTATGCCCAATGAGCGGCATTTGCGGTAGATATTAGGAAAATGCTTAACAATGAAATCCGCTGGTTTATGACTGATATCTAAATACATGCAGTCAGCTCCGAGGCGTTTCATTTCATAGTCGATTGCTCGGGCTACCACGTCACGAGGGGCTAAGTCGGCCCGTTCATCAAACTTGTGCATAAACCGAGTGCCATCAGCATGACAAAGGTTCGCCCCTTCGCCGCGAAGGGCTTCGGTAATCAAGAAGTTTCTGGCTTGCGGATGGAACAAACAGGTGGGATGAAACTGGTTAAATTCCATGTTTGCTACCCGGCAGCCCGCGCGCCATGCCATGGCAATACCATCACCACTTGATACGTCTGGGTTTGAGGTGTATTGATACACTTTACTGCCGCCACCTGTGGCAAGGGCAATAAATGGTGCGCGAATAACTTCGACATGCTCTTGCTGTCTATTCCATACATATGCTCCCACGCACCGACCTTTATCCTGTTTTGAGGGGATTAAATCTATCGCGTTATAGCGCTCGAAAACATGAATGTTGGGGTGGGTAGACACAGCGTCATTCAAGGTGATTTGAAGCGCCTCTCCCGTGGCGTCAGCGGCATGTAATATTCGACGGTGGCTATGACCGCCCTCACGGGTTAAGTGGAAACGCTCTTCGCCAGATTCTGTTTTTTCGGTGTCAAAGGGCACGCCATAGCCTATCAGCCAACTCAACGCCGCTTTGGCGCGCTCTGTAGTGAAACGTACCGCAGGCTCTTCACACAACCCGCCACCAGCATTAAGCGTATCTTTAACGTGAGCGTCAATCGAATCTTGCTCATCGAAAACCGCGGCAATACCGCCCTGGGCATACCGCGTAGACCCTTCGTTTCTATCACTTTTACTGAGCACGATAACCTGACAATGGTCAGCAAGCTTTAAAGCAAGGCTTAACCCTGCGGCTCCGCTACCAATAATCAGTACATCACATCGGTGTTCAATAGCATTTGATGTGGAAGTTAGTGAAGACGACACTGATTTCATGTATTTTTGTATATATTCAAATGAACAAAGGTTCGGCAAGTCTAATGGATGAGGGGCAAAACACAATGCTCCCTTTCACTTTACACTCGCATTTTTTAGTATTTTTAATATAAATTGAGAACTTTTTTCAAAAGCTAGCGTCTACAACAATGCTTGCGAGAGCTATTGGGTAGTTGAAGTAAGGAGTAATGGCTCGAATGAGCGAGCAGATAACCGATCAACAATTGGTTGAGAAAGTACAACGTGGCGATAAGAATGCATTTAACTTACTGGTGACAAGATACCAGCACAAAGTGATGCACCTCGTTTCACGGTACGTAAAAAACACAGGCGATGTTGCAGATGTAACGCAAGATGCTTTTATTAAGGCATATCGTGCGCTTCCTAATTTTAGAGGCGACAGTGCGTTTTACACCTGGCTATATCGTATTGCGGTTAACAGTGCTAAAAATTATTTAGTTGCACAAGGTCGTAAGCCGCCGGCGAGTGATGTGGATGCTGATGAAGCTGACTTTTATGAAGGCAGTGACGCTTTAAAAGAGCAGTCCACACCCGAGCGAAGCTTACTGTCAGACGAAATAGAAGAAACCCTATTTCGCGTGGTGGAGAAACTTCCCGATGATTTGCGTATGGCAATTACTTTACGTGAAATCGAAGGGTTAAGTTACGAAGAAATCGCGAACGTTATGGCCTGTCCTGTAGGTACAGTAAGATCACGTATTTTCAGGGCGAGAGAGGCAATTGATAAAGTTATTCAACCGCTATTAGAAAATTAAATTTGAGGAAAGTGAACTTTCCCAAGATGAAGCTGACTAATAGCTGTGTTAGGGTAGAAAATGATCGCAAATGGTCAGGAAATGAATATATGACGCAACAGCAAGAAAAAATGTCCGCATTCATGGATGGTGAACTCGATGATAGTTCAATTATCGACACCATTAAGCAGGACGCAGAACTACAAGCTAAGTGGCAGCGCTATCATGTAATGAGAGGCGTTATGCGCAAAGAGATGCATGTTGCGCCAAACTTAGATATTGCTTCTTCTGTGGCTGCTGCGCTAGATGCTGAGCCCGCTATTGTCGCACCTAAGACGTCCCGTTGGCGCTCAATGCCGGTGCTTGGTAACGTGGTGCCTTTTGCTAAACAGTCTGGGCAGTTCGCAATGGCAGCTTCTGTTGCTGTCGCGGTTATTCTCGGTGTTCAGAACTTTAATCAACCTGCGCCTACAGAACCATTTATGACGGCACCGACAGCCGGGCCGCAAGGTGGCTTATCGCCAGTTAGCTTAGAGCAAACGCGTGCGCTTCCTCGTAATGACATGAACGAAATGTTAGAGAAGAAGAGAAAGATTAACGCACTTATCGCTGACCATGAGCAACAGCTGTTATTAAAGCAGGCGCAAGAGTCAGAAGAAAATGAAAATGAGGTTAGCCCTAACGAGCGCCCATAACGACGTAGTTTCATGAAAATTAAATGTATTAATAACGTACCAGCGCCTCGTTCGCTGGTACGCGTGTTTTCGGACACAGTAAAACGCAGTGCACACAAGCTCGTGGCCTTATTGTCAGTGGCAGGTATGCTGACGGCACCTATTGCCCTCGGGCAAGAAACTCAAATAAACTCTGCTGACGACGAGAAACCAAAAGAAGTGGTTACCCATTCGCCCACGCAAGATTCAGAGGCCGAATTCAAGCAACCAAGCGTAGATCGGATTCAAAATCAACCTGCTGTGTTGGCTGATACTCAGCGTTTAGCATCCCCCAAAAGCACCGCTGATTGGCTAGCCCGTTTAAGTGAGGTCATTGAAACCCGTAATTTTCAGGTTTCTTTTGTGCAAAGTCGCGCTGATGGCGACACTATGCCTTACCTTTGGCGTCATGCTGTTATGCCCAATGGCATTAAAATGGAACAGTTAAACCTGCAAAACGGGCCTGGGCGGGAACTTATTCGCGTGGGTGACGTGGTAAGTGTATTCGAGCCAGATGTTTCGCCCTACAGCTTGAAGTCTGAACATATCAATGGCCCAATTCCAAGCACGCTATTACATCATCCCGAGCGTTTAAAGCAGGGGTATGAGTTTGTTTCCGTGGGAAGAGCTAGAGTGGCGGGCAGACCTGCTCAGCAAATACGTATTGTTAGCCGCGACAACAACCGGTTTAGTTATCAGCTATGGTTAGATGAAGACACTGGCATGTTGTTAAAGCTGAATATGCTTGATTTACAAGGTGGCTTGTTAGAACAGATTCAGGTGACGTCATTACAAATGACAGAACAACCTAACCCTTATTTTGAACGAATTAATCAGGCCAGCCTGCCCAAGCCGTTGGTACTCTCCAAGCGCCATCGCCGTGAGCATAATTGGGATGTTACCTTTCTTCCCACGGGAATGAAGGAAGTTAAGCAGGAAACTCGCCGGTTAGCGCAAACCGGTCAAATTGTTGAATATAAAATGTTCAGTGATGGTCTAGTGGATGTTTCTGTTTATGTGCAGCCAGCCGCAGATGCACTGGGCAGTGACTTAGTACTGCGTAATGACTTAAGTACATTTCTCACATTGACAGACGGCAAAGCACAAGTCACCGTAGTGGGAGAAATTCCCCTTCAAACCGCTAACGCTATTGCAACGTCTCTGACATCGAAAACGACGGAAACCCCATGATCAAAGAAACTGCCACTGTGGTTGCAGTGGAGGGAGATAAAATAACGGTAGAGGCCGCTATCAAGTCAACATGTAGCAGTTGTCAGGTGCAGAGCGATTGTGGTACTGGCGTGGTCTCCCGAGCGCTAGCGCCGAAAACGCAACAGCTGGTGTTGCATTCTCCTATGCCTGTAAATGTCGGGCAACGGGTCACCGTAGGTGTGCCCGAAGCGGGCGTGCTAAGTGCATCGGCGTGGTTGTATATTCTGCCGTTGCTAACGTTTATCGGCACCACACTCTTTGCCAGCCTGTTATTTGAGTCATTTGGCCTGTTCCACGAGCTGTGGCCAATGGTTCCTGCGATTGCCACTACTTATTTTGCTTATCGTGGAATTGCTCGACATCTCAGCCGGCTTGATAACGGAAAGTACCAAGCTGTTTTACTGCAAACGCTCTCCTAACGACAAATACGACAAAAGCGAAAATTATTATCGCTTTGCGCTTCTTCCTCAATGGTTCCTGCAAATATGCACGGGAATTCGCTTTTCAGCCAAGAAATGGGTAAAATCCGCTCGCGCTAGATAGTATCTCTAGAAGGGAGCTACTGGCATTTTTGTTTAATGAATTTTTTCTGCAGGTAATTTCCAGCATTATGCAACAATCGCACATTCGTAACTTCAGTATTATTGCCCACATTGACCACGGTAAGTCTACCTTGTCAGACCGTTTAATTCAGCATTGTGGAGGGCTTTCCGATCGCGAAATGGCTGAGCAAGTGCTTGATTCAATGGACTTGGAAAAAGAGCGTGGAATTACCATCAAAGCACAAAGTGTAACACTAAATTACACTGCAAAAGATGGTGAAACCTATCAGTTGAACTTCATCGACACCCCAGGACACGTGGACTTTACTTATGAAGTATCCCGTTCTTTAGCGGCCTGTGAAGGGGCGCTTTTGGTGGTTGATGCAGGGCAGGGTGTTGAAGCGCAAACCCTAGCAAACTGTTATACCGCCATTGAAATGGATATGGAAGTGGTACCGGTACTCAACAAAATTGACTTGCCCCAAGCCGATCCAGACCGTGTGGCCGAAGAAATTGAAGACATTGTGGGTATTGATGCGTTAGATGCAGTGCGTTGCTCAGCGAAAACCGGTATCGGTATTGAAGACGTACTTGAAGTTATTGTGAATAAGATCCCGCCCCCTGAAGGTGAACGTGAAGCGCCGTTAAAAGCGCTAATTATTGATTCATGGTTCGATAATTACCAGGGCGTTGTATCTTTGGTGCGCATTGTTGAAGGGCAGTTGACCAAAAAAGACAAAATCCAAATTATGTCGAATGGGCAAGTGCACCAAGTGGACAAAATCGGCGTGTTTACGCCAAAGGCGCTGGATACTGGCGTGTTACGTGCTGGAGAAGTTGGCTTTATCATCGCAGGTATTAAAGACATTCAAGGTGCGCCAGTAGGCGATACCATTACCTTATCTCGCGACCCTGCTACAGATATGCTACCTGGGTTTAAGAAAGTGAAGCCACAGGTTTACGCAGGTATCTTCCCAATTAGCTCTGATGATTACGAAGATTTTCGAGACGCCCTAGCAAAATTAAGCCTTAACGACGCGTCTTTGTTTTATGAGCCAGAAAGTTCAGCCGCATTAGGCTTTGGTTTCCGCATTGGATTCCTTGGCATGCTTCACATGGAAATTATTCAAGAACGCTTAGAGCGTGAATACGACTTGGGCCTAATCACCACGGCACCCACGGTAATTTACGAAGTAGAAACCACAAAAGGTGAAGTGATGACGGTGGACAGCCCGGCTAAACTTCCCGCAGTGAACGACATTGCCGAAATTAGGGAGCCCTTGGTTGAAGCCAATATTCTGGTTCCACAGGAATATCTCGGTAATGTGATTACTCTGTGCGTTGAAAAGCGTGGTATGCAAACGAATATGACTTACCATGGTAAGCAAGTGGCAGTGACCTATGAACTGCCCATGGCAGAAGTTGTACTTGATTTCTTCGATAGATTGAAATCTACCAGCCGAGGGTTTGCATCACTGGATTACAACTTTAAACGTTTCCAGCCATCTGACATGGTGAGAGTAGATATTCTCATTAATGGTGAGCGTGTAGATGCACTTGCTGTTATTACTCACCGCGAAAACTCTCAGGGTAGAGGTCGTGAGTTGGTAGAGAAGCTACGTGAGCTTATTCCTCGTCAGATGTTCGATATTGCCATTCAGGCTGCTATTGGTAACCACGTAGTAGCAAGAAGTACAGTGAAGCAGTTGCGTAAGAACGTTATCGCGAAATGTTACGGCGGTGATGTAAGCCGTAAGAAAAAGCTGCTTCAAAAACAAAAAGAAGGGAAAAAGCGAATGAAGCAAGTAGGTAATGTTGAATTACCGCAGGATGCATTCCTTGCAGTATTGAAGGTAGGTAAATAATGGCGAATTATTTTTCTCACATTCTTGTGGGACTAACGCTAATTACTGGCCTTATTTGGTTAGTCGATAGCCTCGTTTTTGCGCCTAAACGCAAAGCTCGCTTGCAAGCCGCTGCGGATGCAGGCGGCGCGAGTTATGGCGAAGATCCGCAACTGCCATATTTGGTCGATACATCACAGCAAATTTTTCCAGTCATTGCGTTTGTCTTGGTGCTTCGCTCGTTCATTTATGAGCCTTTTCAAATACCGTCAGGTTCTATGATGCCAACACTTTTAGTGGGTGACTTCATTTTGGTTGAGAAGTTTTCCTACGGTATTAAAGACCCGGTGTTTAGAAGTAAATTGGTGGAGACGGGTGAACCAGAGCGCGGTGATGTCGCGGTATTTAAATACCCAGAAGACCCATCTGTTGACTACATCAAGCGTGTGGTTGGCTTGCCTGGTGACACTGTGGTTTATCAAAATAAGCAAGTGTATATCAAGTCAAAATGTGACGGTGCGCAGAGCCAATGTGGCAAGTTAACCCCAGTGCCACTCGACTTTGTTGAACGCGGTGAGTTTGTTCAAGACATGGCAAAGTTAATGCGCTACACGGAAACGCTTGGCGACGTGAAGCATGATATTTTGCGCCATCCAATAAGAGAAATTTCGCCGGTTAACTTCTATACTCAACCTGGTACCCGCAGTAACGAGTGGATTGTGCCAGAAGGGCATTACTTTGTATTAGGTGATAACCGAGACAATAGTCGAGATAGCCGTTTTTGGGGCTTTGTTCCTGACGCCAACCTAGTGGGTAAGGCGGTGGCTATTTGGATTTCATTTGAATTTGAGCGCAGACCCGAAGATTTGTTGCCAGGCTGGATCCCGTCAGGCGTGAGGTTTGAGCGTGTAGGTGGCATTGATTAATGCAAGGAATTGATAAATATCATCGCCTCAATAAGGCGATAGGTTACACCTTTAATGATGTAGCCTTATTACAACAAGCGCTCACACATAGAAGCGCGGCTAAAAAGCACAACGAACGACTAGAATTTCTTGGCGATGCTATCTTAGGCATGGTCATTGGTGAAACCCTTTATAAGCGCTTTACCGATGTACCAGAGGGTAAACTCACCCGTATGCGTTCAACCTTGGTGAAAGGCGATACTTTAGCTGAACTGGCTCGCGAAGCCTGTATGGGTGAATTATTGCTGTTAGGTCCAGGAGAATTAAAAAGTGGTGGGCATAGACGAAGCTCCATTCTGGCTGACGCCGTAGAGGCGTTGCTTGGTGCTATCTACCTTGATTCTGGTATGGAACAGGTGAGAGACGTTATAAGCCGCCTATGGGAGAGCCGAATTGAAAAGCTTGACCCCAACGCGCACCCGAAAGACAGCAAAACCCGTTTACAAGAATATCTGCAAGGTAGAAAGCTGCCTTTACCCACTTACGAAGTGATGTCCATATCGGGCAAAGACCACGCGCAAACATTTGAGGTGTGCTGCAAGGTTGAAAACTTAGACACCCCTGTGGTTGCGATGGGAAATAGCCGCCGTAAAGCCGAGCAAGAAGCCGCAAGAATGACGCTGGAGAAATTAGATGACTGAGCCAACACCCAATACCCGTTGTGGCTTAGTCGCTATCGTCGGGCGCCCCAATGTTGGTAAATCCACATTGCTTAATCGCTTGTTAGGACAGAAAGTCAGTATTACCTCGCGAAAGCCACAGACCACTCGCCATCGCATTTTAGGCATAGATTCTGAGGGAGATTATCAAGCCATTTACGTCGATACTCCGGGCTTACACCAAGAAGAAAAGCGTGCCATAAATCGCTACATGAACCGTGCAGCATCAAGTACATTGGCTGAAGTGGGCCTAGTACTCTTTGTTATTGAAGGCACACGCTGGACCACCGATGATGAAATGGTGCTATCCAAAGTGAAAGCCTCGGGATTGCCTTGCTATTTAGTGGTTAACAAAATGGACAAAGTTGAAGATAAAGAAGCCTTTATGGTTCATCTTCAGCAGTTAGCAGAGAAGCACCAGTTTGAGCACATCATTCCGGTGAGTGCTAAGCAAGGCAAAATGGTAGACGACATTCGCACTTTGGTGGCAGGAAGCTTACCGCAGAGTGAATTCTATTTTCCAGAAGATTATATTACCGACCGTTCAAGCCGCTTTATGGCCGCTGAAATTATCCGTGAAAAGCTCATGCGATTTACGGGCGATGAACTTCCTTACTCTACCACCGTAGAAATTGAGCAGTTTAAGTTAGCTGATAACGGTATTTATCGTATTAGCGGTTTAATCCTGGTTGAACGTGAAACGCAGAAACGTATGATCATTGGTAAAGGCGGAAAGCACCTTAAGACCATCGGTGAACATGCCCGCAAAGACATGGAAAACCTGTTTGATAATAAGGTGTTTTTAGAGCTTTGGGTAAAAGTTAAACAAGGCTGGGCTGACGACGAGCGCGCGTTACGTTCACTGGGATATGGCGACGAAAGTTAATTTTCTCGCCACTGGCTGTATAACCATTCGTTGTGGCTTCTAAGCGTTAGGGAATTTTATGTCTATTTCAGATTTACGCCGTCAATATTCGAAAGGCAAACTGTCTTCGTCAGACCTGACTGACAGCCCTTTTGCTTTGTTTGAGCAATGGCTAGCAGAGGCAATAAAGGCCGAGATTCCAGACCCTACAGCAATGACGGTGGCCACTGTAGATGCCGATGGGCAGCCTTCTCAGCGCATCGTCTTGTTAAAAGAAGTGAGTGAGTCTGGGTTTGTTTTTTTTACGAACTTGGGCAGCCGCAAAGCCAAAGAACTCGCTGATAATCCGAAAGTCTCTTGTCACTTCCCCTGGTTTTTTATGGAGCGACAAGTACGGGTTTGCGGTGTTGCAGAACGTTTAACACTTGCCGAAAATGCCCGGTATTTTTTCTCTCGCCCTAAAGAAAGTCAATTAGCGGCTTTCGCTTCTAAGCAAAGCCAGCCTATTAGCAGCCGAGAACTGCTCACGACCCAGTTTAGTCAGATGAAAGCCAAGTTTGCCAACAAGTCCTTGCCGACGCCTGATTTCTGGGGCGGGTTTCGAATTGTTCCGCATCAAGTTGAATTCTGGCAAGGGGGCGAAGACCGCCTTCATGACCGCTTTGAATACAATCGACAACAAGACGGCAGTTGGGCAACGCAACGTTTAATGCCGTAACGTTTTGTGAGTATCGCCGGTTAAGAGGCTTGAATTATGATTGATAGCCATTGCCATCTCGACTTAGCTGCATTTTCCAATGATTGGACTGACGAGTTACAGCGGGCCAAAAAAGCAGGGGTAACGCGGTTATTGGTGCCAGGTACCCAGGCCGGCCAATGGCAGCAACAGCAACAGTTGGCGAAAGACGCTTCATCCATCATACCTATTGATATTGCCCTTGGTGCTCACCCGTATTTTTTACACCACGATGAAGATGAGAAAGCCCTTGTCCGCCAGTTAGACGTGGCGTTCGAAGAAGCGGTAATTGCACCTGTTGCGGTGGGCGAAATAGGATTGGACAGTCACATTGATGTGCCCATCGAAACACAAAAACGGTGTTTACAGGTACAACTCAATTTTGCTCAGCAGCGCCAGTTGCCGGTAATACTACACCATCGTAAAAGTCATCACAGGTTGCTAGAGGCATTGACGAAAGTAAACCGCCATTGCGGCGGCGTGGTGCACGCCTTTTCCGGCAGTATTGAGGTGGCGAAGGCGTATATCCATAAGGGGTTATATTTAGGGATTGGGGGAACAGTAACCTACCCAAGAGCATCCAAAACTCGCGATACCTTAGCGTACTTACTTCATCATTTTCCAGGTCATCTTTTGTTGGAAACCGATGCGCCAGATATGCCTATGTTTGGTCGGCAAGGTAAACAAAATAGTCCCGCCTACCTTTTGGATGTTGTGCAAACGATGGCGGCGTTAAGTGAGCATAGTGAACAAGAGATTATAAGTTTTACAACCGCGAACTATAACCGCTGTTTTAAGGGTGTTGAGTAAGCTTGTCATTGGTGTGTAAAACTCGGGTCAGCCAGGGGCGAAACTTGTAAAAGCCGCGGGTTATATAAATGCCCACAATGAGCGCCAATGCGATAATTAATATGGCAATAAACACCTGTTGCTGACGTAGCGTTAAAGGGTTATCTAAGATGTAGCCTGTGTCGATATTCACACTCAAGTAGCCTAATGTTTGGCCTTCGTCGCCCTCTATCACTTCAAGGTAAGTTACCGGGGGGATTGGGTTTTTTCTTGTGAGCGTCACCACACTTTCCCCCCTAGGCAAGGGGGCGATATACTTACCTTTGCTATCAAAAATGCTCACCGACATTACGGCAGGATCTGACACCGCGATTGTTGCGAGGTTTTCTAATTCCGTTATGTCACTACTGGATAACGCCGGAGCAAGGATTTTCGCGTATTGCTGACTCACACTTCTACCGGGCTGCTCAGTTTGCACGCTTACCCATTGTGATTGATACTTTTCGTATACGACGAACAAACAAATGATAAGCGCGACAGCTGCACCCATGATGGCGGTATGAATGAGGCGCTTAAGCGCCGTATAGGCAGAATGCGATACTGATTGTTTTGACCCTGTTCTCTGTCGACTAGCCTGATTTTGCATACAGCAATAAATTCCCATTATATTTAGCGTAACATTAGGCGAATTTCAGCTAATTTGAAAGGGTGTATTTCCACAGCGGTCGAGTTTGGGTAGCATATAGCCAAGATTTCTAAGGTTTGTACAAATAGTGACTACGAATTTTCCTGACTTATTAAGAGATACACAAGCAAGTAATCAGTATAACCATGCCGCTGCGCTAGAGCGTTGTTTAGCCACAGTACCGTCCTCTAGGCTTAAAAGTAATGAAGCGAGGGTAACCTTGATTGGTCAGGCGTTAACGCCTTACCTCATCGATGAGGCGTTAACGGCGATGTCTTCTTGCTTTCGCCCTTCAGCGTTATTTTTACACCCTTTACACAATGGATTTGGCGACAGCGTAGTGGTGGCTTTTGGTGAAAAGCAGGCAGGGGAAGATGCCTCTATTGCCCAATGTATTGAACAGGTTTCAAACCAATATCACATAGATATCGGGCTGACCGAGGGCACACCGCACTTAAACCAACGCGGCCTGTTAGTGATGGATATGGACAGTACCGTCATCGCCATTGAATGCATTGATGAAATAGCTAAGCTTGCTGGCGTTGGTGAGCAGGTCTCTAAAGTGACTGAAATGGCCATGCGAGGCGAAATTGCATTTAATGAAAGCCTGCATCACCGCGTGGCTTGCCTAAAGGGCGTGCCACTCAATCAGCTTCAGCAAATTCGAGACAGCATTCCGCTAATGCCGGGCGTACAGAGGCTAATTAGCACCCTGAAAGAAAATGGCTGGAAAGTGGCGATTGCATCAGGCGGTTTTACTTACTTTGCAGACTATTTAAAGGAAAGACTAGGCTTAGATGCCGCAGTGTCTAATACCTTGGCGGTAGACGGTGAATTGCTGACTGGAGAGGTGGTAGGTGAAGTGGTAAATGCCGATGTAAAAGCGGCCACCGTAAAGGCGTTATCTCATCAGTGGGACATTTCGCCACACCAAACCGTCGCCATGGGCGACGGTGCAAACGACCTGGTTATGATGGCCACATCAGCACTAGGGGTGGCCTGCCATGGGAAGCCTGTGGTCAATCAGCAGGCCGATGTCGCACTAAGGTTTAGCGGCCTTCATGGGCTACTGTACTTTTTGAGCTAACCCGCCGCCAATTGAATGTTGTGCACAAGTGTTTAGGCGTTGAGTAGCGCCTGAATACTTGTTTTTACCACCGCTTTTTCTGTACTACTATCACGATTTCGTTTTATCGCTTCTTGGTCAAACCCATAACGAATAAGTACTTCATCGGTGACATCAATAAGGTGTGAACAGGCGGCTATACTCCACAGCTTTTGCTCTAACTCTTTCGCTCGGTGGATCGCGTACACACTCACATAGCTTATTTCAGTTTGAAGCATGGATAAGTCGGGTTTACCCGTGGTGGTTAGCATCACGTGAATGGCAATAAATTGGCCGCGTGCCATGGCATCGTCTATGAAAGCCTTGCGTTGACCGTTATTTTCGAAGCGGTGAGAGTAACGAGGGATTATCGCTAAACGCTGATCTTTTTGCGTAGGATCGAAAGAGACAAACAGCTCTTGCCTCAAAGGCATATTTTCTAGCTTAACCTGCTTAATCCCACTTTGCATAAAGGGGCTGTCTAGCTTACGGTCTCTAAACAAATATTCCAAATTGACCTGTCGGCTTTCTGCGTAATGAGTAGAAAGAAGCGATACTCGTTCATCTTGCCGGCCAATGATGCCAGCTTCAGGGGTATACCTAGGCCCTTCTTTGCTCATTAAGAAGGACAATGAGGTAGGGTTGCGAGCGTTGATAACGCGAAGCGCTTGCCCCATTCCTGGGATCTCCTCTTCGCCGTCATCCTCTTGCAGGCTGTGCTTGTTCTTCTTAATCAATTCTTCGAAAAAGGCGCGGGCACTTTTACCTTGTTCTCCGGGCATGGCTTTTAAGTGCAAGATGTTCTTTTCAACATTGTGGTAAACCACTAAATATCGAAGGTGCATCACATCAAACGATTTGGTGATTTCTTGCAATCGTGGGAAGGCCACTTCCACTTGCCCTTCTAGTTCACCTGAATAGCCCTTATTGAGCTCTATTCTTAGCCCCAAGCCGTGTACAGAAATATCTTCGCTGACACCCACATGCACACTGTTGTCCTCAGGTATCGTTAACTCAATTTGTGAGCGTAATCGATAACGTGATTCTAGCCGCTGTTCTTCATACTTGAATCTAGAGAGCGAAATGGGTGCAGGCGGTTTGTTTCTCGCGTGCCCAAACGTACGCAAATGTGACAAATTGTCTTTGTTAAAGGTAAAGCTGTTGTACGCCTGTTGGCCTATCACAGAGGTCACATCTGTGACATGAGCCAAGTACTTTAGGTGCTGTAGCTTCGCCATTAGTCGTGGCGCGGGTGGGGTGTTCTGCCGTTTAATCTTTGTGCCTACAGAATCGGGGATAGATGTGGGGACATGTGCTTGCTCTGGCGACATGTCGGTCAGCGTGACTTTAAATACACGCCAACTCGCTTTTTTCGATCCAAACCCTAAAAATACATCTTTAAGAACATCTTTTTTCTCGAGTTCTTCGTAGGCTGCAGAGTAGAAATAAACCTTTTCGTTTTGTAAGTGCGTAAAACTATATATAAAAATCTCGCGGGTAGCTTCAGGCTTTTTCAGTAATAACTGTAACCTGGGCTTACTGAGTAAAAAGCCAATACGGCATTCGTCTTCTTCGTCCTGCCAATAACTGACGGTTTCTCGGTTAACTTCGTTAACCATGGCAAAGCGCGGAATTAACTGACCTTTTATTTCGTCAATATACACCGGCAAGGTGGGGCTTCTCGGGGAGAAATACTGCTCACAGGTCTTGCTCGTGATGGCCTCAATGGTATTCGCCATATTCACTTTGTAGCGTCGCTTATTACCATGAATAAAGCTTTCTAGGAATTTATCGAAAGCGGTATTTGGATTTGCAGTATCACGCTGTAAGGCAAGATAGATGAGATCGTTTTTTCGGGTTATTTTTACAAGCTTGTAAGCAATGCCATTTTTCTTGTCCATGGCAAATTCTGTTTCTAAACCACGGAAGTAAACCGATACTCGTTCATTCTTTTTAAACAAACTTTCTTTATCTAGCTTTACCTGCAAACCTTCTAACGAAATATCGACACTCAGCCCGCGAATAGACTGGTTACTTTCGTTAAAAAGCTCAACTGCCACGGCAAAATTCATGCGCTCTGTATTACGCTGACGATAGTCGAGCAAGTTCACGATAGGCACTTTGAACTGCTCTAATATACTCGCTTTTTTCTTTTCGGCCGCGGAACCACCAGACAATTCCCGCTTTTCCGCTTTTTCGCGCAGCACACGGAAATTGTTTTCAGTATTTTGTACGGCTTCGTATACGCCAAAGGTATAGCTGCCGAATACGCGAATTTGTTCCTCAAATTTCTCAATGGCCACGTCGTCCATGTAATGCTTTCGACCATCATGCTCGTACAGTTTGCATTTGCCATCGACTAACCCGCGTAAGTCAATTGAGCGCATGCACGGCTTCGCCAAACGCTTAACTTCCATTTTAATTAAGAAGCGTTTTTCCTTTGGAATGTTCGCACCCACTTGCATGAGTACCCGATTAAATTCGGGTTCATTTACCATGGGTTTCAGCTGTTCAATAATGTCAGCGTACTGTTGTAAATCCTGATTCATGTATGCGCAACTTTTGTTATTCTTTTTTGACAAAGACGCCTTTTGTATCGGCAGCGTCTTGCAACACATTAACTTCTGCCAGTTTAAGCATGAAAGCGCGTTATAGATAACTGGCTTAGGAAGATTAAAAGCGGTGCTTTAGACGAGTTACTTAGACGATTATTATAATGATAGAATACCCTTTTTATGTCGTGGATTAAACTGGAATATGGCAAAACGAAAAACTGCATATGTGTGCTCTGATTGTGGTGCAGAGTTTCCACGTTGGCAAGGTCAATGCTCTGAGTGCAAAGAATGGAATACCATCAGTGAATTTGTGGTGAGCAGCGCGAAAGCGTCGTCGAAGCCCACCTTGTCGGGATATGCCGGACAAACAGCGGCCAAAATTGAAACCTTAAACGCTATCGACCTTGAATCGCTTCCACGATTTAGTGCTGGATTCAAAGAGTTAGACCGGGTGTTAGGGGGCGGGATTGTACCTGGCGCGGCCATGTTGATAGGGGGCTCACCAGGGGCAGGTAAAAGTACGCTGTTGCTTCAAGTTATGTGTCAAATGGCAAAAATGGCGCCCGCACTGTATGTCACGGGTGAAGAATCATTACAGCAGGTCGCCATGCGGGCTAGACGCTTACATCTTCCCGATGACAAGCTCATGATGTTGGCAGAAACCAACGTCGAGACCATTTGTGATTTAGCGCTAACGAAAAAGCCTAAGATTATGGTTATCGATTCTATTCAGGTGATGCATGTGTCCGATGTGCAATCTGCCCCTGGCAGTGTGTCACAGGTGCGTGAGAGCGCGGCATACCTTACCCGTTTTGCTAAACAGCAGCATATTTCCATGTTTATTGTAGGCCACGTCACTAAGGACGGTAACCTCGCGGGGCCCAAGGTACTCGAGCACTGCATCGACAGTTCTATGATGCTTGAAGGGGAAAGTGATGGGCGGTATCGCACCTTACGAAGCCATAAAAACCGGTTTGGTGCGGTTAACGAATTAGGCGTGTTTGCGATGACAGAAAGTGGGCTGAAGGAAGTCAATAATCCGTCAGCTATTTTCCTAAGCCGTGGCGACAAAGAAACGCCAGGGTCCAGCGTCATGGTAATATGGGAGGGGACGCGCCCACTTCTTGTTGAGATTCAGGCATTGGTTGATTATTCGCAAATGTCTAACCCTCGTCGTATCGCGGTGGGGCTAGATCAAAATCGTCTTTCTATGTTACTCGCCGTGCTACATAGGCATGGTAATGTGCAAATGAACGATCAGGATGTTTTTGTTAACGTCGTTGGCGGCGTGAAAGTCACTGAAACCAGCGCAGATTTAGCCTTGCTATTGGCGATGGTGTCAAGCTTTCGAAATCGCCCATTACCGAAAGACTTGATTGTGTTCGGCGAGGTGGGCCTAGCAGGAGAAATTAGGCCAGTGCCCAACGGCAATGAACGGATAATTGAAGCGGCAAAGCACGGTTTTAAGCGCGCTATTGTACCTAAAGCCAACGCGCCTAAGCAGGCCATTGGTGGGATGAAAGTGGTGCCAGTGTCTCAGTTGTCTGATGCACTTGAAGCTTTAGAATAAACGGCATCGATAAGCGCGTTTAAGTCTTTTTCATCTATGTGAGCATCTTCGCTGTTGAGTGTAATTAAACGGCGAAGTGCGCTAACACTATCCACATCCATTTTGGCCACTTTACACCCTAACGACACTGAGTCTTTTCTTTCATCATTTTGGCGATAAAGTTGCTCTATGTGTAAGGTGATAATAGGGCTATCTTCATTGGCTTGGAATTTTGCAGTATAGGGAATATGGCTATCAAAGGGGAGATGGCTTAACGCGCTTTCAGGGGCGAGAATTCGAATACCCGTGAGAGATACATCACTTATTGACACTGCGATCTGGCTGTCTTCATGAGACAGCGTACCAGGTACATTTAATTCTATTCGCGTAAACCGGCGTTTGTCGACCATGACTTAACTCATTAGTACATCGTCCGTTCAGTATTAGTGAAATGCCTTTTTATGGCAACTGTCTTTATGAGTTTTTAATGTTAACTGATGAATTGACAAATAAAAAAGCCCCTGACTGAAAGGGGCTGAATGTTGGCTCTTGGCGATTTACTATGTAGGCGCTTGGCAGGTTACTTCGCCATTTTTTTATATTTCAAACGATGGGGCTCTACCACATCCTGGCCGTACTCGGCTTTCAGCCAGCTCTCATAGTCGGCATAGTTACCTTCGAAGAAGTTAATTTTACCTTCGTCTCTGTAATCCATGATGTGCGTGGCCACACGGTCTAAGAACCAACGGTCATGGGAAATTACCATGGCGCAGCCTGGAAATTCTAACAGCGCGTTTTCAAGCGCTCGTAATGTTTCTACATCAAGGTCGTTAGTGGGCTCATCCAGCAGTAACACGTTGCCGCCTGCTTTAAGTAGCTTTGCCAAGTGCACACGATTACGTTCACCCCCCGACAAATCTTTAATAAACTTCTGCTGACTGTTACCTTTAAAGTTAAAGCGACTGCAGTATGCACGACTGTTAATTTCAAAGTTGCCAATGCGAATAATATCTTGGTCGTCAGAAATCTCTTTCCAAACGGTATTATTTTCATTCATGTGATCGCGGAACTGCTCAACGCTAGCGATTTGCACCGACTCACCAATGTTAATTGCACCAGAATCAGGTTGTTCTGAGCCCGTTAGCATTCTAAAGAGCGTAGATTTACCTGCACCGTTAGGTCCAACAATTCCGACAATAGCTCCCTTGGGCACTTTAAAGGTTAAATCATCAATTAATAAACGTTCGCCATAAGACTTTTTAAGCCCCTCAACCTCTATTACTTTGTCGCCCAAGCGTTCACCCGGTGGAATGAATAGCTCATTGGTTTCATTTCGTTTTTGATAATCACTGGTGGCCATTTCTTCGAAGCGAGCCATACGCGCTTTGCTTTTAGCATGGCGACCTTTTGGATTAGAGCGAACCCATTCAAGTTCTTGCTTCATACTCTTTTGACGAGCACTTTCTGTACGTTCTTCTTGTTCTAAGCGTTTCTCTTTCTGCTCTAACCACGAAGAGTAGTTACCTTCCCAAGGAATACCTTCACCGCGATCCAGTTCTAGGATCCAACCAGCCACATTATCGAGGAAGTATCTATCGTGGGTAATGGCGACCACAGTCCCCTCGTAATCGTGTAAGAAACGCTCTAGCCACGCGACTGATTCTGCATCCAAGTGGTTAGTGGGTTCATCCAATAAAAGCATTTCAGGCTTTTCTAATAATAAACGACAAAGTGCCACACGACGACGTTCACCCCCAGAAAGCTTGTTCACATCGGCATCCCAAGGCGGAAGGCGGAGGGCGTCGGCAGCGCGCTCTAGCGCGTTTTCAAGGTTGTGACCGTCTTTTGCCTGTATGATGGCTTCAAGCTCACCTTGCTCTTTTGCAAGGGCGTCAAAATCGGCGTCGGCATCAGCGTAAGCGGCATACACTTCATCTAGGCGCACGAGAGCGTGCTTAACGTCTGCCACGGCTTCTTCAATATTGCCACGTACATCTTTACTTTCATCTAATTGAGGTTCCTGCGGAAGGTAACCAATTTTCAATCCAGGCTGCGGTCGAGCTTCACCTTCAATGTCGGTATCTAAGCCGGCCATAATGCGAAGTAATGTAGACTTACCTGCGCCATTCAGACCGAGTACGCCTATTTTTGCGCCCGGGAAAAAGCTAAGAGAGATATCTTTTAAAATCTGACGATTCGGGGGAACAATTTTTCCTACCCGATGCATACTGTAAACGTATTGAGACATGCTGTGTCCTTGCCTAAAAATGATGCGTTATTATACGTGCAACAGGATAGCCTGTACCAGCGTCTAACGCCAACCAGGGGCGCAGATGATGGTATTTTGTGCAGTTGAGGCCAAAAGTCATAATATTCAGTCGGTCGCCTTTTAGAATTAAGGTAAACTTAGTTAGCATACGCAGTATTAAACTTGTAGGTATTGTTAGGATGACCGCAATGAAGAAAATAACCTATAGCCTTTCAGAGCTGGCGAATCACGTAGGTGGAGAAGTGCAGGGGAACGGGGATATTGTCATTTCCTCCGTGGGCACCTTAGCAGGGGCGCAATCACATCAAATCTCATTTCTCACTAATCCCAAATATAAAGCGCAGCTTAAAGAAACCCAAGCTGGCGCGGTTATCCTGCATGAAAAAATGAAGGCAGATTCACCGGTGGCGGCCTTAGTGGTAGCCAATCCTCATGCTGCCTTCGCACGTATAGCGCAACTGTTCGATACCTCTCCGCAGGTGGCAGTAGGCATCGCTGATTCCGCCCTAGTGGCGCCTTCCGCTAACCTTGGTAGTGATGTGTCGCTTGGTCACAATGTCATTATTGAAGAGAACGTGGTCATTGGCGATCGTGTCACCATAGGGGCCAATACCGTAGTACGCAAAGGGGCTCGAATTGGCGAGGGCAGTATCATATACCCTAATGTGACGGTTTATCATGACGTGCATATTGGTAAACGTGTGACTATTCATAGTCAAACGGTTATTGGCGCCTCTGGTTTTGGGTACGCCAATGATAAAGGTGTGTGGCTGCCAATTCCGCAAACAGGGTCGGTCATTATTGGCGACGATTGCCAAATAGGGGCAAGTAGCACTATTGATCGCGGCGCAATGGAAGACACGGTGTTGGGTAACAACGTGATTGTAGATAATCAAGTACAGATTGCTCACAATTGTATTATTGGCGACCATTCATGTATCTGCGGTGCAACGGGTATCGCAGGCAGTTGTCATATTGGGAAGCATGTGATCATTGGTGGTGGCGTGGGAGTGAACGGGCACATTACCATTTGCGATAACGTGCAAATAACCGGTTACACTATGATTGTACAAGATATTACCGAGCCCGGCGTCTACTCATCAGGGCAGCCAGCGCAGACGAATCGAGAATGGCGTAAAAACGCAGTGCGTCTACAAAAAATCGGCAGCCTATTTGACCGTGTAAAGGCTTTAGAAAAACAGGTCTGATGACACTGTAACGCCCGTATTACGTTAAACCTACGTCATTTGCTACATTTTGCACACAAAGCGGTATACAAGCGATTGAAAATGACTAGAATATGGCACCAAATTAGCAAACACTCATGCCTAATTTAGCGTGCCAATTTACTACCGCAGTTAAGGAGCCCCCATGTTTTCTCGCGAAATGAATATCGCCGATTTCGACCCAGAGTTAGCCAATGCAATGGCCAACGAGGTTGAACGTCAAGAACATCACATTGAGCTTATTGCTTCAGAAAATTACTGTAGCCCACGTGTTATGGAAGCACAGGGTTCTCAGCTTACAAACAAATACGCGGAAGGTTACCCGGGTAAGCGTTATTATGGTGGTTGTGAACATGTTGATGTTGTAGAGCAACTGGCAATCGATCGTGCTAAAGCCTTGTTTGGCGCAGATTACGCGAATGTTCAGCCCCATGCTGGTTCACAAGCTAACTCAGCCGTTTTCATGGCGCTACTCGATGCGGGTGACACAGTGCTGGGCATGAGCCTTTCTGAAGGTGGACACCTTACTCATGGTTCACACGTCAATTTTTCTGGTAAAACCTACAACGCGGTACAATACGGTTTAAACAAAGACACTGGCGAAATTGACTACGCACAAGTAGAAGCGCTAGCAAAAGAGCACAAGCCTAAAATGATTATTGGTGGTTTCTCTGCCTATTCAGGTATTGTCGACTGGGCTAAATTCCGTGAAATTGCAGATAGCGTAGGCGCATACCTTCTTGTTGATATGGCACACGTGGCGGGTCTTGTGGCCGCTGGCGTTTATCCAAACCCACTGCCTCACGCGCATGTAGTAACGACAACTACCCATAAAACATTGGCTGGCCCACGAAGCGGTTTAATCCTTTCTTCATGTGGCGACGAAGCAATTTATAAAAAATTAAATAGCTCTGTATTCCCAGGTAACCAAGGTGGTCCACTTTGCCATGTTATTGCTGCGAAAGCGGTCGCATTCAAAGAAGCGCTTCAGCCAGAGTTTAAAGAATACCAAAAGCAAGTGGTGGCAAACGCAAAAGCGATGGTTGCGGTTATGCAGGCACGCGGCTACAAAATTGTGTCTGGCGGCACAGACAACCACTTGTTTTTACTCGATCTTATCGATAAAGACATTACGGGTAAAGATGCCGATGCGGCACTAGGTTCAGCCAACATTACAGTAAACAAAAACTCTGTACCTAATGACCCACGCTCTCCATTCGTCACCAGTGGTTTGCGTATCGGAAGCCCGGCCATTACTCGTCGTGGTTTCAAAGAAGAGCAAGCGAAGCAAGTCGCGACTTGGATTTGCGATATTCTTGATAATATGGGTGATGACGCGGTGATTGAACGGGTGCAAAGCGAAGTGGTTGCACTTTGCGAAAAATTCCCTGTTTACGCATAATAAGGGGTAAAGCGCATCGACCTCAATAGGTGGGTGCGCGGTTGTTTTAGGAAGTGTTATGTTTTGTCCTTTTTGCTCAGAGCAAGAAACAAAAGTGATTGATTCTCGCTTAGTTGCTGAGGGGCAGCAAGTGCGCAGACGCCGTGAATGTGTTGTTTGTCACGAACGTTTTACCACGTTTGAAAGTGCTGAATTAGTGATGCCTCGCGTGATTAAGCGTGATGGTTCACGCGAACCTTTCAACGAAGATAAGTTACGTGCGGGGTTACAGCGCGCACTAGAAAAACGCCCGGTTAGCACGGAAAAAGTTGAGCAATGTGTGCTTTCATTAAAATCTCAACTTAGAGCGACCGGAGAGCGAGAAGTGGCCAGTGAGCTACTCGGAAACTTAATAATGAAAGCGTTAAAAGAGCTGGATAAAGTGGCTTACGTGAGATTCGCCTCTGTTTATCGCTCGTTTGAAGATATCCGAGAATTTGGTGAGGAAATTGCCAGACTAGGAGATTAACCACAGGATAAGCCGTGGACACTTCTACAATCAATCAAGATTACTATTGGATGGCAAAAGCCATTCGTCTTGCCCAACGTGGTTTATACACTACGTCACCCAACCCGAGAGTGGGATGCGTCATTGTCTCACCAGACAATCACTGTGTGGGTGAAGGTGCCCATCTCAAAGCGGGAACACCTCATGCTGAAGTTCATGCCCTAAAACAAGCAGGTGACCTTGCTAAAGGGGCGACGGCATACGTGACATTGGAACCATGTAGTCATTTCGGTAGAACGCCCCCCTGTGCCGAAGCGCTAATCCATGCTCAGGTAAAGCGTGTGGTAATTGCTATGACTGATCCAAACCCAAATGTGAGTGGCAACGGGATCCGCAAACTTCAAAACGCCGGAATTGAAGTCACTTCTGATGTAATGTCTGCCGAGGCCGGTGCGTTAAACCCAGGGTTTGTAAAGCGGATGCTAACCGGCAAACCTTATGTACGTGTGAAGCAAGGTATTAGCTTAGACGGTAAAATCGCGTTAAAAAACGGGGTGAGTCAATGGATTACAGGGCCAGAAGCACGCCAGGATGTACATAAATACCGCGCACAAAGCTGTGCAGTATTAACTGGCTCAGGCACGGTAGAGGCCGACAACCCCAGTTTATTGGTGCGTCCAAGTGAAGCTAAACTCTCAGCCTATCCCCTTGATACACTTCGCCAGCCTGTGCGTGTTGTTGTGGATGGCCAGTCTCGGTTAGCCAGCCATTACCAATGCTTCAACGATGGGTTCCCTACATACGTAGCCTCTACCTTACACCATGCAGATACCAAGCAAGGGCATTACCTTAAAGTTAACGCAAAAAACAATAAGGTTGATCTCAATCACCTAATGTTGCAACTAGGCGCTATGCAGTTCAATGAGGTATGGGTAGAGGCAGGACCAGGGCTGAGTGGTGCATTATTTGAGGCTGGCGAGGTAGATGAGTTTATTTGTTATCAAGCACCTATGCTGCTGGGTGACCAAGCAAGAAGTATGGTATCTTTGCCCCCATTTACCGCAATTGACCAAGCTGTTTCGCTGACTTTACTGGAGTCCCGTCACGTTGGTGAAGATTTAAAATTGCGTTATCGCGTGAACAACAGCGCGTTATAGCGCCGCGAGGAACACTATGTTTACTGGAATTATCGAATCCCTAGGCACCATTACCAAGTTAGATAACCGTGGTAACGACATTCGACTTACCGTGTCTTCCCCGACCTTAGATATGTCTGATGTCTCGCTAGGTGACAGCATAGCCACCAATGGCGTGTGTTTAACGGTAACCGAGATGGGAGCCGACTACTATTGCGCTGATGTTTCAGCCGAAACGATAAAGCTGACCGGGTTTGCTCACTATGGCACTGGGTCCAAAGTGAATTTAGAAAAGGCCATGCGTCCTACCGATAGACTAGGTGGGCACATTGTGTCTGGTCACGTGGACGGTGTTGGCGAAATTAGCAAGATAATTAAACACACCGATTACATTGAATTTTGGGTAAAAGCACCAACATCATTAGCAAAATACATTGCGCACAAAGGCAGTATCACGGTTGATGGTATAAGCCTGACCGTGAATGAAGTGAGTGGCGCAGAATTCATGCTGTGGATAATCCCACACACATTACAAGAAACCATCATGAGTACCTATAAAGTGGGCACGCGGGTCAATTTAGAAGTTGATGTAATTGCGCGATACCTAGAACGCTTAATGATGGGCGACAGCGCAGCGTCTACCGATACCAAAGGTATTGATATGGCGTTTTTAGCAGAAAATGGATTTTTAAAGAGATAACCCTACAAGAAGCACACACTATGGCATTTAACACCACACAAGAAATAATCGAAGATATTCGTCAGGGCAAAATGGTGATCCTGATGGATGATGAAGATCGTGAGAACGAAGGCGATCTCATCATGGCCGCTGAGCACGTTACGCCAGAGGCCATTAATTTTATGGTTACCCATGCTCGCGGCTTAGTATGCCTCCCTATGACCGAAGATCGTTGTAGACGGTTAAATCTACCGCTAATGGTAGATAAAAATGAAGCGCAGTTTTCAACTAACTTTACCGTCTCTATTGAAGCTGCTACGGGTGTGACCACGGGAATTTCGGCGGCAGATCGCGCAGTTACCATTAAAGCGGCGGTGGCTAAGGAAGCCAAAGCGTCTGATATTGTTCAACCTGGGCATATCTTTCCACTGATTGCGAAAGAAGGCGGGGTTTTAAACCGCGCCGGTCATACCGAAGCTGGCGTAGACTTACCCCGTTTAGCAGGGTTAGAGCCTGCTGGTGTCATCGTAGAAATTCTCAATGAAGATGGTTCAATGGCACGTCGCCCTGAGCTTGAAAAGTTTGCGGAAAAACACGATCTTAAGATCGGTACCATCGCGGATTTAATTGAGTACAGAAATTTAAATGAAACCACTATCGAAAAAGTGGCGCAGTGTCACTTACCCACAGAATATGGTGATTTCGAACTGCATACATTTAAAGACAGCATTGACAACCAATTACACTTTGCCCTCAAAAATGGTGAAGTGACGGAAGACAACCCTACATTAGTGCGCGTACATCTTCACAATACGTTTAGTGATCTACTTGGCTCTACCCGTGGTATTCATCGCTCGATGACTTTGGCTGATGGCATGCGTAAGATTGCAGAAGAGGGCGGGGTATTGGTGCTATTAGGTAAAGAAGAGCATATTGAACATCAGGTACGCCGCTTTGCCGCTGAAGACCGAGGGGAACGTCCAGCCGGTGCCGATTGGCAGGGGTCTTCTCGCACCATTGGGGTGGGAAGCCAAATTCTCGTCTCTATGGGCGTTCAAAAGATGCGCTTACTCAGTAAACCCATTAAGTACCATGCATTGTCAGGCTACGGCCTTGAAGTGGTTGAGTACGTACACGACTAGCGCGAGTGCGAAAGTACCCGTTTACGAATAGTTGAAGTTAAGGAAACAATCGATTTAGTTTGGGCGCGGTTGTGGTATACTTCGCGCCGTTTTTCTCGAGGAATAAAATCATGCAAGTAGTTGAAGGTAACATCAGAGCAACGGGTAAGAAAATTGCCATTGTTGTTGCTCGCTTTAATAGCTTCGTAGTTGAAAGTTTATTAGAAGGCGCGTTAGACACACTAGACCGTCATGGTGAAGTGAATGAAGACGATATCACAGTGGTTCGTGTTCCCGGTGCCTATGAGCTGCCTATTGTTGCCAAGAAACTTGCTGAGAAAAAATCTTTTGATGCCATTATTGCATTAGGTGCAGTAATTCGTGGCGGCACGCCTCATTTTGACTTTGTTGCCGGTGAGTGCAACAAGGGCCTAGCACAAGTATCGCTAGAGTATGGTGTACCGGTTTCATTCGGCGTTATCACTACAGATTCTATTGAACAGGCTATCGAACGTTCTGGAACCAAAGCAGGTAACAAAGGCGCAGAAGCTGCCCTTGGTGCACTTGAAATGGTTAACGTTATTGATGCTGTTGAAAAGCTTTAAGGTAAAAAATACGTGAAAGTTTCAGCTCGTCGTAAAGCCCGTGAACTTGCCCTTCAGGGTGTATATTCATGGCAAATGAGTCATAACGACATTCAGCAAGTAGAGTTAGCTTTAGCCACAAGCAATGATATGCAAAAAGTGGATATGGCCTATTTTCAGGCATTGCTTCGTGGTGTCGCTCACAATGCAAGCCATTTAGACACAACCATTAAGCCGTATTTAGGTCGTTTACCTGAAGAGCTTGATGCCATTGAAAAGGCTATTTTACGCATTGCTACGCTGGAACTGACAGAGCGTATGGATGTACCGTATCGCGTTATTATTAATGAAGCCATTGAACTTGCTAAGGCATTTGGTGCCGAAGAGAGTCATAAGTTTATTAATGGCGCATTAGATAAAGCGGTTCGCACTTTACGTAAAGACGAACGCAATTAATCGTGTGCCAGTGACAGCCACTGTCACCAAAGGGCTTTACCCATTACCGTGAAAGAATTTGACCTAATCGGCCGCTATTTTTCTAATGGCGGCTACAAACGCAAAGATGTGATCATTGGCATTGGTGATGACTGTGCCGTAACCAAGGTGCCAGAAAATCAACAACTCGCCGTGACCACTGACACCCTCGTCGGTGGCGTACATTTCTTATCTGATGCACCTGCTAAATCGGTGGCGTATAAAACCGTCGCCGTTAACTTAAGTGATTTAGCGGCTATGGGGGCAGAGCCCGCATGGATCAGTTTGTCGCTTTCATTACCCGAAGTGAAAGAAGACTGGTTAGCGGAGTTCGTCGATGGGCTGTACGAGCTAACGCAGTATTATTCTGTACAGCTTATTGGTGGCGACACTGTGAAAGGCCCCATGTCGATGACCATTACGGCCCAAGGGTTCATTCCTCCAGGGTCTGAGTTAACCCGCAGTGGCGCGAACCCCGGAGACTGGGTTTACGTGACAGGCACGTTAGGCGACGCAGGCGCAGGGTTGGATATTTTGCAAAACACGTTAGAAGTGAAGGGCGAAGCGCGAGATGTGCTGATTAATCGTCATTACTTCCCAACACCGCGTGTCGCCGTAGGCACTGCTTTGCGCCGTATTGCCACATCGTGTATTGATATTTCAGATGGGTTACTTTCCGATCTCAATCATATTCTGACCGCGTCTGGCTGCGGGGCCAATATTCATGTGGACAGACTTCCTTTGTCACGTGCTATCACCAGTGCTGTAGATAACGATACGGCGATAGAGTATGCCTTAAGTGCAGGTGATGATTACGAACTTATCTTTACCGTCAGTGAAGAACAGAAAGGCAATTTAGAAACCTCTTTGGCCAGCACCAACGTTAAAGCTACCTGCATTGGGCAGCTATCAGGCCATTCGAGTAACTTGTCTTTGTTTAAGGGCGAGAAACCTTACACGCCAAAACGTGACAAAGGCTATGAGCACAATTTCTAATGCAAAAAGAATATCGCGCTAGAGTCAGCATGAGAAATCCAGTGCACTTTTTAGCACTGGGTTTTGGTAGTGGCCTTGTGCCGTTTATGCCAGGTACCTTTGGGTCTCTTGCTGCCGTCCCACTTATTTATTTCAGTGCCAATTTACCTGTTGCGTTATTTATCACCTTTACCTTGGTTGCCAGCGTAGTGGGTATTTATCTCTGTGGTAAAACCGCTGACGACATGCAAGTGCATGACCATGGCTCTATTGTATGGGACGAAGTAGCAGGTATGTTTATTAGCTTTCTTTTTGTGCCCATCACCGCGCCGACTTTACTCATCGGTTTCTTGTTGTTCCGTTTGTTCGATATCTTAAAACCTTGGCCAATTGGCGTGGTAGATAAACGTATGCATGGGGGAACAGGTATCATGTTAGACGATATTATCGCCGGGATAATGACGTGTGTCTGTATGCATTTAGTTATTCATTTATGGCCTGCGGTATTGCTCATCTTTTAATGTCATAGGCTAACTTAGCGTATGGCGTTAAGCACCTGCCAGACATAGAAAAGGCCGCAACAGGTTCTGTTGCGGCCTTTTTGTTTGCCGATGTATTTAATAGGGTGAGCGTTGAGCTTACCCTTTTAGCGAATCAATCACCGCGGATATGCCAGCGGCATCTAATCCATGCTCTTTGTACATTTCCTCTTGTGTGCCTTGCAGTATAAAACTATCCGGTAGACCAAGCATACGAAGTGGCTTGAGTATGCCTTGTTGCTGCAAGCACTCATTTACAGCGCTGCCTGCGCCACCAGCTATACAGCCGTCTTCTAGGGTAATAAGTACATCGTGCGCGTGTGCTGCTTGTACAACTGCTTCGTCGTCGAGTGGCTTTACAAAGCGCATATCGATCACTGTTGCATTAGCAGCTTTGGCAGCTTCCAACGCGTAAGGAAGCAAAGTACCAAAGTTTAATATGGCGATTTTTTTGCCAGCGTCATTTGTAGCTTGGTAACAAACACGTGACTTCCCTAGCGCCATGGCGGTCATCGATGTTTCTGGCTCAATACCCATACCAGCACCGCGAGGGTAGCGCACTGCAGCTGGTTTTTGCAGCTTGTGGCCGGTGTATAACATTTGTCGACATTCGTTTTCGTCAGCCGGCGTCATGATGATCATGTTCGGTATACAGCGAAGAAACGCAATATCAAACGCGCCTTGGTGAGTAGGGCCGTCGGCGCCCACAATACCGGCTCTGTCAATGGCGAAAAGCACGGGAAGGTCTTGCAGCGCAACATCATGAATAAGCTGGTCGTAAGCCCGTTGTAAAAAGGTAGAGTAAATCGCTACAACAGGATTTAGGCCGTCTCTGGCTAAACCTGCAGCGAAGGTCACTGCGTGTTGCTCAGCAATCGCTACATCAAAGTATTGCTCGGGGTATTGTTGAGAAAACGCCACCATACCTGAGCCTTCCCGCATGGCCGGTGTCACGGCCATGAGTTTAGGGTCTTGTGCGGCCATATCGCAAAGCCATTGCCCAAATATTGTTGAAAACGTCGGTGACGATGGCTTCGACTTAGGTAGCGCATTATCAGCAGGGTTAAATTTAGGGACAGCATGGAATTTGATTGGGTCTTTTTCGGCAGACGGGTAACCTTTCCCTTTTTTGGTCACTACATGAAGAAGCTGCGGCCCTTCGAATTTTCGCATATTGCGAAGGGTATCGACTACGCCGTTAACATCATGTCCGTCAATAGGACCAATATAATTAAACCCTAACTCTTCAAAAATAGTGCCTGGTACCACCATGCCCTTAATGTGTTCTTCCGCTCGGCTAGCAAACTCTTTAATGGGGGGCACATTGCTGAGCAGTTTTTTACCGCCGTCGCGAATAGAGTTAAATAAATTCCCCGTTAGTAACCGTGCTAAGTGGCTGTTTAGCGCCCCTACGTTTTCGGAAATAGACATTTCGTTGTCATTTAAAACCACAACCATGTCTTTTTTGATATCGCCAGCGTGATTAAGTGCTTCAAATGCCATACCAGCGGTCATGGCTCCATCGCCAATAACGGCGACCACCTTTCTGTTTTGCCCTTCTTTTTCCGCCGCTACTGCCATGCCTAGAGCTGCACTTATTGAGGTAGAAGAATGCCCCACTGCAAAGGTGTCGTAATCGCTTTCTGGCGGCCAAGGAAAGGGATGAAGCCCATCTTTTTGGCGGATAGTCGACATTTGCTCGGCACGGCCGGTGAGTATTTTATGGGGGTAGGCTTGGTGACCCACATCCCAAATTAATCGGTCGAAGGGAGTATGGTAGATGTAATGCAGTGCAACCGTCAGTTCTACCGTGCCTAAACCAGAGGCGAAATGTCCACTGGTCTGACTTACGCTATTAAGTAAGTACTCACGTAATTCGTCGGCCAACAGACGCAATTTTTCTTGCGGTAGTTGGCGTAGTTTTTCCGGCGTCTGCGCAAGTGCAAGCGTGGGGTAATGTTGGAGATCTAAACTCATTATTTATTATCTTTTTTCAACATGGAGGCAGAACTAGTGGTTTCTATTAACCAACAGCTCGCTAAATGCAATTAAACTGTCTGTATTGTAGGGCAAACTGGCTAAGGCTTGAAGTGCATTCTCGTGCAGCTTGCCTAGTTCCGCTTTGGCACCGTCCAACCCGAGCTTTGCCGGAAAGGTATTTTTACCTAAGGCGATATCAGAACCCGCAGGTTTGCCAAGTTGTTCACTGCTGCCTTCGACATCAAGAATATCATCCTGCACCTGAAAAGCGAGGCCAATAAGTCTGGCATAGCTTAGCAAGCTATCTTTGGTGTGGTCGTCAAGATCGCTTGCGACTAGGCAGGTCATTTCAACGCATGCCTGAAGCAATGCGCCCGTTTTCAATTTGTGGAGTTCACGTAGCTGGGTTAAATCTATGCTTTTGCCTGTACTGGCTAAGTCGATGGCTTGGCCACCGCACATGCCCATATACCCAGCGGCTTGGGCTAACACTGACAATAGATTAGCACGGCGGCTATGCGCGAAATCGCTCAATGGTGTATCGGCTAAATGGCTGAATGCTAGTGCTTGCAGTGCGTCACCGGCCAAAATAGCGGTGGCCTCATCAAAGGCGATATGGCAAGTCGGCTGCCCCCGACGTAAATCATCGTCGTCCATGGCTGGCAAATCATCGTGAACCAGTGAATACGCGTGTACGCACTCGATGGCCATGCTAATCGCCATTTGGTCTTTCTTGGGCACATCCAGCGCATTTCCCACTAGTTGAACCAACAAGGGGCGCATGCGCTTACCCCCCGCAAGAAGGGAATGGTGCATAGCGGCCTTCAGGCGAGGAGCATGATTGGGTAGCGCATCAATGAGCGTGACTAATGCGGCATCAGTTTGCAGCTTAATTTGCTGATGCAATGCAGTAAAGTTCATAGGGTTCCTGTATTAAGATAAGCGAGTAACGTTAGGGCTGCTCGTTTTCTGGCAGAGTGTGAAGCTGATTTTCGCCTTGCTCATTAACAAGGATCTTCACTTTTTGCTCAGCTTGTTCTAATGATTGCTGGCCCAAACGTGACAGGGCAACGCCTCGCTCAAACTTTCCTAGTGCAACCTCTAGCGGTAAATCACCGTTTTCCATTTCTGATACAATGGCGTCCAGTTCACTTAATGTTTCTTCAAATGAGGGAGAATCTTTCTTTTCTGTCACGATAGTACTCGATATGCGGTGATTATTCGGATTACGCGCACATTAACTGAGGGTTGCCAAAGGGTCAAATGAAAACTCTATCCTAATGACGATATAAAGAAGCTCAGCAATTAGGTGCGAGATGGGTGAAAAGGTTCTACTATCTAAAAAAACAAAATTTCGGATTTTAAGATATTCTTATTATAGAATTTTTTGAACATGCCGATAGAATAGCCATAGTCGTTATGCGTCAGCTATAAAAGCAACAAATGAGGAAGAGTGAGTGGATTTAGCAACCGTCATAGGTATGTTGGGCGCCATAGGTTTCGTGGTAATGGCCATGGTAATGGGCGGCAGCATAAGTATGTTCGTCAATGTCCCTTCAATTTTGATTGTTTTTGGCGGCACATTGTTCGTAATTTTATCTCAATACACCATGGGGCAATTTTTCGGCGCAGGTAAAATTGCCGGTAAAGCATTCATGTTTAAGATTGACTCCCCAGAAGAGTTGATTGAAAAAATTGTTGAGATGGCCGACGCCGCAAGAAAAGGGGGCTTTCTGGCGCTTGAGGAAGCCGAGATTGACAACCCTTTTATGCAAAAAGGCGTTGATATGCTGGTGGACGGACACGACATCGAAGTCGTGCGAGATACACTGGCGAAAGACATTAGCATGACCACAGACCGACACGAATTTGGTGCGACCATCTTTAAGGGGATGGGCGATGTTGCCCCGGCAATGGGAATGATAGGTACACTCATTGGTTTGGTCGCCATGCTATCGAACATGGATGACCCAAAATCTATTGGCCCAGCAATGGCAGTTGCTTTGTTAACCACACTTTACGGTGCCTTTATGGCGAACATCATTTGTTTGCCCATGTCAGTAAAGCTTAACAACCGTGCTCAAGAAGAAAAACTTAACCAAATGCTGGTACTCGATGGCATCGTAGGCATTGCTGATGGACAGAACCCTCGAGTTATTGAAGGTATGCTCAAGAACTACCTAGCGGCGAGTAAACGCAATACAGGAACTGAGGACGAGTAATGGCTGAGCAAGAGTGCCCCAAATGCCCGCCGGAAGGGCTGCCCGCCTGGATGGGCACCTTTGCTGACCTTATGTCTCTTCTAATGTGCTTTTTTGTACTTTTGTTGTCGTTCTCAGAGATGGATGTGCTTAAGTTTAAACAAATCGCCGGTTCGATGAAGTTTGCCTTTGGTGTGCAAAATAAAATAGAAGTTAAAGATATTCCCAAGGGCACCAGTGTTATTGCTATGGAATTTAGACCGGGCAAGCCTGATCCATCACCCATAGATACCATTCAGCAGCAAACCATTGATATGACCCAGCAAATGCTAGAATTCCAAGCTGGTGATGAAGACTCTGCTGGCGGGCGCCAAAAGCAACGGGGTGAACAGCGAGGGGGGCAGTCGCAGCAAACGGCAACCGATCAGTCTTCCTCCGCAGAGCAAGCGGCGGAACAAAATGAAACCGCTGAGCTGATGAAGAAGATTGCTCAGCAGTTGGAAAAACAAATACTCGATGGCTCAATCGAAATGGAGTCTTTGGGGCAACAAATCACTATTCGTATCCGCGAAAACGGATCATTTTCGGCAGGTTCAGCATTCTTGCAGCCACAATTTAAGCCTATTGTGCGAAAAATTGGTGAGTTGCTTGCTGATGTGCCTGGGGAAATAGAAATTTCGGGCCACAGTGATGGCCAGCATATTGCCAACGAGCTATATCGCTCGAATTGGGATTTGTCATCTCAGCGAGCGGTTGCGGTGGCAGAAACCATGAGGGTTGTCTCAGGTTTTGACGAAAGCCGAATGTCTGTTGTGGGTAAGGCGGACACCCAGCCTATTGTTCCTGATGCAACTTCGCCCCTTGATAGAGCACGAAATCGCCGTGTGGAAATTAATATTAATCAGGGCAAACCCATGTTATCTAAACCTATATCGGTGGTGGACGAATAACCGTTTGTCTCTCACCGATAGAGGCTTTGGCATTCACCTATCTGGATTAGCGATGTAACATGTCGCGATGGTGAGGTTTAGCAATCACTAATTGCACTGTACTTATGGTGCGCTCTAAGAACCCCCCTTCGCAGTATTTTAAATAGTAGGTCCACATTCTAACAAACCGTTCATCGTACCCGTCTTTCAATAGGGCGTCTTTTGCCGAAATAAATGCCTGGTACCAATGATTCAGCGTGTAGGCATAATCTAACCCTATATCGTGCAAGTCGCGAATCATCATGTTTGTGTGGCGTTTAAGGTGGGCATTTAATTGATATTGTGAAGGCAAAAAGCCACCTGGGAATATGTATTTCTGTATAAAATCGACACTATTGGCATAGCTGTCGTAACGTCTGTCATCAATAGTAATCGACTGCAATAACATTAAACCGTTATCTTTAAGCAGTGACGAACATTTCTCAAAGAAATTACCCAAGTAGTCTTTGCCTACGGCTTCAATCATTTCAATGGACACTAACTTATCGAACTTACCTTCGAGTAGGCGGTAGTCTTTTTTCAATAAGGTTATATTCGACGTTAGCTGTTCTTTTTCAATCCACTGCTGAGCCCATGCATGTTGCTCTTCCGATATGGTCGTAGTGGTCACCTTACACCCATAATGTTTGGCGGCAAATACGGCAAGGCCGCCCCAGCCTGTACCTATTTCTAGTAGGTGGTCGTGCTCGGTTAATTTCAACTTATCGCAAATGGTTTTGAGCTTATTGTTTTGCGCTTCATGAAGGCTCGCCGTGGGGTCAGGATAAATTGCCGATGAATACATCATGGTGGGGTCTAAAAAACGGGTGTAAAGTTTATTGCCCAAATCATAGTGAGCTTCAATGTTCTTTTTCGCTTGTGACTGCGTGTTGCGATTGGTGAAGTGCTGTAACTTTAACAGTGGCATAGAAAGCCACTTGAATTTGTTTTCCCATTTATCGAGGGTGGGTAAATTACGCGCGAAAATTTGAACCACAGCAGTGACATCGTCGCTGTCCCAAAGCCCATCCATAAATGCTTCACCCGCTCCCACGCTGCCGCCTAGTAACAACTGGCGGTAGGCTTTGATAGACAGAATGTTCACGTTTGCCTGTAGCGTGTCATCCGGAAGACCAAATTGGGCCACTTTATGTCCATTTTCTAAAATGGTTAATGCACCGAGGGGTAATTTATCTAAGCAGCGTAAAAATACGCTACGACACATTTTATCTATCACTGACGCTTGTTCAGTATCTATAAGTACAGATTCACCAAAAGACATGTTGTTATTATTCCTAACTCTTTTCCGGATGGTCATACAAGGGCGTGCGCTTTATTAACAGTTTCAAAGCTTGCCAATAAATGCCAAGCATGGTTTTTATTGTCATGCTAGGTATACGTTTCATTGCCTGCCTTAGATTCGCATTATCTAATGTTAAACGAGACAAATTGATGCCCGCGCTAAACTCTTTGTCTTCGCGCACGCAATTCATAGTCAGTTTTAATGTGGCATCAGGTTGCGAAATTTGCCACTGATACGTCATATCCATGGGGTTAAAAGGCGAAACATGGAACGCTTTTTTCGTATCGTCTTGGGTGTGTAAGTCTACCAAGTAGTAATGCCGTTGGTTCCACGGCGTATTGCTTACCTCGGCTAACAAATAGGTAAATGCGCCTTGCGGGCTTCGCAAATAGTAAAAATTAACAGGGCTGAAATACAGCCCCCACATCCTTAATTGGCCAAGCATAAAAACATCACCATCTGTGAGCTTTGCGCCTAAGGAGGTCATTTTTTGCCTTACCGCACAAGACAACGGAATGTCGCTGGGGCCTAAATAATCGCTGCGTTTAAATTGCACTCGAGCACGTGACCGAGAAGAAAAGTGTGTCAGTTGCGTGTTTAATTCGTCTATCTCATCTAACTGAAGCCAGAATAAGTAGATGTCATAGTCAAACTTATGCTGAGTGGGCAAAAAGCGCTGGTGGTACACCTTACCTTGATAAAGTGCACTCTCCATTACAAGCGCGCTCCAAACCGTGCGCACACATCAAGGGCGCTTTTTACACCGTCTTCATGAAACCCGCTGTACCAATAAGCGCCGCAAAAATGCAGGCCGTCTTGGCCGCATATTTCCAGCCTACGTTGCTGAGCTTTAACCATTGCTTCGCTGTACTGAGGATGTGCGTAGCTATATTGGCCAATGATATCTGACGCGGTGATGTCGTTTTTATTCAGGGTGACGCAATACTCATTTTTCGCATCGAGTTTTTGCAAAATATTCATGTTGTACGTCACTGACGCCGGCTGTTGCTCTTCATTAGCTTCATCATTGAGCCTGTAATTCCAACTGGCCCACGCGAGTTTACGTTTCGGTAACTGATCTTTATCTTTGTGCAGTATCACATCATTGGCGGCGTAGGGAATGGCGCTCAGAATTTCCTGCTGGGCAGGGGAGGGTGAACCTAACATCCGAAGGGCTTGGTCACTGTGACACGCAAGCACCACTTCATCAAAGCGCTCTGTATTACCTTGTTTATCTTTAACAAACCAATACTCCTCTTTTTTATCCACCGATTGTACACCGCACGATAGCTTGATTTTATCTTTGAAACTGGCGGTCAGTGGCGGGATGTATTGATTGGACCCGCCTTTAATTGTGTACCATTGCGGTCTGTCGTTAATGTTTAGTAAGCCGTGGTTGTTAAAAAACTGAAGGAAGAACGTAAGCGGGAATTGTCGAGTTTGCGCCAACGTGGCCGACCATATAGCAGCGCACATGGGTAAAATGTAATAGCGGGCGAAGTCGTCGCTTAAACCTAGTTCTTCAATAATATCGTTTAGGGTTAAGCCTTCGGTGTCGCGCTTCTTTGCCACCATACGCTTACACGCTTTATTGAAGGTTAGAATGTCGCCAATGATACGCCAAAACCGAGGACGTAAAATATTCCGTCTTTGCGCGAACAAGCTGTTTAACGTATTACCATTATATTCTAAGTTTGCTTTTTCACTGGTAACAGAAAAGCTCATTTCTGTAGGTTGGTAATCAACGCCAAGCTTATTCATCAACGCGATAAAATTGGGGTATGTCCAATCATTAAACACAATAAACCCGGTATCAATATTTAAGGTCTTGCCGCTTTCTTGTACTTTTTTGGTGGCAGTATGGCCGCCAATATAGTCATTCTCCTCATACACAATAATGTCGTGCTCTTGATTAAGAAGGTAAGCAGTGGTTAGCCCTGAAATCCCTGTGCCGACAATGGCTATTCTTTTTTTCATTTTTATTGTTCTCTTGTAATGAGGTACGACTATTTTTCTCGCATCGACAACGACAATCGTTTCTGAATAGACTGCGGTAGCACATGCATAAACCGCAACATAAACCCGAAGACGCGTGGAAAGAATATGGTTTGTTTATGGCTTTCTATGCCTTTCAACATGGCTTTTGCAGCCTCTTCAGAAGAAATTTTCATTGGCATATCAAAATCGTTTTTATCAGTCAGCGGGGTTTCTACGAATCCTGGTGAAACTGCCTGAACGACAATGCCTTTATCATGTAGGTCAACCTCTAGACTCTTGGTGAAGTAGTGCAACGCCGCTTTACTTGCGCCGTAGGCTTGCGTTCGTGTAAACGGAAGTAAACGTGCCATACTGTCCACAATGACCAGCTTGTTGCCTTTCTGCAATTGTGGAAGTAAGCCGTTAACACAATGAATAACACCAAAAAAATTCGGTTCAAAAACCCGTCTAAACATGGCCGGTTCAAAGCTGTCTATGTCAACGTATTCACAGGTACCAGCGTTGAGCACGGCAATATCACAAGTGATTTGGCCTAGGGCGGCGGCAGTTTCTTCTTCTGAGGTCACGTCAAATTTAAGGGAAGTAATACTTCGATGCTTAGACAACGTATTTAACGCCTCTTCATTTCTGCCACATGCGATAACCTGGTATCCCTTGTCTGCAGCATAGATAGCGAGCGCTTTTCCTATGCCTGATGTGGCGCCTGTGATGAGCATCTTTTTCATTTGGCTAGCCTTGTTTTTATTTTCTTTACAAAATATCCCAATAGAGGAATATGCTCATAAACCATTTCACCTAAGTCATAATAGTCTTTGTGATAGACAACAATATCGTCAACCACTTTGAGTTGAGTGATACCATCAACGTTAATGTACTTGTTACCGGTTTTCAGCGTAAGGTGCATGGTCCAACTTACACAGTGCGTAACACCGGCATCATTATCTGTTGTAGGCAAAATGGCAGATATATCAAATTTGCAGCTTTGCGCTTGGCCAAGTAAATTTTCAAAGTACCGCTTTACGTCATCAATACCCTTATGGGTAGTAATGGGGTCGATAAATACCACATCACGTCCATATATAGTGGCCAAGTCATCTGGGCTAATTTGCGTGATGTCTGAGTAAATATGACAGAAACGGTCGATTACATTCATTTTAGTCCTGTTTTCACAAAGCGTGGGTGACAACCCAGTTACAATGCACGTGAAACTTTCTTTAGGGTGCAAATTTTCTACCCGTCCAAGCAAGGAGCGCTGCTTTTTCGGTAAAATTTCGCGTACTTATTATTTAAATGTTTTTATGGCGAGCTTGGCGTTGGTTTAACGTTTGTGAGACAAGCTGCTGAATTACATACCTTAACGTGATTTTTTACCGTTTTCATTCCTGCAAGGATCATTCGCTTCTTACTAAAGTGTGAAATTCTTTCTCATGCGATCCAATATCTTCACACTGCCGTAGTGGTCTTAGTGTTTAAGAGTTAGGTTGTTATGAGCCAATCACAGGTACCTTTATTTCCGCTTTCCGCGCATCTTCTTCCTGAAGGGAGAATGTATTTGCGTATTTTTGAGCCTCGTTATATTCGAATGGTTAAGCAGGCATGCGCCGAAAACACTGGCTTTGTTATGTGTATGCTCAATGCAAAAGGCGATAAAAGTGCGAACGAACACATTTATCCCATTGGCACATTTGCGCATGTGGTCGATTTCGATTTAATGGATGATGGGTTGCTTGGCATAAAGGTTGCTGGTTCTCATCTTGTAGAGGTGTCGAATATAACCTCAGAGTCAGACGGGCTTCGACTAGGTCAATGTACGTCGCTGTCAGATTGGCCTGAGGATATTGACCCCAAAAAAATTGCGCCTATGGATGAGCGTCTTAAAGAGATTTTTGCGAAGTATGAGGATATCTCTGGCTTATACGACAACCCGCGATTCAATGACCCTTTATGGGTGCTGCGACGCTGGTTAGAACTTTTGCCAGTAGATGGCGGGCTAAAGCAGCAATTCTTACAACATAATGATTGTTCGAAACTGCTAAATTACCTCAATGCATTGGTCCCATAAGAAGGGTCTCTTTAGTGAAGAAAACGACGTTTAATTTACATTACATAAATGTAATGAGATTTAGCCGAAAATGACGAACAGTTTTCTTAGTTTATCCGTAGAATAAACTAACCAAATCGGAAAAACGGACGAATCATATGTTAGTTGGAATTCCATTGGAACAAAGCAACAGTGCCATTAAGCCTAAAGAATGTGCAGTAGAAATGTCGGATTACCTTGTCGCTGTAGCCGACAAACGATGTAAGCGTTCATTTTCTCGCGTATTCAATTACTTCGCACCTCGCTTACGTTCTTATGCTCTTAAACAAATGGGCAACGAAGCTTTAGCGATGGAGTTAGTGCAAGACACTATGTCGAATGTTTGGCAGAAAGCGCACTTATTTAACGCTGAAAAAGGTTCGCCTTCTACGTGGATTTTCACCATTGCACGTAACATTCGTTTCGACATGTTACGCAAGTTACAGAATCGTAAAGAAGATGTGTGTTCAGACGATTTGTGGCCAGTGCTTTGCGAGCAAACTGCTGACTTGAACGAAGCCCCTCTTGACGAACAAGTGACATTAGAGCAAATTGGTCATTTGTTCGAAGCGTTGCCAAGTAAGCAGCAAGCCGTGATTGAATCAATATACATAGACGGTAAATCACAGCAAGAAGTTGCAGACGAATTAGAGATTCCTTTAGGCACCGTTAAATCGCGAACTCGTTTGGCCTTGCAACGCCTTAAAGGTATGTTACACGACAGTGAATAAGAAAGTAGATGATTAGGTTTCACCCAAGCAATCAGCAACTGGTTAATTTTGTTGAAGGCAGTTTATCACCAGCCGTCTCGATTATGGTATCGGCGCATTGTGACATGTGCCCTTTGTGTCAGCGTGTGGTAGAGGTTGAAACTGAACGACTGGCATCTGAACTGTTTGAAGAAAACCTGCTTCCCGCTAGAGAAGAGGCAAGTGGGTTTTCATTCGCTGACGCCTCCCCACGTTACTCAACAAGTTCCCTAGTGTCGTCTTCCTCCATGTTTGACAACATGTTAGCGAATATTATTCAAATGCCAGATGCGAAGTCAGTGGATGGCAAGGTTCAGTCACGGGGCACCCGCAGCCCAGCTAACGTGTCTTCTGGGTCTGAAGCTGATACGCATAAAATTGAATTAGATGGCCGAGTTTTTACTGTTCCCCGAACCTTACGACGATATGTGGGTAAAACCGGTAACTGGTCTAGTTTGGTTGGAAAACTTTGGCAAGCACCGGTAGATTTAGGTAATCAAGGCGTTGCTAACTTTATATTTATGGGTCAAGGTGGAAGTGTGCCAGAACACACACACAGAGGCACAGAATATACATTGGTTATTGATGGTGAATTTAGTGATGGCCTGAATAAATACGACACCGGCGATTTTATCTTCATGGACGGCCAAAATACACATACGCCACGGGCTGATGCCAAAGATGGCTGTCTTGTATTCAGTATTGTCGATCAACCATTACATTTTACGTCGGGCATCGCGCGGTTATTAAATCCCTTTAGTCATCTATTCTTTCGATAACCTTATTTTTCCCAAAAAAAAGCGCACTTCAAAGTGCGCTTTTTTGTATGTTTACTGCTTAGCTAATGTATTCGCTATCAGGATAGTTTAAACGCAACGTCTTTAATGCGTTTTCACGAAGTTCATCTAACCCTAACTGCTCATAGCTAGACACCATGATTTCCAGCGCTTGTTGAACCTGAGTCGTATCAGGGAAGTGCTCAAGAACGTAGCGCCCACGATTTGCCGCGGCTACGTATGCTTGTCTGCGCATGTAAAAACGGGCAATCGCAATTTCGTATCGTGCTAAACGATCTTTAATATGCAACATACGTTTGCGGGCATCGACCGCATATTTACTTTCAGGATATTGTTGAATAAGTCGTCTAAAATCTTCGAACGCTTCACGAGACATAGAAGGGTCACGATCGGTACGATCGATATTCATCAGTTCTTGAAACAAGTTACTGTCGGCCTCCATGTTGGTCAGGCCGCGCATGTAGTATGCATAGTCCACATCAGAATGGTTCGGGTTTAATCGAATAAACCTGTCGATGGTGGCAATGGTTTCTTCATTCTTACCTGATTTGTAATAGCTGTAAATCAGATCTAATTGAACTTGATGTGAAAGGGGACCAAATGGATAGCGAGAATCTAGTGCGCTTAGGGTTTGAGCAGCGGCACTAAAGTTTCCTACTTCCATACTTTGTTTAGCACGCTCGTACAATTGCTGCGCGCCCATATTAGCCAAAACGGCTTTTTCTTCATTGTCGGCAGAGGAGCTACAACCTGCAACTGACACCATAGCACCCAATACTACTGGGGCTAGTAAACGAAATGATTTCATAATAATTCTAGTTTCCTGCTAAACAGTGTGGATGACTTCGCTGTCTAAGCTCGTATTTTTTGTATTCTAACGTACTCGCGGTGAGAAAAACCATACAATTTAATAAACAACGCAGTGTACCGATAGAAAGCTTGTTATAATACCCTTTTTACATTTAATCATTGGTGTTATGACACAGTCGGAAAACACAATACAATTAGACGCAACAACCGGGCCCGAGCACTTTGGCTTACGGTTAGATCAGGTTTTGGCTGATTTGTTCCCTGAATATTCTCGTTCTAAGCTAAAAACTTGGATTCAAGATGGGAATGTTGCTGTTGATGGCGAGGTAATTACCGTTCCTCGCCACAAAATGCAGATTGAAGAAAGGGTTACCGTTAACGCGGAAATCGATATTCAAGTTACCAGCAAGCCGCAAGATATCGCTTTAGATATCGTTTATGAAGACGAGCATATTCTTGTTATCAATAAACCCGCTGACTTAGTAGTACATCCTGGGGCCGGTAATCCTAGTGGCACGGTGCTGAATGCCTTGTTAAATCATGTTCCTGACATTGATAAAGTCCCTCGAGCAGGGATAGTTCATCGTCTGGATAAAGATACGACAGGGCTTATGGTTGTGGCGAAAACCTTACCAGCGCAAACCCACTTAGTCGATCAACTTCAACACAGAGTGATGAGCCGGGAATATGAGGCTATTGCATTGGGAACCATGGTTGCGGGTGGCGTGGTAGATGCGCCCATTGGCAGGCATGCCACCAAACGTACTCATATGGCAGTTAGAGAAATGGGTAAACCTGCCACCACCCATTATCGAGTAATTGAAAAATTCCGTGCTTATACCCATCTGAGACTTAAGCTTGAAACAGGTCGAACTCACCAAATCCGTGTGCATATGGCTTACATAAAGCATCCACTGTTAGGTGATCCTGTTTATGGTGGTCGTCCTCGCCTTCCTAAAGGGGCGTCGGATGAATTTATTGATACTCTAAGAGGGTTTCAACGCCAGGCACTTCATGCTGCACAGCTGTCACTGTTTCACCCTGAAACGGAAGAATGGATGACTTGGAAAGCGCCTTTGCCCGCTGATATGCAGCACTTATTAGCGTCGGTAAGGGAAGACTCTCTCGCTAATCCAGATTTTGACTAGATAAAATGAGTCGCGTTATTCTTCCCGATTGGCCCCTCCCTGAAGGGGTAATTGCCTATTGTTCAACCCGAAAAATAGGCGATAGCAAGGGCACCTACGGAAATTGCAATGTAGGCGACCATGTGGGGGATGACCCTGTAGTAGTGGCGAATAATCGCAAGCGTTTACCCCATGCCGATAACATTGTTTGGCTGCAGCAAGTTCATGGTAACACCGTTATTCATCTCAACGATGTATCGACGCCTAAAGGTGAGCCGCTCGTTGCAGATGCCGCTATTTCCAGTCACCCTGCGCACTTTTGTGCGGTCATGACAGCTGACTGTGTGCCTGTTTTGCTTTGTGATAAACAAGGACGACAAGTCGCGGCAGTTCACGCGGGTTGGAAAGGACTTCATACGAACATTATTCGCCAATGCATTGCTGAATTTAATGCGCCTGCTCACGAATTAACAGCGTGGATTGGGCCGGCCATATGCCAGCAATGCTACGAAGTTGATGAAACCCTGGCCCACAAGTTTCAAGGTGTACCAAAAGCAGTCGTGAGTGGAAAGCGGGCAAATAAATTTCAGTTAGATTTACCTCAGGTTGCGCAGCACCAACTTGCAGCCTTAGGGGTACACTCAGTGTTCAATAGTCAGTTGTGTACCTACTGTAACCCTCAGCAATTTTATTCTCACCGCCGTGCTACCCACACGGGAGATGCGCCTACAGGACGTATTGTAAGCGTGATAGGTTTGCGCTAAATCAAAGGGGAGGGTAACTTTTTCATCTTCCACTTGAATCGTTCCTGATCAGATACCATAAATAGAATATAGGAAATGAAGATCTTTTCGGGGTATAACGATGCGTTTAGACAGATTTACCAGCAAATTCCAACTCGCTATTTCTGATGCCCAATCGTTGGCGCTAGGACGAGACCACCAATATATAGAGCCAGTACACTTGATGTCTGCCATGCTGAATCAGCAAGGTGGCTCTGTACGCCCTGTTTTAGACCAAGCCAAAGTGAATGTGAATGCACTGCGCTCTGCGCTAAGTGAAGCAATAGAACGTTTGCCGCGGGTGGAGGGTATTGGCGGAGATATTCAACTAAGTAAAGAGAGTGGTATTTTACTGAATCTTTGCGACAAAATTACCCAACAACGAAAAGATGATTACATCACCTCTGAGATTTTTGTTCTGGCTGCGCTTCAGGACAACGGTAAGCTTGGACAAATCTTAAAACAGCTCAATATCACACAAAAAGCGATTGAGACCGCAATCGACGAGATGCGCGGCGGGCAAAAGGTCACCGATCCTAACGCTGAAGATGTACGCCAAGCGTTGGAAAAGTATACCACCGACCTTACTGAACGAGCTGAGCAGGGTAAATTAGACCCGGTAATAGGCCGTGATGAAGAAATACGTCGTACGGTACAAGTGTTACAGCGTAGAACGAAAAATAACCCTGTGCTCATCGGTGAACCGGGGGTAGGTAAAACGGCTATCGTAGAAGGGTTGGCTCAAAGAATTATTAATGGTGAAGTGCCTGAAGGACTTAAAAATAAGCGTGTTTTATCTTTAGATATGGGGGCATTAGTCGCCGGTGCAAAATACCGTGGTGAATTTGAAGAGCGGTTAAAAGCGGTGCTTAACGAACTGGCCAAAGAAGAAGGCAGGGTGATTCTGTTTGTTGACGAATTGCACACCATGGTTGGCGCTGGCAAAGGCGATGGCGCGATGGACGCCGGTAATATGCTCAAGCCAGCATTGGCGCGAGGAGAGCTTCACTGCGTAGGTGCAACAACGCTGGACGAATATCGTCAATATATTGAAAAGGATGCGGCACTTGAGCGACGCTTTCAAAAAGTCTTAGTAGAAGAGCCCAGCGTAGAAGACACCATCGCTATTTTGCGTGGTTTGAAAGAACGTTACGAGTTACATCATTCGGTGGATATTACAGACCCAGCGATAGTGGCGGCAGCGAGTTTGTCACACAGATATATTAGCGACCGTCAATTACCGGATAAGGCTATTGATCTTATCGACGAGGCGGCATCAAGCATACGCTTACAAATAGACTCGAAGCCTGAGGATATGGACCGGTTAGAACGTCGTATCATTCAATTGAAGCTGGAAGAGCAGGCACTAGCGAAAGAAACCGACGATGCGAGTCATAAGCGGCTTGAAATGATTGAGCTAGAACGTGAGCAAGCTGAAACTAAATATGGCGAGCTGGAAAAGGTATGGCTGAAAGAAAAAGAAGCGATGCAGGGCACCCAAACCATCAAGTCTGAGCTAGAGCAAGCGAAACTCGATTTGGAAATAGCGCGGCGTGCTTCAGATTTAAATCGCATGTCCGAATTGCAATACGGACGCATTCCTGAGTTAGAAGCTAAGTTGGAAAGGGCGTCAGAAGGCGAAACAGTAGAAACACAGTTGGTGAAAAATAAAGTGACTGATGTGGAAATTGCTGATGTGCTCTCTCGCTGGACGGGTATTCCGGTGTCAAAAATGTTGGAAGGAGAACGTGATAAGCTGCTTAAAATGGAGGATGTGCTTCATAAACGCGTTGTGGGTCAAAGCGAAGCAGTACAGTCGGTTTCAAATGCCATTCGTCGTTCCCGAGCAGGGTTAGCAGATCCAAACCGCCCGATTGGTTCATTCTTGTTTCTTGGCCCAACCGGTGTGGGAAAAACCGAGTTATGTAAAGCGTTAGCCGGTTTCATGTTTGATACCGAAGATGCCATGATCCGTATCGATATGTCGGAGTTTATGGAAAAGCATTCTGTCGCGCGTTTGGTCGGCGCGCCTCCAGGTTATGTTGGCTACGAAGAAGGGGGCTATTTAACGGAAGCGGTAAGAAGAAAGCCTTACTCGGTTATTTTGCTAGATGAAGTAGAAAAGGCACACCCAGATGTGTTTAACATTTTGCTTCAAGTCCTCGACGATGGAAGGCTGACTGACGGTCAAGGCAGAACGGTGGATTTTAAGAATACCGTGGTTATCATGACATCAAACCTTGGCTCTGATGTGATTCAAGATAAGCACAATGAAAGCCAGTATGACGAAATGAAAAATGCCGTAATGGGAGTGGTAGGCCAACACTTTAGGCCCGAATTTATTAACCGAGTAGATGACATTGTTGTATTTCATCCCTTGGGTAAGGATCAAATTAAGTCCATTGCTAAAATTCAATTGGCCTCCCTTCGCGCCCGGTTAGCTGACAAAGGCTACAAACTGACACTGTCGGGAGCCGCTATGGATAAATTAGCCGAAGCGGGTTTCGACCCTGTGTTTGGCGCGCGGCCACTTAAACGGGCTATTCAAGTACATATTGAAAACCCCTTGGCGCAACAGCTGCTAGCGGGGCATTTATTGCCTGAATCCACCATACGCATTGATGTTGATGGAGACGAATTAACGGTCTTAAATCAATAGACCTTACCAGGTGAAGCTGTCATATAATGAAAAAGGCCTTCATTTTGAAGGCCTTTTTTGTTTATAAACTATCAAGTAATGCTTGAGCTTGTGGGCGCATAAAAAATGGCCGTTCAATATTCACTGCAAAGTCTAATTCTTCTTTGGCTTCTTCTATTCGGCCCATTTTCGCGAGGGTATAGCCAAGGTGATAGCGAATATTGGGGTTTTTAGCGTTACGTGAAAAGGCATCGCGTAGCAGTTTCAAGCTTTCTTCATAGGCACCTTGCTGCGCTTTAACCCAGCCATAGGTATCCAGTACGTCTGGACTTGTGGGTGATAACGCATACGCTTTAGTAATATAGGCCGCAGCGTCTTCTAAAGAGTCTTCCAGTGCCATAATCGCTAACCGATTATACGCTTGCGCTGGATTAAGCAAATTCGGCTCTTCCACTAATGCGGCGTACATGGGCATGGCTTCGTCAAAGTTGCGGGTGAAAAACAGGTACTGGGCTAACAAGTTCCTTGCAAGCAAATTCGACGGGTCTGACTGTGAGATGGCTCTGGCTTCTGATATAAAAACGTCAACGTAAGAGGCTTGCAGCGCGTAGTTATATAAGGCGATAAAGGGCTGAGCGTAACGAGGATCTAACGCTATGGCTTTTCGGTAAGCGTCTATCGCTTCATCATCTTTGTCGGTAGCAGATAACCACTGCCCCTTTAGGTGCCAATAATTAGGGTTATCCTGTTGCTTTCCAGCCAATGTGTTTAACAAGACTTCTGCTTCTGACAGCTTATCAAGTTGAAGCAGCAGGCGTACCCTTGAAAGTGCAATAAAGTTACTATTAGGGGCCGATTTCTGGGCCTCGCGAATAGCGTCTAATGCCTGTTCATCGTTACCCAACTGCAAGTTTAAGTTACTGAACTTAACCAAACGCGGTGCGTCACCTGCAATGAAGTTTTGCACAATGTTGAGGGTTTTCTGCGCTTCATTTTGTAGCCGCATGCTAATTTGAATTGAGGCTTTATCGAGTAAGTAGTCAGGGTTATCAAAGTTATCTTTCAGCAATCTGTCTAAATGGTAGAGTGCAGTGGATAGGTCCCCTTCGTTTTGATACATGGTCACTAACCGCTGGCGCGCTGCTACGTTGGCTGGGCTTATCACGAGAATATCGAGATACAGCTGTTTAGCCTCGTTATTTTGCCCTAGCCTTGAGGCATTGAAGGCTTTTAGTAGTAGTGTCTCAATATGCTGTGGAGACAGCGTGAGTAATTCTTCCACTAAGGTATTTGACCTATCGATATCGCCAAGGCGGCTGTAGGTGGCAGCTAAGTTAAATTTTGCGGGAAAAAGGGTGGGGTTTAACGATAGGGCTTTTTCTATCGCCTGTTTTGCCTCTTCAAGCTTGCCCTGACGAATCAGTATTCCTGCTTGAAGGTTATAAACTTCAGCTTCATCTGGGAACATTTCTGTTAATAGCCGTGCGCCAAGTAGCGATTTTTCGAAATCTTGAGCTTGTAGATGCATGAGTGAATAGGCAAACAAAAATGAAGAATTGCCTTTGTTTTGCTCGAAGCTATTGTCCAAAATGGCTAAGGCTTCTTGTTGCTTTCCTCTTGCTGCCATCAGTTTTATTTTAAATAGCTGAAGCTTGGGGTTGTCTGGGTAACGAAGTTCTAAGCGTTGCAGTAAGCGTTCAGCTTTAAATGCTTTGTTCTGACGGATGAACAAATCGCCTAGTATTAACGCAGACTCAGGGTTTTCTAATAGCGCAGTTTGATGCTTTTCTAGCAAAATAAGGGCTTGTTTATACTGTTGTGTGGCGAGATACACTTGCGACAACATCATGACTGCTTGAATATCATCGCTTTCTTGCTGCAAGTACGAACTGAAATCCTTTGCTGCCTTTTCCATATTGTTGTTAAAAAAGTTTGTTAACCCGCTGATATAAAGCAACATAGGTTGAGATGCTATGAGTTCAGGAGAGAGTTGTGCCATAAACTCATTCAGTTGCTCTAGTTTCTCATTATCAATGATTTCCTCTGCCTGCCTACTTTCTAGCCAGCTATTCAATAGAATGGCTAAAGGGTCGTTTGGTGTATCTTCAATAATCTCAGCCACAAAAAGCCTAGCTCTATCGTAGTCTTTTGCCTGAAGGTACAAATCCACGAGGTTTCGCAGAGCAATGGGATCTTCCCGGTTAAACGTAAGCGCTTGTTGAAGAAATTCGGTGGCCGATTGCGTGTCGCCTTCTAAGTAGGCCAATTGTCCTTTCAGACGCCACGTTATGGCATTTTCGCTATCGATGGCTTCTGCGCGGTTAATATAATTGCGCGCCAAATCCGGGTTATCTTGTTGAAGCGCAATAGAGGCTAATCCATTCATCGCTGGCACATGAGTTGGGTAGTCATTTAGGATTTTTGAGTATTCACTCTTAGCACAAAATAAATCTTCTAACCGCACACAAGCCGTGGCCGTAATTTGCAACCAATCGCGTTTGTTCTCGCCACTTAATTTTTCTGTTTGATTAAATTCGGTGATATCTTTGTATTTATTAAGAAATAGCCAAGTATTCCCTAAGGGTTCGGCCAGCAGGTTGATATCAGCACCCATAGAAAGGGCTTCGGTAAATTCTTGTTCTGCGGCAACAAGGTAGCCGTTAATCAGCAGGATCCTGCCCATCAAAATTTTTGCTGCGAGGTTTTCGGGGTCTTTTTGTAAGCTATTTTTTAAGTGAATATAGGCTTCATCGTACTCGCTGACATTGTAAGCGCGAAGCGCTTTCTCGTAATCTTCCGAAGTGGTGGCTAAACTATTGAAGCTGGCCCCCAATAGCAGAGTGCCAATGATCGCACTTTTAACCAATCCCAATTTTTTCAATCCTAGCATAAGTACAACTATCCCACTGAACACCAATAAAAAAGGCGGCCTGAGCCACCTTTATAAGATACGTGTTTTTACTTAATTTTTAAACTGTTTGACGAATTTGCTTACGTCGCCAAGCCATCAATCCAAAACCCGTAAGTAAAAGGGCAATGGGGGCTGGCTCGCTAACTTCATTAGGCGGGCTAACAACATCTGTACCGCCAGTGGTTATACTAAGAGAAGCAAGCTTGAATCCAGAGCCTTGATAACTTGTGCTGCTGTCATCAAAGTAAATATTGTAAGCGCCTACTAACCAGTATTTTGCAGCGCTTAATTCTGTAAAGTCACTAGTGAAATCGCCATGGGAACCATGTGAAGATATATTTGATGAAATAGTAAAGTGACCATCAGACACCACCGTACCTACACCAGAGGCAACATCTGCCCAACTGAATTCGTTCGATGCGTGATTCTCAAACAACGAAATATCACTAAGTCCAACCACTGACACCTGTTTGTCAGTGTCGTAGCCTTGTAAATACGTAAACGACGCGGCAGATAAGGTGACTTCCTCACTGAATGAGAACAACACCATATCGAAATCGTCACCACCTGAGAAGTTATCTAGGGTGTGAGAATCGTTGTCATTTGAGTTGACCAGGCCGAATCCGTAATCACCGTTGTAGCTGTACCCATTTAATTGTGAGTACTTAACAACTTCGTTATCGTCGTTATTAACACCGTCGTTAGAGATATTTTGGGTATCCGACCAAGCAGTAACGCCCACAGTAACCGTTGTACCATCAATAACGATGTTTGAAGTAGTTGCATCAAGGGTATAATTAATATTGGTAGAGCCGTCTGAATATAGGTCGTACACATGTTCGTCTAGTGCGCTATCGCCTGTGGCAGAGCCTGAATCGTTACTACTTCCGCTACCGCCGCCCCCAGCAAGCGCTGGCGTTGTAGCAAGTAAGTAGGACAGACTTAGTGCAATAATCGACAAACATTTCATAAACAACGAACTCACATCTACTAATACAACAATTAATAAATGGAGTAAGCACTATGTGTGCCACTTTTTATATGCATGAATTATAAAGGGAATTTGGTGTTAGGTTGGGAGCGGGGTAAAAAAACCTGACATTGGTTTACGCTTTGTTTACCCCTATAGTCTACATTAAGATCATTTATTCTTACGGCGCCACGCGACGATTAGACCGACGGCTAAAAATGCACCAAGTGTATTTGGCTCACTGACCTCAGTGGGATTGGAATTTCCCGGCGTATCAGATGCTTTTTCAAAACCTATACTTGCAAGTTTAAATGCGTCGTCAAACATATTGCTGTCTAATTCACCAAACACTGAATTGTATGCTCCAACGAGCCAATACTGTGCGGTTTCGGTCTCTTCAAACTGCGCAATATCAATCGATTCATAGCTTTCAATATCATACGAGCCTGCAGTGAGTGCGCCTTCAACAATATTTGACCATGTTTGTTCGCCAGAAACTAACCCAGATAAATCATCTAACGCAGCGATAGATAATTGGGTGTTGTCGGTTTTCCCTACCCACGAGAATCCTGCGCCCGTTAACGTAACCGACTCTGAAAAAGAAAGGAGTACAAAGTCGAAATCATAATCAACATTTCGGCTAACAGTATTGTAACTATCAATAGCATGATCGGGGCTAGAACCGTCCATTTCAGCATCTTTATTGTATACGCCGTACCCGTAACTGCCTAAGTCTACAACATAAGCAGAAGTGACCACGTCATCATTATAGGTACCAACCGTATCTGACCAGGCTGAAATGGAAATGTTTACATCATCGATAGAGATATCTGAATACTGGCTACTCGTCGACACGTACACGTCTTCCGACACTAAGTTGTACACCGATTCCCCAAGCGCACTGTCACAGTCGCTTTGACTACCGCTATTACTTAGACAGGCATTGTAATCTGAGTAATTACTTTGGTTTTTGCCGGCATGGGCAGAGCCGACTGCAATCAAAAGCAGCGTTGGTAACACGGCTTTTAATATAAAATTAGGTAAACGAGACATTTTCATACGACTAAACCTTTTGCTATTCGTTAAAAGGTGTAGTTCAAGCGATGGCGGCAAACTTTTATTATTTCCGCTCGCGAACTTCAACATGGTATTAACGATCCTACCTGAAAGGTGTGCGTATGTAGGTATGTGATCATATACCTAGTTATTGAGTGCTTACGTTGAGTAGAAACAAGAAGCGATTAAAGATGAAAGGCACATGCCCTTGTTATCTTGCATCTATGCGTAGCTTATTAACTATGAAATAATTAGCCGCAATTAATTAGTGCCAATGAGGACTTATGTCTGAACAAAAACGAAAAGGGATTTATTTACTCCCCAATTTACTGACCACGGCAGGGCTATTTTCTGGCTTTTTCGCTGTAGTGTCATCAATGAACGGACGCTTTGAAGCAGCAGCAGTTGCCATATTCGTAGCCATGATCTTTGATGGCCTGGATGGAAGAGTGGCCAGAATGACTAACACGCAAAGTGATTTTGGCGCAGAATACGATTCTATGGCCGACATGGTTTCGTTTGGTATGGCGCCTGCGCTAGTGGCTTATAATTGGGGGTTGACCGAATTAGGTAAACTAGGATGGCTAGCGGCCTTTATATATGTCGCAGGCGCAGCATTGCGATTGGCAAGGTTTAATACTCAGGTGGGTATTGCCGATAAACGTTTCTTCCAAGGTTTAGCCAGCCCTGCCGCCGCAGCGGTTGTTGCTGGTCTCGTATGGGTGGGTGTAGAGTACGATGCTAGTGGCGCCGATTATGGGCTAATTGTAGCCGCGGTAACGGGTTTATCTGGCCTACTTATGGTGAGCAACTTTAAATATAATTCGTTTAAGGAAGTTAACTGGCACGGCAAAGTTCCCTTTGTAGGTTTGTTAATTGTTCTTCTTATATTCGTCATTGTTGCTACTGAACCCGCACTCGTGCTTTTTATCGTCTTTGCTTTGTATGCATTGGCAGGCCCAATAAATACCTTCAGAACGGTAGATAAAGTCACACTAAATGACGTGGTGGGCGATCATGAAGAAGATGCTGACTTTAAAACGACGACAAAAGATGAAGGTGAGAACCAAGAAGATTCTCACAAATCCACGTAATTCTACTTTGAAATAACGTCTATTGTTGCTTGGTAGTACGACAAATAAGCAAATTGATTAAAAGGTGCTCGGTTGGGCGCCTTTTTTGTATTTTATGGGTAGAAACTGTTGACGTATTTATTTAGATGCGTAGAATGCGCGCCTCTTCAACGGGGAACGTCGAATAGGCGGCTCAGGTGAAGAGTGTTAAACAACTGGTTTGAATAAATATTTAAACAAAAGTGTTGACAAAAAAATGATGCGCTGTAACATACGCATCCGCTTCGGAAGAGGCTAATCACTGAGAAGCAAAAATGCTTCTAGTGAATTGCGACGACCAAGGTTGTCCGCTAGCAAGGAAAACGAATCAACTGAGAGTAATGTTGGTCCTCCTTGCGCAGAAGTCACGACAAAAAAACGTCATGATTCTGCACGATGTTCTTTAACAATTTAGACAAGACAATCTGTGTGGGCACTCGTTAAGAGTGTCACAACGACGATTCATATTTAACGATATATTTAATTGAAGAGTTTGATCATGGCTCAGATTGAACGCTGGCGGCAGGCCTAACACATGCAAGTCGAACGGTAACATTTCTAGCTTGCTAGAAGATGACGAGTGGCGGACGGGTGAGTAATGCTTGGGAACTTGCCTTTGCGAGGGGGATAACAGTTGGAAACGACTGCTAATACCGCATAATGTCTACGGACCAAACGGGGCTTAGGCTCCGGCGCAAAGAGAGGCCCAAGTGAGATTAGCTAGTTGGTAAGGTAATGGCTTACCAAGGCAACGATCTCTAGCTGTTCTGAGAGGAAGATCAGCCACACTGGAACTGAGACACGGTCCAGACTCCTACGGGAGGCAGCAGTGGGGAATATTGCACAATGGGGGAAACCCTGATGCAGCCATGCCGCGTGTGTGAAGAAGGCCTTCGGGTTGTAAAGCACTTTCAGTTGTGAGGAAAAGTTAGTAGTTAATACCTGCTAGCCGTGACGTTAACAACAGAAGAAGCACCGGCTAACTCCGTGCCAGCAGCCGCGGTAATACGGAGGGTGCGAGCGTTAATCGGAATTACTGGGCGTAAAGCGCACGCAGGCGGTTTGTTAAGCTAGATGTGAAAGCCCCGGGCTCAACCTGGGATAGTCATTTAGAACTGGCAGACTAGAGTCTTGGAGAGGGGAGTGGAATTCCAGGTGTAGCGGTGAAATGCGTAGATATCTGGAGGAACATCAGTGGCGAAGGCGACTCCCTGGCCAAAGACTGACGCTCATGTGCGAAAGTGTGGGTAGCGAACAGGATTAGATACCCTGGTAGTCCACACCGTAAACGCTGTCTACTAGCTGTTTGTGACTTTAAGTCGTGAGTAGCGAAGCTAACGCGCTAAGTAGACCGCCTGGGGAGTACGGCCGCAAGGTTAAAACTCAAATGAATTGACGGGGGCCCGCACAAGCGGTGGAGCATGTGGTTTAATTCGATGCAACGCGAAGAACCTTACCTACACTTGACATGCTGAGAACTTTCTAGAGATAGATTGGTGCCTTCGGGAACTCAGACACAGGTGCTGCATGGCTGTCGTCAGCTCGTGTCGTGAGATGTTGGGTTAAGTCCCGCAACGAGCGCAACCCTTGTCCTTAGTTGCCAGCCTTAAGTTGGGCACTCTAAGGAGACTGCCGGTGACAAACCGGAGGAAGGTGGGGACGACGTCAAGTCATCATGGCCCTTACGTGTAGGGCTACACACGTGCTACAATGGCATTTACAGAGGGAAGCGAGACAGTGATGTGGAGCGGACCCCTTAAAGAATGTCGTAGTCCGGATTGGAGTCTGCAACTCGACTCCATGAAGTCGGAATCGCTAGTAATCGCAGGTCAGAATACTGCGGTGAATACGTTCCCGGGCCTTGTACACACCGCCCGTCACACCATGGGAGTGGGATGCAAAAGAAGTAGTTAGTCTAACCTTCGGGAGGACGATTACCACTTTGTGTTTCATGACTGGGGTGAAGTCGTAACAAGGTAACCCTAGGGGAACCTGGGGTTGGATCACCTCCTTACCAAGGACGTCGAAAGACGCACTTGATGCAGTGCCTACACAGATTGTTTTGTTTAAAAAATAAAGAACGACATAAGCTTATGGGGCTATAGCTCAGCTGGGAGAGCGCCTGCCTTGCACGCAGGAGGTCAGCAGTTCGATCCTGCTTAGCTCCACCATCTGCTTGTTTTACCCTAGGCTTGTAGCTCAGCTGGTTAGAGCGCACCCCTGATAAGGGTGAGGTCGGCAGTTCAAGTCTGCCCAAGCCTACCAATTCTACTTGCTTGCGTTATTTTGAACGCTGCGATGCTCAGGTGCTAAAGCACATTGCGCTTCTCGCATTCAAACTAACTTTACCAAGCGAATTGGTTGTGGTTTTACGTTACTTGCTTTGCAAGTGGTTGTGAAAAAGCCGCTTAACCGGAAGCAGAGCTTCCTGACGGTTTTTCTACTCGCTAAAGTTGGCGGTAGTGAAAGGCTAAGGTAGAAAGCTGATATTTGTGTCACGTTGGACCCGAAATCCTAATGAATATTTACTGTTTCAGTAAGCATTGATTAGGGTTTTTTACCCTGAGGGAGCACGCGCAATACTCTTGAGAGTAATGTAGGTCCTCCTTGCGCAAAAGTCATGACAAAAAGCGTCATGATTTTGCACGATAGTTCTTTAACAATTTGGAAAGCTGATATTAATAGTAATCAATCAAAATTGAGTAACTGAGAAGTCGAAAGACGTACTTTTTACTCTACTTGACTTGAATTAGATCGGAAGAGCGTCGTGTAGGGTAGGGTGAAGGATTTACTCCTTAAGTGACGAAGCGTATACGGTGGATGCCTTGGCAGTTAGAGGCGATGAAGGACGTGTAAGTCTGCGAAAAGCTGTGGTGAGCCGACAAAATGCATTTGAGCCACAGATGTCCGAATGGGGAAACCCACAGGATAACCTAGGTATCTTGTACTGAATCCATAGGTGCAAGAGGCGAACCAGGGGAACTGAAACATCTAAGTACCCTGAGGAAAAGAAATCAACCGAGATTCCGAAAGTAGCGGCGAGCGAAATTGGATTAGCCCTTAAGCTTTACATGTGTTAGACGAACGGTCTGGAAAGTCCGACGATACAGGGTGATAGTCCCGTAGTTGAATGCATGTTCAGTGAAATCGAGTAGGGCGGGACACGTGTTATCCTGTCTGAACATGGGGGGACCATCCTCCAAGGCTAAATACTACTGACTGACCGATAGTGAACCAGTACCGTGAGGGAAAGGCGAAAAGAACCCCTGTGAGGGGAGTGAAATAGAACCTGAAACCGTATACGTACAAGCAGTGGGAGCCCTTCGGGGTGACTGCGTACCTTTTGTATAATGGGTCAGCGACTTATATTCAGTGGCAAGCTTAACCGTATAGGGTAGGCGTAGCGAAAGCGAGTCTTAATAGGGCGCTAGTCGCTGGGTATAGACCCGAAACCGGGGATCTACCATGAGCAGGTTGAAGGTTAGGTAACACTGACTGGAGGACCGAACCCACTCCCGTTGAAAAGGTAGGGGATGACTTGTGGATCGGAGTGAAAGGCTAATCAAGCTCGGAGATAGCTGGTTCTCCTCGAAAGCTATTTAGGTAGCGCCTCAGACGAATTCCATTGGGGGTAGAGCACTGTTAAGGCTAGGGGGTCATCCCGACTTACCAACCCTTTGCAAACTCCGAATACCAATGAGAACTATCCGGGAGACACACGGCGGGTGCTAACGTCCGTCGTGGAGAGGGAAACAACCCAGACCGCCAGCTAAGGTCCCAAAATATTGCTAAGTGGGAAACGATGTGGGAAGGCACAGACAGCTAGGAGGTTGGCTGTATCACTGCCACCCTTTAAAGAAAGCGTAATAGCTCACTAGTCGAGTCGGCCTGCGCGGAAGATGTAACGGGGCTCAAGTTGTAAACCGAAGCTGCGGGTTCTATGAAATTGAGCGGGTAGGGGAGCGTTCTGTAAGCCGTTGAAGGTGTGTTGTAAAGCATGCTGGAGGTATCAGAAGTGCGAATGCTGACATGAGTAACGATAATGGAGTGAAAAACTCCCACGCCGGAAGACCAAGGTTTCCTGTCCCATGCTAATCAGGGCAGGGTAAGTCGGCCCCTAAGCTTCCGATCTAATGCGTAGTCGATGGGAAACGGATTAATATTTCTGTACTTCTGGTTACTGCGATGGAGGGACGGAGAAGGCTAGGCCAGCTTGGCGTTGGTTGTCCAAGTTTAAGGTGGTAGGCTGAAATCTTAGGTAAATCCGGGGTTTCAAGGCCGAGAGCTGATGACGAGTCGTCTTTTAGATGACGAAGTGGTTGATGCCATGCTTCCAAGAAAAGCTTCTAAGCTTCAGGTAACCAGGAACCGTACCCCAAACCGACACAGGTGGTCAGGTAGAGAATACTAAGGCGCTTGAGAGAACTCGGGTGAAGGAACTCGGCAAAATTGTACCGTAACTTCGGGAGAAGGTACGCCTCTGTGTGTGAAGACTTTACTCCGTAAGCTCTGGCTGGTCGAAGATACCAGGCCGCTGCGACTGTTTATTAAAAACACAGCACTCTGCAAACTCGTAAGAGGACGTATAGGGTGTGACACCTGCCCGGTGCCGGAAGGTTAATTGATGGGGTTAGTCTTCGGACGAAGCTCTTGATCGAAGCCCCGGTAAACGGCGGCCGTAACTATAACGGTCCTAAGGTAGCGAAATTCCTTGTCGGGTAAGTTCCGACCTGCACGAATGGTGTAACCATGGCCACGCTGTCTCCACCCGAGACTCAGTGAAATTGAAATCGCAGTGAAGATGCTGTGTACCCGCACCTAGACGGAAAGACCCCGTGAACCTTTACTGTAGCTTTACACTGGACTTTGAGCCTGCTTGTGTAGGATAGGTGGGAGGCTTTGAAGCGTGGACGCCAGTTCGCGTGGAGCCATCCTTGAAATACCACCCTGGCATGCTTGAGGTTCTAACTCTGGTCCGTGATCCGGATCGAGGACAGTGTATGGTGGGCAGTTTGACTGGGGCGGTCTCCTCCTAAAGAGTAACGGAGAGTACGAAGGTGCGCTCAGACCGGTCGGAAATCGGTCGCAGAGTATAAAGGCAAAAGCGCGCTTGACTGCGAGACAGACACGTCGAGCAGGTACGAAAGTAGGTCTTAGTGATCCGGTGGTTCTGTATGGAAGGGCCATCGCTCAACGGATAAAAGGTACTCCGGGGATAACAGGCTGATACCGCCCAAGAGTTCATATCGACGGCGGTGTTTGGCACCTCGATGTCGGCTCATCACATCCTGGGGCTGAAGTCGGTCCCAAGGGTATGGCTGTTCGCCATTTAAAGTGGTACGCGAGCTGGGTTTAGAACGTCGTGAGACAGTTCGGTCCCTATCTGGTGTGGGCGTTGGATGATTGATGGGAGCTGCTCCTAGTACGAGAGGACCGGAGTGGACGAACCGCTGGTGTTCGGGTTGTCATGCCAATGGCATTGCCCGGTAGCTACGTTCGGAACGGATAACCGCTGAAAGCATCTAAGCGGGAAGCCGGCCCAAAGATGAGTCATCCCTGACCTTTAAGGTCTGGAAGGGTTGTTATAGACGATGACGTTGATAGGCAGGGTGTGGAAGCGTTGTAAGGCGTTAAGCTAACCTGTACTAATTGCCCGAGAGGCTTAACCATACAACGCCTAAAAAGGCTTCGCGAGAAGTTGGCGTTGTAAGCAAAGACAAGCTAAAAGCAAGACAGAGTAAAAAGTAGTTACTCACTGATTGAATTAATATCAAACTTTCCCAAATTGTTACCAAATTTCTTGGCAGCCATAGCGATACGGTACCACCTGATCCCATTCCGAACTCAGAAGTGAAACGTATTAGCGCCGATGGTAGTGTGGGGTTTCCCCATGTGAGAGTAGGACACTGCCAAGTCCCTATTAAAGAAACCCGCCTTACGGCGGGTTTTTTGCTTTCTGGCGTTTATAAAAAGAAAAAATAATGGGGTCAGAGTACTTTTACGATATTCGCAATAAAGTACTCTGACCCCATTAACTTTATTTCTATTCAGGTATTCTGCCTCCACTAGCTACGAATAATACTTATCCTGTCGAAGGTCGAAACTTTACCGATAAAGTTCCTACCAATTGAATTTTTCTTTCAGAATTTTCTTGTACTTTTGGCCTTTTTTACTTAATTTGACTCGCTTTTTACTCTTCCCTTTCGGTTATTTTATATAAAAATCAGAGTGTTAAAAGCGAAGGTGCTCGGAAGGATACATATATTTAAAAAGCGTAATCTTTGTTTCATCAACTATTTCTATAAAGGTGAATAAAGGATGTTCTCTTCGATGATTAACAAAAACAAAGAAACTAGACCAACGCCAAAGCTGTTTAACTTTTATCAAGATTCATCATTAGCGCGAATGATAAACTTTATTAACGAAGCGGTAATCGTTATTGATTCATCTGGCGTCATTGAAATGCTCAATCCTATGGTTGCCAATTTAATGGGCGCACAACGAGATAGACTACTGGGTCATAATTTACTTGAGTTGGTCGTTGACGCAAAAGGGAAGTCTCAAACACTGCTCATAGACTGTTTAGAAAAGGGGCGCCACTATCCAATATCTTCACCACCTATAGAATTGAACCTAAAAGCAGACCTTAGTCCGACAATCAGTGTGGAGATGTCTATTTCAACGCTACCCGAAGAATTGTCTTCGTCTAATACATTATTTCTTTGTATTTTGCGTGATCTCACTTTGCATAAAGCAGAGTACGGTTTGCTTAAACAAAAAGCCAATACAGACTATTTAACCGGCCTTGCCAATCGCCACCGTTTTGCCGACTACTTAACGAAGCAATGGAATATTTGCGAGCAAGATAATCTTCCTCTTAGTATTATCTTTATTGATATTGATCACTTTAAAAATTTTAACGATAGGTACGGGCACATAGCGGGCGACCGTTGCTTAAAACGCATAGGTGAGACTATTTCCCTTAGTTTGCCTAATCGGGATACGTTGGCAGCCCGTTATGGCGGGGAGGAATTTGCACTTGTGTTACCTCAGTGTTCACCGCAAACAGCACAGTTGTTGGCTATTCGTATTAAGCGCCATATATCACAGCTTAGTACCCGCCAATTTGCCGTAACAAAAGAGTCGCAGCTTACCGTAAGTATGGGGGTGGCCACTCAAATGGAAGGTAGGTACAACAATACCGAATCGTTATTGAATGCTGCTGATACCTTACTTTATCAAGCTAAGTCTCAAGGCAGGGACCAGATTTGTTTTTTGTAAATTGAGGTAGATAAAACACGCTGAGCTTATTTGACCAGCGTGTTGAGCGTCACACGTAAAACAACTTCATTTGTAAAAATACTCTTAATGAGTCATTAAACAGGTTTGTTTTGTATTTGCGGGTCACACATAAACCGTTCGCCGGTTTGGGTATCGAAAACCCATACTTCCAGGTAAATATCGTCTGCCACGTCGTTACCGTCATCAATGGCAATCCTCATAAGCGTATTAGTTTTTTCTTCTAACGTAACGTCACCCGGGCTTGTTGCGGTTACCCAGCGAAATTGATAACGTGAGGCGAGGGTAGTATCGAAAGTGATTTTTACTTTGCGGTTGGTATTGTCAGTAAAGCTAACGGCTTCTGGTGTATAGCGGTAGTAATAACCCTCACCAATTTCAACATGTTTGGCATCGGGGGGCGGCACTTCATCGGGTGCCCATAGTTGTAATGTAAAGATTTGGGTATTGGTTTCGCCGCTTGTGGCGTGCACGTTTGTGGTGAAAGATAGCAAAAATAAGAGTGTTGCGGTAATAAAATAGAGTGGTTGTGAACGTTTCGTATTCATTCCTTGTTCTGTACTGCGTAATCAACACGCTGGGCCGTTTGGCTCAGCGTGTTGGGGGAATATAGATAGAAAGGAGAACCATAGATTTTATTTTTTAAAGGGGATCATTTTTAATTTGTGGATCTGGGCTAACAAACGCCGCAACCAGTTTTACGCAAATATGGTCCTCTTTACTAGCGTCAGAATCAGTAATTACTATGCTTTTTCCGTTGTTTGTAACTTGCCAGGTTAAATCGCCATTTGGGTCGTCACTTATTTCGGGAGAAACAAACACCATATTGCTCGCAGTGTTGTCGGTTAGCGTATACGTAATGGTGGTATTGGGCACGGATACGGTAATTGGCGAATCTGGCGCCCCATCTATTGGCGTTATGGTAAAGGCGCCATTTGCGTCAACGGTGACATCGTAGTTATAATTTGGTGGTGTTGTTGTCATTTATCAATTCCTTATTGATGTTGGTAAAATAATGGGGCAGAGGTACTTTCATTAAAGCAAGCTGCCTTCGTTGTTCGGCTACCGCACTTTGGTTATTTAAGCAGTAGCCTGCAAATACATGAGCTTGCAAAAACAAAGGGTAGTGACTTTGGCCGATAACTTTGTTTGTAAGCATAAATAGGAGTTCACACTGATTCCGGACTTTATTTGCATCTTCACCGCTTTCGTGATGGGTTTGGCGAATAGTGGCTAACAAATATTGCGTGTAGTTTATTAAAACGTCGGTATTAATGGTTTGAGCGTGAATATCGTCTTGAATTTCGTCTTTTAGCGAGTGAACTTTGTTCAATGAGGTTAGCAAGTCTTGGCTAACCTGCCATTGTTCACTATTTTGAAAATAATGAGCGGCATAGGTTTTTGTTTTAATATGAGTATTCTCGTTCAAGACTCCATTAAGGGCAATACTAGACGTTGCAGTATTTGGAAATGAATTGGATGTAAGTAGTGACTGATAAAATTCTAGAAGCGTTTTAACATGCAGAAAATGTGATTTCCACAAACTATTGTCACTGTCTTGCTCGAGAATTTTTGCTAGTAGGTTTTGTGCTTCCTCTAATTTTTTTACCGATAAGAGCCTGTTTCTGATAAACTCATTGCTTTCGGCAATATTCAATTTTACAAAATAAAGAGTTTCGATAACCTCTGCGTTTCCTGGGTTCGTGACTAACAGTTTCGTTAATATGTTTTCTGCTTTTTCTAGTACTGATATGGCGATGTCAATGTTGCCTTGATTTATAAGTGCAGAGGCAATCCATGAATAAGTGTCTGCTACAGCTGTAACAGCCGAGATTGATCCCCCTGACTTTTCAAGTATCTGTTGCTTGTAGGCGAGGGAAGATTCAAAAAACGACAGTGCTTGTACAAAATCTAATTGACGAAAGGCGAGACTGCCAATGGAGTTAGTCGCATAGCTTACTTCCATTAAGGCGATATCACTTTCAGGCTCTAGCGTCAGCATTTTTTCACTAAAATCTAAGTAACGCTTTAATTGTATGTTAGCAAAGCTCAAGTCATGAGCTTCAAATGCTATTTGCCCCAACCAAAACGCATTTGCCCCCGCCGCTTTTAGCAATTCGAAGTTATTGGGCTGGTCTTCTAATAATGCACTTAAACGTTTATCAGCCTCTTCATACAATTGTTTAGCGGTTTCAGTATCGTCTCGGTAAAATCGTACTTCGGCCATCGCTTGCAGTGAAAGCGCATGTTGAAAACGAAGTTCGAAACTGGCTTTTGGCGGGCTAATGGTAAAAAATCCATATTCACTCGCTTGCTGAGCTTGTTCAACATAACTCAGTGCTTGTTCGCTAATGCCTTCCAATAAATCCATGCGTTTTACGCTACGTAGTTTATCGGCAAAGTCACCTATCATATAACCCATTAGATTTTCGGCTTCTAGCCGTTTTCTTTCGGCCAGGTGTTGGGACTGCTGACTTTGTAGCATGGCACCAAATGAAACTACCGTTAAGCACGCTAGCGCGGCCAGCGTCACTCGGCGAATAATTCGTTTCCGTTGGGCGGTTTTTTGTGATGCCTTAATGAGGGCAAGTTCGTCTTGGGAAAGGCTTAAGCTGGTGTCGCCTTTTAATGCCAGCGCATCGGTTAAGGGTTTACCCTCGGTCAGCAAAAACGCCTTACTTTTGTTGTCTTGCAGCCACTGTTTGGTTTGCTGTTCAAGGCGGTTTTTACTGACTAACGAACTTTGGTGTTGTCGCAGCCACGTTTGTACTCGCTGCCAGCGGCGAAGTACCGCTTCGTGGGCGACTTTAAAGCACGCTTTATCTTGGTAAAGATGCGATACAAATAACCGATTTTCTACCATTAAGGTTGCAAACTGCTTTTCATTATCGTTAGTAAGTTCACTCCATAGGGCCGTGCGGCTGGTAAGCGTATTACCGTCGTTGGCAAGGGTTATTACCAAGGGTAATACGCGGTCTAATGCGGTTTGTACCTTAGCTGGCATATGCTGGAAAAGTTGTTCGGCTTTGTGACCAATCGCCCCTTCAATACCGCCTAATTGCTTATAGGTGCTTACTAGTAGCGTGTTGTCTTTTCGCTGTAAGTAGAGTTCTTGCAGCGTATATTGCAACAAAGGCAAGCAATCGGGTTCAGCGGCGGCATCGGTAAGAATAATGTCGTCTAGGGTGACATCTGTGTTGTCGTCTTCTTCCCAGTTCAAACCCGCGGCAATGGCGGGTAGGCGTATCATTTGGCTAAGTTCGCCTGCGGATGGTGGGGTAAGGTCGAAATGCGCGCCCCGTTCTTTGTTTTTCATTAGGGTGGGGTAGGCAGCTAACTGGTGGTAAAAGTCGTTTCTACATACCAGCAATATCATAAATATACCGCTTTGCGACAAGGTGTCTAACAGAGAAAATACGGCGTTTCGCTGGCTAACGCTAACCGCTGAGGTGGCTAAATAAGCTTCTAGTCGGTCTAGTACAATCACAAAACAAGGGTAGGCCAAGGTGTTGTACTGGGCGCTCTGGCTTAGCTTTGTTTTTACGTTATGAATAATCTGATCAGGGTGAGTAGTCAGCTTTATCGCTAAAGAGTCTGCGCTCTCCCCCTCAAACATAGGGGCATCATTAATGTCCCAGTCCAACATGCAGGCGGCTAACTCTTCAATAATGTAAGCAGGGCGAATATCGGAAAAATCAATGCTGATGTAGTCGAAGGCACGTATGCCGTTTGCCCCCTTTTCGTTTAACATCCTGGGTAATAACCCTGCATGCACTAACGAGCTTTTACCTGAACCACTGGGGCCAATAATTAAGGTAAAAGGGCGTTTTCTGTTGCATTGCTCGGCAAGTCGGTGAAGTAAGTTTTTCACTGCGGCGTTACGGCCATAATACACTTGGCTTTCTTGCTGGGTAAACGCGGTTAAGCCGGGGAAGGGGGACTGACCTTGCCAATTAGTCTCTGCTGCACGGGTTTGTTCGTCTTCTACAAACTGCACATCGGCAATAACCCTATACCCACGTTTTCTTATGGTTTCAATAAATAGTGGGTCACTGGCTTTGTCGTCTAACGCTTTTCGTAGTTGAGTAATGGTTTTATGAATGGGGTTGTCGCCAACGGGCGAGTTGGGCCAACATTGGCGTACAATATCGTCGGCACTTACTACCTCACCAGCTTGCTGGCAAAGTAGAAGTAAAACGTCCATGGCTTTGGGTTCAATGGTTCGCTTAAATTTTCCGAGTCTTAAGGTATTAGAGGATGGTTCGACTTGCCAATCGCCCAGGTAGAACTGTGTAATAGCCATTTATAGATTCAACTAAAGGTTAATAACGCGGTTCTAAGCTAACCTGATTTGATTAAAACGTAAACGGATTTTGCTTGTTTGACATGTAACAGAATATATAAAATTATTATACTTATTAGACATCTATAATATTTATGTATATATCGTGAACCCTTTTTGAAATAAGAATTAAGCTTATAGGGTCTTATTTTATACACGTGCTTAGCGCGTCTTAATCTGATAACGACAAGTAGGGGTATTCCCATGAAACAAATCAACAAAACATCTATGGCTTGTGCGCTAGGTGCCGTGGTTTTAGGTTCGTTGGCATCAACGTCAACATTGGCTGAAGCAAATCCATTTGGGGTTCAATCATTAGAATCCGGCTATAGTCAGTTTGCACCTGAAGGCAAGTGTGGCGAAGATAAAGCCAAAAAAATGAAAGAAGGTAAATGCGGCGAAGGAAAGTGCGGCGAAGATAAAGCCAAAAAAATGAAAGAAGGCAAGTGTGGCGAAGGGAAGTGTGGCGAAGATAAAGCGAAAAAAATGAAAGAAGGCAAATGTGGCGAAGATAAAGCGTCCATGAAAGCCGATGCCAATAAAGCCAAAGAAGGGAAATGTGGCGAAGGAAAATGTGGTGAAGGTACTTGCGGAAGTATGTAAGCGTAGCGCACAATTCGGGTCATCATAAGATGACCCAGTTATTATGAGGCGAAGAATGTTTAATCTTGAAGGGGCTGGACTGGGTTTTAGAAGGGAGTTACTCGCTGATATCTTACCTATACTGCCTTCAGAAGTAGATTTTTGGGAAGTGGCGCCAGAAAATTGGATCCCTCTTGGTGGTGCATACCAGCGCAAATTTCAACAGGCAATATCGCAGGCACCTTTTACAACCCACGGCCTTTCACTGTCTATTGGCAGTACAGATAAACTTGATGTGGGGTTCGTTAAATCCATCAAACAGTTTTTAGATGCGAACAATATCGATCTGTACAGCGAACATTTAAGCTATTGCTCTGGGCAAGGTCATATGTATGACTTAATGCCCATTCCCTTTACCAGTGAAGCCGTATACCACATCGTTGAGAGAATAAAACAGGTTCAGGATATTATTGAACGGCCATTGGTGTTGGAAAATGTGTCTTATTATATGGCGCCTAATCAAACACTTTTAGAAATTGAATTCTTAAATGCGGTGCTTGCAGAATCCGGCGCTTTCATGCTTTTAGATGTGAACAATGTCTACGTTAATAGCGTGAATCATGGCTACGACGCTTACGACTTTATTGATAAACTTCCCTCAAATAAAATAGTGTATGGGCATATTGCTGGGCATTTCGACGAAGCCCCAGATTTAAAAGTAGACACCCATGGAGCAGATGTTATTGAACCGGTATGGGCGTTACTTGACCATGCATATCGTACCCACGGTGTATTTCCCACCCTCTTAGAGCGCGACTTTAACTTACCGCCTTTGGGCCATCTACTTGATGAAGTACGTCGAATTAAAGCCATTCAAACTTTGGTGAAAAATGAAACATCATTTGCCGGGAAGGCGCAGGCATGAGCGACGGACTAAAAGAGCAACAAAGCGCATTTGTACGAGCGATTAAAGACCCAGCAACCTTTCAGGCAAAAAATGAAGACGAAAAGCGAAGAATGGCAATTTACCAGTCGCTTTTTTTTAACAATGTAAAAGGCTTCGTTTTATCAGGATTCCCTGTTTTAACCTCAATATTGTCAAGTGATGATGTGAACCACTTAGTGAGGCAGTTTTTCAATCAGCACGCTTGCCATTCTCCCTATTTCGTGGAAATAAGTAAGGAGTTCGTCGCCTATTTGGCCACTGAACCCACATTACCTTTCTCGTTACCCAACTTTGCAGCTGAGTTAGCGCACTATGAGTGGCTTGAGTTAGACGTCAGTATTCGTCATGCTTCTATCACTGTGTCACCGTCAACGCATTGTAAAGACACCGACAAACTGTTTTTTTCACCCCTTGCAACCTTGGCTTCCTATACTTATCCTGTACATCTTATCGGTGCGAACTTTATTCCGGCGCATCCGTCTGCGGAACGTAACTATTATCTTGTTTATCGTGATGTTCAGGGTGAAGTGCAGTTTACCCTGGTTAACCCGGTAACGGCCGTTATGCTAAACACCATAATACAATATGAAGATGGGGTGGCTTTATCCCAACTAGCGCAGCTACTTTGTGAACAATTGCCGCAAATACCGACACAAAATTTACTGAATGGCTTACATCAAACCGTTTCAGATTTACTACAAAAAACGGTTTTGTTTACCAAAGCTTAATCTTTCTTCAAAAGATCCTAAAAATTTGTACTGAAAGTGAGCGTTTGATTGGATTAACGCTATCAATCGCGCGTGCTTTCGATTAACATTTACCACCATTTTTTGGTTCCATAAATTGTTTAGGTAGTGCAAATGGCTGACAATTCAGATTTCAAAGAAGTCTACAACAAGTGGTACTTTCTCGCTTCATTAGTAACTTTACTTGCGTTCCCGCTGATGCATATCATCTGCGGCTGGTTTACCTTCTGGTTATAACGCAGACAATCAAGGCATTATTGTGACTGCAGAATATATAAAATCAGTAGTAAAAACCGTACCTGACTATCCAAAGCCAGGTATTTTATTCAGAGATGTAACAAGCGTTTTAGAAGATCATAAAGCGTTTAGCAGCTGTATTTCCCTGCTTTTAGAAAAATATCAAGGCATGGGTTTCAATAAAGTTGCAGGTACCGAAGCTCGCGGCTTTTTATTCGGTGCGCCTCTTGCCATAGAAATGGGCATTGGGTTTGTGCCTGTAAGAAAGCCAAATAAACTCCCTCGCGAAGTGGTGAGTGAATGTTATGAGCTGGAATACGGTACTGATACTTTAGAGATACACAAAGACGCCATTCAACCTGGCGACAAAGTACTTCTTATTGATGATTTACTCGCAACAGGTGGCACCATTGCCGCTTCAGCAAAGCTAATTCGCCGTTTAGGTGGAGAGGTGGAGCATGCTGGCTTTATTATCAATTTACCCGATTTAGGTGGACGTGAAAAACTTGACCAAATTGGCGTGGAAAGCTTTAGTCTATGCGAGTTTGAAGGCGAATAAGGATTAAATAACAGGCAATGAGTTATCAGGTATTAGCACGGAAATGGCGCCCAGGTAAGTTCAGTGAACTGGTAGGGCAAGAGCATGTCGTTTCTGCTATTTCAAACGCGCTTGATAATGATAGGCTTCACCATGCGTACCTGTTTACAGGTACCCGTGGCGTGGGCAAAACCACCATTGCTCGAATTTTTTCTAAAAGCTTAAATTGCGAAGAAGGGCAAGGTGCGAATCCATGTGGTCAATGTAATACCTGCAAAGAAATTGAGCATGGTAATTATGTTGATTTGCTAGAGATAGATGCGGCATCGCGCACTAAGGTTGAAGATACCCGAGAATTACTCGATAACGTACAATATAAGCCAACCCGCGGCCGTTATAAGGTGTATCTTATCGATGAAGTTCATATGCTATCAAAGCATAGCTTCAACGCCTTGCTGAAAACGCTTGAAGAGCCACCTCCGCACGTTAAATTTCTGTTAGCAACCACCGATCCGCAAAAATTGCCGATTACTATTTTGTCGCGCTGTCTTCAGTTTAATTTGAAGGCGCTTTCGCGGGAGCAAATAGTTGGGCAATTAACGCATATTTTACAGGAAGAGTCGCTGCCGTTTGAACCTTCAGCGTTAGCGCTATTAGCACGTGCAGCACAAGGCAGTATGCGTGACGCACTAAGCCTTACCGACCAAGCTATTGCTCAAGGGGGCAATGCGGTGATCGCGTCGGTGGTTACCGACATGCTAGGGCTCATGGATAAAAATCAATTGGTGAAGTTGTTACACGCAGTGGTAACTAAAACGCCTACTGATGTTATGCAGTTAGTGCAGGATATTGCTGAGCAAGCACCAGATTACAGTCAAGTACTTGGAGAATTAGCCAGCACCTTACATCAAATTGCTCTTACTCAGTGGGTGCCTGATGTATGTAAGCTAGAAACCACCTCAGCCAAGGCTATTTTTCAACTGGCGAAAAGTATAGCGCCAGAGCAAGTGCAACTGTTCTACCAGATTGCGCTGCAGGGGCGTAAAGATTTACCATTAGCGCTAGACGGGCGAAGTGCGTTAGAAATGACGCTAATGCGAATGATGACATTTGCACCGAACGAACCCATCTCCGACACAGAGGAGATTATCAGTACGGGAAAGTCCCAACTTAACTCGCCAGTCTCTGCAATAACTGCTTCAGAGGCAAGCAGCGCCGTGGTAGCTGAAAAGCCAGCCGAGGAATCTTCATCTGTCAGTCAACGCCAAGCCTCTCACAGTGACGAGCAATCCTCTTTAACGCCAGAGTCAGAAACCACTCTTACACAGCCAGTTGAGCCACAGCCAGTTGAGTTAACACCTGAGGAATCTGGTGCCGCCCCAACACAGCCAGAACAAGCACCCCCAATTGATGAGCCTGTTACTGAAGCTCAATCACCCGCGTTGACACCGGAAACATTGCCGCCAAGTGATGAATCACCGTTCAATGATACGCCGCCGTTAGATGCTTATCATGACGATCTTCCTCCACAAGAGACAGGCATGTTTGAGGGAGAGTTTGGCTATCAAGAGCCTGTGCATATCAATGAGGCCACTGAAAAAAATGCAGATGCTGAGCATTTAAGTGACACGTCACACGGAGCCCTTCAGCATGGTGATAACGATGCGCAGCTTACGTCAACGGCGGATATGTTGGCACTGCGACAGAAATTAAAGCAGCAAAAAGTTGAAAGTGCAGCTGAAAGTACCAAGAAAGCCGCCAAAAATGACAAAGACGACGGCTTGTTTAACCGACTTAGCAGAGGCAATGGCGCGCAGGATATCACACAAGCAGCGCAAGAACCTGTGGCGAAGGAAAACGCGCCGCATACACCAGATTTAGGGGATGATTCGCCACCTTGGGCAACAGAGTCTAAGGGAGACGACAACCCATCGTCTCAGTCTATGGCTGAGCCTGCACAGGTAGAGGCGCCATCAAGACAAGTGCAGACCGAAGAAGACCTAGTAACGTCACAATCGCATGCGCCTTTTGCTCACGAGAGTGAGCCTCATGCGAACATGCCGCGTAATGAAAATAGCGTTGATTCGCAAATGTCGAGCGACCCGCTACAACCTAGTGAAGCAAGTGATACTGGTGTAGCGCCTCAGCAGTATAAGGGACAGTTAACGGCGTATTTAGAAGACGGTAAAAAACTGGTGCATGCCAGTCAAATAGATAAATGGAGCTACCTGGTTGAGCAAATGCCGCTGGCGGGGTTATTAAAGCAGCTTGTGTTGCATGCCTCTTTCAGTAAAAACAACGGTCAGGTTACGCTTGAAATTGACAACAGTCAGGCGCATTTACTTAATGAGAGTGCCAAAAAACAATTGTTGGATGCACTACACCATACGTTAGGTGAACAGGTGGAAATCGAAATAGTATTGGGCAACCCTGCTCAGACACCATATTCACTTCAACAAGAAATAGTAGCAATGCGCGAAGCCTATGCGCATGAAGTTTTAGAAAGTGACGAAAAAATTCAAGCGCTGTTATCAATGTTTGATGCATCTATTGTTACCGACACGGTAAAGGCGAGATAACAGTTTCAATTAACACCAAAACGAAGCGAGATAAAATATGTTTAAAGGTGGAATGGGTAATATCATGAAGCAGGCGCAGCAAATGCAAGAGCGCATGCAAAAAGTACAAGACGACTTAGCGAACCTAGAGGTTACCGGTGAAGCGGGCGCAGGTATGGTTAAGGTGACAATGACCTGTAACCACAACGTGCGTCGTGTTGATATTGACGATTCTTTGATGGACGACGACAAAGATATGGTTGAAGACCTAGTTGCCGCAGCATTTAACGATGCGGTACGTCGCGTGCAAGAAACCAGCAAAGAAAAAATGGGTGATGTGACTGGAGGCATGCCTTTACCTCCGGGCTTCAAAATGCCGTTTTAAGAGGTTTTTAGTCAGACTCAGCGTTCCCGATACGTACCAGAAGCAGTTAAGTAAACACGCCGTTAACTTAACTGCTTTTTTATTGGCAACACGGGTTGAGACAGTCATTCATGGTCGCGAAAATGTCACGCGTAAACAAGGATGTGTATTTGCATGATTAAAAAGCCCGTTGTACTCATATCTCTACTGTTAGCTTGCATGGCAATGTTGTTCACGGTGGGGGCTGCGTATTCTTTGTATAGCAAAAAGCAGCATGATATTGACCCAAAGGTGCGTGAAATTTCGGGTATTGAGTTTGATAAGAAATTACGTCTTTGGGCCATTAACGATAGCGGGGACGGGCCTAAACTCTATATGTTGAATGATGATGGTTCAGTAGCTAGGGAAGTGACGGTAACCAATGCAAAAAATATCGATTGGGAAGACATGACACAAAACGAGTTTGGTCATTTTTTTCTAGGCGATTTCGGCAACAATGAAAATAACAGGCGATGGTTAACCATATATAAAATTGAAAACCCCATAGATATAAAGACAGACACAACAGAAGCAGAAATTATTAAATTTACCTACCCAGAAATGGATGGTACACCCGTAGAACCTCACCAAAAGAACTTTGATTTAGAAGCCTTTATTGAGTTTGACCACAACCTCTACTTATTTACTAAGAATCGAACTGCGCCATTTGATGGTATTACAAATGTGTATAAAGTAGGAGATCATGCGGCAAATTTTAATGCTGAAAAGATAGATGCTTTTAAAACCTGTACGACATTGGAAAAGTTATGTTGGATTACTTCAGCAGCCATCAGTCCAGACAGAAAAAGGTTAGTATTGTTAGACTCAACGTCAATATGGCTATTCGAGAATTTTCCGTCAGACCGATTTTTCTCAGGCGATATTTACAGAATAGATTTAGGGTTAATTACACAAAAAGAGGCCGTTACCTTTTACGACAACAATACGCTGGTATTTACCGATGAAGAATTCAAAGGGCTCATTGGCGGCAATGCCTACAAGATCGAGCTCGATAAAGTGGCGAAGCAGCCCATACGGACTTCTTCGCCAAGTAATCCTGCGGAATAAACCTTATTAAAACCTGAAAGTGCCTAACAGCGTAATAGAACCTAAATCGCCATCGTCTGTATCATATCCTAGGCCAAATCTAAGCGATGAATAAGGGTTAAACCAATAGTTGGTACCTAATTCGACTAGGTTCTCTGAACTGTAGCCGTCATGGTTTTCATACAGTGCAGCGACACCCACACTCCAATTGGGTTTAAGATAGTAATCTGCGTCAATCTCAATTGAAAATTCGTCGTCGAAGTGAGTGCCTTTCATCGCGATATCCCACCCTGGCGTGAAGCTTTTTGCTGTCCCTCCAAAGCTGGTATACCTAGCAAAGATACTGAAACTGAGTTCGTTATCATCAGCTTTATATCTTGTTGTTGGGTCATCATAAGCGTAAAACGCTTCTTCAATATCGAAAAGATCGATACCTGCACCGTATTCCCAGTGGTCGTTGGCAAAGGTGGACAAACTGATGCCTACCCGTTGCTGAGTAACATCAGATAAATTCCTTTCGTCGGAAATCCTCCCATAGCGACCACGCACTATGAGAGTATCAGAATAAAACCATTCGCCATCTATATTGATACTGTTTAGGTCGTCGATAGCAAAATAGTTTACCGATGCATTGTTAGCGCGCTGAAGGTAGGGGCTTATCGCCCAAGGCTGAGTAGCCATATTCACAGTATCGAAATAATAGCGGTAACCTACACCCAGAAATTTATCGTCTGCGTCTTTGATATCAGAGATACCTAGGCTAACTTCGTGATGAATTTGCGCGGTTTGAGCTAACGCAAGAGGGGTTGTAAGAGAAGTTGATAGTACAATGGCACACATGAGGGGACGACGAAACTTCATAAAATATCCTTTTTCGAGAAAATGGTAGCCCTACTAGCTATAGGGGGTAAAACGATAAGGAACTATAGTTACGTGAAAATGAATGTAAACTGAACGTGGCTAAAATATATTACTTTCACGCGGTTTTACTTACGCGAATCAGTTGAATGGGGCATCGTTAAATGCGACCATTGCGCACACTCAAATCGTGACAAATCCATACAGCCATTATGAAGTTTAGCCCTTTACTTACCGAACTCATTCAAGCCTTAACCTGTCTACCTGGTGTAGGGCAAAAAAGCGCACAGCGGATGGCATTTCATCTGTTGGAGCGCAATCGTACTGGTGCGCTGGACTTAAGCAATGTTTTACATAACGCTATGGAGCATATACACCATTGTGAACGCTGCAGAACGTTTACAGAGGATGCACTGTGTGAAATTTGCCGTCACCCTGAACGCGAAGCAAGCGGGCTTCTGTGCATTGTAGAAAGCCCACAAGACGTTTTGGCTATTGAGCAAACCTTGAGCTACAAAGGCCAATACTTTGTGTTGATGGGGCATCTATCGCCTATCGATGGTGTAGGGCCGAACGAAATAGGCTTAGATGAGCTTGAGAGGCGTCTGTCTGCTGGGGGCATTAACGAAGTGATTTTAGCAACCAACCCCACCGTGGAAGGGGAGGCCACAGCACACTATATTGGTCAAGTGTGTGCTAGTCACAATATTGATGCGTCACGAATTGCCCATGGGGTCCCCGTTGGTGGGGAGCTAGAATATATTGATGGAAACACCCTTACACATGCGTTTTCAGGGCGCCGAAAGTTATAGCTTTCCCTCAAGCGCCTTCATTTAGCAACCTAATACTCACTTTTCGTCATAATTTTTTACCTTTACTGTTGAAAAACACGCTCACAGACCCTACCTGTCTGAGAGTAATGTGATCCATTCAACGAGGAGATATTGGATTATGGCTGAAGCAGCCCATAAAGAAACCCACGGTTTTCAGACGGAAGTAAAGCAGTTACTTCATCTGATGATTCACTCTTTGTACTCGAATAAAGAAATTTTTCTTCGTGAGTTAGTGTCAAATGCCGCTGACGCAGCAGATAAGCTCCGTTTTCGCGCATTGGAAGACGGCAGTCTTTATGAAAATGACGGCGATCTTGCGGTTAAAATTAGTGTTGATAAAGAAGCTAGCACGGTAACCATTGCGGACAATGGTATCGGGATGACCCGAGATGAGGTTATCGCTAACTTAGGTACCATCGCAAAGTCTGGTACTAAGGACTTCTTTAGCAAGCTTTCTGGCGACAACGCCAAAGACTCTCAACTTATCGGCCAATTTGGTGTTGGTTTTTACTCGGCATTTATTGTAGCGGATAAGGTGACGGTTCGTACTCGTGCTGCTGGCACTGATGCAGCAGAAGCCATTGAATGGGTATCTGAAGGGGAAGGTGAATTCACCATCGCCGAAATTAACAAGCCCACACGCGGTACTGAAATTGTGCTTCACCTACGTGAAGACGAAAAAGAGTTTGCTGATGCTTGGCGTCTGCGTTCCATTATTAGTAAGTATTCTGATCACATCAGCATCCCAGTACAGATGTGGAAAGACGAAGTGCCTGAAAGCGAAGGCCCTGATGGCGAGAAGATTGAAGCTCAGCCAGGTGAATGGGAAGTTGTTAACAAGGCAACGGCCCTGTGGACTCGTGAAAAATCTGATATTTCAGATGAAGAATACAATGAATTCTACAAGCACATTTCACACGATTTTACCGATCCTCTAGCATGGGCGCACAATAAAGTAGAAGGTAAAACGGAATACACTAGCTTATTGTATATTCCTTCAAAAGCGCCATTTGATATGTGGAACCGTGACCAGAATCATGGCTTAAAGTTGTATGTGCAACGCGTATTCATTATGGATGACGCAGAGCAGTTCATGCCAACATACCTGCGTTTTGTGAAAGGGTTACTTGATAGTAACGATTTACCGCTAAACGTTTCTCGTGAAATTCTTCAAGACAACAAAATTACCCAGACCCTTCGCCAAGGTTGTACTAAGCGTGTGCTTCAGATGCTTGAGAAAATGGCGAAAAATGATGCTGAAAAGTATCAGTCATTCTGGAATGAATTTGGTAATGTGCTAAAAGAAGGCCCAGCGGAAGACTTTAGTAACCGTGAGAAAATTGCAGGCCTACTACGTTTCTCATCAACGCACGCTGATTCTGATGCGCAAACAGTATCTCTTGCTGATTACATCGAGCGTATGAAAGAAGGTCAGGATAAGATTTACTACGTGACCGCAGACAGCTTGCAGGCAGCGAAGTCTAGCCCTCACTTGGAAATCTTCCGCAAGAAAGGCATTGAAGTTCTGTTAATGGGCGAGCGTATCGACGAATGGTTGATGTCTCACCTTACTGAATTCAGTGAAAAACAGTTTGTTTCTATCGCTAAAGCTAACTTAGATTTAGGCGACCTTGAAGACGAAGAATCTAAGAAAGCGAAAGAAGAAGCTGAAAAAGAAGTTGAAGGCTTGCTTGAGCGAGCGAAAACTGCCCTTGGTGATAAGGTAGGCGAGGTTAAATTTACTCACCGTCTCACTGATTCCCCTGCTTGTATTGTAGCAGACGACAATGGCATGACTACGCAGATGATGAAGTTGATGCAAGCTGCTGGGCAGACTGTACCTGATGTGAAGTATCATCTAGAGCTTAACCCTGAGCACGCGCTGGTTAAAATGCTAGCTGATACGCAAGATGAGGCACTTTTCAACGAGTGGGTTGGCGTATTATTCGACCAAGCCGCATTGTCTGAACAGGGAAGCTTAAAAGATCCTTCAACGTTTGTTCAAAACCTGAACAGTCTGTTAATGAAGTTAGCTAAATAAGGCTTGTAATCATTAATTGATTAGTAAAAAGCGAGCAAATAGCTCGCTTTTTCTTTGTGTGGATTATTATTTTATGGAAGTGTTATAAAAATCCATTTAAATTAATTAGTTAAGTAAATTAAAAATGGTGGGTTTATGCTTGGCGTAGAGCGCAATATAACAAAACAACACCCGTTCATACGCAATATAACTTGTACATATATTCGCCATTAGTCTTAAGTTTAAAATTAGCCGTAGCCTTCTACTTGTCACTGTGGTGTTGAATGTGTAAAGTGCCGAAGGTGAAAAAGTTTCAAAATCATAAGCGGAGAACGCACACATGCGAATTATTCTTCTCGGCGCTCCTGGCGCGGGTAAGGGCACACAAGCTCAGTTTTTAATGGGCAAATATGGTATTCCACAAATTTCCACGGGCGATATGCTTCGTGCGGCAATTAAAGCGGGTACAGAATTAGGCCTAAAAGCCAAGCAAGTTATGGATGAAGGTAAGTTAGTTTCTGACGATATCATCATTGGCTTGGTTAAAGAGCGCATTGCACAAGATGACTGCAAAGACGGTTTCTTACTAGACGGTTTCCCTCGTACAATTCCACAAGCCGACGCCATGAAAGAGGCAGGCGTTAAAGTGGATCACTGTATCGAATTTGACGTGCCTGACGACGTTATAGTTGAGCGTATGGGCGGACGTCGTGTTCACCCAGCGTCAGGCCGTGTGTATCATGTAGTATACAACCCGCCTAAAGAAGAAGGCAAAGATGACGTTAGCGGTGAAGATTTAATCATTCGTGATGATGATAAAGAAGAAACGGTGCGTAAACGTCTTGCTATATACCATGAGCAAACGAAGCCGCTGGTTAATTATTACAGCGCAGAGGCAGAAGCCGGTAACTGTGAATATCATAAGTTAGACGGCACACGCCCAGTAGACGAAGTTAGCGCTGAGTTGGCCAAACGTCTCGGCTAACGGGTAATGAAGTTGAAGAAGGTCGCATTAGCGGCCTTTTTTGTTACTTGTAAGTGGGACTTGAATAACGTTTAATCATAAAAGATAAAAAGACTAATTGGAGTAGCTAAATGGTGTTACCTATTACGGCCTTCTATGTAAGCTTATTGGGAATATGCTACATATACCTGTCGTTTCTTGTCATTGGCGTACGGCGGTCAGCCCAAATCAGCTTGGGAGACGGGGGAAATGAAGATCTAAAACGCTTAACTAGAGCTCATGGCAACTTTAGTGAATACGTACCTATTACCCTTATAATGATTGCTTGCTTTGAAGCGAATACGGGGCAGGGATGGATAGTCCATGGATTAGCAGCCGCATTGTTATTTGGGCGAGTATTGCATGCCTATGGTTTGCGTCAACACGCTGGTGCAAGTTGGCAACGTATCGCGGGCATGATGCTTACATTTGCTTCTATGCTTATGGCTGCCATTGCAAACTTGGTGCTTATTCATTTCGGCCTATAAATAACGCTATCGCACAATGATAATAAAGCCCCACGCTAATCATTTTTCGCGCGGGGCTTTTTTGTGCCTTTAACGCTTTATTTAAAAAGAGTAGGTGACTTTGGCATAAGCGTAACGGCCTTGGAAACCGTAAGGCGAAAAGTTAGGGAATGGAATGATGTAATCAAACTGACCTGGATTGGGCTGATCGGTAATCACCGCTGACTCTGGATATTTGTCGAGTAAATTGTTAACGCCCACTTTGCCTTCTAGATTGTCGGTAAACAGATAACCTGCTTCCACATCAACAATAAATGCGGCGTCTACGGTGACATCTCCTTCTTGAGTCGTACCAGGTTGAGTGACTTCACCATAGTAGTTCGTTCTGAACATAAGTGATAACGCGTCGCCGCGCCAATTGGCAGTAAGGTTAGCTTTAACTTCTGGCGCTGCATTTTCTAGCCGTTCTCTTTCTCTTCGTGCAAAGAGTTGATCAGGTTCAAATAAATCGCTAGGCCCTGCCGTGGCAACCACATCACTCACATCGGTGTTGTTATAGTTAGCGCCTAGGCTTAAGCTTAAATCGCCATTTAGCACTGTACCTGCCGTATAGTTAGCCACTACATCAACGCCTTCGGTTACGCTGTTAACACCGTTCATGAAAAAGCGAACAGCGCCTACGCCTTCGATATTATTGTCGGCAAACACCTGTTGCACAATAACCGCTTCGTCGTCACTGTCTCCTAGCGTTTCTGAAAGCACAATGCGATCGTCTATTTCAATGCGATATGCATCGGCCGTTATGTTTAACTTATCTGTGACTGTCCAAGTAAAGCCAATGGAGTAGTTAGTCGACTCTTCCGCATCCAGCTGTTCCCCGCCTAGGGCAACGGCCGCGGCACTAGTTGACGCTATGGTTCCTACTTCATAGGCTACGCCATCCACAAAGTTTGTTGAAATTGAAGTGTAGAATTGCTGCTGTAGAGATGGTGCTCTAAAGCCCGAGCTAATTGAGCCTCGCAATGCGAAACCGTCATTAAAGGTATAACGCGTTGCTATTTTGCCGTTAAGCGTGGTACCAAAATCCGAGTAATCCTCAAAGCGGCCTGCTAACGCAATATTCCATGCCTCTGTGATATCGCTATCTACATCAACATAAAATGCGTACGCGTGCCTGTCTTCGTCCACTTCAGCAGCATCAGAGAAGTAAATAGCGCCCTGTGCAAAAAGACTGTTAGTGGGGTAAACAGGGTTTCCGCTCTCATCAAATATGGGGTTGCCACTTTCGTCTGTCATTTGACGGTTAGTGTACGCCTCTTCATCCCCAGCGGTAATTTGGAAAGCGTCTTGGCGGTACTCAATACCCATAGCAAAGGAAATAGGCGAATAGAGGCTGTCAAGGTCGATATAGCGAGAAGCATCAAAACTTAAGGTTGTTTGAGTGCTTGCTAACTCACCGCCATAAAAGCGAGTGGGTGTATCTAACAAGTAAGTCGCATTCGCGGTATTGCTGGTTGTATAGTCAACGGTATTTTTGCCGGTTACCACACTGGCATTATAATCCCAAATATCAGCACTGCCCTTAATGCCTGCGAGTACGGAATAGTCTTTAATTTCTGCTAATATTCGTGGGGTAAATCCATCCGGGTAGATTTCCTGAATTAGCAAGGCTTCATCAGATGCCTCCCGGTAAAACGCGCCAGAAAGGCTATCTTTGTCTTGAAAAGTTACCGTTGAGTAAGCTTCAATTCCGTTGTTGAAAACATAACCAGCGCTACCTAACAGGGTATAGCTCTCTGTTTCGGGGAGGCCATAATAAAATCGGTCGCGATCAGCATCTATTTCTCTTAAATCAAAACTACCATCTTCGTTTTTAGGGTAAGTATCGCCATCGTCGTATCCACCGCGACTTGTTCTGTTTGCGTGCGCGTATTCAGCGCTGATATTCACATAGCCATCGCTGCTTAACTGCAAGCCCCAATTGCCGGAAATCGTGTAATTTTCACCGTCGTTGCGGCTAATGTCATCACCATAAACCCCAGCAACACGGCTACTGCCATTTCCTACTACTGCGCCAGTGTCGTCCACTTGGACACCGACAAGTTCTGGTACGCCATCTACTGTGGTGTAATAACTTCCACCAGAAACGCTGATAGCACCACCTTCGCTGTCATCCTTTGTAATGATGTTGATAACACCGGCAATGGCGTCTGAGCCATACTGTGCAGCTGCGCCATCGCGCAAAATTTCTACGCGTTTAATGGCAGCAGAAGGAATGGCATTTAAATCGACAGACACAGAGCCTCTGCCAGCCGTGCCATTTAAATTAAGAATGGCGCTAGAGTGGAATCTGCGCCCATTGAGTAGCACTAGCGTTTGGTCTGGCGCTAGCCCTCTCAAAGAGGCTGGCTTAATGTGTTCAGTACCGTCTACGAGTGATGGCTGGTAGTAGTTAAAGCTGGGGACCACGTTTTGGAGTTGACGGCTTATATCTGTAAAACCGCCAGCTTGCAACGTATCTTCGCCGATAAGGTCAATAGGTACATTGCTTTCTACCACCGAGCGTCCTGGGCGGCGGCTACCTAAAATTACAATTTGTTCTGCTTCTTCAGAAAAGGTATCTGCTATCTCGGAGTTAGCTTCTTGTGCTGACAATGAGTTTGGAAGAGAAAATATAACGGCGCCAGCAAGGGCCGAAATCGGGAATAGTTTCATGTGTGTTCCTGAGTTTATGTCTTTAGCGATCACCCTTTATCGTTATATAGGTAGGCAGGTGTATTTAACTATTTGTTTTTTAGGGTACGACTAAAGTATACATTAGACAGGCAGTTAAGGATTAAACTTAGATGGAATAAGCGATAATGAAGTGTTTGAATTGTTTGCGTTTAAATGAGTTTCAAACGCGCTGGACTGCTGTTTTTCATGACAGCATTGACGCATTGAAGCGCATTAACGAGACCATTAACGAGACAGGCACAGCATTGACATGACAGGCACTTCTCGTGTCTCTTATAACACTTGTTTCGAGACAGGCACAGCAATAACGAGCATTAACGTGACAGGCACTTCTCGTGTCTCTTATAAAATTTGTTTAAAAGTAATATCTATTCTAGCCCTTCGGCCAGTACCAGTTATTTCAACACTGTGCACAATAGTGAGACTATTAAAGAATGTTTTATTGTTATGCCACAGCCACGTAAATCCCTTATTTGTTTAGAAAGCACGCCCTATTATCATTGTGTCTCGCGGTGTGTTCGCCGTGCATATTTGTGTGGGGTAGATGAGTTGACTGGTAAATGCTACGAGCATAGGCGCCAAGTTATTGAAGATAGGGCGCTAAAACTGTCCACTTCTTTTGCTATCGATATTTGTGCATTTGCTATTATGAGTAATCATACGCACTTAGTACTGCACGTAAACAAGGCCAAAGCTCTAGCACTGAATAATGATGAAGTACTTGCACGTTGGCATAGGTTTCACAAGGGGACGGTACTCAGTCGTCGCTATGTAGACACCAAGCAACGCCATACCTTGTCGGAAGCAGAGTTGAAGAGCGTAGAAGCTTTAGTGAAGGTTTATCGCCAGCGACTTTATAGCATCAGTTGGTTTATGCGTTTGCTCAACGAATACATAGCTCGTATGGCGAATAAGGAAGATGAATGTACCGGGCACTTTTGGGAGGGCAGGTTCAAATCTCAGGCTTTACTTGATGAAGCAGCCCTTCTAGCCTGCATGGCCTATGTCGACTTGAATCCTATTCGAGCTGGTGTAGCGAAAACGCTCGAGACATCACCACATACGAGTATAAAGCGTCGCATTAAAGCCGTGAAAAATAATGTTCAACCTAAAAAACTGATGCCTTTTATTGGCTCGCGAGAACGTACTCACATAGGGTTACGCTTTGAATTAAAAGATTATCTTCAACTGGTGGATGATACTGGTAGGAGTATACGGCAAGATAAACCAGGTTCTATTTCGGCTAATAGTGAACCTATTCTTACACGAGCGGGCTTAACTGAAGTTAGCTGGCAACTGATGGTCAATACCATTGAAACACAATTCTCAACTTCAGTTAGTGCTAGCATACTCGAACATAAAAAATGTGCATAGCCTTTCATAATGAACACTAAACCACGGGGTCTTCTAGAGGCCAATTGAACCAATCTCTTCAGTTCTCTTAATGGGCTCTTTTTATTAAATAAATATTCAGCATAAACGCACAAACTCCCTTAGCCTTAATGGTTTAGAGGCTTTTTATCGTACCGCAATTGCGATGGTCCTCGGTATTATCGAAGCAATTCAATACAAAACTCAAAACAAGACAGTCACCGTATATTACTAATCTTGCCTGTCACAATGACTGATATGAATACATATGCCTGTCTTGAGTCGAGGTTATTTTGTGTGACTGTCTATTCGTCATCTATTCGTCAAGCAACAGAAATGAATGTGACCGAAATACCAGGTGCAACACGTACCAATTTCTTAGTGATTTAACGTAGGACGTGAGTCTATTGGACTATGCTGGAGGCATTGATGACTGAAAAATCGCAGCAGTCAAAAGATAGAGAAAAAGATGTGGCATTAAGTCACACCGAAGAACAAGATGTAAGGGACAACCAAAGCTTAAATTCAGTTTCTCTTTATGCCATTGTACATCGCGAGGGATTAGAAGAGCTTCAGCGTCCCGTGATGTCTTTATGGTGGTCAGGCGTAGCAGCGGGTATCGGCATATCTCTTTCCATTTTAGCTGAAGGGATCTTGCATCACCTATTTGAAGATTCCCAATACCAGTTCGTAATAGAAAATTTAGGCTATACCGTTGGTTTTGTTTTGGTGATTGTTGGTCGGCTTCAGCTATTTACTGAAAATACCTTGTCTGTCATCTTACCGCTTCTTAGCAAACCTTCTGTGAATATGACGCTGTGCATAGCAAGGTTATGGTTAATTGTGTTTGCTGCTAATATGGTGGGTACATTTTTGGCCGCGGTATTCAGCTACACCTTACAAGCTGTTCCTCCCGAGCTGGTGGAGGGAATGACAGCTATTTCCAAACACTACGCCGAGTTCAGTGCTTCAGAAGCGTTTTCTTATGGCATAACCTCAGGCTTTATTATTGCCGCTATTGTGTGGATGAAGCCATCGGTGAAACATTCTCAAGTGTTGATGATTGTCATTTTCACGTACCTTATCGCCATAGGTAACTTTACCCACGTAATAGCGGGTTCAACAGAGCTCTTTTTACTAGTGCTTCAAGGGCACATTAGTGCTGCTGAAACTGTCGCTTTAATTGGCGCAACCTTGATGGGAAATATTGTGGGCGGAACTGGGTTATTCGCCCTATTGGCCTATGGGCAGGTGGTGCGAGAAATAGAGCGTTAAATAGAATATATGCCCCTAAAGCAAATAGCTATGGGGCATTTTCTAACGCGGCTTACTAATTTAGCGCATTAACAAGACAGGCACTTATCTCGCAGCTAGTGATAGACCAACTAAAAAAACAGCCATCGTGTGCTACTAATCTTGCCTGTCAAAGTGCCAGATTTGATTAACCGCATATGCCTGTCTTGTGTCGAGCAATGTCTGTCTTAAGTCGAGTGATGTCTGTCTTAAGTCGAGTGTTACTTATAGAAAGAGCCAGTAAAAACGAGATCCAAGCTAATCTAATGCTTAGAACAGCGTGAAGCTTTCGCTTCCCTTATTGTGTAACGAGGTAATGTAGCTCTTTGCTCGACAGTTTAACCTCATTGGCGGTCATTTGTTTTTTTAGCCAATCGCAAAAATGAGCAATGCGTTGCTGTTTTGGGGAGTTTTTCAAATATACAAAGTGATACTTCCAGCGCACAGGGTGAGGTTTTGCCACCGGTATAACTAGTTGCCCAGAATTTAGATATTGTCTTATCATAAAATCACCTGCCAGCATTACCCCTTGACCAGCCAACGCTGCGCTTAGGGCAAGGTCACTGGAAGATACTGTTGTTTTATTTAGCACGGTATTAGACAAATCTATTTTGTCGTTTTCGAAATAATTTTCCCAGTTTGCTTTTTCTTCACAGGCCAACGAAAGCAACCGCGCGTTTAGTAAATCCTTGACTGTCTTAAGTTGCATTTTAGACTGAAACTCAGGAGAGCAGGCCGGTATTACGCCGTCCTCAGCAAACTTTTCTACAACAAGCGTGTCATCAAGCAATGACGTTGTTGACGTGCTAAAACGAATGGCAACATCAATATTGCCATCGTGAAGGTTTTCAATGCGGTTAGATGCTTGAATGTTAACGTTTATATCGGGGAATAGGTTAAAAAACGCGAATAAATTAGGCATAAGCCACAGCGCGCAAAACGCTTGCGTTGAACTTATGGTTAAGCTGCCTTCTATGGGCTCTTCTTGCACTTGGTTCAGGCCGTTAATGATTTCGCTAAACCCATTTTTACACGACGCTAGAAGTGTACGACCCGGTGCGGTTAATAACATTTTTCGGCCTTGTCTGCGAAATAGGCTAATACCCAAATTAGCTTCTAGTTGACGCATTTGCTGACTGACTGCCGCTTGCGATATATGAAGTTCTTTAGCGGCTTTACTATAACTTTCGTTGCGTGCGGCTACTTCAAAACAAAGCAAATTGTTCAGCCACTTTAATCGCTTATCCATGATTGCTCTACTATAAGTTCAGCTTATTTTATACGTTAGTTTTTATCGTTGGTTTAGTAAAGGGAAATTCGCCACACTAAGGTTCTATAACACGATGGGTGGGGCTGGTATGAAGGGAACGATACAAAATACAGTTATAAAAGTGACTTCTAAAAACACGAGGAGTGGCAATGAGGAGGCGCGGGAAGTAAGGCGAAATGAAAACGGCCAGAGCCATGTTATTACCAAGAACACTAATGTACTAAAGGGGAATGATCCTACTTCTAACAAGCCAAAAGCGCATGCTAAGAATGGTGTGCTGGCGGTCATTAGTGATAAGCTAAACTTATGCATGTGGAGCGCCTACAAATGAATGAAAGCGATGTACTATAAACGAGAGAGCCGTGCTGGTTTAGTTTGGGTCATCGCTTTTTAACGAATGGCTGGCGAAAATATGCCTTATGTAGGCACAGAAATAAGCGCCAATTCTGATACACTTGCGAAAAAATACCCTTAAAGCATGAAGCGATAAGGGCATTTTATCTTAATAAATTATTCGTATGACGAATTATTTATGACGCTCGCGCAGCACATTCAGCGCGTCGTTTAACGACATATCACTGGCCTGAAGCAGTACGGTTAGGTGATACAACAAATCCGCGGCTTCGTTTTTAAGCTCTTCTTTGTCGTGTACCGTGGCGGCAAGCGCCGTTTCTACGCCTTCTTCACCTACTTTTTGCGCTATACGCTTGATACCTTTGTTATAAAGGCTAGCGGTGTAGCTGCTTTTCGGGTCAGCATCTTTACGATCCGCCAATACACGTTCTAGGTCTGCTAGGAAGGTAAATGCAGGGGTATTACCTTCAAACCAACAGCTTTCTGCACCTGTGTGGCAGGTAGGACCATTGGGGTTGGCAAGGACTAATAGTGAATCTTGGTCGCAATCGCAGGCGACACTCATTAAATCCAGTGTATGTCCCGATGTTTCACCCTTGGTCCAAAGGCGCTGCTTCGAGCGGCTGAAAAACGTGACTTTGCCTGTCTCAAGGGTCTTAGTTAACGCGTCTTGATCCATGTACCCTTGCATTAGCACCTTGCCCGATAGTGCATCTTGCACAATAGCAGGTAGCAGGTTGTCCATTTTGTCCCAGGCTAATTTGTTGCTGTTCTCATTAGTAATGATCACGGGTTTACTCCTTCCGCTTGCGCCGTTAAACCGTGACGCTTACGCATGGCAATGCCATTGCTAGTTAGTTCTGCTTTTAGCTCATCAATGTTGATGATGCCTTTGTGAAATACGGAAGCCGCCAATGCGCCATCTACATCCGCCTGTTGGAATACGTCGGTAAAGTGGGCAATTTCGCCGGCACCGCCAGAGGCGATAAGCGGTACTTCACATACGTCGCGTACGGCTTTCAACTGTTTTACATCATAGCCTTTGCGCACACCGTCTTGATTCATGCAGTTAAGCACAATTTCACCTGCGCCCCGTGACTGAACTTCTTTTATCCAGTCGATGGTTTGCCACTGGCTTTTCTGCGTGCGGTTTTCATCACCGGTAAATTTGTACACTTCATATTGGTCAGTCGCTTCGTTGTAAAAGCTATCGATACCAATAACCACGCACTGTTGGCCATACACATCGTGCAGCGCGTTAATAAGCTCTGGGTTACTTAGGGCAGGGGAGTTAATTGAAATTTTATCTGCGCCCATTTCCAAAATACGCCCAGCATCTTCAATGCTTTTAATGCCACCAGCGACACAAAACGGAATATCGATAACTTGCGCGATACGGCTCACCCAGCTTTTATCAACTACGCGCGCATCTGAGCTTGCGGTAATATCGTAAAATACAAGTTCGTCGGCACCCGCTTTCGCGTATTGCTCTGCAAGGGGCACAATGTCACCGATGATTTCGTGGTTTCTAAATTGTACGCCTTTTACTACTTTGCCGTCGCGTACGTCTAAACAGGGTATTATGCGTTTTGCCAGCATGCGATAGCCTCCTTCACGGTAAACTTACCTTCAAGTAAGGCGCGGCCAAGGATAACGCCAGCAACGTTAGTGGGCTTAAGTGTTTCGATGTCGTTAATGCTGCCAATACCACCAGAAGCTTGCCAGCTTACATTAGGAAAACGCGCCGCCATCTCCTGATACAACTCGGTGTTCGCGCCTTGCAGCGTGCCGTCGCGGCTAATATCAGTGCATAGTACATGCTTGGCACCAACGGTGCCGAAGTCTTCCAGCAAACCTTCAAGCGCCACACCTGAGTTTTCCTGCCAGCCGTGCGTCGCAATAAGCTTTTCACCGCTTTCGCTAATATTGATATCAAGGGCCAGCACAATGCGCTCAGGACTGTATTTTTCTACCCAAGACTTAACAAGTTCTGGCTGTTTTACGGCTAGTGAACCTATCACAACACGGCTAACGCCGGTTTCTAGAAGCTGGGCGACTTCCTCTTCGCTACGAATACCGCCGCCGGCTTGAAACTGCATGCGCTTGGTATCCACCATGGCTTTAATCAATTCTAGCTGACGCTTGCTGGTGTCTTTAGCGCCAGTAAGGTCAACGATGTGTAGCCAAGTTGCCCCTTGGTCGGCATAGTCGTGAACCACATCTACGGGGTCCAGTTCGTATTGGGTTTTTTGCTTGTAGTCACCTTGATATAAGCGCACTACGTGTCCGTCAATAAGATCTATCGCTGGAATAATCATTATAGATTCACAAAGTTAGTCAGAAGTTGGGCTCCGGCTTCGCCAGAGCGTTCTGGGTGGAATTGCACCCCGTAAAAGTTGTTTTTATTTATCGCCGCAGAAAACGTATTTCCATAGGTGCAGCTGGCCAGCGTGTGCTCGTATTCCGGCACTGCAAAGCTATGTACAAAGTAGAAATAGGTGTCTTGAGGAATACCTTTAAATAAACTTTCTTCTTTATGTTCGCTGTTGTGAGAGACAGTGTTCCATCCCATATGAGGTAAACGCACACCCTTTGATTCCATGCGCGCAACATGGCCGGGCATTAGGTTTAAGCACTCAATGTTGCCCGTGCCTTGAAATCCGCCTTCTGCGCTGGTTTCCACCATTAGTTGCATGCCTAAGCACACACCTAACACCGGCTGAGTAAGCGTCTGAAGCGCATCAACTAACGCTTTTTGTTTAATGCTAGCCATGGCCGCTGTTGCTGTGCCTACACCGGGTAAAAACACTTTGTCTGCGCTTTTAATCACCTTCACATCGTCAGATACATCGACTTCAACACCTAGACGTTCAAGAGCAAAACGTACCGATGAAATATTCGCGCAACCAGTATTTACAATAACTATTTTTTGTCGTTGGCTAGTGTTTACCACTGACATTATAGTGCTCCTTTACTGCTAGGTAGTGCGTCGCCTTGGCGTGTTATGGCTTGACGTAGTGCTCGGCCAAAGACTTTGTATAAGCTTTCAACTTGGTGGTGCGCGTTACCTTCGCTGGTGGAAAGGTGCAGTGATAGCCCCATGCTTTGTGCCAATGAGTAGAAGAAGTGAGGTACCATTTCAGTGGCCATCTCGCCTACCTTATCGCGGCTAAACTCTGCATCAAACTTAAGGTATGGACGGTTTGAAATGTCCATAATACATTCAGCGCGGCATTCATCCATTGGCAGCGCAAAGCCGAAACGACCAATGCCGCGCTTGTCGCCTAAGGCTTTTTTAAGTGCTTCGCCTAATGCAAGTGCGGTATCTTCAACACTGTGGTGATCGTCAATATGCAAGTCGCCATCTACCGTTACATTGAGCTCGAAACCGCCGTGCGTGGCAATTTGATCTAACATGTGATCGAAGAAGCCTAGGCCAGTTTGAATGGTCGACTTAGCCTGCGAATCTAGGTCTACGCGAACTTTAATGTCGGTTTCAGACGTCGTGCGAACCACTTCAGCAATGCGTGACGATGCTAACAGGCTTTTCTGAATATCATTCCAGTTTAAGCTTTCGCGATGGTATTGAAAGCTGCGAATACCCATATTTTCAGCAAGCTGAACGTCGGTAATTCTGTCACCAATAACGAAAGAGCGTGTGAAGTCTACTTTGCCCTGTTGGAGGTAATCTTTCACCAATCCAAGTTTCGGTTTGCGGCAGGTGCAGTTATCTTCATCAAAGTGCGGGCAAATCAGCACATCGTCAAAGGTTACGCCTTGGCTTTCAAAAATGGCCATCATGGCATTGTGTGGCTTGTCGAAGTCTTCCTGCGGGAAGCTGTCTGTGCCTAAGCCGTCTTGGTTACTTACCATAACCAATTTGTAGCCTGCGGCTTTTAGCTTAAGCAATACAGGAATAACATTGGGTTCGAAAACAAGCTTCTCTAGGCTGTCTAATTGCTTATCAACTGGCGGCTCTTCAACTAGGGTGCCGTCGCGGTCTATAAATAAAATGGCTTGCTGACTCATGCCGCGTCCTCATTTAAAAATTCATTAATTAATTGCATTAAGCGCTGATTTTGCTCTTCGGTGCCAATCGTAACTCGCAAACAATTCTGTAAATTAAGTTGTTTCGATTGATCGCGAATAAGCATGCCTCGGCTAACTAAAAACTGCATGAGTTCGGCAGACTTTGCGTACCTAAACAAAATGAAGTTAGCTTTTCTATCACCCACCAGGGTAAAGCCTTCAATGGCTGCGAGTGATTCAGCCAGCGCTTCTTTTTCGCGATTAATTGTGTCAACTTGTAGCGCAATTAGCGCCAACGAATCACTAGACAGTGCATTAGCCGCAATTTGTGCAACAGGCTCAGGTATTGGGTAGGGTGCAATCACTTTCAATAGTGCTTGAATGACGGGCTCTTGAGCAAGGGTGAAACCACAGCGTAACCCTGCCAGTGCAAAGGCTTTTGACAGCGTACGAAGCACAACAAGATTCGTGTAGTTGGCTATTTCTGTTGCCCATGTATTGCTAGCATCAAATTCGATGTAGGCTTCATCTACAACAACCAGTGCAGTATCCGCAAAGTGTTCTAACACGGTTTTGATGTCTTCGCGGGCGACCGACGTGCCCGTTGGGTTATTCGGTGCACAAATAAAAATAATGTTAACGTCTTCTTCAGCGCAAATGGCGTTAACATTTAGACTGAAGTCATCGTTCAAAGCCACTTTCTTAACGCCCACATCACAGGTTTCGGCACTAATAGCGTACATGCCGTATGTGGGGGGGCAAATCAGAATGTTATCTTTACCTGGTGTACAGAAAGTGCGAATAAGCAGTTCGATACCTTCATCAGCCCCTCGGGTAATCAAGACATTGCTTGCATCTAAACCGCTATAATTTGCATAGCCTTCAACCACACCGGTAGGCTGGCATGATGGATAACGATTAAAATTACTACTATCAACGTGGTATTCATTAGCAAACGGACTTTCATTGGCATTCAACCAATCTTGTCCACCTGAAAACAGCCTTCGAGCGGATTCGTATGGCTTTAAAGGTACCAAGTTCTCATTGATGAGTGTGTCAATAAGTTTAGACATTAGGCATTGCCTCCAAAACCTAATTTCTTCATGCGAAGCGCCACCGCTTGTTCGTGTGCATCTAGCCCTTCTGCGTTGGCCAACGCCATAATAGCAGGGCCCAAATTACGCATACCGTCAGCGCTTAACTCTTGAATGGTAAAGCGGCGCATGAAGTCTAGTAAGCCTAGGCTCGAATAGTTTTTAGCATACCCATACGTGGGTAACACGTGATTGGTGCCTGATGCATAATCCCCAGCCGATTCAGGGGACCAGGGGCCTAAGAAGATAGAACCTGCGTATTTGATTTTCGATAAATAGCGTCTGGCATCTTCAATTTGCACAATTAAGTGTTCAGGTGCATAAGCATTGCTTACCTCAATGGCTTCTTCAATCGAGCCGGCGAGAATATAGCGCGCATTTTCCATTGCTGGGCGCGCAATCTCTGCGCGTGAAAGTGTGGCTAGCTGACGTTCCACAGCCGCTTTTGCGTTTGCAATAAGGGTTGCATCGTCGCTGACTAAAATCGCTTGTGAGTCTGGGCCATGTTCAGCTTGAGACAATAAATCTGCGGCCACAAATTCCGCATCAGCCAAGGCATCGGCGAGTACTAATACCTCAGAAGGACCTGCAGGCATGTCAATGGCTGCACCGTCAGCGCGTTGGCTAACCTGTTGCTTGGCTTCCGTAACAAAACTGTTACCAGGGCCGAAGATTTTGTCTACTTGAGGAATCGTTTGTGTCCCTAAGGCCATGGCCGCAATAGCTTGCGCGCCACCACACAAAAATATCTTATCAATGCCACATTTACGGGCGGCGTAAGCAATCTCAGGAGCAATCAATTGCGCTTTGTTTGGCGGCGTACAAAGGAGTTTGTTTTCACAGCCCGCCACCAATGCGGGTACGCCTAACATTAATACCGTGGAGGGCAGAGGCGCACTGCCTCCAGGAATATACAACCCCACTGCGTCGAGGGCGGTAAAACGCAACTCGCAGTCTACGCCAGGCGTGGTGGTAAGTGCGATATCAGTAGGCGATTGAGCCTCGTGAAACTGCTTGATGTTGTTAAATGCAGTATCAATTGCAGCGGCTACCTCAGGGGTAACCTGCGCTGCAAGCGCATCAATATTCTCTTGAGATAAAATAAGAGATTGCAAATCAGGGCAGTCGAACGTGCGAGTATAATCAAGTACGGCCTCGTCGCCACTCGTTTCAACTTTCGCGATAATATCGCTAACAGTTTGCTTCAATTGTTGGCTATTGGCCATAGCCGGGCGCGCTAGCGCTTGTTTTTTCTCGTCAGATGAGAGAGATGACCAAGTAATCATAATCGTCTGCCTTTAGCCCATCATTTTTTCGATGGGCATTACAAGAATAGAACTACAACCAAGGGCTTTTAGTTTTTCCATGGTTTCCCAGAATAAGGTTTCTGTTGAAACAACATGAATGGCCACTTGCTCATCGTTCCCAGCAAGGGGCAGTACAGTGGGATTTTCGGCACCCGGTAGCAAGCTTTTTACTTGCTCTAAATAGGCTTTCGGTGCGTGTAGCATGATGTACTTGCTTTCTTTCGCCAGTAACACGCCGTCTACACGAGGCATTAGGCGGTTGATAAGCGATTGCTTTTCATCACTGATTTCGCCGTCAGCACGTTGAATCAGCACCGCTTTAGAACGGAATATTTCGTCTTTTTCCACTAAGCCATTGGCTTCTAATGTCGCCCCTGTTGATACAAGGTCACAAATAGCGTCGGCAACACCCGCTCGAGGTGCAACTTCAACGGAGCCCGTTAACATTACCGCTTTCGCGTTAATGCCTTTTTCCTCGAAATAGCGCTCTAGCAAATAGGGGTAGGTAGTGGCAACTTCTTTACCCTCTAGAGACTGAATGCCCTCGTACTCCATTTCGTTTGGTACTGCGATAGACAAACGGCAACCGCCGTAATCTAAACGACGTAATGTTTCATACTCAAATGGCTTGCCAGCGGCTTTGCGTTCAAGGGACTTTTCTTCCAGCTCGTTCTCACCGATAAAGCCTAAATCAACCACGCCATCCATGACGAGACCAGGAATGTCGTCATCACGAACACGAAGCAAATCAATAGGTTCGTTTGTCGAATGCGCAATCAGCAAGCGATCACGAATATTCAGTTTTATGCCGATAGCTTTAAGTAAGGCGATGCTATCATCGCTCAAGCGGCCTGATTTCTGTACGGCAATTCGAAGTCTTTTGCTGTTACTCATTGAAACGTTCCTTACACGTTGTGTGTTAACTTTGTGATTGCGCTAAAAATGAAAAACCCCCGGAAGTTTCCTTCCGAGGGCCGAGAATTTGGTATCTGCGCCACTGGAAGGAAATATAGACCTTCCAGCACGAACCTGAAAGGTTATGCTATGTGGTGATGGTGATGTTTCGCAGCGCAATTGATCATTTAAAAATTTAATCCTATTTTCGAACGGCTGAAACATTAGCGGTTTGACTGACGTTTTGCAAGGCAAAAGTGAACTCTTTTTACCCAATAGGTCTAAATTAATATGTATATAGTAAAACTTTTTGATCTGAGCAAAGGTGATCTTAATTTTCCTGTGTTTCAATGAAGGGATAAAGGCTATTTTTAAACCCTTAATTAGGCCTAAAAAATAGAAAGGCCCACGTGAAAACTACCCGAATGGCGGGAAACCGGAGTAAACCCCATGAGTAATGACTTGTTATTTCCTATATTACCCCGCAATACCAAGGTGCCAGTGGAAGAAGATAAACGGGTTAAAAAGGTAGAGAAGACGAGTAAGACTGAACACTTTTCTGAAGAAGGGCAGGATAACTTCGACCGTGTTAAACAAACGGATGCAATAGAACGACGAGACAATCAATCTGAATCGGGTAAAGACAAAAAAGACCCCTCAACTCACGATGGCCTAAAACACATTGACGTGGATGTTTAGTGCTAAAGCTAATTAAAAAAGGCTAAATCCTTTCTTTACATTTGAATGATAATGATTATCATCTGCTTAATCCTTACATATTAAACGATTAAGTATGACTTTTAGATCCACGTTCCTGACCATTTCGCTATGTTCTTTGTTTTCTCACAGTGTATGGGCACAAACATCTAACACCGACAAAATTGAAAACATTACCGTCACCGCGTCGGGCTTTGAGCAGCTTTTATCACAGGCGCCAGCATCTGTGAGTGTTATTGATAGAAAGCAATTGGCACAAAGAGCGTATAAAGATATTACGGACGCCCTTCGCGATGTGCCGGGCGTTACCGTAACGGGAGGCGGTTATCGTCAGGATATTAGTATTCGTGGGTTGCCCGCACAGTACACCAGCATACTCGTAGATGGCAAAAAGCAAACGGGAAGAGAATCACAACCCAACGGAAGCGGAGGCTACGAACAAGATTGGCTTCCGCCACTAGATAGTATTGAACGTATAGAAATTGTACGCGGCCCTATGTCAACGCTATACGGTTCAGACGCCATGGGCGGTGTTATCAATATCATCACGCGAAAGAACTATCGCAAGTGGAGTGGAAACCTACGTGCGGAAACGAAAATTCAGGAAAATTCAGATAGCGGCGCTGATAGCCAAGTTCAGCTAGCGTTTTCAGGCCCTTTAATTGAAAACTTGCTCAGTGTTTCCGCCAGTGGTTTATATCAAAAGCGCGAAGAAGATGAGATTGAGCGCGGCTATGCGGAAAAATCGTTACGCAATTTAAGAACGGCGTTTCACCTCACACCAAACACCTCAGATACGCTAACATTTGAATATATAGTGCAAGATCAAACGCGAACCTCAACGCCGGGTAAGTCGTTGCCCGACACCAGTTCGCTCTCTGAAACGAACAGTGACAGGCATTCCTATGCACTGACTCACGAGGGTAAATACGAAGATACAACGGTCAGAAGTTATATACAGCAAGAGTCTGTGGAAAACGTGGGCCGTGATATTACTATTGATAATTTAGTGGTTAACTCTCAGTGGACCTTCGTGTTAAATAGTCAACATATGCTTACGGCGGGAGCTGAATTTCTAGAAGAATCTTTAGACGATTTTGATACGAATGGCGCTGACGCTACCCATATTGAAAACAGTCAATGGGCGGTTTATGGTGAAGATGAATGGCGTGTGAATGAAAACCTTGCCATTACCTTAGGCATCCGCCTAGACGACAATCAACAGTTTGACTCTCAAGTTAGCCCACGTGCCTACGCCGTTTATAATATAAACGATAACTGGGTAGTAAAAGGCGGTGTTTCCACAGGGTACCGTACACCTGAGCTTCGTGAAATGGCAGAAGGTTGGGTTCAAGAGAGCCGTGGTGGTGATATTTACGGCAATCCAGCACTTGCACCAGAAACAACGTTGAACAAAGAAGTGGCGATTTACTACCTAGGTGACAACGGCCTTGAATATAGTGTTACTGCTTTTCACAATGATTTTGACGATAAAATAGCCGTGACGTCCTGCGAGCTTGAGAACTGTTTAGATGATACAGACCGCTACAATATTAATATTGACGAAGCGGAGTCTTACGGTGCGGAATTGGCCGCTAAATATAGCGTAGGAAACTGGTCTTTTAACGGTGCGTATAGTTACACGCGTTCAGAGCAAATCACGGGGGATAATGAAGGCCTTCCGTTGGTTCAGCAGCCCAAGCATCTCTTTACCTTAAATTCGACCTACCGCCTTTCAGATACAGGCGAACTCTGGTCAAGATGGACAGTAAGAGGGGAGGAAGCGGCGTTGACTTCGGTTTCTTCCCGTTCGGTATTATCGCCAGGTATTGGATTGTTCGACATCGGTTACAACACCAAGCTTACCCGTAATGTAAAACTACAGACAGGTCTGTACAATGCGTTTGATAAAACCATGCGCTATGCAGAGTATGGATATGTTGAGGATGGCAGAAGGTTATGGTTAGGGGTGAATTGGACATTTTAAAGGCAACAGTACCGTTATTGCTCACGGCAACTGTGCTGTTGAGCAATAGCGCCAAAAGTGATGGGTTAACAGCACAAGACTATGCTGAAAAGGGGCTGGAAAGCGCTACCTTCTTTCCGGGCCTGGCCAGCCTGTGTGATATCAGCCGTGAACCACGCAATATGTTTCAATCCGGCGTAAGTAAAGACACGCGTCCCGAGCGCCGGACTGCTGACACCCCATCACTGACTGAACAAAGAAAAGCGAGTAAGGGAAATACGAATAGACGCGCTCGCCGGCACATTCCGCCACAAAAGGTGTTCGACAACCTTTATTACGTTGGGGCGGGGAATGTAGCAAGTTGGGCCATCGATACCGGTAAAACCATCGTATTGGTCGATGCGCTTAATAGCGACGAACAAGCGGAAAAATACATCTTTGCGGGGCTTAAAACGCTTGGCCTAGAAGATAAACCTGTCTCCCACTTGATTATCTCTCATGGCCATGGCGATCATTACGGCGGTTTTAACGCGGTTGTGAAACGCTTTAACCCTCGTATCGTCATGAGTGAATTAGAGTGGGAATTACTGGAGCATGACAGTTTTGTCAGTCGGCGTTGGGGCGCAAAGCCAAAAAAAGATATGGCCGTCAACGATGGTGATACCCTTAACATTGATGGTACAACGCTTACTTTCCATGTCACGCCTGGTCACACGCCGGGTACATTGTCGCTGGTTTTCCCCGTGTATGATGGTGATGAACCTCATCGCGCGGTGTTGTGGGGTGGGACGGGTCTTAATTATGGCTCAGATGTGCAGCGCATTCAGTCGTACACTGAATCGGCGCAAATCATGAAAGGGTACGTTGAGGCGCAGAATATTGATGTCTTTTTATCAAACCACCCCGGGCGAGATGGCAGCAGAGAAAAGCTTCTCGCCTCACGTCTTGATAACGCAGCGGAAAAGCATGCTTTTGTTCAAGGGAAAAACATTGTAAAAGAAGCATTTGAATTATTGGAAAACTGTACGCGAGCGCAGTGGATGAACATTGTGGAGAACAAATCAAAAGGAAGCTAAGCGCCTCCTTTTGATTGTCGCTGGCGTACATACACCACTTAGTTAAGCGCTTTATCTACCCAAAACTTAGTGCCTTTAACGGTTGCTTGTAGGGCTAAACCGCTCTCTGTCATCGTGTAAACCGTCACGTTGCCGAGATAGCCTTCTCCCTCGGCAGACGCGCCTTTATTACCGGCTTTGGCGGCTGCGTCAGCGTTACCGCCAACGGTCCACCCATTTTCGATGAAGTAGTTCATGGCTTTTTGTGTGTGGAAAACCATCACGACTCGGTAATCTTTCGCACCAAGTCCAAGGCCAACACCGCCTTCCGCCATATTCATATAGGTTTTCGCGCCGGTCACATTATTGTTCACCACTCCATAACCGGTGCCGGCAGCAAAAAAGATGACATTCACATTTGCATTGGTAAATACGGCATAACCCGCCGCGTCGCGAATTTGAGAGCGTGTGTCAGGTTTTTCTGTGTATAAGCGGGCAAGGGCATTTTGTTGCATATCTAATATAGCTTGTCGCTTTTCAGCGACAGAACCATCACCCATAGACGCACACCCAACGGTAAGAGCAGACAGTGCGCCTACCAATAAAACGTTACGTAACACATTAAAAATCATAGTATTTACTCCAGATTCAAAATAAAAAAACACCATTTATTTGTTTTTTCGAGTTTTAACTATGTGTGTCTACGCAAAATGTATGCAAAAAGATAACTGCCACCGTAATCTTTACACTACTTGACCTTTTCAACCTCGTAACCTTGCTCTCTGAGCTGGTTTAACACGCCCACATTGCCCGGTAAATGCAGTGCGCCCACTAATACAAATTCCACTTCAGGGGAAGCGAGATAATGGTTTAAATCTCGCATCCAGGCGTTGTTTCTTTGCGTGATTAAGGTGTCAAATACATTGGGGTATTGCTTCGCAAAATCAGCCAAACTCTCGTTATACATTTTATCTAAGTCACCTGAACTCCAACTACTTTTAAGTTCGGGCAGTAGTTCAGGTAACTGCGCTAAATCTTTTAATGTGTATTGCATGAATGCATCGGGATCCCCTTGGCCCATTTGTGCGATAAATGCAATCTGTTGTTCCGGGGTCTCTAGCCATGCAATGGGTTTTCCTTCCAACGAGGCCTTATGATGAAAGTGCTTGTCTACACCTTCGCTGGTCAACCCCATCCTCTGCAACTCCACCATGCTTAAGGTCATACTCATCATGGCGGGTTTAAAGTGATTAAACTGTTGTAGTGTCAGGCCTCTTTTTTCAAGATGTGCGGTTAATGACGTTATGGTGGTTTGACTCAGTGCATCTGTAAGGCGTTCACCCTTTTGATAGGTGAGGGCTGATAGCATATGCTGTAAAAACTCCGGGCTATCAAGGGCTGCTAAATCGGTCTCAAATACCACCAAATCTGATTGCTCATAGGCTTGACTATACTGAGTTGGAAGGGGGTAATCAGACTCGCTCAGTAAATGCAGTGTTCCACCCACGTAGAGATAATCTTCTCCTTTAGACACTTTAAACACAGAGGCCGCGAAACAGGTTGTTTGAGCAATGAGGCTAAATAAAAACAGTAATACAGCAAGGCGCATGAAGGATCCTAATGAGTCGTTTGAGCCTCACTGTAGCGGCTATCTTTGAGGCAAGCAACTTTAGCAAGCGCTTGTAAATAGAAACAAAATTAAAAACGTTGAATAAACCATGCAAGAACGAATACACGGCGGGGGTTAAATCGAGTGTGCTGTTTTTAGGTTAGGCGCGTAATTCTTTTTAACCGCCAGTTATTCGCGAGAGAACGACGTGCACTCCCGTGACATTCTTATCGCATAAGGAGGGGAACCCTTTGACATCAAATTACCAACCTCAACACTTGTATAAGGTCGAGCAACCGAAGTGGACTCAATATGGCGTTATTTATCAGATAAATACCCGCCAGTTTTCCCGTTCTGGTGATTTTAATGGCGTTATCGAACACTTAGACCGCTTAGCCGCCTTAGGGGTGACTACCCTTTGGATAATGCCCATTCATCCCATTGGAGAAGTGAATCGAAAAGGGAAGTTGGGTAGCCCTTATGCCGTGAAAGATTATCTCGAAATTAACCCTGAGTTTGGCAATAAAAATGACTTTAAAAAGCTGGTTGATGAAGCCCATTTGCGTCATCTGAAGGTCATTATCGACTGGGTGCCCAATCACAGTGCTTGGGATTGCCATTTAGTCGATCTGCATCCCCAATGGTATGCAAAGGACTATAAAGGCGACTTTAGACCTTCACCATGGTGGGATTGGTCAGACATTGTTGAATTTGACTATGACCAAGTAGGATTAAGAGAGTACATGATTAAGGCCATGTGTTACTGGGTGAACGCCTTCGATATCGATGGGTTTCGGTGCGACGTAGCAGGTTACGTACCCAATGACTTTTGGGTTCAGGCGAGGCAAGCACTTGATGCAATCAAGCCTGTATTCCTGTTAGCCGAATGGGAAAGCCGCGACCTCCACGAACAGGCCTTTAATATGACCTATGGGTGGAGCTGGAATGAGACATTGCACGAGTTAGCCCACGGTCGATGTTCGCTAGACAGGCTTCGCAAGTACTATTCTTGGAACGAACGGGCATGGCCTAAATCAGCCTTGAGAATGACGTTTGTTAGCAATCACGATAAAAACGCCTGGGATGGTACACAGCGAGAACAATTTGGCGACGCCCTTGAAGCTTGTATTGCGTTGTCTGTTCTAGGTGAAGGCGTGCCGCTTATTCACAATGGGCAAGAAGCCGGAGAAAGCAAACGGCTAGCTTTCTTTGAGCGTGACCCTATCCATTGGCAAACGCACAGCATTGGCGATTTGTATCGCAAACTTATTTTGCTTAAAAAATCAAAATCCGTGTTAGGTAATGGCAACTACGGAGCCAGAATGACGCAAATACCGAATACTAAAATGGACAAGGTATTCAGTTTTGTCCGCCACAATAAAGAGGAAAAAGTGTTTGTTATTATTAATTTTTCCAGTGAAGCGGTATCGGTATCGTTTGAACCGCCACTATTTGAGGCTAACTATACCCATTGGAGCAGCAAAGAATCTCGTGTGTTTTCCTCTGATACCACTCGCAAGCTTTCTCCGTGGCAGTTTGAGGTGTGGGTGAGTTAAATCGCTTATTCAAAAAGCGAGGAGAAGGAGAGGGCAGTTAAATAGGCATGAAGGCATGCTCTACTGGCAAATTGATCAAAATTTTCCCATAATCAATTCTTTAGCTTACGCAAAGACATAATGGAAAATAGACTCCCCCTGTACAAAAAGCTGTTGGTGATGTATCGCATTGAACCTGGTTGCCTAGGGCCCCAGGGAACGGATTACGTCGAGGAGTTTTGTGTCTTCGCCAAGCAGAAACTAAAAGACCAACATGGTCACTGTTTAAGGTGGGCCATTAAACCACGTTACGATAAATCGTTGCCTGAATTAGAGTTTCAGATGAAAAACGCCATAGTGTCCCGTGACAATGCCGCTAAGTACTTGGCCAGTTTTGACATTGAGCTTGATGTGTTTGAAGAAGAGCTAGAAGAGGCGTTGGCGGATTTAGTCGATGGTTTTTTTGAACGCTAGCCCACGGGAGTAAACTACGCTTTGCGACAGTTAAAAGCTTTAATGGGCATTCAATATGCTTTTTGGCATAATGCGCGGCCTAACGTAGAAAAGTAATCACAGCGCTTAAACCATGCCCACGATAAATAATGTATTTTCCTCAGACGGACGTCTCGCGAGTGCCATAAAGGGCTTTGTTCCTCGTGAAGCACAAACTGACATGGCGAACGCAGTGAAGAAGGCCATAGATACACAAAGCAGCTTGGTGGTTGAGGCCGGCACGGGGACGGGGAAAACCTTTGCTTATTTGGCGCCTGTCCTGATGTCTGAAGGCAAGGCCATTGTGTCAACGGGCACAAAAAACTTGCAAGAACAGCTGTACCATAGAGATTTACCGCTAGTAAAAAAGGCATTGGGCAGTAAGCGCAAAACCGCGCTTTTAAAAGGCAGAGCAAACTATTTGTGTTTGCATAGAGTGGCGCAGCATAGCGGCAACAGCACCTTGGTGGAAAAAGAGGTGTTAGGTCAACTGTCAGAGGTAAGACGCTGGGCGAGTGAAACGAAATCCGGTGATATGGGCGAGCTTAAGTCGTTGCCTGAAGACGCCAAAGTACTACCGCTTGTCACATCCACAGTAGATAACTGTTTGGGTAGAGACTGCCCTGACTACGAAGAATGCTACTTGGTTAAAGCAAGACGCAAAGCCTTGGATGCCGATATTATTGTGGTCAATCACCATCTGTTTTTTGCCGATATGGCGCTGAAAGATACAGGGTTTGGTGAATTAATCCCTGAAGCTGACGCCATTATTTTCGATGAAGCCCACCAAATTCCCGATATTGCCAGTGACTATTTTGGTGAATCTCTGTCTACCCGGCAAATTCAAGACTTAGCGAAAGATATTACGCTCATTTTTCGCACGGTTTTGAAAGATGCAGCGCAATTAGATAAAGCCGCAGACAAGTGTCGAATGATTGCTGCGGATTTACGTTTGCTTTTCCCCGATACACCGCAAAGAGGAAATTGGGCGGAAGCGCTTACGCGTGATGATGTCCGGTTACAGGTGGGGAAGCTGGCAGAAGCGCTTGGAGTATTGCATGAGGTGTGCAAACTTCATATTGGCCGCGACAAAGATCTTGATAACCTTTACGAACGGGTAGTGGCAGCGAGAGAGCAGTTAGATGCCCTGAGTAATGACAAGCAAGAGAATGTGAGTCTGTGGTACGAAACCACAAATCGTCATCTCATTATGCATTTAACGCCACTTTCAATCGCGGCCAAGTTTAGACGATTCGTTACTTCGCCCCCCAGAGGTTGGGTGTTTACGTCGGCCACCCTTATGGTTAACGGCGGTTTTGAACATTTTCAGCGCAGAATGGGCTTGGAAGATGCACATACCCTTGGGCTAGATAGTCCGTTCAACTACCCTGAACAGGCCATGCTGTGTGTACCCAGATATTTACCCGAACCTAATAGCTTCTCTATGCGTGAAACCTTGTTAAATACGGCCAAGCGTTTGATAAAGGCAAGCAAAGGACGATGTTTTCTGCTCTTTACCAGCCACGCCATGTTGCGAGAAATTGCCGGTAAGTTAGAAGATGAGATAGACAATCCATTGCTGGTGCAAGGCACCACCACTAAACAAGCGTTATTGGATGCCTATATTGCAGATGAGAAAGCCGTGTTACTTGGTACGGGCGCATTCTGGGAAGGGGTAGACGTAAGGGGGAACGATCTGGTTTGTGTGATGATAGATAAACTTCCCTTTGCTTCTCCTGATGATCCTTTGCTACAAGCAAGAATGGAAGATGTCAAAAAACGGGGCGCTAATCCGTTTGCAGTTATTCAAATACCCCAAGCGGTGATTGCATTAAAGCAAGGCGCAGGAAGGTTAATTCGCGACCCGTTGGATAAAGGGGTTTTGGTTATTTGTGATAATCGCCTTGTTACCAAACCTTATGCAAAAACTTTCATTGGAAGTTTACCAGACATGAAACGCACAAGAAGCTTAGATGAAGTAGAAGCTTTCTTAGCCAACATTGATGAAGAGTAAGAAGTTCATGAAGATACTAGCAATAGACACAGCCACAGAAGCGTGTTCTGTCGCATTAAACAATGGCACTGAGCAATTTCAAGAGTTTGAGATTTGCCCTCAACAACACAGCCAACGATTGCTGCCTATGGTCGATAGTGTGTTAAAGCAGGCGAAGATGAGCTTAAGCGATTTGGACTTACTGGCCTTTGGCCGGGGGCCAGGCAGCTTTACAGGCGTTCGTATTGCCACAGGTATGATACAAGGATTAGCTTTAGGCACGGGGTTAAAAGTGGCGGGCGTAAGTACCCTAGCAGCAATGGCAGTTGAAGCCGCTAGCATCAGTCAAAATACGCTTATTGCCTGTGCCACAGATGCGCGTATGGGCGAAGTGTACTTTGCAGTTTATCAAGTAAAAGAGGGCAGTTGCCAGCAAGTGATTGAGGAGCAGGTATGCCCACCCGATGTTGCCGCACGTTTGTTAACCGACTATGTTAATCAGCATCCCTATACTTTCGTTCCCGCAGGTACAGGCTGGCAAGCCTATGAAGTGCTTGGTGCGCTATTGCCTTCTGATAATGAGATAACAGTGCTTTATCCGAATGCCGCTTTCATGATGGATTTGGCTTCGTCGCTTTATGCTAGCGGCGAGGTGAAGGTGGCAGCGGAGGTCGCGCCTGTTTATTTAAGAGATAAGGTCACTTGGAAAAAGCTTCCAGGCCGCGAGTAAACTTCAGCGAACAGGGTGCCATTGTTTGTCTTTGTGGTTTAACGTTAGAGTAGGTATGTTTTTTGCTGGTTTTTTTCTTTGAAGTAATTATTTAAACCCTATTTACTTTTATCGGAGTCATTTATTGTACTTGCGTGCTAAGTAAAATAAGCGTTATTCATAATGTAAGAAGATGGACGTTAATAACCAGTTTATTATACCTTCACAGCGCAATTCGCAGCAAAATGTACAAGAGCGAGTTGCGCCGGTAAACAAAGATGCCGAACAGGGCAATTCAAGGCAAGGTCAGAAAACTGATCAGGCCATTGTTATTGCGCCTAATAAAGAGGGTACAGATAACGCTAAGGCCTACCAGGACTTCATTCGCGAAGACAATAATAGTTATTCAAAAAACGCGATTGCATCATACACCAGCTTTGAAAAGCAAAGTCAGCGAGAATCAGTAGAAAGTATGTTTGGTGTAGACGTTTACGCCTAAACGGTGAAAGAGGGTGAAAGCCAAACATACATACCCACACTTTACAGTTATCGCGATAACACCTCCCCTTCCACAACGCATCTATGTTGTTGCTTGTATAGTTAAAATATTTCTAACCAAGTAATCCTCTTATGGTTTTTATACCGTATAAGTGCTAGTGTTTTAGTGGTAGATAAATGGATATTTCATCATTAGACTTAAACTTATTGCAGTTTATATTTTGCCGTATTGCAATGCATGCTGGCGGGAGGCTTTATGCAAATTAAACATATACTTATCTTTAGTGTATTACTATTTTCCGGGTGTGCTATTGTGCCAGATAGCCTTGAAGTGCCTGAAGGAACTTCTCTTATTTCCTACACAAAAGCTGTGACGTCAGGGGCGAACGCTCAGGGGCAAACGGCACGATGGGGCGGCCTTATCGTAGGGGTAGAAAATAAGCCAGATAAAACCTTTGTGGAAATTGTTCATTTTCCTCTTAATAATTACGGCAAACCCAATCGGGGCGCTGAAACAACCGGGCGATTCAAAGCACAAATTGATGGTTTCGTCGATCCTATCGTATTCGAAGAAGGTCGCCTTATTACGTTTTTAGGAAAGCTAGTGGCGCCCACCGCTGGCATGGTAGGCGAGCAACCTTATATTTACCCAACGCTGCTAGTGGACGACTACCACATGTGGCGTAAGCAGGAAATTTATGACGTCACCATGTACCATTTTAACTATCGAACAGGGTGGTTCTCGCCATTTTATGGCCGCTATAATCAGTGGGGGCCGGGCTTCGGGCATAGCCGTATACGTGTTATTAAATACGACAATAGCAATTACAAAGGCACGATTAAACCACCTAGTACACCTACCACTAGCCGAGACGTGAATGTGCGTGGTCGTGATGGCAACCCCAAAAAGCCGGGCAGTAAACCGGGTGTAGAATAAACGAAATAGCTGATTAACAAGTAAAAGAAGGGTGGCAGTCAATTGCCGCCTTTTTTGTTTTTCGAGGAACCATAATGCCAACTTGCGGCAATGTGTTGCCGCCATAACATATAGGGAAGTTGTATGATTGAAACCGAATTGAACGCTGGTCACATCGTGTTAACCGCACTCGATAATCAAGGCAGTGGCCCTGTGGTACTAGGTTTACATGGCTTTTTAGACAACGCAGAAAGCTTGCGGTTGTTAGCGCCTTATTTTCATAATTTCCGCTTTTACGCCCTTGATTTAGCGGGGCATGGACGCTCAGAGCACCGGCCTAAGGGCGCTCACTATAATCAAGCTGATTATTTACAAGATTTACATGGGTTAATTGAAACCCAAGGCTGGGAACAGGTTATACTAGTGGGCCATTCGATGGGGGGAATTTTAGCAAGCTTGTACGCTGGTTTATTCCCGGAGCATGTATCTGCTGTCATCAGTATTGATGCTTGTGGCCCACTTACGCTTGAGGACGATTCGGCTCAGACGCAAATGCGAGAGGCGTTAATTAGCCGCAAGTTAAAGCAGCGCAACAGATTACAATTGGTAGACTTAGACGATGCTGTATCCGCGCGATGTCGCGTTTCTGATATTCCGGAAGAACATGCGCGGGCCATTTTGTCGCGCAATTTAACGCAAGATGCGGGGGGGCATTGTTTCTGGTCCAGCGACCCTCGTGTGCGGACGAAATCTATTTTGCGGCTTACCGAAGGCCAAGCTAAAACACTGATGGCCTCGATAGCGTGCCCCATCTTATTTATCGGAGCATCCAACAGTTTTAAGCATGTCGAGAGTGTTTTTGACGCAAGAAAGAATTGGTTTAAAAATGCGCAATATGTAGGATTTGAAGGTGGACATCATATCCATATGGAAAAAACTGATGAAATTGGTTTATTAATTCAACAATTTGTTGAGTAAATGTAAACTACACCGTTTATTTTTTTTTACACATCCTATACTATTCGCAAGTTATCAGACCAGTTGCAGTGGTGCGTGAAAAATAGACGCATCTTTTTGGCAATATAATAATAAGTGAAGGAGGTTTTGGTGGAAAAAACCTGGCTCAAACATTACGACCCTCGCGTATCTGCAGAAATCGACGCCGATCGTTATGACTCAGTCGTTGATATTTTCGAACAGTCGGTAAAGAAGTTTAAAGATAAAGAAGCCTTTATTAACATGGGTCAAGCGATGACCTTTGGTGAGCTTGATACTTTATCAGCACAATTTGCGGCGTATTTACAAGCAAGCGGATTACAGCGTGGCGATGCCGTTGCCATTATGATGCCTAATTTACTGCAGTACCCTGTAGCCATGTTTGGTATTTTACGCGCAGGTATGGTGGTGGTGAATGTGAATCCACTTTATACCGCAAGAGAACTTAAGCATCAGTTAAACGACGCCAATGCGAAAGCTATCGTTATTGTTGAAAACTTTGCGTGCACTTTAGAAAAAGTGATTAAAGAAACGAACCTGCAAGAAGTGTTTCTTACGTCACTTGGCGACATGCTCCCTGCGCCTAAGCGTTGGGTAGTGAATGCCGTGGTTAAATACGTGAAAAAGTTGGTGCCTTCTTATCATTTAGAAGAAACCACGTCTTTTATGTCAGCCGTAAAAAAAGGGCAATCACTTACTTATACCCGCCCTGATATTAAAAACGGTGACTTGGCGTTTCTTCAGTACACAGGTGGAACCACAGGTGTGTCTAAAGGTGCAATGCTAACCCACAGAAATATGGTGGCGAACCTGGAACAGGTTTCTGGCATTTTAGAAACGGTGATTGAAGAAGGGAAAGACTTCGTTGTTACGGCCTTGCCGCTTTATCATATCTTTGCCTTGCTTGCGAACTGCTTAATGTTTGTGAAGTATGGGTGTAAAAACCTGCTTATTACCAACCCTCGTGATATGCCAGCTTTCGTCAGCGAATTAGGAAAATACCCATTCACCATTTTGCCGGGTGTCAATACCTTGTTTAATGGCCTATTAAACACGCCTGGGTTCAATGAGCTGGATTTCAGTAATTTTAAATTCGGCTTAGGTGGTGGTATGGCGGTTCAACGCCCTGTGGCTGAAAAGTGGGAAAAAATTACCGGAACCGTATTGTTGGAAGGCTATGGCTTAACAGAATGTTCACCTGTTGTTGCGGTCAATCCACCACAAATTGAAGCCTATAAAGGCGCCATTGGTATGCCAGTACCTTCTACCGACATTAAATTGCTTGACGATGACGGCAATGAGGTGGCGAAAGGCGAAGCGGGCGAACTTTGGGTAAAAGGCCCACAAGTGATGAAGGGCTATTTAAATCGCCCAGAAGCCACAGAAGAAATTCTCAAAGACGGTTGGCTTGCTACCGGTGATATTGCAACGGTAGATGATGAAGGTTATTTCTATATTGTTGACCGTAAAAAGGATATGATCCTTGTTTCTGGATTCAATGTGTTTCCTAACGAAATTGAAGAAGTGGCAGCAATGCACGACAATGTGGTGGAAGCAGCTGCCGTGGGCGTCCCCCATGAAGTGAGCGGCGAAGTTGTGAAGTTGTTTGTTGTTCGCAACGACGACTCGCTAACGCCTGAGGCTGTTATTGCACATTGCCGTAGTCATTTAACCGGCTATAAAGTGCCTAAACAGGTCGTCTTCAAAGAAGATTTACCAAAAACCAATGTAGGGAAAATTCTACGTCGGGAACTTCGTGATTAGTGTTTATTTACGCTGATATATTATGAAGCCGACGTAAGTCGGCTTTTTATTATGCAATATCAACTAATTACTACCTTTGAGCAACTAGAAAACGTTTGTGCAATAGCGCAAACTCAACCTGCTGTTGCCCTTGATACCGAGTTTGTTCGTACGCGCACCTTGTCACCGCACTTAGGCCTTATTCAGTTGTTTGATGGCGAACAACTGGTGCTTATCGATCCCATAGAAATTGAAGATCTTTCTCCTTTTGTGGCACTAATGGAAAACGAAAATGTGGTGAAAGTACTGCATTCTTGTTCTGAAGATTTAGAAACCTTCTTATCAGCGTTTGATACCATACCAACCCCTGTTTTTGATACACAGTTCGCTGCTAGTGTACTTGGCTTAGGTGCCACGCTTGGCTATGCCAAACTGGTTGAATTGCTGTGTGAAGTCAGTTTAGACAAAGGTGAGTCGCGCACAGACTGGTTAGCAAGGCCTCTGCGAGAAGCGCAATTGAGTTACGCTGCTAACGATGTTCTTTACCTTTTGCCTTGCTATCAACAACTCGTTGAAAAAATAAATCAGGCAGGTAAGTTACATTGGGTATATCAGGAAGTTGAATTACTGGGGCAGAAAAAGCGTAGCCAAATGCCAGAAGATTTTGCTTATCTCCAAATTAAGAATAACTGGCGTTTAAACAGCGAACAGCTCACTGTCTTGCAATCTCTCGCGGCGTGGCGACTTGCTCGCGCACGAGAAAAAGACATGGCGTTAAATTTTGTGTTTAAAGAACTGCACCTTTTTGAAGCCGCGCAGTTAATGCCAACCAGTAAAGCGGGCCTATCACGCATGCATGGCTTAAGCCCTCAAAGTGTAAGGCGGTATGGTGAAACAATTATCGCCTTGGTTGAGGAAGCCAGAGAGCGTTACAAGGCAACGCCTGATTCTTTAAAGCTTCCTGTGGTTAAGCGCCTAATAGATGTACCTCATTACAAGAAAATGTTAGCGTCGTTAAAAGACACAAGTGAGCGTATCGCTAAGGATAATGAGGTTACCACCGAAGTCATTGCGTCTAAAAAACAGCTAAATCAATTGCTAAAATGGTACTGGTTTTCCACCGATGACACCCGTGTATTGGGCCTTAAACCTGAAGTATTAAGTGGTTGGCGACAACCTTTGTTCCAGCCTCACGTTGAAGCGCTGCTTGGTCAACCTCCCGTTAACCCATAATGTTTTGCGTTGGTTTTCGTTGCCTTTCAAAAAACCAACGCACGATTTGCCTATTGAAAAGAGATAAACAATGCTGTGTGCAATTTATAAAACCCGTAAGAAACAGGGAATGTATTTATACGTTCCCAAAAAAGGCCACTTTGATGATGTACCCGAAGAGCTCATGAATATGTTCGGTTCTGGGGAATTAGTGACCATATTGGCGTTAGATAAACACGACAAACTCGCCAATGTAGATAAGCAAAAGTTAGTTACCGCATTAACTGACGAAGGCTACTATTTGCAAATGCCTCCAAAAGAAGAAGACTTGTTGGTGGCACACCGAAAGTCGCTGGGACTCTCTGAGATTTCGGATAAGAAATGATGAGGGGAGTTGGTATAAAGTTAGCTAGCCTTTTATGGTTAGCCCTTGTTAGCGCGAGTATACAGGCTGAGGAAAAAACGCAAGCTGGGTTTGAATCCTATGTACAGAAACTAAAAAGTGAAGCGCTTAGCCATGGTTTTACGCAGCCGTGGATTAATACTACTTTCGCTAACATCAAATTTCGCCCCACGGTGATCAAGTCAGACAAAAACCAGCCAGAAAAAAAGATTACCCTTGATGATTATTTAGCGACCCGTGTGCCTGATTGGAAGGTGAAGCAGGCGTTAGAAGCCTATCAAACCCATAAGGTGTTACTCGAAAAAATTGGTAAACAATATGGAGTGCAACCTAGATTCATTGTTGCGCTTTGGGGTAACGAGTCAAATTTTGGTAAAATTCAGGGCAATTTTGATGTGCTTTCTGCATTAGCTTCCTTGGCTTATGAAGGGCGTAGAGAGAAGTTATTCAAAGATAACCTATTTGCAGCGCTCAAGATTTTGCAGGAGGGTCACGTCAGCCGTGATGCTCTAAAAGGCTCGTGGGCAGGGGCTATGGGGCAAAGCCAATTTATGCCCATGTCTTTCCTAAACTATGCCGTAGACTATGATGGCGATGGGAAAAAAGATATTTGGCACACGCCCGCCGATGTGTTCGCTTCTATTGCCAATTACTTGGCTAAAGAAGGCTGGGATGACGCGGGGACATGGGGGCGGCAAGTGAAACTCACGAAACCCATTAGCCAGTTTGGCTTAAGTAAATCCAAAATGCACCCATTGCACGCATGGCAAGACATGGGGGTGAGGCGTTTCGATGGTCGAGCACTTCCCACCGTCGAAATTAATGCGTCTCTTATAATGCCCGACGGTGAAGAAGGGCGCATTTATTTGGTCTACAATAATTTTCATACCCTCATGAAATGGAATCGCTCAAGTTATTTCGGCGTGGCCGTGGGGTATTTATCAGAACGTATAAAAAGGGGCTATTAGGGTGTACCAACATTCAGATTATTTAGGCAATGTATTACCTATGCCTGTAGGGAAAGTGGTGTGCATTGGTAGAAACTATCTCGATCATATTGATGAAATGAATTCAGCAGTCCCTACCTCCCCATTGCTGTTTTTGAAACCGAAAGCGGCCCTATGTAGCATGCATGCACCTTTAGTTGTTCCTACCGATCAAGGTGAATGCCACAACGAACTTGAAATTGCTATTTTGCTTGATAAACCACTCACTAAGGCCAGCGAAAGTGATGCTAGAGCTGCCATTTGGGGCGTGGGATTAGGGCTAGATCTCACATTGAGAGAGGTACAAAAAACACTAAAAAACCAAGGGCAACCTTGGGAGCGAGCGAAGTCTTTCGACAATAGCTGCCCAGTGTCAGGTTTTGTGCCTGCCAGCGAATTTCCAGCGCTACAAGATATTCACTTTTCCCTACATATAAACGGTGAGTTAAGGCAACGTGGCCATAGTGCCCTGATGCTCCATAAAATTATTCCGCTTATTGCACATATGTCAGCGTTTTTTAGTTTAGATGCCGGTGATGTCATATTAACAGGCACGCCTAAAGGCGTTGGCCCTCTTGTGCCCGGCGATAAAGTCAGGGCGTCACTAGAGAAGATCATTGAGATTAACACGCAGGTGGTGGGCTAATGACGGCACCATATTGGGAAACTAAATCATTAGAAGAGATGACGCAGTCAGAGTGGGAATCTCTATGTGACGGCTGTGCAAAGTGTTGTCTGCATAAGTTTATTGATGATGATGCTAAAGATGAAGCCGAAACCACTGATTACATCAATGCAAACGAGCAAATTCATTACACCAATATTGTATGTTCGTTACTTAATACGAAGTCGTGTGAGTGTACCCAATACGCCAAACGAACTCATTTAGTGCCAGAGTGCGTGCAGTTAACCAAAGCAAATTTAAAAGATATCTTTTTTATGCCAACCAGTTGTAGCTATCGGCGTTTGTACGAAGGGCGAGGGTTACCGTCTTGGCACCCTTTGTTAAACAAGGGGAAGAAACACGCCATGCATAAGCAAGGCATGTCAGTGAGAAACAAAACCGTATTCGAAACCGACGTGGATTTAGATGCGTTTGAAAACTATATTGCCTTGTGGCCGCTAGAGGACCTGGATTAATTTGCCACCTCTGCGTAAATACACGCACACTATTGCAGAGCCTTGCTTTTAGCCTTTAAACAGTAATGCTGTAGAGCAGGGCGTCGCGACCGAATATCCGTTTTCTGCATACCCCTTCTTTTGATGCACCAATGCGCTCTGCCACACGCAAACTGGCCTTATTATTTTGTTCAATAAGGCATTCCAGACGGTACAGATTCATTTGGGTGAACGCTAATTTCTTTAGCGATTCGCAAATAGCAGTGGCCAAGCCTTTTCCGCAGGCTTGTGGGGTTAGCCAATACCCCAAATTAGCCGTGAGATGGGTATGGTGAATGTAATTAATAATACCCATGCCAAGGCATTTTTCGTCGTGCATAAGCAAATAGGTGAGCCCATAGCCAGCTTCTCTCGCCGCTTCCATGTCGTTTACACATTGTTTAGCCAGTGCCGGCGTTACGGGACACAAAGTACTGCCAAGCCAGGGTTTAACATGGTGGATGGCTTGCTGAGACGCTTCGCACAATGGGTGAATATGCTTCGCATGAATGCGTTCAATGGTTACCGGGCCTTGTTCCGTGTGAATAGGGGGTAACCTTGAAGGAAGAATCGATAAGTCTATCAAAAGGGTTTCTTATCCAGTAATCGACAACTAAATACAATGGCAAACACGATAAAATAGGCGGCAAAGAGAATTTGCATCCATTCTGCCATCCCCATGGACATAAACTGCCAACTGTCTTCTAAACAATCGCCCTTAGCTGCAAAGATAGCAGGTATCCATTCATGCAAAGGTAGCCACGATGGGAAGTTGGGTACAATTTCGCAGCTCGCAAAGAAGGGGTTGGATGCATTAAGAATCGTGAGATGTTCTTTTGCAATTAAAAAGCCCCATGCCGATGAGACAGCCCAACCGGCAAACCCTAACATCCGTGTAAAGCCATTATTTTTAATTAATACCACTAGGGCAGAAATAACGATGCCGTACATGGCTGTGCGTTGATAGATGCACATTATGCAAGGTTGAAGACCCATTCCATATTGAAAATACAGCGCAGCTATCTGCAGCCCCAGTGAGGTGGCGAAAAGCACAAACCACGACGATTTGTGCTCAGCCCATTGACTTAATTTACTCATCATTCCCTATTTATGCCTTTTTAGTGCGCAACAGCGCCACCCACAGCATCAGTCACTGTGTGGTGTTCAATCAGATGCATATCGTATAACCATTGGGTCATGTCAGCCAGTCCAACGTAGGTGGCAACCAAGCCCACAATGGTAAGCACAATGGTGTAAGGAAGTGCCATCATTACCATGCGGCCATAAGACAGCCTTAGTAAAGGCGCGATGGCAGAGGTCAGCATGAACAGGAAGGCTGCTTGTCCATTAGGCGTTGCAACGCTTGGCAGGTTAGTGCCTGTGTTAATGGCTACAGCAAGCATATCGTACTGGTCACGGGTGATTTGGCCATCTTGTAATGCAGCAGTCACTTCCGTGATATACACAGAGCCCACAAATACGTTATCACTTACCATAGAAAGCACGCCGTTGGCTAAGTAGAACATGACCATTTGGGTTTCACCTTCGTAACTTAGTACCCACTGGATTACCGGTTGGAATAAGCCTTGGTCAATAATAACCGCTACCACACCAAAAAAGACACAAAGTAAGGCGGTAAAAGGAAGTGCTTCTTCAAATGCTTTACCAAGGGCATGTTCTTCGATGACGCCACTCATAGAGGTAGCCAACACAATAACAGAAAGGCCAATTAATCCTACTGAGGCCATGTGGGTAGCCAGGCCTACGATTAGCCATACGCCAATTAATGCTTGCACAATAAGCTTTGCAGTTTCACGTTTACTGCGGCCTTTATCCATATGTTCGTTGTACTCGCTCAATATCCCTCTCACCGAATTGGGGAGTTGTGCGCCGTAAGTGAACCACCCGGTTTTCTCTAGCACCACAGTCGTTAGCAACCCAAATACAAACACTGGCAGAGTGACCGGTGCCATACGGATGAAGAATTCAACAAAATCCCAGCCCGCTTTGTCGGCAATAATAAGGTTTTGTGGTTCTCCTACCATCGTCATTACACCACCTAACGCAGTACCCACCGCTGAATGCATCATAAGGTTGCGAAGGAAAGCGCGAAAATCTTCTAGGTCGTTTCTGCCTAAGTCGTGAACACCATCGTCACTGGTATGGTCGTGGTCTGAGTGAAATTCTTTTCCCGACGCCACTTTGTGATAAATAGAATAAAAGCCAAGACCAACACTTATTATCACCGCAACAACCGTGAGTGCATCAAGGAACGCAGAAAGAAACGCTGAGGCAAAAATAAATGACAACGAAAGAATGAGCTTATTTTTGACTTTAATCACCAGCTTGGTAAACAAGAACATGAGCAAGTCTTTCATAAAGTAAATGCCTGCAACCATAAACACCAGCAGCAAGAGCACTTCAAGGTTGACTTCTATCTCGTGCATCATGTGGCTAGGCGATGTCATGCCGATAAACATAGCTTCAATGAGTAATAATCCACCGGGCTGTAATGGGTAACATTTTAACGCCATAGCAAGGGTGAAGATGAACTCGATAACGAGTGTCCAACCTGCAATATAAGGGTCAATACTAAATAGCACCGGATTGATAATCAGAAAGGCGATAATGGTTTTTTTATACCAATCTGGGGCGTGCCCAAGAAAGTTCTTATAGATCGCCGAGATCATTGAGGTTTGCATGGGTTCCTGTTCCTTTTACAACAAAGTCGCTAATAGGGCATTTTTGCCACTGTACGAAAAGAGTTATCGGTTATTGCAAACATAAACAGCCATAAAATCGAAGCCAAGTTATCGATATTGGGACAGTTTTGCTGCTGTCATTATAGTCCGAATTCAAGCGTACACGATATTACAACCTTGAGAAAGCAAATCACAGACCCCACCTTACGAAAGTTGCTCAGGTATTCTCACGGTTTGACCGATTATTAACCAGGTTTGCGGGCAGTGGAATGGTGCACAGCAGAAAACCTAACAGTACACTTTGCTAGACGTGGTATATTTCATTGTGATAATAAAACGGCATCTGGTACAATCAGTTGTAAAATAACAATAACGTGCAGGCGATTAGTTATGATTTATAAGGCTCAAAGTCCAGCAGGATTTGCCGAAGAATATATTGTTGAATCGATTTGGAGTGGACGGTTTCCTCCAGGCACTATTTTGCCTGCAGAACGAGAACTTTCTGAGCTAATTGGTGTAACGAGAACCACATTACGTGAAGTGCTACAGCGCCTTGCCCGTGATGGCTGGTTAACGATTCAGCATGGTAAGCCAACCAAAGTTAACAATTTTTGGGAGTCGTGCGGATTAAACATCCTTGAAACACTCGCGCGACTTGACCAAGAAGGCATACCTGAACTGGTAGATAACCTTCTTGCTGCAAGAACAAATTTAAGTGCGGTATTCATCCGCGGGGCCATTAGACATAACCCTGAAGAATCTGCCACCATTATTGCCCGCTACAAAGAAGTGGAAGAAGATGGCATGGCCTTCGCACAGTTTGATTATCAAATGACCCACGACCTTGCGCTAGCATCAAACAATAACGTGTTTGTTTTGATGATGAATGGGTTTAGAGGCCTATACTCAAGAATCGGTGGTTTCTACTTTTCTCATCCACAAGCTCGCAATGTGGCTAAGGCCTATTATGCCAATTTGCTTGAAGCCGCTGAAAAAGGCGAGTACGACAGCGTGCCAGTGATTGTGAGAAACTACGGAATAGAAAGTGGCAAAGTTTGGCAAGAAGTTAGAGACAGCATGCCAAACGACTTAGTCGATTAATTTTTTCCCCACGGTGCTCATATTGTCTAAGCCCTCATCATACGATGGGGGCTTTTTCGTTCCTGCCATTTTATGATGGATTTATCCATACTGAGTGGAAAGTTGGTATCTTGCTATCATCGCTATATACTCGAAATTCAATTTAAGCTGTTAAATTTCGCAGAAGAATAGGGAAATATGAATGAAAGTAATAGTAATCGCCTTGTTAAGTAGCATGATTATCATGGGGTGTAGCGAGCCCAACCAGCAACAATCCGAGTCATTAGCAGAAGATACAATGAAATTGAATTTAGAAACACCCGCCCCACAGGCCAAGAAAGTTCCACACCCACTAACCGCTCACGGAATAACACGTACAGACAACTATTACTGGATGCGCGACGATGAGCGAAAAAACAGCGAAGTTTTGGCGCATCTCGAGAAAGAAAACGCGTATTTAGAAAATGTACTGGCGCCTTTGGCCGATACGCGAGAGTCATTATATGAAGAACTGGTTTCTCGAGTACCTAAAGACGATTCTACCGTGCCGGTTCTGGATAATGGGTATTGGTATTACACGCAATATTCTGGCGACAACGAGTACCCTATTTTTATAAGAAAGCCGACGTTAGACGCAGAAGATGAAACGTTACTGGATGTAAACGAATTGGCAAAAGGCCATGATTACTTCTCAGTGGGTACTGTGGCTGTGAGTCGCAATAATGCTATTTTGGCCTACTCAGAAGATACCGTAAGCCGTCGTTTATACACTATCAAGTTGCGTAATATTGACACCGGCGAATATTACTCAGACACCATTAGCGAGACGTCAGGCGGCATTGTCTGGGCAAACGATAACACCCATTTTTTCTATGTAAAAAAAGACCCTCAAACCTTGCTAGGTTATCAAGTCTATCGGCATAAAATTGGCACGACCCAAGCCGACGATGTATTAGTGTATGAAGAAGATGATGACACCTTTTATACCTATTTAGGTAAGAGTAAAGATGATGACGTTATCTATGTGTTTCATAGCAACACCGATATGACAGGGACGACGCTGATCGACGCCAATGCCCCGACGAAACCCACAAGGATATTTTTACCCATAGAGCATGGGGTTGAGTACGATATTGCGAAATCAGGTGACAGCTATTTCGTGCTAACGAATAAAGACGCACAAAACTTTAAGGTAATGCGCGCACCGGCCTCAGCCACTGACGACGTAAGTCAATGGGAAGAAGTGGTGGCTCATAACCCCGACGTCTTTATCCAAGACATGGAGGTAGTGGGCGACTTTTTGGTGCTTAAAGAAAAGGAAAACGGCGAACAACGCTTAGTGGCGCACAATTTAAACACCAATGTAGTAAAAACTATACCGATGGAAGACCCTATTTTTGGGGTTTACTTCACAGGAAATACGCAAACAAACACAGACACCCTCCGCATTTATTACAGCTCATTAACGACGCCGCCGAGTACTTTAGATATTAACTTAGTGACGTTAGACACAAAGGTGATGAAGCAAAATAAGGTGTCTGAAGACTTTGATGCCAGTCAGTATCGTTCCGAGCGAGTAATGATACCTGCGCGTGATGGCAAAAAAGTGCCCGTATCACTGGTTTATAAGAAAAGTACCTTTGCTAAAGATGGCACTAATCCGCTGTATCAATATGCCTATGGTTCCTACGGTTCAACGGTAGAGCCCACGTTTTCAACCTCTTGGGTGTCTTTATTAGACAGAGGGTTTGTTGTGGCTATTGCCCATGTTCGTGGCGGGCAAATGCTAGGGAGAGCGTGGTATGAAGATGGCAAAATGCACGCTAAGACAAATACGTTCACCGACTTTATAGATGTTAGCAAAGGGTTGGTGGCAATGAATTATGCGGATGGAGACAATGTCTTCGCGATGGGAGGCAGTGCTGGCGGTCTGCTGATGGGCGCTATCGTGAATATGGCACCCGAGCTATACAAAGGGGTAAGCGCACATGTTCCCTTTGTGGATGTAGTGACTACCATGAGCGATGCATCTATTCCACTGACTACCGGCGAATACACAGAGTGGGGCAACCCTGCTAATAAAGACGAATTTGATTATATGCTGTCTTATTCGCCCTACGATCAAGTGAAAGCTCAGGCTTACCCTAATATGCTTGTTACCACAGGTTTGCACGACTCACAGGTACAATACTTTGAGCCCATGAAATGGGTCGCTAAGTTAAGAGAGCTAAAAACTGACGATAATTTATTGTTGTTTCAAACCGACATGGAGGCCGGTCACGGTGGTGCATCAGGGCGCTTTAAGCGCTACGAATCTAAAGCGTTAGAGTATGCATTTGTATTGTATTTAGCGGGTAAGCTCGAGAAAAAGATGAACTAACAAAATCTGAACATACGCGCCCGTCCGGGCGTTGTTTCAGGGCGTAAAGGGTAATTAAAAAAGGCACATTGTGTCTTTTTTTGTTTTTAGTATGCGGTTTCTAATTGTAATCAATATAGTGAGTAGGTATTCAAGAAGTAATTGCACACCCATAGGAGCTGACGATGACGACTACAGACACAATAAAAGGCAAAATTAACGAAGCTGAAGACATGGCGAGAAAAATTTGGCTAGCGGGCTTAGGCGCATACGGTAAAAGTGTTGAAGAAGCACAAGGCCGTTACGAAAAGCTCAGCGAAGAAGCGTCAAAAATGTTCGACGAGCTAGTGACAAAAGGTGAAACCCTTGAAGACGATGCACGTAGTAAGTTTAAGTCGACAACTAACGACGTAGAAAACCGCGTCTCAGATGTGCGTAAAAAACTCGGCTTAGATGCAGAGCCCGCCGATCAGCGTATTGACGAGTTATCGGCAAAAATTGATGCGCTCACTGAAGCTGTAGCTAAGTTAGCAGCGAACAAATAGTCGAGCCATTTCATTAAACGAGGTAGGTGAGTGCCACCTCGTTTTCACTCACCTCTTAGGTTGGAGGTTATATGTCTGACAAATACAAATCATCCCCATTTTTTGGCTGGTTAACGGCTGGCGCAGATTTGATCACAGCACAATTAGAGTCTGCGGCGAACACGGTAAGTCAACGCTTAGATGATACCCACGAAGCATTTGAAAGCATGCAAGTTAAAGGGAAACAAGTTGAAACTGAATTAAAACAAACTTGGCATCCTGCTACTGTGATAGACAGTGCTCAGCAACTGGTGTCAACGTTACCTGTAGTATCAATGCTATTTGGTAATAAGCGTCAGACAAATCGCGAACTGCAACTTGATGCGTTGTCGGCTAAAGTCGACTTACTGGTAGAGCAGGTGGCAATACTGGCGGCTAAACAGGCTGCTGAAAAAGCCAAAGCCGAGACGGCGAAAAGCCCACGGAAAACCAGTGCATCTAAAGCGTCTTCACCTGCTAAAACCACGGCAGGGAGCAAAAGCGCCGCGACAAAGAGCACCACTGCCAAGAGGGGAAGCACGGCAGCATCGAAAACCAGTGCCTCGAAAACCACCGCAGTGAAACGAACCGGTGCCTCAAACGCCACTAAAACCAAGGCGACTGCCAGCACAACAAGCACTCAGCCAGCCGCGAAGAAAGCCACCGCTGCTCAGGCCACTACCGCGTCGAACACAGCGAGTGCAGCAGGCAAGAATGGGGCGACGCCTAAAGCACCTACAGAAACGAACGACTAACAATAATTAGTGCCGTTAAGGCACTAGTTGTTTTTACTCCACAAGTTCTGATGCTTCTTATAGCCAAAGAAGTCGTAGGGCTCCCAGAAACTGGGTATGAGGTCATCAATCGCGTCTGGGGTAAAGTTGCTAGATAGCTGGCTCATAATTTCAGTTAGACGCTCTTTGCCGACACGCATTAATCGTTTTCGATTGGCTGGGAAGTAGAGGTTTTGCGACTTGACGATCACTTCTTGTTGGCCGCCCGTAATGTACTTTTGATTGCGCGTCACTATTTTACAAATGGGTTCAGCAGGTTTTTGCGGGTTTAACCCCACCACAATCGCGCACTCATATTGCTCTTTTTCCTGGCCGTTTTCGTTAAGGGGAATGTAGGTAATGCCGAAGCCCTGAGGAAAGTAGCCCACCAAGTTGATAAAGTCTTCAGCCAGTTTTTTATTTAACGCGCCTTTTTTCGCTAGCTGTTCAATAAGAAGGTAGCCTTTTGGCAGCGACTTTCTGCTGTAGTCTGTTTTCGTTGAAAACACGATAGACGTGTAAATCTGTGGAATTTTTACAATTTCACCAAGTCCGGTTTTTGACAAAAATGCATCTTTCATTAGAGCTTGAATGAAACTACTGGCATCTTTATGGGTTTGAATAAATCTATCGCGTTCTTCACGAACGTTACCAATATACGCTGGAATGCCCAGGCCCTCAGAAACGTACTTCATTGTGAAATGGTAATTAAGCTTGAGTAGGTCTTTTCGTTGGCTTTCTTCAAGTAACCTAAATTCATCCAAATCGTTATTCTCACCTTTAAGCAAGGTAAGTGCAGCAGGGCTTTGTAAGCCAATATCTTGAAGTAGCGCAACGGTAATAAGAGGAATGCCTAATTCAACCCGCCATTTTTCACGCCAATACCGATTGCCTCTGAACCGAGAAAGAGAGTCACGGTATTTCGATAAATAGGTATGGGCTATGGTGTCTTGCTCCATTAGCCTGTCTACAAGGCGTAGGGTCAATACCGCTTTGTATAGTGGTTTAAAGCGCTGATGAATGCGCGCGAAATTGCCTTCTGCACCACGCGTTAGCAGCATGAGGGTGCCCAAAAACTTTGCACTAAGTTGCTGAGTTTCCTGCCAGTTATCGCCTTCGCAAAGGGAAATAATCTTGTCGCTGACTTTCTCAAGGCGCGCTAGTCGGGCCAATCGCTCTTCTTCTAATTTACGATTGGCAGACTTTAGCTGCTTTTTTAGCTGTTCAGCCAGCGCCTCCTTTTTGGGGATATTGTCTACTTTCGCCAATTGTGCTTTTACGTCGTCAGCATGCTTTTCTAAATCTGGCGTTAAAGTAAAAAAGTGTCTCGCATCTTCAAATACAGAGCCATAGCCTACCTCTTTAGGGTAAACCATGTTTATGAGCTCTTTAACTTGCTGCGTGTAGATGCTGTCGGGGCTTTGACTCTGCGCGCTCACCGTTATCCTTTATCATTGTTATAACACCGCATGGAATAGCGCGATGGGAAGCCTATTTTAACTCGCGTGGCCGAGCTCTTTTGCTTCTCTTAGTTTAAGTTGGCTTAAATAATACCTGAGATTTTCACTGATTTTGGTATTTCTTTCAATAACATCGAGTTGAGGCCAAGTCGCTTTCTCACCACTTTCTATCAATGTGGTGATACTTTCCAACGTAGGGTTAGATAATACTTGCGCTAAATTGCGCAATTGGCGCTCCGGTAAGATATTAATGTTACCAACATATTGCTGGTCAATAATAGATCTAACTTTATGTATAGCCAGTTTTGCATTCTTATTTGAGGTTAAACGCTCGATAATATCAATTGCAAAAATACTGTTTGTTTTTGCTAGTTGCCCAATATGACGGGCAGTTATGTCCCAAAGATTGGTCGCGTCTATGCGGCTTGCAGCAATAAAAGGCACGGCGAGGGGGTTGGTTTGGCTAACGATACTGTGATTGACACCATATAACCTTGCCAATCGCTCGAAGGGAAGGTCGGCCATTAACGAGCCATCAGCAAAACGACGGTTCGGTATATAGGGCAAAATGTCACCATTGGCCGCTTTGGCCTTCAACTGAACAGGGCTAAATACCACAGGCACTGCACAGGATGCGCGCACAGCCTGGGTGATAATGGCATTAGGGGAGGTTTTAGCATTTAAGAGGCGAGAATGCTGATGTAAATCGGCGGGTGAAACGGTAATTGTGATGTGGCGATGGGTTTTCTTATAAGCCTCTTCAAATGTCATTAAATCGAACAACTCTATGAGGGCATTCTCTAGCACGGTGCTATCAAATAAGCTTTGTTTGCCTAACCCTTGCCACTGTCGCCAGCTTTTAAATGCATTATAGATACTTTCAGGTCGCAAAGAGTCCAATAGCTCTTCGTGTGTGCGAGTACCTACCAGAGCCGCAATGATAGAGCCGGCACTTGCGCCGGAAATAACCGTGGGCAAAAGCTGGTGTTCGTTTAGCGATTTAACCACACCGCAGTGAAAAAAACCGAGACCAGCGCCACCCGATAACATAAGACAACTGCGGCCAAACGCGTGGGCGGTTTCTTCGAAAAACGACAGCTTTTCGTAAAAATCGACATGTCGCTCATCTGCGTTGTATATGTGCTGTAAAGCGAGGTCTACTTCTTGTATAAATTGTTCGATAAGCACTTTGGTGCCAATTTTACACCCAGTTCGCATCGCGGGATTGGCGATATTACCCAAATTGCCATGGAGCCCTTCATGCAAAATGGACATAAGCCCGTGGCTGTCGTTTTTACCCCGGGCTATTTGCAAGCGTTGTACGCGTTTTCTGATGAGTTTGTAGTCGTAATCGTTCGACGTATCGGTCGCCTTCCACTCGTTAGCCCCTGATAGTTCATCGTGAAGCAGGCTCGCTTCCTTAAACGCGGCGTAACTGGTGGCATGTTGAATGTCTTGTTCCAGCTTTTTTAGTCGTAAATCGAATGTGATCATCTACAGCACCCTTTTTGACCCTTATCAAAAGCCTACTGGAGTAAATTAGAATTCACTACCTAGATCAAAAAAAGAAGATTTTTAACGTATTTCTCCGCTGCTTTTCGTATTAATTATTGACCAAGTCCCATGCACTCAGTAGCCTGAGTTAGAACAATAAAAACACTGGACACCATGTTGCCCTATGGAATGGAACCTAGAAACATTTAGCTTGCTTTCAATTCCCGTGATTAGTGCGTTAGTAGGCTGGCTCACTAACTACCTTGCGGTAAAAATGATGTTCTACCCCATTGAGTTTGTGGGGATTAAACCGTTTTTTGGTTGGCAAGGGTTAATTCCAGCTAAGCGCCGACAAATGGCCGAAATCGAAGTTGAACTGGTTTTAGGCAAATTACTGAGTGTTGAAGAATTAGCGCAACGACTAGACCCTGATGAATTAACCAAGGCCATAGAGCGGCGCTTGAAACAAGTCATTCGTAAAGTGGTTAACGATGTGATGGCACAGTCTGCCCCCCAGCTTTGGGCGGCGTTGCCTGTACAAGGTAAAAATCTCGTTTACCAGCGCATTGAAAACGATATTCCTCATGTGGTGCATAAACTCGTTGATGATTTCCAACACAATGTAGGCGAGATATTAGATATTAAAGAACTGGTGGTTGAACAACTGGTGAATTCTCCTTCGCTTATTAATGAAATTTTTCTCACCGCGGGAAGCAAAGAATTCCCTTTTATTGTGCGTTCTGGTTTTTATTTCGGTTTTCTATTTGGCTTGCCCACTATGTTTCTTTGGTATGTTTTTCAAGCGTGGTGGATTTTACCGTTAGGCGGTTTACTGGTAGGGTACGCTACCAATTGGATTGCGATTAAAATCATTTTTGAGCCAAAGAGACCTCGTAAAATAGGGCCTTTCACGTTTCAGGGTATGTTTTTAAAGCGTCAGAAAGAAGTGTCTGAAGTGTATGCATCCATTATCGAGCAAAAACTCATTACCCCACAAAATATCACTCACGTCATTTTACATGGTTCAGGTTCGGCACAACTGCTTGAGCTTATTGAACTGCATGTAAACGATGCAATAGAACGCTATGTAGCCATCGCTCAACCCTACTTTGCCATTGGCGTAGGTTCAGAAAACTACCATCAAATGAAAGCATTGGCTGTTAAGCAAATATTTGAAAACTCAGATAAGTACCTCTTATATGCATACGACTATGCCAACGGGGCGCTGAATGTGGGTGAAGATTTATGTTCGCGAATGCAGTCACTTTCTGCGACTGAATTTGAAGGTGTATTGCGACCGGCCTACCAACAGGATGAATGGAAACTCATCCTCACCGGCGCGGTGCTGGGCATGCTAGCGGGGTTTGCCCAGCTTTATTTGGTGTTCATGTAAAATGAAAACACGGGAACGTATTTTGTTAACCGCACTAACCCTGTTTAATAAACACGGTGAAAACGCGGTCACCAGCGTAGATATTGCCCTTGAGCTAGATATAAGCCCAGGAAATCTATACTACCATTTTAAAGGGAAAGAGAGCATGGTAGTGGCACTAATGCGTATGCACGAAAAACATATCCAGCGAGTGCTAGTGGCAGATAAACTCGACGCATTGAATGCTGAAGATGTGATGTACTATTTTTATTTATTAATAGACAGCTTACACGTCTTTCGGTTTTTCTATCGCAGCCCGGCTGATTTAGCAGAAAAGTATCCGTCTATTGCGAGACAACGCACCGCTATTTTACGTAGCATTCAAAGGCAACTAACGTTGCTTTTCACGCAATTAGAAAAGCGAGCGTTATTTAGTGCCTCGGCCACTGATCGTGCACTGCTGGTTGAATTGCTCAGTTTAGTTATTTTTCAATCTTGTCAATTTGATGAACTCAACAGCCACATGGATGAAACATCTCAGCGATATCATGCACTGTCGCTTATCATGGTGAGCCTATTGCCTAGGCTTGCGATATCTGAGCAACAAAGGGACATTATCCGTCAAGCCCTCGACTCACATGCATATACCAACATGTCGCAGGTAAAAACAAACGAACTTTTCGAGTAAAGGGATTACATATGGGGAAAACATTAAGCTTTCTGGATAAATCTTTTTGGATTACGGAGTCTGATGCAAACCCAAAGCATGTTGCTTGCTTACAATTGTTAGCCATGCCTGAACATGCCGACAAGGACCACTATGTACCGGCCTTATTCGATGAAATAAAAGGGTTTGCGCGGGGCACATCGCCGTTTAACTGCTATGTTAAAACGGTGCTTGGCTATCCCATTGCCTTAGTGCCGGTAAAAAAGCTCGACATGAATTATCACGTTCAGCTGCATCGCATTGATGACGTTAACGACCGAGAAGCGCTGGATGGGTTTATTGCTAAACTTCATGGTTCACGGCTGGACCCAGATAAGCCGCTTTGGCAATATCATTTTATTTACGATGGCAAATCTGGAACCTTTGCTATTTATGCCCGAGTCCACCATATGTACGGAGATGGCGCAACTTTAGTGCGCTGGTTCCAATCGGGCTATGTTTCTCGCCCCAATGGCAGCACATTTACGCCAGTATGGGCGCTTAAACGGCTAAGGCATAAGCGGCGTGAAATGCAAAGTGGATACAAACGCTTGATTGCCGTCGGCCACGCACTTAAAACCAGTTTGGATTTAGCCGTTATCTTTTTACGCATTTTTATGAAAGTGCTGCGGGTCAATCCCCATTACATGCCAATCCCCTTCACGGGCACGAAAACCATTCTTACCGGTCAAGTCGAACCCGGCAGGGCAGTAGCCACCATGGATTTGGACTTTAAGCGAATTAAACAGCTTGCACGGCGAACACGATCTACGGCAAATGAAGTCTTACTGTGTGCGTTTGATATTGGCGTGCATCGCTTATTGCAAGATCACGGGCAAACCTTTCCCAAAGCCTTGTTTTCCAACATGCCGATTAATTTGCGCAAACCTGGAGAAAAAACCACGGGCAATAAAATTGCTATTGTGCCTGTCCAGTTAGCGCACGGCGAGCAAGACCCTTACCTTCGTTTACGGCAAATCATCATCAATCACCGAATTGTAAAACATGCGGCGCAACATGCGCGCCCCGCTGCTTTTAGTGGGTACACCATTGCCATTCAGTCATTAGCCTTGGTATTTGAATGGTTGCGGATATCTAATTGGGTGAAGCCCATTGCGAATATATTGGTCTCGAATGTGCCTGGGCCAAAAGACAGGCGCTATCTAAAAGACAGTGAGCTACTGGCCTGTTACCCCATATCAACCATGACACCTGGTGGCGGCGTGAATATTACCCTGATGACGTATTCAGGCACCGCGAATATTGGCATGGTGTGCTGCAATAAGAACGTAAAGTCTTTACAGGTTTTATCACGTTATGTCACGGAAGCGTTTGACATGCTAGAGGCCAGTGTCGACAACCCAAGGCTGAAAATTGAGGACGTGGGCGAACATATCCATACCATGCCGGTGTCCATTGTAAGTGAGCACTAGTGTTGATTTAGCGTGCAAGTGGTGATTAAAAGTAAAAGCGTAAGCGGTTGTCTTCAATACCTACTCGTTCACCGTAGCGGGAAAATAGCGCTTCTCGCCAAACGTCTTGCCTTAATTGAAAATGGGTAGGTTGCTTGGCAATTTCTTTTAGCACCGCCGCCCGTATTTGAGGGGTGTGATAATCCAATATAGTTTGTTTGGAACCGGCCAAAAAGAGGGTTAAGTAATTTTGTACTTTTGCTGAGGTGCCTGCTGTCACAAGGCTAAGTGCGCTTTGAACGGTTTTGCCTAAAAGAGTATTGAGGTTGCCAGGAAGAAAAGCAGACAGCAGTGATTGGGTGTCGCCAATAAGCGCGTAATCATCATTTATCAAGGTAATATGGTCGAAGGTAATTGCCTGAAGGCACACCGACTTTGTACCTTTGTCATAAAATGGTGTGGCGCCTAATACCACAATAAAATGAGCGCGGTAAAGCGTAGTGCCGGCCGATTCAATCACAATGCTGGCAAGAAACTGGGCATTGATGGCTTGGTGTGATTCATCTAAATTCACCGCGCCTTCTAGCAAGGATACCTTGGCAATGCCTACGGGAATATCAAAGTTAAACCCGTGGGGAAGTGACGTATTCAGGCTTGATTCTAGCTCTTCTTTGGTGAAGTCATCGTGTTTCAATTTACCAAGCTTAATCAGTAAGCGGGCAAATAGGTATTTGCAACGAGCCTTAAAAGTTAGCGACATAGGCGTAGTAGAGAAAGTCATGAGCAGCGTAGAGTGAATTTATACTCGCATAAATTCATCAATATTTCACAGTCAGCATTCAATTAATGCCGTTAGGCTAGGCTATATTTACCTAGTGATTCGTCAATAGTTGGAAATCATCACAACGATGTGGTCTTACCAGGGTAATTTGTATACATTATTAGCGCTACTGTGATGCGATGAATGTACACGATTGAATTCAATGTCGTCACGGGACGAATTATTGGAGAGAGCCATGAGCGATAGCAATACACAATTTGATTATATTATTGTCGGCGCCGGGTCGGCTGGTGGCGTGATGGCCGCGCGTCTCTCCGAAGATCCCGCTTTGCGTGTATTGCTTATTGAAGCAGGAAGTAAAGATAGCAACCCTTTTATTCATATTCCCTTCGGTTTGTCTATTCTTAGCCGGTTTGAGGGGATAGGTTGGGGTTATCACACGACAGTGCAGGGTGAACTGCACGATCGCGAATTGTTTTGGCCTAGAGGGAAAACACTGGGTGGCAGTAGTTCGGTCAATGCCATGTGTTACATTCGGGGTCAAAAAGAGGACTACGACCGCTGGGCGCAAGAAGGGGCAGAAGGTTGGGGCTTTGATGAGGTCTTACCCTACTTCAAACGTTCGGAAAACTATTATCAAGGTGAAGATGACTATCACGGTGTAGGGGGGCCTTTACATGTTTCCCCCCTTACAGATACCAGTCGCTTATCCGATGCATTTTTAGCGGCAGCACCGGCGGCCGACTTAGCCGTGCTAGATGATTTTAATCGGGATGTGCGAGAGGGTCTGGGGTACTACCATGTCACCCAAGTTAATGGTCAACGCTGTTCTACCGCCAAAGGCTATCTATCTCAGGCTAAACACAGAGGCAACTTAGTCATACTGACGAAAGTTGCGGTAGAAAAAGTACTTATAAAAAATAAGTGCGCCATAGGCGTGCAGGCCAGAGAAAAAGGAAACGTTAAGCGGTATGCTGCTCGCCAAGAAGTGATTTTGTGCGGTGGTGCAATAAACTCGCCACACCTGCTTATGCTGTCTGGCGTGGGGCCACGCAGACAGCTTGAAAATATGGGTATTTACGTTCATCTAGACTTACCCGGCGTGGGTGAAAACCTTCAAGACCATCTGGATGCTATTGTGCAAAATACCTGTAAAGCCAAAGAAGGCTATGCAGTGGCTGCAGGTATGTTCCCGAAATACGCCAAAGCAAGTGTGGAATACTTGTTTAAACGAAAGGGGATTTTTTCGTCCAATATTGCCGAAGCAGGCGGTTTCGTGCGTTCGTCCATTGCCGATGACTATCCGGATATTCAATTTCACTTTTTACCAGCCATCTTAGAAGATCATGGTCGGCAACTGGCTTTCGGGTATGGCTATGGCGTTCATGTATGCTGTTTGTACCCAAAAAGTCGCGGTACAATCCGTTTACAGAGTAATCATCCCGCCGATCATCCACTTATCGACCCCAAATACCTGACTCATCCAGATGATATTAAAGTGATGATTGACGGCATTAAGCTCGCGCGAACCCTATTAGCCGCGCCCAGCTTTGCTCCCTTTGAAGGGAAAGAGCGTCACCCAGGTGAAGACGCGCAGACCGATGAAGATTTAACCGCTTTTTTACGGGAGCGAGCCGAAACCATTTATCATCCCATCGGCACCTGTAAAATGGGAAAAGAAAGCGACCCTATGGCGGTGGTAAACAACAAACTGAAAGTACTTGGTATTGAAAACCTGCGAGTGGTGGATGCGTCGGTTATGCCAAGCTTAGTGGGTGGCAACACTAATGCGCCCACGATTATGATTGCCGAGCGCGCAGTAGATTTTATTAAAGCCGAGTTGCATCAGGCGGCGTTATGATTGCCGACATCACGAAGACACCTGCATAAATAAATCCGCTGCACAATCGCACATTTCTTCAATATGACTGCTGTCAGCGTATATACCGTCAATGAGCAATCGTGCAATCCCATGTAACGTACCCCAAGTAACCTGCGCTAGTCTCAGCGCATCCTGGTTGTTCGGAAGCAGCCCTTTGTCTTGCCAATAGCGCGTCATGGTTACCTGAAACTGAAAACACGGAAACGCCACTTCTTTAAGGTCGCTTGTCGCAGCTTGGTTCTGCCAAATGGTGCGACCGAACATCAGTTCGTACATCTCCGGGTTATCGGCGGCATAGCCAATATACTCGTGAACAAACTCGCGAAATCGTGCCTGGGGTGTTTTATCTTCTTGCTCAAATATGCGTTTAGCTGTGGTGTGCCAATCGCTAAACCCTTTTGCCGCGATGGCGCTTAGCAAGGCGCTTTTATCTTTAAAATGATGATAGGGCGCAGTACGAGATACGCCAGCATCCTCTGCCAGTTTTCTAAGAGATAAACTATCAACGCCGTGCTCAGACAAACGCGCGCTAGCTGCTTCAATCAGCGCGCTGCGTAAGTCACCGTGATGATAGCTTTGTACTGCATTAGCCATATATCAAATGTGTCCGTTTTCAAATTAAGCCGAATAGATAGCGTTTTATCTTGACACTGTCAACATAGCCTTTTATCTTGACGCTGTCTAGTTTGCAAATTTGTTAACAGGAACAGCCCAAGGAGACAGCGCAAACCATGAAGTACTCTACATTAGAAGTAAAACAAGAGGGTCATATTGCCCACGTAGTACTTAACCGCCCTGATGCAATGAACAGTATGATCCCAGAATTTTGGACAGAACTGCCGGCGGCCATTCGTGAAATAGATGACGAAGCTAAAGCTCGCGTCATTGTTATTTCATCTACAGGTAAGCATTTCTCTGCCGGTATGGATTTATCTGTGTTCTTGAACATGAAAGAAGACTTTAAGGGCGACCCGTCGCGCAGGGCTGAACGCATGCGCCGCATGGTGATGCTGCTGCAAGACAGCTTTACTGCCATTGAGCAAGCACGGGTGCCGGTTATAGGTGCCGTTCAAGGTGGAGCCATCGGTGGCGCGGTAGACCTACTAAGTGCATGCGACATGCGCTACTGCACCCAAGATGCTTTCTTTACTATAAAAGAAACCCAATTAGGCATGACGGCCGATGTGGGTACCCTTCAACGATTGCCTAAGCTTATTCCTATTGGTGTTGTGAAAGAGCTGGCTTACACCGGGCGCAACTTTGGTGCCGCAGAAGCGCAGCAGCTCGGCTTTGTGAATCAAGTATTTGACGACCAAGCATCAATGCTCGAAGCGGTAATGAAAATAGCCCAGCAGATTGCAATGAATTCGCCGCTAGCGGTATCAGGCACCAAGACGATGATTAACTACGCGGTAGAACACACGGTAGCAGAAAGCTTAACCTATATGGCTACGTGGCAAGCGGGTATGTTCCAAATGGAAGACGTGTTCAAAGCCATGGAAGCACAGAAAACAAAAACACTGCCGGAGTATCCGCCGCTGCACCCAGCGATTAAAAAAATGAATTCGTAAGTTTATGTATGAGCGCGTTTTTAAACAAAGCGCGCATTATAAAAAATAGTTAACAGGCATTTTAACGGCTTTTATCAAGCCGAAACGACTTTCAGGAATGTATCATGAATCAGACCGTTACCGATCATCCCGTTTACCCCCATCTATTTCGCCCGCTAGACTTAGGCTTTACTACGCTTAAAAACCGTGTGCTTATGGGCTCTATGCACACGGGCTTAGAAGAGTTGCCTGACGGCCATAAACGTATGGCGGCTTTCTATGGCGAACGCGCCAGAGGCGGCGTTGGGCTTATTGTAACAGGGGGCATTGGCCCCAACGAAGAAGGGGCAACGCATCCTTCCACTTTTCGTTTAGACACCGATGAAGCGGTGAACAATCACAAAGAAGTGACAGACGCCGTTCATATCGCGGGTGGCAAAATTTGTATGCAAATTTTGCATACAGGGCGCTATGCGTATAGCCCTAAACTTGTTGCACCTTCTGCGGTACAAGCGCCGATTAACCCGTTTAAGCCAAAAGCACTTGAAGCTGAAGAGATTGAAAAGCAAATACAAGATTTCATTACTGCAGCGACTCAAGCCCAGCGCGCAGGGTACGATGGCGTTGAAATCATGGGGTCTGAAGGCTATTTCTTAAACCAATTTATTGCAAAACGCACTAACCATCGTGACGACGAGTGGGGTGGCGAGTACGAAAACCGCATCCGCTTGCCTATTGAAGTAGTCCGCCGCGTGCGCGAGGCCGTAGGTAAGCACTTCATCATTATTTACCGCCTGTCGATGCTTGACCTTGTTGAAGGTGGTTCAACGTACGATGAAGTGGTGCAGCTGGGCAAAGAGATTGAGAAAGCCGGTGCAACTATCATTAATACCGGTATCGGCTGGCACGAAGCGCGTATTCCAACCATTGCCACCAAGGTTCCGCGCGCAGCGTTCACTTGGGTAACCGCGAAATTTCGCGAAGCGCTTTCAATTCCTGTTATTACATCTAACCGTATCAACACGCCTGACGTAGCGGAAGAAGTGCTATCTCGCGGTGATGCAGATATGGTGTCGATGGCGCGTCCATTCTTGGCCGACCCCGACTTTGTGCGTAAAGCGCAGCAAAATAAAGCCGATGAAATTAATACGTGTATAGGCTGTAACCAAGCCTGTCTTGATCACGTATTTAACGGCAAAATGACCAGCTGTTTGGTCAACCCTCGTGCCTGTCACGAGTTGGAAATTAACGTAAAACCAGCTGAGACTAAAAAGCGTGTTGCAGTGGTTGGCGCAGGCCCAGCGGGATTAGCTGCAGCCGTGACGTCTGCCCAGCGCGGTCACGACGTTGTAATTTACGATGCGTCTAGCGAAATTGGTGGCCAATTTAATATTGCTAAACAAATCCCTGGCAAAGAAGAGTTTTACGAAACGTTGCGTTATTTCAAACGCCAGATTGAGCTTCATAAAAATATTACGGTTAAACTGAATACTTATGTTGATGCCGCTCAATTAAATGACGAAGGCTTTGATGAAGTTATGGTAGCCACAGGTATTAAGCCTAGAACCCCTGCCATTGAAGGTATTGAGCACGAGAAAGTACTGACCTACATCGACGTGTTGAAAGAGAAAAAGCCTGTTGGTAATAAAGTGGCCATTATCGGTGCTGGCGGCATTGGTTTTGATACCGCGGAATACCTGTCTCATGGCAAGGAAACACCAAGCCAAGACATACCTGCATTCATGAAAGAGTGGGGTATTGATATGACCTTCTCGGCCCGCGCGGGTATTGAAGGCGTTAAGCCACAGCCTGAACCATCGCCAAGAGAGATTTTCTTACTGCAACGCAAGACCACAAAAGTGGGCGCAGGTTTAGGAAAAACCACAGGGTGGGCGCACCGGGTAGGCTTGCTGGCCAAAGGGGTGACTATGATCCCAGGTGTTAGCTACGATAAAATTGACGATGAAGGTCTACATATTACGGTAGACGGCAATAGCCAAGTATTGCCGGTAGACAACATCATTATTTGTGCAGGCCAAGAGCCAATGCGTGACATCGTCGAAGGTTTGAACATGCCATATCACCTTATTGGTGGTGCCGATGAAGCATTGGAGCTAGATGCTAAACGCGCCATCGACCAAGGCACACGGGTGTGCGCGGCAGTGTAGCGCACTTTCATCGTTATTCGATGTTTCGATACTGCTTCAAAAGCCCCTTAATCTGCATTAAGGGGCTTTTTTCTTTCCTGCAACAGTAGCTGATTTTCCTGCGGCAGAATAGAAAAGTCGAATTTGCCCAATATATTCATGCCAAGTAGCCCATCAGACTCAGGTAAAGCGTCTTCGGGTAAAACGATGGCTGATATGTTGCTGATTTCATAACCGGCGAATTTAAAAAGGGGGATTTTTACGAGTGCCGCTTCTATGCTGCCAGACGCAGTATATACTTGAAAATTTCCCACAAATGGTAAGGTACTGTAGCCTCCCATTCGCCTAAATAATGAATAGGAGATAGCTGAAATAGTGGCACCTGTATCCAATATCATGTCGGCATCTTCATCAAGTGTAATAGCATCTACGCGATATTGATCGCCATACCTTCGTAACGGCACGTACACTTCTCTAACGTACCCCTCAGCGGTTATGGCACTCTCGCTATTTTCTCTAAGGCTAGAGGGATTAGCGGGGTTGTCGACGATGGAAGACGCTTCTTCTTGGTATGCAAACCCCCGAATGGCTTGTGCTTTACTATGGTTAAAGGGCAGCGCCGCCAATACATCTTCCATTAACGTCAATTTTTGCTGATGGGCGTAAGCTTCAGCAAGGTTAAGAATATAGGCGTGCTCGTCGGGTACACGCTGGTATAACGCTTCGTTAAGTTGCGCCACCAACTCCCATTGCTGTGCTTGGCGTAGCTGACGCTGCGCTTGTTGATAAAGGGTGGATATTTCAGCGTTAACATTATTTCGCGCTGAAGTTGAAAGGGATGAATCGGCTAAGTCGTAATAATGAATAAGTGCAGTAGAAAGTGGTTGAGTTAACTTAATCAATTCGGCTTCAATGAGCAGTAAAGCTTCATTGTTAGGCGCATCTTTAAGGTAACGATTGAGTTGTTCCGCTAATTTGTCATAGTGGCCCGCCTCCAGCATTTTGCGCAGATCTCGTACTGCATTCGCTATATTTTCGTCTGAGTAGGGAACATCGCCGTTGTAACGTGCGCCTTGAGTGGCAGAATGACCGCCATTCGGCTGTAACACTGCCGAGCTATCTCCGGTTAACCTTTGTTGATAAGCGCTTTCATGGCTGATGGCATTTTGATTCACTTTTTCAAGGCGAAGCCATAAGTAGCCATTAATACCGATGGAAGCCACTAACAATCCAAGAAGAAAATACACTAACACACGGTTCATCGGATCACCTCGTGGTGGCTTGCGGAAAAACACACGCACCACCGTAAATCTCGGTAAAGCGCGAAGGCATTCGCTTAGGAGCGCCGGTATCAAGGCTAACGCACACAAAGGTGGTAATAGCATCAAAAACAGGTTTATTGCGCTTGGGGCATATGAACTGAAACTGGCGTTTTAGTGTGAGCTTGAAGTCGCAAAATACAATCCATGTAGCGCACGCAAGCGTGTCACCTAAATGGGTGGGAAGATGATAGTTGAGCTCATGGCGCTTAATCACCATGCCCCGGTTTAGTGACTGATAATCGGCAAATTGTAAGCCAAGCGCGTTCGAATGCGCCCAGGCCAGGCTTTCTAATTGCGACAAATACGCCACATTATTTACGTGCTGGTAGTGGTCAATATGGGTTTCATCAATTTGCCACTGCTGAACAAATGGCTGTGGGTACATCCACGATATCACAGGCTCGCTCAATGTTTTTCCTCAACTTATTTCATTGCTTAGACGCGATTTCACACTACTGGCAGCGGGTTTTGCTCGGGTAACTTCACGGTATCGTCGAGCAAGGTCTGCATAAGCGCCTTCTCTCGCATAAGAACCGGCTGAATGAAGCTTTGTACATCGCCAATGGCTTTAAAGGCATTAAATCCACGTTCTAAAAATTCGTGCAGCGCGAGTAGGCCAGCCAGTTTGGCAGGGCGACGAGACAATGAAATTAACATACCTATACCGCGAATTTTGATGACATCCGCCAGTTGGTCACCTAAATGAGAAATAATCGCTATTTGATGTGCTCTGTCTTCTGCTCTACCAATATGTCGGTAGGCTTGCGCGTAGCTATCACGATGAATGGGTTCGCCGGGGTAGTTCGCATCCATGTATTGCGCCATAGCCATGTCTAAATCGAATGAGAGGGCGTTAAGAGAAAGGGCATCGTCCATCGCATTCATGGCTTTATCGGGGAGAACTTTGGCGAGTTTTGGTATTACGCGTACCAAATCAGCGTCCCTTTGGCTGAAATCTTTCGGCCCATAAAGTTCTTCAACAAAAAATGCCATGGCCTTTTGATAGCGTTTTTGCTGCGCTAAATCGTCATGAGAAACAAGTAGGCGCTGGCACTGCCAGTCTTGTAGTTGATGAATTAGCGGCATGATATTAAGTTGGTTCGCCATGTCGCGAAGCGCATTGACGCGATGAATATGTTTAACAATCTCTTGTGCCAATAGAAAGACTCCATCACTGTGGTTTCTGGATTGCAGAGTCGATAGAGTGACCCAACCCTGCTTAGCTTTCAAGTGAGAAGTGGCTGTTTTACTGATATAATACCGGATTTATTACCGCGCCTGCCCGCGTGTTTAATTGTTTGTTGACCTATAAGTGATGTATGAATTTAGAAGGTAATCAAAACCAGCCTCAGCAACGGGATGAAGACGTACCTATTCTCATAACGTTGTTTAACCGCACCTTTGCTGATTACAACACCCGTTTGGTGCTAGGCGAGGATGAACCCGTATACCTACCCGCTAATGACCAATGCCCTTATCATCAAATCGTGTTTGCCCACGGTTTTTTTTCAAGTGCCTTGCATGAAATCGCCCATTGGTGCATTGCGGGAGAAGCCCGACGTTTGCAAGAAGACTACGGTTACTGGTATTGCCCCGATGGACGTGATGCCCAACAGCAGGCCAATTTTGAAAAGGTAGAAATAAAGCCCCAAGCCATTGAATGGGCATTCACAGAAGCGGCAGGAAGAAAGTTTCAGGTGAGCACCGATAACTTAAACGGGGCAGAACCCGATAGGGAAACCTTCACAAAAAATGTGGCGGCTCAATTGGCGTGTTATCAAGAAAAGGGGTTTCCACCGAGGGCTCAGCGCTTTATTGATGCATTGACGGCAACATTTTCAACCCTGGCAAAGGGGAGCGCAGCATGAGTAATCCTCAATTTCGACTGGGCGTTATTGTTAACCCTTTTGCCGGGATTGGCGGCGCATTGGCGCTAAAAGGCAGTGACGGTGCGCAGGTGCGTGAAAAAGCGTTAGCCATGGGCGCGGAAAAAAAAGCCAACGAAAAAATGGCGAAAGCATTAAGTATTTTAGAGGCGCTATCGGGCAAATTTACCGTTGTGACCGCCCAAGGAGAGATGGGCGAAAGTGTATGTGTATCATTGGGGTTACCCTATGAGGTTATCTACTCACCAAGTTGCACGCAAACCGAGGGTGAAGATTCAGAAAAAGCCGCCCAGGCTATGCTTGAGGCCAATGTGGATTTGCTTTTATTTGCCGGAGGGGATGGTACCGCTCGAAATATTTGCAACGTGGTGGGCGCGGCGATACCCGTGTTAGGCGTGCCTGCTGGGTGCAAAATTCATTCTGGCGTTTACTGTGTTTCGCCCGCGGCGGCAGGGCAGGTGGTGAGTCAAATGATTGCCGGCGAGTTAGTTAGCGAAATGGAGGCCGAAGTCAGGGATATTGACGAAAATGCATTTCGACAAGGCAAAGTCATTGCCAAGCATTACGGAGAAATGCGAGTGCCCGCCGAGCTAACGTATATTCAGGCGGTAAAAATGGGCGGGAAAGAAGATGAAGCCCTTGTGCTTGATGATATTGCTGCCTACGTAAGTGAAATGATGGAAGATGAACCCGATACCTATTTTGTGATGGGATCAGGCTCTACGGTGGATGCGATAATGGAGTACCTGGGGCTTGAAAACACCTTATTAGGGGTTGACGTGGTTCGCCAGGGAAAACGAGAGGCCAGTGATGTGACAGCATCGCAGCTTATTGCGCTTACCCAAGGTAAGCCGTGCAAGGTGGTGTTAACGGTTATTGGTGGTCAAGGCCACCTCTTAGGGCGAGGAAATCAACAACTTAGCCCAGAGTTTATTCGCCACGTAGGCAAACAAAACATGATAGTGGTGGCCACTAAGCAAAAAATCCGTGGGTTACACGGAAAGCCATTACGTCTAGATTCCGGCGATGAACGTTTGGACGCCCAGCTAAGTGGTGCGTTCACTATTATTACCGGATACAAAGATAAAGTATTGTATAACGCCGTTTAATATTAGCCCTTAAAAAAGAGGCGCGCGCGTTGAGTTAACAAAGGAGAAAGTCTTGTTACCACCTGCTGCAGCACCACAATCTGTGGTCGAAAAAATAGCAAAAATTGAATCCGCCCTAGACGATGTCGTGAACCATGGCAGTGACGATGAATTGTTTATTGCCAGCTACTTGCAAGGGCACTTTGCCGTAGAAGCACGACAGTTAGAAATGCAAGAAAATGCCACGATTACGCTGCTTGATGAAAAGATGCAAGAAAGCCTTCAGCAAGCTTTCGCTAACAATGAATTAGAAGGTGACGACGCCGCTCGGGTTTCTGCTTTGTGGGCAAAGCTTATGTCTGAAAGTCGTTAATCTCGCAGACTTCATGCTTCTTTTGTCGAATGGATATACGCGGGTAAATGCTCTACATTAGGAGGTAATTCAATCATTACCCTTCCTTACCTATACGTTTTTCATATTCAATGACGGCAAATTGCGCATATCATCGTAACCCTTTGAACATAGCCACGCGCTTGATAGCGGTGGTGTTTATGTTTTTTTGTTGTGCGTGTTCTTCGTTCGCTGTTGGTAGCGATACCTTGATGAATGAATATGCCATTGAAAAACTCACGTTAGAAGAAGGCTTCGTTTCCTCAGAGATTTATTCCATTATTCAGGATCGTAAGGGGTTTTTATGGTTTGGTACCGCTGAAAACGGGGTCATGCGGTACGATGGTAGAAACGTCACCCTGTTTGAGTACGATAGATCAACAGCCAGTGGGCTATCACATAATGATGCTGGCAATCTCATGCTCGATAAAAACGGCAATATTTGGGTGGGGACCTGGGGCGGCGGCGCAAACAAGTACAATCCGGCGACCGGCGAGTTTACGCGGTTTGCCCATGATGCCACACGAGATGACGCGTTATCGTCAAATCGTATTCAGTCGCTATTTCATGACGCGAGTGGTGATATTTGGTTAGGGTCTTATGCGGAAGGGTTAAATAAGTACCTAGGGGGCAATTCGTTCGCCCGTATTCAAGCCATTGAGGGTAAAGCCGATAGCCTTTCGCATAACCGAATATGGGATATTGAAGACAACGATGAGCATAGCTTATGGGTAGCCACCAGTTTTGGCCTCAACCTATTAGATAAACGCACGTTATCCGCCACACATTTCTTTCCTGAACCTGACAATAAAACAGGAACGGGCGCCAACGAAATTCGGAGCATTCTCATTGCCTCTAATGGGCGCTTTTACGTGGCTACCCAAGAAGGGCCTTTCATCTTCCACCCCGATACCGGTGAATTCACCCGGCAGTTAACGGTGAACGGCACCACGTTAGGCCAAGTGAATTCGATGATAGAAGATCACGAAGGTTATATTTGGTTTGTGACGACCAACGGCATTTATCGACAAGCCATGGATGAGCATGCCGTCGAAAAACTGGATTTTGATTACAATAATGGCCTTCGTATTATCTTTGAAGATCATACTCATACCAAATGGGTTACCAGCGAAGTTCATGGCATTTTCAAGCTAACGCCTCGCAAAAAAGTTAAGTTGATTAACAGTGATGAGTTAACACCACCCAATGGCATTGCGTTAGATGATGAAGGTGATGTCATCATCGTGAATGCCAGCGGCGATGTTTATCGATGGCAAGTCGACAATCAAAACCTCACTAAAATTGCAGACTCTGTGTTTAATGCTTTCGAGGGGTACGTGGACGATGGCGTTATAGAGCGTCCTATTGTGCTGCCAGACAGTGAGGCCTATTTGTGGATAGCGCAGGATGATTTTCTGGTTAAATTTAATCTAGAAACCGGCGTTTCTACCCCGGTGACTTACCCTCATTCAGACGAGCGCTTTAGGCAATTTAGAGAATTTAGGGCGCTGGCGCTAGATGACGACAATCGACTTTGGATTGGCACCTATAAAAATGGTGTTTATGTGTATGACGAAACTGATCATGCCTTTACGCATCTCAATCACGCCCAGGGGTTGTCGCACCCTGAAGTGCTCGATGTTACCAAAGACGATAAGGGTAACATGTGGGTGGGTACGGGCAGAGGGGTCAATATCTGGCCTAAAGGTGAGGATCGCTTTATCAACTTTGTTTACGATGAAAAGGACTCGGGCAGCCTTTTAGGCAACATTGTTGATGACATTCATCAAAGCGCAGATGGAAAAATTTGGGTAGCGACCCAAATGGGATTAAATCTCTACGTACCTGACAGCGCTTCATTTCAGCCCTTTAGTGAAGATGACGGCTTGCCCGCATCATTAATACGCGCCGTGAGTGATGGCAAAGACAGCACGCTTTGGTTAACCACCAATAAGGGAATCTTCTCTTACGACCCCCTAAATAAAAGCACACTGAATTATAAATTAAATACGAATTTAAGTGGCAAAAACTACTACCCTAATAGCCTATTTCGAGCAGCCAATAATACTTTTTTTGCTAGCAGTCAGCGAGGGGTTGAATACTTTAGCTATGTGCAAAGCGACACGGAAATGGCGCAATCGAATATTGTATTAACAGGGTTTACAAAGATGGGGCAAGAAACCCCGCTAGACAAGCCGCTTCCCTATGTTTCTGAAATCGAGTTAAGTTATCTCGATTACTTCTTTACTCTTGAATTTGCTGTACTTGATTATACGGCGCCCAGTAAGGCGCGGTACGCCTACAAGTTAGAAGGCTACGATAATAACTGGATTGACATAGGCAATCGGAATAGCGTTTCTTTCTCTAATTTAAACGGTGGGCATTATCGCTTACTCGTAAAAGCAATGAACCATGAAGGTGAATGGGGGAGTAGCATCCTCAATTTACGCTTGCATGTTTCTTCTCCGCCGTGGAAAACCTGGTGGGCATACACCTTATATACCCTCTTTTTGGCAGCCTTAGTTTACTTGGTTATTTATCTGCGAACTCGGCTACATCAAACAGAGATCACAAAGCAAAAACAATTTGTTGTTGCCTTGGAGCAGCAGGTGTCTGAAAAAACTGCCTCATTAGAAGCGCAAGCCTGTGATTTAAAAGAAGCGGTAAGCAAAGCCGAAGAAGCGACTAAGCTTAAATCTGAGTTTCTTGCCAACATGAGCCACGAAATAAGAACCCCAATGAATGGCGTCATTGGCATGTTAACGCTACTTAAAGATACAGGCTTAACAAACGAGCAAGCCCAGCGGGTGAATATTGCAAGTACCAGCGCCAACGCTCTGTTAAACCTCATCAACGATATTTTAGACTTTTCAAAAATTGAAGCCGATAAACTTGAACTCGAAAGCGTAGACGTTGACATCCGAAGTCTTGTGGAAGACCTCGTGCAATCGGTTGCGCATATTGCTCAGGAAAAAGGCATAGAGATAATCGTCGATGTCTCTGCCATCCGTGTTTCTACGATAAAAACAGACCCAAACCGACTTCGTCAAATAATAACCAATCTGCTAAGCAACGCCATTAAGTTTACCGAGCACGGTGAGATTAAGATTACCGCCAGTCTTCAGCCTTCTGAACCCAAAGGAACCCAAATATTCCAGTGTACGGTTAAAGACACCGGTATTGGCATACCTGAACATAAGCTAGCGCACTTGTTTGATGCTTTTACCCAAGTGGATGCGTCTACCACCCGGCGCTACGGTGGCACAGGGTTAGGCTTGAGTATAACGAAAAAGCTCTGCAACTTACTTCAAGGTGATATTAAAGTTGTTAGCCAGTTAGGTGAGGGCAGTTGCTTTAAAGTGCATTGCCAAGTGAAGCACGCTAGCACGGCCACGCCACTCAACGCTGTGCTTGAGGGCGAAATTAAACGTTGTTTAGTGATAGATGATAACAGCGCTAACCTATGTGCATTACAGAAGCAGCTTAGTGCAATGGGCGCTCACGTTTTAACCGCAAAAGACGGAGCGTCGGCACTAACGCTACTTCAGCAACAGTCTAGCAGTGATAAATGCGATATTGTGATAATTGATAGGCACATGCCAGGGATGAGTGGCACCGATACCATAAAGGCGATACGGGAAGATAAAGTGAACAACGCTGTTAAGCTGGTACTGTTAACCCAGTTGGGAGATGTGGGTGAAGCTCATTATTTTCAGCAGTTAGGGGTGTCAGCGGTTTATCCTAAACCGTTTAGAACCGACGATATGCGGGCCATGCTAAGCGGAGAAGAAAATCTTCAGCCATTTATAGCCAAACAGGTGAATTCGCCTAGGCAGGCTAATTATCACCTTGATGAGAAATGCGGGGCAACAAATCAAGGCAAAATGAATGACGCGCACGCCCCAAACGGTGTACAGGTACTGTTGGTAGAAGACAATGCCATCAATCAAATGGTGGCCGTGAATGTTATTGAAAGTATAGGCCTAGCTGTTACGGTGGCGAGCAATGGTAAAGAAGCGCTCGATGTATTGCGTAAGTCCAACGAAGGCGGCCGGGCATTTACCTTAGTTATTATGGATTGCCAGATGCCTGAAATGGACGGTTACGAAGCGACCAAGCAGATTCGACAAGGAAAAGCGGGTAACGAGAATATTAACATTCCCATCATCGCAATGACGGCTAATGCCATGCAAGGTGACAAAGAAAAGTGTTTACAAGCGGGTATGAGTGACTTTTTAACCAAGCCGGTCGATCGTGAGAAGCTGGTTGATAAACTCGCCCATTGGGTTAAGTAGGCCTAAAATCACATGGCGTAGCAGCGTATTGTTGATGATAAACGCAATAAGATTGAATTTGTACTTGAATAAGGCACTTACCGTTGTTTATGCTCTCAGTCACATCCCCCTCCAGCGTAATTAAACAATAAATGATAGACGAACTACAACAAGCACAGGCGCTTTACGACATCCTGATAGAATTTGCTGTGGCCTACAGTTTTCAAATTGTCGGCGGCTTGTTCATTTTATTTGTGGGGTGGTGGCTCGCCGGTAAAATTGGCAATGTGGTCGAAAACTTAATGATTGGCCGCAATATCGATATAACGCTGAGTCGTTTTACCGGTGGCGCCTGTAAAATCCTTATTCTTGCCCTTGTCGTTATTATTGCTCTTGGCAATATAGGCATTAGCGTGACGCCATTGATTGCCGCAATTGGCGCAGTGGGATTGGGGGCAGGCCTGGCTATTCAGGGAATGCTGGCGAATTATGCCGCTGGTTTTACCATTATTATTACCCGTCCATTTGTTTTGGGTGACACTATTCAAGTTCGCGGTGTGTCTGGCGTAGTGGATAAAGTCATGCTGCCTTACACCATATTAATTGACGAAGACAACGTACAGATCCAAATTCCAAATAAGTTAATTGTTGGCGAAATTTTGCATAATTCTGCTGAACAAATGCTTATTGAACTTGAGGTTGGTGTGGCCTATCACAGTGATGTTAATCAGGTCACCGCGCTCATAGAAAACGCCATTGCAAAGGTAGACGGCGTGGATAGCACCAAAAAGCCTGCAGTTGGCGTGGATAACTTTGGTGATAGCAGTATTAATTTCGGTGTACGGGTATGGGCGCTTACTACCCGTCATTATGAAGTTCGTTATGCGCTAAATAACGCCATATTTGCAGCACTTAAAAACGACAGTATCGAAATACCTTTCCCACAACGGGAAGTGAAAATGCGTTAAGCCTGCTTTATGTTAGTGGGCTAAATTTACCGTGCTATGAATGTCGCCTTCTAGGCTTTCAAGATCGCTAACTAAAACCTGCCCCTGATGTACGTCATAGCTAGAAAAGGCGTTAAGGGGCAACACGTCAGCACTGCCTTTCTCAGCTATCGGGACGCTGTTTATGTATTCCCTTTCTCCCACGGTGGTCACGTAATACACAACGCCATTATCGATTTTTACGTGATAAAACCCCTCAGGTAACCTGATTTGCATATCTTCGAGGAATGGCGCGTAGTCGAGTTGTTTCTTTTCCAGGTGAAGACCATCAAGGCGGTAAAGCTTATGGCTATGTTGCTCTATAAGGTAAACATAGCGAGGGTTTTCAACATCGCGCAGCCCAAATCCCCATCGGCGAGACAAGCTGCGCGTATCCGAACCGTTGATTGATAGCACCCGCAGGCGTGGTACGCCATCTTGAACTTCGGTGATACCAATGTGAGTGCCAGTTAGCCAGTCTAGCGCAATAATAGGGTTGCCCGCGCCGTATATACGTTGCTCTGGGGCAAGGGCAGACAGGGGGGCCTCAAAGGCCAATGCACTCGTTGGCACAAGGTAAACGTCATTTTCCACATTCAGCAGTAGGTTTTTGTCATCGCCAGATAGGGATAAATAGGACAGTGAGTGTGCTTGGGGGAAGTTAGTCACGATGTGTGCGTAGGGTTGGGTTGCATCAGCCAGATAAACTTGGCTTTTCCCACTGCGTTTCGACAAAAATAAGTACTTATTTTTTGTGTGAAAAAGTGCAGGGTAGGTGTCCATAACCGCTGAATTGTCTACAGAGGCGAGATGGTCGCTCTTGCCCTTTTGGAAGCCATCAGAAGAGGCCAACCAACGAAGGCTCATATTTTCTTGATAGGTGCTAAAAAGGATGTTTTTTCCCTCGGGAAAGCGGGATAGATGTGCCGACAATGGTTGTGAAGAATTCACCACGGTGACGGCATGACTGCCGTCGAAATTACTGGTAATGATTTGATTTGACGGGGGCGCAGAAAAATAGAAAACCTGCTGTGAATTATGGTGCCATATTGCTTCATACACAGGGTGAGAGAATGTTATGCCCTGTGTCATCTTGTTGTTGTTAAGTTGTAGCGCGAGTAATTGCGTCTTGTGATCGCTAGCTGTACTCATGATAAGCAGCTTTTTTCCATCAGGAGAAATATCAAGGCTGTGGTGTCCCCAACCTGTTGGTTCGGGTTGCGCGACCAGTTGGTGAGTTTGATGCTTTATGTCGAAACGATAGATGTGATTGGGCCAATAGTTTTGCGGCTGAGCGGTATAATAAAACGCCTTTTCCTCTTGGTGATACGCTATATCTTTTAACTTTTTATTACTGCAATCGAAGTGCTTCTCGCTATGCTCAATGCGCAACGGGCGAATAGAAAGAGAGGTTAATGTTCCTTCGTATACCGTACAGGTTGCGGATGTTTTGTTGATATAAAAAAGCTGGGTGGCTGATGTGTTGGTGTTTTGGGTGACATCAATAATGTGAGTAATGCCTGTAGGCAATGCAATCTGTTGGGTAACGGACGACTTTAGATGTTTAAGCCAAAGTGTATAGTGCTTGCCTGTCTGATGTTGTCGCAAAAACAAAAGATGCTCACCGTTTGGGTGTGCGGACGGCGAAATCTCAACACCGGACGCACGGGTTAAAGCAACAGATGTACCTGTATCAGGTGCGTTATTGCCCGCCCCCCAGCTAAACAGCGCCACCAGCGCGATTATCAGTAGCAGGGCTCCACCACCGGCGGCGTAGAGGTTTGTTGATGGTAGTTTTGAGGCACTTACAGACGAACCTATGGAGGGGACAACTGCTTCTTTTTCTACCGCAGATAGGGAACAAACAAACCTATAGCCCTGCTTAGGGATAGTTTGAATATAGCGGGGGCTTTTAGCGTCGTCGCCTAATATTTTGCGAAGGTTGCCTATTAGCTTGTTCACCGCATTATCGGTAACCAAGGTACCAGGCCATAAATGGGCTAGCAGATCGTCTCTTGTAAGTATGCGATTAGGTTGTTCGGTAAATAGCAGTAACAGATCGAATATTTTGGGCTCAAGGTGAACAATGCTTTCGCCCTGATTAAGCAGAAGCTGTCGCTTCTCAATGTCGAATATGTGACTGCCAATATAAATCATAGCCTACTGCATTGACGCAAAGTACAAGTAGCATTCAACTATACAGTAAGGGAATATTTACATAAAGAACAAATAGTTGCCTGTGCAATCTTTGCTGCTTTTGTGAAATATCACCTTTTCATCATCTTTGTTACGGTTTAGCAGCACAAGGCAAGCGGCAATAGTAAACGGCAAAGGGCTTCCGCATTTTGGGATGAGTTCGCGTATATTGCCTGTAATCTATCCAGCGTGTATTTGTCTAATGCACAGATTTTATTGGGGTTTGTTAAAAATACACTTGAAGTTTAGTTAGGTGGTGCGAAGATTGCAGACCTGCGGTAGACGTTGCATGAATTGTGCAAATCTCTTGTTTCGCTAGATTTAGGTTATTTTATGATTGCTATCAAAAAGCCATTGCTGGCATGGGTTGTTATTGCATTAATGCAAGTGGGCTGCAGTTCATCCGAACAGCAACAATCAATGTCTCAAGCAGAAACCCCTAATGTGCCGGCGTTGGGTAATGTTGAATACCACACTTATATTCTAGCCAATGAGCTTTTTGCGGGCGTGCGTCCTTCACGGCAAACCCGTTACGCCGTGGTAGGTTTTGTTCCCGCCGACACCATGAAATATAACCCTGACAATCAGCATCCACTTATGCTTTTAGGCCACCAATTAGAGCAAGGTATGATTACCGAAGCGTCAAAAAGAGGTTTTACTACTCAAGAATTTAAGTTATCGAACGATATAATGTTAAACGACAACAGTGACAGAATACTAACAAGAGATATTGAACAGTTGTCAGACATTGAACGCGTAGACTTTTATATAACGGGCACCCTTGTATATCAACAGGCGGGCGCTATGGTTAACGCGCGCATTATTAATGCAAGAAACAAAGACGTGGTGGCCGCTGCGACGCGCTTTTTCCCTTCAGAATTATTTTGGGAAACCGAGCAGGTAACCAGCCGCAATGGGCGTTTGTACAGAACCGAGAGTACGAGGTAACGGGATGAGTGCATTTAACAAGCGAATAGCCTTAATGGTAGCAGGGATAGCAGTTTCCCTAAGTGGCTGTTCTATGATGAAAGGTGATGACGAAACGGCGCAAGCCGAGCCTGTTAGTCAACCTATGAATGTCATCGATATTACGGCCATCGACCGTGCTCCGGTGGAGCCAGACGATGATGATGAAAGCGCAAGTCAAGGTATGGATGCCTATGGTGCCATTGGCCAACCGCCACTCTATTCAAGCGTGCAAGGCGCTTACAAGGGCCGACCACTCACTAAGCATATTGGCGATTATGTGAAAAACATGACCCAAGACCTTATTGCTAACATGGAGTATGTGAACGAAAAAACGCCCATTGGTGTAACGCACTTCGCATTAATTGATACCGACCTACAAACTACGGATTTACTCGGTAGGCAAATGGCCGAATCTTTTGTACATGAATTGCATAAATTTCGTGTTCCTGTTATCGATTTTAAAGCCACAGATTACATTCGAATTACCACTGATGGCGACTTCGTATTAAGTCGAGACTACCTAGAGTTAAGCAGTAGTTTACCCATTGAGTATGTGCTAACAGGCACCATGGCGAAACACCAAGGTGGTGTACTCGTGAACGCGCGAATTTTAGGCATAGAGTCTCGCGCAGTGGTGGCCAGCGCACAAATGCTGGTGCCGTTTTACGTGGTAGATGCACTTATTCCTAGTGATGGTAGCCAGCAAAATGGCATGCGCGATGGCGTAAGATTAAGCCGAGGTTAACATGGAAAATAAGCGTCTTTGGGCGGTGATGTTTGTCTTACTGGCTTTCACACTCGCCGGCTGCACTAGCACCGAATCCATGGGGTCGTTTTGGCTAGGTGACGATGGTGAAATTTCCCACGACGAAAAACCCGTACCTGTGCCTCGTGGTTCGGGGCTGGTCTATACACCTGATTCTAGAGACCGCGAATATCAGCAGTATGTGACGGTTGAGCCAGGCTACCGAGACCCTTTGCATCACGGCTTTTTCCCTTCACAAACCCATAAACGCCTGAACGATTACGCCTCTCAGTTGGCCATGAACCTTATGGAAAATGCCACGCGATTAACCTTAGAAGACAGGGTGGGTATCACCAGTTTTGTTAGGCTTAATCAATCGTTAGAAGATGGAACCGTGCTGGGTAATCAGCTTTCTGAGTACCTTATAGCTGAATTACAAGATTTTGGCTTGGCCATTGTGGATTTTAAATTAGCCGGTGGGGTGACAGTTACGCCCTACGGCGATTTTGTACTCTCGCGCAAAGCGAATGCGTTGGCAAAGCAGGTGGCTATCGATCATGTGGTAACCGGCACCATCATTGAAGATGACCGTGGCGTGCGTGTTAACGCCCGTATTGTGTCAATGCAAAATAAACACGTGGTGGCCAGTGCGAATGTTTATATTCCTGCATTTATTGTAATGGATTTAAATAAAATCGTTTCTACCACGGCGCTGGCAAATTAATCTTCTAATATTCCTCTTATGCACTCTCTTACCATAAATCGCGCTGGGTGCAGTGCGTGACACAAATCTTTGGTTAAAGGAAGCGGGCTGTGAGTAAGCTCGCTTGCGAGCAATTCAGCGGCTAAAGGCGCCGTGGTTAACCCGCGAGATCCCAAACAGCATAATGTACTCACCGGAATGTTCTCAATGGGTGATGCCTGACTGATAGGTTTGCCCAGTGATAAATCGACGTAATGGGGCTTCAAATTGGTAAAGTGCGTGAGTACACCACACACAGGCTGGTGATCCGGTGAGCCTAAACGCGTTGCAGCACGGGCAGTACCATCGTGATGCAGTTGTTCTACCAGTTGTGCACCTAACATGGCCTTTTTATGGGTTTGTAAGTTTTGTTCAGTGTCTTGTGTATTTACATCTGTGTTTAAATCGTCTTTACCGTACGTTGAGCCAAGTGCATGACGACCCAGATGCGCGGGTGTCATATAACCCTTATGGCAAAGTACAGTGGCAAGTGGCTTTAGCGGCGATTGGCTAGGTATGGCTTCAACTTGGCCTCTTACGGGGCGAAGTGGAAGTGAAGCAAACGCGGGCAAGTTAACTGCCCCCGCACCTAACGCGAGTATCAGGTGCTTCGCTGTTAATGTTTCACCTGTGTCAAAATTCACGCGAACCGTTTTCATTCCTTGTGATGATTGCATAACCTCATGGTCGCCGTATCGGTGGTGAGGTTTTAGGGTAACCTGGCCGTAATTTTGGGCTAAGGTTAGCAGAGCTGTCACTAAGTCAGGCGGCGAAATCCAGCCTCCAAGAGGAATAAACAGCCCATCAAATGGCAAGGGGATTTTCGCGCGCTCACTAATAAACTCGGGTGTGGCAGCATGGACAAGTGCCGAAGGCCATACATCATTTTCAATTAATTTGCGCTGGCGCTCGGCAACTTTTTCGTTAAAGTTTAGCTGTACAACGCCACAGAAATTATGCGCAATACGTTGCCCTTCTTGGCTTGCAATCACCTGGTTGTAATATGCGCGGGAAAACAAAAAACTATGGGCTTGTAAGCGGCTGGCAATGCTTTCTTGAGCATGAAGCTGCGGGTAAAATCCACCTTGGGGGTTACCAGACGCGCCTGAGGCTAAATTCTCATCATCAAAGCACACAGTCACCTTCAAGCCTTGCTTCGCCAAGGCTAACGTGGCGGTAGCCGCGGCAAGTCCAGACCCCACCACAATAACCTCGTCACCCGGCGATAACTTGCGTCTATTATAGCGATAATAAGGGCCTTCAAAGTCGCGGCCTTGTGCTTTTTCCTCACTGTAAGTACCGGTGAGCATATCGCGCTTACGCCCGAAGCCATTCCGTTTTTGAATAGTAAAGCCCACATTCGCTAAACCGCGTTTGACGATGCCCGCTGCTGTAAAGGTGCCAAACGTGGCGCCTTGTTTGGACAGCCTTGCCATTTGGCGAAACAAATCGTCGGTCCACATTTCGGGGTTTTTACTCGGCGCAAACCCATCTAAGAACCAAGCGTCTACCAAGCCAGAAATAGGGGAAGACCATTGCGGTAAGCGTTCATGAACATCACCTATCCACAAATCTAAGGTGGTTGAAAAGGCCTCAAAGTGCCTGCGATGACAGCCTTCTAAACCTAGAGGATAGGCTGTTTTAAGTGCATTAGCTTGAGCCTGAAGTGTAGGGAAGGCGTCAAGGGCTTTTTGCATATCCGGTAGCGGCAGCGGGTATTTTTCGGTACTGAGAAAATACAGATGCTTCAGTGGGTGCGATGGGTTATTTTGACGAAACTCGCTAAATACCTTCATGGCCACTAAGAAATTAAGGCCAGTACCAAATCCGGTCTCAGCAATCACAAAATAGGGGGCTTGCCAGTTTTCCCATCGGGTGAGTAAGTCATTTCCAGCCACAAAAACGTGCAGGGTTTCATCAACACCACTATCATTTGAAAAGTAAACATCATCAAAGTGTGACGCAATAGGGGTGCCTTTGTCGTTAAAATGAACTTCTGCCTGCTTAGATTTCACGTTTTTACACTACTCTGTACATTCAAATGGATACGCTGAGCGCATTTTACTAAAAACCCACCAAGAGTGCTTGAGTGAAAAACAGAATTTTTGCTACAGGTTACCTGTGAAGATTTTATGAAGTTCGCACATTCTGGTGCCAATACACTATTTGTTTCGTGATACATTGGCTAAAGTATTCTACAAAATGCGCAAATATAACTATCAATAATAGCGAAGCGGTATGTTTGGGGTGTGTAGTGGCGCAAAGCAGACCACTTCATGACGTAAAATCGTTACCATAGGCCGCATCAACGCAAAGGGTAAACTATGAAGAGAGCAGTAATCACCGGGCTTGGCATTGTTTCAAGTATCGGCGTCAATAAACAAGAAGTGCTTGCTTCTTTGCAAGCAGGAAAATCTGGCATTACGTTTTCAGAACAATTTGCCGAAATGGGCCTTAGAAGCCAAGTTTGGGGCAATATTGATATTGACCTTAAAGCACATATCGACCGCAAAGCAATGCGCTTTATGGGCGATGCAGCGGCCTACGCGTATGTTGCAATGCAGCAAGCGATTGAAGACTCGGGTCTTGAAGAAAAAGATATTTCAAATGATCGCACAGGTATTATTGCCGGTTCTGGCGGTGCATCTTCTGAAAACCAGGTATTGTCTGCAGATATTCTTCGTGAAAAAGGTGTAAAACGCGTAGGGCCTTATATGGTTCCTCGTTGTATGGCATCAACGGTATCAGCATGTTTGGCTACGCCATTTAAAATTCGTGGTGTTAATTACTCGATTGCTTCTGCGTGTGCCACCAGTGCTCACTGTATTGGTAATGCATTAGAGCTTATTCAACTTGGCAAGCAAGATGTTGTATTCGCCGGTGGTGGCGAAGAGCTACATTGGTCGCTATCCAGTCAATTTGACGCCATGGGTGCACTCAGCTCTAAATACAACGACAATCCAGCTGTAGCGTCTCGTACCTATGATGCCGCACGAGATGGTTTTGTTAGCTCTGGTGGCGGTGGCATGGTGGTGGTTGAGGAACTGGAGCATGCCTTAGCCCGTGGTGCAAAAATTTATGGTGAAGTGGTTGGCTATGGCGCGACCTCTGATGGATTTGACATGGTTGCACCATCAGGTGAAGGCGCCATTCGATGCATGAAGATGGCCATGCAAAACGTTGACGCCCCTATTGACTACCTTAACACGCATGGCACTTCAACACCGGTGGGTGACGTGAAAGAGCTGGCAGCGATTCAGGAAGTCTTTGGTCAATCGGGTGTGCCTATTAGCGCGACAAAGTCATTGACCGGGCATGCCCTAGGTGCAGCGGGTGTCAATGAAGCGATTTATAGTTTGTTAATGCTAGAAAACGACTTTATTGCGCCGTCTATTAACATAGATACACTTGATGAGGCTGCAGCAGGGCTTGATATCGTTACTGAGACCCGCCAAGCCACGCTAAATACCGTCATGTCTAACAGCTTCGGTTTCGGCGGCACCAATGCGACCTTGGTAATGCAGCGCTACGAGAAATAGTGCAGCGCTACGAGAAATAGCGCAGCGCTACGAAAAAAAACACAGCGCTAAGCCATAGGCGCTGTGCTTACTCGTTAAGTAGGGCAAACATTCCATTCATGTCCATTACGGTAATTTGTCCGTAGTGGACACGAACCACTCCTTCAGCTTGTAAACCTTGAAGCAATTGATTCACCGTTTGGCGACTACTATTAATCATTTGCGCTAGCGATTCCTGAGACAACCGCAATACAACGCTGTTTTGGGTAGGTTGATATTGCCCAAAACTGGTAGACAGCATAAGTAACCGTTTCACCAATTGTTGCTTCAAACTTAACCCTGCACTGGAATCAATAAACTGAAATGCACTGCGCACGCGGGAGCACAGTAAGCGGGTAAAGTGCGGGTAAAGTTGAGGGTGGCTTTCCAACATACGCTTAAACGCGGTTTTAGGAATAATGCCTACCCAAGTGTCTACATCACAATAACTGTCATGGGTACGGGGTAAATCATCAAACAAAGATATTTCACCAAACCAGGTACCCGGGCCCAATAGGGCAAGAAGAAGGGCTTTACCGTCGTTGCTGGTATTCATTACCCGAATCCTTCCTTCACAAACGCCGTAAAACCCCACACCTTCATCGCCTTTTCCGTGCAATAAATGGCCAGCGTCAAAATGTCTGCAACGCATATTTTCAAACACCACAGTTTGCAATTCAACCGGGATGGACGCGAACCAGGTTGCCCGTGATAATCGACGTTTATATTCTTCTTTTAACATATTGCTTACAAGGCGATTTTTATGGCAGTGTAGCGACAAATATCTTATTGGGGTAGAGAAATATTTCCCGCTAAGAAATTGCTTTGCCAAGGTTACTATTCATTGCGTTTGCGTTAAACTTACGCCCATGAAAATACTTCTTGAAGACACGATCCCATTTGGATGTGAATACCTTGCCCCATTAGGAGAGGTAACAACTTACGCTTGGCAAACGCTCAGTAAAGACGCGATAAAGCAGGCCGACATTATGGCCATTCGTTCTACCACGCAAATTAACCAGCAATCTATTGCCCCTTGCCCTCAACTTAACTTTGTGACCACAGCCACGGCTGGCACCAATCATATGGATACTGATTGGTTAGACTCACAGGGGATAACGTGGGGCTCGGCTGGAGGCTGCAACGCCGTGGCTGTGGCTGAATATGTGGTGAGCACCGTGTTGCAAGCGCACAAAGCCAATATCATCAATATTGAACAGTGTACCGTAGGTATTGTAGGTGCAGGCCATGTGGGCACGGCGTTAAGCAACCTACTAGATGCACTTAACATACACTATAAATTGTGCGATCCGCCTCTGGAAGCTCAAGGTGATAGTCGCGAGTTTTATAAGCTTCAAGATATTCTAACCTGTGACGTGATTTCGCTACATGTGCCATTTGTGAAGTCAGGGCCTTTTGCAACGGAGCATCTCATTGACGCCGACGCGTTAGCTCAAATGTCGTCATCGCAATTGTTTATCAACGCATGTCGAGGGGAAGTGGTAGACGAAGCTGCCCTTATCGCTCGCTTAAGCCAAGAAAACCCACCTACCGTAGCGCTTGACGTATTTGCTAATGAGCCAAACATAAATAGGGAGCTGTTAGCACTGTGCTGGCAGGTAACGCCGCACATTGCGGGGCACTCGGTTGAAGGGAAGGTGCGCGGTACCCAAATTATTTACGAACAAATTTGCGCTATAGCGGGCAAGCCCGTACAGAAAAAGCTGAGCGATGTGTTGGAGGTTCTTGCACCTACAACGGTGGCATTGACAAACAAAGATGCAGATTCGCTTACTACGGAAGACTTGACGGCGTTATTTTTATCGGTGTACGACGTGAAAATAGACGACGCCGCCATGCGTGATGCACTTAGCCCGCTTTCTACACTGTCAAATGACACTCGCGGAGCTACCGATGACCCAGCACCTGCACTAGCAAGCCAATTTTCAACACTGAGAAAGCAGTATCGCGTGCGCCGAGAATGCAGCGCTTATACCCTCATTTTGCCGGAAGGCACAAGCAATGGCATTAAGCAGCAGCTAATGGCATTGGGTTTCGCGATACATCAATAAATTAAAGACGTAAACCAGTTAGGAGTTATACCACTATGTCACAAGCCTTTGATGTTGCCGTATTAGGAGCGACAGGTCTCGTTGGGCAGACCATGATAGAGCTTTTAGCCGAACGAGGCTTTCCGATAGGCCGTTTGTACCCATTGGCAAGTGAACGTTCTGCAGGCACCACAGTGACGTTTAAAGGCGAAGATATTGAAGTGTTAAACGCAGATACCTTCGATTGGAGCCTGGTACAATTTGGTTTCTTTTCAGCGGGTGGTGATATCTCTGCTAAGTTTGCCCCCTTAGCTGCCGAGTCGGGCTGTATTGTTATCGACAATACCTCTCACTACCGTTACGACTATGATATTCCGTTAGTTGTACCTGAAGTGAATGCACACGCATTGGCCGATTTTAGAAACCGCAATATTATTGCGAACCCAAATTGTTCAACCATTCAAATGATGGTGGCGTTAAAACCTATTCAAGATGCAGTGGGTATTGAACGTATCAACGTATGTACTTACCAATCTGTTTCTGGTGCTGGAAAATCAGCGATGGAAGAACTTGCCAAGCAAACCGCCAGTTTGCTTAACGCCCGCGAAGTCAAAACTGAAGCCTTCAGCCGACAAATTGCGTTTAATGCTATTCCGCAAATTGATGCGTTTCAAGATAACGATTACACCAAAGAAGAAATGAAAATGGTGTGGGAAACGCAAAAAATCATGGGCGATGATAGTATTTTAGTGAACGCTACAGCGGTACGAGTGCCTGTTTTTTATGGTCATGCTGAAGCCATTCATTTAGAAACTCGTGCACCTGTAGACGCCGAGCAAGTTAAGCAGTTGTTGGCCGATGCGCCTGGGGTTACGCTGTACGAAGGCGCTGAACAATTTCCCACCCAAGTGAGCAGCGCCAGCGGAAACGACAGCGTGCATGTTGGGCGAGTAAGAAACGATATTACTCACCCTTGCGGGCTAAACCTTTGGGTTGTGTCTGACAACATTAGAAAAGGGGCCGCGACCAATAGTATCCAAATTGCTGAAACACTCATTCAAGATTATCTGTAATATAAGGTGAGGTGCCCGAAGGTAGGTACAGACAGGGCACCCCAATTTTTAACCTCGGTGGGTAAACATTTTGCCGGCCTTGCCGATAACAAATATATCGATATTCAACAAATAGATAGCGAAAAGATGAGGGCTAACTAGATTGGTCTGGATAACTGGTTTATAGTTTTGTAAACACATAATACATTTATGTTGCTACTTCTAAGGGTTATCACCCCCATTTTGTGGAACGCAAAAACGGGTGAAGTAGGGGCGTAACAAGGTTGATAGCCTCAAATATTCATGCGCGAGTGCTATTAAACAATAAGAATAAAAGTCGTTAATTGTTAACTGCGCTGATAAACAACCCAGTAACAATGAAGACAAAAGCACGGCTTCGTATTCAGCACGTGTTGACGCTTGAGGGCATATAGGATTGCTATGAAACTGCATTTAACGGGCTTACTTTTATTTACACTGTTTTTCACAGCCCCACATATCAATGTTTATGCACAGGAACGCGCCACGCAATTAAAAGGGCCGAAAGATGCGACGGATCAATATTCAGGTTTAGAATATGGGCCCATAGACGCACAAGACACCTTGTGGAGAATTGCCGAACGTTATCGCCAAAATAATAACCTCACGGTTTATCAAGTGATGGCGGCGATTTACGAATTAAATCCCAACGCATTTGAACAGCAAAATCTGAATTTACTGGTAGAAGGCGCCACATTAAAACTGCCTTCTGAACGCTATATTGCCAGAATCAGCCCCCAGCAAGCACGCATTCGTGCTGAACGAGACGATAGAGAATTTGCCGAACTACTGAACCAGCCTGGTAGCAGCGTGCGAAATATTAAGCCGCCATCGCCGTTGGTGAATCAAAACGACTTAACCCAAACCCAGTCAGATATAGAACGTAAAATTACTCGCTTAGATGCAGAGCAAACTCGTCAGTTTGATGAGTTGCGTATGCAGTTCGCCGCCTCACTCGAAAATGTAGAGGCGCTGCTGAACGAAAATCGTAAGTTGTACGATAGGGTTGATCAGGTTAACGGTGAACTTGAGTCGTTACGCGGCCAGGTGGAAGGTGACGTCAAGCAGCAACTTGACACACAAGTGGCATTGCAAGAAGAACTTCTGGCAATGATGCGAGCCGAACAGGCGCAGCGAGAAGCAGAGAAGAATGCTTCGTTCCTTAACGCGTTAATGAGCCCCATCACGTTAATTATTGCCACGGGCTTAATTACCCTTTTATTAGTCGTGGGTCTCATTGTATGGCTACTTAAACGTAAACCTAGGGATGCTCAATCGGCTCCGGTAACAGACGCAACTGTAAGTGACTCTGTACCAGTTCCTGATAACGAATTAGACGATCTTGCCACCGCAATTGCCCCTGATTTAGATGATAAAGCCGAACTTAGCGACGACGAGCTATTTAATGACGACGACCTTCTAGACGACGTTCTAACATCAGAGCTAGAAGATAGCTTAGACAGTGAATTAGAAACCTTTGCTGACTTAGAAGATGACATGTTAGTGCCTGACGATGATTCAGACGAGCTGTTTGAGGCAGGCGCTGACGAACTGGATCAAAATGAACTAGACAGTTTGTTTGACGACGATGATTTGTCTGACAAAGTGCTAAGTGAGGATGATGCAGGTAGTGATATTGATGGTTTCGATTTATCTGGCGACGATGATGACGTAGAAGGAATAGATCTTGACGCTGACCTTGACGACGACCTTAATGACGGCTTCACTGATGACTCAGATGCCGACATGGATGATGTTAGTGGCGACTTAGATGGGGATGATAGTACTGATGGCGATTTAGACGACTTTGATATTGACGATATACTTAATGATGCCCAGAACCCACCAGAAGAAACCCCAGCAAGCGATAATGACATTGATAGTAATTTCGATATTGATGACATTGACGATATTCTTGCGGCAGAGTCTGCATTACCCGATGTAGATGATGAAGACGACAAGCCTGAAATCAGCATTGATGATCTTTTAGACGAGCATGCACCAGAGCCCAGCTTAACTGACGAATTAGACAGCAAAGACGACCTCATTAATGAGGAAATGATTGATAAGCTGGATGATGAAATTAACCAGCAGAATAATGAACTGGATAAAATCACTGACGATTTGCTTAATGAGATTGAGCAAATTGAGATGATGGGCGGCTTAGACGACGAAGATGAAGAAACGTCTGAAGATGACGAAATTGAAATAGAGCAAACACCGCCTTCACCGCAATCTATTCAAAGCTTAGATGCGATTACTGATGACTTAGATGATGTTGATGTCGATGAAATCGATGTTGAGAACATGGAAAATGCAGATGAGTTTACCGACCCGCTTTCAGACGATCTCATTGCAGAGCTACAAGCGGAAAGTGACGATGCTGATTTCGATGAACCCAGTGATGACACGCCAGAAAATGACTCAGGCACGACGGCAGATGCTTCAGAGGGCGAGAGCGCCCAAGGTGAAAGCGAAGACCTAGATGATGCGTTAACCGATGAGTTGTTAGCTGAATTAGAGTCTGAAATTGAAGCAGAACCTGACATTTCACCCAAGCAAGAACAAGAGGCTGATGATAGCGACACACCGTTAGGGGAAGAAGAAGATTTAAGTGACCCCCTTACTGATGAATTACTCGCTGAATTAGAAGCCCAAGAAAACGACAGTGAAGCACAAATAGACGAATTGTCGGATGAACTGCTTAATGAATTAGAGACCGAAGAACAGGGTGATACTGAGCTGGAAGAGCTTGGGGATGCGCCGGAGACATTGGCGGAAGATGCTGATTTTAATGAAGAATTACTTGACAGCGACAGCCAGTTAGAAGAGCCTCCTGCAGAAGCAGAAGCAGAAGCAGAAGCAGAAGCAGAAGCAGAAGCAGAAGCAGAAGCAGAAGCAGAAGCAGAAGCAGAAGCAGAAGCAGAAGCAGAAGCAGAAGCAGAAGCAGAAGCAGAAGCAGAAGCAGATTCCCCCTCTCCCGATCCGTTGGAAGACGCGTTGGCTGAATTCGATCAGCAAATGATGGATGATATACCTACATTTGGTGAAGCAGACGATACACTTGCAGAGCCAGAGCCAGAGCCAGAGCCAGAGCCAGAGCCAGAGCCAGAGCCAGAGCCAGAGCCAGAGCCAGAGTCTGACTTTGATGACAGCATCTTAGACAGTGCATTTGATGACATTGATGAGTTCGAGCTAGAGCAGGAACAAGACGGTGTGTTATCAGAGGCTGATATTCCTGAGCCAGAGTCTCTCGACACCACAAATAATGCACAAGACAGCGAGTTGGCAGATGTGCCTGGGTTGGATGATTGGCTATCCACCGAAGACAGTGATGACGCAGATAACACCGGCGACGAAGCACCGCGCACAGAAAACATTTATGACGAACTAGACAGTGAAGACTTTGATGAGTTACTTGAAAGTTTAGAAGCAGACACACCTAGTGTAGAACCTGAATTAGGTGCTGAGCAAGACGGCAATTTAGACATTAAGACAGTGTCTGAAGACGAGAATAATCAAGCGCCTGTTGCGCAAAGTGAAACGGACAAAAGCCCCGAAGAAGAGGCATCACTGCAACTTGATAACCCCGATTTAGACCTAGCCGCGTTACTCAACGACGTGGAACCAGTAGGCGACGAGGCAACACCACGAACGCCCCCTGAAGAATTTCTCGACGTAGATGCGTTAATGGACGAAGGCGAAGACGACGGCGATATCGACCCTGATACCGCTGAATTAGATTTAGATGTGAGTTTGTCTGACTTTACCGGTGTAAACGACAATGATGCGGTTATCGATATTGACAAAGACGCCGGCCAAAATGCAAACCTCGATTTAGCCCGTGTTTACATTGAAATGGACGACGTCCCCGCCGCGAAAGAATTGCTAGACGAAGTGGTGTCGCAGGGCAGTGAAGAACAAAAACAAGAAGCTGAATCTATATTGAAGTCCATCAGCTAATTGCATGTTGCAAGCGGTATGACTAAACTTAGCGGCTTTTCAATTTAGAGGTTTCAAAACAATGGGGCGAATTGCCTTAGGCATTGAATACGATGGGGCTGCCGTATATGGTTGGCAACGTCAACGAGAAGTGCCAAGTGTACAAGAGCATTTGGAGCGCGCCTTATCTACCGTGGCGGATACCACAATAGAAGTGCAGTGCGCTGGTCGCACCGATGCCGGTGTTCATGCCACGGCTCAAGTGGTGCATTTTGAAACACACGTTCAGCGCCCCTTAAAGGCATGGACTTTGGGTGTTAACGCTAATTTACCAAACGCTATCGCGGTTACCTGGGCGAAAGAAGTGAGCGACGATTTTCATGCTCGCTTTTCTGCAACGCATCGACGTTATCGCTATGTCATCTTCAATGCAAAGTTACGCCCGGCTATTTTGCATCATGGTGTGACGCATGTGCACCGTGAGCTTGATGAACAAAAGATGCACCGAGCAGCGCAGGCACTGCTTGGCGAACAGGATTTTACCTCTTTTCGTGCCGCACTTTGCCAAAGTAAAACGCCATTTCGCAATGTCACCAATGTCAGTGTTTACCGCCAAGGCCGATATGTTGTCATTGATATTCGTGCTAATGCATTTTTGCATCATATGGTAAGAAATATCACAGGTTCGTTAGTTGAAATTGGTGCTGGTGATAAACCCGAAGACTGGATAGCAGAGCTTTTAGCCGGTAAAGATCGCAGCCTCGCGGCAGCGACAGCAAAACCCAATGGCCTCTATTTGGTTGATGTGACTTATCCAGACATTCATAACATACCTAAACTTCCTCTAGGCCCGCTGTTTCTTGCAGAAAACTAGGAGCCACGATTATGCGGTTATAGGGCGGCTGAGTTCACCACCTCGCTCGCCTTAGCAGCTTAGATTTAGCCGTAAACCCTACCTCGTTTAAGAGGGGCTCAACTTCTTAGACCAGTTTTGTTTTTTCCATTTTCCTGTATTGTGGTCTAATAGCGCGTTATATTAGGTGGTTGTACTAACGTGGCGCGTATATTGATATCGCAAAGCGTCGAGTAGCCGAAATATTCATGCAGCACGGGTAGCCCCGAAAAGTAAAACGCGAATGCTACCTGTGCACTACAAAATACAAAGGATTCATTTTCGATGAGCTGGATTCAAAAAATTCTTCCGCGTACGCAAACATCCACAAAAGGTAATGTACCTGAGGGGATTTGGACTAAATGCGGCTCTTGTCAGGCTGTATTGTACAAAACCGAATTAGAGAAGCTTCAAGAAGTTTGCCCTAAATGCGATCATCATATGCGCATTACTGCTCGTCGCCGTATCGACGCCTTTTTAGATGAGGGTGATAGGGTAGAGCTAGGCTCTGAACACGAGCCACAAGACATACTTAAGTTCAAAGACTCGAAACGCTATAAAGATCGCATTGTGGCGGCGCAAAAAGCCACCAACGAAAAAGACGCCCTGGTGGTGGTAAAAGGTAAACTGAAAGGTATGCCTGTGGTGGTTGCGTGTTTTGAGTTTGCCTTTATGGGCGGCTCTATGGCCTCGGTTGTTGGTGCACGTTTCGTGGCCGCCGTTAATGCATGTATTGAGAACAACACCCCCCTTATTTGTTTTTCGACCAGTGGCGGCGCGCGAATGCAAGAAGCGCTTATGTCGCTAATGCAAATGGCGAAAACATCAGCAGCTTTGGCCAAGTTAAGTAAAAAAGGTTTGCCATACATTTCTGTGCTAACCGACCCTACTATGGGCGGTGTGTCTGCAAGTTTAGCCATGCTTGGCGACGTTAACGTTGCAGAGCCTAAAGCACTGATTGGTTTTGCTGGCCCACGGGTAATTGAACAAACCGTCCGCGAAAAGCTGCCTGAGGGTTTTCAGCGCAGTGAATTCCTTGTTGAGAAGGGCGCAATCGATATGATTGTTGACCGCAGAGAAATGCGTGATAAATTACACGGCTTGTTACTTAAGCTGCATCATCAACATTAGTGAATACACCAAAAAAATTGCCCACTGCTACTGACGATTCTGCGTTAGAGCAGTGGCTTTCTTATTTAGAATCTATCCATCCTTCAGCCATTGATATGGGCCTCACCCGTGTTAAACAGGTGGCTGAAAGGCTCAAACTTCAATTTGATAATACGTTACTTATTACCGTGGCGGGCACAAACGGTAAAGGCACCACCTGTCGATTCTTAGAGCAAGCCTTGCTTGCGCAAGGGAAGCGCGTGGCTGTTTATGGGTCGCCGCATTTAGTGAGCTACCGTGAACGTGTTCGCTTTAACGGAGAGTGGGCCGACAGCCATGCTTTTTGCCAAGCTTTTCAAGCGATAGAAGCGGCAAGGGAAGAGATTACCCTCACGTACTTTGAGTTTGGTACCCTTGCGGCCATAAAAATGATGCAAGACTGGCAGGCCGATGTGGTTATTTTGGAAGTTGGGCTAGGGGGAAGATTGGATGCGACCAATATTCTTGACGCAAATTTAGCCGTTATCACTACCATCGATTTAGATCACCAAGACTATTTGGGTGATACAAGAGAGAAAATTGCCACAGAAAAAGCCGGCATTATGCGTGAAAACGGTAAAGCGGTAATAGGTGAGCTACGCCCACCTGACACACTATTTGCGTCAGTCAATGAACGGAATGTTGATGCTGTGTGGGCTCAAAAAGATTTTTATTCCAATGGCAGCGCACCGCTCAATCAACAGGGGCAATGGGACTGGCAAGGAAAGCACTCAATACTGAACAGTTTACCTGCCCCACATATTCCTTTTCAGAATGTATGCACGGCGTTAGCCGCATTAGAAGCGATTGAAATGTTGCCGTCTAACGCTATTATTCAAAACGTTATTGCCAATACCCGATTGCCCGGCAGGCAGCAGCTTTTGCGAAATACACCCAAGGTTGTGGTTGATGTAGCGCACAACCCACAAGCCACGAAAGCGATGCTGTCATGGCTACAAGGTTTTCAAGCAAATAAGATACACGCCGTTGTGGGTATGCTTAAAGATAAGTCTATTGCAGAAACACTTGCGCCACTATCACAACTAAATGCACAATGGTATGTAGCGAGTACCGAGGGGGCAAGAGGCTGCGAGGCAGATGTGTTAACATCGGCGCTTGAAAGTGCAGCGGTGCCGGCGTCAGCCATAAGCCGTTTTAATGGGGTTGCCCCAGCTTATGAATCCGCACTTAAACATTGCGAAAACAACGAACTTGTACTCGTTTTTGGTTCGTTTATTACTGTTGCGGCAGTGATGACACACGAACACCAGCACTCATAGAAAATAAATAAGAAATTATCGGGAGAACACAGTGTCGTCGGCTTTAAAGAATAGACTGGTAGGTACCATCATCATAGTGGCACTTGCTGTAATTTTTTTACCAGACTTTCTAGACGGCAAAAAGCAAACAAACCGTGAGCCTTTTGTTTCTATTCCTGCAAACCCACCTAAAAAGCCCATTGTTGAGCCCGAAGCCTTTCCCACCAACAGAGTGGCTAATGCCGCTCAGCGACCCGTTGAATTAGAAGACGACGTGCCTGTGGACGACATGCTTACGGCAGAAAAAAGCGCTGATGAGATGGGCGAGGGCAAAAACGTAACAGATGAAAGCACTTCGCTACCTCAGCCTGTCGAAGCGACAATCGAAGCAAAAAATGACCTTGCCAGTCAAACCGTTATCGACAAACCGCAAGCCACAGAAGATGCTGGTTGGGTTATTCAGCTAGGTAGCTTCCGTCATGAAAAAAATGTAAAGGGGCTGCTCAATAAACTTGAAAAAGCAGGGTATCGTGCGTTTAGTCGCCGTATTCAGACCAGTTCAGGTCCACTTACCAAAGTATTTGTAGGGCCAGATTTAGAAAAACAAAAATTAGAAGCAGCGTTGCCCCACCTCAAGGAATTAACCGACCTGAAGGGCAAGGTAACCACATTTAAAGTAAACTAAAGCCGAACAAGCTTGGCCGGTAACGAATATTACACATTGGTAATCTTATCGGCTTCTGTTAGAATGCGCGCCATCTCGCCAACGGCACGTTGCTTATCAATCAAAAGTGACAATAACGCAATTTAGAGACGATGAACTGGGTAGACTTTTCCATTTTGGGTATCGTTGCGGTATCTACCTTAATAAGCCTTATTCGAGGCTTTGTTAAAGAAGCCATTTCTTTAGTGGTATGGTTTACTGCACTCTTTATTGCCAGTAATTTTTATGCCGATCTTGCTGTTTACTTCACGGCGTTCGAAGACCCTTATGCACGAAATGGTGCTGCAATTGCGGCGCTATTTGTGGCTACACTTGTGCTCGGTAGCCTACTTAACTTTACCCTTGCTCAGCTTATACAAGTGAGTGGCTTGTCGGGAACAGACAGACTATTAGGTATTGTATTTGGTGCGCTACGCGGCGTACTTGTTGTAAGCGCACTGCTTTTTTTCTTAGACACCTTTACCGCCTCTGCGCAATCGCAGTGGTGGCAAACCTCTGTGCTTATTCCAGAGTTCAGTGTCATTATTGAGTGGTTTTTCACTTATATGAAAGGCTCCTCCAGTTTTTTAAATCCCGCTTGATATAGGTAACGCACATGTGTGGTATTGTCGGAATAGTTGGTAAAACGCCAGTGGCGCAGTCACTGTATGATGGATTAACGGTAATACAACACCGTGGCCAAGATGCGGCAGGGATCATGACTATCGACCAAAATATGTTTAATTTGCGTAAGGCAAATGGCTTGGTTCGAGACGTGTTTCATACGCGCCATATGAAAAGGCTATCGGGCAATATGGGCATAGGGCATGTTCGCTATCCCACAGCAGGTACATCAAGCTCTGCAGAAGCCCAGCCTTTCTATGTTAACTCTCCCTTCGGTATCGCTTTTGCGCACAATGGAAACCTAACCAATGCGCATGACCTTCAAGAAGAAGTGTTCCGCATTGCTCGCAGACACATAAATACCACGTCAGACTCAGAATTGTTGCTTAATATTCTTGCTCACGAGCTTCAACAAGTGGCGGGGTTGAGCGTATCTGCTTCTCATATTTTTGAAGTTGTCACCAAAGTACACAAGAAAATTCGTGGTGCGTATGCAGTGGTAGCAGCCATTATTGGCCAAGGTATTGTGGCATTTAGAGACCCCCATGGTATTCGTCCCTTGGCACTTGGTAAGCGTATGAGTGAGTTAGGCGAAGAGTGGATGGTAGCCTCAGAAAGTGTTGCGCTTGATGCTGTTGGCTTTCAATTTATTCGCGACGTCGCGCCAGGTGAAGCTGTATTTATTACCGAAGCTGGCGAATTACATACGCAGCAGTGTGCTGAAAATCCAGTAACCTCGCCGTGTATTTTTGAGTTTGTTTATTTTGCACGCCCAGACAGCTTTATCGATGGTATTTCGGTTTATGCATCACGGGTGAACATGGGGCGTAAGCTGGGCGAAAAAATCAAAAGGGAGTGGAGCGACCTCGATATCGATGTGGTTATACCTATCCCAGAAACATCTATGGATGTTGCACTACAAATAGCCAATACCTTAGAGCTACCTTACCGTCAGGGCTTTGTGAAAAACCGCTATATTGGCCGTACCTTTATTATGCCGGGTCAAACCATGCGTAAAAAATCAGTACGTCGCAAACTGAACGCGATTTCCTCTGAGTTCAAAGGAAAGAGCGTATTGCTGGTAGATGATTCCATTGTACGTGGAACGACGTCGGGTCAAATCATTGAAATGGCGAGAGAGTCTGGTGCGAAAAAAGTCTATTTTGCCTCGGCGGCGCCAGAAATTCGCTTCCCGAATGTGTATGGCATCGACATGCCCTCTGCCAATGAGCTTATTGCCTATGGCCGCGAAATAGACCAAATTGCAGAGCTTATTCAAGCCGATGGCCTAATATTCCAGGATATCTCAGACTTAGTGGCTGCGGTTCGAGAAGAAAATGAGGCTATTGGCCGCTTCGAAACATCCGTGTTCGATGGCAACTATATTACTGCTGATATCGATCAAGAGTATTTAGAGCGTATTGATATGTCTCGTGGTGAAAAATCACGAGAAGCGCCAGTGGTACAGGCCGAGTTAAGTAATTTAGATGTGCATAACATTGATGCTAGCGACTAAGTAGGCTTGCACCAAAACCACGTTATAAACGAAACGCCCGCCATTGCGGGCGTTTTAGTATAAGTTAATGGACAAAAACAGGGCCACCAGATAAACCCCAAATGAGCACTGAACCAGTCATTAAAATAACCAACAGCACAAGACCGCACGTCACCACTGAACTGGAATAGATGAACCCTTTATCCTCTGGCATATGCATTAAAATAGGTACGCCGGAATAAAGCAGATATACCGAATAACTAATACCAACCAAAAGTGCCGCCATAACTACCCAAAGTTCAGGATACAGGCCAGCAAAACCCACCATAAATAACGGCGTAGCTGTGTAAGCGGCAAGTTCTAACGATTGAGTGTATGTAGGGGTGGCTTCAAAGGCTTTTGCAAGTTCGTGAATTAATATGGCTAATGCCAATACGCCCGTGACTAAACCGGCATACATACCGATTGCCATCATTAACGCACTTTGCTGATCTAATTTAATTAAGTCGCCAGCGCCTATACTCCAACCCGTATGCGCCGATGAATAATAGGCGACAATACTGGGGATAAGCGCAATTATGGCGATATGGGTAAGCGCATACATAGACGTTTCGTGGCGGGTGTCTATGCTTTGCCACTCTTCTTTTGGATGTGTATAAATACCAATTAAGTGATTGAGTATCATAATATTTAACCCTGTTCATCTACATTGTTGTTATTATTTACAGGCTGACGCCCGTGCTCATTTGTTGAATTTAACAAATGATTTACAACTCAGTGTGCTACAAGGTTAATATTTAATCAATCTAATTGTGTGAAAACTGTACCTTTAGCCCTGTGCTTCTAAGGCAGTCGCGGTAGAAAAAGCAGGAACGCCACTATGAAATTTGAAATCGCTATCATCAGACAAAATTAGTTGGGCTTCTACTTCACCAAAAAATGCGACTCGCTCACTAATATCTGCGCCGGCAATATCTTCAGCTAAGGTTAAATAATCCATAAAATGCCGCGCTTCAGAACGAAGTAAAGAAACATAGAAGTCACTTAATCTCTTATCTACATGCGGTGCTAGCTTGGCGAAGCGTTCACAGGAACGTGCTTCAATGTATGCACCGCAAATGAGTTTATCAATTAAGGCTTGCGGCTCGTAAGTACGAACCTCACGGAGCATACCGCGAGCATAACGGCTTGAACCGACAGATTCATACTCAATATTGTAGTCGGCCATAATCTCTAAAACCTGATAGAAGTGATGTAACTCTTCTTTTATCAGCAGCACCATTTTATCGATTAAATCCTGGCCATATGGCGTACCTGACTTAGGGAACATCGATTTATTCAGTTTCTGATGATTTGCAAGCGCCTGCCAGCTACCTACTTTTCGGTAAGTGAAATCTTCAAAGGGCTTTAACCAGGCCAGCAGTGCATCACCGCTTTCTTTATCAACCGCATATTTACGAATAAGGTACATCGCAGATTGAGCGGCTTTTAATTCACAAACAAGGTGATCAAGCAGCACAATCGATAGATTTTCTTTTTTAGTGGCTTCTGCTACCCAAGCATCAGGGGTTTCACAGTGTAAAAAAGCGTTGATGGGGGCAAGTAATTCTTTCAAAGCAGGCTCTCTATAAAAAAGACAAATCTATATAAGGTTAACGCACCCGAATTTTACCACAGCTAGCTAATACAGAGACACCCACTAAAAATAAATTCATGGACACCCACCAAATTCATAGACACCCATAATAAATACTGCAAAACCAGTTGAAGTGGGTGTCTTTATAGGGGAGGTCTGTGGGTGTCTTGTTAGAGGAAAAGTGTGGGTGTCTTTATAGAGGGTATGGGGTAGCGTGGGGATTGCTTTCTAGCTTGTTTTGCTCATACTAAGGGGATGAATTATTTAGCACATTTATATTTATCTCAGCCGACAGTAGATTCTCATTACGGTAATTTGCTTGGTGATTTCAGAAAGGGTGTTAATGTGGCTGCGTTACCGTTTAGTGTGCAGCAAGGGCTTCAAAACCATTATTTGGTAGACAGATTTACCGATAGCCACCCTGAGGTAATGGCCGCGAAGCAAGTGTTTCCGAAAGGTCAGCGACGGTTTGCTCCCGTGGCATTAGACATGATTTTCGATCATTTTTTAATAAAAAACTGGTCAACCTATAGCAGCATCACGTTTGATGATTTTTGCTACCGAAGCTTTAATCTTTTGCGTGAAGGTATGCCGGCTATGCCTGTCCCCATGCAGCGAACAGTTAGCCATATGATAGAGCATCACTGGTTTAATAGTTATGCCAGTTTTGATGGCATTACTTATGCTATCACACGGGTAGCAAACAGCATTCGTTTTGCCAATCAGTTTGCCCGTAGTGTGGATACGCTAGGTGCGCAATACTCCTTGTTAGAAGCGCAATTTCATCACTTTTTTCCCGCGTTAATTGACCATGTCAATGCGCATGCGATTGAGGAAGGCATTTAAAGCCGCGCTTTTTCTATAATGTTGGCCTGAACCAGTGCGTGTAATTTTGCCTGGCATTTCTCCCTTAAGGTGTCTCTTAACAATCTCACCGCTGGCGTAATGCTTTGTCTGCTGGGGCAAATCAACCATAGTTGAGTGGGCTTTGGGATATAATCTGGGAGTAAGGAAACTAATCTCTTCTCCAGTAAATCGTCGCAAACATCCAAGCTTGATTTCACGGCAACACCTTTGCCCGCCACGCACCAGCGCCGAACCATATCGCCGTCATTAGAGGCTCGATTGCCTGACATTTTTATTTTCACTGGCTGATTGTCGTGCTCAAATGCCCAATCGTTATAGACAATATCGTGTAACTGATAAAACAATCCGTTATGCCCTTGCAAATCATTCAACGTGGTCGGCTTGGGATGTTGTTGTAAATACATGGGGGAGGCAATTAGCGTGCGCGGAACTTCACACACTTTAAAGCCATATAAATTTGTGTCGTTTGGTGAGCCATAGCGCAATGCTATGTCTACGGGATCCCGATAAAAATCGACATTACTATCAGAAAGGTGGAGTTTTACCTTTACATTGGAGTGCTGTTGAATAAATTCATCCAGCCAGGGTGCAATAACATTACGTCCTAAATCTGAAGATAGCCCAAGGCGCAGCTCACCTTCAATATTGTCTGCGTCTTCCTGCAAATTCATTTTAGCCCCTTCGAGCATGTCTACGGCTTGCTCACAAACAGGAAGGTAACGCTCTCCCGCAGTCGATAATCGAAGTGAGCGGGTGGTACGTATAAATAGGTCGAAACCTAATTGGCTTTCCACCCGCTTAATTGCAGCACTTGCCGTTGCTGTGCGCATATCTAAGCTAGCCGCAGCAGCAGTAATACTGCGAAACTCAGCCACTTTTATCACTACCTGTAAATCTTCTAATAGCATTTATTATCTAAAAGTTTTTGAAAATGTTTCTTTCATTGTGCGGTTTAAGAATAAAGTGTCAATGTTATTATTAAGCTAGATTTCTTCTACTTACTTTAAAAGGATGCTCATTATGAAAGCGGTTGGATATACATCGTCACTTCCTATTAGCCATTGCGATGCGCTAAAAGATATAGAACTCGATAAGCCAGCGCCTTCGGGTCGAGATGTGCTTGTTAAAATAAGTGCAATCGCCGTAAACCCTGTGGATTACAAAATTCGTCAACGGGTGTCGCCCGAGAAAGGGACAAGTAAAGTACTAGGCTGGGACGCGGTTGGCGAAATTGTGGCAGTGGGTAGCGAGGTTCAACAGTTTAATGTAGGCGATCGGGTATTCTATGCGGGTGATTTAACCCGTCAGGGCTCGAACGCTGAATATCAGCTTGTGGATGAACGCATTGTAGGTAATGCGCCAAGTAGCTTGTCAGATAGTGACGCAGCAGCATTACCGCTAACCACAATCACCGCATGGGAATTGGTCTTTGAGCACTTGGCAATTAAAAAGCAGCCGGTGGGTAAGGTTGAAAAAACCGACGATCTCGTATTGGTTGTTGGAGCAGCCGGTGGTGTAGGTTCAGTTATGTTGCAATTGCTAAAGCAACTTACGGGGGCAACCGTTATTGCTACGGCTTCTCGCGATAGCTCTAAAGCGTGGGTAGAACGCTTAGGTGCAGATTACGTGGTGGATCACAGCCAACCACTTAGCGCCCAAATTAAAGGGCTAGGGCTTGGTGAAGTCACCCATGTGGCAAGCTTAAACAACACCGACAGTTACATAGACACTTACGTAGATCTAATGAAGCCTATGGGCAAAATTGCTCTTATTGACGACCCTGAATCGTTAGATGTTAAAAAGCTAAAACAAAAGAGCATATCGCTGCATTGGGAGTTTATGTTTACCCGTGCCATGTTTGCTACTGCTGATATGCAAGAACAAGGGCGTCTATTAACAGAAATGGCATCGCTTATTGATAAGGGATGCATTAACACCACAGTGGGTAAGCATCTAGGAAAAATTAACGCGGAAAACTTAATGGCCGCCCATCGGGAATTAGAGTCTGGTACGGCGATTGGGAAAATAGTGTTAGAAGGTTTTTAAGCTTAATAGCGTGGCGGCTTGCGCTAATAAATGCGCAAACCACCTAGTTCAATGGCCCGTGTAAATACATAAGCCGTTTAACTGGGCTTTGCTGCGCCATTGGATTTTGTCTCGCCAGTGGAGGAGTTAGCCCCTGTAACCTTAGGCATTACCGAGCTATTACCGGTGATAAGGTCATCGAGTGTTCCTTTTTCACTGTCCACGAGTCCCACTTCACGTAGCATGGCATCTACCACGGGGGCATTAGCACGATAACTTAGCGCAGCCTGAGTGACTTGTTCAGCTAACCCACCTTGGCTGCCACTTGCCACCGTTTGCCCATTGGTTGTACTTGCGTTTTGCCCATAGCCTTGCAGTATTTTAATCCCTTCAATATTCTGAAGTGGTTTAACTGCATGTTCCACGAGTTCTGGTAACACTTTCAACATGGCTAGTGCTTTTTGTAATTCTATTTGTTCGTCTTTAAGGGTGTTTTCAGCTTCGTAAAGAGCTTGTTTACCGGCAGCTTCCACCGCAAGAACTTTCTCATCGGCTTCAGCCTGCAGCATCTTGGCATCGGCAGCGGCTTTGGCTTCTGTCAGTATGGCTTCAGCACTGTTTTCTGCGGCTTCTTTTTTCGCCTCAGCTTCAACAGTAATGCCTACCGCCTCACGCTCAGCTTCCTTGCGGGCGTCTATTACTTCAATTTGCTTTTTACGCTCAGCTTCGGCCACCATTTTAGCTGTGGTTACCGCTTCTACTTTCTCAACTTTACCTTTTTCAGCTTCCGCCGCTTTTGCCCGCGCAGCTGATTCTTCTTCAGACTTATTGGCAACCGCTATTTGTTTAACTTGTTCGGCAACTTCCACTTCTTGCTGCTGACGAATACGCGCTTGCTCTAAAGCTTGGCGTTTAGCAATCTCTTGAGTTTCAATTTCCCGTGATTTTTCTATTTCTGCCGCTTCAATAGCGCGGTCTTTCGCAATTTCTGCTTCGCGCTCTTCACGTTCTTTGTTTTCCCGCTGTTTTGCAATTTCCGCTTTTTGCTCTTGGCGCTTAAATGCCAGTATTTGTTCTTGGGTTAAACGCGCTTCTTCTTCATCCCGTTTTACTTCTAGGGATTGTTTTTCTGCTGCTAAATTTCGCTGTTCAATTAAAATACGATTTTCTTGCTGAATGTCATTGGTTTCTTTGCGCTTTTCTTCAATGATCTTCGCTAAGCGTGCGCGACCTTCTGCGTCGAATGCGTTATTTTCATTAAAGAAATCTAAGTCGGTTTGGTCAAAGCCCGTTAAGCTTACAGACTCTAGTTCTAATCCATTCTTTTCCAGGTCATTCGCCACACTTTGCTGTACTTTTTGCACAAAATCGGCACGCTGTTCGTGCATTTCAGTCATGGTCATCTCTGCTGCCACGGCGCGAAGCACGTCAACAAACTTAGATTCCATCAACTTTTTCACTTCTTCAGCGCGGGTGGTGCGTGTTCCTAATGTTTGCGCCGCCATTGAAATACCTGCGGCGTTTGGCGCTACCCTTAAATAAAAGTCAGCTTTAACATCTACACGCATGCGATCCTTTGTAATTAGGGCGTCTTTTTGTATTTTTTCTACTTCAATACGCAGGGTATTCATGTTTACAGGAATAATTTCATGCACAACAGGAAGCACAAGTGCACCGCCATCTTTAATCACTTTTTCTCCGCCTAGCCCCGTACGTACAAAGGCTGTTTCTTTGGTGGCGCGAGTGTAGAGCTTGGCGAAAATTAAGCCAATGGTGATCAGGGTAACGACAACAATGCCGGCAATAAATAGTATCGATGATAAGTTTGATGTTTGAATAGTATCCATACGTTTTCTCTTTTAATTATTGATATCGAGTGGCTAGCCAGCTGTGTGGCGTCTTTTTCACTAAAATGACCCGTTCACCGCGGTCAAATAGCTCTTTTTCTTCAAAGGGTTCGACAAGCACATAGTGAGGCTGTGCGTAATTATCGGTGAATTTCGCCTCGGCTGGGTTTCCCCGCGATGCGCATCCTATCGTGATATGTGCTACAGCGCCCACAAAGTCATCATTGTTGAGTGCAGAAGACTGCATTTTTGGCAGCAACTTCGCCACACCTATGCTCAATTTTGACGTAGCGAAAAGACTACAAACAGTGGCAAATATGATAGAAATCCACGAGGGGAGGGTAAATTGCAAAAGTGAATGGGTAGCCGCGTTAAGTAAGAACCCGAGTAAACCGAAAAGAGATAGAAAGCAGACTAGCCACACCAGTAATGGCACTTTATCGATATTTAGCCAGTTGCCTATAGCAAGCAGGGAGGAGCCATCTATTTCTACATTAGCAACAGAGGAGTCATCTAGTAAGCCTAACGCACTTATACCAAATAATAGAAAGGTAAGCTCAAGCGTAAACAGAATCACCACAATAAATAAAGCGACGCTAAACCAATAATTAGCATCGCTTAGCAAAATTTCCAACATACGCTACACCGTCCCTGATGATCATTTTAAATGTCTAAATAATGTATAACATATATTAGACAATTGCGTATAAAAAACGCTAGGCAAAAGGACAGTTTTATTTGTTATTTATACTTTCGTCTAATGCTTGTGTTGCCCTTCAATCGCATGTCCATCTTGATGGTAAAAGCCTGACGCGCCTGCCTCAATGAAACCTTGGTTAACCATTTTCGTGAGAAAGGGGTCGGTATGATCGTCACCAATATCAGCATAATCAGTGGACTGATATGCCTCGCGCTCTGCGAAAAATCCGTGGGTGTCTAGTTTTTCTTTGTCTGGGTGTGCTAGTGAGGTGAGGCGCCATTCTCGCTTCATACCCTTAGCTTCAACCTGAAAGTCTTTAATCAACCGAAAAGCCGGTAGCCAAGTTAGCGTAATATGCTGAACTTGGTCGTTAAGCGTCATTTTTACTTCCGTGTTGCAGCCTTCACCCACGGTTTCTTGTTCAACCATCTTAGCCAGCACCCCGTCACTGATTAACTGGTAGCGATAAGAGAAATCTTTCTCTACCTTACCGTGGATGCGCTCGTTTGGTTGGTACTCAATGGCGCGTTTGTGGCCATCAAAATAGCGCACGGCTTTAATGTGGGTGTCTCTTATAAGCTGCCAAGTTTCAGTAATCTTAGTTTGTGGGTACTGATGCGCCACTTTGTTCCCATCGCGCCAAAGCATTAGGGTGGTGGCTGGTGATTCGCTGTTGCCTCTGGTGGTTGTCACCTGGTAAGTGGCTTTTAACGATTGTGAACTTAGTGTGCAGCCAGTATCGGCCTTGGCGGTTTTCATTGCTGTCACGCTAAATATAGCAATAAGTAATAGAGAAAAACGTTGCATTGTAAACTCCAAAAATAGTGGGAGCCGTAGGCCCCCACTGTCGTTCTTCTTTCGATGAACTCGTGTTACATTTATTGTTGTTGGTACAGTGAGTGTTATTCCACTACGCTATCGGCATCGCTCACGAAGTCTGCTGCAAAATCCATAACATGGAAAATGACGCTTTGTTCGTTAGTACCGTTAACCAAAAATGCACCAGGTCCTTTTGCATATATGCCCACATCTTCACCAGAGTGAGTTTCTGAACCTAGCGGAATAAGCGCTTCTTGGTGATACCCTGGCGTTGTAGTATCAACATCTGTAATGTCTTTTCGGCCCGTATCAGCGGCTTCAAGATAAGACGCATCAGAGTTGGTTTCGTCGCCGAGGTTTCTGTAGCCCAAACCATTGGTGTAACCTAACGTAGTGTAAGGTGTACCGTCTGATGCCGTTGCAGCATCTTCTTCACCTACATTAACCACTTTACCTAAGATGGGGTTACCACGTTTAGGGTAGCCGGCTATGGTGAACACGTGACCGTGGTCAGCCGTAACGATAATCAAGGTGTCTGAATCGTCAGTAAGTTCGTCGGCTTTGGCAACAGCTTCAGCAAACGCCATGGTATCGTGCAATGCGCCATAGGCGTTACCCGCATGGTGAGCGTGGTCTATGCGGCCAGACTCAACCATAAGGAAGAACCCTTCGTCGTTGTTATCCAGAATGTTGATGGCGGTTTCGGTCATTTCTGCAATAGAAGGTTCACCCGCGATGTCGTTACCGCGATCAGCTTCATATTGCATGTGCGACTCGTTGAATAAACCAAACAAGCGTTCAGTGGTTTCAGTATCTACCCCGTCAAAGCCGCTTTGGTCATAAACGTATACACCATTGGTGTACATGCTTTGCCATTCAGTGACAAGGTTACGACCATCGGTTCTATCACCTTCGGTAGAACTTGCAGCATCTGGGCTGTTTGCTGACGCATCATTCGGTAAGAAATGGCGACGTCCGCCACCCATGACAACTTCAATGCCGTCTATATCTAAACCGGTATAACTCGCTTCAAGATTAGATTCAAAATTAACCAGTTGATCAGCAATGTCTTCACAGCCGGCGGTTACCGCATCTTCTGGCATATCAGAAATGTCTTCCCAGTTTCTGTCAGCCGATTTTGCATAGGTTGCTGCTGGTGTTGCGTGGGTAATGCGGGCGGTAGAAACAATGCCCGTAGACTTACCTGCAATTTCCGCTAACTCTAACGCAGTGACTAACTCGTTACCGCTTACAGTAGAACATTCGCCGCGCTCAATATCTTCATCTACACCAATAACGCCCACGTCGGTTTTAATTCCGCTCATCATTGCAGTCATGGTGCCTGCAGAGTCCGGCGTTTGCGCATCTACGTTGTAGGTTTTAGATAAACCAGAAAAGGGGAATTTGTCGAAGCTTAATTGATACTCTTCACCGTCTAGGCCGTTCATCTGACCTTCTAAAATACGCGCTGCGGTAACGGTAGAAATACCCATGCCGTCACCCACAAAGAGAATGACGTTCTTCGCGGTACCACGAAGGCTTTCCGCAAGCGCTTGAACGTCGTCAGTGGCCACGGCCTGTACGCTCACATTGTTCACGCTGGTGGTACTCACCGTACTGGTGCCAGTGGCTTGCATCCATACCTGCTTGTTATTTTCTACTTCTGCCTGCGCACTAACAAACCAATCGTTGTTTAGGCTCGTCAGTAACTCGCCGGTGGCAACTTGTGACACGCCCGGCGCGCACACGTAGTTAGTATCGGTAATTTCATCATCACCTAAAACTCCATCGCCATTGGTGTCTAAGCCTGAGTCAAAACGTACACCGCTATTGGGGCAGTTTTCGTTGCCCACCTCTAAACTGGTTTGCACCGTTAAACTGTTAGCACCGTTTGAGCCGTCTTGCCCATCACTGCCATCTGCACCGTCGTTGCCATCAGAGCCGTCTGCGCCATCTGAGCCGTCTGCGCCATCAACACCGTTTACACCATCGACACCGTCAGAGCCATCGTCGCCTTCCAAAAAACATCCTGATAGGCCAGCTACAGCAATTGCAATAATACTTAATTTAAAAAGGTTCATTGTTCTTCTCCACTTATTCGTTGATCAGGCCAAGGGCTTGGTTAATGAGGTGGAAAACAACGTTTTGTTCTACCACGCCTTGTGCTAGTTGGCTGCCTGGCCCAGTTGCGTGAAGTGCGATATCTTCACCAGAATGGGTTTCAGAAGACAAAGGAATAAGCGCTTCTTGGTGATACCCTGCTGTGGTGGTATCAACATCGGTTAAATCAACACGACCTGCGGCAATATCCAAGCCGTAAGCCACATCTGAATCTGTTTCGTCTCCCAGGTTTTGGAAGCCTCTACCGTTGGTGTAGCCTAGTGTTGTGTACGGTGTGCCATCAGACGCTGTTGCTGGCTCTTCTTCACCTACGTTAACCACTTTTCCTAGTATTGGGTTACCGCGCTTAGGGTAGCCAGCAATCGTAAATACATGGCCATGGTCGGCAGTAACTAAGATAAGGGTTTCTGATGGGTCGGTATTTTCTACCGCCGCGGTTACCGCAGCTTCAAACGCAAGCGTGTCTGTGAGTGCGCCGGCCGCATTGCCAGCGTGGTGAGCATGGTCAATTCGCCCGGATTCAACCATTAGGAAAAAGCCGCTGTCGTTGTTATCTAGAATATTGATAGCGGTTTCGGTCATTTCTGCAATAGAAGGCTCGCCAGCAATGTCATTTTCTCTGTCGGCTTCGTACTGCATGTGCGACTCGTTAAACAAGCCAAACAAGCGCTCGGTATTTTCGGTGTCAATAGCATCGAAACCTGTTTCATCGTACACGTATACGCCGTTGCTATAGGTGTCTTGCCATTCAGTCACAAGGTTTCTACCGTCGGTACGATCGCCCTCTACATCGCTTGAAGCATCTGGGCTGTTGGCTGAAGCGTCATTGGGTAAAAAGTGGCGTCTGCCTCCACCCATGGCTACGTCGATGCCATCAATATCAACGCCGGTGTAACGTGCTTCAACAAAACGCTCGAAGTTAACAAGTTGGTCGGCAATATCCACACAACCTTCAGACACTGCGTCTTCAGGCATATCTGAAATGTCTTCCCAGTTTCTGTCAGCCGATTTTGCATACGTCGCAGCGGGCGTCGCGTGGGTAATACGTGCCGTTGATACGATACCTGTAGAAAGGCCACGAATTTCCGCTAATTCTAATGCGGTGATAACTTCGTTCCCCTCTACAGTTGCGCATTCTCCGCGCTCAATGTCTTCATCTACACCGATAACACCCACATCAGTTTTAAGGCCCGACATCATAGCGGTCATGGTACCCGCTGAATCAGGGGTTTGCGCGTCAACGTTATATGTTTTAACAAGCGCGGTATGAGGAAAGGTTTCAAAAGAGAGATAGCCTTCCTCGCCCATGTTTCCTTCAAGTTGCCCTTTGTGTATGCGTGCAGAGGTAAGGGTAGACACACCCATTCCATCGCCAACAAAAAGAATCACATTCTTCGCTTTAAACTGGTTGTTAGTAGCAAGCTTTTCTAATAGTTGTGCTTGTGCGTCTGTATACCATGCGCTGTCTGTTTGATTCGCAGGTAGCACGTCGGCGTGCAAACCAGACGATACCGCAAGTGCTATTGCACCCAGTGTCGCTTTCCAAGTACGAGTCATCGTTTTTTCCTACTTGTTATTAAGTTGGTAGAAGGTTTCTGTTACTTTTTTTAAGACATAACAAGCCATTGATAATGATAATTATTATCAAAAAATTGGCTCTTTCTTTACAATAGGGAGGGAAAGTGACGATTATTTGACAGTTATATTAACTCAAATTTATGTTTCGAAATTGCGGAGTGAATTAACTGAAATTAGAAAAATTTGTAGTTAAACATCATTGAGTTGGGGAACTGACAAGGGAAATAAAATACATTTGTTAATTTTTCGTGACAGTAAATGATGGACTAAGTATCAGATATTACTGGTTAAATTTGTTATGTTGTAACATAACTTCTTTTGGGGATACCTTCAGAATACTACCTTGGTCATACCAATCACCCAATACGATTCTAGTGGCAGGTTTTCCATTCACCGTGAGTGAATGAATGTTCGGGCGATGGGTATGCCCGTGAATGAGTCTTTGCACACCATGACGCTGCATGGCCTTTTCAACCTCTAGGGGAGTGACGTCCATAATTTCAGGCTTAAGACCTTTTTGTTTCTCCTTGCTTTCTTTTCGGCCATTTTCAGCGACTCTACGTCGGTACCAAAGCGGTAGTGCCAGCATCAGCCTTGGCCACCACCAACCGCGGGATTTCTTTCTAAATTTTTGATAGGCCACGTCGCGTGTGCACAACTCATCTCCGTGGGTCAAAAGCGTAGGGGTGCCGTAGAGATCGACCACTGTCTGCTCTTTAAGTAGCGACATGCCGGCTTTCTTCAACCAAGCCTCGCGAATAGCAAAGTCGCGGTTTCCGTGCATGAAATAAACAGGGCAGTGCTGGCTTACCTCATGAAAGGCGGCAGCAATGGCGGTATTAAAAGGTGTAATGTCATCATCGCCTATCCATACTTCAAATAGATCACCAAGAACATAAAGGGCGTCTGCTTGTTTGGCGTCACGGGACAGAAAGTTAAGTAAACACTCTGTGATGTCGGGGCGGTCGGCACTAAGGTGTAAATCGGCAATAAAGTAAGTAAATGACATATAACACTGCTAGCGTAGAAATTGGCTGCTTTGAAGAAAAGCAGCCAAGAAAGAAAATTAAGCGATGATGGCTTTTTCGATGATAACGGGTTCAACAGGTACGTCTTGGTGATAGCCGTGTGAACCGGTTTTTACGCTTTTAATTTTCTCTACTACGTCCATGCCTTCGGTAACTTTACCGAATGCGCAGTATCCCCAGCCGTTAACGCTTTCACTGGTGTGATTGAGAAAATCATTGTTATTAACGTTAATGAAAAACTGCGCGGTAGCTGAATGAGGGTCGTTAGTACGCGCCATGGCAATGGTGCCTTTTTCATTTGCTACGCCGTTGTTCGCTTCATTTTCGATAGTGTCTTTAGTGTCTTTTTGATCCATATCTACAGTGAAACCACCGCCTTGAATCATAAAACCTTCAATAACACGGTGGAAAATGGTGTTGTCGTAAAAGCCGTCTTTTACGTACGATAAAAAGTTTTCTACTGTTTTAGGGGCTTTATCTTCAAAAAGTTCTAAGGTGATGTCACCAAAGTTTGTTTTAAAAGTAACCATGTTTGTTTGTCCTGATTAACGAAAAAGTCTTCATTGACACATGGTAACGCAAAACACGTAATTCGGGAAAGCGTGATGTTAAAAAGCCATGCAAAGTCTTACCATTTCAATGCGTACAGTGATAAACTTTGCGGCCAAATTTTACTAAGGAAACGATAATTATGCTGCATTTATACAATACCCGAACCCGAGAAAAAGCGAAGTTTGTTCCGCTTGAAGAAGGGAAAGTGGGCTTGTATGTGTGTGGAATTACCGTTTATGACCTTTCTCATATGGGGCACGCGCGCACGTATTTAAGCTTCGACGTGTTGGTTCGTTATCTGCGCCATTTAGGTTACGACGTAAAATACGTGCGTAACATTACTGATATCGACGACAAAATCATTGCCCGAGCGAATGACAACGGCGAGTCGTTTGAAGCACTCACTGCTCGCACTATTGCGATGATGCATGAAGACTTTGCCGCCATAAACTTAACAGAACCGGACGTAGAGCCTACCGTTAGCGGCCACATGGACGAAATTATTGCCATCATTGAGCGTTTGGTTGAGAAAGGTTTTGCCTATCAAGCCAGCAGCGGCGACGTGCTGTTCGACGTGAGCAAATTCCCTGAGTACGGAAAACTAAGTAAACAAGACTTAGATCAATTAAACTCAGGGGCGAGAGTTGAAGTTGCTTCAGGCAAAGATGACCCATTAGATTTCGTTTTATGGAAAACCGCTAAACCGGGTGAACCTGCATGGGCGTCACCGTGGGGCGAAGGGCGTCCTGGCTGGCACATTGAGTGTTCTGCCATGAATCACAAGCACCTAGGTGCGCATTTTGATATTCACGGTGGCGGCTCAGATTTGATATTTCCACACCATGAGAACGAAGTGGCACAGTCATGCTGCGCGTACGACACACCTTACGTGAACGTGTGGATGCACGCAGGTATGGTGCAGGTGAACGACGAAAAAATGTCGAAGTCGTTAGGTAACTTTTTTACCCTAAGAGATGTGCTAAAAGAGCATGATGCAGAAACGCTACGCTTCTTTTTAATGTCGGCACATTACCGCAGCCAGCTAAGTTATTCTCAAGATAACATTGTTCAGGCTAAAGCGGCACTAGAGCGCTTATACACGGCATTACGTGGGGTTGTGATAGATGAGACTACCGAACTAAGTTACGGCGGTTACCTGCAAAGGTTTGAAGGGGCAATGAACGATGACCTAAATGTGCCAGAGGCCTTTTCCGTGTTGTTTGATGTGGCCCGTGAAATTAATCGCCAAAAAGACAACGCCGCGGAAGCCAGCAAGCTAGCCTCTGTGCTTAAAGGGCTTGGCGGTATTTTAGGCATGTTGCAAAGTGACCCTGATACTTACTTAAAAGGTGGGCAAGGTGACGATGATGAAAGCGCAGAAATTGAAGCCTTAATTAAACAGCGCAACGATGCCCGTGCTGCAAAAGATTGGGCGGCGGCGGATGCCGCTCGCGATGCACTCACTGCGAAAGGGATTGTTCTTGAAGATGGTGCAGGTGGCACAACATGGCGTAAAGCGTAGCCACCGCCTATTCCCCGCACAATCAACCAGCCGCCAGCTATTTAGCTGGCGGTGTTGGTTTTGGCGCTCGGGGTGGCGTAGACGAGGGGACTGCCGATTCTTTTTCCATGAGTTGCGACTTCCAACGCTGCTGTGCAACGTGAGATTTCACTAGCTCTAAACATTCATTAATAACATCCAGCACTTCTTTATCTAATGCGTCGGCGGTGGGGGTGTAATCGTGCATACCCACCGACATAAAGTGATCAATACGCTGAGCATCTAAATCGCTGAGTAAATTCACCAGCGACATCGTCACAATGTCTGTTACCGATTCTTCTAACGTGTTTTCTATGGTTTTACCTATCACCGGTAAATAGTTAAGTGTGGACACTTGCGCATTGCTACGCACAGCCTTACCCACGCTTTTTCGAACATGTTCTCGAATCACCTGCCCATGTTCCTGACTACTAATAGACTGTCCTAAGTGATTCACCACCCCCGCCAACCATTGCGTAATAACAGGGCGACGAGGCGCCAATACATTGTGGGTAATATCGTCAACTAAGGGTGAACCCGCTGCAATGTCTTTTTGGGCATCACTGAGTACCTTAACAACAATTCGATCGCTAAGCTCTTCTACGAAAACGTCGTAGTAAAACGCAAAAAACCGAAATATCGCCGTTTGGTTTAAGTCGATAATTTGGAATTTGTGCAACCGATGCAAAATTGAAAATATGCGTAAAAAACGAAATAGCCGCGTTGCGCCAAGGGGAATAAGGCCCACTAAGTCGTACCAATGTAAGAAAGGAAAAAAGTACCAGCGAAGGTGCTCTTTACGCGCAATAGCCACAGCCCATCGAAAGCAAAACTCGGTAAGAAAAATGCCTATAAAGACTAAATCTACCAGCAAAAAGTTATGGTGAATGGGATCGTATGCGTTAACCAGCGCAGGGAAGTAGGCATTAATTTGGGCGTAAATGAAGTCAGTAGCGTAAAGGGCATCGAAAATGAGCCATGCTAGGTTCACAAACAAAACCCCTAGCATGACTAAATCTAAAATTAACCAGGGAGTTTCATGGCTATTGCGTAAATTTTCCCGGTTAATTTTTAGCATACTTGTTACCCTGTACTGTCTAGCCTAGTGACGTCTACAAATAACTTGAGCTTTTGCCCCGGTTGTAAGTAGCGTTTGCTATTGATGTTATTCCATTTACTAATGTCATTTATACGAACATTGAACTTTGATGCAATGCGCGATAACGAATCACCGTTTCTTACGGTATAGGTTAGCTGCTTAATAATGGCATCACTGTTCTTATTTACTGGAGTGTCTTGCCAAACCACTAATTTTTTGCCCAGTTTAAGCATGTCGTTGGGCGCCATGCCATTCCAGCTAGCAAGCTTCTTTGTCGATACTTTATACTTACGCGCAATGTCCCACAAGGTATCACCCGATTTTACGGTATGGGTAATTTTATGTGCGCTGCGCTTCGTATTTTGGGTAGCTGCTAGCCGTTCACCTTGGCTTAGTGAATATGCATCAAGCGCTTTAAGCGCCACGGGCACCATAATAGCTTGCCCTACACGTATGGTATTAGATTTAAGCTCGTTTACCTGCTTAACCACGTTAACGGTAGTATGATACTTACTGGCAATTTCGCTTAAGCTGTCGCCCGATTTTACGGTATAGCGCACCCAGTTTAGGCGGTCGTTACGGTCAATCTTGGCCAATGCATCAGCAAAAGTACTGGCTTTATCTAATGGGAGTACAAGCCTGTGAGGCCCCTCAGGCGACGTTGCCCAGCGATTAAAACCTGGGTTCAAGGCGTGAAGCTCTTTAAGCGACATGCCTGCAAGGTCGGCTGCAAATGCCAAATCAACCTGGGAGCCTATGTCGACAATATCAATAACGGCCACATTTTCTACTTCTGGCCATGCATAAGCGTAGGTATCGCGATTTTTGAGAATATCGGCTAGCGCCAGTAATTTGGGTACATAGGCGCGGGTTTCTCGGGGTAAGCGCAGGTTCCAAAAGTCGGTAGGTTTACCCGCTTTTTTGTTTGCGCGAATGGCTTTAGAAACACGGCCTTCACCACTATTATATGCCGCTAGAGCATGTAACCAGTTACCATCAAACATGTTGGCAAGGTAGGTGAGGTAATCTAGCGCGCCTTGGGTTGAAGCAACCACATCTCGACGGCCGTCGTACCACCAGGTTTGCTCCATACCAAAACGTTTGCCTGTACCGGGGATAAATTGCCACATACCCGCCGCACGGCCATGTGAATAAGCAAAGGGGTCGAATGCGCTTTCTACTATGGGCAGAAGTACCAGCTCCATAGGCATATCCCGCTTTTCTATTTCATCTACAATGTAATAAAGAAACGGCTGCGCACGCGTGACGACCCGCTTCATGTACTCGGGGTGCTTTAGATACCATGCCTTTTGCGCTTCTACGCGCTTATCGTCAGGAATATGAAAACGTAAGCCATCACTTACCCGTTGCCAAACGTCGGTGATCACCGCTTGGGTTTCAATATTTTGTGTGTCCACGATTTCTTGGGCTTCATCGAGCAAGGCATCGTTTGGGTGCACAACTTCAATCACACCATCGCGGGCTATTTCACAATCGTTTATGGCTTCTTCTGTGGTATGTAATTCATTGCACGACGCCAAGGCCTGGTCGTTCGTGCTGGATTCTAGGGTTTGTTCATCCGTGATCTGACACCCGCTTAGCCCCACGGCTAAAACCAGGGGAGACAAAACAAACTTCAACTGCATTATGAAGAAACCTCTCAGCGTTTGAGCAAACCGCGTATTCTACTTATAAACGAAGCAATTTGCATTAAAACTCATCTTTCCAACGTCTTACCGCAGTAAACACGGCAACATCGTCCCGTAATGTTTTTTCGCAATAGGCTTCGGCAGCGGTTTTTACTGAAAGTTCATGTGCGCGTAAAAAAGGGTTAATATTTTTCTGTTCTTTTAATGTTGAGGGAAGAGTGGGTAAGTTAGCCTCTCTTTGTTGCTTTGCCCAATGTTGGTAATTGTTGAGTGCTTGATTCTCTTTTTCTACCGCTTGTGCAAAGCTAATGTTAGCTAACGTATATTCATGGGCGCAGCACACCAAGGTATCGTCGGGTAAGCGCTTTAGCTTATTTAGTGAATGGAGCATTTGTTCTGGAGAGCCCTCAAACAAACGCCCGCAACCTGCCGAAAATAAGGTGTCACCACAAAACACAATGCCATGGCCAAAAAAGGCGATGTGGTCTAATGTATGCCCCGGCACTTCCATTACTTGAAAGTTAAGCGAGAGTACAGGCAGTTGCACAGTATCGCCCTGAGATACCGATTTAGTGATGCCACGAATGTGGTTACCCCTTGGGCCTATCACGGGCATACCTGGGTTGGCTGATACAAGTTTAGCAATGCCGCCTGTGTGGTCGTGATGATGGTGGGTGATCAAAATCGCTTTTAACGCCAGTTGGTGCTTTTTCAAAAACGCCAAAACGGGCTCGGCATCGCCGGGGTCTACCACAATGGCATCGTGAGTATTGTGAAGACACCAAATGTAGTTATCGGTGAAGGCTTCAATAGGAACGAGTGAAATACCGCTGGGAAGAACGTCAGTTGTCATGGCGCACCTGCTTGTGTAGGTATAATTATGCGATACTATAAGAACTTGTAGTACGTAGAGCAACCTTAGGGCACGCTAAGTTTAATATGAAATCTGCATTTCGTCACGAGGCACCACGGTATCCAAGCAGTTGGACAGACTTTCCTGCTGGCCCGCAAATACAGCAAGCCGTCACCCAAGTGTGTGACGACTACACTCAGCGCATTTTTGGCTATCACTTCGTTAAGTTAGGCGCGCTGAGTGCGCAAATTCCTTTAAACCAAAGCCCTATTCGGCATGTGGTCAATCAAGTGCCCAGCGAAACCCATGTTACAAGCAGCCTCGCGTTTAACCAACGTGCCAGCGAACAAGATGAAGACACCACCAGCACCGCCTATGAAAATGGACAGTCACCTTTTTCTTCATCGTACGTGATTGGACAGTCACACATATTACCGTTCGCCGAAAACAGCATAGACGGGTTTCTTCTGGCCAATGAATTAGACTTCGCACAAGACCCCCATGAAATTTTACGTGAAGTGGATAGAACCATTACCCAAAGTGGCTATGTGATTATTAGTGGCTTTAACCCGTTAAGCTTGGCCGGTATGGCGAAAATATTGCCAGTGAAACGTGATAATTTGCTGCACGATGCACGTTTTTTTACCTCGTTTAGAATTCGAGATTGGTTACAATTGCTGGGGTTTGAAATTGTAGAGCAACGGCAAATCATGTTTTCAACGCTATTCTTTCAGCCTCGTTGGCAGTATTCTGAACGCATTCAGCAGTATTTGTCTCGCTATCTGCCTTGGTGCAGTGCCGCTTACGTTATTTTGGCACGCAAACGGGTATTTCCTATGACGGCTATTCGCCCTAAATTAAAATTAAAGCCCCGCTTCTCTGCGGTAGGTGCTGCAAGCGCCAGAACACCGTCTTACCGCTCAGCCAAATTGAGCAAATAACACATTAGGAAATAAAAAAGCCACTAACAGGTAGCTGTCAGTGGCTTTGTGTAGAACAAACGGGGTGGGCTACTTAACGCGCATCCCCGGTTTTGCACCTTCGTGTGGCTCTAGAATGTAGAGTTCGTCACCACCAGGGCCTGCGGCTAGCACCATGCCCTCGGATAACCCGAAACGCATTTTACGAGGCGCAAGGTTTGCTACCATCACAGTATGCTTACCAATCAGTGCTTCTGGTGAATACGCCGATTTAATTCCCGCGAAAACCTGTTTAGTCTCACCGCCTAAATCAAGTTCTAAGCGCAGCAACTTATCTGCTTTCTCTACATGTTCTGCCTTGGCAATCCGCGCAATACGTAAATCAACTTTGGCAAATTCATCAAAGCTAATAGTATCGCTAATAGGGTCTTTGCCTAGTGGGCTATTAGGGTCGATTGCTGGTGCTTGGGGTTCAAGGCTTTCTTTAGAATCTTCAACCATGGTGTCTATTTTCTCCATTTCCACCCGTTGCATCATTGGCTTGAATTTATTGATGCTGTGGCCGGTAAGAACGGTTTGTAGCGATGCCCAGTTAAACTCGTCGTTTAAGAAGGCTTCTGCTTTTTCAGCAAGTATCGGTAATACTGGCTTCAAGTAAATAACCAACATGCGGAACATGTTAATACCCAATGAACATACATCGTGGGTGAACTGCTGTTTGGATTCATCTTTAATAGTAACCCAAGGCGCATTGTTGTCGATAAATTGGTTGGCTTTATCAGCTAGCGCCATAATTTCACGAACCGCTTGGTGATACTTGCGCTTTTCATATAAGGCGGCAATGCTGTCTGCCGCCGTTTGAAATTCAGCCATTAACTCAGGTTCAACAATGTTGTCTGAAAGTTTGCCGTCAAAACGCTTTGTAATAAAGCTGGCACAACGGCTAGCAATATTAACGACCTTACCCACAAGGTCTGAATTTACCTTTTGTGCAAAATCGGTAAAGTTTAAATCGATGTCAGTAACACTGTCACTTAGCTTAGAGGCAAAGTAATAGCGTAGGTATTCCGGGTTCAGGTGATCTAAGTAAGTGCGGCCTTTAATGAAGGTGCCGCGGGACTTAGACATTTTCTTACCATTAACGGTAACGAAACCGTGTATATTCACGCCAGTAGGCTTGCGGTATCCCGCGCCTTCTAGCATGGCAGGCCAAAATAGGCAGTGAAAATAGGTGATGTCTTTACCAATAAAGTGGTAAAGCTCGGTATCGGCACCTGCTTTCCAGAAATCATCAAATTCTAAGTTGTTTTGGTCACAGAAATGCTTAAAGCTGGCCATGTAACCTACAGGTGCATCTACCCAAACGTAGAAGAACTTGTTGGGTGCGCCAGGAATTTCAAAGCCAAAATAAGGTGCGTCTCGGCTAATGTCCCATTGCTGAAGACCTTCTTCAAACCATTCCTGCAACTTATTGGCCATTTCTTCTTGTAACGCACCAGAACGGATCCAGCCTTTTAGCATGTCTTCAAACTTCGGTAAGTCGAAGAAGAAGTGTTCCGATTCTTTAAGTACTGGCGTGGCGCCTGATACCACACTGCGAGGATCTTTCACTTCGGTGGGGCTGTAGGTAGCGCCACACACATCGCAGCTGTCGCCGTTTTGATCTTCCGCACCGCAGCTAGGGCAGGTACCCTTTACAAAACGGTCGGGTAAGAACATTTCTTTTTCGGGATCGAACAGTTGGTTGATGGTGCGCTTGCTAATATAACCAGCATTATCTAAACGTGTGTAAATATCTTCACACAACGCTTTGTTTTCTGGCGAATGCGTCACATAGTAGTTGTCGTACTCAACATGGAAGTCGAGTAAGTCTTGGTGATGCTCGGCGCGGGTTCTTGCCACCATTTCTTCTGGTGTAATGCCCAGCTCCTGCGCTTTAAGCATAACAGGAGTACCGTGTGCATCGTCGGCACAAACACTGTAACATTCGTTTCCACGAAGACGCTGAAAACGTGTCCAGATGTCGGTTTGAATATGTTCAAGCAAATGACCTAAATGAATAGAGCCATTGGCATATGGCAACGCACTGGTCACCAGAATGCGGCGTTTTTCTGACATAATGACGTATTGATTCTTTGCGTTTCAAAATGGCTGCAAATACTAGCGGAAATCCGCATTTTTTGCATTACGTAATTCACTTTAATACACACAAGATAGGAAGTTGTATGTTCTTTTCGAAAAAAGGGGCAGGATTAGCGGGTAAAGTTGCTGAAGTTTTAGCCGCCTATTTCAGTTTAACCGCTAAAGATACCCAACCTTGGTGTAGCGAAGAAAAAAACGATAAGGGTGTACAAATAACCATTACGTTGCCGTTTTGTGCAAAAAGCCAGTTTTCGAATATTGAACAACACCTCATTGCCGCCCTAAAGGGTAAGCTTAAGCAAGGGCAATTACATATTCGCCAATATATAGACAGCCATGTTACCCACGTAGAGCCCGTGACCAATATTAAGAATGTGATTGCCGTGGCGAGTGGGAAAGGAGGAGTAGGGAAGTCGACCACCAGTGTTAACCTAGCCTTTGCCCTTATGCAAGAAGGCGCAAGAGTGGGCATTCTAGATGCTGACATTTATGGCCCTTCTATTCCTATTATGTTGGGTAACGACGGTGAGCACCCAGAAAGTAGCGACAACAAACACATGCAGCCTTTGCGCGCTCATGGCATGGTGGCTAATTCCATTGGCTATTTAGTGCCGCAAGAAGATGCAGCTGTATGGCGTGGGCCTATGGCAAGCCGCGCTTTAAAGCAGCTGCTTGATGAAACCCTGTGGCCCGTTTTGGATTATCTTATTGTGGATATGCCGCCGGGCACCGGCGATATTCAGTTAACCATGGCGCAGCAAGTGCCCTTAAGCGCCGCGGTTGTGGTAACCACGCCGCAAGACTTAGCGCTCGCTGACGCGCAAAAAGGCATTAGTATGTTCGAAAAGGTGAACGTGCCTGTGCTGGGGCTTATCGAAAATATGAGTTATTACCAGTGCCGAGCTTGTGGCACCAAAGATTATATTTTTGCCAAAGATGGCGGCGAAGCATTGGCACAGCGTCATGGATTGCCACTGTTAGGGCAACTGCCCCTCGATGTAGGCATTCGCGAACATGCAGATGCAGGCACGCCGCTATTACTTAGCGAACCTGAAAGCCCGCTTTCGGTTAGCTATAGAGAGGCGGCTCGGGCAATGTCGATGCAACTGGCGCTTAGCGTTGAAGTACGTTCCGACGGTAAAAAGCACTTGCGTGGTGACCCTATCGGCATAGTGGGAAAACCCTAAAATTATCAAAATACTCAAAAGCCTAAGACAATCGGTTGATTGGCTAGCGCTACATCCGCATAATAGCGGCCTATTGACATAAGGAACACCACCATGCGTTTGTGCGATCGCGACATTTACCAACATCTTCAAGAGGGGAAAATTACCATTGACCCCATGCCAGATTACGACCAAATCAGTGGCGTAACTGTAGATATTCGTCTTGGTAACAAGTTTCGCGTATTTGAAGATCACCAAGCGCCCTATATCGATTTAAGTGGCCCTAAAGCGCAAGTACAAGAAGCGCTTGATCATGTAATGAGCGATGAAATAGCGCTGCCTGAAGGCAAAGCATTCTTCTTACACCCTGGAGAGCTTGCCCTAGCGATAACCCATGAGTCGGTGACCTTGCCAGACAATATAGTTGGCTGGTTAGATGGGCGCTCTTCATTGGCAAGGCTAGGGCTAATGGTGCACGTAACTGCACATAGAATTGACCCCGGTTGGGCGGGGAATATTGTTTTAGAGTTTTATAACAGCGGTAAATTACCCTTGGCGCTAAAACCTAAAATGAAAATAGGGGCGTTGAGTTTTGAGGTGTTGTCGAACCCGGCTGAAAAGCCCTATAACGCACGTGTAGATGCCAAATACAAAGGGCAAGACGGCGCAGTGGCTAGCCGCATTTCTTCCGACGACCAAGAAAAATAAAATGTAAATTCAATATCATGGCGTGCGTTTCTCGCTATTTGCTGGTAGAAAATATAAAACAATAACAATTATATTTTCGTTCAGCATAAGGGAAGCGCAATGCAAAAGCCCGCGACCAAGAAAAATACTATAATATTCTTCGCGTTTTTGTCATCGTTGGTACTCGGTGGCGTGCTTTACGTGATGAATCAACCCAAAGATATTATCTTTACCGCAGCAATTACCTTGTTCGTTGCGGTGCTTTGGGTTACCGAAGCGTTACCCATCCCCGCCACCTCGGTTATTCCGTTCGCCGCTTTTCCGTTGTTTGGTGTAATTAGCCACACTGAAGCGGCCTCGTCGCTTGGCAGCCACGTTATCATGTTGCTAATGGCAGCGTTCATGTTGTCGAAAGCACTAGAAAAAGCTAATTTACACAAACGCTTTGCCATCTACATGTTACGGGTAACAGGGTCGGGAAGCCCCCTTAAAGTGATTTTAGGCTTCATGATGACCACCGCCGTGCTGAGTATGTGGATCAGCAACACCGCCACAATTCTCATGATGTTACCTATGGCTATCGCCATTATTAATGCCTTGGATAACCCCAGGTTTGGTGTAGCACTTATATTAGGCATAGCCTACGCTGCCAGTTTGGGCGGCGTAGGTACGCCCATTGGCACGCCGCCCAATATCATCTTTATGAGCGTTTACGAGGAAACCCAAGGGGTGGAATACAGTTTCATTGAGTGGATGAAAACCGGCATTCCTATTGTGATTGTGGCTATTCCTGTTATGGCACTGTGGTTGGCTCGCGGCATTAAAACCGTTGGCAATATAGATTTGCCCGAGCCAGGGCACTGGACAAAAGCCGAAAAGCGGGTACTCGCCATATTCGGCACGGTGGCCCTGGCGTGGATTTTTCGACCCTTTTGGACGGCATGGCTAGGTATTACCACCATTAGCGACAGCACTATTGCTGTAGCAGGTGTTGTTGCCATGTTTTTGGTAAACAGTGGCAACGATAATGGAGAAGTAGACGCCAAAGGCAACAATGAAAAACTACTCGATTGGAAAACCGCCAACGACATACCTTGGGGAATGCTACTGTTGTTTGCGGGCGGCATTTGTATTGCGAAAGCGTTCATGGCATCGGGTTTAAGTGTAGTCATGGGTACCTGGCTTACTGGCCTTTCCACATTACCGGTACTGCTATTAATGTTGTGTATTTGCTTGTTCGTTACCTTTTTAACGGAGATAACGTCGAACACGGCCACATCAACCTTACTTATGCCTATTTTGGCCGCTGCCGGCCTTGCCGTAGGCGTAGACCCTAAATTGCTGATGATTCCTGCCGCTATTAGCGCCAGTTGTGCATTTATGCTACCCGTGGCCACTGCGCCCAATGCCATTGCCTATTCCACCGAAAAGTTTGATATAAAAACCATGGCCAGAGAAGGGATTGTGCTTAATGTGTTAGTGGCAGTGGTGGTAACGATTGTGTGCTACGTAACGTTAGGTTTATCTGCTTAAAACAAAGAGTTGGTTAGCAATTGAGCGCTTAGCCGTGCTTTTTAGCAAATATCGTTGCAATGTGGAAAAAATTGAGTAGACTTGTCGGCTCTTTCGGTCGGTGTGTAGCGCAGCCTGGTAGCGCACTGTCATGGGGTGTCAGGGGTCGGAGGTTCAAATCCTCTCACACCGACCAATTTCTCCTATTTTTCAATGACTTACCTCGCTCATTGATTGCTCGTAAAAAGAGCGGCTCTACCCCATAAACGGGGGATAAGCATTCACCTTACACGATTGATAACACCATCCCATCCACAATGGGTCATCACTCTTATTTCACGAATTAACGAACTAAATAACCAACAGGGTCACCGTTCGGGTCACTTTTAGTTTCTATTGTTGTTTATTTGAGCAATGGATAAAAAGACATCGCTACGAAACTAGCAGGGCACAAGCAGTTATCCTTGGCGTATAACTTGTATAGTAAGTATAAGAACAAGGACGAATTGTGGCAGTATGTCGAGAGGATTCACGAGGCTGACTGCTTGAAGGTTTTAGTAAATTTAATAGGTGAGAGGTACATCACTAGTATCTTGATAAAGTTCATATACTGTACTCTTTGAGCCTTGTACAAACGAAGAATGGAAAGCCTAGAATGTTCTCCCAATAGAGCATTGGCTTGCATTGATGAATGTATATCCCAGTGTCGTCCGAAACTGGAAACCTTTATTCGGTTACACATTGTTTCTAAGCAATAGCGGTAATCCATTCAGGCCCACGCAACTTTCGGAGCTTATTAAAAAGTATCTCAAATCCGCAGGCTTCGATGTCAACGCTGCTTGTAATATGTTTCGTCATTCAGCAGCAACACACATGCCTAGCAATGGTGCTAACCTTCGCCAGATTCAGGACCTGCAGACCTTTCTATTACGCACGTATACACGCATATTTTGCAGAGTGAGTCGAATGAGTCGTACATACGGTTTCATCCGTCCGCGCGGTGATATTTTTTCTATATTTAGAATTACATAACTATATATTTTAATTGCTAATTATTTTATTTTTGTGTCGTGTTTTTGCGTTATCTTGGTGTCGTATTTTTGCGGTTGAAAAATGTCGTATTTTTGCCTATTATATATTCAATGTGCATAGGGGGTGTCAGATGACGATACAAGACAGGATAAAAACAAGAGTCAAGCGCTCTAAGCGTTCTGTTTTTTTGCGCTCCGATTTTAAAGATATAGCTGACTACGACCAAGTAGGTCGAGGCCTTAGAAGTCTTGCTCGTGAAGGCGTGTTGATGAAGATAGGTTACGGGCTTTATGCACGTGCCAGAGTCAATCGCATTACAGGTAAATTGATGCCTGACAATGCTGCGGGTGCTGATGGTGTATTAATAGAAGCTATGGAAAGATTAGATGTAGGCTACAAGTTCGATGATTTGTCGAACATGAACTTTTTAGGCCAGAGTACGCAAATTCCAGCCAGTGTTAAAATTGTTCCAACCGATCCACGCTTTACCCGTAAAATTTCCGTAGGTAAACAGCGTGTCAACGAAGCTCGATAGCTCGCTATTTGTCGATGTTGCCGACGCCATAGGGCTAGGCAACCCGGCAATTGTCGAAAAGGACTACTATGTTGTCCAACTATTAAAGCACTTATCGATAATCGAATTCGAACACCACCAGTTGGTATTTACGGGCGGCACTGCACTTGCCAAGTCTGTTATAAAAACGTATCGCATGTCGGAAGATATCGATATTAAACTGGTTCCCAACAATGTATTTAATAATCTAACATCACGAAGCGCTAGGCGAAAGGCTCGTAAAGCGGTTAAGCAGCATATTGAGTTTTTGATATCAGAGGGCGGCACCTTTTCCATTGAAGAACAAGCTACTGTAAAGGATGAATATCGCTACTTCAGTTTTGATATCCGCTATCCTCAAGCATACCAGCAAGCACCTTGCCTGCGACCTTTTATTAAATTGGAATTCATCGAATCAGATCTCCTAGATGAAGCTGAATCTAAAAGCATTCAATCTATCTATGCCGAAGTCCTCAAATCTGATATTGAAGTAAAAAACATGGAATGCGCTGCAATCTTAGAGACTCAAGCTGAAAAACTGTTATCAATGATGCGCAGAACGGCAAGCGTCGCCAGAAATCATGAACGTGATGACGACGAAACACTTATCAGGCATATCTACGACACGTACCATATCCAAAAGGCTCAGCCAGCAAATATAGAAGCGCTCAGCAACGTAGTGACAATCGCCATTGAATTAGATGTTGAACGTTTCGGTAATCAGCATCCACAAATGGTTGAATCTCCCATCGACGAGTTGTGTTTCGGATTACAACTACTGACTGATGATCCCAAGTTTGAAGAAAGGTACAACAGCTATGTGAGCCCAATGGTTTATGCAGAAAGCCCCGTGAATTGGGATAATGCGTTAGCGGTATTCACCAAATTGGCCAATGAAGTATTTCAATGTATTAGGGAAGATAGCTTGAATCGACCAGACTTCTCTAGACACTAAATTGCTTTATAATTCTGTGTACTAGGGAGAAAAGATGTCTCAGCGATTTACAGAAGAACTAATGGACTGTCTCATTAATGGGGAAGTGGACAGGGTGTCAGGGGGCGGAGGTTCAAATCCTCTCACACCGACCAACTTCTCTCTCACCCCCAATCTTTCCCGCATTCTCTACACGCCCGTAACGTTTCCTGACAATTTAACAACCCTAGATGTTTTATTTTTGTGGTATAACCGTGAAAGAACGCCGTTGTATTAACTGTTTAGGAGTACATAAATGGAATTAGAAACTGTTTTAGATTACGTGTTTTCGTATCAAGTTATCTTACTTGTGTTAATTGTGATTGGCCTTAAATCGTCAATTAAATTCGTGCCTCAAAACCGCGCGTTTATTATTGAGCGGTTCGGCAAGTACAACACCACGTTGGAAGCCGGTTTAAACTTTATCGTGCCCTTTATTGATACGGTTGCGGCTAATCGCTCTTTGAAAGAGCAAGCGGGTGACGTGCCTGAGCAATCAGCTATTACTAAAGATAACATTACCTTAAGCGTAGATGGTGTGTTGTATTTTAAAGTGGTCGACCCTTACAAAGCCACCTATGGTGTAGAAGACTACGTGTTTGCGGTAACGCAATTAGCGCAAACCACTATGCGTTCCGAATTGGGTAAAATGGAGCTAGATAAAACCTTTGAGGAGCGAGATCTACTAAACACGAATATTGTGTCGGCATTGAACGAAGCCGCTGCGCCCTGGGGTGTTCAGGTATTACGTTACGAGCTAAAAGACATTAACCCGCCAAATTCAGTATTAGATGCAATGGAACAGCAAATGAAGGCCGAGCGCTTGAAGCGGGCGCAAATTTTAGAGTCGGAAGGGGATAGGCAAGCCGCCATTAACCGTGCTGAAGGTGATAAACAAGCCATAGTACTTGCCGCAGAAGCCGATAGAGAAGAGCAAATATTAAAAGCAGACGGTGAAGCACAAGCTATTATTCGCGTGGCACAAGCAGATGCTGAAGCGATTGAAACTGTAGGTAAAGCGGCCGCCACTGAAGAAGGGCAAAAAGCGGTGCAGCTTGACCTAGCAAAAGGCGCTATTCAGGCAAAAGAGAAAATTGCGAAAGAGTCTTCTATCGTGTTACTGCCTGACAGCGGCACTGAAATAGGCAATGTAGTTGCACAAGCCATGACAATTGCAAACGCAATAGGCAAGAAGGGGTAACTATGGATAATATGTTTACCAATTTACCTCACTTTCTACTTGGTTTTGGGCTACTGCTGCTGATTATTGAGGTGGTGATGGGCTTCACCACCATATTGTTACTCACGCTAGGTATTTCACTGCTATTAACATCTGGCCTTATGTACGTGGGTGTAATCGACGAGGCCATGTTAGATGCGCTTATTGCTATAGCTGTTCTTGATGCGGTACTTACCTTTGCGCTTTGGCGGCCGTTGAAATTGCTTCAACGAGACCGTGCGCCCAAAGAGGTTAAATCTGATTGGATTGGTACTCAGTTCGACTTAGACAGCGATGTCGCGCCTGGTCAACCCGGCACCGCGCGCTTTTCAGGCGTTGCCTGGACCATCAAATCTTCATCATCACTGCCAAAAGGCGCCACAGTGGAAGTGGTGAAAGTGGAAGTGGGCATATTGCACGTTCAGCCAAGTCACTAACTGCCTACTAAAACTCACAATAATGGGGTCAGAGTACATATTGACGTAATATGCTCTCCCCCTGCTTATCATTCTTTCTCAATCAAATTCTACTCTACGCACATTGCCTGCCTTTTATTTTGTGCATAAACCTATTTATGCACAAATTAATAAACATTGATTTCTCGTTTGATTGCGCTATATTTTATGCATTAATAGCCTTATGTTTAATATATCATGCAAAAAACCGACATCCTTCTTAGTGCCATTGGTAAGCTGGTTGTTTCTCTACGCTCTGTTACCATGGACCAAACTGAACTGGGTCAACGGGTGGGGGTTGGGCGTAACACCATCTCATCTATAGAAAATGGCAAAGCGGTTAATGCAGAAACACTGTTTAATGTGCTTGAGCATTTAGGGGTAATAGAAGACTTTCAAGAGATAATAGAGCAACGGTTAACACAGCAAACTACTGCGCTTTCCCGAAAGTCGAGGAAAGACGTTCAGGAATTAGACAATGACTTCTAAAGCTTATGTATTCATTGATGGCTTAGAGGACAAACCAATTCCTTGTGGGGTCACACTTGTAGACGAAGACACTAAAATAGGGCGCTTTCGGTACGGAAAGCGCTATTTAAATAGGCTCGACGCGTTTCCTTTAGATCCTATTCACTTACCGCTTAGCGATAGAGAATACAGCACGCCATTCAACAAGGGGGTGTTTGGTACGCTATCTGATGCGGGGGCTGACTCTTGGGGAGAAAAGGTAATTTTGTCTCTTCACAGCACTACGCCTAAAAACCGATTGGAGTTTTTACTGGCAGGCTCAGGTATGGGGGTGGGGGCATTAGTATTTAGTTTGTCTAGCGCATCGTCAAAGCCTAAATACAGTAAAAATACATTAGGTGATATTCCCATGCTATTAAGGGCGAAAGACGCAATTTTAGCAGACAAAGAAGTGCCAGACGAAGCCAAAAAAGCGTTTGAATTTGGTGCGTCTATGGGGGGGGCTAGGCCAAAGACGATTATTCAAGAGGGCGACGTCTCTTATCTTGCTAAGTTCAACCGTCCAGACGATTTGTATAACGTTGTTAATGTAGAGAATGCCACTATGCGTATGCTGGGTGAGTTACCTTGCAATGTGGCAAACACCAAGGTTATTCATACACCTTCTGGTGATGTTTTGTTAGTAGAGCGCTTCGACATTTACAAAGGGAAACCGCATAGCCACTTTTTAAGTGCTAATTCAATTTTTAGTATGAACAAAGTTAGCAATGCAAGTATGTGTACCGAATATACCTATGGCTACTTAGCCGAATTTATTATGAAATATGTGTCTGAGCCTGCTGACGCTTACGACTTGTATTATCGAATGGTATTTAATGTTTTGATGGGCAATACGGATGATCACTCTCGCAATCATGCCATGCTCTACAACTTTACCCATGGTCATTGGCGACTAAGCCCAGCCTATGACGTTCTGCCCATTAATCATTCAAGGCAGCATGGTATCGGCATTGGTGATGATGGCAGGGTGGGCTCTTTAGAGAACCTGATTAGCCAATCAAAAAGGTTTGGTCTAAAACCGTTTAAAGCGAGAAGAATGGTAGATGAAGTCAAGGAATTAGTCTCAGAGTGGGCAATTTACTTTCGCAATCATAAGGTAGGAGAGGGGGATATCACGAGGCTGAAACACGTCATTCCGCTGTTTTAGTGTGCATGTGCCGCTTCATGAAATAGGGAAAAAGGGCGGTGAGCACCGCCCTCAATAAGCTTAAGATATACGTTTTATTTTTTCTTGCAGTTGCGGTAACTCGATTTCAAACTGCTTTAAGGTATCACTTAAGCGTGACAAGATAGATTCTCTCGCTTTTCTGTTTTGCGCGCTAACCGCCAGCGTTCGAACAAACCAGTAAACGTTGAGTAGCGCAAACACAATCAGTGGTATGTTTTCCACTATCGGCATGTAATAGCTCAGTTCTTCTGCAAAAGCGTACTCTTGAAATTGTATAAGAATATCTAATGCATTGGCCGACCATAGCCAGTTGCCGCCTAGAAATAGCACCAATAATATTACCCACTTGGCTATGGCGCTTGGCCCACTGTAGCTTTTAAAGGTGCTGGTGGTGAAGTGGTGGTTTTGCGACAAATTATACGCATATTCACGGTTGTGCGATGACACGGGAAATTGTGCATCGGCTCTGGCATAGATAAACCAGTCACCTTCATCTAAGCCGCCAATAATGTCTTCAGCAAAGCCTTGCTCACGTATTTCATCGTTTGCTAATTTAATAACGAGCTTCCCTGTCATTTTCGACTGTCGAAGACGGTTACTGCTTACACTCGTTTCGGTTTCTGTACGTTGATACCGGTTGCCGTGATAAACATCGTAACTGCGGGTGGTGGTTTTGGTGGTAGTGACATCACTGACATTCGAGCTAGTATCCCTAGACACCACCTTTGCAAGCATACAAGATACGTTTACCTCACAGTCCTGATCCTTTCCCAACACCCGTTTATGGGTGTAGGCTTCACTATAATCTACATGAAACTGGCCTAGTAAGTCGCTCTCAATAGCGGCAACATTGGTTGTTTGAACGCGGCTTGAATCGGTATTTTGCTGTGAACCGCAAGAGGCGCAGAACACGCTATCACTTGCTATGCGCTCTTCACACCGGTGGCAAAATATATCACTTGGCATGTGCTCGCGCGCCGCTAAATGAAACCCAAGTTGTTTTTTAGTTACGTTTAAGAACGCGTCCATGGCACCGGTCAAGGTGGCGTGTTTTTCCAGCTGTTTTTCATGTTTATTTCCATTAGCTACGTACTCTAGCAAAAACGTAACGAATGCAACGAGAAGAGCGCCCCCCAACATCTCTGGGCCAGCGCCAAGCACCGAACCAAAACCAAACATCGCCAAAACAAAGGTTAATACAAACCAGTACGACTTAGGGCGGTCTGAGGGGGTAAACCAGCTATCAATGTTATATTGCTGATTCTCGTCTCTGTGCACTATCGCAGCTGGCACTTTGGTGTCGTCGGTAACGCGCGCTTTGGCTTCTCGACCCATGATTTGGTGTGTGAGCGTTAGGCTGGTAGGAAAGACAACAGAAAGCACATCCCCTTTCTTAATATTCTCAAAAACACGGCTCTCAGCATTCAAACTGAATTGGTGAAGTTGACCGTTTTTATCGCAAAGCGCTATCCACCAAAAACTGTGGGTAAGATTGGCGTTGCTAGAAGAGTAGTTTCGTTTATACAAATAGCTGGAGGTGACTCTACCTGTTACTGTCCATGCGTTTTCATAGGCGGTTTTTAGTGTTGCGAAGGCATCAGGTGCAATGTCATCTAGGTGTTTAAGCTGAGGGGCATCCTCTAGTGCATTGCCGCTATAGGAACAATATTTGTCCCCAACAAAAACGGCACGATCTCGCTGTTGCATATGTTCTCCTTGTGTTTTTCATTCTTCCTCGCCTTATTAACTTTAAATAGGGCAAGCGTAATGTAGCTTAAATTTATCGCTACTCACACTTTTTTTATAATAATGAGTATGTTGCGTTATACCGGAAGGACTTATTCGTTAATATGACTGCTGTTGGGAGCGAGGAGTAGTTTTCGGATAGCGTGTGGGCTATTAGCGGTAGCGTACGTTTACTTTTATTATGACAAACTTCGCTAATAAGGCGTCAAATTCACCATATTATGGCGTTAACGTAACCGTTAAAATTTATAGTATTTGTAAGCTTATGATTTATATAAAATTAATAATTGGCTAGGCAATTGCTTGTTAAGCGTTAAACAAAAAACCAATCTCTTTTGGAACTTACTATGACTGTAAAATTGGAAGATCGCCCCATAGAGCAAGTACGTGAAGAAGTCATCGATAAACTCATTTATCACTATAGTCACGGCGTGATATCCGCAGAAGCTTTTGAGCGTCGCCTTGACGCCGCTATGGCCAGTCTATCACATCAAGAAATTGTTGATTTGGCGTCAGATTTAACCATGAATGTAGACGACCAATTTAACAACCGAAAGCAGCAGCAATTTAGTATTAATTACGCCAGCAGCAATATTCCTGAAACCGAAACCATGATAAACGTGTTGGGAGGATCTAACCGCACAGGCATGTGGGAAGTTCCAAAAGAAATCAAAGTATTGTGTTTAATGGGCGGCGCGGATATAGATTTTTCAGATGCTATTTTTACGTCATCTAACGTTACGATAAAAGCGTTGTGCGTAATGGGGGGCATTGATATTAAGGTGCCTGAAAACGTCAATGTGGTTACAAAGGCATTTTGCTTCATGGGTGGGCTAGATAATAAGGCGCCGTCCATTGCTAACAGGCAAGCCCCAACCATCACCATTGAAGGGTTTGTAATGATGGGAGGTGTAGACGTGGGTTTGAAACGCACGATTAAGGAAAAATTTGTGGCTTTTGCTAACCAAATGAAGTCTGCTTTTAGTTCTAACCAGCGTTAAACGTGCACATTAAGAAATAACACTTAAACGTGCAAAGTACATTGGCTATCCAAGAGCCATGTGTACTTTGCACCTTGTCTATCTGTTAGCTTTATAAGCTGCTCATGCTTTGCACTGATACAGGCCCTACACCGGCTGCTTCTACTTCTTTCTTAATTTTTTCAGCATCGCCAATAATTAACCAGGTTAACTTGCCGGGCATCACGACTTGCGCGGCGGCTTTTTCAAGGTCGTCTAAGGTAAGCACATTGTATTGTTCTACCAAGGTTTCTGGGTAGTTATAGGGGCGATTAAAACGGCTACTCGATAGTAAGCTTCCCAACACGGCAGTTGACGTTTCATATTGGCCAGGCAGTGAACGCACTTGGTCTAAACGTGCACGTTCAAGCTCGTCGGGCATAGGTGGTTTATCACCTAAGTAGCTATTGAGCTCTTTTTTGAGTTCAACCAAGGACGCGCCAGTTTTGTCGGTTTGCACAGGGGCGTACACCATAAATGGTCGTTGGCCGCGAGCATCTTGCAAAAAGGTATAGGCGCCATAAGCCCAGCCTTTGTCTTCACGCAAATTCATATTCACCCTAGCGGTAAATGCGCCACCCAGCGTTTGGTTCATGGTTTCTATGGCAATGTTGTTGTCTATACCTGTGGGAGGGGCTAAATGTGCAGCAAGAATAAGCGATTGCTGAGAGCCAGGGCGGTCGATGATTATGGTTCTACCTTGTTCAGGGAGGTTAGCTTGCGCAATTTGCTTTATCCCTTTACTTCCCTTAGCTTGCCACTTCCCAAACTCGTCTTCTAACACCGTTTTTACTTCATCAAGAGAAGTATCACCCACCACAAAGAGGGTGGCGTTATCGGGGCGAAGCCACGTGTCCTTAAAGTTGATTAAATCTTGGCGGGTGATGGCGCTTACGTCCGCTTCTGTGCCTGTCCCGGTAAATGGAATGCCATAAGCGTGGCCGTCACCGTAAATAAGCGGGGGAAGTAGGGTTAAGGCTATACTCACCGGGCGAGATTTCTGTTGCGCAATGCTGTTTAAAATGAGGGTGCGCTGGCGTTCAATTTCTTCTTTTGCGAACGTTGGGGCAGTGATGATGTCACCCATTAGTGCCACAGCATCACTCATGTTTTCTTTTAAAACCGACATGCGCACCGTGGTGGTGTCTAGGTTAGAGCCGCTGCGTAACTCCACCCCTAATTGCTCTAGTTCAGCGGCGAGCTCAAGGGCATCATATTTACCTGCGCCTTCATCTAGCATGCGGGTAGTAAACTCCGCTAAACCAAGTTTACCGCCTGCGTCTGCTGCGTATCCTGCATCAAATTGCATGGCAATATTAACCAAGGGCACTGTACTACGATTAGCAAATACCAGTTTTATGCCGTTCGATAGGGTGGTTACTTCAACGTTGGGGAAAGACAGCTGTGTTTCCGAGGTGATAGCAGGCAAACCTGTGCTTCTATCTACACCGTCACTGGTGGCGGCATGTTCAGCAAAAGGGATATAGGTAATTTGATGCCAGCCGTCGCTCAGCCATTGTTGTGCGGCAGCTTTTACTTTTTTCGGCGTTGTATTAGCCAGTTCCTTTAGCTCGGTTTTAAAATAGTTAGGGTCGTTGGCGACAAATTCGCCGCTTGCTAAGGTATCTGCTTTACCGCCAAATCCACCTACTTCTTCTAAGCCTCGAATAATTGCAGCTTTGCGCTTTGTTGATACAAGTTTTACTTCATCTTTCGTTGGGCCTTTTTTCAAAAATTGGTTGATGATTTTGTCCATTTCTCGTTCAACAACAGCTGGGTCTTCGCCTTGTTTTACATCTACACTAATGCCAAAAATAGAGGCCAGTTTCTGTTCATAGTTAAACACCGACGCATTGGTAGCAATTTGCTGGTTGTACACTAGCTCTTTATACATTCGTGAGTTTTTACCATCACCCATCACGCTGGCAGCAATGTACAAATCGGTGGCAGTAGGGCTAGTATTTTCTGGCGAGACCCACAGCCGGTAAATACGGGTTTGTGGTACTTTGTCTTGTACAACTTGGCGGGTATTAGCATTGCGCTCAGGCACCCAAGACTGCCATTTTGCCAAGGCCGGCCCAGGTTCAATATCACCAAAGTATTTTTCTACCATAGGTTTGGCCTGCGCAGCGTTGATATCGCCACTTAATACCAATATGGCATTATTGGGCCCGTAATACTCGTTAAACCATGCTTTCACATCGTCCAGTGATGCTGAGTTTAAATCTTCCATTGAGCCTATAACGGTGTGCGAATAGGGGTGTTCGTCAGGAAACAATGCTTTTACCGCATGGGTAAGTAGCGATCCGTAAGGCTGGTCTTCTCTTTGGCGCTTCTCGTTTTGTACTACCCCTCGTTGTTCATCTAATTTTTCTTGGGTGATTGCACCTAAAAGATGCCCCATTCTGTCTGATTCCATCCACAAAATACGTTCTAATGCAGGGGTAGGAACCGTTTGAAAGTAATTGGTGCGGTCGAAGCTGGTGGTGCCATTTAACCCGGTAGCACCTACCTCTTGAAGGGGTTTAAACCATTCGTCGTCGTAGTTTTCAGTGCCGTTAAACATAAGGTGTTCAAACAGGTGAGCAAAGCCAGATTTCCCTAGCGGCTCATCTTTCGACCCCACCTTGTACCACACTGCCGCGGCAACCACCGGGGCTTTACGATCTTCATGCACAATAACGGTAAGGCCATTATCTAAGGTGAATTTTTCGTAGTGTATGTTTATGTCGTTAGCGGCTTTCGCAGGGAGTACGCAGGCTAGCGATATAAGCACGCTGCAAAGCCAATGGTTAAATACGCTGTGTCGTCTTTTCATGATAAGTCTTCCTTACTGTATACATGTAGGTTATTGATTGTGTTCAGTAATATTGGGTATCTCTGTAAATGGCAAGATGCCAAATTCTGGATAAACTTCGGTGGGATAGAAAAACTTCCCTTGGGTGACTACCATAGCGACAGTTTTTATGGCCTTTAATTCTTGGGTAGGGTCACCGGGAGTTAAGAAGAAGTCGGCGGTTTTGCCTACTTCAATAGCGCCTCTATCTTGATGCCCAAGGTATTGCGCCATATCGAAAGAGCCTCGTTTAAGCACTTCGGCAGGGCTCATGCCTATTTGTTCAAACAATTCTAGTTCTCGATGTAAATAGAACGCGCCACCCATGTCTGTGCCTGGTACTAGAAAAATACCTTTTTCATGCATGAGCGAAAGGGTAGCCATAATTTTTTCGAAGGCAGCACGATAGGCTTTATCTTCAGTTTCATCCGCCACGTTTAGCATGGCTGATTTCGCTTGTCGTTGCACGCTAATCGGCATGTGTTCAATATAGTCAATAACCGCATTGTTTGTAACGCCATTACGGCCTGTCATGGCGTATTCATGAATAACAGCCGTGGGGTCGTGGGCAATGTTGTTTTCAACCATTAGGTTAAGGGTGTGTCGTACTTTTTCGCTATTTAAATCTAAATCAGCAAAGCGTTTCATACCGGTTATTCTAAACAGCGTGCGCGTATCTTCTTCAGGGCTAAGCACCCATCCCAGCATTATCTGGTTAATGTGGGTTAACTCGTCGTAGCCTGCCTCAATCATTTGATCAGCGCGATAAAATGCAGGTACGTGGCCAGCTACACGAAGCCCTAAATCATGGGCTTCTTTCACCATGTCTGGTACCCATTCGCCATTCATGGAGTTGTAAATTTTAATTTGCCAGTAGCCTTTATCTGCATAATCTCTTATCAAAGCAAGGGCGTCATCTTTCGTTGAGGCGAGTTCACCTGTGGCCGCACTGTAATCACTCACCCCTTCAATAAACCCGCTTTTTGTGATGGTAGGTCCAATCAGCGTGCCACTGTCTATTTTGTCAATTAGGGCATGTAGTACGTCATCTTCATTCCCCATATCTCGCACGCCGGTAACACCCGCCATTACATTGAGCAAAGCTTGGTTATCACCCATGTGACCATGCATATCATACAAACCCGCCACCACGGTGCCGCCGTTCCCCTCAATGGTGACTTCTCCTGGCAGAGGTTGCTTTACCGCAGGCTCTATGGCGGTAATGGTATTATCCGTGACAACCACAGAGCTTAGTGGTGATAGAGAAAGCGTATGGGGGTTAAAAATATGCACATTGTTCACGCGCACGGGGAGTTCATATTGGTGTGTCACATTGCTTGCAATGTTTTCGTATCGTTCACTGTTTAAGTTAGCGGCCAGTTCGCGTAATGCCTTATCCTGTTGAGACAAATCATTAGGTAAAACAGCAAAACGTGGCGATACCACGCCTAAAAAGGCATGTTGGCCGTCAAGTAGTACATAGGTGGGATTGAGATCAATTCCGCCTACCGCATACAAGGTTGCCTTAATGATTTTTTCGTCATCCGTGTTTAAATCAAGTTGGCGCAGCGCCGTTACTGTCACCTTGCCTGAGGGCAGGGCGGGGTAGGGTTCGCCGCCTGCGTCTAACACGGTTTTTGCGTATACATAATACGCGTATGGGCTGGGATCTTGCGCGATATACAAGGGTTTTCGTTCATTGTTTTGCATCTCGCCATCTTCAGCATTATTACTTCCTGCCGCCGACGACCAACTTGCTCTGCCGTCAACCATCTCGAAGTTCTCGTTAACCTGATTGCCAAAGGTGGTTTTGCCGGTGATTGTCCAACTGATGGGGATGCCAGTTTCCGAACGTAGGATAGTTTCCTGGCTACTGGCGCCCCGCCCATTGTTACTGAACCCAAAGTCGATCGACACTTTGGTGCCGTTTTCGGTGACGGTCAGCGCACCTACATTTGTTCCGCCAAACAGCACGTCATAGGTGGCGAATGTGGCTGGGTCTTCACGGGTGAGTTTTTCTGCTTGTGACTTAGCTTCAGGCCCGGGCACTTCGCCGCTACAAGCCGAAATGCACGCCACTATTATGGTGGATAAAAGTAATCTCATTATTATTCTATTCCCTGTTCTTTTTTCTGTTCTGTCGTTTCACATCAGCAAAGCGGATGTGATGATTAACCATAGCGCAAAATTCAAGGGCACATGAAATTAATCGTATTTTTGTGACGTTAATCGCGTTAACTGACCGGGATCATCACATCCACTTTCGTGCCCTTATTCGGGGCAGACGTGAGTGTAATTTCGCCGTTAAGCTTTTGATTGACTAGATTGAACAGAATGGGTAACCCTAAGCCCGTACCTCCCTGATTTCGGGCGGTGGTGTAGAAAGGTTCGAATACTTTTTTATGTAGGTGGTCGGGAATGCCTTTTCCGTTGTCACTTACGCAAATCGAAATATGGTTTCCTCTTCGTTTGCAGTCAAGGTGAATACTGCGGTTGTGTGAAGGGGGGAGTTGCGCGTCTTCTTGCTGCGCGCTAAAAGCATGGCGTTGGGCATTGGATATTAAATTCGTGAGCAGTTGCGCAATTATTCCTGGGCAGGTGGTAAGCCTAAGGTGAGGCTCAATATCCATAGACAGGGATATACGTTCTTTTTTAAGCATAGGCCCCAGAGGATTACACACAGCAGGTATGTACTCGTCGAGTGCTATTTCTTGAATTTCTAGTGATGTTTGGTCTGCCGATGTGCGTTTGAAATCTTGAATTAGCTTTGCAGCACGCATTAGGCTCACTTCAGCAAGGTTTAATCCTTCTGCGCTATTGGCATTAAAGTCGCGGAAGCCTTGTTCCGTAAGTTTGTCGCCCTCAAAGTCGCGATATACGCGCTTTAATTCTTCTTTGCAATTACTCACTGCCGTTAGCGCAATACCCAATGGTGTATTTACCTCGTGCGCAATGCCTGCCACCAAGTTGCCCAATGCGGCCATTTTTTCCGACTCAACAAGTTTTTCTTGTGCTTGTTCTAGTGTTAGCAAGGTCGCTTCTAATTCTGCGGTGCGGGCTTTAACTTTGTTTTCAAGGGTTTGGTTTGCCTCTAGCAATTGGGCTTGGTAGTCGGCTCGCTCATTTGCACTTACCGCGCGCCCATAAAGGTCGGCCAATGAACCGGCAAATACAATTTCATCGGCGTGCCATTGCCTAGGCTTACCCTGATGTTCGCAGCATATAATGCCAATCATTTTACCTCTATGGCGAATGGGCACATCTAACATAGACGCAATGTTTAATGGTGACAGGTAAACGTCGGCAAACTCTGCAGTGGCGGGGTCTGTCCTAGCATCATTGGCGGCAATGCTTCGTTCTTTGTTTAGTGCCTTAAAGTAATTTGGGAAATCATCGCGGCTAAGGGCCAAACTTTCACTGTCTAAATCGTTGCCCTTATCTATCAGTAACTTGCAGTTAATTTTTGATTGCGTATTGTCATATAGCCAAATGCCCGCACGGCTAATTTTTAACCCTTCGCATACAGAATCAATGATAAGGCGTGAGGCTAACGCTAACTCTCCTTGGTCAATATCTGTACTTTGGCTTACCCGCAGCAAAATTAACTCAAGGACTTCTCTCATTCTTCTTCATCCGGTTGTTGTGCGCGAATTTCAAGGATTTTGTCGAAATTTTCAAGCAAGATTTTGGTGATGAGAGGGTCAAACTGCGCGCCTGCGTTTTCTTCAAGGTATGCCTTTACCTGACTTCCGCTCCACGCGGGTTTATAGCAACGTTTAGACAAGAGCGCGTCGACAACATCAACAATGGCCATAATGCGACCTTCTATGGGAATGTCATCTCCGGCTAAACCTTCGGGGTAGCCTTTACCGTCCCATCTTTCATGGTGTGTTTTAGCGATGATTGCGCCCATTTTTGCCACTATTCGATCGGAATCTGCTAAGAGTTCATAGCCTTTTTGAGCATGGGTTTTCATCACTTCCCACTCTTGGGGATCAAGCTTGCCAGGTTTGTGCAGTATGCTTTCAGGAATACTGATTTTTCCCACGTCATGAAGGGCTGATGCGTAGCGGATGGTGTCAATGAATTCTTGGGGCATAAAGAGCTTTTCAGCCAAAAACTCGGTCATAAGTATAACCCGCCGTACGTGGCCACCGGATTCTTTACTGCGCATTTCTATGGCGTCGCTTAACACCATTATCAGTTCTTTCTGGGTTTGCTGAATGTCTTCTTTTTGCGTGAGATTTTGAAATATAACCGCCACGTTAGAAGCAAACATTTCCAACGTTTTTCTTTGTACCTCATTAAGTGGGCCGTCCAGTTTTACATACAAAATGTTGTGGCTGTCTTGCCCTGAAGGGTAATACCCTATGAAAAGCGTATCCGACTGATAATGGCTTTTACTTTTCAACACAAGGGCCACTTTCTCTTCAATATCTGGAGGAATATGAGTAGATATGCCAGGCTCACACAGGGTTAAGAGATCGCCACTGGCACCCAGCACGGTCATCTTGGTGTCACCGTACAAATCGGTGTGTTGTGTGGTTAGGTACAACACTGAATTATTGAGATTAAGCAAGGTAAGAATTTGTTTTAAAACCGCAGAGCCAAACTGAGAAAGAGATTGGCTGGCCAACACTGAAGATGACGACTGTAGCACTTCCTCCATACCCCGTTTGCCGCGCTCGATGGTTCTAATATCACGAAAAGAACGAATAGCGGTATACACGCAGGATTTTAGTTTTATTGACGACAACTCGGTTTTCGCTTTGTAATCGTTAATGTCGTAGGAACGAATAACGTCTTCTTCGGGGGCTTGACCGGGCTGCCCTGTGCGTAGAATTAATCGAGTAGTGTGATTATTGAGTTCATTGCGAATTGCATCAACAAGCTTTAATCCCGCATCGTCTGTTTCCATAACGACGTCGACAAAGGCTAACGCAATATCTGGTGTTTCTCTAAAGAGGGTAAGCCCTTCTTCGCCGCTATAAGCTGACAAAAATTCAACCGGGCGATCCTCGAAATTAAATGTCTTTAGCGTCAGTTTTGTGACGTCGTGCACACCTTCTTCGTCATCAATTATGGCAATTTTCCAAGGCGTTCGGTTGGTGACGTTGGAGTTAGCTAATGACTTCTTAAATAACGGCATAGATTCGTGTTTTCCCATTACCCTACAGTAAAACGTAAGACACAAATAGGCGTTGCGCAAATGTGCGGTATAAGGAAGCGGCCAGATTCATTCGAAAGTATGAATAATACGCTCGGTGAATATCAGTGGGTATAATTAACTATAAAAACAATCAATCCATAAACTGCCGCTTTTGCATTGCGTCGAGCAATCACGATGTTTACTCTATTTTAACAATTTCCTATGCCAATACAGCGCTAGCGGCAAAGTATCGAGTAAAACGCTGGCGCGCTGAATGAAAAGGGGTAACTATGAATTTTGCGGAGTTTGCTGCATCACGAAAAAGTGTGCGAGGGTTCACTAAACAACCGGTTACAAGAGAAACGGTAGACGCCATTATAAACGCCGCTAAATGGGCGCCTTCGTCGTACAATACGCAAACATGGAAAATTCATGCAGTATCTGGCGAGGTGTTGGATAATATTCGTAAGGGCAACACTGAAAATACATTGGCGGGAAAACCTCACGTTCGCGATTTTCCTTATAAAGAGGATTATGAGGGAGTGCATCGTCAGCGACAAATAGACGTGGCTGTACAGCTTTTTGACGTGATGGGAATAGCACGGGAAGATAAAGAAAAGCGAATGGAATGGATGATGCGAGGCTTTCGTCAGTTTGACGCGCCAGTGTCTCTCGTACTCACTTACGATAAAAGCCTTGAGCCAGCAGGCATCACCCAATTTGGTTTAGGTTCGTTAGCGTACGGTATCGTTTTAGCGGCATGGGACTTAGGTTTGGGGTGTGTCATTAATGGCCAAGGTATTATGCAATCTGAAGTGGTTCACAAGTATGCGAATATTCCAGATAATGAAGCCATTATGATTTGTATCGCATTGGGTTATCCTGACCCAGATTTTCCAGCTAACACTGTACGTTCAACCCGCGCGGATAACGAAGAGTTTGTAACCTACCACGGGTTTTAATCCCGTGGTGCAACATTTTTAGGTAGGGTAACTTCAACACTAAGCCCCCCGTCGCTGGGACTCGTCATATGAAGTTGCCCTCCATGTTTATGAATGGCTTTTAACGCAATGCTTAAGCCTAGGCCAAACCCTTGTGTATGCATTTGGTTTCCTGCGCGGTAAAAAGGTTGCAGCAATTTTTCAATTTCATCTTTGTTTACCCCTGGGCCATGATCTCGCACGCGAATCACCACATTGTCGTGAAGAGGTTCTATCGTGACGTCTACCGATTCCCCCTTATTAGAATACTTACATGCATTGCCAATGATGTTATCTAACGCTTGATGAACAGCTTCTGGAAAACACATAATTAAACTTTTCTGTGCGCCGCCTTTAGGTGGCGTTAGTGTAGTGGGTATACCAGGGTAGTTAACCGCCATATCGTCAAGAATGCGTTCACAAAGCGCCAGAAGATCGCATTGTTTCGGCTCGGGCATTGTGTTTTCTAAGGTAGAAAAATTCAAAATTTGCTGTATGAGTTGATCGATACGATGACAATCGTTATGAATTTGTTTTACGTGGCGATTATCTGGCTGTTTTTGCTCAATAATAGCGGCTGACGCTTGTAAACGCGCTAACGGTGCACGTAACTCATGGGAAACATCATGAAGCAACCGTTGCTGGGCGCTAGCCGCTTCATGGGTTTTGCTTACCATAAAGTTAATGTCTGTGGCCAAATCACCCAGTTCATCTCCCCGATTAAGCATGGGTGAAGGCAGGGATGAAATGGTTTGTTCGTTAGCGTACTTTCGACTAAATGCCCCTAAATATTTAATAGGCTTAACAATTGTCCAGCTAAGCAAGGCGCTCACTAGGGCTGAGGCAATGAATATGAAAACAAACTGCAGTGACTGAAATCGATACAGTACCTGCTTTAAGATACGAGGGGCTTGAGGACGGTGCACAAACACCGAGTATTGCGCGTTTGAAGGGCCATATACCTGTTGTTCGCTACGCTGTTCCGGTGGCACCTTATTCATTCTGTAATGAAATACGGTTTTGCCGTTAGCATCGAGAATAAGCATAGGCAAAAGTTCACCTCTGCGGTTTTCTCTTTGTCGTATCCAGTCTTTTATTTTACGCTTGGCAGTGCCACTGACTAAGGTTTCGTGCTCGTAGCGCCAGACAATGCGTTCCGCTTGTGAGGTAACCAGATTCAAGAATCGTTGATTGTTCTCATTAGAGGCATATTCGTTAACGAGCACGTAGCCTGTAGCCGCCATAACCGCTAAGCTGGCTACCCAAAAGGTAAGAAAAATACGCCAAAACAGGCGCTTAAACCCTAAACTTTGTCTTATATTTTGCCAAGCCGCGTTAACCCGCATCGTACGCTACCTCATTGTTCTTGCGGTTGTGGTGTGGTTAACATCTGATAACCTACGCCTCGAACGGATTTAATCACATCATTGACCCCAACCGCTGAAAGTTTTTGTCTAATGCGGCTAACATGCACATCCATGGCGCGATCGTAAGCTTCTAGTGGACGATTAAGTACTTCTTGGGTCATGTCTTGCTTCGTAATGGTTTGTCCTGCGCGTTCCATCAGTAAACTGAGGGCATTAAATTCTGCACCGGTTAACGTTAAAACTTCTTGGTTTACCGTGGCCGTTCGCGCGCCGGTATCCAGTACAATGCCGTGTAATTCCGTGTGCACCACGGCAGCGCTCTTTAATTGCTGAGTTCTACGAATAATTGCGCGAATGCGTGCACCCAATTCTCTTGGGTTGCAAGGTTTAGGTAAATAATCATCCGCGCCCATCTCTAAACCGACAATACGGTCAATGTCATCACCACGACCGGTTAACATCAAAATGGGTGTCTGCTTTTTAGCGCGTACGGTTCGTAGTACATCCAGCCCTGACATGCCAGGCATCATAATATCTAGTACTACCGTGTCGTACTTGTTGGTGTTTAACAAGGTGTCTACTGCTTTATCGCCACTATGAAGCGTGTCGACGGTAAAACCGTCACCCTCCAGAAATTCACCTAACAAGGCGCATAGGTCTACGTCGTCATCAACCAGTAATATGTTGTACTTTTCATTTTCCATAAAACGAAGCTTAACCTTTTTAATTGTGGGTAATTTTCAACTTTACCGAACTTTACACTAGCTTAACCCTACTTATCGATTGATTCACTCATACTTAGTTCCGTTGATGAAACAACATTCTTTTTCACGTCATGCATCATCATGACAAAACAAGTAGGAAGATTAAGATGAAAAAATTAATTACCGGTGTTTTATTAAGTGCATGTATCGCAACTACCGCTTATGCAGGTGGTAAGCATTCAGATGAGCGCAGAGGCGAAGGTTTTTTCCCCATTCATAAAATGGTTAAAGTGCTTGAGTTAACTGATGAACAAAAAGCACAGTTTAAAGCGTTAAAAGAAGAGCTAAAGGCTGAGCGAGAAGTTAAAAAATCTCAAATGCGCGGTGATGATTCAGGCAGGATCAAGCTAGCTGGCTTAAATCCAGATGATGCCGATTATCAAGAAAAGCTAAACGCATTGGCAGAGCAAAAAGCAGAGCGTGCTAAAGCGCGTTTCTTAAAAATGGCTGAAGTTCGCGAAAAAATCAGCGACATCTTAACTGATGAGCAGCTAGAAAAGTTTGATGAAATGGCTCAAAAGCAGGGTAAACGCGGAAAAAAGCATCATAGACATAGCTAAAGTTTCCCTATCGTCATCTTGTCGGTAATCGCAAAAGCGCCTTTTTAAAGGCGCTTTTTTCATTTTATGGCGGCCATTAACATTTATAGGTGGGCAAGTCAGTTTAGTAAAGATTGTTTAAAGGGTGTTGTTCAGCAGGCTTTATGCCGCACACTTTGTGAGCGTTGGCACACAGGTTTTTAGCGAGTGGTACGTGATCGCGCCGAAATGTCATGCGTGTTTTTCTCTATTTTGTTGTGCAATAAAGGTTTGCAAATGTTTAATAATACCTCTTTCTTTTTACGATTGTTCTCCCTGGCGGCATTGAGCTCTATGGCATTGATGGGATGTAATTCTGATTCTTCCTCCTCAACAACCACGGATGTTACAACGTCAGACACGTCCAGCGATGACGATACTACGACATCAGATACTACTGTTAGCGAATATGAAACCGATAATTCTATTGGTCTGATACTAAACTCTTCTAATGCGCAAAATGGCTATGCCTTATTTGGTGGCTTGCGCTTTAATCAAACCTATTTAATCGACAATTGTGGTGAGGTGGTTCAAAGCTGGGATTCAGATTACAGCACCATGTCTGCCTATTTGCTTGAAAATGGCAACTTGCTGCATACAGCACGCTTCCAAAGTGCCGTTAACTCAGAGTTTATACAAGCGGGAGGGGATTCGGGGCGCATCGAGATTATTGATGAGCAGAACGAGCTTGTGTGGTATTACGAAGTTAATTCAGACACCCAATTCATGCACCACGATGCTGAGTATATTGAAAGCACGGGAACCGTGTTGGTGATGGTATGGAATAAACATTCCGCAGAAGAGGCCGCGGCCGCTGGGTACACTGGCGGACACGCCTTGTGGAGTGAACAAATCATTGAACTTGACCCTACTGCTGATAATGCCGACGACGCCATTGTGTGGCAATGGGATTCGTGGGATCACATGGTACAAGATGTTGATTACTCCTTGGACAATTACGGCGTAATCTCAGAAAACCCGCAACTTATTAATATCAATTTCGAAGGTATTGATATTGAGTATGAAGCAGACCCCATTCATATGAACTCGGTTGATTACAACGAAGAACTCGATCAAATAGTGATTAATAGCCGAAATTTTAGTGAGTTTTGGATAATCGATCACTCCACCACAACCGAAGAAGCGGCATCACATAGTGGTGGAGCTCGAGGTAAAGGAGGCGACATTTTGTTTCGTTGGGGTAACCCACAAGCGTATGACATGGGTGATGACGACGATCAAAAACTTTTTTTACAACATGATGCTTACTGGATTGACGAAGGCTATACCCACGCCGGGCAAATCATGGTGTTTAATAATCAGCCAAACTTCTATGGAAACGCTGATTATTCTACTATCGATGTTATTGATACTGAGGTAAGTGATGCAGGCGACTACACAATAAATGACGATGGCACTTATGGCCCTAGTGACTTTACGTGGACATACACAGCAGATACACCAACAGACTTTTACGCCACTAATATCTCAGGTGCGCAGCGATTATCTAATGGCAATACCATCATTGATGAAGGCACTACAGGCACATTTTTTGAGGTTACTGCTGAAGGTGAAGTGGTTTGGAAATACATAGCGCCCGTCGATCAGACTGGAGTACTCACCCAGGGCGATACCCCGCAAAATAACTTTGTGTTTAGGATTAACAAATATTCCCCTGACTTTATTGGACTTTCTTACTATAGCTTGGAGTCCAGTGGTACGATTGAAAATGGCTCTGATTATACTTGCGAGCTTTTCGAGTAAAACGGCACTTTTCTGCAACTGATGGCGTAATAACAACCACTAAATACCCATGGGTATTTAGTGGTTGTTTTATTCTCAATCCGCTTGGCATACTGCTCTTTGTATACTTTCCTTCGCCTCTACAAGCCTACTTGCCCTCATTGTCTTGCTTACAATGAACGACGTCACGCGCACTTCGCCGAAATATCATGGAATGAAGATAGATAATTTACTTTAGTTCGAATATTTTAGGTGTCTGCTCGGTCAATGATATTAGCCGTTGAGCACACAAAGTTAACGTGCTGACATTGATCCAATAGGGATAATGATGGCGTTTAAGCCATGCCCAAATAGTTAAATTGTTGTTTGCCCATCCACACTAAGGAATTGTTATGTTAGGTAGAATAAAAAACCATGGCTGGTTAGCATATACCGCCATGTTAGCGTGTATGTTAACGGGAGCCGCACACGCGGAGCGCAACCAACAAAGGCCTGAGGTTGCAAGTGAAGCAGGCGGACATGCCTTGGTTGATGTGGTTTTTTATCCGGTCGAAGGGGCGCAGCACAAAGTGCCGCAGTTTCGTGTAGAAACCAGTTGGCCTTCACTCCCTTCCACTTGGTTAATTGGCCAGGTGCCGGGCCTTGCGGTAGATAGCCAGGATAATGTGTGGATACTGCATCGTCCAAATTCATTAAGCCGTTTAGATTTGGGTTTAGAGAACGGTATGGGGCTATGTTGCGAGGCGGCGCCTCACGTGTTGCAGATTTCACCCCAAGGAAAGGTATTAGCCAGCTGGGGTGGTCCTGAAATCACACCTAGTATAGACGGCGAAAATCAATGGCCCAGCACCGTACACGGTTTGTTTGTGGATGGTGAAGATACGATTTGGCTAGGCGGAAATGGTGACGGTGATCACGTAGTTTTAAATTTCAGCCCCAAGGGTGAGTTTATACGCCAATTTGGTGTGCGAGGAAAAACCGCCGGAAACTTGAGTGAAGAGGCACTAGGCAACCCAGCCGATATTTACCATAACACGCAAACGAAAAAAGTCTTCATTGCAGATGGCTATATCAACAAACGGATAACGGCCTATGATTCTACAGATAATGGGTTTGAGCAGTTGTGGGGGGCCTACGGCAAACCTCCGGGCGGCGGGACTCGCGAGGGCAGCTTCGATCAGTCTCAGGCAACGGCAAACGCTGCAAATACTAGCACAAAAGCAGAGAACTTTGGTGACATAGTTCATTGTGTCACACAAGCTGATGATGGCCGCATTTACGTGTGCGACAGACGCAATAATCGTATTCAAATATTTAAAGCAAACACCGATGGGCAGGTGGTGTTTTTGCAAGACCTTATTATTGAGGGAGATACAGGCGGACTAGGAACGGCCTCAGATATCGCGTTTTCGCCAGACAATAAATACATGTACGTGGCTGACATGATGAATGGGCGCGTGTGGATACTATGGCATGATACGTATGAAGTACTCGGTAGTTTTGGTCGCCCGGGGCGTTACCCAGGCCAGTTTACCTGGCTTCACAGTGTAGTGGTTGATAGCCAAGGTAATCTTTACACCTCGGAAGTGAATACCGGCCGCCGGGTGCAGAAGTTTGTGTTATCGGGTTTTCAATAATGTGATTTAAGCTGTTGCGATAAGGTATCTGGGGGAAGGGGCTTCGACCAAAGGAAACCCTGACCACGGGTGCATCCTAGGTTTATTAATTTTGCAGCTGTAGATTCGTGTTCTATGCCCTCCGCCACTGTATTTAAATGTAGGCTTTTGGCCATGCTGATAATGGCGGTCACAAGCGGCAAGTTTTCGTTTGTCGGGCCTAGTTGTGTGACTAGGCTTCTGTCTATTTTAAGGGTTTGAGCATTAAATTTATGCAAATAGCTCAAGTTTGAGTAGCCTGTACCAAAGTCGTCGATAGCAATATTCACCCCTAAGCTAGCCAGCGCATCTAGTTGGTGTTGAATATTGGCCACGTCATCCATCAGTACAGACTCGGTAATTTCTAATTCCAATGCGTTGGCAGGCAAGTCGCTTTGGGCCAGTGCAAACTCCACAATAGAAGGCAGCTTTCCATCTTGAAACTGTAACGTTGAAAGGTTGACCGCCACACGCAAATGTTCAAACCCTTCTGCGCGCATTTTAGCGCAGAATAAGCAAGCTTCGTTCATCACCCACAGCCCAATATCGTTAATAATGCCGGCGGTCTCTGCTAAGGGAATAAAATACTCTGGAGAAATGAGCGAACCGTCTTGCTGAGGCCATCGAAGAAGCGCTTCAACAACTTCTAACTTGCCAGTTTCTAAATGAATAACAGGCTGGTAATAAACTTCAAATTCATCTTCGGCAATGGCGGTCTTAAGCCGTTGCATTATGGTGAATTTAGCTTCACTTTCGGCGTCGAGGGCTAAGTCATAATGCCTAAAGGTGTTTTTTCCGCCGGTTTTAGCGTGGTACATCGCAATGTCAGCTTTGCGACACAAGGATTTAAAGTTAATGCCGTGCTCTGGCGCTTGAACAATCCCTATTGAGGCCGACACTCTTACCCGTGTTTTACGGATTAAGAAGGTCGACGCACAGTGTAAAATAAGTGATTTGGCGAGGGTTTCCAGCTCTTCTTTGTGCTCAAATTGGGTGAGCACCAAAAATTCATCGCCACCAAAGCGAATAAGATATTGTTCTTTTGATAAATTGCTGGTTATACGGTGGGTAAGTTGTTGCAATAATAAGTCGCCCGATTCATGACCTAAAGCATCATTAACGGGTTTGAAATTGTCTAAGTCGATAAAGAGAATGGCCAGGTTTTTATTGGTGTTCGCACAATTAGCCAGTAGCTGTGCGAAACGTTTTTCACCACAGCGTCTATTGGGAAGATTAGTTAACGCGTCATGATGAGCCAGATGCTGAATACGAGTACGGCTTTGTTGTACCTTTTTATGTTCATGCTTAAGAGACGACAACAAGCGTTTAATATCCTGCACCAGAATATACACACTCAAGCCTATAACCATTAAAATAATATTCAAAAAGACCACATGAGACCATGTCAGCCTAGGAGTATTGGGCACAATGTGGCCGCTAAGCGTAAGCCACGCCATCAACAAACAAAGTGCAATTATCCATGCTAATACGGCAAGAAAAACGGCGACTCCGCCTAAAATAGCCGCGAATATAATGATGCCGGAAAAACCTAATACCGCGAGGTCATAAATGCCTGCCCCAGTTATCGCTAGGGCGAAAAGCATGCTAGACATTGCACCTAACAAGACCAAGCTTGCAGCCAGCAGCTTATGCTTGTAGCTAAGCGTAAAAGAGACGACGAGGCTGGCTAACCCTGTAACAATAATAGTAAAGGTTGAACTTTTGGCCACGGTGAGTGCAGCGAGTAAACCCAAAGCAGTCACACAGCCTATTTGCATCAAGCGCTGGCGTCTTATTTCGTGAAAAGTGTCAGGCTTACTGCTTATTCGATCTTTATAGATTCCGCTTAGCGCTTTCCAAATCATAGTTAAATAACGCAAGAATAATACTATTACTATAGCGTTTAGTTTCTGAAATATCTGTAGTAATTTACGTATTATTTTAAGGGGTGGGGGATGATAATGCTGTCACTTTTTGTTTTATGGTGTGGTAATCGTGACTGCGAATAAAGCCCAAGGAAAACCGAGAGGGTGTCGTGAGATATTTGTTTTTATGTTGGCGGCCAAAACCGAGAACCGTCATAAAAGGGCGGCCCTCGTAACTATCAGGGGCTGTATCATCGGTATGATGTAATAAGTACAGCATTGACGAGGCTTGCGTATCGCCAAAGGCATACCATTCTGGGGAAGGGAGGTCGCCATGGAAGCTTTCTTGAATATTGCGGCGAGTAGGCGCCGCACTATTATAGTAGAAATCGCTGTCGTTTAGGGTGCCGCCCGGTACGCCTTCATATTGCACCCAGTATGTGTATCCCTGGCTTACTTTCGCCATCGTAAAATCTAGCCTGTCTGGATAAAAGTCCCACACTGCTTGCCATTGTTTATTACCAGAGTCCACGGTTATTTGTACGTGTTTCGCACTGTGATGGGTAATGTGACTGCTAGATAAATCCGTGCTCGCATTCACAGGGTGGAAGTAATTGCCATCTTGTTTGTGAACCGCGTTGGGAAACCCTCTATACTCCCCCTGCCAGCCAGAGCCTGGCGTGGGAGCAAAGCCAATCCAATCGTTACCGTCTGCATCAATCAGGGAGGACAACCCGCCGCCCTTTTTATCGAGATAATAGGTTGCGGTGGGTGTCTCAATAATGAAAACGGCCAAACCACCTGCCGTGGTGTCTACGCCGTGTCGCAAAGTGACGGCTTGTGGCTCGGCGACTGATGATGTAGATAAGCTACACCCTTGCATGAATGGCAGGGTTAACATCACAAACATAAAAAATAAAACAGGCTTCATTACTTTTCACTCGCTAATGGTGAATGCACAGGTGGGTATGGTTTTTTCTTTGCGCTTTGTTTGAGCAGTACGCCAATACATACCATGACTATGCTGCACACAAGAAACATGCCGCGCCCCCACAAAGGGTTGGGTATCAGCGTCATCGCTAGCATGCCGACACTCATAATTATCACCATAATGCCAAGTTTCTCTCGCTGCTGGCGGTCTACCTCGCTTTGCTCGTAATCGGCAATAACGGGAGTGGCTAAGTCTTCAAAAAATAAGTCGGTTTGGGCCTTGTGAGGGTCTTTATCACTGCGATAGAACCACGAGGTGGCACAGAAGAAGCCAGCCGTAATCACTAGGTGGGCTAAGATCATCAGCATCAGGCCTGCGTCAACGCTTTCTCGACGAGTGAGTACAATATTCAATTCCAGCCATGAGACCAGTTTATCTGGTGTAATTAGGTCAGACATTATCCACGACACCGCTAAGCCAATAATCACCGTTACCCATGGTGCCCATTGAGGCGTACGTTTAATTAATAGCCCAAATATCAATGGAATGAGTAAGGGGACTTGAATCATGGTGGACACATTCATCATGAGTTCAAACAAGCTGAGTTCTTTTAATGATTTAAAGAATAGGGCCACCACAATCACTAAAATACCGCTGATAAAACTAACCAAACGGCTGACATTCAACAGATGTTGGTCTGATACCTCTTTGGCTTTTTTAAGCAAAAAAGGTTGGTACACGCTGCGCACAAATATTCCGGCATTTTTGTTCAACGCTGAGTCCATGGATGACATAGAGGCAGCGAATAAACCGGCAAGCAACAAGCCTACAGTTCCTATTGGCATGGCGTTGCGCGTAAACACCAGATAAACCGCATCGCCGGCCTTATTGCCTAATTGGGGGTAAGCGCTGGCGGCGTCAGGATACAATATGGCAGCCGCCCAGGGCGGAATAAACCAGATAATACTGCCTACACCCATTAATACCATGGCTAAGAGCGCGGCTTTTCTGGCGTTAATGGAATCTTTGGCGTTTAAAAAACGAAATGAATCGTTCAGGTTCATGATAGTAATAAGTTGTTTGGCTAAGAAGAAAACAAAAGTACCAAACAACAATATGCCGTAATTCATATCAGGGCCCATCACAAAATCCACGGGGAAGTCGTTAACCAAGGCTACCGGGCCACCCACTTTTACTAACGCAACAATGGCACAAGCGGTAGAAATAATAGCGACAATGAGTGTTTGTACAAAGTCGGAGGCAACCACCCCCCAAGCCCCTGAAAGTACGGAGACAAAGAGGACCGTCAAACCGGTGGCGATAATGGTTAGGCTAATATCGGCATTGAAGACGGCGCTTGAAAATACACCTAGTGCATTTAGCCATACCCCAGCATTAATCATGCTAAATACAATAAGCGCCCATGAAAAGAACAGCTCGTTTTGACTTCCAAAGCGACGCTTAATACCTTGAGTGGGCGTGTCTACCCGCATTTGACGAAAGCGGGCAGAAAAATAGGCCCATCCGCAAAAGTAGGCAAAGGTGTTGGCGAAAAACACTAAGCTAATGGCAAAACCATCACTAAAGGCTTTTCCCGCGGCCCCGGTAAATGTCCAAGCAGAAAATTGCGCCATAAAGGCGGTTGAGCCTACCATCCACCAAAGCATTCGGCCGCCACCGCGAAAATAATCGCTGGTTGAGTTTTTCGCCATTGATTTAAAGGCAAACCCAATGCCAATAATCAACAAGAAGTAGCCCGCAATAACCAGGTATTCATACATCATAAGAAGGCCTTTACAGTTGGCTAACGTCAACCCAGTTGTTGTTTTGACGAATTAAATCGATGAGTTTTTGGTATTGAGCGCCTTCTTTGAAGGTTTGATAGGGTTGCACGCCATTCCCTTGCACGTCTTCTACCAGTAGGCGAATAAGATAGCGCCAGTTTCGCTCGGTATCGCTTTCGCCTTCGGGAATACGTTCGATAATATCTTGTGGTAAAGGCTGCGCTTCCCAGTTTCCATCTCTGTATAAATATAAGGGGCCGCTGGCGTAGTGCCCCTTAATGTAAATTGCGCCTTTACTGCCGTACACCACAATGTGATCGTCGTTAAAACGAGGGTGAAGCCCCCCATGTTTAAACAATACCGACACAGGTTTCTTTGCTAGTTCGCTTTGAATCTGAGCCAAGACGGTATAAGACCACTCCACATTTGACTCACCCCATGTCAAATCAGGATCGTTGATATCTTGTGGAATAAAGTCTCGGCGTTTTTTGAAATTGTGTACCCCTTCTACAATAGGGGCTTTGCCCAAGTCATCCCTCACTTCTCCCATCATGGATAAAAGGTGCTCTCCAATCATTGAGGTGACAATGGACAATTTATGGGTGAAATTGTTGTTGAGCCGACCGCCTCCATCTTCTTTTCTGTGAGACCAGCCATAGGGGATATGCTTTTCAAGATTAAAGTGAGAGATACATTCCACTTCTTGCGGTTCGCCTATTTCACCGGCTTCAATAAGTCGTTTTGCATGAATAACATCGGGCATGTAGCGAAAACTTGCGGCAAAGGCGGTTTTAACCTGCTTTTGTTCGGCAAGTTCGTACAGCCGTTGGGCAGACTCTCCGGTGGTAGATAAGGGCTTGTCACTAAAAACATGACACCCATGTTGTATGGCTTGGATAATGGGTATCTCATGTGCACCCCCTGGCGTTGCAATGGACACGATGTCGGGCTTTAATGTTTGCAACGCCTCTTCCCAGTGGGTTCCCGCGTAAGGGATAGCCAACTGCGCTGCTACTTCCTTAACTACACTTTCTGTTCTTCCTACTATGCCAACCACTTCCGCGCCTGCATAACGGAAGGCTTCTGCGTGGCCTTGACCGGCAAAGCCAGTGCCATGAATGAGTACTTTTATAGGTTTACGCATTGTTTAGTCCTGTCTGAATGTAGAGTGATTGCGGGTAAGCATTTACCAATGCCACATGGTGCCGTCTTCTAGGCGGCTGACGGGTAAATAAGACCGTTTATACGGGTGTTTTTTAGCCGCATCTTCGTTAAAACTTATTCCCAGACCTGGGAGGTCGCTAGGGAGTGCCATGCCATTTTCAACCCGGATGTCGTGGGTAAATACTTCGTTAAGTTGAGGGTTATCTAAACCAACAAATTCCTGAATACCAAAATTGGGTGCCCATATGTTGATGTGAAGATGGGTAGCAAAACACACTGGCGATAAATCTGGCGCACCATGGGGGGCAATGCGAACATCAAATACATTGGCAAATTCGGTGATTTTTCTCAAACCAGTTAGACCACCTGCGTGGGTTGCAGCGGTTCGAATAAAGTCTATCCATTGATGTTGAATAAGATCTTTGCATTCCCAAAGGGTGTTGTATGTTTCGCCTATGGCTAATGGCACAGTAGTATGGTGACGAATTAACTGATAGCTGTTTTGATTTTCCGCAATAGCAGCGTCTTCTAAAAAATAGAGATGGTAGGGTTCTAACAATTTCCCTAGTCGCGCCGCTTCAATGGGAGTTAATCGGCTGTGTACGTCGTGAAGAAGGTGTACCTCTTCGCCTAGCCGTTTGCGTGCTTGTCTAAATAATTCAACCACAACGGAGAAGTACTTTTGTGTACACCAAGGCTCTTCCGGAGGGAGTGGACGATTACCTTGTAACTCAAAATAGTCTTTTTTATCACCAAGTACCCCGTAGGTAGCCGTTAGGCCTGGTATGGCGGTTTGTAAACGAACGGCGCGGAAGCCTTGGTTAATCAAATGTTCGGCTTTTGAGAGGGTACTGTCAATGCATTCACCACTGGCATGGGCATAAAGAGTAACTCCCGTGCGGCTTTTTCCCCCAAGCAACTGGTGAACGGGTAGGCCTGCGACTTTCCCTTTAATATCCCACAGTGCCATGTCGATACCTGCAATCGCCGCCATGTTAACCGGTCCTTTGCGCCAGTAAACGCCCTTATAAAGGTATTGCCAAATATCTTCGATATTTTGGGCGTCTTTGCCAATCAAACAAGGAGCAATATGCTGTTCCAGACAACTCACTACGGCCATTTCACGACCGTTTAACGTGGCATCCCCTATACCTGTTGTGCCATCTTCTGTGGTGACTTTCACAGTGACAAAGTTCCTACCTGGGCTACACACGAATACTTGTATTTGACTAATCTTCACGGGGATCTACCTTCTAAAAATCGATATAAAACGTTTTAGTAAAACGTTTTAGTTGTAGAAGTTAGCACAAGTTGGCATAATGTCAACAAAAGGTTAATAACGTTAATAGGTGTGTAGCCAGACGATGAAAAAAGCAAAACTAACGGATGTGGCGAAACGCGCTAAGGTATCGAACAGTACGGTATCCCAGTACATAAATGGGCGCTTTGACTATATGTCGAAAGAGACCCAATTGCGCATTCGTGCGGCGGTAAAAGAGCTAGATTACACCCCCAATCATATTGCGAGGAGCCTAAAAAGTACTAAAACTCAAACCATTGGTGTGATAGTGAGGGATATTACGGGCTTTGATACTAGCCAAACTATCAGAGGTGTAGATGATTTTTGCAAGGCTAACCAGTATAACGCGTTTATTTACAACACCGATTTTAACCCCGAAACCGAGGCGCAATCTCTTGCGGCTTTATATCAAATGGGGGTGGATGGCATTATTATCGCCGGGTCAGGTAAAAATACGGCGTTAATCAACGAATACATCGAGAAGGGGATGCCAATTGTTCATTTTCAGATTGAGTATGATGGGCTGGAAAAGAATTTAGTGCTGTCAGACTATCGTAAAGCGGCATTCGAGGCGACGTCCTATCTGATTTCACTCGGGCACTCACGAATTTGCTTTTTTACACAATCCTTCACCAATGTAAAATCCCGCTACGAGCGGTTCTTAGGCTATAAAGATGCGCTAACGGCTCATGCTATTGCCTTTGATGATGCTCTGGTGCAGTACTGGCATCGAGAGACAGGTTTTGAAGTGTCACCTAAAGCATTACTAGCGGAAGAAAACCCGCCAACGGCAATGTTTAGTCAACATTTAGCGATTACCACAGAGCTATTGGCTTACTTAAACCAAGAAAATATTGCCATCCCCACTGATGTGTCGCTAATTGGTTTTGACGACATTCCCATGGCTGAATTTTTCAAGGTGCCTATTACCGTAGTTAAGCAAGAGCCTTACATTATTGGAAAAGAGGCAGCGAAAGTACTTTTTGAAGTCATGAAGAATAAAGGGGAGCATGCGCAGAAATTACTCATTTCTTGCTCATTGACAAAACGAGCTTCTTGCGCGCCGGTGAAAGCGCTTAGCTAATGTAGTGGGGGTTTCTGTTGCCCCACCTTAAATGACGTGGGGCAAAGCCGAAAGCTGGATTAGTCCTTCAATTAAAACGTACCTATTGCCGTCACACTGCCGTCAACCATGCTTTCATCTATAAAGCCGATGGTATTGGGGTTCTCAGACACTAATTTAAGCATTTCTTCGGCCGTGGTGACTTCTTCAGGGGGCGTGCCCTTGCCAGTAAACACCAGTTTAGACCAAAAGGCAGAGTATTGGCTTTCTGATTTTCCTAATACTTCGCTATTGAAAGTCGCTCTTAAATCATTGCCTTTTTCGAAGGTAAGGGGTAGCGCTTTACTGCCATCGGGGAAATTTTTGGCGCGCCCTAAGTAAATGCGTTTGACGGTATCGGCATCCACACCTGTTGCATTGTTTGCATTTATAATAATGACATTGGCTGCGCTGACTGGCAGGGCGAACATACAACAGAGTAAAAGTGCGATTTTCATGAATAATACCTCTAGTGATCCCGGAAAGTTAACGTAACGCGCAGCTAACAACCGCAGCGATGGGTGCCTAACCAAGTTGATTTATATCTAACTACTGCACTGACACTGAAAGTATAGTAGTAGAATTTAACTTTTCCTTTAAAAAGAGTATCTGTCTACCGGCAAGACATTAGCATCTGCATGGTTTTTTTGAATTTGTTACACTCTTTTCGCTAAATAGCCTCGTGTGAAGCGTGCCTATTATCTTCATTAATCTCGACGTTTTTATATAGTCCAATAGTTGTAATTAGACTAAATAGAAAGTGGCTTTTAGTGGCTAAACGAGTGGCTTAGAAAGTTAGTGAATGCCTACAGGAAAGGAGACGTCATGGCAAAGCCGAACAAAAAAGGGCCGGTACAAACCGTAGATATTGTCTGTGGTAAGTGTAAAGCTATGCTGTTTAAGTACAGAAAAGGCGGGAAGGGGGCCTTGGTAAAATGCTTCATAGAACGCATTGTAAATGACTTTACTCTAACCCCATGTTGTTGCCCAAACTGCCACCAGGTTTTTGCTAGAGAAACCTTAATTAGAGGCACGCCCGCCTATAAAATTATTGGTGGAAAAGCGCGTATGAAATAGCAGGTGAAGGTTAACCCTCGGCATCGTAGACAATACTGAGCATGCCCCAGTTTGCCAAAATTAGGCGGGATGATAATCTTCCATGGTCAAATGATGTTGAATGCCCGCAATGGTTTCACGTTGGCTGTGGGTAACATAAAGTACAGTGCTCTGTCCTTGGGCGACTATTTTCTCAATCAGTTTCAGGGTTTTCACTCGATTAAATTCATCTAGTCCGTTGCAGGGCTCATCAAGTATGAGCAACGCAGGATGTTTCACCATGGCGCGGGCAATAAGGGCAAGGCGCTGATCACCAAAAGAAAGAGATTGAAACGGTGAATCTGCATACTTGCTTAACCCTAAAACCGCCAGCCATTGCGCTGCTTTTTCGCGCTCAGTATTGGAGGGTTTGGAGTACAATCCAATACTGTCGTAAAAACCAGATAAAATCACATTTTCTAAACTGGTGTTCACCTTATATTGCAAATGTAACGCGTTGGACATAATGCCAATATGTTTTTTTATGTCCCAAATACTTTCGCCGGAGCCACGTTGAATGCCAAACATGGTTAAATCGTTGGTGTAGCAGTGGGGGTTGTCGCCGGTAAACATCTGCAGCAAACAGGTTTTTCCAGAGCCATTTTGGCCACTTATTTGCCAATGTTCTTGCTTGTCCAGCTGAAAATCCACGCCTTCAAAAATGACTCTGTCCCCATAGCTCACCCGACCCGCATTAAGCTTAATTAAGGTTTCCGGCACCGAATGTTGATGCTCACTTAAAGGGGCAGGCAGCATAATATCTTCACTTTCTAAAGCGAACCAAGTCCCCAATTGATACCGAATTTCCTCTGTGGTTAATGTTTGGTCCGACTGCCAAGCCACGCTTAAGTCCTTCATTACCAGTAGGTTGGCATTGAAATCATCGGGTATGTCATCTAATTTATTGGCCGTGATAATTAATGATGCTTGCTGTTGAGAGGAAAGAAACTTACTAAAGTCTTGCTTTGCTTTTGCATCTAATCCTTCAAAGGGCTCATCAAGAAGGATTAACGAGGCGCCGCTGAGCCATGCCAACACGATTAATACTTTGCGAGTTTCTCCCGTTGATAACGATAAAAACTCGGCATCAAGGAGGTGTGCTATGCGTAAGACGTTTATCAGTTCTTGATACACAGGATGTTCGGTGTAATGGGTGTCTTTTGAAGGACGCTCGACATTGTTGGCGCCTTGCTCCAGTAACTCTGATACTTTGGTGGGGGTGGCAATGACATCAAGTATATCTGCACTGTCTTTTTGTTTTTCCTCAGCAATAAGCTGCTGTTGCATTTCAATGCTTACCTGCGCTATTGATACCTTGCACTCTCTAACGCCAGCCATGGGCGTGCCGTTATTTGCAAGCGCTGCTAACAATAGCGATTTACCTGAACCATTTCTGCCTGCCAATAGGTAATTCCCTGGCAATGAGAGAGTCAACGAGAATGCGGGAGAAATAAAGTGGTGTTGGGTTTTAATTTGAAATTGGGAAAGAGACAGCATGGGGTGTGGAAAAAGCCTAATCATTGAGGTGCAAGGGTGTTGGCATTGTGTCGCGGGGCGGTATGGGTGTCAAATATCAATCTACCGTACTTTCTACCGTACTGCCATTTCTGTATTGTTTGTGGTGTTCACTAGGTTAGTGTCCTTATGGCTGCCGCGCGACGCAAAATATGAAAAAACCAAAGTGAACAATATTCTGTATAGACAATATTAATCTTGCATCAAGGAGCGATAATGAAACTCAGTATGGCTGGCGTTTTCTCAATAATATTAATCATGTCAGGGTGCGCTGACCCTAAGCCTCAAGCTGAATTGTTACGTACAGTGATGGTTAGCCAGGTACAAGCCTACGATGGTCAGCAGTCTCATGTTTTATCTGGTGTAGTGCAAGCAGCGGAAACAAGCCAGCTGAGTTTTGAAGTGGCCGGGGTGGTAGAAAACGTTAACGTGAATTTAGGTGATACCATTGCCCGGGGAGATAAGCTTGCTCGAATAGAGAGCAAAGTGTTTGAGCTTGCCGTGAAACAACGCCAAGGGCAGCTATCTGAAATTCAGGCGCGGATAAAAGATGCACAAAAAGACGTAAACAGAAAAAAGCAGTTAGTTGAAACCGGAGCGGTTTCGCAAGCAGAGTACGATGTTGCCCTCACTCAATTAAATGCACTGAGCGATCAAGCAGAGGTCGCTGAAGCGCAACTAAGTATTGCCGAAGAAGACTTGGCTGACACCACATTAGTTGCCCCTTACGCTGGCACCATTGCTCAACGTCATATAGAGCCTTCCCAACGAGTGACTCCCGCACAACCTGCTTTTACGGTAGAGGGGACAGCGGGTTTGGAAGTGGCGCTTTCCGTGCCTGAAAGCATGATAAATTACCTGAACGTTCAAGATGTGGTTAAGGTAACGGTTTATGCACTGGGCGAAACCAATCTGAAAGGGCGAATTTTTGAAGTCAGCAGCCGTGCAGGCAGCGCCAATGCATTTCCTGTAACGGTGCAATTAGACGATGCGCCAAAGGGGCTGCAGCCAGGAATGAGTGCTGAGGTTACCTTAAGCTATACCGGCAAGACCAATAACAATAGGGAAAGTCGCGGGGGCTTTATTGTGCCCTTGTCCGCACTGGGTAATGGCAGTGACGACAGTTATTTCGTTTATACCGCAACGCCGATTGAGCAAGAATCGGGTGACAAATCGCCTGTTTACCGTGTGACTAAAGTTCCCGTAACCCTACTCAATATGAATAAGGACACCGCGCTGATTGAAGGAGAATTTGATGGGTTACCTTCAGTGGTGCGTGCAGGGGTGGCGCATTTAAGTGCCGATCAGCGGGTTCACGTGGCAAACGGCGATACGCACTTTTTCAACGAGTAACGAGCAAGGATAAGCCGTGAAATCTATCTCCGAACTAAGCCTTATTCATAACCGCTTAATGCTGGCCATTGTCAGTATTCTAATGGTCTTTGGCCTATACAGCTATTTTACGCTACCCGCCCAAGAAGACCCCGATATTACGATACGCGAAGCCTTAGTGACTGCGTCTTACCCTGGCTTGCCCGCCGATAAAGTGGAGTTGTTGATAACAAAAACCTTAGAAGAAGCGGCGCGGAAGCTACCAGAAATCGATGAAATTCGTTCGGTGTCTATGACAGGGCAAGCGACGTTACACGTGAAAATTAAAGACAGGTATTTTGAGCTTGAGCAAATTTGGGATGATTTGCGAGATGAGCTAGAGCAAGTGACACCAAGTTTGCCCGAGGGTACCAGTACGCCACTGGTGAATGACAGCTTTGGCGACGTGGCGGTACTAACCATTGCGCTTGAGGCGGATGAAAGCTATGGATTTGACGAACGTAGAGACATTGCCCAGCACGTTCGTGACACTCTGTTTCGCGTGGATGGCGTAAAAAGTATCGATATTTTAGGTGCCCGTTCAGAGCAAATTACCATCGCCATCAATAATGGCAAGCTGGCCAATTTTGGCATGTCTCCCGAACAAGTGATTGGACTGCTGCAGGCCCAAAACGTTATTCAACCTGGCGGAACGATAGATGCGGGGGGCACCAATTATACGCTGCAACCGTCTGGCTACTTTCAATCTCTAGAAGACGTAAAAAAGGCGCTTATTTCCATACCTGAACGTCAAGAAACGGTATTGCTTGAAGATATCGCCGAGGTGCGCCGGGAAGCTGAAGACCCACCTTCTCGCACCGCCTATCTCAATGGCAAGCCTGTCATTGTGTTTGCGATTGCAAAAAATGACCATGTAGATGTATTAACCTTTAGCCCTCAGATTGAAGCGCAGCTCGCTAGCTTGAATCGTATATTGCCTGTGGGCATGCAGCTTACCACGATTACCCGGCAAGCCGATGTGGTGCAAAACGCCATCAATGGCGTGAGTATTAACGTGTTAGAAACTCTTGCGATTGTTAGCGCCGTAGTGTTGCTGTTTTTAGGCGTGAAAGCTGGGCTCATTGTGGGAGGGATTGTGCCTAGTGTGATTCTCATCACCATCTCGATAATGGCGTTTTCCGGTATGGTGCTTGAGCGCATGTCGTTGGCGACATTAATTATTTCATTAGGCGTGCTGGTTGATAACGGCATCGTTGTGGCTGAAGACTTTAAAAGAAGGTTAGAAGATGGAGAGGACCGAGAGCAAGCGCTGGCAAATTCTAGTCGGTCTCTTGCATTCCCCTTACTTACCTCGTCACTCACGACTATCTTGGTATTTCTACCGCTTATGCTTGCGGACAGTGTGGCGGGAGAGTACACACGGTCAATTTCATTGGTGATATTAATTGCGTTACTGGTGTCTTGGTTGTTGTCTCAAACTATTACCCCTTATCTTTGTTACCACTTTGTACCTAGCCCCGACGGTAGCAAAAAACAAGGCAAAGCCAACATCAGTGAGTATTTCAATAAACTGAACCCTTACTATGAATCGCTGCTGCGTCGGGTGCTGAACATGCGCCTCCTGTTTATGGCTATCATGGTGGGGCTTTTCTTTGCGGGTGGTTTTGCGCTCTCGAAAGTGCCGGCTAAGTTCTTCCCCGACTCCGACCGCACACAGGTGCTGGTGTATTTGGATATGCCAGCGGGTAGCTCTATACGCAAAACTAATCATACATTAGCGCGGGTATTTAAGGATTTAGAAGACAAACAGCAGTTCCCTTATGTGCAAAATGCCGTGGGCTACGGAGGGTTTGGTGGGCCAAGGTTCGTGCTGTCACTGACACCCATAGACCCAGACGAAGCAAAAGGGTTTATGATGTTGGATATCGACAAAGGAGAGCATGTTCAACCCACAATAGACGCATTACGAGCGCAATTTGCTGCTCATTATCCTGATGTGTTTGCGCGGGTAACGAAAATGTTTCTTGGCCCTTCCGATTCCAGCAAAATAGCGTTGCAAATTAAGGGGCCAGATAAAGATGTGTTGTTTTCATTATCTAAAAAGCTAGAAGCCATGGTGGCCTCTTTACCTAATACCTATGACATCCGCAATGATTGGGAAAATCGTGTGTCCCGTTTACGCATAGATGTTAACCAGCAAAAAGCCCGGCGAGCTGGTGTAAGTTCTGCTGATATAGCGCAGACGCTAAACACCTATTACAGTGGTCGCATTATTTCTGAATTTATTGAAGGTGATGACATCCTGCCCATTATTGTGCAAAGTAGAGATAAGGAACGCTTCGATCTTTCACGGGTTGAAAGTATTAATGTGTTCTCTAACGCGCGAGGGGTGAGTGTACCTTTATTGCAGGTGGCAGATATTAACTACGAAACCGGGTTTTCGCGTATCGCCCGAGAAAACTTGTTTCGCACTATTAGTATTGAAGCCAAGAATCATGTTCTCAATGCTGAAGAAATGGTGCCTTTACTGACGCCAAAGTTAGCGCAGTTAAAGCAGCAATTGCCGGTGGGCTACAGCATAGAATACGATGGGGTTATTGAAGAGTCAGCAAAGGCTAAATCGTCGCTGAATACCTATTTACCCTTGTGTATAGGTATCATTATGTTGTTATTAATTGCCCAGTTTAGGTCTTATCGGCGCACACTTATCATTACCTTAACCATTCCGCTTATCATCATAGGTGCCGCATTGGGCCTGCTGTTAATGCAAGGCGACTTTGGGTTTATGGTGATATTGGGGCTGTATGCGTTGGCCGGTATCATCGTCAACAACGGCATTGTTCTTATTGAGCGTATAGATGCTGACCGGCAAGACGTTGATGCTGATGATAAAGATGCGCAGAGCGAAGCGGTAGTTACGGCGTGTGTGCGGCGGCTAAGGCCCATTTTGATGTCGTCAATGACCACCATATTAGGGTTGGTTCCGTTAATATTAAGTGGAGATGTACTGTTTTACGCTATGGCCTGTGCCATTGCATTTGGCTTAGCCTTAGGCACAGTGTTGAGCTTAGGCGTTGTGCCTGTGTTGTATTCACTTTTCTTCGGGTTGTCACCACAAAAATCGACGGGTAAATAACGCCGCGTAAGGCCAGTTGCAAGGGCAAGGTGATGGGGGGCAGTGTTGCGGTGAAATCTCGGAATTTTGCGCTAGACATGTCTCGTAACAATTTCAGGCAGGGTTAACCCCTATGTGGAGTTGCGAGCGACGCCCTGTGGAACTAGTATCTTGCCGGTAAAATGAGGTGTGGTGACAACAGCGCCACACCAACAATAAAAAAGGAATAAAAATATGCGACGCATCATAGCTTTAATGAGTTGTGTGGTAATGTCGGTAACGCTATCTATCTCTTCTGCGTTTGCCAAAGACGTTGAATACCGTTTACCGTCTTCAGTCACGCCCACATTTCAAAAAATCCACCTAAATATTGACCCAGACGCTGCGGATTATTCTGGCGTTACAGTGATTGATATTTCGGTGAATACGCCCACTAAAAAAGTCGGCTTTTATCAAGAAGATCTAACCGTAACTCAGGCTTTCCTTACGCAAGGAGACACTACCATTGCGCTAACGGTGAGTGAAGGCGATTACAACATGAACTGGGGTGAAGCCGAGTCTGATATTGCGAAAGGCGACTACCAGCTTAATATTCAATTTAAAGGCAAAGTAAATACCTCATCAGATGGCATGTATTTGTCACGCTTTGAAGAGAACAATTATATCTTCACCCAATTTGAAGACATGCATGCACGTAAAGCGTTTCCAAGCTTTGATGAGCCTGCGTTCAAAATTGCTTATCAAATGACCATTACCTCGCCAGAAAAGCAAGTTGTGGTGTCTAACACGCCGGTGGCGAAGCGCACAGTGGAAAACGGCGCACAAACCGTGGTTTTTGAAAAAACCAAGCCCATGCCCACTTACCTTATCGCCTACGCTGTAGGCCCGTTTGACAGTGCTGAACTTACCGGTTTATCGGTGCCAGGCAAGGTATATGTACCAAAAGGCTATGCAGATAAAACGAAATTTGTGGTGAAGCATACGCCAGAAATTCTTGCCTCTTTAGAAGCTTTCTTTGACATTAAATATCCGTATAAAAAGCTAGACTTTGTGGCTGTGCCAAACTTCACACACGGCGCAATGGAAAATGTGGGTTTGATCACTTACCGCGATAGTTTGTTGTTGCTAGAAGATAACCCCTCTTTAACTGAGCGCTCAGGGCCGTTAAACGTCATTGCTCATGAACTGGCTCACCAGTGGTTTGGAAACCTAGTTACCATGGAGTGGTGGGACGACTTATGGCTTAACGAAGCATTTGCTTCTTGGGCAGCCAGCTATACCATGATGGAATTATACCCAGAACTGAACTTTGCCGATCGTATTGTTCAAGAAGGTGCCTTTGGTGCTGACGCTAGTCCTACGGTTAAGCCAGTGAAAAAGATAGTGCGCACTCAACCTGATGTGATGGATGGGCTAGGGCTTAACTATTCAAAAGGTGAGTCAATCTTGCAAATGATTGAGTCACTTATTGGTACGGAAAAATTCCGTGACGGCGTGCGCAACTACATGAATAAGCATGCTTGGGGAAATACGGTTGCTGACGATTTATGGGCAGCATTAGACAACGTTTCTGATTTTAACTTAAGTGCCATGATGAAGGCCTATTTAGAACAGCCAGGTTATCCACTTATTAGTATTGATAAGAACGGCACAGTAACACAGTCACGCTTTCACTATGCTGGTGCTGAAGTGGCCCCGCAAACCTGGGCTGTGCCGCTGAAACTTACCTATAAAGTGAAGGGCAATATAAAGCAAGAGGTGGTATTTATTGATGAGAAGACCACCACACTACCTCAGCTAGCCGAGGCCGAGTGGGTATTTCCAAACGACAACGCCACAGGTTATTTCCGTTGGGCTATTTCAAAAAAACAAATGACGGCGTTACTTAATGATTTGGGTGCATTAAATAACAGAGAAAAGAAAAATGTACTGTATAACGCTCAGGCCATACTTAATGCTGGCGTTATTAACATTGGTGATGTTATGCCCGTCGTCAATGCGTTGGCAAAAGATGACGAAGCCGTGGTGAAGCGCGCAGCAGTTGCAGTGTTAGCTGAGTTTACATACCTTGTCGATGACACTAACCGAGATAATTATGCGGCCTTATTAACGCAAGAGTACCTTCCTGTTCTTAACGCGCTTACCTTAACACCGGCAAAAGGTGAATCAGAGAGTGAAATTAGACTACGAAATAGCTTGTATGGTTTGCTAGGGCAGTATGCGAAAAATGACTCACTGATTGAAAAAAGTGAAAAGTTAGCAAAGCAATACGTTAAAGACACCACAAGCGTACCGGCCGGCATTGCTAGAACAGCAATTGCTGTTACCACTAAGCACGGTGATACGGCTATGTTTGACACCATAGTGGACGCCTTCAAAAAGGCGACACTACCTAATGTGAAAAACACGCTGCTTTATTCTATGAGCTTTACTGACAAAGAAACCGTTAACAAAATGCTGGATATTGCGTTGACAGACTTAGTCACACCCGCAAACACTTTGTATATGGTTGTGAGTGTATCGCGTAATTTAGAAGACAAAACACTGTTATATTCATGGATGAACGAAAACCTAGATGCGCTTATAGGTAAAATGCCTGATTATCACGTGTCGAGAATGCCAGAGTTTGTTTCTACTACCTGCGACACTAAAAATCTCAATCTTGCCAAAGCGTTTTATGCGCCGCTTAAAGACAAGCATCAAGGTATGGCAAGAAGTTATGACGTTATGCTAGACAATACGCAGCAGTGCTTACGTCTTAAAGACACGTTCCAAGAAGGCTTCAATCAGTATGTAAGCCGTTACAGCAACTAATACACCTACGCTCAAAAACGGGGTGCTGAAACGCCTCCTTCAATAATCAGTAAGATGCTGCTTATGAAGGGGGCGTTTTTTTGACTAAAAATAAGGTTTACTTCCAGTTTCAAATGAACCACACTGTTTAAAAATACAATGGTTGAGAAAGTGATGTTAGAAACAATCAGCTTTGCCCAGCGACAACGCTTGGCTTATATCGATTTCTGTTTGCTTTTTAAAGGTGCGATTTATCGTCAGGATTTAATCAATCGTTTTGAAGTGGGTTTGTCTGCTGGCTCAAGGGACTTTTCACTTTACAAAGAACTCGCGCCACATAACTTGATTTACGATGCACGAGAAAAACGTTACTTTCAGACTGAAAAGTTTGAACCCCTTTTCGAACATGATGCAAAACGCACGTTAGTGAAATTGGCAAACGATATCTCAGATGGCTTTGACGCCATAGGCGATATTGAGTTTCCGGTAGAAAGTGCCTCCTCGCTAAATGTTCCTGATATTTATATCGTGGCAAAAATTGTTCAGGCCATTGTGAACAATAAATCTGTTAGCGTTATATACACCTCTTTATCAAGTGGGTCGAACGCACGTGAATTGGTGCCGCATAGTATTGTAGATAATGGGCAGCGTTGGCATGTTCGCGCTTATGATAGAAAGTCAAAAAGCTTCCGTGATTTCGTTCTCTCTCGAATGAGTAAGGTGACAGTGAAAACCTCCCCGCATCCTCACGAGGAAGTCAGTCACGACACTGCGTGGCAGCATAAAATCTCGCTAGAAATTATTCCTCACCCGAAAAATATTAAGCATCCAACGGCCATTGAACTTGATTACGGCATGCAAAATGGTGTGCTTAGCATTGACGTGCGACGTGCAATGGCGGGGTATTTATTGCGCCGCTGGAATGTAGATTGTACTAAGCACGCCAGTTTGCGCACCGGTGAGTACCAATTATGGTTAAAAAACCATGAGGTGTTAGCCAATATCGATAACCTTGCCATTGCGCCAGGTTACATTGCCGAGCAAACCACCTATGGGTAGCGGGTCAACGCGCTGGCCTTAACCAACATCGCTCTGGGTGTGCAAGCGAATGCTGGCAAGCAGTGCGCCTTTATTTAAGGGTTTTGTTAGAAAATCGTTCATGCCTGCCTTCAGGCATTCTTCTTTATCTTCTGGAAACACATTCGCCGTTAGGGCGGCAATGGGGGTACTAACTTTAAGTTCGTTTCGAATGATATTTGAGGCCATAATGCCGTCCATGACAGGCATGTTGCAGTCCATCAAAATAAAGTCAAACTTATGCTTTGAGCAAGCTGCTACGGCTTGCTCGCCATCTTTTACATGAAGGGTTTTAAAGCCTTCAGCTTCTAGCATGGCTTTGACTATTTCCGAATTAATATCGTTATCTTCGGCAATGAGCACCCGCATTTTCTGCGCTTTTGAGCGCTGCGCGGTATTGTCGGGGGTATCGTTGTTAATTAATTTCGTTAAGTCGGCCTCAAGCTCTCTTCTGTTAATGGGCTTGGCGTGGGTTTTCCAAATTAGCCGCCGTATTTCTTGTTCACAATCTAATAGCTCTAATTCTGCACTGATTAACATTACTCGTGGGAAAGGGTAAATGTTCAGGTGGGCCATTTCTCGAAGCAGGTCGACGCCCGATTTGTTTGGCATCGCTAAGTCCACAATCAGTAAATCGAACTGTTCAGGATGATCGTCTAAAAATGCATCGGCACTGGCAAAGGTGGTAGGTTGTATCGCCATAGCCGTTAATACGTGTTGAAGATATTCGCGACTGGTTTGCAAATCGTCAACAACGGCACAACGTAGGCTCGCCACCTCGTTAACCTCCAATGGGGGAAGGTTCGCCTCAATAAGGGGGAGGCTAACGGTAAATTCACTGCCTTTACCCAGCGTGGATGAAACGCTGATGTCGCCCTCCATTAACACGGCTAACCGTTTAGCGATACTTAACCCTAATCCGGTGCCGCCATATAAGCGCGTGGTAGATTGGTCTGCTTGCTCAAATTTTTGAAAGATGGCACTAAGCTTCTCATCGGCAATACCAATTCCTGTGTCCGTTACCGTAAACACGATAGTTGGCTTATCGTCTATATGGGTTTCATTCACCGCTAACGATACTGCCCCTGATTCCGTGAACTTAATGGCATTGCTTAGCAAATTATGAAGAATTTGAGCAATGCGAGTTGAGTCGCCCTCGATAATGTGAGGCAGGGTGGCAGATTTACAATAATTGAATGTCAACCCCTTATTCACGCAGTAGACGCGCTGTATGGTGACCACATCATCCATAAGCTGCAGAAGATCTACTGGGCTTTTCTCTACTTTTATTTTTCCGGCTTCTATCTTTGATAAATCAAGGATGTCATTAATCAATGAAAGGAGTTGGCGACCAGCGGCTTTGGCCTTTTTTAAATAACTTTCACTCTTTTCAGGGGTATCTAAGGCAAGTTCTATCATGCCAAATAAGCCATTCATTGGGGTGCGTAATTCGTGACTCATGCTGGATAAAAAGTCTGACTTTGCTTGGCTGGCAGCTTTTGCCTCGTCCATTGCTGTTTTGGCTTCTAAATGAGATTGCTTAAGCGACGCTATGGTGCTTTCTATGGCTTTGCGCATGGGGGAGAAAATGAATGTTGCTTCTAGCAATAATAAAACCAACGTACCCAGCCAAAGAAACAACTCTATGTTAGCCACTTTATCTACTCTACGTTTGGCGTGCAGTTCAAATTGATACACCACTTCATTCAGTTTTGCGAGAAGATTGGAGACTTGGTCGAGCGTAAATGGGGACGTTGGCTGCATACAATTGACTTGCGTTAGGCGCGACTGAGCTTGCTGTATATATTGCTTCACCTCAGTATCTAAATTACCAGGTGAAAAATACAGTTGTTCCACTTGCTTAGGTAATGATGTGAGTTGCGTTAGCCGGGTATGGTTCGATATGAAGGTGTCGAGGGTACTGGCCAACATTTGCTGAGTACTTGCCGAGGAATCGCAAAATGAAGGGTGAGCCGAGATGAGTGCGATACGCTGAGAAAGCATACGTTGTTGCCCAGCAATGTTGATGACTTCTGCGTCGTTTCGCTGAGAGGAAAATAACCCTGTCATGGAGAAAAACGATAACGTAACAAGGCACGCTATCAGGGTAAGTGCAACGATGTATCGAAAACGTATCGACATAAAAAGGCTTCGCGGAAAAAACTAAATATATATTCTACAAAGCATATACGCAATTTCGTTCAATAGCGATTTCACGCTAAGTGTATTTATAGCAATAAAAGGTGAATAGGGAGAAAGCTGTTCTAAGCTGAGGTAGCTATTCTTTGGGTTTCCATTCTCTCAAAATAGCCTCGATTGAGTAAAAGCTCGCTTCTTTTTCGTTAAGTACCGTGTGACCTTGAGCACTTCTTTCAGCACCTGGGCCCAAGGAACCGTATTCTGAAAAACGGGCTTCTGTTAATGGGCTGAAAGCACGCTTGCTTCCGTCTTTTTGGGTGCCAGACATACTCGTCCACGGGTGTTTTGCAATGTGGCTGTCCATATTGCAACGAATAAAGGTGCTATTTCCTACTGCGTAAGGGTTGGCATATCTTCCATCAGCGAATGTCGTGGTGGGGTGCCAGGGTCTGCCTAGTGCCACCGTTTTTTGGGGGACGCCCTTTTCCCGGGCAAGAGTGCATCCTATAAAAACGAAGCCGAACGGACGTGAAATTAATGTGCTTGGTGCCGTGATATAGCCAGCATAGCCTTCATTGACTTCCTTTCCTCGTTGACGAGATAAGAGAGTAACGCCATCAAAAACGGCGGTGCCTTCACCGAAGATAAAGTCGATATTCCCCGCTACCATGCCGCCTTTTATGTAAGCTCTGTCCCCGTTAAGATAAAGGGTGTCCTGATAGCCCCATAGTGCCACATTATTCAAAAATATTTTGTCAGCGCCAAGCCCTGTTTTTAGTGCAACCGCCTGCGTACCCCTGACTTTGTTAGTGTCGTCATCGGCCAATTGTTCATTGCTTAGAAAGTCGAAGGTATTATTGACAGTAAGGTTGGTTAGGGTAATTGCGCTACCATTGATTTCCACTGTGGCAGTGCGGCCTGTACCCCAATTCTTCTTAATCTTAGCCTGTTCAGGCGTGTCTACACGTTGCCCCGCATATCTGCCGTAGCTGATGATGGTACTCTCTTTCTGCTCCCCGATTAGTTTGATATTGTGATCGTCTATAACGACACGTTCATTATAGGTGCCGCGCCTAATGAAAATTACGAAGGGCGTACCAGGTTTCTGCGCTGTTTTCTCGTTCGCTATTAAGGATGGGTCAAGAAAAGAGCGTGCCTTTAACGCTTCACTGACGGTACGAAATTGGGGTAGGTGCGTGTCTAGTGGTGACTTACTCACTATGACGGTCACATTATCAGGAAAAGTCGCCGTGCTCTCCCTGGCCAATACACTTTGAACCTGCAATACGGTCAGCACCATGAGTAGCCATCGAACCCCAAAAGACATCGCTCTTTTCCTTATGGCTTAAAGCGCAAACGTTTGTTGATTTATCATCACGTTATTAATTGATATATTTTCAACATTCTCAATAATGGAAGGCGACTGCGCGTTTTTAATGACAATGTTATTTAATGTCAGCCCTTCGATAGGCGTATGATCGTAGCCGCGTAAATAGAACGCCCGTTGAGCCGCTTCTACCGTTAAATTCTCAATGTTGATGTTTTCCAAATGGGGGCTAAAGGCGCCTGCGTCACCTTCCTCGTAGAAGAAGTTAACCACCACCGCATCCTTTACGCGGCCAATATCAATGTTCCTGTAATTTAAGTTTTCCAGTCGTCCGCCTCGGATACTGTTTGTTTTTATTCTGATGCCCCTGTCTAAATCTGGGCTGCTCATGGTGCAATATTGTGCGTAAAGGTTTTTTACTCCCCCTGAAATTTCACTACCGATAACCACGCCACCATGACCGGCTTTCATTTCACAGTGTTCAATAACGATATTCTGGCAGGGAACATTAATTCGCCGGCCATCTGCGTTTCGACCCGATTTAATGGCTATGCAATCATCTCCTGTATCGAAGACACAGTGGGTTATTAGCACATCGGTACAACTTTCAGGGTCACAGCCGTCTGAGTTAGGCCCGAAGCTTTCACAATGAACATGGGTAACTGTTACGTTTGAGCACAATACGGGATTCACTAACCAAAAGGGTGAACGCGTTAAAGTGACGCCTTCAATCAATACGTTTTTGCAACGATAAGGCTGTATCAGCGGTGGGCGTAAATAGTTGTGTTCAAATACGCGTTCCGCCACAGGAACTTCTTCTTCAACCATCACTTGTAATGCGTCTCGGGTGAATTTTTGATTCGCCACAGGATGGTTGCCCCAATCCGCAGATTTCCATTTTCCTTTCCAAGGCCACCAATTGTCCGCAGACGCAGCACCGTCAATGGTGCCTTCACCAGTAATGGCGATATTTTCTTGTTCAAAGGCGTAAATTAAAGGTGAATACCCCATTAGCTCCATGCCTTCCCAGCGCGTGAATACAAATGGCTTATAATCTTCAGGGTTAGTAGAGAAGGTGAGGGTAGCCCCTTTTTCCAAATGTAAGTTAGTATTTGAAATTAAATGCAGAGGGCCATCGCAGTAATGAACACCTGGGGGGATAATCACTTTTCCGCCACCATTTTGTGCTACTTTTGCTAACGCGGTATGAATGGCTTGGCGAACATTAGCACTCCCAAGCTCTCGTTGTTGCGCTTCTAAAATATCGCTGATTGATACCGCGTAATTGGGAAAGCTAGGGGCGTTTATTCTTTGTTTCACTAGTGCCGCTTCTTTATCCCATTGCGCTTGTGAGCGCACCGCGGGTGAGGATGTGGAACATCCCCCCATCATGGCGCCGGACGAAAGCAACATACTGGAAGACGCTAAAGTAGATTTTAAAAACTGACGTCTTGATGATTGAGTTTCCATAATTATCCTTTACCCGAGCTTTATTATTGATCTAGAAAATGTGCAGCCATGATGAAAGGGCCAACGCCTTTAGCATCATTCGGGCGAATGGGTTCACTTAAGTAGTATTCGAATGAGCCGTCTCGATACGGAGAGCCGCCTAACCCCGCCACTCTACACACATTTTCAAGGGTAATGACATTGGAATCAGGCTTCACAGAAATCATCTGATCAACTAAGCCTGAAAAGCCTTTTTGAGCATACTTTTTATACTTGGCAGGCAAAAATTTTAATTCAACGCCTTTAGCAATGGCGTAGGTGATCATAGCGGTGCCCGAAGCTTCTAGATAGTTTCCGTTCAAATCCCCTTTATCTGTAACCTGATACCAGTTACCAGACACGTCTTGGTATTTTAATGCGGCGTCAATAAAAGACTGAAAACGGGCATTGAGCCACGGGGTTTTAGGATGGTCAGTAGGTACGATGGCCAATACGTCTACCAGTGCCATGGCATACCAGCCTAATGCTCGCGACCAGTGGTTGTCGGAAAGGCCAGTTTCACTATCCGCCCACTTTTGCTGTTTCGACGCATCCCAGCCGTGGCGAGGCAGCCCTGTGTCTTCATCATATAAATTCTCTTCAATAAGCTCGAATTGCAGGAAGACGTCGTCTAGTTCACTCATATCACCATATTTAACAATATATTCAGCATAAAATGGCGCGCCCATATAAAGGCCATCCAGCCACATTTGATGTGGGTATCTTTTCTTATGCCAAAAGCCACCTTGCGCTGTACGTGGGTGGGTGTCCAGTTGAGCTCTTAAGGTGTCTGCGGCCTTTTTGTATTTTACGTTTCCGGTGGTTTCATAAAGGAAAAAGAGAACCCTGCCTGGATTAACCATATCAATATTGTATTTTTCTTTGACGTAGGTTTTTATGCTTCCATCTTCATTAACGAGCATATCGTAGTAGCCCTCAACGTAACGCAGATAGTCGGGGTTCTTGGTTTTTTTATACACTTCGGTAATGGCGAGTAAATTAAGGCCGTGTACATAGTCCCATTGCGGTTTTTCATCCCAATCAATTTGCCAGGCTTCTGGGAAGCGTGTCATTTCTGATTCAATCATACGAATAGACCACGGCTTAGTATTGTCTAGTGAGGGTAATGATTCCGCGTATCCTACTGACAACGTGAGTGACGACGCAAGAAGTGCAGCTGCACTGAGTAGATGTTTCAACATAAAGAGACCTTAATAAAATAACATTTTAAAAACACGTGGTGCTACCGGTAGCATTTTGATGATACCCCCACTTTTTGTCAATAAATATGTTAATAAATGTTAATCGATATATTGAGTGTGTAAATATGGTATTATTTTTATCTTTTTGATTATAAAAGATTTAGTCGTCATTTATTGTTTTGTGTTTGCATTTTTATATTGAGATTTTAACACGTCTATCATTGGGAAAGACTAATAAGACTAAAAAATTATTAAAAACGGGGTTGCTACCGGTGGCATAAATCATTAGGATGTAAATCAAATGTAAAGTCTTGGTTGTCATTTAGGCTTTCATTGTTGTCTGAAAAGCTATTCCAAAGGCCTATTTTCAATAGGGTTTTTTAATGGCGAGTTTGATTTAGGCAAAATAGAACTGCTTCTTAAACAATTACAAGAAAATTAGGTTTGCGAGCAAGGTTAACTTCGTTGAGTAAAGAGACGGTCTTAACGTTAGGACATCTACATCCAGTAGAAAAGATGGTCACTTTACCCAACTCTGTGCCAAATGTGGGTGCCGCGCAGCCAATGACACATAAAATCGGAGAAACAACGATGATACCAAAGAAAAAGCAACTTGCTATTCTGGTTACGCTAGCAATGTCTGGCATTCAAGTTCAGGCACAAGAAGCTGAAAATGCCGCTACAGAGGCAGACGAAAAAGCGATAGAAGTGATTGAGGTTTCTGGTTTTAGAGGCTCACTAAATAAGTCGTTGCTGGAGAAGCGCACCTCGGTGAACAGTAAAGAGTCGATTGTTGCTCAAGATATAGGAAAGTTCCCAGACTTGAACATAGCCGAATCAATTCAACGGGTACCGGGTGTTGCTATTTCCCGTGAAGGCGGAGAAGGTAGGCAAATTACGCTGCGCGGTCTAAGCCCGTCGTTTACGCGAACCACGCTAAATGGCATGGAAGTGCCTGCCAGTACCGATGGTACTGATTCTGGTGGTGGTGTGAATGGTGGTCGGGGATTTGACTTCAATATCTTTGCGTCAGAATTGTTTAACCGAGTTGATATTCAAAAGTCACCTACAGCCTCAATGGAGGAGGGTGGCATAGCCGGTACAGTTGACTTATATTCTGCCAAACCTTTTGATTATGATGGCTTTAAATTCGTATCTTCGCTGCAAGGTGGGTATAACAGCATTACCGAAGAAGTGGATCCTCGTGCCGCCTTTATGGTGAGTAACAGGTTTGCCGATGACAAGATAGGTGTTTTATTCTCCGCCGCCTTTTCTGAGCGTACTGTGCGTCAGGAAGGTTACGGTACAGTGCGTTGGACCACGCCAGTTAGAGACGGTGGTGGATTATTTGCTGATACGTCTAACACGCAGGTGACGGGCACACCAGATGTGGGGAGTTGCGAAGCTGATGGGCAAGCGGTCGATCCACTCAATTGTTTATGGTCTCCCCGATTACCTCGTCCTGATTACTTTGGGAACGATCAAGAGCGCGTAGGCTTTACCGGTTCACTTCAATGGCAGGTGAGCGATGATTTCACGCTAACGTTAGATGGTTTGCTATCCACCCTCGATAATACACGAACCATGTACAACTTTTTCCACATGTTTAGAAGTACCTTTGATGAAATAACGCCTACCGCCATTACTGTTCATCCAAATGGTAAGCAGGTGCTCGCAGGGACATATGAAGGTGTTAAATCAAGAATAGAAAGTCGACTTCAAGAATCTACCACCGACTTTTCACAGTTTGTATTATCCGGCGAGTGGTTTGTTTCTGATAATTTTCGTGTGGATGTGATGGCGGGTACCGCAGAGTCGGATGCACGTTCTGAGCAGTATCGTTACAACATGACGCTACTTGAACCGACATCATTTTCATTTGATTTCAGTGACAATATTAATGCGCCCGATGTTGCCTATGGTTACGAGGTTAATGATGCTAGCAACTATAACCTAAGTGATGGTCGCTTGCGTGCAACGGACGTTGTGCGTGAAAACGATACGCTCAAACTCGATACCACCTACTTAGGCGAAGATCTCACCATCAAAATGGGCTTCGCCTATAATGACCGTGTGGTGTCTTATAGCGAAGAACAAATTAACGGTTTTCCTGATCAAGATTCTGCTGTGGGCTTTGCGGAAATGATGCCAGTCGACGATTTTGGCAGTGGCTTTGATGGTGAACTATCACCGTTCATTGTTGCAGATTTTGACGCGATTAATCGTGAATTGTTAGATGTGACCTGGACCCCTCGCTCTGCACAGAGCTGGCAAGTTGGTGAAGAAACATCGGCGTTGTATATCGAAGTAGATACCAACTATGAAATTGTCGACATGCTTTTACGTGCCAATTATGGTGTGCGTTACGTCAAAACGACCACGCAGGCTGAAGGCTTTATTCAAGGTGAAGCAGTGGCAATCGAAAACGACTACAACAACTTCTTGCCCGCCATCAATTTCGCCCTTGATGCTACGGATGATGTTGTCGTACGTTTGGGATTAACTCAATCAATGACACGTCCGAGCTTGAATTCATTGAACCCAGGTAATCCAAGTTTTGATTATATCAATGGCTCGGTGAGTGTGGGCAATCCGTTCCTAGACCCTTTCACCTCTGATAACGTGGATTTAGGGGTAGAGTGGTACTTTGATGATGAAGCCTTAATTGCTGCCACGCTATTTTATAAAGATATTGATAACTGGATAGTGAGAGCTTCGGAAGAGCGTATGGTCGACAGCGCCTATTACGACTTCATTGATAACGATGCACAGTATGATCCAGAAATAGCGTTAAACCCACGGGAAGTGGCTTATGAGCATAGTAGCCCAATTAATGCGGAAGACCGCACGATCAGTGGTTACGAATTGATTTATCAGCAGCCGTTAACCTTTTTGCCTGGATTCTTCGAAAATATGGGGATTGTATCTAACTACACCCATGTTAACGCAGACAATATCGAGGGCATGAGTGAAACCTCATATAACTTTACGGTGTATTACGAGACCGATGTGTATGGTGCTCGAGTCTCAGTGAACAAGCGGGATGACTATATTACGGACTTTACCGGTAGCAATGGTAACGTTGCTCATGGCACCACTGGTCCTACTCAGGTAGATTTTTCTTCATTCTATAACTTTAGCGATGAATTAACCCTTACCTTCGAAGTTATCAACCTCACCGATGAGTACGAGCGCCTATTTACTACTGGTGATGGCAGCTTGAATTTAATGCGTGAGTATAACCATACAGGTAGACAGTTCTTCTTAGGAGCGCGTTACAACCTTTAATTACTTTGTGTGCCGTGAAAACGGGTGTGTTTGGCCATCTTTATGATGGCCATTTTTTTATCAAAAATTGGGCTAACAAAATGAGAAATAGCAACGACCACTATCGAGTAGCAAGTAGGCGACTAGCAAGTCGGGCGTTTATCCTCTTTGCCATGCTGGCGTCGACAACCTGTATTGCAGACGGACTTCCTCCTCCAACTACCTTGCACCTTGTGGGCGATTCAACCATGTCGAATAAAGAGAACCTTAACTACCCAGAGAGAGGCTGGGGGCAGATACTGCCTGGTTTTATGCTACCTCAATTGCGAATTATGAATCATGCTGCCAATGGAAGAAGCACTAAGCGGTTTGTGGACGAAGGGCGTTGGGCATACTTGCTATCAGAGTTGTCAGCGGGGGATTATGTTTTGGTACAATTTGGTCATAACGATCAGAAAAAAGACTCTCCCTCTCGCTATGCTGATGCGGAAAATGATTATCCTGAATATTTAACGGGTTTTATCAATGATGTGACTGAGCGGGGAGCCCATATTATGATTGCAAGTAGTATTTGCCGAAGACATTTTGATAATGAAGGAAAGCTTAAGCGTACGCTAACTCGTTACGCTAGCGCCGCTGAGCAAGTTGCACGAAAACATAAGGTGACTTTTATTCCTATGAACACCTTAACCTGCGATTTTTTCGCGAGTATTGGTGATGGCGCAAGTGAAGATTACTTTATTAAGGTGCCAGCGGGTATATACGCGAAGTTTCCAAACGGTAAAGTCGATAACACACACGTTAATGTGGTGGGCGCAACAAAAGTTTCTCAACTGTTTGTTAGGGCGCTTAAAGCCCAAAATCACCCATTGGCAGATTATGTATACCGAACGTTGCTGTAGGGGTTAACAAAGTAAGATGTGTTTCACATCCCCTATAACGTGGGGATGTGGTTGTTAAAGTCGATAAGAGGAATAATGGCGCCAGGATAGGTGATGACCGTCGCTGCGACTTTTGCGCCATAGCTAGCGCTTTCTACCGGTTTTTTCCCTGATAGTCGTGCTGCAAGATAACCGCCATTAAATGCATCTCCTGCCGCGGTGGTATCTATCACCTGTTCAACTCGCTCCACGGGAACAATACGTTGTTCTTTCCCTTCCAGTATGTGCACGCCAACAGACCCATTTTTCACCACAATTTCATCGATGTTTTTATTGGCTAAATAACTAAAGATGTCGTCTGCAGTTCTGTGCCCATAAAGCATAAGGTGGTCATCAGCGCCAGGGAAGGTTAAATCAGACACCTGATAGGCGCGTTCAGTCCAGTATTGCGCATCTTCCTTTGTGTCCCAAAGGCTAGCGCGATAGTTGGGATCAAAGACAATTTTACTGCCATTTTTTGACAGCTCATCGATTACCGCAAATAACGACTCACGCTGAGGTACGTCTAAAATGGCGATAGAAATACCACTAAAGTAAAACCAGTCACAGTGGATGGAGGTTTTTGTTTCTTCCAACAATGTGAAGGTTTGGGTGGCTGCAGATTGTGATCGCCAATAGGCGAAATCTCTTTCGCCGTGCTCATCATTGCGAATCATGTAGAGCCCCAGATTTCGGGAAACAGAACGAAAAACATAATCGGTGTTGATTTCGTTTTCACCCATATTGAACATGAGTTCGTCACTAAGAAAATCCGCTCCAATAGCAGTGAGAAAACTGACCGAAGATGAGGGTAAACATCGCTTTAAGTATACGGCTGAATTGTAGGTGTCGCCCGCGTAGCTTTTTGTTAGGGTCTGCGCAGATTCAGTACGTAATTCCACCATGCATTCGCCATAAATCACTATTCTCTTCATTGTGTTAACCTACGTATAGAGGGCTGAAAAACAGGTGGCGCGTACTTCTCTCATTATTGATCTCCTGCTAATTTTGCTAGCATCTTGTCGCTGTCTAATTGGGATAATCCTTGCTCTGCACAAGCCGTTAATACTTCCACTTTGTTCAACACCGTCGATTGAAAACCTTGATGATGGACTAACTCGGCAAAAATGCGCTCTATACCTATCAATTTACTCGCAAGTAACGACACCTTGTGCTCACAGGCCTGCGCTAGTGCATTAAGCTCATCAGCGAGTGGGTCGGTAATGGGAGCATTACGCAGCGACCTCTCATTGATGAACACACACCATGCTGCTACTGCGGTACATAATAAATCTATAGAACGATTAGCGCTTATGTTGTCCCTAATGGTATCGAGAATTCGAAATGGAATTTTTTGCGAACCATCCCAAGCAATTTGCGAAAGCATGTGTCGAATATGTTTGTTTTCATAGCGCTTGAGAATGCTGGCAGCATACTGATTTATGTCGAAGTCATCGTTCCCCTGTAACGAGGGCACAATTTCGTTGCTAAGCAATCGTGAAATTAGCTGATGCATGAAAGGGGTGCTAATCGCATCAAAAACCGTTTCTTTTTCAAATAATAACCCGACGTACGCTAGGGTGCTGTGGGTACCGTTCAGAATGCGTAATTTCGCTTTTTCAAAAAAGCTAACGTCGTGCGTAAAGGTTACGCCTACGTTTTCCCAGCAAGGTCTAGGTGAAGAAAAATGATCTTCTACTACCCATTGCGTAAATGCCTCACGCTGAATAGGCCAGTTGTCTTTTGCGCCAAGTTTTTGCTCTACGTAGGAGCTGAATTCACTGTCCGTCGCCGGTGTAATGCTGTCTACCATGGTACAAGGGAAGGCGATATTCTCAGTAATCCATTGCTCTAACGCTTGACTTAAGATACCCGCGTATTCAGTCACAGCCTGACGTAGCTTTTTGCCATTATCGGAAACATTGTCACAGCTAATAACAGTGACATCGGCGTAGCCCGCTTGCATGCGTAACTTCAACGTTTGAACAATAAGGCCTATTGCGCTCACTGGTTTCTCTGGGTTTTGCAAATCCGAGATAATTTCCGGGTGCTCTGTATCTAGGTGCCCGGACGAATTTAAGCAATACCCTTTTTCGGTGACGGTGAGTGATATTATTTTGGTCGCACTATTTACCATGGCCTCGACAATACGCTCTCTGTCTCGGGAGAGTGTAGAGAGCTGGCCTATAGCACCGATGACTTGAGTTTTAGGTTCGTCGTCAACAATACTTAAGGCATACAAGTTGTCTTGGCGAGCTAACGCATCTTTCAAGGAGGCGCTGCGCATGGAGACACCGTGTATCCGCCAATCTCCACCAAAAGCCAGTGCGCGTTCAGTGTAAAATGCTTGGTGGGCACGATGAAAAGCCCCAGGACCCAAGTGAACAATGCCACAGCCAGTGGTGGTTAAATCGTAGTTGGGTACTTCAATGTCTGCTTTTAGTTCACCTAGGGTGTGGAGTGAAAGTTGTTTACTCATGATTAACCTAGCTTATACGCTTGTTTGGCAAAGTCGTACGTCAGCTTTTTCGCAATACTCGCGGCCTCTGTTTCGCTCAATCTGTGCTCAACCACTAGCTGTGCTAAGAAACGACAATCTATGCGTCTAGCCACGTCGTGCCGGGCAGGAATACTTAAAAAGGCACGGGTATCATCATTGAACCCTACTGTGTTGAAAAAGCCCGCGGTTTCTGTGGTTTGATGGCGAAAGCGCAACATACCTTCCGGGCTGTCGTGGAACCACCACGCTGGGCCTAACTTAAGGCAAGGGTAGTGGCCAGCGAGAGGTGCAAGTTCTCTTGCATAAGTGGTTTCATCCAAGGTGAATAAAATAATATTCAAATTCGCTTCGTTGCCGTATTTACTCAATAGCGGGCGTAACGCATTCACATAATCTGTTTGCGTAGGAATATCGTGGCCTTTATCCCGACCAAATTGGGAAAACAAACGCGAATTATGATTTCGAAACGAGCCTGGATGGATTTGCATGACCATCTTATCTTCAATGCTCATACCCGCAAGCTCAGTTAGCATTTGTGCTCTAAACAGCTCTTGTTCTTGCGCGTTGCTGTTACCGGTAGACACTTTCTCAAATAAAGCCTCACACTCACGTTTACTTAGGTCTGCTGTATTTGCCGTGGGGTGACCATGGTCTGTTGCTGTGGCGCCATGGCGTCTGAACACTTCTCTACGCACGCGTATGGCGTTGAGATAACCTTGCCACGTTGAAGTATCTTCGCCGGTGATCGTGCCTAGTTTGGCGATGTTATCAACAATATCTTCTCTTGATGCATCAACAACATCATCTGGGCGGAAGGTGGTAATCACCCGTTTTTCCCAACCTGTACCTTGTAACTTGGCATGGTGCGGTAAGCTGTCCAGCGCGCCTTCCGTGGTGGCGATAAGTTCTATATTGAACCTGTCCATGAGCGAGCGGGGTCTAAACGCATCACTTTGTAACTTTGCGGTAATGACATCGTAATAGTGCGTCGCATTAGCAGGGCACAGCATTTCTTCTAAGCCGAAGACATCGTGGAACACGGTATCAAGCCAGAGTCGAGAGGGGGTTGCTGCGAAAAGATGATAATTATCAGCAAGCAATTGCCAAATCTTCTTAGGATCACTTTCTGTGGCTCCGCCATCCCAACGGGGCACGCCGAGTTCACTAAGTTTAATGCCCTGGCTATAGAGCATTCTAAACACATAATGGTCAGGTGTAATAAACAGCTCTGTAGCGTTAGTAAAATGACTATTTTCAGCAAACCAGCGTGGGTCAGTATGTCCGTGAGGGCTTATAATAGGGAGATGGCGTATTTCCTGATATAAACCGCGAGCGACCTGTCTTGTTGCTTCGTCGGCAGGAAAAAGCCTATCTTCATGTAATAGTATCGATTCCATAACTCTCTCTTTTTAGAGGGTGACGCCACGTTTCCAAATAGCAATCTCGTGGCTGCCATTTTTCTCGTTGCAGGTTTGTTGACCAGACGCTACTGCTAAACAGTGATGCAATAGCTCGGAGGCACACTTATCGATAGAAGTGCCTTCAAGAACTTTTCCGGCATTAAAATCTATCCAATGAGGCTTCTTATTTGCGATATCTGAATTGGAGGATATCTTAATTGTAGGTACAGGAAAGCCGAGGGGAGTACCGCGGCCCGTGGTGAATAAAACAATGTGGGCGCCCGATGCAGCAAGGGCAGTGGCACTGACCGCATCATTCCCAGGCGCTTGCAATAAACTCAGCCCTTTTTCTTTTCGCGGCTCACCATAATTTAATATGGACTGTATGGTTGATTGGCCGCCTTTTTGTACGGCGCCTAATGACTTTTCTTCTAGGGTAGTGAGCCCACCAGCTTTATTCCCAGGAGAGGGGTTTTCATAAATAGGCTGATTGTGAGCAATAAAATAATCTTTAAAAGCTGTGATTAAATGATTAAATTCCTGGAACACGTTTTCATTTTTAGCACGGTTCATAAGTAACTGTTCTGCACCGAACATTTCAGGTGTTTCAGTGAGAATGACCGAACCGCCTAACTGACACATTAAATCAGTCACTCGGCCTACCGTTGGGTTTGCCGTGATACCACTAAACGCGTCACTTCCACCACACTTCATTCCTAATACTAATTCGCTGGCATCTATGGGCTCTCTTTTGTCGCCCGCGATGACAGTGAGTAATTGCAGTACAGCGCTTACCCCTTCTTCTATCTCATTCTCGACTTCTTGGGCGTTATAAAACTTTACGCGATGCTCGGGCTTGTCTACCTGTGGCAACATAGACGCTAACTGGTTGTTTTCACATCCTAACCCGATGATTAAGACTGCGCCTGCATTTGGGTGAGAGGCTAACGAAGACAGGATAGTGCGGGTGTCATCTAGGTCATCCCCTAGTTGCGAGCAACCGAACGGATGGGTAAAGGCTCTAAAACCGTCACACTCCCCGGTAAAGCGGCGGCTGCATTCGTCGGCAATACGTTCGGCTGCGCGATTAACGCAACCCACAGTATTGATAATCCAGATTTCATTTCGAATGCCGACTTTTCCGTTTTCTCGGCGATAACCAAAAAACTGTTGGCGGGGAAGTTGAGGCCCTTGACTCGCAGAAACAGGGCGGTAACTGTAGGTTTCGGTTCCGTTTAACTTGGTTTTCAAATTATGGCTGTGGACGTGTTCACCTTGGCGGATATTCTCTGTTGCTTCGCCTATTTCAAAGCCATACTTAATGATTACCTGCCCTTTATCGACAGACGTAAGGGCGACTTTGTGACCGGCTGGAATTGCTTCTTCTACCGTCAGGTTTTCAGTGTTTATAACGGTGCCTGGTACGAGAGGCTGAGTAGCAACAGCCACATTATCGTTCGGATGTACTTTTACCAGTTGAATTACTGCACTCATTATTTTCCCGCCAACTTAATTTCTTTTGCAGTGCTACGCGCTGCTTATGTTTACAAAATGTTTCTTTTTATATTTAATTATGCCACCGGTGGCATAATAAGGCCAAACGAAGATCTAAGCAACAATTCTGAGCTTAAATCATACTTTTTTTATTGAGTCCCTAATAATTAAATGCGGTTTTACTAGGTAGGTTTCACTTTCGCTCACTTCTTTACCCTGAATATGAGCAATGATTTTTCTGGCCGCTATGGCTGCCATATCGCCCACAGGTCGTTGGACTGTGGTGAGGGCAGGGATCACACGGGCTGCTAGTAAGTTATCGTCGAAGCCGGCTACTGAAAGGTCATCGGGGACGGCAATCCCCATTTCGTGGGCAACTTTTAAAACGCCTGCGGCCATTTCATCGTTATTCGCAAAAATAGCTTTGACGCGTGGTGACTGAATGAGCAAGTGACGAGCGCACTCAATTCCGCTTTCGAAGCTGTTTTTCCCTTCAACAATCCGCGATGGGGGCACGTCGACATTTAATGACTGTAAGGTTTCTAAAAAGCCTTCAAGGCGCTCTTTTGATGAGTAATATTGTTGCGGACCGCTAATAATACCTATGTCGGTGTGACCTAACGAAACCATATATCGTGCTAAATCACGCAGTGCGGCACGATCATCGGATACAACAATGTTCTTGTGATCGTCTAAGTCTACTGAGGCCATGCGCACATAATTAATATGCTTACTTTGTAAGGTGTCGGCCAGCAATTTAGATTCAGACACAGGCGGTAAAATGATAACGCCATCAATATTTGAACGGCGAACAAAGTGAATACAGTCTTCTATAAATCCCTCGGATTTATAGCGGCACGGATGTACCACCAGTTCGTAGCCCAGTTCTGAACAGATGCTTAACACTCCCCGTTGCACCTGGTCGATATAAAGCGCATCCGGGTTGTCGTAGATAAGCCCAATGAGATAAGAGCGACTGGTGCTTAACCCTCGCGCTTGTTTATCTGGCGCAAAGCCCGTTTCTTTAATTACGGCTTCAATCCTTTCCCTCGTAGCCTTGCCTACGTTAGATGCCCCGTTAATCACACGAGACACCGTACGTTTTGAGACACCGGCTAAATGGGCTACATCATTAATTGTGGGGCGCTTATTCATTGCAATCTGTTTTTCTGCGCTAACTTCCAATTCGTCAGATATTAACACATAAAGCCCCTTCCATTAAAAACAATCATTTAAAAGCCCAATGCTCTTGGAAGCGCTTCACTAAACCAATCAACGTAGGTGATGAGCATTAACACCACAAACATGGCCGCGTAGAGTGGGAGCAATGGTTTAATAATATTTTCTAACTTAGTTTTCGCGATGGCACAGGTAATGAATAATACAGCGCCCACGGGGGGAGAGCACAATCCAATTGATAGGTTGAGCACTAGCATGATACCAAATTGCAATTCACTCATGCCTAACTGCGTGGCCACCGGTAAGAAAATTGGCGTAAAGATAAGAACAGCAGGTGTCATATCTAAAAATGCACCAACGACAATAAGCAGCAAATTAATTAGCAGTAAAATAAGTAATGGATTATCGCTAACGGTGAGTAATGCATTACTGAGGGTTTGTGGAATGTTTTCAAAAGAAAGTAGCCATGACATTGCGGTAGATGCTGCAATGAGTAGCATTACGATGGCGGTGGTTTCCGCCGCTTTCAACATGATACCGGGTAACGCGTTTAGCGCCACTTCTTTATAGAAAACCACAGCCAGTAATAGGGCATATACCACGGCAATTGCACCTGCTTCTGTGGGGGTGAAAATACCGCCAACTATGCCGCCAATAACCAAGATAATAAGAAACAGCGAAGGAATGGCTTGCAGTACTTTTTTAAATACCACGGACAAAGGCAAGCGAGGAGCCAATGGGTACCCTTTGATTTTCGCATATCCGTAACACACCATCATAAGCGCTAGCCCCACCATGATGCCTGGAATATATCCCGCCATAAAGAGTGCGGCGATAGACACACCTCCGCTGGCAATGGCATACACAATAAGAATATTGCTGGGCGGGATTAGCATGCCTGTGGTGGCAGCGGCGGCCGTAACGGCGGCGCTAAAATTTGGTTCGTAACCTGCCTTTTTCATTTCTGGTAGCATAAAACTGCCAATGGCAGAGGTGGCGGCAACCGCAGAACCAGAAATAGCACCGAACATCATGCAAGAGACCACATTGACTAATGCCAATCCTCCAGGCAACGCGCCAATTAACGCCATGGCACATTCGATGAGGCGCTTAGCAATTCCCCCGCGCCCCATAATTAAACCTGATAATACAAAGAAGGGGATGGCCAAAAGGGCAAAGCTATTTAACCCGCCCACCATACGCTGGGCAATGGTAATGGTGGCGGGGGTTACATCCATATTCATCAGCATGGCAAGTAACGTCGCTACACCAATGCTGATGGAAATAGGGACGTTTAATAGCAATAAAGCAAAAAATACGACGACTAAAATAATGCCAGTTAATTCCATTATTGCGTACTCGTTTGAGGTTGAGACCACAGGGTGGCAATGTTGACAAGGCTATAGCCAATAATCAGTAGCCCTGATAGAGGAAGGACGAGATAGATATGTCCCATTTTGACGCCTAGCGCTGCTGATATCTGGTTGAGCTCAAGGGTTAGCATGACTAATTCTGAGCCGCCATAAACCATGACAAGCACACAGAAGTAAATAACAACACACTCAACGAGGGTAAGTAGAATTCGTTTAATAGCAAAAGAACGGCGCTCTACGATGAGGTTAAACCCAAGGTGAGCGCGCTGTTTATAGGCGTAAGCGGCGCCTAGAATTCCTATCCAGATGAGGAAAAATCGAGAGAGCTCTTCGGTTGCCGCTGCGGGATCTTGAAGTAGATAGCGAGAGACAATTTGCCAAATAACCGTCAGTAAAATACAGGTCATTGCGACAACGAGTGCTGCGGCCAAGGTTTTATCGATGAATTTTATTATTGTCATTTTTACATCCCCTTAATGTCTTGGATAAGCCCACCTATTGGTGTGCCGTTAAAGCTTTCATGAAGCGGCTTTACCGCTTCTAAGAAAGGCGCTTTATCGGGGTAGATGACCGAGACGCCTTCGGCTTTCACTTTGGCAAGAGACTCGATAGTGGACGTTTTCCAAAGCTGACGCTGGTATTGCACCGAATCGGCCATGGCTTTGGTTAGCCACTCCTTTTGAGTATCAGTAAGGCGGTTCCAAACCGGCAGTGAAGCAAGCATAACGTCAGGCACACTCGTATGTTCATCGAGGCTGTAATATCGTGAAATTTCATAGTGACGAGACAGGTAATAACTTGGCGGGTTATTTTCAGCCCCGTCTACCACACCCTGCTGTAACGCAGTATATAGCTCTCCCCATGACACGGGCGTGGCTGCGCCGCCTAGTGCACGAACGCTCGCAACGGCGGTTGGGCTGTTTAACACGCGAATTTTAAGGCCGCTTAGGTCACTGGGTTGGCGAATGGGTTTGTCATTGGTATAAAAACTGCGGCTGCCTGCGTCATAGTAGCCTAAGCCCTTTAAGCGATAATCTTCGATACCGGTAAGCAGTGCGCTGCCTAGATCACTATTAAGAACGCGCCAGAAATGCTCGCTATCTCTAAACAAATAAGGAATGCTGAATATTTTCATTTCAGGCGCAAAGCCTTCCAAGGGACTGGCGGACACTTTCGTCATTGCTAAAGAGCCAATCTGCAATAGCTCAATCATTTCGCGCTCAGTGCCCAATTGACTATTGGGGTAAATAACCACATTCATGGTTCCGTTAGAATAATAGGCGAGCCGCTCACCTAAATACTCCATCGCCTTGTGCACTGAGTGTTGTGTATCCAAAGAATGACCAATGCGAAGGACAGTGATATCCGGGTCGACCTCCTCGCTGGAGCAACTCATAAGAGTGGCGACGGTAAAGCCGATAACCATTATCTTTGACAAAAACTGCATAGTTGACACGCCTTAACGAAGAGCCGAAGGTGGAAATTTATCCATATCGTCGTAGTCTAGGTTTTCGCCAGCCATTCCCCAGATAAAGGCGTAACTTCCTGTGCCTACGCCACAGTGTATCGACCAAGGAGGTGAAATCACGGCTTGCTCATTTGCCACAAAAAGGTGGCGGGTTTCGTGGGGTTCGCCCATGAAGTGACAAACGCGTTTGTCATCGCCTAAATCAAAATAGAAGTAAACCTCGTTACGTCTGTCGTGCTGGTGAGCAGGCATGGTATTCCATACCGACCCATTTTTCAGGCGAGTGAGCCCCATTTGGAGTTGGCAAGTATCAACCACCGAATTAATGATGAGCTGTTTAATGTCTCTTTCATTGGAGGTGCTTTGGCTGCCCAAATTCAGCACATTTGCCTCTAGCTCTCCAATTTTTTTACATGGGTAGCTGTGATGTGCAGGGGCAGAATTAAGATAATACTTTGCTGGGTTATTCGCATCTTTAGAGGAGAAAACGACGTTATCGTTGCCTTTTCCGATATAAAGCGCTTCTTCATTGCCTAAATCGTAGCTGACACCCGCGACTTCAACAGTGCCTGGACCTCCGATATTAATAACACCCACCTCTCTACGCGCGGTAAAGAAGGGCATTTTTAACTGGTCTTCAATGGTCTCTAGTGTCAGCGGGGTGGTGGTTGGCACCGCACTTCCTAGCATAAAGCGCTCGTAATGAGTGTAAATCCATACCACTTTTCCCGGCGTCATTAAGCTTTCTGCTAAAAACGCCTCTCTTAGCTCATTGGTGTTGTAGGCGTTGGCCTCTTTCTTTCCAATAGCATAACGACAATCAATTTTGTTGTTCATAGTAAACGGTTCCTATCGTGCTAAAAAGCCGCCGTCGACGGCGAGGGTGTGCCCATTAACGTAATTGCTGGCTTGGCTGGCTAAAAAAACCACAGCGCCAGCGAGATCATCGGTTTGCCCCCATCGTCCAGCAGGTATTCGAGCACATATTTCGCTACTGCGTTTTTCATCATCTTGCAGTGCTTGAGTGTTGTCAGTTTTGATATAGCCTGGTGCTATGGCATTCACTTGAATATTGAATTGACCCCATTCATTCGCTAATGCTTTGGTAAGACCCGCAATGGCGTGTTTGCTTGCGGTATAGGCAGGTACAGTGATACCGCCAGAGTAACTCAGCATTGAGGCAATATTGATAATTTTCCCTTGCTGTTGCTGAATCATGTTGCGGCCTATGGCTTGGCTTAAAATAAACGCAGAATCAAGATTAACCGCAAGCACATGTTGCCACGCTGATAGCGGGAAGTCGGTGGCTGGTGCCCTATGGATAGTGCCCCCATTATTGACTAAAATATCGATATTGCCTTTTAGCCCCATCGCTTCTTCTGCCATGGCCGCAACTTGCTCTGAATTAGACAAATCTGCGCTTACCGCATTGGCAGACCCCCCCGTTGCCAGGATTTTACTTACTGTGTGGTCGCAGCCTCCGGCGCGAGAGCTTGCACAGATAACATGCGCGCCAGCCTGGGCGAGCGCAAGAGATAGGGCTTGACCAATTCCTCGACTAGCCCCTGTAACCAGCGCTCTTTTGCCTTCTAAACTGAAGTTCACCATTTGAGTAACCCTTTAAACCGACATCGATATATACAAACGACATACTAAATTGAAAAATTCCGTTAACAAAATTTAAAATAATTGCCACCGGTGGCATTTGTCAATATATTGTTTAAAATAAACTGAGTGAGTAATTACCGATAAATTCATCGTTAGGAGAGGTTTTATGAATAAAGTCATGAAGTTAGGTTTGGTTTTATTGCCAATATTGACGGCGTGCGATAATGCAAAAAATATAAAAGAAAAGGGTGTGCTGGTTAATAACCCAGCAGAAGGGGGCACGATGACACAATGGGTTTCCGTACCGGTACCCGACGCGGAATCACAATGGCGGGTAAAGGGGGTGCCATCTGAATGGCGCAATACGCCGGAAGGCGGAAAAGCACTTTTTGCCGCCATTAACGTGGCGCCAGGCGCTTCGGAGTATTATCCCCTAACCAGAATTAGCGCAGGCCAACCCGTTGAAGATTTTGCGCATGCAGAGCTTTCGATCAGAACCGGCGGCGAATGGAACGGCACGGTATATGAAGCACAAGAATTTTCCTTCGAAACGGTGGAACACTTTGTTGCACCTGAGCAGCTTACCGATCATTCTTATTATTTACGCTACGAAGGGCCAGGCTGGGAATCCGACAAAGTAGGCTATCGTCTATATTTCGATTGGCGTAATGCGATTGATGTATTTGTGAAAACAGGAAGCGACCCGGTTCTATCAAAAGTAGGTCAGGATGGTTACGACAGTTATCATTCACTCAGTGAGTGGGGGGGAGATGCGCTTAAAGTAGGTAAATCTTTGGGTGTTGGCGCCCTTGGAAGAAAGACCGACGATGGCATATTACATTTTCAATATGTAGATAATACGTCTTATACCTTGCTTGAGAACAGTCAGACTTCAGCCTCTTTTAAAGTGAATTATGAAAACTGGGCTTTGGATGAAAACGGTTCAGCGGGGGTAGACATTCAAACGGTATACCGAATTAATGCATTTGACCCAACCACCCATATTAACGTGAAAGCATCAGAAGCCGCGTCAGGAATAGTGGCGGGGTTAGTCGCGCATGATAATACACAAGTTATTGATGTAAAAGGCGCTGAGTGGGGCGTGATTGGGACGTGGGGGCCTCAAAGTGTGCTAGGCGACCAAGATAAATTGGGCCTAGCGGTATTTTACAGGCTAGACCAAGTCGTCGGCGTAGAAAAAGGCGAATTCGATCACTTAGTGATGTTCAAGCCATTAACCGCATTCGAATACAAAATTCTGGCGGTGTGGCCTCAAAGAGACGAGGCCATTCATTCAGCCGAAGCATTCTCTACCCTGCTTGAAGACAAGTTAAACGCGTTTGAAAACCCGATAAGTGTTCAAGTCGTTGAAAAATAAGCTGGTGTAAGCCTGTTTTAAGCCGCTGCGATAGGTAGCGGCTTTATACTGTCTGGGCTGGTAAAATTTCAAATTGTATAGGTTTATAGCGAAAGTTATTTGACTCGCCAGCAGAACAGGCGGTTAAGCCCACTATCATGTCCATTTTGGCTTCAAATACGGTAAAGTCACCGGCTTGGCTTTTTGGCGGCAGAACCGCAATTTTTCCGCTGTCGCTAATATCCACATTCATAAAGGTATTGAACGTTGTGCCTACATGGTGAGCAGGAATATCAAATTCCGCGAAGGCGGCAACAAGATTGCCGTAGCAGCCAGGGACGGGTTCTTCGTCAGGATAAAAGTGTCTAAATGTGTCCACACTGCATGGCGTGAGCAAGAAGTCATGATCTTCCACTTTGTCTTCGATTATTTCAAACATGACTTCACTTAAGTTGGAGTAAAGCTTGCTGCCGGTTTTAAAGCGAATGCTTTCGTTGTAATCCAGGGTTCTGCCTGATGACAGAAACTCGGTTTTGTCGTGTTCGTTAAACGCATAAATATCGGCCACTTGTTCACCCTCGGGGTCGATAACTTTTAATCTTTCCCCTTTTTTAATCGTAAATGCTGTGCCGCTTCTAGGTTGTATTGTTTGTCTCATTGTTTGACTCTTTTTATGGTTTAATTTGATGCAGCGTGGAACGGGCATTGCCAGTTTTTAGGCTGTTGCTTGCCACTGTACTGCAGGGCCTCCGAGGATTCTCCATGATTGTCGAGCAGCGTATTTTCACTGCCACAAAAAATAGCATCTTGCTCTCTGATATGATCCCGTAACGGAGTGAACTTGCCTTGTTCTTTTAACGCTTCAAATTGCGCATGAAGGTTAAAAACCAGTGCTGGCCGTGAAAAGCGCCTGCTTTTACGCGAAGCCGCAGGGTGCAGGCCAATAATGAAAAAGGCACAGCCGCCTAAACTGAAACTGAAATTAGGGTGATGTGGATCGTCGGCCACATTCTCGTCCCAGTCATTTATGCATGCGTCAATTTCATGGAGTTGTTGCAGCTTTCTCCACAACAGTTTGTCGAACACAGTTTCGTTCAGTACATCTGGGAGTTCAAAGGTAAATACCAACGACGAGTAAATGTCTTTTTCCATGTTGAATTGATGAATAAAATCGTAAATATCCGAAAGCATATCAATATTATTCATTTCACAGGATAGATCGTCGTACTGTTTTACGTGTACTTGATCTTTGGTGAGCGCGGTTTTTGCGCCTGCACATGGAAATGCAGGCTGAGCTATAAACTCACTAAGTTGCGCTGAGAGATTCGGTTTTAAAAGTGACATAACCTTTCCTCATTCATCGCAAACTCGCTATTACGCAGTGTAAACACGTGAGGCAACGATAGCGTTGTTTGCGGCTGCATCATGGGTGTCTTGTTCTACACCTGTATTTAGGTTCCGTAGCTGCGTAACCTGCTTGTCTACCTGAGCTGCCATACGTGAGGGCGTGATAGATGCAGCGCTCAATTCTGGCGATGTTTGCATGGGTGTCTCTGTATCGTCTTCGTTTTTACTTGCGTTAGGAAGTTGTAAAACCTGAATGCCATTTTCAATATAGTCTTGATTGATATAGCCTGCTTCGGCGTAGGCATCTAGCACGTCGGGGCGGGGGTACTTGCCCCATTTCGAATAGTAACGTTCAGCGTTCTTAACGAAATCCAGTAGGTGATTAACCGGGCATTGATAATTCGGCCGCTCAGGTAAGAAGGTGATTTGTGGTATTTCTTTAATGGCGAACCCTAAAGTTCTGCAATTGGTGAAAAAATCTTCGTCGTTTATTCCGAAGCCGCTGTAGCCTTCATCGAAACCGCCGGTTTTCTCGAAATCTGTCTTATTAATAAAAAACACTGTAGAACAAATACTATCGTGACTAAACTTTCCATGATGATTTTCCTGCTTAATTGTTATTTGGTCTCGGTGAGGGATTTCGTTGTTGTCTTCAGAGGGGCCATCTTCTGAAGGAGTATCTTTTTTAGGTGTGTCGTTGGCATCACTGTCTGTTAGTGTGGTTTCAGACGACATCGACGCGCTGATTAGATTGTGGTCGAGGTGCCAGCATTCTGCGTCTATCATTTTTACCTTGGTGTGCAGAACGCTATGTTGTGACCATTCTCTAAGGCCTGCTTCAATGAAGTTTGGCGCACATATGGCATCAACGTTCATATAGACGAGGGTGTCATGTTTTGCTTCAAGCAAGCCTTTGTTTCTGGCTCTTGCGATGGGTAAATCGTCTTGGTTGACAAATTTGTGCACAATATCGAATTTTTCGCTTCGTATAAGAGACAGTTCAGACGGTGAAGACATCCATACAATAACGAGTTCAGCTGGCGAGGGGTGACAATGTTCTAGTTGCTCAATCAAGTGACAGAGCTTTTCAGTACGGCTTTTTACTATGGTAACTACGCTTACTGGTAAGTGCATGACAACCTCCAATGTTTCGACAACCTGCGTGATAATTACTACTAAAGTAGCAATAGCTGTACCATTCCAGTAACTGCATGTTTTCTAATTGAAATTTTTATTTTTCGGCGGGCTATACACACGTATTGTGCAAACATTTCATTGTGAGTGAAAGATATTTACACAGCAAAGTGGTTGCCGTTCCAAGGTTTGAACGGCATTGCAAAGCTTAAAAGAATGTTAGAAGCGGGTTGCTTAGCTGTGGGGGTAGGTGAGTGGCGACGGTGTGGGGACTGTTTTCGTGATGATGCTCGTGTGAATCAGGGTTTGCCTTAGCACCATCCCCCTTGATGAATTCGATAGGCTGATTTCGTACGCAGAGTTTCGTGCCATTGAAAACTTGGCATGTGCCTTTAAAGCGTTTGTCGCCTCCAGACTCGTACTGACATTCGTCGCTTACGCTTAATGCTCTGCAAGCGTTAATTGAGGCATCAAAAACATGCCCATTGTGCGCATAACTTTGTGACGAAAAAACAAATGAATTGAGTAATAGCAAGCTCAATAAGGTGACTGGTTTTATCACTGCGCTACCTCTATACTTCCCTGCGCTCCACTGTAACAGCCGATAAACATATTTTCAGCCGCACTTGCAGCATGATAATGATAACCTCTCGTGTCGTCGCTATGACCTCTACATTCGTCAAGATCGTAATCTTCTTCGCCTGTTGAATTCAACATGGCATAAATGCCATACCCGTCTAACGCATAACCAATGAGGTTTGCGTGGCCGTCTACTGAGGTAATGACATCACTACAGCCTAATGCTGCATGGTAATGATAGCCTTCCACCGGGTTTATATGCCCGCCGCAATCGTCAAAAGCGGCAATGGTGTTGGCGGCGAGAATGTCGCTAACAGGCGCGGGGCCCGCGATAACAACACCGTTGAGTGCTACACCTATATCAGCACTGACTTGTTCTGGGTTGGATAACGCTACTGGAGTAACGGGGATAAGAAAAGTTTGCTGAACCCCCCCGTTATAGTATTCGATATCGCATTGCACACAGTGATTTTGATACTCGGGATCTACATCGGGTCGCGCTGCTGCTTCACAGGCGACTTGGGTGTCTGTTACATATACCTCACCAGTGGTCTCGTCATATAGCTGCCAATCATCTCCGTAGAGCGTTTTGGTATACACAATAAACTCACCATCGAGTTGATACAGCTCGCCGCTTCCGTCAAACCATACCCCCCCTTGTGTTTCGTCATCATCAATATGTGTAGGGCAAAATGGCCCTATTTCATTATTTGAAGGTACGCCATTGATGACTATTTCGTAGCATTGGGTCTCTGTGCCATCAGATAAGGTACAAGAGGTTGTGCTTATGTCTTGGGCTAAGGCGTCTGTGAGAAAGTTGTCAGGATCTAACCCTAGTTGGGTGTCTGATTGTGTATTATCCGTGTCTGATGCAGACGTAGTGTCTGTATCAACGGTACTTGAACTATCGCTACCACCGCACGCTACCAACGTAAGAATAAGTAATGCAGCACCCAGCAAATACCTAGTTTCTTTTTTATTCATATAAAGACACCCACCTTTTAATTAATAGCCAACGCTGCATTTTTCATTTATCCGCTAACAACACTAACAAGACACCCATGATAAAAAACGCTAACGAGACACCCATGATAAAACGCGGTTTTTTGCGCGTATAACGAGCGTTTGATTATTGGTTGATTATCAAGACACCCATAAGAAACAGAATTGTCGTGGGTGTCTTGTTAATGATTTACCTGCACGTCATCCTATCGGCTAAAAGTGCAGATATTGTGCAGGATTTAAGGGGGTTTAAAGAAGTTTTAAGGTTTAGACGATTTTGTAGCCTACGCCGTACACGGCTTGAATTGGACACTCTAGGTGATCCGCGGTTAGCTTGTGCCGCAAGTTTTTCATATGACTGTCTATTGTACGGTTGCTCACGACTCTACCGTCTTGGTAACCCGATGCCATTAGCTGCTCTCGTGAATACACAACGCCGGGGTTAGTCATAATGGTTTTAAGTAACCGAAATTCGACAGGCGTCAGTTCTACCGGTGAACCATTGCAGCTGCAGCGAAATTTAGCGATATCAAGTTCAATATGCTTGAAGACTAATACATTAGTGTATTCTTCAGTGTCGGGAGCACGCGCGGTACGGCGTAAGATGGTTTGTATTCTTGCGACGACTTCACGTGCAGAAAAAGGCTTACATACGTAGTCGTCGGCGCCAGCTTCTAGACCAATAAGGCGGTCTATTTCATCCACTCGCGCTGTCAACATTAAGATGGGAACCTGTGAAAATTGTCGAATCTGCTTACATAAGGTTAACCCGTCCACGCCAGGCAGCATTCTGTCTAAGATTACGGCGGTTGGCGGGCGTTTTTTAACTTCATCTATAACGCCTTCACCTGAGTGTAATACGTGGCTATCAAAACCTTCTAACGCAAAGAAATCCACCAAAATTTGTGCAATTTTTTCTTCGTCTTCTACGATAAGAACATGGTTGTCAGACCGCATCAGTTATCCTTTATAAGTTGTTCTTTTGGCAACGTGATTGTGATTTTAATACCGCCAAGCTTCGAGGGCTCTGCAACAATCTTCCCTTGATGAGCGTTAACTATTTGTTTGCAAATGGACAAGCCTAGGCCGCCTCCAGAGCTTCGGCGAGCACGAGAGGCGTCTTCTCTAAATAAGGGTTCAAATAATAAAGATTCATTGCCTTTCTTTATTCCAGGCGGTGTATCTTCAATAAGTAGTGTAGCAGAGGGGCCGCTATCTTTGAGCGTAATCACGACTTTACCTGGCGCGTCTGTATATTCACATGCATTCACCAATAGATTTGTGATTAACTGGTTTATTCTTTGAGGGTCAGCATCTATGAATATGGGCGAAGCCTCAGCTATCTCAATATCGATGCCTTTCTGCATAAACTTACTTAATAGGGTGTCTTTTTGTGAGATGACAGCGTCACGTAAATTGACACTCAGGAAATGGTATCGCAAACCGCCAATGTCTGAGAGAGACAATTGATAAAGGTCTTCAACAAGCAATGACAATCGAGATACTTCTTGATCGAAAGAATGTAATTGCTTTTGGTCTAAAGGGCGTATGCCTGCTTTTATGAGTTCTATTTCTCCAGAAAGTATCGTAAGCGGTGTTCTTAATTCGTGAGATATGTCAGCAAGCCATTGATTTTTTGTGTTTTCATTGTTTTTTAACGTAGTAGATAACGTATTGATATGGCTCATCAACTCTCCGAATTCATCGGCTCTTTCATTTGGAAGGTGGGTGTCGTATTTACGAGCAGTCAGGGCTTTTACTGCGGCTAATATCGACTCAAACGGTCGTAATATTCGTGGTGTAATGCCCAACGCTATGATGATTGCCAGTGCGAAGGAAACCAACCCAATAATGATAATGGCGTGATTTTGCTGGGCGGCAAATGCAACGGCTATTTCTGAATTAGGCGTCGGTGGCGGGTAACTGATTAGCGTACCAATACGCCCTCTGTCTGAGATTAAATCCACGGTAACTTGCTTTGCAGATGAATCTCTAGAGACATTGCCAGTTACTACATTATCTTCATTATCGAAAAGTGCAGTTGGTGGGCCAAGGTCGAGGTTGTTTGCAGCCATTGACCGTGATCGCGGTGGCGGCCCCATTCGGCGAGGAGGGCCAAATTTTCTATTTGGAGGGCCAGAGAAAAAGGAAGCATTATCTAGTTCTACATTTTCCCACGAGTTGCCGTTAGCACGATATTCATCGACGAGTTGAACCGCGAGTTGATTTAAACGCTCGCGTTCTTGGTTAATGATGAATTCTGTGAACCCTTGCTCAAAGCTCCAACGGGCCAATGCGAGCGAAAGCAATAACGAAAAGCACGTAAAGCCTAGCAGTAAACACAGGAATTTATAGGACAATTTCATGGGTAAATTATATATAAGGTAGGGTGGGGCACAAGCATGCTTAACATTTATTCACTGTATTTACACACTTGCTGCGTTAGAACTGCACATTGTTTCGTTATAGTGATTCAGTACCAAGCGTATTCTTGAATCCAGAGTAAACAACAAGACACCCATGCAGTGGAGAAATAGTTATGAGTATAAACGTTAAAAAGACGGTATTGAGTTTAATTGCAGTAACTGGCTTAGTTACCGCTGCTTCTAATGCATTTGCCCAACAGCATGAACGCCCAAGAACGCCACCACCAGAAGCTATTGAAGCTTGTGAAGGCCAGTCGGAAGGTGACAGCGTAAGCTTTGAATCTCCTCATGGTGACACCTTGGAGGGAGTATGCGCCTACGTTGAAGAGCAACTAGTTGCTGTGCCTGAAAATCGTGGCAGAAGACACGATTGAATTGACCGAAATGTCCTCATCCCACTAGAAGAAACATTTAATTATATCAATGAGTTATATTTCTAAATATAACTCATCATTGGTTATTTCATATCGTTCTAACAAAGGTTCTGCGATTGTGAAATAATTCGTGTATGTTATACTTAAGTATAATTTTGCCATGAAGGCAGTGTGGTTTGAGGAGGCTGATCGTGCAATATGCTAGTAATAGCCTAAACGAGCTCGTTAATGCACGGAATCCCAACGTACCTGATGTGTTTGTTCTCCCTTGTGATGGGCAAACACTTTATGTGCACATAAGCCCATATGTATGGACGCGACCTTGGGAGGGGCGGGAGCATACCGCTTTTTCCATCGGACTGGCTCCGGGCTGCCCTAACGCGTGCAGGATGTTTGGAAAAATTGACATTCCTTACCTTGATGTCACGCTTGAACAGGTGAGAGATGCAGCGCTTCGACGTGTAGCGCAAACTGGGCTATCTTTCCTTACGCGAAGAGGTGCCGGCGTTAAGAGCTTTGCTATTCATCCTCGCGGCGGTTTTACTTCCATAAATGAAAGTTCAGCCTATCAGAGCGCGTACGATAGCGGTTACCGTTACGTTGTTCATGTCTATCAACTGAGAAGTGGTGGATTAGGCAGGCAGTTTGCGGAGTGGTTTTTCTTTGGTGAGCCCGACGAGCTCAATGTGCTAGCGAAAGTACGACGTCATCAAGCTAAGCATCCAGAGTCCATGCATTTTGAAATATGTCAGTTGTCATCAGAGTTACCTAAAACGGCATAGTTAGCCTTCAAATTTAACCTTTTGCATACTTGTTTTCGTATCTGTTAGCTAATAAAGTTCATCGAAATAATCGTGGGAGTGAGTTGTGTCCTCGCAGTCATCTGTAGTACTTCGTCAATATGATAAGCAAACGCTGAAACACGTTGATATCATTTCAGGAATTTCTCCGAATGCGATGAGAAGGGTGTTCGGTGGTTGGATCCTTTTCGTGGCTATTGTGGCTGTTATTGTCTCTGTTGCACCTGATTTAAGTGTTCAGTTTATTGGCCTTACTCTCTTTGTGCTTGTTGCCTTTACACTACTCATGTTTGGTCAAAGTCGTATTTCTGAAGGTTGGCCGGCGATTATTTGCGATGACAATACCGTAGGAGTGGTAAGAGACCCAGTTAAACGGGAGTATATTTGTGTCGATAAATCCTTGGTAACCGTTGCTAATCCCACTTTGATTAAACCTAATAAAAAAGCGATTGAAATAGTGTTGGATGCCTCACGCCTCACGGAAAGTGATGTCGCTGTGCTAAATCAAGCGGTTTGGCCTAGGAGTGACAGATTATTAGGTTTGTCTCACTTTAAACGTAGGGAAGACGCTTGTGATAGCGTGATGTGGTGTGTGAAACACCTAAGAAAACGACCGGTTGAACATGTGAGTACCCAAACTGCCTAATTAATTGGCTGAGACTTTTTTCCTTCATCAAGTTACGACTTACCTTAGATTTCACCCTTTCAACTGCAGCGTCGTCAATAACGGGTAGTGATCGGAGCCGATATCACCAAGCTTGCGTATATCCACAAGTGAAAAATGACTCGAATGAAATAAATGATCAAGAGGCCATTTAATTAAAGGGTAATGGGCGTGAAAGGTGTTATAAAAGCCTCGCCCGATACGCGGGTCTAGAAGGCCGCTCACTTTTCTGAACTTACGAGTGGTGGGAGACCAAGCCACATCATTTAAATCACCAGCGACAATCACTGGCTCTTCGTAATCACAAACTATATTGCCTACCAGATCTAACTCTATGTCCCGAGGTTTCGCTCTTTTATTTTCAGTAGGGCTTGGCGGCTTAGGATGAAGGAAAAATATTGTTACAGTGCTATTGTTTTTTGTGAAAGTGACTTTGAACGAAGGCACATCATCTTCTACAAAATAATGCAGTTCTACGGTATCCAATGGCACTTTGCTATACAGGTTCATTCCATACAAATTTTCTAACGGACAGTGTTTCTGATAAGGGTAATCCGAATTTAGTTCTGCAAGTGCATTCTGCCATCGCTTATTCGACTCTAAGGTGACTAGGAAGTCGGGTTGGGTGTCTTTTACGTGAGAAAGAAGTTTATGGTAGTTTTCATTGGGCATAAAGACGTTACTTGAAAGAATGCTAATCTTATTGTCTTGGTCCGGCGACTCAGCCCTTTCCACTTCTTTGGAAGCCAACGGTGTGTAGGGATAAATCCAGAAGGCTTGGTATATAGCACAGCCCACGAGTACAAGTAATAGCAGGCTTTGGATATTGAATCCTAGGCCTTCAGCCCCTCCTATTAAAAGGCTAGCCGTTAATGTTATCAACATGATGCACAGAATTTGAAGGCGGGGAAATTCCCAAACTCTAACTAACCAGTGGGAAGAAGGAAGAGAGGGGGCCAGCGTAATAAGTATGAGTAGAATTGCTACTGTATCCAGTAAAATGTTCATCGTCCTTCCTGACATTGCGTTAATTGAAAAGGTAACAAAGCACTACAATCCACACCAGGCGTGGCTTTGCCTTTGCTAAGGTTATAATTGAAATTTCGCCTTCGCGTTATTGCGTATATGGTATACAAAATTTGTACCGTATATATCACGTGGCTCAGTAAAAACTTCGCAATCACGGGCAAACTTTGCAAAATAGGGAACGCGTTAATATTAGGTGTTTTAAATAAATTTTCATTAAATCAATGGTTTAAAATAGTGGCTTGACTTTCGCTTAGTAACTAATGTGTTTCAACAAAGGAGAAATGTTATGAAACGTACTTTGATCTCACTATTAGTTGCTACATCCATAAGTTCAGCGGCTGTTGCCGGGGATATGGAATCGGATAACAAATGGGAAAAAGGCGCAAAGGATGCTTGGATAGATGGTAAAGCTGAAGCAACGCTATTATTCAATGGCAATTTGAACTCATTCGATATCAATACCGACGTTGATAACGGTGATGTTATCTTAACGGGTAAGGTGTCTAACTCCGTCGACAAAAAGCTAGCTGAAGAGTTAGTTGCGAACATTGATGGTGTAATGTCGGTAGACAACAGACTCACAGTGGTTGAGGAAAAAGATCTCTCTGAAAGTTCCGAGGACATGCAAGATGATCTTGCTGAATCGAAAGAAGAGTCTGAAAGCGCGTTAACAGATGCTAAAATTGCGACGGTTATCAAAACTCGGTTACTAATGGACACTGATATTTCAGGTTTTGATATCGACGTCGACGTGGAAAACGGCAATGTAGTATTAACGGGTGAGGTTGACTCCGATGCGGAGCGACAACTCGCTATTGAAATTGCAAAAAATGCGTCAGATGTTAAAGACGTAGAGGACAACCTAGAGGTTGTTCCTGATACCGCTACCGAGACAGCCATGAACTAGTCTTGACCTTGCGATAAAAAAGGAGCTTCGGCTCCTTTTTTATTGGGTTTAGAAGATAGACAATCTATTCAGACACCCAACTTAAAAATAATTAGACACCCACTTCACTGCGCTTACTCCCAACTAATCCACTCTGGGTTTCTTCGGATACTTAATTTCACGAGATATGTTTACTAGTGGCATTTAATGGACAGCCACTCAAAGACCATTAGATCAGCGTTGTTTTAAAGGGTGTCTTTCTGCATATTAATTGTGTAGGTCATATTAAAATATCCAAGGTGAAAGTAATGGGTGTCTTTATAGCAGGCCATTAGAAGAATGTTCCTTATGTAGTGTAGAACTTACTTTTTGTCTGCGTGAGTTTATTTGCTGTGAGAGTTTAAGTTATTGATTATAAATGCTTTTTGTGATGGCATGAGAAGTGCTTTATTCCCAGTGACTTTTTAATTTATATTATTGCAAGGGACTAACGCGATGAATATTTTACGCTGGATTTTCTCAGCTTCACTAATCTCCGCTGGAATCATGATAGCTGGGCTTTTAATGAGTGGTACGAATCTTATCAGCCAGGCAAATGCTGGTAATACAGATAAGCCGTATCATCCCTCTATCATCAAGATTGAAACGATTTACAACAGTGCTGAGTTTGACTTTAATCGAAAGAGTCATCTTCTTAGAAATGCGCGAATCTCCTACTACTTGAAGCAGGCAAAGCAAGCTGATTTAAGAAATTGGGAATTTCAGCGAGATGATATGGTCAATAGAGCAAAAAGTATTCTTATTCATCATCAGCAAAATTACGTTCATACCTCGTCAGAGTTTGCGAGTTTGTAGACGTTAACCAAAGAGTTTCCGGGCGGTCGAAACCCCTTTTAACCTTCGCCGCCCGGTAGTGTGCTGGAATTTTTTATCCTACTTACACTACCCACTGCGATAGAGAAGTGTTGTTCAAATTCGAGACTGGCTTTCAGCCACTGGGAACTAGATAAGGCTATTTGGTTCAATGAAGCTTGGTACTCACCGTCAATAAATCCCGCTTTATCATCTCTCACAGCTTTACCCGTCTGAGTTAGTAACGTCACATACTCTGTAAAAGTTAGGTTGAGGCAATATTGATTTGAACAAGCAGTATCGGATTTAAAAGGTAGAATTCCCGTTGACGTTTTACGTGTTAACTTACATTCAATACGCCGTTTAATACTGGTGTACTCGGAGTCTTCAGGGGTGCTGGCTAATGATGCACGTATTGGATTCAAGTCAACGTAGACCATACAACTAAGTAATGCTTTCTCATCTAAAAGCGCTTGAGACTTAAAACGACCTTCCCAGAAGCGCCCTTTACATTCGTCCTCAGCATTTGCTGCGCGAGCGATGTACTCATTAAGATCCCGCATAAACCAACTGATACTAAATAATCGTTTTCGATATACGGCAGCGGTACGCTTTACACTCAACAATTCTGCTTCAGAGAGGGCTTCGCCAGCTAGGTAGGATTTAGTGAGTAATGTGCCTTTATGGAGTTTGTGCCATCGTATTAACACTTCCCGCATTGAAAGTGAGTTAGCTGATTTCTCATCTACTCTTAAAACAACATGAACATGGTTGCTCATCACGGCGTAGGCGCATAAATCTATGGCGTAAACGGATGACAAAAATAACGTTCTTTTTTCAACCCAACCTCGGCGGTGTTCAAAACTTTGCCCTGTGTTTTTATCATATCCGCACAAATAGCATTGCCGAACACAACGCGTTACGCAATGGTAAAACGGTGTTTCGGATAAATTGACGAGGTCGCTTCGACGTGTTGCCATAAATCTAAACTCATAGGTATTTAGTTTATATATTATCAGGCGTACTCGAAAAACAACCTGTCGCTTAGGACAGTTCTTAAAAACTAAAGCGGTTTTAATGTTGTGTTTAGTTGATTTATGTAAGCTTCTACTACGCCTTTAACGAATGACTGGCAGGCTTTCGCTGTGGAAGGGTCATATTCACCATGGTTTGTTATATTGTTTGATAACACACGGATACCTAACATGGGTGTCTTGTACGCATAAGCAACTTGTGCGGCTGCGGCTGTTTCCATTTCTTCTACACTTGTGCCCATATCTTCGTGAAGCCACGCGATACGGTCTAGTTCATTATTCCAGAAATTGGCGCTGCCGATGGTGCCTTTCACAATTTTTCCACGGGTGTAGGTATCCCTAATGCTGACCGCTACAGATATGAGTGTCTCGTCACCCGCATAATACCTAATTTTGTTAGCGTCTGAGGCGCTGTCACCTTCGCCAGCACTGCCTTCAGATGCCATCAAATCCATGGGTGTCCAGGTTAGGGGGTTGGAGCCTTGCGCTTTTGCTAACTTGGGTGTCTTGAAATTGCCGATGTTGACGCTTCTTGCGCCGAGTACAATATCACCCACCTGTAGTTTGGGGTCGTGACCGCCAGAGGTTCCCTGGTTGATAATGATAAGGGGGCGATACTTAATAATCCCTACAGCCGTTGCTGCAGCTGTATTCTCTAATCCTTTACCGGTTTTAACTACCACTACAGGATAGCCGTTTAGTGTGCCATTATAAAAGGTAGCGTTTCCAGATTTTTCTATTTGCACATTGTCTAACAAGCCTGCGAAATATTCAGCTTCAATGGGCATTGGGCCTTGAATCATTATAGGTTGTAATGGCGTGGCAGCACTTTCAACAACAACGTGGTTAAATTCTGCTTTTGCAAAGAACGCCAAGGAAGACATGAGTGTCCATAAAATGACAGATAGTGTGATTTTTTTCATAATTTTTCTAATGATAGCCTCGGTAAGGTTAATATGGCTGTCCTGATGTAATGACCTAACATGGGTGTCTTGATGTGTTTCTGATGTAATGATCTAACATGGGTGTCTTGATGTGTTTATCATGCAGGTAATCATCGGATATGACCACCAGATTTTTTTTGCTTGAGAGAATAAAAATGTGAGGTAGATAGAGAGATTATACGTAAACAGGTTGGGTAGTGTGATTGCAGTAGCACGCTCGCACCACTGCAATCACATTGAGGTTTATTCTACATCAACAATCTTAAGCGTGTTGGTCGCACCAACTTTTTCCATTTCATCGCCATAAGTAAGGATAATGCTGTCACCACTTTTCACTAACCCTTTTTCTTTAAGAGCGGCAATCACGTCGTACTTCAATTTTCCAGGCTCGCTGTCTGAAGAATCGAAATAGACGGGCTTAACACCTCGGTAAAGCGCCATGCTATTAAGGGTGTCTTCATGACGAGACATAGCAATAATAGGTAGCGAGGTAGTGATGCGTGACATCAATTTAGGCGTGTTGCCGCTTTCTGTTAGACCGACAATGGCCTTAACGCTAGGAAGGTGGTTGGCGGCATAAACGGCTGATAAAGCGATAGATTCGCTGGTAGAAGAGAATAATTCATCCATTCTATGCTTCGAGATTTTGATGCTTGGATGGGTTTCTGCACCTTCACACACTCTCGCCATGGCTGTCACAGTTTCTACCGGGAAGTTACCTGCAGCGGTTTCTGCTGACAACATAACGGCGTCTGTGCCGTCTAGAACGGCGTTTGCAACGTCCATTACCTCGGCACGTGTTGGCATAGGGCTATCAATCATCGACTCCATCATCTGTGTCGCCGTTATCACCACTTTGTTTAGCTGGCGAGAGCGAGAAATGAGTTTCTTTTGCACCCCAACAAGCTCAGCATCGCCAATTTCCACACCTAAATCACCACGGGCAACCATCACCGCATCTGAAGCACTAATGATGTCAGTAATGGCTTCGTCAGTGGCGACGGCTTCAGCACGCTCAACTTTGGCGCAAATTTTTGCGTAGCAGCCAGCGGCCTCAGCGAGTTCACGTGCGTAATCTAAGTCAGCTCCGCTTCGAGGGAATGAAACCGCTAAATAGTCTACGCCAATTTTTGCCGCCGTCTTAATATCTTCTTTATCTTTCTCGGTGAGCGCTTCTGCTGACAAACCACCGCCTTGGCGGTTAATACCTTTATTGTTAGAAAGTTTGCCGCCAACAGTCACTTCAGTAATCACCTTGCGACCTTCAACGGATGTTACGCGAAGTTGTATACGGCCATCATCTAAAAGCAAGATGTCGCCTGCTGATACGTCGTCAGGTAGCGCTTTGTAATCAATACCCACTTGGGTAGCGTCGCCTGCGTCACGGTCGAGTTCGGCATCTAGGGTAAAGGTCGCGCCAACATCGAGGTGAACAGCACCGTCTACAAATCGCGCTACGCGGATTTTAGGCCCTTGCAAATCACCCAATATAGCAACGTACTTTCCTAAATTCTTAGCAGCTTCTCTAACACGCTTCGCACGTTCGATGTGGTCTTCTGCTTGGCCGTGAGAAAAATTCATGCGTACTGTATTTGCGCCAGCAGCTATGATGGCCTGAATCTTTTCAATTGAATCGGTTGCAGGGCCTAAAGTGGCAAGAATTTTCGTTCTTCTGGTCATGTTATTCCGTCGCTATTTCTGGATGAAGTATCATATGACATACAAGGTGAATTAGATTATAAATTCGCCTGTAATCGCTTTACGTAATTTTATTACAGAATAGTAGTTGAATCTGACAGAAATGTGAATGAAAGAAAGAAAATCTGGCAACTGGCTCGACCAGTTGGGCGGGCAGAGCCGATTTTTACCCATGATGTTAGTAGAATTTTAACGCCCATCAAGGGCATTAGCCAAGTGCCGATGATATAAAGATTTTAACGCCTGTCGCCCATTAACATTACATTAAACTTAGGGCGACACACGTGGCGTTACTAAAGGCGTAAAACGCGATAATGGTTAATCAGGGCGTTTCTCGTAACGAGATCCCCGCAGGGTGTCTTTTACCCGCTTCAAGTTTTCTCTAAACTTGTTGCCACGACGCAACGTGAAACCGGTGGCTAGCACATCTATCAATGTTAACTGGGCAATACGCGAGGCCATCGGCATATACATGTCGGTGTCTTCAGGTACTTCTAGTGAAAGCACATAGGTGCACTCTTGTGCCAGTGGACTATCTCCAGAGGTAATGCCAACCACAGTCGCATCATTCATTCGCGCGATTTGCGCTACTTCCACCAAGCTTTTTGTTCGGCCAGTGTGGGAAATGAGCACAACCACATCACCGGTGGTACTGTTCATACAGCTCATACGTTGCATGAGTATGTCTTCGAAGTAAACCACAGGCACATTAAATCGGAAAAACTTGTTCAGTGCATCATGCGCCACAGACGCTGATGCGCCAAGTCCAAAGAATGAAATTTTCTGGGCTTGAGTGAGCAAATCAACAACGCGGTTTACGATGTGCACATCAAGAGATTGACGGGCTACTTCCAAAGAAGCCATGGTTGATTCGAATATTTTATTGGTATACTCATCTGGACCGTCATTTTCATCTACATGTCGGTTAACATAGGGTGTACCATTAGCTAAACTTTGTGCCAGATGTAACTTGAAGTCCGGAAAACCTTTGGTGTCCAAACGTCGACAAAAACGATTGACCGTAGGCTCACTGACATCCGACATTTTGGCCAGGGTTGCTATACTCGAATGAATGGCTGTCTGCGGGTTTGCAAGAATCACTTCTGCAACCTTGCGTTCCGATTTACTGAATGCTGCTTTATTTTGGGTTATTTTTTCTAATATGTTCATACAGGTATAGCATTTAATAGAGAGAATAAGTGAACGTTTCTACCTTAATAGTACCCAATGTGACAGCAGTGACAAGAAAAATGTAATTTTTTGACATTTTTAGATGAAATTAAGGGTGTAAAGCGTTAGGTTTCACCTAAATAATAAGAAATTCTTTTCCATGGTTCACCAAAGTTGTAATTTTACTACATTTGGTGTTAACTATATGCTAATAACAAGTTTGTTATTGCTGCTAGAACCCTTTTTTATAGCAGCGTAACCGCACACACAATTTAAGGTCGACGAATATGGTATTGGAAAATTCCTATGAACCCTGTGACTTCGTGCTATTCGGCACATTAGGGGATCTTTCACGACGCAAACTTTTGCCATCGCTTTATCAATTAGAGAAAGCAGATCTCATGCACCCAGATACCACAATAGTGGGGGTTGCGCGTCAAGACATGTCTCTAGACGACTATATAGAAGAAGTTCATACCAACTTAGTTAAGTTTGGTGAAAAAGATTTGTGCCAAGCCACGTGGGAACGCATGAAAGCGCGTTTGCATTACGCCTGTGTTGATATGAAAGATGTCGACAGCTACTGCGTGCTTGATGACCATGTAGACCCTTCACGCACCATGGTATGTTATCTTGCTACGCCGCCTGCCATTTATGGTGATATTTGCCGTGGTTTACATAGCTGTAAGATTATCGATTCCAGCGTACGTGTGGTTCTCGAAAAGCCCATTGGTCACGATTTAGAATCGTCTAAAGTCATCAATGAGCAAGTTGCTGAATACTTTGACGAAAAACAAATTTACCGTATCGACCACTATCTAGGTAAAGAAACGGTTCTTAACCTTGTATCACTGCGTTTTGCCAATTCAATTTTTGCCACTAACTGGGATCACAACTGTATCGACCACGTACAGATATCGGTTGCTGAATCAGTGGGTATAGAAGGGCGTTGGGGCTACTTTGATGATGCAGGTCAAATGCGCGATATGGTGCAAAACCACTTACTTCAAATCTTAAGTTTGGTTGCCATGGAGCCACCAACAACGTTAGATGCCGATAGCATTCGAGACGAAAAACTTAAAGTGCTGAAAGCACTGCGCCCAATCAATGCGTCTAACATCAGTGAAAGCATCGTGCGTGGTCAATACACCGCGGGCTTTGTGAAAGGCGAAGAAGTGCCTGGGTACCTCGAAGAAGAAGGTGCTAACACACAAAGCAAAACTGAAACTTTTGTGGCCATTAAAGCCGAAATTGACAACTGGCGTTGGGCTGGCGTGCCTTTCTATCTAAGAACGGGCAAACGCATGCCAAATAAAGTCAGTGAAGTGGTTATTTACTTTAAGCGTCAGCCTCACAATTTGTTTGGCGATAGCTTTAAAAACCTACCACCCAATAAATTGGTTATTCGTCTTCAACCTGATGAAGGCGTGGAAATCACGGTCATGAATAAGGTGCCTGGATTAACTAATTCAGGGTCGATGGATTTACAGAAGTCTAAACTGAATTTAAGTTTCTCTGAAGCCTTTGCCGATGAACGCATTCCAGATGCCTACGAGAAGCTACTTCTAGAAGTTATGTTAGGTAACCAAGCGCTATTTGTACGTCGCGATGAAATAGAACAAGCCTGGACATGGGTTGATTCAATTTTAGAAGCATGGAAGTCATCTAGCGAGCCACCTGAGCCGTACCAAGCAGGTACGTGGGGTCCTGTGGACTCAATTGGGTTGTTAGCACGCGCTAACCGCAGTTGGTACGAAAGCAAAACGGTAAAGAAGAAATAATATGGCATTAACCACACTATCATTTGATAATCCTGAAGCGCTAACATCAGCGTTTGCCGAAGATTTGGTCAGCATTTTGAAAACGGGTATTCGTACCCGTGGTCGTGCTTCGCTAGTGGTAAGTGGCGGCAGAACGCCACTTGCGCTTTTCAAGCAGCTTAGCGAAACCAACCTTGAATGGGATAAAGTGGACATCACTTTGGCTGATGAGCGTTGGGTGGATGAAGACCACGCAGACAGCAACACCAGCCTAGTAAAAAATAACCTGATAAAAAATAAAGCCAGTGCAGCACGCTTCGTTGAACTTAAAAGTGAACCAAGCGACGCCAATGAAGGCGTTAATGCTGCTGAGGCCGCCCTCGCGAGCATGTCTCAACCTTTTGATGCGTTAATTCTCGGTATGGGAGAAGACGGACACACCGCGTCTTTGTTCCCCTGTTCTGAGCAGATAAATGACGGCCTTGATATGAGCAGCGGCAGAACGTGCATTGCAGTTCAGCCTACCACGGCCCCTCACCAGCGCATCTCTCTCACACTGCCAGCTTTGCTGAACAGTCGTAACATTTTCTTGCATTTAACCGGTGAAAAGAAAAAGCATGTATTGCTTGATGCACTGGACAATGCAACCGAAGCGCAAAAGCCCATCACAGCCGTGGTTAATAGAGCCCCGGTGACCTTGATGTGGGCGCCATAGGAGATTGAAATGAATTCACGTATTGCCGAGGTTACACAGCGCATTATCGAGCGCAGTAAAGAAACACGTAAAGCCTATTTAGACAAAATAGAAGCCGCGCGCCGACAAGGTCCTCATCGTGGCGTATTGTCATGTGGTAACTTGGCTCATGGCTTCGCAGCATGTGGTACAGCAGACAAAGCCGATCTGCGTTCTATGACGAAAGCGAACGTGGCCATTGTGTCTGCGTACAACGATATGCTGTCTGCTCACCAACCCTACGAAACCTACCCAGCGATTATCCGCGAGGCGGTAAAAAACGTAGGCAGTGTTGCACAATTTGCAGGTGGCGTACCTGCGATGTGTGATGGTGTTACCCAAGGCCAAACCGGTATGGATTTGAGCCTAATGAGTCGTGACAACATAGCACAAGGTGCAGCCATTGCGCTATCGCACAACATGTTTGATTCTGCGCTAATGCTAGGCATTTGTGACAAAATTGTACCAGGGCTGCTTATGGGCGCCTTGAGTTTTGGTCACTTACCCACGGTATTTGTGCCAGCCGGCCCTATGCCTTCTGGGTTGCCGAATAAAGAAAAAGCCCGTGTAAGACAAGAGTTTGCAGAAGGTAAAGTGGGTCGTGATGCACTGCTTGAAGCCGAATCGCAATCGTATCATTCTGCTGGAACGTGTACCTTCTATGGTACCGCTAACTCTAATCAGTTAGTCGTGGAAATGATGGGGTTACACCTTCCTGGCTCATCATTCGTTAATCCAGGTACAGAGCTACGTGATGCACTTACCCGCGCTGCGGCTGTGCGTTCTACACGCATTACCGACCTTGGCGACGAATATACGCCAATTGGTCATATCGTTGACGCGAAGGCCATTGTAAACGGCCTAGTGGGCTTGTTGGCAACCGGTGGGTCTACGAATCATACGATGCACCTCATCGCAGTTGCGCGTGCAGCGGGTTACATTATTAACTGGGATGACTTCTCAGACATTTCAAATGCTGTTCCTCTACTCACACGTATCTATCCAAATGGTTCTGCTGATATTAACCATTTCGTGGCAGCAGGCGGCATGTCATTGCTTATTAAACAGCTTCTAGATGCTGGTTTATTGCATAACGATGTGAAAACCATCTGTGGTGAAGGCTTAGATTTCTATACCAAAGAGCCTATGCTCAAAGACGGCGAAGTAGAGTGGCGTGATGGCCCAACTGAGTCTCTCGATAAAGAAGTTTTAGCCACAGTAGAAACGCCGTTTAAACCAGACGGTGGCGTTAGTGTATTAGAAGGTAATCTTGGCCGCGCGGTATTTAAAACGTCTGCATTGCCAGAGCCTCAATGCGTAATTAAAGCGCCAGCGGTTGTATTTGAAGATCAATTCGATCTTGATGCGGCTTTCAAAGAAGGGAAGTTGGATAAAGATTGTATTGTTGTGGTGCGCTTCCAAGGCCCATCTGCTATTGGTATGCCAGAGCTTCACCGCTTAACTCCTCCTCTAGGTGTGCTTCAGGATAAAGGCTACAAAGTAGCTTTGGTCACTGATGGCCGTATGTCAGGCGCGTCAGGTAAAGTTCCAGCCGCCATCCATGTTACCCCAGAAGCGTTCAAAGGCGGTTTGTTAGCGAAAGTGGAAGAGGGCGATATTATCGAACTCAACACGGAAACGGGCGCATTGTCACTACTGGTTGATGATGAAGTGTTAGCTGCCCGTGAAGCAAAACCTGCCAATATCGATCATCACCATATTGGTATGGGGCGTGAGCTATTCGGCGGTATGCGCGCTGTTCTGACTGGTGCAGAAGAAGGTGCGTGTTCGCTGTTTTACACTCAGGAGCAAGCGTAATGAGCCAGAAGTTTGTGGCTGATGTAGGCGGCACCAATATTCGCGTGGCTAGGGTTACCGAGTCAGGCGTCGCCGACATTAAGAAATACATGTGCAATGACTTTGCCAGCATTGATTTAGCGATTGCGCAGTATTTTGCTGATATGCCAGAACACACCTTTACGCAAGGCTGTATTGCTATTGCGTGCCCTGTACTCGGTGACTTAGTGGAAATGACGAACCACAGTTGGTCTTTTTCTCAACAAGCGCTGAGAGCTCAGTTACACCTAGATAGCCTTTATGTGATCAACGATTTTACTGCGGTGGCGCATTCGCTTCCTGTGCTAGCGCAAGATCAAGTGGTTCAAATTGGTGAAGGTACGCCGGTGGCTGAGGGCAATATTGCCGTTTTCGGCCCAGGCACCGGTTTGGGTGTTGAGCATATCACCATGACATCCTCAGGTTGGCAGACCCTCGACGGCGAAGGCGGTCACACAGATTTTGCCCCTGTAGATGAAACTGATGTGGTTGTATGGCGTCATTTGCAAAAGCAGTTTGGCCGTGCATCAGCAGAAGAGGTGATGTCGGGTAGAGGTTTACTCAATATTTATACTGCATTGGCTCTACACGGCGGCAATACGCCAGTGTTTACAGAGCCTGCGCAAATTACCTTAGCGGCATTGGAAAATACCTGTGACATTGCGGTAGCAACACTCACCCAATTTTGTCGAATCATGGGTAGCTTTGCCGGTAATTTGGCGTTAAACATGGCCACTACGGGTGGTGTATTCATTGGCGGTGGTATTGCTAACCGTTTCCCTGAGTTTATTAAATCAAGCGATTTTAGAGCGCGATTTGAAGCGAAAGGGCAGATGAAGCACTACGTGAAAGACATTCCTACCTACTTGATAGCAGAGCCAGACCACGGTTTATTGGGGGCGGCTGCTTATCTTCAACAACATACTGCGAGCTGATTTATGACAACAAAATGGAAATATTCACCAGAGGAAATATTTGCGGCCGGCCCCGTTGTACCAGTATTGGTCATTAACGATGTGGAAAAGGCGGTACCACTGGCTAAAGCGCTTATGGAAGGCGGAATTAAAGTATTAGAAGTTACCTTAAGAACCCCGGCTGCGATTGATGTGATCAAACGTATCGCACAAGAGGTGCCAGATTCTTTAATTGGTGCAGGGACAGTAACTAATGCACAACAATTGAAAGCAGTGACGGAAGCTGGCGCTAAGTTCGCCATAAGCCCAGGTATGACCGCTGATTTGTTAAAAGCTGGAATGGAAGCTGAAATTCCATTGATTCCAGGAATTTCTTCTACCTCTGACCTGATGAAAGGTAAAGATGCGGGTTACACCCACCTTAAATTCTTCCCAGCAGAGGCTTCGGGTGGTGTTAAGGCTATCAAAGCAATTAGTGGTCCATTCCCAGACTTCACTTTCTGCCCAACAGGTGGCATTGGACCGGGTAACTATAATGATTACCTCGCACTGAAAAACGTGAAGTGTGTGGGTGGTTCTTGGTTAGCCCCAGATGATGCCATTGAATCGGGTGATTGGGCACGTATTACCCAATTGGCGAAAGAAGCGGTAGCGGGTGCGAAAAACAGCTAAACCTGTTTTTACGCGATAATATTATAAACGCCTTGGTTTTAAACACTAAGGCGTTTTTGTTTGTACGTTAACCGTTTTCTTATGACGGTTGGCAAGCGCCACGATAGAATTTTAAAGGAACAGCAAACATCCATCAGTGATGCGCAGCTAAACACTATTTAGGAGATACGCGTTGTATCAATGTGTGTTCAGCTTGAGGCGCTAATGTTTTTCCCCCCGTAATAGCACTTTCCACACAAACCATGTGTTTATACCCAAACGCATCCATGTCAGAGATTGATGCGGCACCCTGCCAAGGATTCCACACAACCAAAGAGTCATTGCCTTGTGAGCTCACTTGGGTAAAGTCATTGCCTTCAACTTCAATATAGGTTTCAGCAATGGCTGCAAGGTGAATACGGTCGGTTTCTTGATGGAAGGTATAGGGGGAGGGGGTCTCTTTCACCGCCCAGTTTTGCGTTTTATCTTTATACTGACCAGCAATGCCGGTTAGTGCTGTTTTTTGAATATGGTCTACTTGAAAGTAAGTGTGCAGTGCACAATTATATTCAAAGGGAACAACGCCGGTGTTTTTAGTGGCCAAGGTGACCGTCAGCGAGGCACCTACAGTGACTGAAAGCGTCACTTCGCAATCGTATTCAAAGCCCTCTGCACGGGTAAAAGAAGGGGCCAATACAATGTGAGTAGCTTCACCGGTTTCTTCAGTCGATACAATCTTCCACGTTTGCGTTCGTAAAAAGCCGTGAGAGGGAAGTTCACCCTTCTCTTTACCGTGATCGTCACTAAACCATGGCCAGCAAACGGGAATGCCGCCGCGAATTGGACGCTCGCCGTTTAAATAAGCATGAGGGCTTAACCAAAGCCTTTCTTGGTTATCGCTTTTAGGGATGTAAGAAAGCACATGACCACCGAATAAGCTAATTTTAGCTGAAGCTAAGTCGTTCTCTATATCAAGAAACGTCAAACCTCCCGCCTCACTTACGGTTATTGAATCTACAAGTGTCATATTTTCTCCGTGAATCTGCGCTGCAATAGGGTTGGCGCGGTCATGTCATGCCTGTCTTTATTGAATGTTTATTATGTGATGAAAACAAAAAAGGTGCGACATTAATCGCACCTTTTTTCGGCATTTAAGCATGCCATACTATACTTATGTCTATTAACACATAAGTAATAGCCACCTATTACTTAGAAATGTGTGCTACCAAGTCTAATACCTTGTTTGAATAACCCCATTCGTTATCGTACCAAGATACCACTTTTACAAAGGTGTCAGTTAACGCAATACCGGCAGTAGCATCGAAAATAGAGGTGTTTGCATTACCAATGAAATCGTTAGATACAACCGCATCTTCGGTATAGCTCATAATGCCTTTAAGCTCGCCTTCAGAGGCTTCCTTCATGGCAGCACAGATATTTTCGTAGCTTGTAGGTGTTGCTAAGTTAACAGTTAGGTCAACAACCGACACGTTTGGCGTAGGTACACGGAATGCCATACCTGTTAGCTTGCCGTTAAGCTCAGGAATAACTTTACCTACCGCCTTTGCAGCGCCTGTCGATGATGGAATGATGTTTTGACCAGCACCGCGGCCACCACGCCAATCTTTCATCGAAGGTCCATCAACGGTCTTCTGAGTTGCCGTTGTGGCGTGAACTGTCGTCATAAGACCATCAACAATACCAAATTTGTCATTTAGTACTTTGGCCAGTGGTGCAAGACAGTTTGTGGTACAAGAAGCGTTAGACACAATTTCTTGACCTTCGTAGCTGTCGTGGTTAACACCCATAACAAACATTGGCGTGTCATCTTTAGATGGGGCAGACATAACCACTTTCTTCGCGCCAGCTTCAATATGCTTAGCAGCGGTATCTTTCGTTAGGAATAAACCCGTAGACTCTACAACCACGTCAACATCAACGTCGTTCCACTTCAATGAAGCAGGATCTCTTTCTGATGTAATGCGAATGTTTTTACCGTTTACAACAAGGTTATTGTTGTCTACTTTGATCTCACCGTCGAATAAACCGTGAGTCGAGTCGTACTTCAAAAGGTAGGCAATGTAGTCTGTATCTAATAAGTCGTTAATGGCGACTACTTCAATGTCTTCGCGAGCAGCAGCTGCGCGCATTACTAAACGACCTATACGACCGAAACCATTGATACCGATGCGAATTGTCATGACGTACCTCGATAATTGTTTAAAATATGAAAATAAATTACGTAAAGTATGGATCAAAATGCCATAATTGGCAAAAGAAAAAGCTAAAATGTTGCAAAATTACGAATTTGTACTTATGCAATCGTATTCAGTTTTCCTAAGCGCATCTTTCTAGAATAATGTTAAAAATTTGTATTTGCGCGCAACTGTTTTTGCTGCGCATGTATCACACTGACTTTAAAGTGGCTTTCACTGAACACAGGAATCACTCACAATGACACAACAGCTTCTGCAACAACTGGTTGAAATGCGCGGAATTGAAACCCAATACGTTGATGCATGGGGAAAACCAGCAACCATCGCAGAGTCGAGTAAAGCCAAGTTGCTCAACACGCTAGGTTATGACACCGAGAGCGACGAAAAAATTCAGTCTCAAATTGCATATGATATTCAATCGGTTTGGTTATCTCCGCTTAACCCTGTACACGTGATACGTAGCAATGAGCCACTGCATTGCGCGGTTCGCTTGCCCATTGAACTGGTAAACGATGAACATGTCATGACAATCACCTGTGAAAATGGAGACACCCACGAACATCGTTTCGTTCCCATCGATGCCCCTATGTCCACCATGGCGCACATCGATGAAGTGGAATTTCACGAATACATTGTTGCGTTGCCTTTCACACTCCCTCTTGGTTATCACTCGCTAACCTTGAGTGCAGATGGCGACGGGTTTGCAACCTCTAGACTGATTATAGCGCCTCACGCTTGTTATACGCCCCAAAGTGTCAAAGAGGGCAAAAAAATTTGGGGGCTTAGCGTTCAATTATATTGTGTGCGAAGTGAGAATAACTGGGGCATAGGCGACTTTAGTGATTTGTCTTTGTTAATCGAGAATGCGGCTAATGTCGGCGCTGATTTTATTGGGCTAAACCCCATACATGCCCTATATCCGGCCAACCCCAATGCGTGTTCTCCCTATGGTCCTAGTTCACGCCGGTGGCTAAATTACCTCTATATAGATGCCACTGCCGTTGAGGGTTTTGAAGATGAGGGTGTACAAGCAATTGTTAACGACCCGGCATTCCAAACTACATTAGCGCATGCCCGCCAAGTTGAGCATGTAGATTATGACGCGGTGGCTCATCTGAAGATTACCGCGTTGAAAGCAATATTTGATGTATTCGACGCGCGATATCTGCGTAAAAACACCAAGCAAAATAAAGCCTTTAAAGCCTTTGTTAGTGAAGGTGGAGAAAGCTTAGATATGCTAGCCGTTTATGATGCATTGCAGTCTCACCTTAAAGAGGACGGTAAGGAGAGTTGGGGCTGGCCGGTATTCCCTGAGCAATACAAAGATTATCATAACCCTGCGGTGGCAAAATTTAAAAAAGCCCACGGGAAAGAAGTGAAGTTTTATTTATTCTTACAGTGGATTGCGGCTCAGCAACTCGAGGCGTCCAGCCAAAAAGCGAAAGACTGTGGCATGACGATAGGTTTGTACCGTGATTTAGCGGTCGGGGTGAGTGAAGGCAGCGCTGAAATTTGGGGAAATAAAGATCTCTACTGCACGAATGCCAGCGTAGGGGCTCCGCCGGATGTACTGGGGCCATTAGGTCAAAATTGGGGGTTGCCACCCATGGACCCGCGTAAATTGTACGAGCAAGCATATCAGCCCATTATCGATTTGTTCGCGGCCAATATGGCATCGTCTGGCTCACTTCGCATCGACCATGTGATGGCTTTATTGCGCTTGTGGTGGGTAGTTAAAGGTGATGATGCAAAAGAGGGCGGGTACGTCTATTACCCTGTTGATGATCTACTAGGAATTTTAGCGTTAGAAAGCCATCGCAATGAAAGTTTAGTGATTGGTGAAGATTTAGGCACAGTACCTGAAGAAATTCGCGCAAAACTTGCAGACAACGGTGTGTATTCTTATCGTGTGTTTTTCTTTGAACAAGCTGAGGATGGTGGGTTCTTTTCACCGAGCCATTATCCTATTCAGTCTATGTCTACCTTAACCACCCATGATATGCCCACACTCATTGGATATTGGCACTGTTTAGACTTAGAGTTAGGTAAAGACATTGGGCTATATCCCACTGACGAAATTTTAGACGTGTTGTACGCTGATAGGCATCAACAAAAGCAAGCGATTTTAAATACCTTGCATGGTCATGGTTCAGTGTCTGAAGAGGTTGGCCACGACGTTAATATGACAGGCATGACGAAAGCGTTAAACTTTGGAATGCAGGTTCACATGGCCGGAGGCTCAAGTGCATTATTGAGTTTGCAGCTGGAAGATTGGTTAGAAATGGATAAGCCCGTCAATATTCCGGGGACCTTCAATGAATACCCGAATTGGCGTCGAAAGCTAACACGAAATATTGAAGACATCTTTGATAACCATGATATAACAGCATTAGCCGCTAGGTTAACGGACGCTCGATTGAAAGCGAGCAAATAACTATCTCATTAACCAACATAATGAGCTTGGTGTGCAATAGCGCACACCTTTGCCTACATTTAGGCACAGGGCCCGCTAGTTAGCGGGCTTTTAAAAGGAGTATTTAATGCAAATATCGCAACAGTTAAGTCACGCCGCCTGTTCTCAGCCCTTCAGCCATTTAGGCCCCATTCATAATAAAGACTCATTGATTATTCGCGTATGGCGACCCGATGCGAAATCTATCACGCTTACCTGGCCCTCGGCGGCATCCATTAACGATGTTGTACTAACATTAAATACTAAAACTGGCGTGTTTGAAGGTGAAGCGCCAACCATCGCAGAAAAATATGTATATACAGTGGTGGTTTCTGTCAGTGCTGTGGGCCAACGTGGTAACGATCAAGGGGATGCAAACCTTGGGGTAAACACATACCGCTATATTGATCCTTATCAATTTCAAGAGCAAGCTTATCATGCGGTTCATTATATCGATGCTGCTCCAGAAAACCTCTATCACCAGGCGGGCGCCCAACTGGTTTGTACAGACAAAGAAAACATGAGTGCTACGCGATTTTGCGTGTACGCACCCAATGCCACTGCTGTGTCGGTTATTGGCGATTTTAATCAATGGGATGGACGGCTTCACCCCATGCAGAAAACCTCTCTCGGCTTTTGGGTGCTTATTATTCCCGCTGTCGGCGAAGGCGAACGTTATAAGTATCAAATTAAAGATGCTCAGGGGTTCGAGTTACCCCACAAAGCAGACCCTGTAGGGTTTAGTGCAGAGCAGTACCCGTCGCACGCGTCTAAAATCTTCGACCATTCTCGCTATACATGGCAAGACAGCGAATGGATGGCGGCACGAAATGCGGATAAATACCATCAACCTATGAGTATTTATGAGGTACACCTTGGGTCATGGAAAAAGCCTGAAAATAATAGCGAACAACGCTATTTGACCTACAAAGAACTGGGTGAGCAATTAATTCCCTATGTGAAAGACATGGGATATACCCATATAGAATTACTTCCTGTATCAGAATTCCCCTTTGATGGGTCTTGGGGCTATCAGCCTGTGGGTATGTTTTCACCCACCAGCCGTTTTGGCGACCCTGACGACTTCAAACAATTTGTGGATCGATGCCACCAGGCTGGTGTGGGTGTCATCATAGATTGGGTACCTGCACATTTTCCTGAAGATGGGCACGGTTTAGCGCGCTTTGACGGTTCTCATGTTTATGAATATGAAGATCCGCGTAAGGGGTGGCATCCAGATTGGAACTCGTGTATTTACGATTTCGGGAAGCAAACCGTACGACAGTTTTTAGTGGCCAACGCGTTATTTTGGCTAGATAAATTTCACATTGATGGGCTGCGTGTTGATGCGGTTGCTTCTATGCTTTATTTGGATTACTCCCGAAATGAGGGGGAGTGGATCCCCAATGTTGACGGCGGAAACGAAAACTACGAGGCAATTAGTCTACTGCGCTGGATGAATGAAGAGGTTTACAAGCATTATCCTGATGCAATGACCATCGCAGAGGAATCAACCTCATTTCCCAAAGTGTCTCGCCCCGTGTTTGATGGCGGGCTAGGCTTCGGGTTTAAATGGAACATGGGGTGGATGCATGATTCATTGCATTACATTTCTAAAGATCCCGCCTACAGGCATTACCATCACGGTGACATTACATTTAGCATGGTCTATGCCTTTGATGAGAATTTCGTATTGCCAATTTCCCACGATGAAGTGGTACACGGAAAGGGCAGCTTAATAGGGAAGATGCCTGGTGATGAATGGCAACAAGCGGCAAATCTGAGATGTTATGCTGGCTTTATGTATGGACACCCAGGTAAAAAGCTTAGCTTTATGGGTAATGAAATTGGCCAGTCGCGAGAGTGGAATCATGATAGCGGCCTCGATTGGCACTTGTTACAGTACGAAAAGCATAAAGGTATACAAGCGCTTTATAAGGCGCTAAATCGCCTCTATGCGAGCACGCCCGCACTGCATGAATTGGATCATGAACATCAGGGTTTCCAATGGATTGACCACGGAAATGCTGAACAAAGTATTGTTTCCTTCGTAAGATACTCTAAAGACAAGCAACAACAGGTTTATGTGGTTAGTAACTTTACGCCGGTGCCAAGAACGCATTTCAGGTTGGGCGTTAAACAAAATAGCCGATTACGCCTTGCGCTAAATACCGATAGTCAGCTATTTTGGGGAAGTGACTATGCCACTATTGAGCACGTATCAAGTGAGCCGGTTGCGTGGAATGATTGTAAAGAATCTGTCGAAATCACACTGCCGCCATTAGCGACATTGTTTTACGTTACTGAATAGGAAGAAGGGTGGACGCCGTACTTGCTGCTGTCAAAGATTTTCAGGTTTCAGTAGGAGAAGCCTACCCCTTGGGAGCCACTCTGGTTGACCACGGGTGTAATTTCGCCATTTATGCACCAGATGCTAAAGCTGTTATTCTGTGCATTTTCCATAGAGACACGGAAGAACCTTGGGCTGAAATCGTTTTGCCTGAAAAAACAGGTGACGTATGGCATGGTTTTGTTTCTGATATAGAAGCCGGTGCACTCTATGGATACCGCGTACTGCGTGGCGATCTAGATCTTCATGCATCGCCAACCGATAAATTGCTTATTGACCCTTATGCCAAAAAGCTCAGTCGTCCCATAAACTGGGACGCGCGGCAATACAAACACGATTCACAGTTTATGATCCCTAAGTGTGTGGTGGTGAATGAGCAAGCCTATTCCACACAGTCGAGCTCGCCAGTACAAGTGGCCAAGCACAAACGCATCGTTTATGAAGCACATGTTAAGGGGTTAACTAAATTACACCCCGATGTGCCCAAAGCACATCAAGGAAAATACCTCGGTGCGTGTCATCCTTCGGTGGTTGAACATATAAAGCAACTGGGCGTCACCACCGTGCAGTTTATGCCCATGTGCGCCTTTATGCCTGAGCCTTTTATTACCGAAAAGGGGTTAACAAACTATTGGGGTTACAACCCCATTAACTTTTTCGCACCAGAGCCGCGCTACGCAAACGAAGATGCACTCGCTGAAATAAAAACCATGGTAGACACGTACCATCATGCTGGTATTGAAGTCATTGTCGATGTGGTGTTTAACCATACTGCTGAAAGTGGAAAGGGCGGCCCTGTTTTATCTTTTAAGGGTTTCTGTCCTTATCAGGCCTACCTACTTGAACAAACTAAGCGTGGAGAATTGGTTTACTCCAATCATTCTGGCTGCGGAAATACTGTCAATACTTCTCACCCCTACATGATGACGTTGATTCTGGATGCCATGCGTTTTTGGGTAACAACGATAGGGGTAGACGGCTTCCGTTTCGATTTGGCAGTGAGTTTAGGTCGAGAGCCACAAGCTTTTAATCGCTATTCGGGATTGATTCGGGCCCTTGGTCAAGACCCTGTTTTGCGCAACAAGGTATTGATTGCAGAACCTTGGGATATAGGGCCTGGTGGCTATCAGTTGGGGAATTTCCCTACGCCGTGGTTAGAAGTCAACGATAAATACCGTGATACTGTTCGCGCATTTTGGCGTGGCGATGAGGGCGTGACGCCGGATTTTGCTACCCGGTTAATGGGCTCAAGAGATGTCTTTCATAAGGGCTACCGACATATCTCCACCTCGGTTAACAATGTCACTTACCACGATGGCTTCACCCTACATGACTTAGTGAGTTATGCCGAACGACATAACTTAGCGAACTTAGAAGATAACAGAGATGGTCACGGCCACAACTTGTCAGCCAATTACGGTGTTGAAGGTGATACAAACGACCCCGATATTCTTGCGCTTAGAGAGCGACAGAAGCGCAACTTATTCGCCACCCTTATTTTCTCTCAGGGCACGCCTCATGTGTTAGGCGGCGATGAGTTAAGCCGAAGCCAACAAGGCAACAATAACGCTTACTGCCAAGACAATCCCATCAGTTGGCTAAGCTGGGAAATGAATAAACGAAAGCAGGACTTTCTCGACTTTTGTAAGTATGTCATTGCCATAAAGCGGTCGTCTTCTTTGCTAAGTGAAGTCAGGTTAGACGATGATGCATTCACCGTCACACGCAACGTTAGCCACGTCAATTGGTTTAAACCCGACGGTAGCGATAAGGCTTCGGAGGATTGGAACGAAAAGCACAATAAAGCCTTTGGGGTAGAAATAAGAGGCTGCGCGCTAGATGAGCACACCCCTGAACACTGGTTTTTGTGCTTTAATGCAGGTGATAACGACGTACGCTTTCATTTGCCTACTTTGTCGCCAAACGGGGGGTGGACGTTGCGCCTAGACACCCGTTACGCATCTTTGAAAGAGCAGCCTAATATTTGTATTCAGCAGGTGTTTATGCAAGCCGCCCGGTCCATTTCATTATTTAGCTTTAGCGAAATCCAAAGATAAGGGGGACATAATACCCCAGATAAGCTTTACCTTTGACGACAAATAGAACAGATGGGATTTATTTCACACAGGTATACTGTTCTTTATTTATGTTGGTGGTATCATGCGCTCCCATCTGAAAAGTGAGGGTTATCCTATGCAAAATGAAGGTGGAAAACAGCACGATCAAAACGCGTGCGACATTGGCTTTATCGGTTTAGGGGTAATGGGAAGTAACCTTACCATGAACCTAGTAGACCACGGTTTTCGCGTGGCATGTTTCGACTTAGATCAACCCAAAGTTGAATCTATATTGGCCAAAGACGCAAGTGAGCGTGGCGAAGGTGTTGCCCCTCGAGTTGAAGGCTGCAGTTCTTACACAGAGCTTTTAAGCAAATTAAAAGCCCCTCATCTTATTATCATTTCCGTACCAGCAGGCGACCCTGTCGATCACGTTTGTCACCATCTTATTGATGCGGGTATTCATGCCGATGATATTGTCGTGGATACCGGTAACAGCCTTTGGACCGACTCAGTGGCCCGTGAAGCCCAATACAAGGGCAAGTTCATCTTTTTCTCAACGGCTGTCTCTGGCGGTGAAGTGGGCGCGAGATTTGGCCCATCTCTTATGCCTTCAGGTAACCCTTACGCGTGGACACGTATCGAGCCAGTATTAAAGGCTATTTCTGCAAAAGCGGATGCTATCACGGGAAAACCGATAGAAAGCTTTACCCCTGGCAAACCCGTGTTAGAAGGGGAGCCATGTGCGACCTATATCGGTCCCATTGGTGCTGGTCACTATGTGAAAATGGTGCACAATGGCATTGAATATGCCGACATGCAGCTAATATGTGAAACCTACCACATTATGCGTGATGCCCTTGATATGTCGCCAGCTGATATTGCAGCCGTTTTCCGTAGATGGAATGAAGGAAAGTTAAATAGCTACCTGATTGAAATCAGTGCCGACGTGCTAGAGCAGCGAGACCCCGAAACCCAGCAACCCCTCGTTGATGTTATTCTAGACCGGGCAGGCCAAAAGGGAACAGGGTTGTGGACCGCTGTCAGTGCGCTAGAAGTAGGTAGCCCCGCGCAAACGATTACTTCGGCGGTATTTGCTCGCAGTATCTCTTCACTAAAAGACGAACGTGTTGCTGCAAGTAAATTGTTAGCAGGGCCAGCAAGCGTAAGCTTCGATGATGATCAAAAGCAGGCCATTATTGATAAGCTAGAGCACGCACTTTATTGTTCAAAAATTTGCGCCTATGCCCAAGGCTTCCAATTAATGGCGATGGCGGGCAAAGAACATGGTTGGAATCTTGAGTTTGGCGAAATTGCAAAAATTTGGCGCGCAGGTTGTATCATCCGTGCCGTTTTCTTGCAGTCTATTTCAAAGGCGTATGAGAACAACGAAGAACTGGACAATTTGTTGTTAGACCCTTTCTTTGCCGAGCAAATTACTCAGTATCAGTCAGATTGGCGTGAATCAATTGCGCAGGCTACGCTTGCCGGCGTACCTTGCCCCTCAATGATGTCTGCATTGAGTTACTACGACTCTTATCGCACGGCTGTATTACCTGCAAACTTGTTGCAGGGTCAAAGAGACTATTTTGGTGCGCATACCTACCAACGTGTAGACAAACCAGCTGGTAAGAAATATCACCTTGAATGGAGCGATCCAAACCGGCCGCAAACGTCTATAAAACGTTAGTACCGAAAAGGTAATAGTTGTAAGGTGTATCTATGATTAGATACACCTTTTTTGTTTTTTGGGGGAAATATGTCGCAGCAGGAATGGAAAGATAAATTATCTGAAGATGAGTACCGCGTGTGCAGACAAGCCGCCACGGAACGTCCCTTTACTGGCGTGTTGCTTGATGAAACCCGTGAGGGACTTTATGTCTGTAAATGCTGTGGTGCACCCTTGTTCTCGTCTGATACAAAATTTGACGCAGGGTGCGGCTGGCCTTCATTTTACCAACAGCTAAATGATGCAAACGTCGATTACCGAGAAGATCACACTCATGGAATGCACAGAGTAGAAATATTGTGTAAGCAGTGTGAGGCTCATTTAGGGCATGTATTCCCTGATGGACCAGAACCGACAGGGCAACGATACTGTGTAAATTCTTTATCGCTTACCTTTAAAGGTAAAGACAGTAGTGTGGTAAAGGGATAAGGCAGAAGTGAGTTTACCGCAACAATACAGCGGCGCGGTTAAAAAGGTAAACAATTGATTAAAAAATGTACTGCTTGAGGTGTCTTGCCCGTTGCCAAGAGATAAAAAACGCGCTTAAAGCGCGTTTTTTTATTTTTTTAGAGGTAATCTAGGTGTAATTCATTTTCATAATCTAGAGTTTATCTAAAAGCAGCTTGTTTGCGTTAAAGCTGCCTTCATCTAACGCCGTCACAATATCGTCGACAATTTTATCTAATATAGAGACTGGCAAGTTATGGTTTTCTTTTAGATAGCTAGCCTGGTCTAAATTCATACGTTCATCGTACTCTGCTGCTACTGCCATCCACACATAAGCCATACGATACTTTTCACTATCAAGGGCTAATGTGTATAAAGAATGATAAATGGCTAGGTCAACATCATCGCTATCATCGTATAAACTTAACGCACGATACAAGGTGGCTACTGTCTTTTTAGCGTCGGTTTTTACTTGCACCGAAGCAAGGGCTACTAATAAGCTTGGGTCGCTAATGCGCTGGCTAGCTGCATAACGCTCGAAGCGATTAAATGCTTGTTCATCACCAAAGCGCGTCCAATGATAATAAGACAAGTACGGATCCAGCGACGCTTTGGTTTCTCGCGCTAACCGTTTCAATTCCCGTTGCGCAGTAATAACACCTTTTAGGCGTGTTGCTTCTTTGCCTTTGCGCCTTATATGTTCAATGTGCTGCACTTCTTCTACACACACTAAATACTTCTCAAACGCTAGGAGAAGAGGGTATTTATACGCCTCTGAAGTATCATCTTTGTGGTTGTATCTTAGGCGTATTATTTCAGCCCGTTCAAAACGGCAACGGGCATCTAAGCTTAAGTCCAGACACAGGTTTGGCTGGGTGTTACATATCTCTGAAATGGTGGGCTCAAACCACTCGCTGCAACTCGATAGCAGAAACGCGAGAAGCACAATCCCTAATGGTTTTCCTGAAAATGTGGAAAAATTACTAAATAATCGAGCTAAAAACTGCGTTTTCTTATTTTTATTGAAATTTATCAACAATTTGGTCATCCCTGTCTGTTTGATTAAGATACTGCTCGTCACCGTCAGACGAATAACTCACCTAGTGTACCCTAAAACTTTAAAAAACTGACGTGCCTCTTACAGTTAATTTACGTCAATCAAGGTAAAAGAATGAACCAACAGTTTGAACAGGAACTACAAAGTAGCTGGCAAGAACGCCAAGAATACGCAGAAATGATGCTGCCTCTCATTGGTAAACTTTACCGTAACAATGCCGTAGAAATCTCCGTATACGGTCGCTCACTCTTAAACGCCAGTGCTATCGATGTCATTAAAGCCCATCGAAAAGTACGGTTGCATGAGGGGATTAAATTACGCCTTCGTGAAAGCTACCCCATCGTGGCCGCCCTTAGTGAGATGAAACTGGCCCCTGCACAAATTGATGTGGGTAAGTTGGCGTTTGACTTTAACTACGGGTCGGCGGTAGACAAAGACGACCTTAACGCCTATTTGCGAGACAAGTTAAGCGAAGTTGTTGATAAAGACGATAGCCAACAGCCACAAGATGTTGTGTTGTATGGTTTTGGCCGAATCGGTCGTTTGTTAGCCCGTTTACTTATCGAAAGACAAGGCAAAAACAACAAGCTAAGGCTGCGCGCTATTGTGGTTCGTGGTGGCCGAGACGGCGATCTCGAAAAACGTGCAAGCTTATTGCGTAGAGACTCAGTACATGGGCCATTTAATGGCAGTATCACAGTAGATGAAGAGCGCAATGCGTTAAAAGCAAACGGTTCATTTATTCAGGTTATTTACGCGAACAGTCCAGATGAAGTGGATTACACCCAGTACGGTATTGATAACGCAATTATTATTGATAATACCGGTATTTGGCGTGATAAAGATGGGTTAGGGCTGCACCTCAAGGCAAAAGGGGCTGCGAAAGCTATCCTTACAGCGCCAGGCAAAGGCGACATTAAAAATATAGTTCATGGTGTAAACCACGAGGAAGTGACGCCGCAAGATACTATTGTATCTGCAGCGAGTTGTACGACAAATGCCATCACGCCGGTACTAAAAGCATTAGATGAAGAGTATGGCATTGAAAATGGACATGTAGAAACCGTTCACTCGTACACTAACGATCAAAATCTCATTGATAACTACCATAAAGGTGACAGACGGGGCCGAAGCGCGCCGCTGAACATGGTTATTACGGAAACAGGCGCTGCCAAAGCGGTGTCTAAAGCCTACCCGAAATTGGCGGGTAAACTAACGGGCAACGCTATCCGCGTGCCTACCCCGAATGTGTCTTTGGCTATTTTAAACCTCAACCTAAAAACCACCACAGACAAATTAGCCGTGAATGAGTTTTTGCGTGACACCGCATTGTTCTCGCCACTGCAACATCAGATAGACTATACCGCCAGTAAAGAAATTGTGTCCACTGACTTAGTGGGGTCACGGGCCGCGTCTGTGGTAGATTCTCAAGCTACCATCGCGCAAGATAATCGCCTTACCCTTTATGTGTGGTACGACAACGAATTTGGTTATAGCTGCCAAGTGATGAGAGTGGTACGAGATATGGCCGGCTTAAGCTTTCCGACCCTGCCTCTTTAATAAAAAAATGAACAAGAAACCGACCCTTGCGGTCGGTTTTTTTATATGTGTAAACAAATTGAAGATGGCTTCACTTTAATTCATCGCGCTGCGCGTGGTATTTTTGTTGTTGTCTATGCTAAATTAGCGCACAAATAATTAGGAAAACGACAGTCTATGCATATTTCCAGTCAATTTGACAGCGGCAACATTCATGTTGTGCGGGCAACAAGCCCTGAAGATATTCTTTTAACTATCCCCAAAGACAACCAGTCTGATTTTGCACAATGGTTTCATTTTCGCTTAGTGGGGGAAGCCTTTGTTACCCATACTATGACCATAGCTGAGTTAGCAACGTCGGCATATCCAGAGGGTTGGAAGGACTACAACGTACTTGCTTCCTACGACCGTCAAAACTGGTTCAGAGTGCCGAGCGACTTTGATGGCGACAATCTGACGTTCTCATTAACGCTAGAACAGCCCAGCGTCTATTTTGCTTACTTTATTCCTTATAGCTACGAACGTCACCTCGACCTTATTCACGAAGCGCAAAATGCTTTACTGTGTGAACATCGATTCCTCGGCTTAACCCTTGATGGCAGAGATATGTCTATGCTGGTTATTGGTGAGGAAACGCCTGAGAAGAAAAAAGTATGGATTACAGCGCGCCAGCATCCTGGTGAAACAATGGCACAATGGTGCGCACAGGGTATCATTTATCGCTTACTGGATGAACAAGACGGACTGGCTCGACAATTGCTGGATAAAGCGGTGTTCTATATTGTGCCAAACATGAATCCAGATGGCAGTGCACGCGGGCATTTAAGAACTAACGCCGTAGGCACAAACCTTAACCGCGAGTGGGCTGAACCTACGAAAGAGAAGAGCCCCGAGGTACTTTATGTACTTAACGCTATGTCGCAAATTGGCGTAGATATGTACCTTGATTTGCACGGCGATGAGGCATTGCCGTACAACTTTGTGGCAGGCACGGAAGGAAATCCAAGTTATAACTCTGAAATTGAAGCATTAGAAAATACCTTTAAACAGGCTTTATTGAATGCAACACCAGAATTTCAGGATGAGTTCGGTTACGATAAAGACGCGCCAGGCGAAGCTAATTTGGCGGTGGCATCGAATGCAGTGGGTGAAAAGTTTAACTGCATGGCTTATACCGTTGAAATGCCGTTTAAAGATAATGCTGATTTACCTGACAAACTGTATGGTTGGTCGGTTCAGCGTAGCGAACAACTAGGTGAAGATTTACTTATCGCCGTTAACGCGGTTGTGAATGCACTTAAATAATAAATAGCGAAATCACTATGCATGCCTTGGGTTCCAGGGCATGCAAAAAAATACAATAATAGAAATCATAACAACAATATAAAGAAGGGGTGTTACCTTGGAAGGGTTATATAGTTTTCTTATCCTGATCGACGGGTTTTTGGGGAGTGCAGGTTGGTTTCCCTATGTGTTACTTGGTGTGGGTCTATTTTTCACCATTTATCTTAAATTCCCACAAATACGGTTTTTCAAACACGCCTGGCAAGTCGTTACAGGTAAATTCGACAAAGAAAGCGATCCAGGGGATACCACGCATTTTCGCGCGTTAACCACAGCACTTTCTGGCACTGTGGGTACAGGTAATATCAGTGGTGTGGCGTTTGCTATCTTTTTAGGTGGTCCAGCGGCATTATTTTGGATGTGGGTGACGGCCTTTTTAGGTATGACAACAAAGTTTGTTGAAGTAACCCTTTCCCACAAGTATCGAGTGAAAACAGAAGATGGCACCATGGCGGGTGGCCCTATGTACTATATGGACCGCCGCTTGAATATGAAATGGTTGGCGGTGGCTTTTGCTATTGCCACTGTGGTTAGCTCGTTTGGTACAGGAAACCTTCCCCAAAGTAACGGTATTGCACAAAGTATTGAAGCGACGTTTGGCTTTGAGCCTTGGATGGTGGGTAGCGTACTGGGTATCTTACTTGCGCTGGTTATTCTTGGTGGTATTCAACGCATTGCAGCGTTCACTGCGCGTGTTGTGCCTGTCATGGCGGTTATTTACCTTATTGGTGCGCTAGCCGTTATTTTTGCCAATATCGAGAACATTGGCCCTTCTTTTGCCGCCGTTATTAGCGATGCCTTTACTGGGTCGGCGGCAGCGGGTGGCTTCCTTGGAGCGTCATTAACCTATGCTTTTAACCGTGGTGTAAACCGAGGTCTGTTTTCTAACGAAGCGGGTCAAGGTTCCGCGCCTATTGCCCATGCCGCGGCGAAAACAAAAGAGCCAGCGTCAGAAGGGATGGTTTCATTACTTGAACCTTTTATCGACACCATTATTATTTGTACCATCACGGGTTTAGTTATTTTGTCTTCAGGGGTATGGAATGAGAAACACCAAAATGTGTTCGATCGTTCTGACATGCTTTTTGTTGAAGGGAAGTACGAAGAGAATAAACAAGCTGATGTTGAAAAGCTATTTAGCTACCTTAATGAAATCGATCTTACGGCGATAGAGCCCTACAACGGCACAATTACTGTTGTTAACGGAACGGCAGTAAGTGATGGCTATACGTTACTTAACTCTCGTTCAATTGCAGAAGACGTAACCTATTCAGTGGGAAGTGAAGATTTATTTACTGGTACATTAACCATAGAAGACGGTAAACCGTTAAAGCAAAATTTAGAAGTAAGCGGTAAGTCATTGGTTCACTCGGCAGCATTAACGACGATCGCGTTTACTCGTGGTTTCTTCGGTAATTTTGGTCAGTACATTGTTTCTATCGGGCTTATGCTATTTGCTTTTTCTACAGCAATTGCATGGTCTTATTACGGCGATAGGGCAATGACATATCTGCTTGGTCCACGTTCTGTCATGCCTTATCGAGTCATTTACGTTGCGGGCTTTGTTTGGGCCGCCGTATCTGATACTACCTTGGTGTGGGCATTATCGGCAGTAGCAATCGTAATAATGACTTTACCGAACCTATTTGGTATTGTTCTGCTAAGTAAAGAAATGAAAGAAACCATGAACGATTATTGGTCTAGAACTAAAAAGTAATCGCTAATGGTGAATGCGTGAGGATGTAAACGTGGTAGCAAGAAGTTTACACTCTCGCGCATTTTTTATTCTGATTTTTTAATAAGCGCTTCTGCTCGCCATTTTCTTATCAGGTTTCTTTTCATCATTCGCGCAACCAATGCTGCCTGGTTATTTTTATCAACACAAACAGGAGCAAAAAATGGCACTCGTCAATTGTCCTTCATGTAACAAAAAGACCTCAGACAAAGCAAAAGTTTGCCCCCACTGTGACTTTCGCATTGGCAACGCTTCGGCTGAAGATATTGAGCGTAAGCAGCAGCTACAAAAATTTAAGAAATTACAAAGTATTCAAAATCAGTCATTGCTAGCCATGCTAATATTTGTAGCAGGGTTTGCTTTTATGTATTGGGGCGGTACTCGTCCAGGAGATTTACAGCATAACCTGGCGATTGTTTGCAGTATCACGGGCTTTGTGTGGTATCTTGTGAACCGCGTAAGAACAGTATTAATTAAACGATTTTCTTGATGAATATAGATGTATTAGTAAACAGCATGACCGCAGACGTATATGAACGCCTGCGTAGTGCAGTGGAAACAGGTAAGTGGCCGGATGGTACGCCGTTAAGTGACGATCAAAAAGCGAGCAGTATGCAAGCCGTTTTGCTGTATCAGGCAAAAATTGCGAAGTCTTCGGAACACATGACCGTGAATGAAAACGGTGAAATAGTGCATAAAAGCAAGCAAGAATTCAAACGCGCCCTCCAAGGCGACAGTGATGATAACAATACCATAGCGCGGTTTAAACAGGATGATATTTAGTCGGTTATTTGCTCCTTCTCACACCAGTCAGAATCCCGAAAAAAGACGGGAAGCCATAAAAAATCTATCACCGGAAAAACCCACAGATAAAACACTATTACACGAGTTGGCGTTTAATGATGAAAATGCCGATGTCAGCTTAGACGCCTTAAATAAGCTGGGGTCTTTCGTGTTATGGCAAAAAATGTCCCAGATTGCTAAGCATGAACGTGTACAACGTACAGCAAACAAAGTGGTGTTAGCGTGTCTAATGGGCGAAGGAGAAATTACGATTTCCCGAGCCGAAAAAGCCGCATTTCTAAAAGAATCGGCCAGTGGCGATTTAGTACAGCAGGTTGTCCTTGCTGACCCTGAATTATTGCACGATATTTCTTTGGCTAAAGTGTTAATTGAAAAAGTCGCCAAGCCAGCCTTCTTCCAAAACGTGTTTTTACACTACGCTAGCGGTGAACTTCAGGCGGTTATGCTATCGATGATAGATGATTTGTCTTTGCTACAAAAGCTGGAAAAGAAAACCAAAGGGCAGGCCATTCATTCTGAGGTACAAGCGCGGGTTAACGCCCATAAAGAAGCCAGCGAGAAACCCAAACGCTTATTGCGAGAAATCACTTTATGCCTGTCAAAATACAATGCCTTGTTAGACAAGAGTGATGTGGAAGATATAGAGGATAAGCAAGCAACGCTTGAAGGTGATTATAAAGCGCTTTTACGTGATGCTTCCATTTTATCTGAACAAGATAAGGACGAGGTTGAGCAAAAATACCTGCGTATTTCGCAATCATTAGAACGCTACCTTGCCCGCCTTCGTCCAGAATGGGAAGCCAAGCAGGCTAAAGCGCATATCGAAAAGTTGGAGGCCTTGTGCAACGAGCAGCGCAAGCATGCTACTCAGCAAGTTGATTGGCTTTATTACGAGCGATTATGCGATGCAACCATTGCTGATGTCGCCGTGGTTAATGAGTCGGTACGTGCGTTAGAGGCGACATTCGAGCACCTTGAAAATACGTCGGCAAATTCAAGCCTGGTTGATAAAACAACACAGACACTATCGCAGTTGAATGAAAAAATAACAGCGTTTTCTATGCAACAGCAATACGCCCAAAAACTATTGGTTGTTATTGCCGACGCGGAATCCCTGGCTGACACTGTAACCGCCGCCACTGATACCTTGAAGTCTGACTCAGCGGAATCTCAGGTAGAAAGCGTTGAGGAAAAAGCCGATAGTCAATCGAATAACGTGGTCGACGTCAAAGTAGAATTCAACGCACTTAACGAAAAGTTTGATGGGCTTAAGGCGCAACTTTCTTCAATACCTAAAGGTTTGATGTCACGTTGGAAAAAAGCCAGTGCCCGTATTAATAAGCAACACGTGCAGGAAAAAGCCAACATTGACGCTAAACTTCGTCAATGCAGAAAGCAACTGAGTGTGATTGAAAGCCTGATTGAGCAAGGTCGATATCGTGCGGCCATGGCAAAATTTGAGAAAGTTCGTGAACTTGTCAGTAGCAGTGATGAAGGTACACAAAAAGCAGTAGCAAAGCGTTTTGAAGGCGTTGCTGAGGAAATTTCTCGTTTAGAAGGTTGGCAGTCTTATATTGCTGGCCCTCGCAAGCCAGCGTTACTTGAAGAGGCGAAGCGACTAGCATTGACGCCCATGGAAGACGTGAAATCAAGAACCGAGTCTATTCGGTATTTGCGACAACAATGGCTTTCTCTTGGAAGTAGTGCAGAAGATAAAGATACGTTGCAGGTGGCATTTGATGACGCCCTGGAGCAGGCATTTCAACCTTGCCGAGATTACTATGCCGACATGGATGCTAAGCGGGAAGAAGCCAAACTGGTTCGTGAAGCAATTGTTGCCGATGCGCAGTCAATTGATCTCAGCCAGCCTGAAGCTACTGTGGTGAAAGTGGTAGATAGACTGAGTAAGGCATGGCACCAAGCGGGTCAAGTAGATAAGAAAGACTACGAGTCACTTAAACGCGCGTGGAAAACGGCAATTGCTCCAGCACAAGATAAAATTCATGCTTGGAACATGGCCAATAAAGAACAGAAACAGGCGTTAGTGGCAGAAGCCCAACAACTGGCCGGGGCTGAAGCGCTCTCAGGTGCATCTGAAAAAGCCCAGCAGTTACAAGCTCAATGGAAAACCATTGGTCATGCAGGAAAGCGAGACGAGAGCCGGTTATGGAAAAGCTTTAAACAAGCCAACGATACCTTGTTTGAACGCTTAAAAGCGCAAAGGAAGGCACAATCTAACGAATTTGATGCACAATTTTCCCAATTGATGGATTCGCTGTCTACCGCTGATGAGGCGGCTAATGAAAGCGAAGTCAACGACATTATCGCGGGTGTTGAAGAAGCTGCGGCAGGCTTGCCCCATGGCCTTAAAGCCAAACTACAAAAGCGGATCGCCACGCTTACCGCCAGCCGTGATAAAGCAAAAATTGCTCACAAAAAAGCCCAGCAGGACGCGCGTGCTACGGCTTTTGCCGAGCAATTGAGGTGTAAGCTTGAGGGAGCCGACGAGGCACTTAAAAATAGCGAAAGCCATGCGGCCTTGTTGGGTAAACGCTGGACAAATTTATTTTCACACGCTAGCGGAGCCAGCCACAGTCGACACTGGTTAACCGTGGCACTTGAAGCGGTGGCTGAAATGCCCACGCCTGAAGCAGATGCTAACCTAAGAACCGATGTTCAGTTAACCATGATGACTGCCAAGTTAGAACATGGTGAGCAAGTAGACCCTGTTCAATTATTAGAAGATTGGGTGGCAATAGGTGATATTACCGCGGATGAAGGCGCTTTAGTTGAACGCGTTATTGCGGTCGTTAATGCTAGGCCTGAATGGTTAGGTTGATATGGAAAACAGCATAGAATACGTTTTCGAAAGTGAGATGACCGCCTATCGTTTTTTAAATACGGTGAAACATATGGATGTTGACGCGTTACGAGTAAAATTTGGGCGCAGTGATCATCACGTATTTGTAGGCTATCGCGTGGCGATGGGGGAGTTCGATTCAACCTTGTCTAAATTAGACGATTTAGCAAGAGAGCTAAACGGACAAGAAGCATAAAAAAAGGGGCTGATGTTTTCATCAGCCCCTTTTCTTTTTCGCTTAACGCTTAGCAGTCTTTGTCTTCAGCGTCGACGCCTTCTTTCACATCTTCGCATGCGTCTTCCATTGCATTACCGGCATCGGTAACGACTTCATCAATTTCTTCGCCTGCATCTTCTGCTTCGCCATCGCCGCACGCGGCTAGTGATAGTGCAAATGCTGATGCTAATAGTACTTTTGATAATGCTTTCATAGAGATCATATCCTTTCTCCTATAAGTTAAAATATTGCTATACCTTTGGTGACTTACCGCGTAGTGCGTTAGCGACTAAAGAGATAACAAGTAGTGCAACAAACACAAAAAACAGAAACTGTGCTATACCTGTTGCCGCGCCAGCGATACCGCCGAAGCCAAAAACTGCTGCAATAATGGCGATAATAAAAAATGTAATTGCCCAACCTAACATAACTAAATCCTCTTATTGCTCCATAATGTTCACATAAGTTAATGCGATAGTTGTGCCTAATTGTTAAGTTGTTGATTCTTATGGTTAATGCCTATTTTTGGGCGAATAGCATGGCAACTGTGAACAGTGATTATCGACAAAGGTTACAGGTAATTTGCAGAATTTACAGGCTAGCAGGCATGTCCAATGTGTATGTATTTCAACATATTCATGAAGGGGGCACTACCCTAAGTCAACGGGGCAAACGACAAGGTAGAATGGGTGTTTAACACAATGAAAGCGTGTTACGTAAAATTAACGGAAAGGGAGAACAGCGCCAATAGAAGATTGACGCGATAAGAGGGGATAGAAGTTATTTTTTCTCAATGGGCGGAATATCACTCACTGCCATCACGTTTTTGCCTAAGCCTTCTTTTGCGTTAGCCATGCGTACTACAATGGAATAGTAAATGTCATTGATCATAGTGCTTTGTACACTATTTTGCCCTTCAGCCGCAGTGGGTTGCGCAACTTGTGAACAACCAGACATCGTACATTGCTGATCTTGGGTAAAGGTTGCAGGGGAAGATGGCTCTGTTATGACTCTACGGGCTTCAATTGGACGTTTGTCCACATTGGTCTTCACAATGGCTAAGTATTGATAACCTTGTTTCATGGCAATTTGCCCAGCCCGTTGCAGCGCGTACTCTTGTACCTTGTCAGCTGGGGTTTCGTCAGTGGCCTTAAATAGCACACGATATTCGTTGTCACTTAACTGAACACTTGAGTAACCGTACCCTTCTTTAGTTACCGCAGCCTTGTAAGGTGTAGGCACCGCTACCGGCGTCGTGCTGCAGGCGGTTAACGCTAATACAGCAGCCATTGAGGCTGGCCTGGCGATGGCCTTGAACCTGTCACACGCCTTTGTGGCTTGAGTGGCGTTTGAGAAAAGATTAAACATGGAACTTCCTTATCATTGTATAAATGAAATGACCGCTGTTCGAATTAACGAGGTGACCGCCTGATTTCGTTTACTCTTGGGTGAATCAGTTTTCGCGCCTTTAAACGCGCCTGCGGTAAAAATAGCCGCGAGGGTTTCTGGGTTCCCCATGATATGCCTTGCTTTAGTTTTTGTCTCATCTAAAGACACATCAACTTGGTGCTTTTGAGCTAGGTAATCATGCTCTCTTTGCTTAATGGTTTTCAGTTCTTTGTTAAGTAAGAATGACATAAAGTGTTCCTTTAAGCGTTTGACTGCCTAAGTTATTCATTCAGGCGTTTCATGAGCTGGATAATGCGTGTCGCACTTATGTAGTTAAATGCGCTTTTTGCTTGCTTAAATATCACCACCCCAATAGTGGCATTGATAACAAGCATAACAACTAATATGAAGGATACAGGCGCGCCAGCGAGGTGAGCGAAATAACCCAAGGCAATATTCAATAATATCCAACAAAATCCGCCAATAGCAAATGCGGTCATTCCCGCAAATACCGTGACGAAAACAGATTTCTTAATCAGCATGAGTTCACTGTTGATTAAATCTAGCAGTGCAAAACCTTGGTGCTGCTTCTGTTTCGCGTAGTTTTTCAATGCGTAAGTAAATTCTGAAAACGACACTTTCTCGTACGGTTCGTTATCCTGCGAGTCCTGCTCATGACGCTGCGCCGCTTTTTCCTCGTGCACGAAAATCGCCTGGCGCCGAGGGGGCGTCAGGCGAAACGGATTTTCGTCACGCGGCATAAAGCGTGCCTTGCGAAAATCGGGTGCGATTAGCATGGTTTACTTCTTACGCAGTAGTGACGTCACCAGCATACCCGCTGCAAACGCGATACCGGCAGTAGCTACAGGGTTTTCGATAGCGTACTGACGTACTTTAGAAGCCTGCCATTTTTGCTCTGCAAGGCGTTTACGGGCCGACATATTTTCAGCCGATTTTGACGCGGTCTGACGAATGTTCTCTTCCGCAACACCTGCGCTGTCTGCCAACTTATCTACAGATGAATGCAGTGTTTCTTTAAGTTGATCCGTGACTGGGTGACTAGGCTCTGTAACACCGTTTGCTTTCGCGGTTCTCTGTGTAGCTGTTGTTTGTGTTGCCATAGTACTCTCCTTAAATTTTGCTATGAATGCACTATAAAGAGGTGCAATGGCTATACCAACCGAAATGGTTTTCTAATATGTTGATTTTAAATGGATTATTATTTTTGAGGGAGGGGGGTTAGCGTGGGTGTCTAGGTTTGCGGTAAGACTTTCATGGCACCTTGTGTAAAAGTTTCTTGCTTTGGGGCTAACACTCGCCCCTACTTTTTCAGTGCTAAGAGGCGGACTTTTGTTTAGGCGCGTGGATAGCCTGGTATAAATCGTCCTTGCTGACGGGCTTTAAAAGCGATTGGTTAACCCCCAGGTGTTTCATTAATTGCTTGTCAGGTTCATGGCCACTGACAATGGTCAACAGGGTGCTAGGCTGAATTTGCATAAGTTCTTCTGCTAAATCATACCCATGAAAGTCAGGTAAGGTTAAATCCATCAATATATGATCGAAGATTACCTCATTAACCCGTGATATGGCGTCTTCACCGGTATGCGCAATGATGACATCATGGCCTTGGTGAACTAAAAATAATTGTAGCAGCTCTGCTGCATCTTCATCATCTTCCACCACCAAAACTTTAAGCGCGTTTTGAATAGGTTGGGTGTCTTCAGTGGTTTGCTTGGCGATATCCGCGTTTGAAACAGAAGGGCCTTCTGCTTTAACCAAAAAGCGTTCTAGTACGTGGGTGAGTGCGCTTCGTTCAATGGGCTTGCCAATCACATCTATAAAGCCTTCCTCTAGAAGTGAGGCTTTTAATCCTTTGCGACTCGCCGCTGTTACGGCCACAACGGGCACTGAACACTCGTGTCTACGCAACGCATGCAAGGCTTCAATACCGTTCATTACGGGCATATGAATGTCCATTAACACTAAATGGAAAGGGTCGTTGTCTTCTTGCGCTTGCAGCACGGCTTCTAATGCTTTAACACCATTTTCAGCGTACGCTACGGTGGCATGGCACTGGCTAACCAAATGGCCAGTGAGTCGACGTATTTCACGAAGATCATCGACAATGAGTACTTTCCCTGTAACTTGCAATTGCAATGGATTGTCTTCCACTCGGGGCGCCGGTTCCAAGCTTAGGTTAACTCGCTCTTGGTGAGTAATGTCGCCGGGGTCAATCGTGAAAGAAAAGCAACTGCCTTTACCAAAGACAGACTCCACGCTAATTTTGCCTCCAAGTTTTGATACCAGTTCTTTCGATATTGCTAAGCCCAGGCCAGCGCCACCGTGGTTCGCCCGCATCACATCTTCAATTTGTTCGAAGGGCTGGAAAATACTTTCCAATTTGTCCGGTGGCATACCAATGCCGGTATCTGCTACTCGAAATCGAATACGTTCATTTGCCTTACCCGGTGCAGGAGGAATCACTTCTACGGAAATATTCACCGATCCTGAATCGGTAAACTTAACTGCATTATTGATTAAGTTAATTAATACCTGCCTAAGCCGGGTAGGGTCGGTGTGAATGAATTCGGGAATTCTCGATTCAGAAATCAGGTGCAGACTCAACCCCTTGTCTTTCGCGGTAAGGCGCATAAGGGCGTGGAGGTCGGTTAGAAAACCGCCTAAATTCACTGCTTTTATATTCAATTCCAACTTGTCTGCCATGATGCGAGACATGTCGAGTAAATCATTAAGCAAGCTGAGTAGGTGTTTACCGTTAGAATGAATAATAGAAAGTTCTTGCTCTAACCCATGGTTATTTTTGTCATCTAACAATAATTCCGCATACCCTAATATCGAGGTTAGTGGTGTACGTAATTCATGGCCTAAGTGGGCAAGAAACTTATCTTTTGCTTTGTTTTTTTGTTCTACTTTATGGCGCTCTAATCGTTCGTTTTCAATTTCACGGCGCACCATCGCATAGCGAATAGTGCGCATGAAACGAGGCGTTTCGATTTCACTTTTTTGTAGATAGTCAGCCGCACCTGCACGCATCACTAGCTCGTCCACTTGCGCGTCAGACTGACCGGTGAGAATAATCACCGGTAAGCTAAATTGGTTGGATTTAAGTACGTCTAGCACGTCTACGGCATTTTCAGCACCCAACAGATAGTCTAATAGGCAAAGATCAAAATTACGCCGTTGAAGCGCATCAATCGCATCAGCACTATTGGTGACCCAGGTTAGCTGAAACTTGGGTTCTTCACATCCTTGCAAGTAATCCGAAGTTAAAAAGTAATCATCTTCATCATCTTCAATAAGAAGAACCCGTATAACGTCACTCACATCACACTCCGTTAGTCGTGGGGCAATTCCACAAACTCAATCCAGTACCGGCCTAGTGCACGCATTAACTCTACCAAGCCCTCAAAATTTACCGGTTTGGTAATGTACGAGGCGCAACCTAAGTCGTATCCTCTTAGCATGTCTTCTTCTTCTTTTGAGGTGGTTAGAATAACCACAGGAATGCCCCGTAATTTAGGGTCATTTTTAAGCTCTTGAAGTGCCTCCCTGCCATCTTTTCTTGGCATGTTCAGGTCAAGCAAGATGAGACTAGGGCGAGGGTACTTGTCGGTATCGGTATAGCGGCCTTCGTGACGTAAAAACTCTAAGAGTTCTACTCCGTCCTCTACACAAAAAAGATTATTAAGGACGCGACTTTCTTTTAGCGCATCAACAGTTAACAAACGATCGTCTTCGTCATCATCCGCCATAAGGATGTTTATAGGTTGGCTTTGCTTACGCGTCATCTTGTGAGTCTCCACTATTATTGATAGAGCCAAAAGGCTCGCTGTCTATGGGTAGCACTATAGTAAAGAGGGTGCCTTCTCCCGGGGTGCTTTGCGCCGATATCTTGCCATTATGACGCTCAACAATACGTCGGCAAACTGCTAATCCTATGCCGGTTCCTTTGTACTCACTTCGTCCATGTAATCGTTGAAATGGCGCGAATATTTTTTCGGCAAAAGATTGGTCGAACCCGATACCATTGTCTGCAATGGTGATTTTTAGCCAATTGTACTCATCGGCCAACAATAAACCTTCCATGTCGGCTGGGTCAGGAGAGCTAGTCTCGACGTTCACCACAGGAATGGTATCTTCTGCTTGAAATTTCAATGCATTAGATAAAATATTTAAAAACAATTGGTCAATTTGAGACTTATCGGCGCGAATAGTGGGTAGGGTGGCAATGTTAATTTGTGCGCCTTTTTCTTCAATGGCGATTTCCAAATCATCAACCACGGCATGAATAACATCATTGAGGTTCACATCTTCAAAATCTCGTCCGCGCGTGGACACCCGTGAGAACGCCAGTAAGTCTGAAATCAGCATAGACATACGCTCGGCAGCGTTTAGCATACGCGCCAAGAAATCTTGCCCCCTTTCATCCATGACATCTTTGTAACCTGAATCTAAACGGTTACCAAATGCCCTGATTTTACGGAGGGGTTCTTGCAAATCGTGAGATGCCACGAAGGCAAAATCTTCTAGCTCCCTGTTACTACGCGCTAATTCATCAGAATACACCCTGAGTTCTTGGGTGCGTTCATTAATTTTAGTTTCAAGATCTTCATTGATATCTTCTAAATCGTGTTGGTGCTTTTCATTTTCTCGCACATTCATTTTTAATAATGCGAAAATAGAAATAATCAGTAAAAGGGTAGTGCCAGATGAGATGATGAGGGTATTGACGGAATCTCTTCGCAATTTCATTAAATTGGCGAGATGCGTACTTTGCATAGCCCGCTCAGAGGAGTCTATACTTTGAAAAATTTCTTCAAATTCATTATATAAATTGAGACCCCTATCGCTTTCAAGCAGCGCAAAGGCTTTTGGCGTTTGATCATCACGTACTAACTCTACCACTTCAACCATACCGTTAATTTTAGTACGTGTAAGCAGCAGCAATTCATCGATTCGTGACACCTGCTGGGGTAAATCTGACGAGTACGCACTAACCTCAACTTCGTCAGCTAAGCTAGAAAATGAGTTTAATGTTTCTTTATATTCTTCAAGATACGCTTCATCTTGCGTTAGCAAATACCCTCGCTGGCCAGATTCGGCTCGTAGTACCGCAACATGCAGTTTATTCACTGCATTTATTACACGGTTAGTGGTGAACAGCCTTGCTTCCAGCGACGACAAATCGTCTAAGGTTTTTACGACGTAAAACGAATTTGCGGTAATCACCACGATGACGACGATCACCATAATTATCCAGCTATACAGCGAAGATAAGAGTTTATTCACCATGAGGTTATTCCGAAACTGAATCACCGAGTTCTGAAGTCATTTCAGATAGGGTGTGACTACAATCCTTAGCGCTGGATATAATTTTATCCAACGCCGCCATAGCCTTGTCGGCGGGCACATCACCATTTAGTGCCATTTTAACCAACTCTGCTTGCATCGAAATCCGGTTTAGTGGTTTTCGAGCATCGTGAACATAAACACTTAAACGTGCAAATTCTTCTTCTTTCATACTGGCGCCCACCGTTATTCCTCTTTACTCAAGTCACCATACGCATGAAGACGGTTGTACAAGGTTTTTGTACTGATACCTAACATCTCAGCTGCCATGGTTTTATTGCCATTTACCTTTTCTAAGGTGGCGTAGATAAGCTCTTTCTCTACATCTTCAATTGTGCGACCCGCTTGCAGTGCAGGGGCCGTACTTTGTTTTTTCGCAAAGGGAGACTCTATGGTTTTTGGAAGCTCAATGGCCGACTTTTCAGGATCACTCATTATGGCGGCGCGATGAACGAAGTGGCGTAATTCACGCACATTACCTGGCCAATCGTAAGCTTGAAGCGTGTCTAGTTGACTAGATTGCCAAATGAAATTTGAGCCATTGTCTTTGTTGAATTCTTCAATGAAACTTTTTGCCAGTAGGGGAATGTCTTCCTTTCTTTCCCGCAAGGGAGGAATAGTGATAGGGAATACCGCTAATCGAAAATAAATATCTTCCCTCAGCACTTTGCTTTGTGCAATTTCTTCCATGGTACGGTTGGTTGCCGAAACCACGCGGCAATTAACAGGAATAGTTTTAGTGCCACCCACTCGGATAACCACTTTGTTTTCAAGTACACGCAACAAATTAGGTTGCATGTCGATAGGCATTTCAGTGATTTCATCTAGAAACAAGGTGCCGCCTTCGGCTTGTTCGAACACGCCTTCTTTGCGCCCCACAGCGCCAGTGAACGCGCCCTTTTCGTGACCGAAGAGTTCACTGCCAATAAGTTCTTTAGAAAATGCGCCACAGTTGGTGGCAATATAGGGGCCTTCGCTGTCTGACGCTCGGTGGATAGCGGCGGCAACCACTTCTTTACCGACACCGCTTTCGCCTAGTAGCATGACATTAGCGCTGGTTCTGCTCACCCGTTGAATAAGCTTATACAGCTCTTGCATTGGCGCAGATTCCCCAATCAACAAATCAAAGTGTTTAACAATAATATCGTCTTCCACAGGGGCTTTTTGTGGTTTACCGGATAAAACCGCTTCTATGTCTTCACGTTGAATGGGTTTAACAAGATAATCAATATTCGGTCCGCACAGGCCTTTAATAATGCCCTTCACTGATGGGTGACCTGTGATTAGGGTAACGCGGGGGCGCTTGGGAAGGGTATCGAGCTCATCGAATAAATGGGCTCCGCTCCCGTCAGGTAGCATAAAGTCGAGTAATACGTGGTCGAAGGTTTCTTTCGTTAACCAGTCTCTTGCTTCTTCTAAATTAGCAGCAGTTAGAACTTCATGACCGAGAAACTCAATAATCGTACAGGCAACTTCTGTAAATTCCGCATCGTCGTCTACAAGCAAAACAGTAAGCACGTAAATTTCCTTTTCTAAACTTCCAATAACCTCACTACTACGGAGTAAAAGGCTATAAGATCAATATTATAAATCGTTATTTTTTGACTAAATGTATTCTGGCGGCGACAGTGAATAGTACCTGTCGTGGCTAAATTTGCAATTGCACACGTCAAGGCGCATGGGGTTTATTTTTAAATAGAATCTCGTTTTGAAGTGAAAACCCTGTTCAATTTTGCAAACACACGCCGACTATGGTTCACAGTTTTGCAGGTAGTATGCCAACAAGCTATAAGTGCACTTAAGTGGCGTTCAGTGTCTGCGTTTTAAGCACCCAAAATGTTAAAGAACAGCACGTCAAATCTCTAAGCGGGGCGGAGGCCGTTTTTTCGCGTACCGCGTGACAATACGGCCAGCATGACGTCATTTTGTTGAGTTTTCCTAGGGTATATCGTTCAGATAACCGCGCAAAATGCGCTTTCGGTGTGTGGCATATAATTAGCATTATCTCTATGGACTCTGGTCTGCTTTAACGTCATGTGTAGGTCATTTCACAGCAATATAAAGAATGGAAGTTGGCGGTAAAAATGGCTTTATGTTGATGTAGTTAATTGTTTTATATCTGTTTTTATAATTTTGAAGGTGGGTTTATAGCAACAAGCATAGCAACAAGCATAGCAACAAGCATGGCAACAACGCAGGCCGGACATTTAGGGTAAAAATAACCGACAGGGAATGAAAATGTTGCACGGTAAGGCTGAACGGTCAATGACCTTATATGAGCTGCTAGGCAAAATGCAGCCGAAACCTGATACCAACAGCATGTGTTTCGCAGACTTTTGGCAGGCATTAGAAAAGCGAGGATTTGGCCCCATGTTGGCGATGCCTGCGTTTATCGCGTCTACGCCCATAGGGGCAATACCGGGCGTACCATCACTGACTGGCGTGACAATATTACTCATTGCTCTGCAAATATTACTCGGTCGTCGCCACCCTTGGTTACCTAACGCCATTATGAAGCTCGAAATTGAGGGCGATCACCTCCATACGGCGGTTACGAAAATGAAGCCTTATGCATTAAGGGTTGATAGGTTTCTGATTCCTCGTTGGTTTTTCATGCGCCAACCTATTTTTCGCTCGTTAATCGCCCTGAGTTGTGCATTGTGCGGACTTATCATGGTGCCTTTAGAACTAGTACCTTTTATGGGGCTAATACCGGCGGTGGCAGTCCTCATTATGGCCATAGGTATGGCTACCGACGACGGCGCGGTGGCGTTGTTGGGTTTATCTATTGCTACCTGTGGTTTCTTATTGAGCGGCCAGCAAATAATGCAAGGATTAACATAAAGGCTCACCGCAAGGTTGCAACATACCGTGAGCCGAGGGGAGATTCATGGTTTGGTATCGCAGTTCTCCAATGAAAGAGCGCGCCGCCGGCCCCAGTCCGTCACCATCTTCAAATGATAAGTACAGCAGCGACTTACGTAACCCCCCGTTATTACCAAGGGGCAAAGGAAGTAATGCTCCTTCTTCTAATTCTTTTTTAATAATCGCAATGGGCAGCCAAGCAAAACCAAGTCCTTGGGAAATGATATCCACCGACGTACGAATATGGCTGACGGTCCAACGTTGATCTGCACCAAGCCAGCCAACATCCACTTTGCGTTCAGCAGAGGAATCTCGTACAACGATTTGTCGATGAGACTTGAGATCTTCTAATGTTAGCGGCCTGTCCAGCGCATGTAATGGATGGTCGGGATGTGCTACCGCTGCAAATTCGATTTCGCAGAGATCTTCACTAAACCCCGTGGGATAGGTAAAAGGTGATATGGCGATATCTACATTGCCACTATTGAGCATTGAATTTGCGCCCGACAATACCGTTTCTTCAATTTCTATGCGTAGCAAGGGGAACTCCTCAGACACTTTATTTAAGACGTTATAAAGTAAGTCTGAGGGAAAAATAATGTCTACGGCAATTCTCAGCAGCGTTTCTGTACCCGCTTGTAAACTGGTTGCTACCGCCTCGAGTTTTTGTGCTTCATTGAGTAAAAAAGTGGCTCGACGGTACATAAGTTCACCTTGAGCTGAAAGCTGCACTTTTCTACCCGTATTTTCAAATAGCTCAACGCCAATGGCATGTTCTAATTTTTGCACAGCATGATGCACACTGGATTGGCTTTTATGCACCACAGCGGCCGCTTGATTAAAGCCTCCTGCGTCCACAACCGCCTTAAACATGCGCCATTGTTCCAACGTTGATTTTAGCATGGTTTAACTTTCTCAATTCACTGCGGGGATTAGGGGGTTATACCATATTGAAACTGGCCTTAGTAAGCGTTAATCGGTTACTGCTGCAATAATATCGTCCACCGCACAAGTGACTACTGAAACTTGCTCGTAGCCCATAAGCATGAGTTGCTCTGCCGCCAAAGAGGCACGCACCCCAGACGCGCAGTGGATATATATAGGCCGATCTGCTTCTTTTACAAGTGCCAGCATCTTCATCTCTAAAATGCCTCTTGGAATGGCCGTTGCTTTATTTACCGGTTTTTCGGCCACTTCACTGGCTTCCCTTACATCTAAAAGTAACCCTTGATTTTTCTCAATCTCAAGCGCCGCTTCTTTGGCAGTAATTCGACGAATAGGTTTCTCAATATTTTTTAATCGAGTAGGGATATCTATTAGCACGTAAAATCTCCTATTTAGTATATAATGATAATATTATATATAACATTTGATGGAAAAGAAGAACAGCACTGTCAAGGTTAGACAGTCAATTTGGGCTTTTCGATAAACCTTATATACTTTAGTATAATGCATTAAGGGGTTTCCCCAATGAAAAATGAGAACATTTTATGCTAGCGACTCTAAAGCTCGACCCTTCAGCAATGCATCAACATGCAGCAGATGCTGAGCAGTATTTAAAGCAAATTGCTAATAAAACCCGTTTGATGATTTTGTGCAATTTGCTGGAAAAAGAACGATCTGTAAGCGAGTTATTGGACGTGGTAGATGTTTCACAGCCTGTGATTTCTCAGCATCTGGCCCTCTTACGGGAAGCCGCATTGGTGGCCACAAGAAGGGAAGGGCAAACGATTTATTATCGTCTTGCTGACGAACGTGTTACCCAAACGATGGCGTTACTTTATCAGTTTTTCTGTGCGTCAGAAGAGGCGCTGGCTGAATAGACGAGATTGCTGTTCTCGCCAAATTCGTTTTTCATGAGTAAATTGGCAGTGAATAAAGGCGGCCACGAATCGCTAGCCGCCTCTCAAGGCTTTATTTAGCAATTTGATGGACGATATCGGCAATGTATTCACCATTACCAAGTTTATCAATGTCAATGTCGGGGCGAGCCATCAGTCCATCGTGGTCTAATTTCACACTGACTCTGTGAGACGACCAATCAATTTGAAGAATATCCGTGGGCAAGAGGGCTAGTTTTTTTCCACCCGGTAACCAATTGTTGGTGTCTACCACCAATAACCGTATTGCCCAATTTCGGGTGTCGACGACAAAATCACAAATGTGCCCTACATTGTCATCTGTGGTGGCTACCTCGTAACCTGAGACTTCGCCACAGGCGCGAAGATGGTTTTCTTTATTTGCTGACAAATCTTCTCGGGCTTCGTCCATTAATTTGGGGTCGGCGAGTTCAGTCGGGTGAGAAAAGTCGCCCCAGGCGCCGGGCCCTATCCAGTAATAACCATAGCCGAAATAGCGGAATAACGTTTCTTCATATTCTCTGGACACCGGCTTGTGTTCATCAATGGTTGGGCTGTTTTTAAGTGTTTCGGCGTCCATGGCCACATCAATCGTGTCATGATCGCGATTAATGATGGATACCGATATAGGGGATATGACCACTTTGCGACTCAGTGGTAGCCAAGTATTGGTATCAGCAACCAAATAGCGTATTACAAAGCTATCATCATCAAACAAAATATCGCGTATGCCGCCAATATCCTTGTCTGTTGCATGAATCGAAAAATGTTTTAACTGTTTGTAAGTTACCATCATCGTTGCGTCTCCTTTGCCTGCGGCTGGGGTAATTCGATGTCGACCTACTTTTCATTAGGGGAAACTGTCACGTTATCGCCTAACTAAAGTGTAGTCCTTCAAAGTAGATATAAAAAGCTATATTGGTTTGTTCGGCAAGATGATTGAGACAGATCAGAATTTATCGAAAACTACGGGAGAAAGGAGACGTGCTTTACCGTTTATTACTAAGCGATAAAGCACAACGCGCCGTGAAGAGGCCGGTTTAGGCTACGTCAAACTCTTCATCGGTATAATCGTCATCGTAATCAGATTGATTACTGGCGCTGCTATGCAAGGTATAAAAATGTTTTTTGCCACGAGAGAGCCTTACATACTTTGCCCATGCTTTTTCGACAGGGTTAATGGCTTCTGCACGCCCAGAGATAAAATCCACGAAGTGTTTCTCATCTTCTGATTCGGCTTGTAGCTCACCGGTTTCTAAAGCATTGAGGGTTCTACCATAAAGCGAGAGTAAGTTCGCTTCACTAATACTGAAATCACCCGACTTTTTAAAGCCGTAAGGAAACTTCACACGGTCAATAAAAGGTTTTGCAGAGGTTCGAATAGCTATGTTGTTCATAACAGTTCCAGCGTAAGTTGATGTACAAGCGCACTTTTAAGCCAAAACTCATTTAAGTTGAAACAAAACTTTTTTTTCTTATCAATAAAAAATTTTGTTGCAAGGATTGCCACGGCGTTTATTTACCATCATACACCTACGGTATTAGTATGGAGTGAGATTTTCCTTGGTTTAAGTTTATGAAATTAATGAAGTAATTTGTTTTCCTCTGCCGCTGTTTCGGTATCGTGGCTATACGCTAGATAGCGTGGGAAGTGGCATTTTGCCTTCGCCAGACGTGGTCTGTTTTGAAATTTCATTTTATTAAAATTTATTGTCGAAACGATGATAAATATTCGTTTTTCATTTGAAGAGCAAAGCGAATAATGAAGGGGTGTTAATTACCAAGAGATGACAATGAGTAAAGACTATCGTTACCAACGTGAAGAATGGGACTCGGTAGAAGACGAAAGCTTCCCATCTAAGCGCAGCGCAAAACGTCATGACCACGTTAAAGCGAAGCAAAAGCGAGACGAACAGCGTCGAGAAAAGCTACGTAGATTACAATCGGAGAGCTTTTAGCCTACTTGATTGAAATTTGACTAAACACACTGCGGATCGCAGTGTGTTTCTGTGCTTTTTGGTTTACATCACGTATTATCTGTGACAGTTTACTTTCATCAGTTCTACGGTTATGTAAGAAGCATGGACATTCGCTTTCTCACCACATTTATCGAAGTTGCTAATACACGTCATTTTGGCAAAGCAGCGGAGAACCTTTATCTTACTCAATCTGCAGTAAGTGCGCGTATTAAATTGCTCGAAGAGTATTTTCATTCCACGTTATTTATCCGGCAAAGAAACAGTATTCAGTTGACTCAGTCAGGTGAAAAGTTATTGCCCTATGCCCAGCAGCTTTGCAGTACCTTGAATGAAGCTAAGCAAGAACTGCAAATTCAATCTTCTGAGTACGTCGTTTGTGGCGCTACCCAATTGGCTAGCGAATTAATTTTGCCATCAACACTTAAAGCGTTACACGCTGATTTTCCTGATTGGTCGGTGAAGGCGGAAGTGCTGACGTTAGACAGTTTGTCTCGGCAGCTGCATGAGCGGGTGACCGATTTAGCTTTTTCCACGGAACCGCTAAAGTCAGAAGAAGTGAACAGTCAAATACTGTTAGAGAAACCTTTAGCACTGTATCGCGTGGGTGATGCTCAGGCCGAGGTCAGCGCGAGTGACTTTGTGGCCATCGACTTTGGCAGTAAAGCGAGAGATATCCTGCTAACACTTTACCCACAATTGCGAGATGCAAAATTAAGAACTAATTCACTCACCTTGGCATTAAATAATTTATATGCTGAAGGCGGCATTGCCGTGTTACCTGAAGATGCCTTTGTGCATCTACCCGCGCAAACGCCGATAACGAAAATTCAGTCACTGGAAAATATATCATTGAAGGTTTACCTTCATACAATGAAACAGGTTCGACGAGTAGGCTTGCAAGGCCTCATCGACGGTATCTCGTCTATTAATCCAGCCTAACTATTAAGAGATCCTTATGACTCATCCTTTGCTTGAAAAAAATGCGTTTGAACGCTTAGAAGCCAGTTTACAGCAAATTAAAAACGCTAAAGAGTTGTTTATCCTAAAAGATGAGCACGGCTGCGTTATGCTAACCACAGATGAAGAAGACGGCGTACCAGTATGGCCTGATGCCAGCTTAGCGGCGCTGTGGGCAACGGAAGACTGGTCGGATTGTGAAACCATGGCTATATCTACCCAAGATTTCCTAACGAAGTGGGTGCCAGGCATGACACAAGATGACCTCATGGTGATGGTATGTCCTGTGCCCGGCGAAGAGGGCGAAGTGATTACTCCTGCACACTTTGCTGAAAAAATTTAATGATCTGCTGATCTCCCTGATCCGTTTAAACCCCAACGGCAAAATGGACGACACGGAGGGAGTATGTTTGTTGAACAACCCACAATGGCGAGCTTATTTGGGCAGCTTGGGCTAGATAGCAGCGACCAAGCTATTGACCGCTTTATCGAGCAACATAAAGGGCTTAACAAGAGTCAGCACCTGAACGAGGCGCCGTTTTGGACGCCGAGTCAGGCTGCGTTTTTAAAAAATGCGATTGAAGACGATGCCGATTGGGCCGAAGTGATAGACCAACTTAATGTCGCTTTGCACTAGTCTGTTTGATTACGCCTGATTTTGCGCGTTTTCAAGGGCGTTTATTTTGGCTTCCAAGTCTGTCACCAGTGATTTCACGTGGGAAAGTGACTCTCGAAGCTCCGCGATGGTTTCAGCTGCATCTGGGGCTCGTGATGGGGTTTCGTCAGCGGTGAGCGGTTGGGAAAACAGATGTCGGTAGCGCACCTCCCGTTTTCCTGCTTCTTTCGGTAATGCGCAAATAAGCGGGTTAGGTTGGTAGGCGATAAGGCTGTTGATGGTGGATTCCACATCACCAACATCACTAAATTTAGCGAGTCGTTGGCATCTTCCCCTTAACTCCCCTGGCGTTTGAGGGCCGCGAAGTAATAACTCGGTGATAATGGCCTGCTGGAATTCGCTCAATTTAAGATCGCCAAATTCGGTGTTACAAAACCGATGGGCATATTTGGTCACGCGGCTGCCAAACCCAGATTCTAATTGAATTAATCGCTTTGCTTTTAAACTGTCTAAGGTTTGAATGATATCGTCTTCAGAATACTGGGTCACAGGAAGGCGATTACTTTTCTGATTGCAGCCGTTGGTCAAGGCATTGAGTGACAAAGGGTATTGCTCGGGAGTTGTAACAGATTTCTCTAACAGCACGCCAATAACACGTGCTTCATTTTCAGTCAGTGTTATCGTCATAGGATAATCCACGCCAATTTATTTATAGTGCAGTGTAGCAAAAATTTTATCACATGCTAGCTTATCGGTGAGGCATTCATAATGCATTTTAGTCAGCGTAATACAAATGCAATCTGGAATGCGGTGGTTGCCTATTCTGTTATGGTATTTTTCATCCTAAGATGATGGGATTAAAGGAGTAGTTTGGGTTTGTTATCACCGAAAAAAGAGGACTTTTGGTTTTTACCATTAGGGGGCACTGGGGAAATTGGAATGAACCTTAACCTCTATGGCCACGATGACAGTTGGCTAATGGTAGATTGCGGGGTGTCGTTCGATGAACCTTTGATCCCTCAGTACAAACACAATGGCGATAGTGTTCAAAATCATCATCGTATTGTGGCGGCTGATCCTACCTTCATTGTGGAACAGAAAGACAAATTAGCGGGTATCGTTATTACCCATGCTCACGAAGATCACGTGGGTGCAATTCCGTATTTGTGGGACAGATTCAAATGCCCCATTTATACCACATCGTTTACCGCAGAAGTGCTAAGACGAAAGCTCGCACAAACTAAACTCGCCAATAAGGTGCCCATCGTAGAGGTTTCTCATCGCGGTGCAATGCACCTGGGGCCGTTTAGCGTAGAGTGGCTGGCAGTCACTCATTCATTGCCTGAACCTTATGCACTAAAAATTAGCACCTGTACTGGCACAGTACTGCACACAGCTGATTGGAAAATTGACCCTCAACCTGTGACAGGGCAGCCATTCGATAGCCAGGTGTATAGAAACTTAGGTAACGAAAATATTCTCGCCTTAGTGGGTGATTCCACCAATGCCGTAAAACCTGGTTTTTCGATTTCTGAACGAAACTGTTATGACGGGTTGTTAAGTACAGTGAAATCACAAACTGGCCGTGTGGTAGTAACCTGTTTCGGTAGCAATGTGGCGCGCTTAATTTCATTAGCTAAGGTGGCGAAGAAAACCGGGAGGTACATGGCCCTGTATGGGCGCTCTCTGGTTAATATGTACGGTATTGCGCGCCAACAGGGGATATGGCCAGACGATTTGCCCCTCGCCGATGCCCATCATCTTGGCTACCTTCCCCCTCAGGAAGTGTTAGCGGTGGCTACGGGCAGTCAAGGTGAGAAAAACACCGCGCTAGCTCGCATGGCAAAAGATGTCCATCCGCAAATCGCATTAGATAAAGGGGATACGGTGATTTATTCTTCCATTGTCATTCCAGGCAATGAAGAAAGCGTTGGGAGACTCAATAACGCCCTTAAAGCGCGAGGCATTGGTGTGATATTAAGTGAGGAAAGCCAGTTACCCGTGCATGCCAGCGGCCATCCTTGCGCCGAAGAACTCAAGTTGATGTACCACTGGGTGAAACCGAGTATCGCTATCCCCGTGCATGGTGAACGCGAACACCTATTGGCCCATGCCAATATTGCAAAGCAAAGTGGTGTGACTAAGCATTATGTTGGCGAAAATGGCGACCTCTACCGTTTAGCCCCGCAAGCAAGTATTCGGCGTCAGGTGGTAAAAACGGGGCGCATCCCCCTTCAACACGGCGAATAAAGAAGTTTTAGCTAAGTGGGTTTGGTGCTCCAAATGGCTGAAACATTCTGATACACTTATATTTATAACAATAATGTATAAATATCGAACTCTCATGCAAGCGAGCTTACTGTTTTTCCTGTTTGTACTCACCGCGCTAACGGTATTGCCCTCGGCTGCTGAATCGCCCCGATTGCCCAACCCTGTATTTCAGTCGCTTTCTACCAAAAATGGGCTGCCACAGGATGTGGTTAACGATATCCTGATCGATCCCCATGGTTTTGTTTGGATTGCGACAGATGGCGGGGTGGTCCGATGGGATGGCGTAAGAACGTTGGAGATAAAAGGGCCCGACGACATCTTCGTTAATGCCACTATAAATAAACTGGCGTTAGAAGAAGGCCGTGCCTTATGGATAAGCACCTATTCCTCGGGGGTTTATCGACTTGACCTCGAAACACAACACGTCACACAAACTATCTCGCGACCATATCATAATATTACTGAATGGAAGCAAAATGCGGAAAGCTTCTTTACGCTCAATGAAGATGAAGTGGTTGTAGCCTTACCTGAAGAAGTAATTCGCTATACGGTTTCATCAAACCACATTGACGTTTTATATTCACTGGAACCACAACTTGTCGAGCAAGGCCATATTATTCGACATGCGACTGTGGTGGACAATGTGCTTATCGTGGCAACGACCAACGGGGTAAGAGCCCTCGACTTGTCGAATCCTGATGGGGCAGTTGTCAAAATTAATTACCTGAAAGAGATTGTCGAGAACGAAGACAATACCAATACGAAGTGGCTCATGTTAGATGACGCTAACCGTTTTTGGATAGGTACGGTGAAAGGGCTTTATATGAGCCCGAAATCTGCCCTTTTGCGCCAGGTTAGGCAAGGCGCGGCAAGTGCGTTCGCGCAAATTCTTTCCTCCACGAATGTGTGGACCATGGAGCCATCTCAGGAGGATGCATTCTGGCTAGGTTCAAATAAAGGGTTATATGAACTGAGCCTTGGTAGAGACGGCTGGAAAGCGGAGCATATTTTTGTTCCCCACAACGGACGCACCGAGCTTTCAAACAAGAAAATCTCTGCCATTGTCACCGATAATATCGGCAATTTATGGCTAAGCTCTGTGTATGGAGGTGCGTTGTATTTTAGTGTTCGAAGCGCTGATATTTTTGCCATTCAGGGGAATGATAAAAGAGGTGAGCCGCTGCTAAGTGACAATATGGTGTGGTCACTATCTCAAACCGATAACGATGGGCTTTGGATTGGAACTGAAAACGGCCTGAACCTTTATGATTTTAGTCGCGGTGAGGTGCAATCGTATCTGGTTACCGAAGAGGATGGCATAGAAGGGGAAGCGATGATCGAGCGCATTGTACCTACCAATGATAATCGATTATTTATTCAAACATATGAAGGCATTCGTATTTTTGACCCTAACAGAGGGGTGGCGTCAATGCCGCCGATATCCGGCAGTGAAAACCCTGATATTTTCAATAATTGGTTGCCTGGTATAGCATCGGATGACGCAGGCTTATTGTATTTTGCCGATGGCCATGAATTCTACCGTTATGATTTAACCGCCCAAACTGTCAGCGCTTTACCGCTAGACCCCGCTGTTTTTGATACCCATTATTTTGTGAGCTTCTTAGGGCAATCTGATTACCATGGTGGGCGTATGTTCATGGCAATGGAGGGAGGGCTTTGGCTAGTGGATTTAGCTACCTTTGAACATGAAATGGTGTTCAGGTTTACCGAAAAGCAGCGGGCAGTAGGGCGGTCCATTTCCTCTTGGGTAATTGACGACTTTGGCGTGCTCTGGCTGGGGTTTAATGGCTACGGCCTGTTTGGATTAGATGCTGACACCTTCGAGCCTATTTACAAGCTCAACGAAGACAACTTACTGCTATCTAATATTGTTTATGGTTTAAGAAAGGACGATAAAGGCAATTTATGGTTTAGTTCCCATAGTGGCCTGCATAAGTACAGCCCGTCTACTTCGTCGGTGCAAAACTTTGTGTATGGTCGGGAGTTGTCAGTCTCTGAATTCAATGAAGGGGCGGCGCACACCCTGCAAGACGGGCGCCTTGCGTTTGGTTCTACCACTGGGGTTATCGTATTTTCTCCAGAAAAAATCAGTGAAAGCATTACACGGGCAGGCTTATTATCAAAACAGATGGTGATTACTCACGTCTCTATTGATAGTCGTAATTTAGCTTTACCGTTAACTAATCTCAATGGCAAAAGTATCGCACTAGAGCATACAGATTATGGTCTTTCTATTCACTTTTCAGCCATGACGATGAGTAAAATAGGAAAGCTCAAATACCATTATAAATTGCTTAAAAACGGGCAAGTGGTAAGCGAAGGTATTACCGAAGATGAGAAAATTACGTTAGCCAATCTTGATGCGGGGGAGTATCAATTTTCAGTAGGCCCCACACCGGGAAGTTTTGAATATACTGTGCTGCCCGCTGAAATCTCAATCAAGATGCCGTATGCGCCTTGGCTTTCTCCTTACGCTTATGCGGCATATATCACGCTGATTGGCTTACTTTTCTTTAGTTATCTCATGTCGCGTCAACGCCAGCTATTTAGATTGCAGAATGCGCAAAAGCAAGTCGCCCTGTTTAGCGACGCTTTTAGGCAAACCCGCGATTGGGTGATTATCTTCGATAAAAATAAAGCCCCCGTGGCGGCCAACCCCGCCTTTGAAACTGTGTTTGGGTTTAATGCTCGGGAGTCGTTAGCAAAGCAATTACAGCGTTTGGTGGGGCGTTATCCATTATTACAAAAGCAATTGCTAGGGAGTTTAACGCAGCTTAAAGGCGGCGAGTTTTGGAAAGATGAAGGGGAAATAGTTGGCGCAGACGGGAAACACTACGACGTTCTTATCGACATTACCGCTATCAGTGATGATGAGGGGAACCCTGATCACTACTTGTTAGTTATTTCGGACATTACAGAGCAAAAAAACGCTGAACGTAAATTACTAAAAATAGCTAACTACGACAGCTTAACTGGCTTGGTAAACCGAAGTTTATTGCTCGATAGGTTGGAGCACGCCATTGGACATGCACGGGTGCACAACCACAGAGTGGCAGTCATGTTTGTCGATTTAGACCGCTTCAAAGGTATCAACGATTCCCTAGGTCACGACTATGGCGATAAACTATTGCGTGTAGTGGCCAATAGGATGCGTAATCTGGTGTCAGATTTAGGCACAGTTGCGCGCTTAGGCGGAGACGAGTTTGTTATTGTGGTAGAAGAGGTAAGCCTTAGCGAGGACCTAAGTTCGTTTGTAGGGCAACTTATAGAGTCGGTAGAAACCCCTATTTCCCTGGCAAGCGAAGTGTTGCGAGTGTCGTGCAGTGTAGGCGTTGCGTTTTATCCTGATGATGCCAGTGAACCGGCGGAACTGATTAAACAGTCTGATGTTGCCATGTATACAGCAAAAAAAGACACCCTTAATGGTTTCACGTATTTTACTAAAGACATGAATGATCGCGCTCGACAACGGTTACATGTAGAAAATTTGGTTAAGCGTGCTTATTCCGAAAAATGTTTCTTTAATCATTACCAGCCTATTATCGATGCCAGAAATAAACGTACCGTAGGAGTAGAATTATTGCTAAGAGGGGAGTTGGATAATGCGCCTATTTACCCTGATACTTTTATTCCGATACTTGAGCAACTGCGTTACATCATTGATGTGAGTCGCCAGGCGATGCGTCGGGCAGCGCAAGATTTATCAAATTGGTATAAAGAGGGGTTTACCGGTTATGTGTCAATTAATTTATCGGCGTTGCATTTTAAGACCGAATTTGATCTGGCGGGAGTATTAGCCTTACTCGATGAGTTTCACCTCCCCAAAACCGCTTTTCGGTTTGAAATTACCGAAGGTGTGTTGATGGATGACAGCGACAATGCATATCGACAGATTTCTCGATTTGTTGAAAAGGGATTTGTATTGGCTCTGGATGACTTTGGCACGGGTTATTCATCGTTAAGCTATTTAAAACGTTATCCTCTTTCTGTCCTTAAAATCGATAAGAGTTTTGTGAATGAGATGGCACCTGGAAACGCGAATGATGCCCTTGTGAGTACGACCATTACGTTAGCGTCTAGCCTCAATATGCAAAGCATTGCAGAAGGCGTAGAAACAGAATCTCAGGCAGAGTGCTTGTTGTCAAAGGGCTGCATATATCACCAAGGTTACCACTACGCGAAACCTATGCGGGCTGAAGATCTCACGCCTTATCTTTTCAGGCAGTGGTAATTATCACAATACGAAAGCGTCAACTATAATAAAAGTAAATTTTACCTGCCACGCCACGTCATTCGTCGCATGGAATGTAAACGTGCGTTTAAAAAGCTTGTCATTCTCAAAAAAATAAGGCTTATTAGAGGTATGTGAAATGATTGTGAAAATAAGCTACATTATAACAATAAATGAGTGACCTATGCCGCTAGATATGACAGCAAATGCAAACACGAAAGAAGGTATCAAATCGCCACTGAGTATGTTGTACCACTGGGAGCAGTCTCGTGGTAACGATATTTTTCTGACTCAGCCTATCAATGGCGAATACATTGACTATACGTGGACGCAAGTGGGAGACCTGGCGCGACGTGTAGCAAGACGTCTTAAAGACTTAGCATTGCCGCAAGGCAGTCGCATCGGAATATTTTCAAAAAATTGTGCAGAATGGTTTATCACCGATTTGGGTATTATGATGGCTGGGCATGTGTCTGTGCCTATTTTCTCTACCGCAGGCCCAGATACCGTTCAGTACGTGCTCCAACATGCCGATGTGAAATTGCTATTTGTCGGAAAGTTGGATAACACTGAAGAGCAGGTAGCGTCTATTCCTGATGCTTACCACACGGTGGCGTTTCCGTACCCAGGTATCAATACAAAACAACAGTGGGACAGCTTTATAGCTTGCGATCCAATTGAGGGGTCGCCTGTGCACGATATGGATAGCACCATGACTATCATTTATACCTCAGGTAGCACGGGACAACCTAAAGGGGTGGTGCATAGTTATTTCTCCATTTGCTGGGCTGCCCAGAAGTCGCTAGACCAACTTGGTGTTGATCAAAACGACAGCATTCTAAGCTATTTGCCATTAGCACATATTACTGAGCGGGTATTGGTGGAACTAGCCAGTTTTTACAGTGGCGGTAAAATACATTTCGTAGAGGCGTTAACAACGTTCCAACGAGATGTGGTGCATTGCCAACCCACGCTATTTATTTCCGTTCCCCGTTTGTGGACCAAATTCCAAATGGGCGTATTAGCAAAAATGCCGCAGAAAAAGCTAGATACACTGCTTAAAATCCCCATTCTCAACAAAATTGTCGCGAAGAAAATACGCAATGGCTTGGGTATAGACAATGCGCGTTTATGGGCCAGTGGTTCTGCGCCATTAGCGCCTGCGGTTATTGAGTGGTTTGCCAAAATTGGAGTAAAGATCTCAGAAGGCTGGGGGATGACTGAAAACAGTGCCTATGGCACGGGCAGTGTGCCTTTCAGACACGATAAAATAGGTTGTATCGGTAAGCCATATGACGGAGTCGATATTCGTATTTCTGAAGAAGGTGAAATTCAAGTTAAAGCACCATGTAATATGCTTGAATACTATTTAGAGCCTGATAAAACGCAAGAAGTGTTTACAGAAGATGGTTACCTCAAAACCGGCGACAAGGGTGTGATAGACGCTGATGGCTATGTGAAAATAACTGGCCGGTTAAAAGATATATTTAAAACGGCAAAAGGCAAATATGTTGCACCAGCGCCAATTGAATCGAAGTTTATGGAAAATCCCATTGTCGAGCAGGTCTGTGTTACCGGAAATAATCTACCACAACCTGTCGCACTGCTCGTACTGAGCGAAGAGGCCCAAAAGAAAGATAAGCAAGGCATTGAAGCAAGCCTTAAGAAAACCTTTGATGCCATTAATGCGAAGTTAGAAAGCCACCAAGTCATGGATAGAGTGGTAATAATGAAAAACGAGTGGAGTATAGAAAACGATTTGTTAACGCCCACCTTAAAGGTGAAGCGCCATGTTCTGGAAAGCCGTTTTAACGATGTTATTCAGGGCAACTACAATGAACCCCTCGTTTGGGTAGACGCCTAAGTAAAATTGGCAATTATTATTTATTGAAACAAAAAAGGTGCGTTAAACGCACCTTTTTTATGCTTAATTTTGCGGGTAGCGCGCTTTTAATCCCTCGTAAACCAAATCGCTAAATTCAGGTTTAGATAAGTCTAATGCATTCATTACGTCCACTAAGTGCTCGTTATCTTCTCTTCCTTGCCAAACTTTGATATAGGTTCCTTCTTTGTAGCCGTTATCTTGGCGGAAGAAATTAAGCACATTTTTGCCTACATATTGGCGATAAAGCTCATCAGCACTCATGTCACACTGCACAACAATTTGCATGAATAGCGGCACGCTGAAGCGTTTAGCTGCGCACAGCCCTGTCATCAACTCAAGGTTATCGAGCAATGAGAGTTGAGAGGAATCGTAGTTCTTTTGGTCAAAGGTGACTTGCGTATTGCCACTGGCTAATTCGGCAGCAATGCTTTTTGCGGAGGCCGCAATATCGCCTTTAAAATCGATAATACAAGCACTTAGCGCAAAGTGCCAAATGTCGACTAACTCCATTTGTAATTGCGGTAAATCTTTATGTTGTGCTTTCCACCATTTCCAGCCGTGATGTTCAATTGCTTCAACCGACTCCACCATGGCGGCACGTAAGTATCCGTAGCCCGCATTCAACCAATCGGGGTTAACCTTGGCGTTCATTTTATCTTGGAGAGTAAGCATGGTGGCGAGTTGCTGTGCAGATAACATTCGTGCTCCTGAAAGAGGTTTTTATAGGTTTTTAAGGGCTAAATTGTACTGGATTGCGGTTTAAGTCGAAACTGTTAAATGGGAAATTTAACCTCACCAGAATGACAAAAGGGGGGCGTTGACAAAGTGCTTATTGATGGTGCACCTGCACCATGGTTAAACTTGCCTACATTTTTGCGTCCGTTTTCACGCTTGTAAGTTATTGAAAAATAAACTTAAAAAAGTTGGCATTTTATCTGCTAAACCTAATGTGTTAACTGCGCTGGGTAGTAGCGCTAACATGAATGGGTGCCAGGCAACGCCTATTCATGTTGTTACTACGTGGCCCGTAAACCTTACCCATACAGATTTTTCGTGTCCTGAGGTCTGTATGGGTTTTTTTTTGCTAGAAAAACCTTAACTCGTTAATGGTTTGCGATACACTAAATCATCGCAACATTATGGCTGCTTGCTTAATGTACAAAGGCTAGCCACTGGTTTATAAAGGATTTTCGTTTGCTTGCGCTTTACCCCTCTAACAAGCTTGAACACCTAAGCTTTCTTCTTACTACCTTGCTGAAGCAACAGCCCACACCCCTATTTTGTCCTGAGACTATTTTAGTTGAAAGTCCTGGCATGCAGCACTGGATCAGTATGCAATTAGCCCGTGAGCAGGGGGTAGCGATGAATATCGACTTTCCTCTACCTGTCAGGTTTATGTGGAATACCGCTAGAGCAGTATTAGGCAGCGATACGGTACCAACGCAGTCTCCTTATCGTCGAGAAGTCTTAGTGTGGCGTATAGACAAACTACTGCAAGACTCGTCATTAATGGCGGCGCCAGCATTCGAAGATGTGCTGCGCTACTGGCAACGAGCCGGTAGTGAGCAAGAGCAGGGTGTTCAACGATTGCAATTAGCCACAGCCCTCGCCGATGTGTATGAACAGTATTTGTTGTATCGCCCAGACTGGCTTTTTGCATGGGAAAACAATGAGCGTATTGTTTTCAACGACATGGAAATCTGGCAGAGTGAGATATGGCGTCAACTGACCCAATCTGAACCCTTACACCCTGCTCGATTACACCAACTTACTTTGGATGCGCTGAGTCATGGCACAGCGCCAAGCCAATTACCCCAGCGGGTAGTGGTATTTGCGATTAATACCATGGCACCCCAACTTATCGCTTTCTTCGATGCGCTCGCACAACATACTGACATTCATATTTTTCATTTGAACCCTAGCGTTAATTATTGGGGAGATGCTAAAAGTGACAGTGAATTGGCTCAACAGCTACGTATGGAAGGTCTTGAGAAATGGATGAGCAACGAGCAAAGCAACCCTTTGCTAGGAAATTTAGGCAAGCAGGGTCGGGAATTATTTAATTTACTCACTGAACTAGACACGTTTGAGATTAGTGCATTTGATGCGCCCTCGATGGAGGAAAACACGCTCACGTTATCGTCATCTTCCGAGCCTGCTTCTGGGCTGTTAGAGTATATACATCACGATATTTTGCACGCGGCCCCAGCCCAGCCTAAGTGCGAAGAGGCATTAAAGAAAGAGGATGATAGCGTCACCATTATGTGCGCGCATTCTGCACTTCGAGAAGTTCAAGTGTTGCACGACCATTTATTGTTTTGGTTGTCGCAAGATAAAACTCGTACGCCGTCAGATATTCTCGTTATGTGTCCCGCGATAGAAAATTATGCCCCTTTTGTTGATGCTGTGTTTCATTGTGTGGGAACGAAACCACTGAGAGAAAATGAGGCGGTTCGCCTCCCTTGCTCTATCGCAGACAGAAGTCCTATGGACGCGGAGCCATTAATTGCCGCCTTCATGGCATTATTGCAACTACCAGACAGCCGTTTTGGTGTGTCTGACATTATGGATTACGTGCAACTGGATGCTGTCCAAAAACGGTTTAATATTACCCAGGGTGATATCGATCAAATATTGGTATGGCTAAAACAAGCCCACATTCATTGGGGATTAGACAGCCAACATAAATCCTTTGTTTCGGAGGGCGTCACAGAACAAGACGCCTACAGCTGGTGGTGGGGACTTCGCCGATTGCTAATGGGTATGTTAGCGCCAGATAAAGAATGGGTGGTGGATAACCTGCTGACTATTCCAGATGTAGAGGGGCAATCCGCCCTTGTACTAGGTAAGCTTATCGAAATTGTCGACTTACTTGGCACCTTTGCTGACCAACTTAATACGCCACGAACGCCGGCTATTTGGGCTGATGTACTTCTTGAACTGCGGGATGCCTGTTTTAAACCAACCGAAGAACAAGAGCGTAGTTGGGATCTTATCGCGAAGGTGGCGGCTGACTTAGCCGCACGTTGTGAGGAAGCTGAATATGATTACACTTTAAGCTTACGTCAAGTCAGAGAACTGTTACTTAATCGATTCTCCTCACCCGACGCGGGTAACCATTTTATGACAGGTCAGGTTACGGTGTGTTCAATGCTGCCCATGCGTAGTATTCCCTTTAAAAAGGTGTGTATCCTGGGGTTGAATGACAGTGAGTTTCCTCGAAAATCGACCCCATTAGGGTTAGACCTGATGGCTGGGCCAGCAAGGCGTCTTGGCGACCGGTCCAGGCGTTTAGAAGATAGATATTTGTTTTTGGAAGCAATCATCTCAACACGAGAGAGTCTTTACTTAAGCTACCAAGGCAATGATGTAAAGAATAACAGTGAACGACAACCCAGCTTGGTGTTGGCAGAATTCCTCGACATGCTGGCACTTGGCTATCAAGTGCCCCTGTCTCGTTATGTTACTCACGCGCCTTTGCACCCTTTTAGTGAAGCCAATTTTATGGGGCGAATGGCCAGTTTTGAAAAGGGCTGGTTGCGGTTGGCCAAGGCGTTACACAGCCAGAAGCGAAGCCCTGATGATGGGGGGTCTACCGGGGACAAGCATGCATCAGTAGAACCTACGACGAATTCCGCCCCCACTATTGCCCTGTCTGATGGTCAAGAGGCGAAGGACTTGCGTCTGTCTAGTGCGCAAATAGCTCGCGGGTTTAAAGATCCATTGGCCTTTTTTGCTCAGCAGCGGTTGGGGGTTAATTTGTCTCACTCTGCGGAATTGTTGGATAACAGTGAGCCCTTCGAAACTAACGCTTTAATTCGCTATCAGGTATTGGACGCTATTTTTACCTCGCCAATGGATGCTCGTGGTAACGATGAAAACACGTTATATAGTGAACAGGTGGCAGAATTCGCGCGCTTGCGAGGCGACATTCCTGATAACCCTGTTGCGCAAGACGAGCTGAATATGTGGAAAGAGGGGGCACATGCGCTCACTCAAGCTATGGGCCCAGTAGACAGTGATGTTAAGCGTGCCAGTTTTACCGGTAAACATATTACGTTTACCGCCAGCGCTTATGAGGGCGCAGACAGTTTAATCGCCCTAAGCGCGGGTAAAGTGAACGACATTAAAGCACTTGAATACTTTATATCTCAGTTAGTATTTTGCAGCGAAGAGGAAAGACAACGTTACAGCCACTATCCATTAGATATCTATTTCTGCGATTGGGAAAAAGGTGAGACGAAATTGATGAAGCGCAGGTGCATGCCTATGGATAAAGACATCGCTGCTCAGATTTTATTGTTTATAGAGGCGCTTTTTATTCGCCTCTACACCACACCAACCCCACTTTATCGTAGTTTGTTCGCCGATTTCATTCCAGGCAAGCGAAAATCCGACAGCGCCTCTGTCGTTGCAATGATTAAGCCTGACGTTTATCACCAGTTGCTAGACGGGCTCTCAGACGTATCTGGTATGTCGGTAGAATCAGAGGGAGAGCAGGATGTTTTACGAAAGGCAACAGCATTATTTGAGACCGAGCTGGCTGATAGGCTATTGAAAAATTGGTTACAAACCCATGGTCAATATACCCCAGATATGGCAAATAACCCTTACTTAAAGTGGCTTTATCCAGAGGGGGTAAGTTGGCGTGACTTACCGTACAAAGAAGGCTTTATCCTGTTTGCCATGGTGCACAATGCAGCGATGGAGGAGGCGCTATGAGTGATAGTAAACCCGCCTTACAGCTAAATGTTCCCGCTATGCCACTGCATGGTAGGCACCTAATTGAAGCCAGTGCGGGCACAGGTAAAACCTACAATATCACGCGCTTGTATCTTCGCTTATTGCTGGAAAAACACCTTACTGTTAAAGAAATTTTGGTCATGACGTTTACCAAAGCCGCTACCGAAGAAATTAAGGGGCGTATATCCGCCACCTTGCGCGAGGCTGCTGGGCTATGGCAAAACGTTAAAGACAGTGAACATGCACTTTCTGAAGCAGATTTAGAGACCCTAGACCCCGTGTTTTCGCATTTGTTACGTACTTGCGATGTGGATGATAGTTTAGCGCGTATAAAGGCGGCTCAACTTGAATTAGATGATGCGTCTGTGTTTACCATTCATGGTTTCTGTCAGCATGTTATAGGGCAGCTGGCTTTTAACAGCGGCTTTGCGATGTCGTTAAATCTCAGCAAAGACACCAGCGATCTATACCTGCAAGCCACAGAAGATTGGATCCGTAAAATTAGCCGTCGTGCATTAGTTGAGGGTAACAATGAAGATTTCTTATTGTTAGCTAAATACGGGTGGCACGTACCAGAGCGCTTGTTAAGTACCTTTAATGGGAGTATCAGAAGTAGTTTAACGCCCATTCTTCTGAACGAAGAAAGCATTGAGTCAGCGTTTATCTCTGATCTTGAAAATAACCCCAACACTGAAGCTGGGCACTTTTCTTCATACCTGAACCTTATTGAAAGTAATGAAGACTTGCTCTACGCGCAACTTATAAAAACGCCCGCACACAAAAAGACCCGGCCAGCAGAGTTAGAGGCATTAAAGACTTGGCTAAAACAAGGGGATTATACATTAGCGCCTGCAGAGGCACTGGCGTTTTTAGATGGTCGACGATACGCCCGCAACACGTCCGGCGTTAAAGAAATACTGAGCCCGATAAAAACCTTCACCAAAGAAATAGAGACGGCGGTACAAGAGAAGGAGGCTGCGTTAGAGCAAGTGCCCGTTTTCACACTCATTAATGACGCAATTGCGTTTATTAAACAGCGGGTGGCGAAACAGAAAAAACAACTTGGCGTCATAGATTTTGATGATCTCATTGCTATGCTAGCCGATGAAGTGAGTAAGCCGCACAATACACTAGTTGCTCAACTACGTAAGAACTTTCCCGTGGCACTCATCGATGAATTCCAAGATACCGATGCTAAGCAATATGCAATATTGGACGCGGTGTACCCCAGCGCCAACGTAGCAAAAGACGACGCGCAGGATGGGGAAGATAATAAAACAGCACTGTTGATGATAGGTGACCCTAAACAGGCGATTTACCGTTTTCGTGGTGGCGATATCTTTACGTATTTAAAAGCAGGCCGTCAAGCGGATTACCGTTGGGTGATGAATACCAATTGGCGCTCAGTCTCTGGCATGGTGAAAGCCTATAATAGGCTGTTTTATGGCGCACCTGTGGCAAGTAACGCACCTGCTGATGTATTTGGTTTTGATATCCGTTATACCCCTGTGTTGCATACTAAACATGCCAGTGCAGCTAAACAGCCGCTAGAAGATCCAAATAACGAACGTAGTGCCATGAATTATGTGAGCATGGGCTTAGAAGAAAAGCAGGATGCGAATACAATGCGGCGTAATATGGCGCAATGGATAGCCCAGGAAATTTACCGTCTTTTAAATGAAGCAAGTTTTGTTAAGCGCAGCCATGATGGGGGCGAGGTTAGCCCTGAACGTGAACCGGTGAGACCCGCTGACATCGCCATATTGGTAAAAGACAGAACAGAAGCGAATGTCATTAAACAGGTGCTACAACAAAAAGGATTAGCGAGCGTATATTTAAGTGACAGAAGCAATTTGTTTCTAACGCCTCAAGCGAAGGATGTTTTTCGCTTGCTCAACGGTATTTGGCATGCAAGTGACAACAGTAAAGTTGCCTCAAGCTTAGCGTCACCGCTTTGGGGGTATAGCCCCGACACGTTAATTAGTTTGCTTTACCATGAAGATGATGAGCAATGGGATGAGGCCTACGAACGGGTGTTACGGTTACGAGATGTTTGGCTGCAAAAAGGCTGTATGAGCGTACTGCTCCATTTACTGCAAACCCGCTATCAACCTGTTGGCGTGGATGTAGAACGAGCGTTAACCAACTATCAACACCTTGCCGAGGTGTTAGAAAAAGCCAGTACCACGCAGCCTAGGCCTGAACAACTCCTTGATTGGTTACACAAGCAAATCTATCAACCGGAATCAGATGAAGAAATGACCCTTCGTCTTGAAAGTGATAGTCAGCTAATTCGGCTTATTACTCAGCATGGGTCAAAAGGGTTGGAATATCCCATTGTTTTTGTACCTTTCGCCAGCGGCTATAAGGACCCAGCGAGAAACGGAAAGTCGTTATCGCAAATTTTCACCTACTTTGATGAAGAAAAACAAGATTTACAGTTACAGCTGGGGCAGACAAAGCAAGCCATAGCGAGGGTTCGCGCAGAGGGCGAAGCTGAAGACATGCGTTTGGCTTACGTTGCAGTCACCCGCGCAGCACATCGCTGTTACATGGGGGTGATACCCCTAGAGGGAAATCAAAAGAGTGCGCTGGCCCGTGCACTAGGGGTAAGCTCAGCCAAAGAAAAGGGAGACGAAGAAAGGGGGTGGCATGATGTATTAGCTGCCATCAGCCAAGAGCCAGACGCATACACGTGTCATATCGTTGGTGATGAATTTGACGAAGTGTACTGCGGTTTTGAAGAGGCGCATCAGGATGTTCAGCTTAGTACTAACGAATTTTCCGGTAGTGACAGTGAAAATTGGCGTCTTTTTTCTTTTTCCGCCCTCAGTCGACTCGCCGTTCATCGCAGTAGCCAAGTGTCACGTGAGTTGGTTAATACGATTATGGTTATTCAAACTCAGCGTGATGAAGAAGTTGTAACATTGGACGCTACCGAATTGGATGGCATAGCACCGCTTTTACTTACTCATAGTGAGCCTACGGACAAACTACGCTTCACCTTAGAAAAAGGAGCCAGTGCGGGTAATTTGTTACATGATTTACTTGAGTTAAATGATTTTCAAGCGCCCACTTGGCACGAGCATGGCCCCGAATTGGCGAGGCGCTTTGGGTTGGAGGAAAAGGCAATTCCACGGCTGTACGAGTGGTTGGAAGAAGTGGTAGATACACCACTTTTTCCGGACGACACCCTAACCCTAGGTCAACTGGCTCTTTCACAAACGCTGAGAGAGGCTGAATTTTATTTCCCGATGAGCGAAAGCAAATGGTCTAATCTACGTACACTGTTAACTCAACACCGACAGTATGTTGCCGCCACGTTAGGCACTGAAGCTTTAACTGCTCCGCAACTCATGACCGAGGAATTAGCCGGTATGATGCACGGATTTATAGATTTAATTTTCGAGCACAATGGTCAATATTTTGTGGCAGATTATAAATCGACATGGCTTGGAAATTCCTTGTCAGACTACACACCAAACGCCCTGTTTGAAAACAATCAGCAGCATCTTTATGACCTACAGTACCTGATTTACTGCTTGGCGCTGCATCGATATTTGCAAAATGCGCTCCCCGATTATCAACCCTCATCGCATTTTGGGGGCGTTTATTATTTGTATCTGAGAGGGATGCATCCAGAAAACCTAGACGGGGAAGGGGTATTTTACACGAAGATTGACGAAGCAACATTGTGTGCATTAGATGCCATTTTCCACGGTAAAGCCACCCAAGATATCTGCCTAAATGCAGACGCTGATGATAATTAGGGCTTATGAATGACAAAGAATAGACGGATTGCCACGGACATTTTCAATGGGCTATATGGTATTGAGGCCATAGACAAATTTATTGCAATAGAATTTGCCTTAACTGAAAGCTTAGATGAAAAAGAAAATGAAATTTGGCTGCATCTGTTAGTTGCGCTTTCTTATATGCAGCGCAATGGACACAGCTGTTTACCGTTAAACGTATTGGCAGGTTGTACATGGTTTAGTGATCCCGGTCTTTCTGATGTTGTTGAAGACACCGACACAAAAACCGTAGACGAGGTAAAAGTGGGTTATCGTTTTTGCGCCCTCACGCCCTTAATTGGTGTGGTGAAAAAGGCGTTGTTAGCGCCCAATATTTCCTCGCTGTTTGTTTATTCTCAAGGCGTATTTTATAGCCGTCGGTATTTTGAATTTGAACAGGAAGTGGCAGGGCAATTAGCGAATAGAACGCGCTTCGTTAATCTGGAAGAGCAAGCACTTAGCCAAGTTAAAGCATTGTGGCCAGCAATGTTCCCTACGAGTATGCAGGCGCACCAAGACTGGCAACAGATTGCAGTAGCTAAAAGCTTAGTTCAGCATTTTAGTGTGATAAATGGAGGGCCTGGTACGGGTAAAACCTATACGGTGCTTCGCTTAATATTAGCATTGCAAGCCATGGATGCAGGGCTAAATATTGTGCTCGCAGCGCCTACAGGTAAAGCACAACAGCGGATGACAGAGTCCATTCTAAGCAATATTGCTGGTCTACGTGGCAAAGTAGACGATACTTACTTAAATCGTGTACCCACCACAGCGACCACCTTACACCGATTGTTGGGCATTCGAGAATATACGGTGGCGACGAAATACGATCAATACAACCCTTTAAACCTTGATGTATTGATTGTTGATGAAGCCAGTATGGTTGATTTAGCCTTGATGACAAGAATAATGCGGGCCCTTCCTGATCACGCGCGACTCTACTTTATTGGCGATGCTGACCAATTGCCTGCGGTTGAACTAGGAAACGTTTTAGAGCAATTAGTGGGGCATTCAGCACACGATGCACCGCACGCGAATCTAGATGAGGCTAAACTTGGTGCGGTGCCTACGCCGCTAAGGCAGCATATTGCTTCCTTATGTCCACATCTGCCTTTACTCCCGGTGGATGAAGACGCAAAAACATGGGTACACACCTTACAAGCGCCACAACGGTTTAAAGGGCAAATCGCAAAGGTTGCAACAGCCATTCAAAAAGGTGAGGCTGACGCGGCGTTAGCAAATATAACCCCTGGAGTCGATGAGTTGGCTGATTCGACAACCTATGTATCAGTATTGCAGTCGGGCGTGACAATGCGATCAGAGCAAGATATCAGTAAGGTGCAGTTGCAGCGCATGGCGAAAGAAAGTTATGCCACCGTGTTTGCCGCCACTACCGTTGACGATGCACTCAAGCGGTTAAACAAGGTGCGCTGGTTAACGCCTATACGCAATGGCAGCATGGGCGTAGAGGGGTTAAATACGCTGATATACGACGCCATTAAACATAACATTGTCCGTCGGGAAGGAAGCTTTTATCAAGGGCAACCTATTATGATCACTAAAAATAATCACCCGCAACGGTTATCTAATGGCGAAGTGGGCATTATCTGGCCAGATTCTAGCGGCAAACTCTACGCTTGGTTTGAAACGCAAGAGGGTGATTTGCGGCATATTGCCCTTTCACGGGTACCTCAATATGAAACCGTATATGCCATGACAATTCATAAGTCACAGGGTTCTGAGTTTGACAATGTTGTATTGCTTTTGCCTAAGCCTGAAAGTGCCAAATCTGCGAGTTTGTTTCACCGGGGATTAGTTTACACCGGGCTCACCCGTGCCAAAAAAGGGTGTTTAATCATTGCTGATAGCCCCACATTTAAAGACATGGTGATAAACCTAGATACCCGTTATTCAGGCCTTGCAAATGCTATCAGTGAGAAGACCATGGGCTTATCCGAGGTTTCACAATAACTCACCGTGTTTTGATATGGGCAAAAAAACACAGCCCATAACGGAGAATATCGTCACTATTTTTCGCAATAAGATTGATGCGAGTGGGCTTTGTCACCTTGATAACGCCGCGCTCGCAGGTGAAAAATTGAGAGGGTAGGCACGGAACATCATACTTATTGTGATTTATATCAGACGCATTGTTGATTTCAAAATAAGACAAACTGTTGCTATCCACCCAGCCCACAATATCGGCAGGCGAAAGAATATAACTGGCGTGCGCTAATAGGTTTTTATGAAGGGTAATATTTGCGCCGAAAACAGGTTTGCTTTGTACTGTTAATGCCAGAGGAATATCCTGGCGAAAAGAAAGCTTGAACAAAGCTGGGCTGTCAGTTTGAATAATGTTCTCCACCCCTGTAACGCGATCAGAATCTAAATTAACCATACGCTATCATTTATAAACTTGAGACTGTGAAAAAGTGTAAGGGATAGCCCTCCATGACGGGTTGATGCAGATCAAGATACACATTCACTACGCCTAATTAGTCATTTATCTCCTTTTGAGCAACAAGGTCACCTTTGTACAAGTGCAAAGATTTTGTAAAGCCTTGCACTTAATACTTCTAAACGGTCATACACTTTGCCATCTTTGTTGTTTCAGTGTTGCTTCATTAACTCCTAAGTATTTCTAACAAAGTGGCCTGCAATTTGCCTTATATTTCAAAGGCGGTAATTGCGACGTGGTTGTTCATATCATATGCATGGAATGAGAAGCCAGCAGCATGGAATGAATGACAATAGGTTTAGAGGGGAGGGGATGACCTCGCCATAATAAGAAAAGCAAAGGTGAACTCTTTTTTATGATTTCTCATAAATTCAAATGTGTATTTGTACATGTCCCTAAAACAGCTGGACAAAGCGTAGAACAGTTTTTTAAAGAAAAACTTGAAGTGAACGAAAAGTACTGCGAGGAATTACTGATTACAAAAAATGACGACCCCGCAAAAGGGCCGGCTCGATTAGCGCACTTGCGTAGTGAAGAATATGTTGCATGTGGGCACCTAGATGAAGACGCCTATCAGCACTATTTTACCTTTGGTTTTGTACGTAACCCCTGGCAAAGACTCGTTTCCGAATATCTGCATAAGAAAATAGATCGCAAAATGTCATTAAAAGAGTTTGTCCTTGAAGGTTTACCAGACCCTGATCCCCTCTGTGATGCCTATCGACATGTTATTCCACAGTACGATTTTCTCTTTGATGCAAATGGGAACCAGAACGTAGATTACATTGGACGCTTTGAACATTTACACGAATCCTTTGCGGTTATCTGCAATAAATTAGAATTGGGCGCGGCTCAGTTACCTCACAAAAATTCCTCTTATAGCCCTCGACGTGCCTTGCTACGTAAATGTAGGCACATGTTTAGCGGGCAAAAGTCTCGCGTGAAAAAACATTATACTGAGTATTATGACGATGAACTGCTCAAGGTAGTGAACACTATGTACGCTAAAGATATTGAACAATTCGGCTATGTGTTTGGGCAATAGTTGTGTATCAAGGGGCTATGCTTGGAAAGCAAGGGATTGATGGCAGGCGAGGTTTTTCTTGCCTGTTGTATGTGGGATACTAAACCCTTGTTCCCTATTAGCTTTAAGTGATAAATGAAAAGCATTGATCAGCCCGTAACCGCCAGTTTTCGATTTTTATCTTTAGACATGATGCAAGCCTATACGCTGAAAAAGGAAGTGAGTGGTGCTTGGTTTTACAAAGATGAAGCAAAAGAGGTGTTTGTCGGCGTAGTGCCCTTGATAGAAGCCCATTTCGACGAATTGAATGACTATTTCATTCGACAACAGTTAGCCTACGATGAGTGTGATATCTACGTGGAAGCCACTGCGCAAGGAAGTGAGAAAACCGCACAGGTAAACGTACCGCGGGAAGTGAACCGTGTATTAAAATACCTAGATTGCCCGCTAACCTATGCGGTTAGGCAATAATGCTTTGGCAGAGCGTTAGAACACCGTGTACCTACAGGCTTAGTGATGTCGAAGAGCGTCTATCAGCTCACTTTTCGACATGGATGAACGGCCGTCGATACCCACTTCTTTTGCCCTCTCATACAGTTCCTTTTTCGTGCGCTTTTCATATTTTTCTGCCTTTCCTCCCTTTTGGGAAGGCGATTGGCTGTTGTTGGCTTGAGCGTTTGCAATGCGAGCAGACTTCTCCTTGCTATAGCCCTCATCCCTTAATGCTTCATAGGTCTCTTCGTTCTTAATTTGATTCCCGTGATCCTTCGCCATGATAAGTTTCCTCTCTTCTCACTTTTTGGTCATTTTGGCGTCTATGTGTAGTTACTCGTATAGGAAAGACTTGGATTACTCTAAAAAAGAAGAGAAAACTATCGGAAAAATAATGGCGTTTACCGCATTGGTAAACAGCGTTTGATTTACCTTGCACTTAATAGAAGCAAAAATGCCTAATAGTTTAATAAGCTTACAAGGCGTGGTGCAACGTTGCACAATTAAAGTGCATTTATATCAATGATTTACCGAAAATTGGCGCTTGCAAGCCTCGTTTTTCCCGACTAGTCTAGGTTGAGTTCACTTCTAAGGCAGGGAAAAATATGCGTCAACATAACAATCAAAACCTCCAACCCGAGAACAATTCACGCAGGCAATGGCTTAAGTCGGTCGGTTTAGGCGCAGGCGCTGTTGCGTTAACTTCAAGCGTTGATTCTTTCGTTAAAGATTTACACGCAGCGGGTATGCCTACGGAACATTTTCCTTCGGCTACACCAAACGTGAATGACGGTCTTGTTAGGCTTTCGTCAAACGAAAATGCGTTTGGTCCATCGAAAAAAGCCGCTAAGGCAATGCAAAGCGAATTGCTTAACTTAGCGCGTTATACCGACGCCACTGTAGACGTGCTAGCGAAAAAGATTGCAAAGCAGGAAGGTGTACTCCCTGAGCAAGTCGTAATTACTAACGGCTCATCACCCATCTTATTTGGCTATGCAGATTGGATAACCAAAAACGGTAATAAATTGGTTACGTCAATGGCTACCTATGAAGGGATCCCTCGGGGGGCAGAATTCATGGGCGCAGATGTGACTTACGTTCCTTTAGCTGCCGATATGACATTTGATTTAGACGCGATAGAGGCTGCGGTAACAGAAGATACAACGGCGGTGTACGTGTGTAACCCAAATAACCCTACGGGGAGCATGGTAGATGCGGCTAAACTGACGGCATTTGCTAAGCGCGTGTCGAAAAAAGCGCAAGTGTTTATTGATGAAGCTTATATTGAAATGTCAGACGCATACCCCGCAAATGTGCAATCTAAACTTGTTGCTGAGGGGCATAACGTTGTGATTTGTCGCACCTTTTCGAAAATTCATGCCATGGCTGGGCAGCGTTTAGGTTACGCAATCATGCCTGCAGAACAGGCTACTTCAATGGGTAGACTGTTAAGAATGGGGGGCGTGAATTATTTAGCGCTTGTTGCAGGCATGGCGAGTATGGACGACCATGAAAACCTTAATGTTATGCGTAAGCGCATTAAAATTGAGAGAGATAAATTAATTGGTGCAGCCGAAGCCCTAGGTCAACCTTATGCTAAGCACCCGCAAGGCAATTTTGTTTACCTAGATACAGGAATGCCACATGATAAATTTGCAGAAAAGATGAAAGCGCAAGGCATTAAAGTGGTAGGCAGAACATGGCCTGGTTACGACACTTGGTCGCGAATTAGTGTAGGAACACCTGCTGAAACAGATGCGTGTGTGAAGGCGCTAAAGGTGGTTTTAGCTTAAATTGAAACCGGCTAGCATGAATCAATACTGATAGTGCGCCAAAGTAGGCCCAGTTTACTGTGCGTTATGCAGAAAACATTGGGCCTTTTTTGTATCGAAAAGCGTGAATGTGGCTTTTTTGCAGTTTATTCAGACTCTATGGTAAATGTTAAGCCGGCTTTTTCTTCTAGCCGCTGAATGAGATTTTGCCCAAGGGCTGCTGCTGGCGTATAAAAGCCGCCAGGTAAAGTGACATCCTGACAAAGACACAGCGCAGATTCTGATATCATTTTACATGTAGAGCCGTATCCGGGATCTTTATCGCCCTTTACCGAAACCGCTAGGGTGTCACCATTGGTGGCTTGGCCTACAAATAGAACATCATAAAACCCATTTTCTCGTTCCTCTTTACTTGGTCCTTCACCGGGTTTTGGGCCCTTGTCGCTGGCTAAAGATTTATCATTGGCGACGTGTTTCGCCATAGCTTCTCCCTTTTCGCCGGGGCCTGTCATCATCATTTCGTCGTATTGAAACGCATCTCCATACGCATAGTCATTTAAGAAGTTAGTGCGATGAACATTTTTGGTATTAATTGCTGCCATGATAAAAGGGGCTACCCAGGTGCCAAGTTCCTCATCATAGTAAGGTTTGGTGCCGTCAGGTTGTGGCGCTTTATTGTTCATGTCTGCAAGAGAGTAAGGGTTGATAAGGGCAGACATGATGGACTTGTCTTTATGCGCTGCCGCCATAGTGGCTTTAAGGCTCGCCGCGGTGCCGCCAGAAAATGTGCCTTGCATCTTACGTACTCTGCCTTTTACATAATCAATGGGCTCGCCGGTTTTTGCATGTGCATGCTGTTGTAAATAAAACACGCCCAAATCGAAAGGTACTGAATCAAAGCCGCATGAGAATACGATATTCGCGCCAGTTTCTTTTGCCTTAGTTTGGTATTTGCCAATCATTTGATGCATCCATGCGGGCTCCCCACACAAATCCGTGTAACCCGTCCCGTTGTCTACACAGGCTTTTAGCAATGGTTCTCCATATAGTTGATATGGCCCCACCGTTGTTAATACCACTTGGGTGCGTTTTGTTAAGGCATCGAGTGCATCAGCGTCGCCACCATCGGCGACAATGGTAGAAACGTTTTCACTTATGCCTAGTGATGCTTTTATGTCATCTAGCTTCTCAGCATTACGCCCAGCAATCGCCCATTTTACTTGGTTATTGTCTTTGTATTGGGCGTGAAAGTATTCTGCAACCAGTTTGCCGGTAAAGCCTGTTGCGCCGTATATGACAACATCAAATTCCCGTTCATTACTCATGATTCGTTCCTGACTTCTTATGAAAATGTATTTGTGCTTTCAATATACGCACAAGAAAGCGACACGATTATTTTTTTCCATAATGGGTGTCTATTCATGAAACCGTTGGACTAAAACCAGGTATTGTCTCTTTGTTAGCTTGTCAATGTAGTACGCCATGAGCTGCTATTTACGGCACGAAGCGACGAATTGAGCAAGCCGGTTTAAACCTTCAATTAACCTTGATTCCTCAGTGGCGAAGGAGAGACGCACGTACTGACTGGCGTTGTGTTCACCAAAGTCGTTGCCAGGGGTAAGGGCAACGTGGTGGGTGTCCAATAATTCATCGCAAAACTCAATGGCTGACAGTTTTGTACTACTGATATTGATGTAGGCATAAAATGCGCCATCTGGGTATGCATCAATACTTAGCCCCATTGTTGAAATGGCGTTGAATACTATATTTGCGCGCACACTGAGTGTGTTCTTGTTTTCTTCTGATTGTGCTAACGCACCTGGTGTAAAGCACGCAAGGGCGGCTTTTTGAGACAGAGTTGACGGGCAAATAAATAAATTTTGTGCGAGTTTTTCAACGATAGGCGTCATTGCATTTGGCACCACGCTCCATCCAAGGCGCCAGCCTGTCATACCAAAATACTTAGAAAAGCTATTGATGACAATAAGGGTGTCTTGCAGGTTGCGGTTTGCTAATACAGAGTGAAGTTGTGCGCTTTCTTGTTGATGGGGCGGCGTTAGAGCCAAATCGAGATATATTTCATCTACAATCAAAAAGCCGTTGTTTTCCTTACATATCTGGCCTATGGCGGCTAGTTCTTCGGGGCAAATAGCGGTGCCAGTTGGATTCGCTGGCGTGGCAATCAAGACTCCCTTAGTATTGCTTTTCCAATGTTTCTTAACATCTTCACAGGAGAGTTGAAAGTTATTCTGACTTCGTGTTGGCACCAAGCTAACGTCTGCTCCGAATGCGTTGAGAAAACGTCGATTACAAGGGTAAGAAGGGTCCCCCAAAATGACATTATCACCAGGCTCCACAAGGGCAGCGCTAGCAAGAAGAAGTGCGGCTGAAGCGCCTGCAGTTACCACAATACGAGATGATGGAACATGTAAACCGTGCTTTTTGTGGTAAAAGTTGGCAATGGCTTCACGTAGTTCGGGTAGTCCAAGGGCTGACGTGTAGGGATAATCTGGCGTATCCAGCGAGGCCTTCATGGCGTCTAGCACGGGCGTGGGGGCGCCAAAATCAGGTTCGCCTAGATTGAGGCGAATCACATCCGCCCCGGTTGCTGCTAATTGGGCTGCTTTTTCTCCGTAAGCCATTGCTAAAAATGGCGATATTTCTGTAGCTCGTGTGGCAAATTTCAAGATTAAAACCTGTGATGCTGAAAGGTGTAAAACGTTTTGCGTTATTAGGGAGCACCCAGGTTCGATATTCAAGTATTTTCTTTAGAACCCCCAATTTTAAGGTGAACAACAATAGGCAAAAGTTTCAACTTGCTGTAGGGTAGTTAAATTAGAATAAAAAACATAACTCGTTGTTTTATATTGTCAAATAAATCAAGCGCATGGCCTCTCCAAGGCTTGGAGAGTAGCCTTCGTCCCGTTACGTTGAAAACAATGCGTGTTCGCTTTATGACTATTAATACAAGTACATAGAAGGAAATCTTTAATGCTGCAGTTGCACTTATCCCAGTGGCCAAAAAATGATGGCGCAACATTGCGTTACCCTTGGGTGGCCCTATTTTTATTGCTCATTGTTTTTACCTGTTCAGCGAGCGCGGCGCTGCCAAGTATTGAAGAGTTTACCGATGGTATGGTGAAAAAAGAGGGGCTTATTCCACTCTATTATGATCAAAATAACGACAACGTGTATTTGGCGGTTGACGTCAGTGCCAGCGAGTACTTGTTTCAAAGTAGTTTGCCACAAGGTGTAGGCTCTAATGATATTGGGCTGGATCGCGGCCAACTCGGTAAGACACGTTTGATACGGTTTGAACGTTTTGGAAACAAGCTATTGCTTAAGCAGTTGAATACCCAATATCGTGCCGAACACGGGAGTGTGGCCGAGAAGCAAAGTATTGATGAAGCATTTGCCGATTCGGTGCTTGCAGGTTTTGTTATAAAAGCCAAAAGCGGGCAGGCTAATCTTATTGATTATACGCCATTCTTATTAAGCGATATTCATGGGATTGGTAATAGACTCTCCGGCCGTAAGCAGGGCACATATAGTGTGGATGGTAATCGAAGTGGTGTTTACATGGCGAGGACGAAAGGATTTGCGTTGAACACTGAGCTTGAAGCCCTCGTTACGTTTAAAGGAAAAAAACCTGGAGAATATGTTCGACAGGTAACGCCAGATGCAGAAAGTATGACGGTACACTTACATCATTCCTTTATTGCGCTACCTGATGAAGGCTATCAACCTAGAGACTACCACCCTTATTCTGGCTATTGGAAGTTTCGTTTTTTCGACTACTCCACCCCCATTAATGAGCCCACAGAACAGCGCTTTATTACCAGACATCGACTGCATAAAAAAGACCCCCATGCGGGGGTTAGTGAGGCGGTTGAGCCTATTGTCTATTATCTTGATCCAGGTATCCCCGAGCCGGTGATGAGCGCTTTGAAAGAAGGCGCTAGTTGGTGGAATCAAGCATTTGAAGCAGCAGGTTATAAAGATGCGTTTCAAGTGAAAGTCTTACCTGACGGTGCCGATCCAATGGATGTTCGCTATAACGTCATTAATTGGGTTCATCGTGCAACACGAGGGTGGTCTTATGGTTCTTCAGTAGTAGACCCACGAACTGGAGAGATTGTTAAGGGGCACGTGACACTTGGTTCGTTGCGCGTGCGACAGGATTATTTAATTGCACTAGGCTTAACGAGCCCGTTTGAGGGGAATGGCAATGACACTCAAGCGGCACAGGAAATGGCGCTAGATAGAATTAAGCAACTGTCGGCTCATGAAGTCGGCCATACTTTGGGCATTGCCCACAATTTTGCAGCGAGTGAAAACGAGCGCGCGTCTGTGATGGATTATCCACACCCTAAATTGACCATAGTCAATGGGGAGATAAGTTTAGAAGGAGCGTACGACAAAGGTATTGGTAGCTGGGATAAGCATGCTGTGGCCTATGGCTATCAAGATTTTGCGAGCATCAGTGATGAACAAGAAGGGCTCGCTAAAATTGTGGTGAAAGGAAGAAATGCAGGGCTGGCGTTTAAGTCTGATACAGATACGCGTAGTTCACGCCATGGTTCATCCAATGGTCATATGTGGGAAAATGGTGACGACCCTTTAGATGCATTCGATCACATATCGGAGGTAAGGCGTTTAGCATTAGATAATTTAGGGTTAAACACGTTGCCGGCAAACGCCCCTTTGTCATCATTAGAAAATGCGCTTGTTCCCATTTATCTTCTTCATCGATATCAACTTGAAGCTGTTGCTAAACAAGTGGGTGGGCTGGTGTATGAATATGAGAGGAAGGGAGATTACACCACTCCCCAAGGTCAAACTTTTGTTGCACCACAGGTGCAGCAGCGTGCAATGCAACAACTTATAAAAGCCTCCACCCCTGAATACCTTACAATACCAGAGTCAGTGTTGGCGCTGATCCCCCCAACGGCTTACGGCAGTGATATCACTCGCGAACACTTTAAAAGCAAAATGGGATTAATGTTAGACCCTGTGTCGGCGGCTGCATCGGCTAGTGATTTTTCATTACGGTTACTTTTGCACCCTGAGCGGTTGAATAGACTGGAGTGGCAAGTATCGAGTAGCAACGACCGCCGCAAGAAAGTAGGTGTCGAATTACTGGTTAAGCAAATATTGACGGTGCATTGGTATAAAGGTGAGCAAAGTCCATTGGCAAAACGACTTCGACTGGTTGCACTAAACGCAATAATGGATACTGTAACAAGTGACGCTCTGGCGCCTGAAGTGAAACTTGCCGCAGAAACCGCGCTACTGGAGTTTGATGAATGGTTGGACGATGAAGCGGACAATGATGAATATGACATTCTCCATACCTATTTTGAAACCTATTGGAAAACAAAACAGTGGCCTGGCTCATTCAACGTGAAACCGCTACCGCCGGGCTCACCAATATAGCCTTCCTTCCAAACTTGGACATCCACCAAAATTGGTGGATGTCCAATTCTTTAGAAATCACAAACTTTGAATCTAGACACCCGGTTTAAAAGGTGGCTGTCCAATACCGGGAAGTTTTGAAAACCGAGAAGGTATCATTACCCTGCAGATCATCATATGTACAAAACAGTATTGTAAACATGATATTCCGAGGTTTTACGAAAAATAGAGGACAATTACCTGACGGTGACATTAGAAGTGAGTATGAGATAGTTAATTTGAGAGTAGATACTCGCCGATTAGGACTTGAGTTTTTATGACGCCAGCCTGCGTATGGCAATAGGTAAACTTATGTTAGACGCAAATTTATTTTCGATACCGTATACAAGTTCTGACCAATTGACTTGCAAAAGCCCCGTTCTTTCTAATATGGACTCACAATATTCTGGCGTGTTCATTGGTGAACTATCTCTATTTTTTCTGCCTATATAATCAACCAGTAATAGATATTCTCTTAATGAAAAGGGAATGCCCTGGTTGATGTTTTTTGAGTGACTACCTACGAATGGTGCAAGTCGTTTTGCCTGTTTACCTACCTTTGCCGCCAGGATCCTGCGTCTTATACTGGTATGCAAAGAATCTTCTGGCTTGTCAGCTAGGCCAGCTCGCATAGGGTTTAAATCAACATAAGCCATACACGCTAAGAGTGACGCCTCGTCCAACAGTGCTTGCGATTTAAATCGTCCTTCCCAAAAGCGACCAGTGCAATCATCTTCTTTATTTGCACGTCGAGCAATATATTCATTTAGGTGTCTCATATACCAACTTATATCGTATAGACGTTTACGGTAGATTTCGACTGTCTCCATAATGGTGGCAAGCTGATGCTGAGTCAGTAGCTTCCTCTTTGACTTGTTCACAAATTGCCTCGTAAGAAACGTGCCTTTATGTAACCGGTGCCAGCGATGTAGTACTTCTTCTATACTCCATGACTGGGCTTGCGCTTTATTCGCGTTCAATACTAAATGGGTATGGTTAGACATCACCGCATAAGCGCAGACGTCAATAGCGTAAATAGAGGATAGGGTAAGGCTCCGGTTCTCTACCCACTGTTTCCTATGTTCATAACTTTTCCCTGACCTACTGTCTTTTCCACATAAATAAGCACGCCGCACGCATCGTGATATACAGTGGTAGTACGTTGTATTATCGAGATTAATTAGCTGCTTGCGTGGAAGAGGCATAGTAGGCACTGGCTCAAAATTATAAGGCTTATGATAGTGAGACATATTAACGCTCTGTGAAACTGTCCAAAGGAATGGATTTTGAAATAATACAAGAAATTCGAGGTGTGAACTTCAAAGGTTGGACACCCACTAAAATGTGTGGGTGTCCAAGGTTCTGTTATTTGCTAGGTAATTGAGTAGTAATTGGTAAATACCTTGTACAATTGGGTTCCACTTAACACGGATGCGGATGGGAAATGCAGGATGGGGATAAGGTCGCAAGGAGCATTTAACAGTTTACTGCCATTATTGTTGTCTAAATCATCAATATTGAGAATTTGCGCCAATGGTTGACCTTTTGTAATTGCATGGCCTGGTTTCGCTAAATACTCAACCATTCCCCCCCAATCGGTGAACAAAGTTTTATAGTCCCGTAAGTTGACGCCAATTCTTTGCATGCTTTCGGGTTTCACGTCGCATTGATAAAAAGCGCCTTTTGCATTGAGGTAGCTGATTATGCTAGCCGCATCAATCGCTCCTTCACTAAAGTTGATGACTTCCTGACTACCCATTTCTAAGGTGAAAGCTTCAACGTCAAATGAAACATCTCTGTCTAATCGACTTTTTACGTGCTCTTGAAGCGTCCACCAAGGGCAAAACGTGGCCTCATCTAGTGCGCCGGCAAATATGTTAGGAATGAATATGCAATGGGGAATATTAAATAATGCTGCACTATCCTTTGCGTATTCTGGAATATAAATATGACGGGTGGATACAGGGCCATTATGTAAATCTAATACATAATCTGCATTCACTGCCAACTGCTGCAGTTTCAGATTTAATTGCTGGGCTAAACCCAGTCCCCAAGGCTCGGCCAATTTCTCGTTTATGGCGTTTGTAAGATGTTGACGAAAGCGTTGCTTAATACCAGCTATGGACTCTTCAGGGGTTACTGTATTAGCAAAGGTTTCAACACTTCCCTTGTCATAAAAATAGCCTCTGTTCCAATTTGTGCCATTTACCGGGTCGAATCTACCGAGCGTATATTCTCCGGCCTTGATATTGGTGCCAATTGGGTTGCAGTTGGGAACCAATATAATCTCGCCACATATATCCATATTTTTTAAACGCTGTATCAGGTGATATATAACCACATTTCCTTGTACTTCTGCGCCATGGATAGAGCTTTGAATATAAACGGTAGGGCCAGGGCGAGCGCCTTTCATTCGGTAAATGGGCACATTCATGTTTCGCCCCGACGCATTTTGCGCAACGACGAGATGTGATTTCACAACCTCTGTAGTCATGATTGATCCTCTTATTTTTGCAATTTCTTAGTTCTAATTCTTCGTGATCATTATTGCTTTATAACAGGGAGTTTACTTGCATAAATGACAGTGAGTGCCTTCTGGTAACGCCCATTTCTGCCATTCATGAGACAACCCATCGAAGGTCATTAAGGTGTTTAACGGTAAATCGCCCACGCCCATGATGACTTGCATAGCGTACAAGGATTGGTATGTTCCAATGATATTAACCACAGGGGAAAATATGCCCGCTTCAACACAACTTAGTTGGGGGGACGAGAACAACCGCTGAAAACAATTGTAGCAGCAACTCGTACCAGGTAATGCAACAAATAATTGCCCTTCAAACCTTATGGCGGCGCCACTAATTAAAGGCGTGTGGGCGGTATAACAAAGCTTGTTGATGAGTTTGCGAGCATCGCTGTTGTCAGTGCAATCTAGCACAACATCTGCATGCTTTATCAAGTCTAGATGCTGCTCGCTAATGGGGGCATCAACCGTCATTATCTGGCAATCACTGTTCATTTGCGCCAGCTTGTCTTTTGCCGCTAGCACTTTTGGCTTGCCTACGTCTTTATCATTGAATAAAGTTTGCCTTGGAAGGTTATGATGCTCTATGTCGTCAAAGTCTAGCAACGTTAGTTTACCCACTCCACTAGCGCACAAACTGCTTGCGGCAGCGTTGCCTAGGCCGCCTAAGCCTATTATCACAATGTGGGCGTTCACCAGCTTTTCTTGTCCATCAAGGTCAACTTGCGGAAGCACAATATGACGGTTGTAGCGCAAGGCTTGTGTGGTTGAAAGCATCTTAGGCATAGGTTATGACAAGATTATTGTTGAATTCATGGTGTGCACCCTTATAAAGTGTTAACCAATAACAAAATTATGCGCGTACTTTACCAAACTAGCGCCATAGTCGCACAGCAATTTAGGATTTTATATGTCTTCCGTTAGCCAGCCGCTAAACATCGCCGTCCTTACTATTTCAGACACCCGAACACTGGAAACCGATAAGTCAGGTGACTATCTGCATAACGCGCTTTCACAAGAAGGGCATGTATTAGAAGATAGAGCGTTAGTGAAAGACGATATCTATCAGCAACGTGCCATAGTGTCTCAATGGATAGCAAACAAAAACATTCAAGTCATTCTTATTACGGGTGGCACAGGCTTTACACACAGAGATTCCACGCCCGAGGCCATCAGTGTACTTTTTGATAAAGAAGTACCAGGGTTCGGTGAATTATTTCGCCATATCAGTTATCAGGAAATAGGCACCTCGACGATTCAGTCTAGGGCTATCGCGGGGTTTGCAAACGACACGGTTATTTTTTGCCTACCCGGCTCTACGGGGGCCTGTAAAACCGCATGGGAGAAGATAATCTCAAGTCAGTTAAATGCAGATTTCAAACCATGTAACTTCGTTAAACACTTGGTACAGTCATGAGTACCTTTAGCCATTTAAATACGGGTGGTGAGGCCAATATGGTGGACGTGAGTGAAAAAGCGACCACCGTGCGACAAGCCACCGCAGAAGGGTATCTTTATACAAATGCTTCTGTGTTGACTCAAATTAGCGACGCTAAAATCGCGAAAGGTGATGTCTTCGCTGTTGCTAGAGTTGCTGGTATCCAAGGCGCAAAGCGATGCGCTGACTTGATCCCGCTATGCCATCCGCTCGCATTATCAAAAGTGGATATTGGGTTTCAGGTTGAACCCGAAAATGGGCGCATAAAAGCCACGTGCTTTTGTAAACTGAGCGGAAAAACTGGGGTGGAGATGGAAGCGTTGACAGGAGTAAATATTGCGTTATTAACCTTATTCGACATGTGTAAAGCAATTGACCCCGCCATGCATATTGAAGGTGTGAAAGTACTTGAAAAAGTCGGTGGGAAAACAGGTCATTGGCAAAATACGAGTGAATAATGCATGAAAATTACGATAAAGACATTCGCTCAAACACGAGAAATTACTAAAACGCCGAGCTTAGAACTAGACGTTGAAGAAAAAGCCACGGTGGCGAGTGTTATGGCTAAACTCCAAGAGCGCGATGAAAATTGGTCATTAGCGCTAGATACCAGTGTACTGACCGCTTGTAACCACCAACTGTGTGAAAAGGATATGGTGCTTTGTGATGGGGATGAAGTTGCTTTTTTCCCTCCGGTGACGGGGGGGTAATTAAAGTATGTTTGCAGAAATCCAAGTTCATGACTTCAGTCAAGAAACCTTGTTTGAACGATTGAGAAAAGACGCTGATACCAATCATAAAGGCAATGTGGGTGCCATAGTGACCTTTACTGGCTTGGTGAGAGATAACAATCAATCTGGCCGTATAGAGGGTATTGAGTTAGAACATTATCCAGAAATGACTCAGGCGGCGCTGGAAAAGTTAGTACAAGAGACGAGTCTCCGGTTTTCTTTGCGTAGTGCAGGGGTTGTGCACAGAGTGGGGCGCTTGCTCAACGACGAACAAATTGTTTGGGTTGGATGTGCAGCTGCGCATCGGCAAGCCGCCTTCGATGGCGCAAGCTTTTTAATGGATATGCTTAAGCAATCTGTTCCTTTATGGAAAAAAGAGCTTAACCAGGGAGAATCCATTTGGGTTAAACCAAAAGCCTCCGATGATGATGCCGCACTTAAGTGGTTAAAATAGTGAGGCGCCTTGGACGCTTTCTGGCAGCACTGATGTCTAAAATTAAGATGTCTCTTCGTCTATTAAGTGCAGTTTTGTTTCTCTTGATTGGAAGTCCCTACGCGTGGGCAGAAGACACCATTCGCTTAGCCGTCGCCGCAAATTTTGCTGCACCATTAAAAAATATTGTTGATGAGTATTCTCATCAGACGGGTGAAAAATTATCTATTACCATTTCATCGAGCGGCACCTTGTACGCGCAAATTATTCATGGCGCCAACTTTGATGTTTTTTTCTCTGCGGACACGCAAAGGCCTCGAGCTTTAATCGATGCCGGTCGAATTTCAGAAAGTGACGTCGTTCCATACGCTCAAGGAAGGCTCGCTTTTGTAACGCATGACCATGCAATCATTGAAAACGGGCTTACTGACGAAAATGTAAATACGTTACTAGAACAGCACCGTCTAGCTATTGCTAACCCAAAGCTCGCCCCCTATGGCGTAGCGGCGCAGCAGGCTTTAGTTAACCTAGGGTTGTGGGATGATATTAAACCTAGCTTAGTCATGGGTAAGAACGTTCAGCAAACTTATCAATTTTTTACTACTAAAAATGTAGGGGCTGCATTGGTCGCGTATTCCCTAGTTAAAAACAGCGCACCCTCAGTGCTGGTGCCAGACAACGTATATTCCCCAATTGTTCAAAGCTTGGCAATTTTAACACCTCACTCGCAGGAAAAGCTGGACACCCACACAAAGCTGGACACCCACACAAAGCTGGACACCCACACAAAGCTAGACACCCACAGAAGCAAGCATGAAAGGGTAAAGGCTTTTGTGGATTACGTTTTATCTGTGGGTGTCCAAGAAAAGCTGGTGGAGCTTGGTTATAAACCAGTGCTTCCTGTGCAGAGAGCGATAAGCGAATGATGGGCATGGATGAGTCTACCATTGCCGCCGTGGCACTTACTTTAAAGTTGGCACTTGTTACTAGTGTTTTGCTTATGCTCATTGTGACGCCAATGGCGTGGCGTTTATCTCGGTGGCAGAGTGCCTTTAAACCGTTTGTGCTAGCGATATTTTCATTGCCTCTCGTTTTGCCGCCTACGGTTTTGGGATTTTATCTTTTGGTGGCTTTCTCTCCTCAAAGCCCAGTCGGGGAAGTGTGGGTGTCCATGACTGGAGAAACGCTGGCATTTAGCTTTGAGGGGTTGGTGTTGGGCTCGATTATTTACTCTTTTCCTTTTGCTTTGCAGCCACTTTATGGAGGGTTTGTGCAGTTGGATAGCCGTTATTTAGAAGTTTCACAATCCTTGGGTTTGAATCGTTTTCATACTTTTATAAAGGTGGTGCTTCCCCTTTGTAGAGCGCCAGCTTTGGTGGCATTTGGGCTTAGTTTCGCCCATACCATAGGTGAATTTGGGGTGGTATTAATGATTGGCGGGAATATCCCCGGCGAAACGCAAGTATTGTCTATTTCACTTTACGAACAGGTTGAGGCGCTTGAATACGAGCAAGCCCATCTACTTTCCATGGCGCTACTCCTTTTTTCGTTTTCGCTTTTAGTTTTACTCTATCGTTTTAGCGGCAAAGGGGGGCTAGGTTGGAATTTGTCGTCTCGTTAAGTACGCGCATCTCGCTTCGTGCCGAACTGTCTTTACACGCCACTATAGTCGGTGTGACTGGGCCATCTGGGGCTGGCAAAAGTTCGCTATTACGGGCGTTGGCGGGCTTTGAAAAAAACGCCCACGTTACTGTCAATTGGCAGCTAGCGTTACCAACTGAAAAAGAAACAAAAGTCGGTATTGTGTTTCAACAGCCTATGTTGTTTCCTCATCTCAATGTTAGGGGTAATTTAGCGTTAGCACAGGAATATGCAGGTAATAATACAGTCAACTTCGAAGAAGTTGTGAAAGGCTGTGAGTGTGCGCATTTACTCGATAAACCTATTCAGACGCTTTCTGGTGGTGAAGCTCAGCGTGTAGCGCTCGCTAGGGCTCTACTTAACGCGCCAAATGTATTGTTACTCGATGAGTCTATCAGTGCGTTAGACGGGAGGTTACGTCGGTCTGTGTTGGCGTTTATTCGTCAATTTTGTCATGCCAATCAAATGCGCTGTATTTTAGTGTCTCACGATTTAAATGACTTGGCCGTTTTCACTGATGAAATTCTATTGATTGATAGGGGCGCGTTGGCTTTTTCTGGAAACACGAAAGACGTGATTAATCACATCAACAGAAACGCAGCGTCAAATGAAAGCAACGATGAGGGCGAAGAATTCGTGACGTTTTCGGTGTTGGAGGGGCAGCTAATACCTAACGATCAGGGCTTTCCCTACCCATTTAAGCGCGTTCAGTTAGGTAACCATTGGATTTACGCTGAGATACCTGATGCGCTGTTTATCAGTACCACGCCAGGTAATACCGTTCGCTTAACGGTACCTGCCAACGAAGTTAGCATAGACACCCTTACCGACTCTCACCAGTGGCAAACCAGTATTATAAATGCGTTACCTTGTGAAATCGTGGATGTCGCGCATCCCAAAAATGCATCTGCAAGCAGCGTGACGGTTACACTGGCGATCATTGATGGGGCTGGCAGCCAAGGCACGCAAACACTGATAACCCATATCAGCGTGCTCTCTTTTGAAAAGCTAAAGCTTGCACCAGGAATGAAAGTCACGGCAAGGTTTAAACTGTTGCGCCATTAATTGGGATTAAATGGCGCTTGAATAACCAGTGAGTGTATATTGCTTGTTTAAATAGGCATCAAAGCGAGCACAAACCGCTCGAATATAAATGCGCGCTGCTTCTGGTACACGTATTTCATTCTCCCCAACGTGTACCAGATTATCTTTTGCTAACGGTGTCAGCGCCTCTAACTCTGATTCGAAATAGTCGTTGAAACACAGAGCATATCGGCTTTCTATATCTTTAATATTCACGCTTAAGTTGCACATTAATGACATGATGACGCTTCTTCGAACGAGATCGTCCTTCGTCAGCAACACACCTTTTTCCGCAAGCGGCAATTGATTATCTATTTTGTGGTAATAGTCTTTTATTTTTTTGGGATTTTGAACGTAAGCGTCACCAATTGTACTGATTGCTGATACCCCCAAGCCCAGAGAGTCCGCTTGCCCAAGGGTGGTATAACCTTGGAAGTTACGATGTAATGTGCCGTTATTTTTGGCGCGGCTTAATTCGTCACTTTGACTAGCAAAGTGATCTAACCCAATCATGTCGTACCCCGCTTCTGTAAAACTATCTACCGCCAATTGATAGAGCTGTGCCTTCATTTCTGCAGACGGAAGGGTGGAGTGGGGAATTTTTCGCTGTGCCGCGAATCGTTCGGGGAGATGAGCGTAGCTAAACAAGGCGACTCGGTCTGGGCGCATCGCTTTTGCTGCCATCAGCGTCTTGCTAAACGTTTCAAGGGTTTGCTTTGGAAGGCCGTAAATTAAATCAATATTAACCGATGAGAACCCTTTGTTTTTTGCCTCAAGTACCATATTCGCGATATGCGACGTGCTTTGAACCCTATTAATGGCTTTTTGTACTTCGATGTCTGTGTCTTGCACACCAAAACTGACGCGGTTGTATCCAAGTTCAGCCAATAAAGACAAGTAGGCTTCTGTGGTATGTCTAGGGTCAAGCTCAATCGACATTTCAGTCTGCGTGGAAAACGTAAAGTGTCGGCGTAGCAAGTACATTAAGTAGGTTTGTTGCACACTGGATAGAAAGCTGGGAGAACCGCCCCCAAGGTGCAAAGATACCACCTTCTTACCATCATACAGCGGCTTTTTTAGTAGCATTTCTTGCTCAAGATAACTGAGGTAATCGTCTGCCTTATCGTTGTGTCGGGTGACCGTTTTATTGCAGCCGCAGTAATAACATAGCGTATCGCAAAAAGGAATGTGGATGTATAAGGCCAGATCGTCTGTGCCATATTTCCACGACGCTTCGTTAAGTGCATTAGCAGGAACCTGGCTAAACTTTAATGCGGTAGGGTAAGAGGTATACCTGGGCGCTTGTTGAGCATATTTAATAACGGTGCTATTTGGCACTAACGGGGGCGTAGTCATAATTTAACTCTTTTTACGTCGTCGCACATTTCGGTGTTGTTAATGATGCTGATATGCCTTGCATCAGTAGTGAATACTTTGCGCACATCCAATAATTCTTATGCCTGAAGTGTAGTACAGTTAAATTTTACAAATGTTGATCTGGTGCAAGCTTTGTCTTGTTATGTCTGTTAAATTTTTTTCACCTTTAGTGTCACCTATTTCTGCTTTACATTCACCCGCAGTCAGGGTGAACTCTTGTCGTTATTGAGCGTATGAATTTACAAAGAATTTGTTAACGGGCGTGGAATGCCAGACGGTCTTGGGGCAGAGTTCAGCGTCAATGTGCCTAGCGTTTATGTCAGTGGCCGACAATGGTGCGCTTTTTATCGGTATTCGATAGTCACTGACTTGAAGCCGCATTCGTACCGCCTACAATAGAATTATTTGAACAGGTGTTCACATTTGTAAATGCCTACAGGAGTGATAGTGAAAAAAGTATCAATAGACATAGTATCCGACGTAGTGTGTCCATGGTGTATTGTTGGTTATCAGCATCTGCAACACGCGGTGGCTATGCTGGATGATGTTGAAGTTTCGGTTAATTTTCATCCATTTGAACTAAACCCTTCCATGCCTGAAGAAGGGCAAAATCTGCGTGAGCACGTTATGCAAAAGTACGGCGTAACCGAAGCGCAGAGCCAGCAAACGAGAGAGCAGCTCACCGACATTGGTGATGCCGTTGGCTTTAAGTTCGACTATTTCGATGAAATGAAAATGGTAAATACGTTCAACGCTCATCAGGCACTGCATTTAGCCAGTTTAAAAGGCAAGAAAGAGGCGCTTAAGCTTCGCTTGTTCGCGGCATTTTTTAGTGAGCGCAAAGACGTCAGCGATATTAGTGTGCTTATCGATGAAGCAGTAGCAGTAGGTTTGGAAAAAGAAGATATTCAACAAGCATTAGCGCAACAAACCTATGCTGATGAGGTTAGAATGGAAGAACAACTGTGGATGCAACGCGGGATTCAGAGTGTGCCCACCTTTGTGATCGGGAATCAAGGTGTGGCCGGGGCGCAGCCTCCAGAAACCCTTGCTGCCTTTATTCAAGAAGCCATCTTACAAGAAGCAAACGGTAATTGATGAGTAATCAAACGCTGCATTTGTTGTCTCAGTGGGCGCCACTTAAAGATAAGCACCAGTGGGTGCTGGGGTTAATTTACAAGACCGAGGGGTCCTGCTACCGAAAAGCTGGCGCACTCATGCTATTTAGCGATGACGGTCATCAATTAGGTATTTTAAGTGGCGGCTGTCTGGAAAGTGACATACATCGTAAAGCGCGTCGTGTCATGCAGGACAAAAAGGTACGCCATACTATTTATGACGACAACGACGAAGAAGATATTGCGTTTAAGTTGGGGGTGGGTTGTGGTGGCGTGGTTCATCTAGCACTATTACCCGTAGAGGCTGAAAACTGTTATTTATCTCTGGAAAAGGCATATCAAACCCTACTGAATGGGCAGCACTGTCGTTGGAAGCTTAATTTGGAGGATATATCAAATAGCCAAGTGAGCTCTCCTAGTGAAGTACAACAGTTAAATAAGCTGGCTAAACTCGATGACCATGTGAATTACGCCCCTCCTTATATCGATATTCCATTCACCTGTCCGCCACATTTGCTGGTCGTGGGCGGGGGTTTTGACGCAACCTTTGTGGTTAAAATGGCCCATTTACAAGGTTGGACAGTCAGTGTTTGGGATCCAAGGCCGGCGCAGGCCAGAGTTGAGCATTTCTCTTTGGCGAATTACATCGTGTCATCCAGCGAGGTTTCGGCTGTATCAGAACACATGAGTGTCCATAATGTTGATGCGGCGGTATTAATGTCCCACCATAGAAATATAGACGCTGAAGCGTTGAAAGCACTGAGTGCTCATCACCTGCAATACATCGCGATGTTAGGCCCCAAGCACAGAAAAGAGGAAATTCTGTCGCTTGCACAGGTTGAGGAAAGTGCATTTAGCGGCGTTTTTGTAAGCCCTGCAGGATTTGATATTGGCGGTGAATTACCTGAGAGTATCGCGCTGTCCGTTATTGCACAGTGTCATAGCGTTTTGGCGGGAAAGGAAAGCAGTGGGAAGCGCTAAAAGCGCTTTCTCACCGTCACGCCGTAGCTGCGAGGTGCGCCCGGGTAAGCCATAATTTTTCCTTGTTGAACGGGCACATCAAAACCACTTCTTGCTACATATTCTTCATCGAAAAGGTTTCTCGCCCAAAAGGTCAGGTGGCTGTCTAGGTCAGCGAAATACAGGTTTAGTCTTGCGTTAACTATCTGGTAAGCAGGTGAACGTTTATAGGGGTCGTTGGTATCGTCTAAATACACATTTCCCGTGTATTGGTAGTCTACACTCACCCATCCATCGATGTCAGATAAGGTGAAATATTGAGTGACGGTGAGGGCCGCACTATTTTGAGGTTCGAAACCCACCCTGTCACCGTCTCTGGCACAAAATGGATCTTCTGGCGTCGCCCTACCTGGGTCGTCATCTCCCGTATGCCACGTATAGGCAACCCAACAGGTCCCTTTTTTAAATGTCTTAAAATTAGCGAGTGTACGGGCTGCACTGAAGGCTAACTCTGTGGTGTCAGTCATATACCAGTTAGCGTCCAGTTCAATACCTTTTACATCAATGTCACCTGCGTTTTGCAGGTTAAATCCAGTGCCATCGAATGTGGTGGCTTGAAAATCGCTAATTTGGGTGTAGTGTGCAGCAAGGTTCATTCTAAGACCTAGCTCTCGCCATTCTTGTTTAACGCCAATTTCTGCACTGCGTGCCTTTTCTGCATCAAATACCGCATCAAACTGGGGTGAAATTCGGTCTGTATTGGTGCCGCCGGCTTTATAACCTGTGGCTAAGCTAGAATAAAGCATAGTGGTTTCGCTGGGACGATACGCCAATTTGACTGTGCCGGTCAGTTGGTTGTCGCTGAATGTCGCCATGAGATCGTCCCTAGGCAATACCGTCGCTGCACCAAGAAAATAATATCCCCAACCATCCGATTGAAAGGGAGAAATAGCAGCGAGTGCAGAATCACTCGGTGCATCTCCAGCAGCTAGGGCCGTGCCAATTTGTTGCAATCCGGCCAGTGCTTTGGACACATTCGGCCACTCCTGAGAATTTTTGGCTAACCCATCAATGCTTGGCCCTTGTTCACCGTATTGGCCCAAAATGTCCTTATCTTCAATGGTATAACGTAACCCTGTGGTTAGGGTTGTTTTCCCATTTAGTCGCCAGTCAGCTTGGGTAAAAAGGGCAAAACTGTCTTGCTCTTGATAGGCCGAATGATAAAAGACGGTATTGCTAGGTGCTAACACGCCCGCGGGTGCAATAGCCCCAGCAGTGGCTTGACTTAACCCGTCAATCGCATCAGCAAGAGGCAATAAATCGGCAGCGGCAATAGTAAAAAATGATGAAAAGTCTTCTTGGGTCGTCGTATTAAAATCTACGTCGAGATTTTGCGTGAAATAGTAGACGCCAAAAATGGCGCGCATGCTTTTACTTTTGTAGTGAGCGCGTATCTCTTGTGAAAAAGACTGTTGTCGGGCATCGTTTTCAGCCGTGAGCAAATTGGCATCGGAGAAGTCGCTATCAATAATATCAAAGCTATCGAAAGCCCTAAACGCACTGATACTCACCAACGACCACACATCATTGAACTTAATGTCCAATTGAGCAGAAATGCCTTTGTCTGTCATCTTTGAGGTGGGAACCTGAGAAAGTGACGTGGTGTACTGGAAAAAATTATCGCGGCTGTAAAGAGTGGCATTGAAGGGAGGGGCCTGCAACAGGGCATCAGTACCAAACTTGCCGGGAACGCCATTCGCTTGCAGGTTACTTTGCCATGTTAATGCACCACAACACCTTTCATCTAGTTCTCCATAGTCAGCAACAACACGAAGGCTAAGCGTATCTGAGGGCGTATACAGCCACTGTACTTTCACCGCAGAGCGGTTTTTGTTGTTTAGCGTTTTTCCTGAATGGGTGTCTTCAATAAAACCTTCTGCGCGGCTACTGAAACCTGAAATGCGCATCGCTAAAATGTCATCAAGTACCACAAAAGACGCCGCGCCACTTAAACGCAAAAGTTCGTCATTGCCGGCAAGGACTTCAACAAAGCCATCAGTCTCTTCAAATGAGGGCGCGACGGAGGAGACTGTCATGGCGCCCGCAGCGGTATTTTTACCAAACAAGGTACCCTGAGGCCCGCGCAAAATTTCTACAGAAGCAATATCTACCAGGTCGTTAATGAGCGCGTTTTGACGAGAGCGGTACACGCCATCTACATATAATCCTACTGAAGACTCAAAGCCAAAATTTTGCGAGGAAGTCCCGATGCCCCTGATTGAAAATCCAGAATTGGTTACGCTTTGGTTTTGAAAGGCGGCAAACGACGGAACATAATTTTGTAAGTCGAATACGTCTTTTATTACTGCTTCTACTAAGCTGTCACCAGACATTGCCGTCACCGCCACAGGGACTTCCTGTAAGTTTTGCGGCGATTTCTGCGCATTTACCACGATATGCTCAAGCTGGTTCTTATCACCTTGTGTGGCGTGAACTGATGGGGATAAAGTTGCGAATGCACACAATACAGCCAATGCACGTGGCAGAAGGGGGGCGTCGCTGTTCAAATTTAGCGTAATCATTTTGATAATAAAAGCTTCCTAGGTGCCTCTATGAGGGGATGAAGGTATTCCCAACCTTGATATATAACAGCTTTCCTAGCTTTATTCACAATTAGCGCGTGGCTAAATGACCAGCTTATTGTGTCAGAATGTGCAATTTAAGCGCAATTTAAAATGCCAATCTTAAACTAAGGTCTAATATTCTACCTGTGCGTTATAGTTTCACTTGATGAATGCTCATTCAAAATATCAATTAAACTTATGGGTTTATATTTCTTACCATGCTTAACATATTGATAACATTAGAGCGCGTAATGACAGATATCTATTTAGTTCGCCACGGGCAAGCTTCGTTTGGAAAAGCGAATTATGACAAGTTAAGCCCCCTTGGCGGGCAGCAAGCCCATTGGCTAGGCGAGTATTTTAAGCAGCGCGATATTGTCTTTGACGAAGTCTTGTCAGGCGATATGGTGCGCCATCATGAAACCACCCAGGGCATTGCCAACGGTTTACAGTATCTGCCAGACCCCACGGTGACTTCAGATCTTAACGAGTTCAACTTTCAAGCCGTCGCACAGGCCTATCTGTCGGCTAACCCACAGGATAGGGTGCCAGAAGGCGCATCACCTGCTGAATATTACCGGCTTTTGAAAAAGGCCATGCTTGCGTGGTCTGAAAACACATTACCTGAAGCGCTAGTTGAAGAAACGTGGCAGCAGTTTGAGGCGCGGGCAGCGAACGTTTTAACCAGCCTACAAAATAGCAGTGCACAGCGCATTTTAGTGGTGAGTTCGGGGGGGGCTATCGCCATGATGCTTAAACATATCCTAGGTTACAGCGCACCTATGGTTATTAACATGAACCTTCAAATTCGCAATGCCAGCTTTACACAATGTTACGCCAATTCACGCAGCATTCACCTTAACAATTTTAACAGCGTGCCTCACTTAGATGTGATTGAAAAGTTACACGCAATTACCTACAGCTAAACGGTGCAGATATGAATTTTGAGTACAATGAAAAAACGCAATCGCTTTTAACTCAGTTGAGAGCATTCATGCAAAAAGAAGTCTATCCCATCGAGCAAGAGTACATTCATGGGGTTGAAAATGGCGAAGATCGTTGGAAAACCCCGGCGTTGATGCACACATTAAAGCAGCGAGCCCGTGATGCAGGTTTGTGGAATTTGTTTTTACCTGAAGAGTATAAGCCTTATGGTGCAGGACTGACCAACGCCGAATATGCGCCTCTTTGCGAGGAAATGGGGCGCGTGTTGTTTAGCTCAGAAATTTTTAACTGCAGCGCGCCGGACACAGGCAACATGGAAGTGTTGGCAAAATATGGTAACGAAGCACAAAAGCAACAATGGCTTGTTCCTTTGCTCAATGGCGAAATTCGTTCAGCATTTGCCATGACCGAACCGGCTGTAGCGTCGAGTGATGCAACAAATATTGAAACGTCGATTACGCGAGATGGCGACGAATATGTAATTAACGGGCGCAAATGGTACACCAGTGGGGCAATGAATGAGAATTGCAAAATTATGGTGGTGATGGGGAAAACCGACTTTGACGCCCCTCGCCATGAACAGCAATCTCAGATATTAGTGCCCATGGACACCCCTGGGGTGACAGTGGTTCGGCCAATGTCCGCAATGGGATATTATGATGAGCCTGTGGGTCACGCCGAAGTTGAATTTAATAATGTGCGTGTGCCGGCAGACAACTTACTGTTAGGCGAGGGTAGAGGATTTGAAATTGCTCAAGGCCGTTTGGGCCCTGGCCGTATTCATCACTGTATGCGCCTTATCGGCTGCGCTCAACGGGCGTTAGATCTTGCCTGTGAACGGGTTGAACAGCGAGTCGCATTTGGAAAACCACTTTCAAAACAGCAGTCTGTGCGCGAGAGTATCGCGAAGATGCACTGTGAAATAGAGCAAGCACGATTACTTACCCTAAAAGCAGCAGACAAGATGGATAAGTATGGCAACAAAGTTTCACGGGATCTTATTGCGGCCATAAAAATTGTTGCGCCATCCATGGCATGTCGAGTCATTGATGAAGCCATTCAAATGCATGGTGCCGCAGGAACTAGCCAAGATTTTGTGCTATCTGCTATGTATGCCTATGCAAGAACCATAAAGCTGGCTGATGGGCCAGATCAGGTTCATATGATGCAGCTTGGCAGAAATCTCATTGCAGACAAGAATGCGTAAGGAGTAAACGTGGCTAGCGATAACCAAGCAAAATCTCACCATATCGATCTAGATAGCCTGAATGTCTATCTCACTGAAGCGTGCCCAGAAGTTGGGCTTATAAAAAATGCACAAAAGTTTTCCGGTGGCCAATCAAACCCCACGTTCAAGCTTGAAACCGACAAGGGGGTGTTTGTTTTACGCCGTCAGCCTCCTGGGAAGTTATTAAAGTCTGCTCATGCGGTAGACAGAGAATTTCGTGTCATTCAAGCGTTAGCGGGCAGTGATGTGCCCGTCCCAAAGGTTTTCCATTTATGTGAAGACACCCACGTCATTGGCAGCATGTTTTATATCATGGCGTATGTAGAGGGAGATATTTACTGGAATAGTGCACTGCCTGAAATTACTTCCCCCGATACCCGAGGGGCGATGTACGATGAAATGAATCGTGTTTTAGCTGCCCTACACAGTGTCAACATTGAACAGGCCGGTTTAAATGACTATGGCAAACCTGGCAGTTATTTTCACCGTCAGCTAAGTCGTTGGACTAAGCAATATCGCGCGTCTGAATTAGAGCATATCGCCGAAATTGAACAGCTTATTGCTTACTTAGAAGCGAACCTGCCTGATGACGACGGCCAAGTTGCATTAGTCCATGGTGATTTCAGGCTGGATAACATGATGTTTGATATGTCCCATCCAGATAAGCCGAAAGTGGTCGCAGTTTTAGATTGGGAGTTGTCTACTCTAGGTCACCCCTATGCAGACTTAGCGTATCAATGCATGCAGTTACGATTACCCGCCAATATTGCCCACGCTGCGGGTCTGGGGGGCCTTGATAGGGAGCAGCTGGGCATTCCATCTGAAACGGCTTATATACAAGCTTACTGTCAGCGCCGAAACATTGGTGTTATCGAAAACTGGACCTTCTATCTTGCGTTTAGCTTTTTCCGCCTAGCTGCTATTTTGCAAGGGGTAGTAAAGCGAGCCCATGATGGGAATGCCTCTAGTGAAAAAGCCATGCAACTAGGTGCCATGGTGCGTCCTTTGGCACAAATTGCAAACCAAACAATACATCAAGAAATGAAATAATACATTGCTTGATAAGGTTAAAACACGGTAGCAGCCCTACCTGAAACTGTCTCAGAAAGACTGTGGAGTATGTATGAAAGCAATAGTATGTGACGCCTTTGGTCCCATTGACGATTTACAATATAAAGACGTGGCAGATCCCGTGGCAGAGCCTGGGCACGTTGTTGTTAATGTTGAAGCGGCCGGCGTCAATTTTCCCGATGGCCTCCTTGTGCAAGGGCTATATCAAATGCAGCCTGATTTCCCCTTTGTGCCTGGTAACGAAGTGGCCGGTACCATAGTAGAATTAGGAGAAGGGGTAAGCCATTTACACATTGGGCAAAGGGTCATTGCACTGTCAAATTTGGGGGGCTATGCGGAAAAAGCACGCATTGCAGCCACCCATGTGCTGCCTCTTCCTGATGCCATTCACGTTAACGAAGGTGCTGCTTTGGTCACAGCGCATGCTACCGCCCATCACGCGCTCAAACAACGCGCCAAACTGCAGCCTGGTGAGACGCTTGTTGTGACGGGTGCTGCGGGAGGCACGGGATTAGCGGCAGTACAAATTGGTAAAACCATGGGTGCTAAGGTTATAGCCGTGTGTTCTACTGAAGAAAAATTAGCGTTAGCAAAAGAATACGGAGCTGATGTCTTAATTAATTACAAAGAAAACGACTTGAAAGAGACGTTAAAAGAAGTCACTGAAGGTAAGGGCGCTGACGTGGTATATGAATGTGTGGGTGGCGATACCTTCCATGCATGCAGCAGAAGTATGTCGTGGGAAGGGCGCTTGCTTGTAGTAGGGTTTGCAGGTGGAGAAATTCCAAAGTTTCCCGTCAACCTTGCCTTGGTGAAAGGCTATAGTGTCATGGGCGTATTTTGGGGGGCATTTACTCAGCACGACCCCAAAGGTTTCGCTCAAAACATGCAAGAGCTATTAACCTGGTATGTACAAGGAAAAGTGAAAGTGGTGGTGGACGAGGCGGTACCTCTTCACCAAGCTACGCAAGCAATGAAAAAAGTGATGAATCGAGAAGTAAAAGGTAAAATGGTGGTGGTGCCATAAACAGCGGCCCACGTTGTTCCTTCAAATAGAAAGGCTCAATATGCCGGGTAACGGACCAACACGTTACTCGGATGCACTTGTCTGTACGGGAAGCACGGCATGAATAAGGTGTATAGTTTTTGTTTTGTTAGATGACTTTGCTGACGCGTCTAAAAAGCGTTTAAGCACCGTTGAAGAGGTTTTTCTGTCGCTACGTGCTTTCTTTAACGGTTGCTCGATAGCGTGGGTTTGAACTTGGTTGTTATAATGTGCAGCCGAGGTGTCAGCGAAACTGGCAGTAGAAAATAATGCACTAACGAAAATACTGCAGCTTACTAATGTAGTGGTACTCTTCGTTTTCATCACTTACTCACAATTATCTATGACAGATTCGTTAAAGACATCAGAGGCGATTGCACTCGCCTCTTTTGTCGGCTTTGTTTGTTCTTAAGTATTACAAGCCTATGGCTGCCTTTCTTGTTTGCCCTCAGTAACTTGGTATACTTTACCGCTACACAAGACAATGCGAGTACTTTGTGAACATTTTTGTTAGTGATGGTAAAGTTTTATCCCAAGATCGCGCGTTTAACTACGGTGATGGGATTTTTACTACCACCCATGTTCAACATGGGAAAATACAACTTTTTGATTTTCACTTAAGTCGGTTAGCCCATGACGCTAGCGTATTGAATATAGCGCTGGATATGAAAGCGTTAAGCGATGCCATGGTGAAAACTGCAAAAGCAGAATCCCGTCAATCGTTTGTACTTAAGGTGCATGTTTCGGCCGGAGAAGGTGGGCGAGGTTATGCGCGCGACAAGGCTAACCCAGCTTTAATTCGATTGATGTGCTTTCCTTACCCTCAGCATTACGAATCATTACGGGAGAAAGGCGCAGATCTCATTTGTGCGCAGACCCCTTTGTCGATTCAACCTTTGTTGGCTGGGGTTAAACATCTTAATCGTTTAGAGCAAGTGTTGATCAAGCGCGAGATTGAAACGGCGAATGCTGATGACGCGTTAGTGCTAGACACTCAACATCATATTGTGGAAGCCAGTGCCGGCAATGTGTTCTTTAAGAATAACCAAGGGTGGCACACGCCAATCCTTGACGGAAGTGGCGTCAATGGGGTGGTGCGACAGTTTTTGTTGTCCCATTTTCGAGATGACCGCAGCATAGAGATCACCCAGGCTAGATACAGCATGGAAGCACTCATAGGCGCGGATTGTCTCGTGGTGACGAATGCCCTTATGGGGGTTATGCCAGTCAAGTCGCTTACCCTGGAAAATGGCAACAAGCTTACCTTTGACACTAGTCACAGTCAGGTGTTAGCAGATGCATTACTTACGAAGTACCGAGAAGAAGATGCGCGTTTTAGTTAGGTTATTAGTTTTAGTTATTGTGGTGGTTTCTGCAGTCATCGGTGGTATTACTTATGTGGAAAAGGAAGCAAACACACCATTATTGATAGAACAGGAGCGGCTTTTTGTTGTTGATAAAGGGATGTCAGGCTATGGCGTTGTCTACAAACTTACCGCAGAAGGACTAACCGATATATCGCCTACCGTGGCCAAACTGTGGTTAAAATTTCTGGCGCCATCTGGTCATATAAAATCGGGAACGTATCTTATTGAGAAAGACGCGAGCTTTGCGTCACTTATCGCCATGTTCGCGCTAGGTCAGGAACATAGCTTTCCGGTAAGTCTCGTTGAAGGGCTAACCCTTTCTCAGTGGATTCAAACCCTCAAACAGCAAGAAAATCTGGTTTTTGATATTAGCGATAGTGTTGTTGCAAAAATTATCGCATCATCCAGAATTGCACCTGATACCCAGCATGGAGAAGGCTTATTTTTGGCGGACACCTATTTCTATAATGACGGCGATAAAGCCAGCGTGGTATTGCAACGAGCACATGATGCAATGCGTGATTTTCTGTCGAACGCGTGGCAACAACGGCAAGCCGACTTGCCCTTATCATCGCCTTACGAAGCATTAATTCTTGCCAGTATTATAGAAAAAGAAACGGCCGTTCCTGAAGAAAGAGGAAAGATAGCGGGCGTGTTTGTTAATCGCTTAATGCGCAATATGCGGTTACAAACCGATCCTACCGTTATTTACGGAATAGGTGCGCACTTCGATGGTAATATCACAAGAAAACACTTACGTACCCCAACGCCGTACAATACATACGTAATTAAAGGCTTGCCCCCCACGCCCATTGCGATGGCAGGGAAAGAGGCCATCTTAGCCGCCCTTAATCCAATGCAAACCGACGCACTGTATTTTGTGGCCAATGGCGATGGCAGTCACGTATTTTCATCTTCGCTGGAAGCGCATAACCAAGCTGTGCGAAAATACCAACTTAATCAGAAGTAAAAGCCCAAAAACATGAAGCACGGAAAATTTATTGTTGTAGAAGGACTGGAAGGTGCCGGTAAAAGTTCAGTGATTGGGCTTGTTAAAAACACCTTAATTGATGCAGGTATAAGCGTAGAGCTAACCCGAGAACCCGGTGGTACGCCTATGGCCGAAGCTATCAGGGAGTGTGTAAAGCATGACTGGGAAGAATCCGTTGCAGAAGAAACTGAGTTACTGCTGATGTATGCGGCGCGGGTTCAACTCCTTAAAAACCGCATTCTTCCCGCCCTTGAACGAGGATGTTGGGTAGTAGGAGATAGACATGATTTGTCTTCTCAAGCATACCAAGGCGGTGGGCGAGGTGTTGACGCAAGCACCATGCAGGCAATTAGCGAGATAGCATTGGGTGGCTTTAAGCCTGATTTAACCCTCTATCTGGATGTGGAGCCTGCCACGGGGTTGGCCCGAGCAAGAGGTCGGGGGGAGCTTGATAGAATAGAACAAGCAGGTCTTGCGTTTTTCGAACGTACACGGGCGAGATATTTGTCGTTGGCTGAAAACGACGAGTCTATCGTGGTGGTCAACGCAATGAACGACATGCCAGAGGTTCACCGCGATGTACAGCGTATATTACAGGAGTACCTTGGTTAATGTTTCCTTGGCTTCTTGATACATTCGAACACCTCATTCAGCGGTATGTGAATAAAACGCTGCATCATGCTATTTTGCTAAGTGGGCCACAGGGCATAGGTAAGCATGAGTTAGCCGCCCAGTTAGGCTACGTCATGTTGTGCAAGCACCCTTCCTCTAAGGGAGCCTGTGGGCAGTGTCAAAGTTGTCATTTGAGAGAAGCCGGGAATCACCCAGATTACTATGTACTAGAAAGCGAAAAGCAATTAGGGGTAGACAGTATTCGTGGCGGCATAACAAAGCTAAGTGGAACCGCGCAAATGGGCGGCAGTAAGGTGCTGATTATTCCAAATGCACATGGAATGACAGAAGCTGCAGCCAACGCCCTGTTGAAAACACTCGAAGAGCCCACAAATAATACCTACTTGATATTAATCAGCGATAGCATTAACCGCCTGATGCCAACCATTTTAAGCCGTTGCGAAAAGCAGACACTGTCACTGCCGCCGGTTTCAACAAGTTTGGCTTACCTTCATGAAAAAGGAATTGGGGATGCTAGCGAAGCTTTACTGCAAGCATACGGCAACGCGCCTTTACGAGTAGAGCGAGCATTGAGTGAGGAAGATAGCTTTTCTTACCGCACCTTCAAAGAAGGGTTTGGAGCATTACTTGCTAGTGCCAGTGGTGGCGGGCAAAAACAACAGTTATTAAGCTTAGCGAATAAATGGAAAGACAACGCGGTTCAAGTTGTCCAGTGGTGTCAACACGATGCGCAACAAGCTTATTTGGCCAATCGTGACCCCAGAGCCTATGCCCGTTACGAAAATTGCATTGAGGCATTAGAACGTTTGCAACATCCAGGGGTGAACAAAGCGCTGATTTTAGTTGGCGTATTACAAGCGTTTCAGCACTAACCTAGCACGATGGCTGTTAATCGGGCTACGGGCAGTGAAGAGAAACGTCTAAATTCTTAACTTAATTGAAATTAACTCGAATACAGGTGCATTTTGTTTGTAGATTCTCATTGTCACTTAGATAGGCTAAAACAGTCGCCCGAATCCTTAGTTGAAACCTTAAACTTTGCTCGCACACGGGGAGTCGAGCACTTTCTCTGTGTTTGTGTATCGGTTAATGATTACGACAGTATGTTAGAGACAGTGAAAGACTTTAACGACGTATCGGTATCTTGTGGTGTGCACCCTTTGCATCAGGACGAAGCCTGCAGCTATGATGAATTGCTGGAAAAAGCTAGCCGTCATGAAGTTGTGGCCATTGGTGAAACGGGCTTAGATTACTTTTATAGCCCCGAGAGCAAAGATGTTCAGCTCCAGTCTTTTATCGACCATATCAAAGTGGCGAATGAAACTAAAAAGCCGTTAATAATTCATACCCGTGACGCCCGCGAAGATACAATAAATCTGTTAAAAGCGCACAAAGCACCGCACACGAAAGGTGTTTTGCACTGTTTCACTGAGTCGCTAGAAATGGCTGAAGCTGCCATGGAGCTTGATTTCTATATCTCTATCTCTGGCATCGTGACCTTCAATTCAGCGCAAGAGCTGCGCGAAGTGGTAAAAGCCATTCCTTTAGAGCGATTGCTAATTGAGACAGATTCACCTTGGCTAGCCCCTGTGCCGCACAGAGGCAAACAAAATCAGCCTGGGTATGTGGTGGAAGTGGCAGAGTTTATCGCTGAATTAAAAGGCATCACGGTTGCTGAGTTGGCACGTATTACTACTGAAAACTTTTATACTCTATTTTCCCTTGCTGCACGTAAACCTAATTAAAACAGCAGGAGCAAACGATGCCTCAGTGGCGACAAGGACTGACAAAAAGTTTACACAAAACACGTAGTGTGCCGGAAAGTCGATATTTTCAACTGGCGACAGCGGATGCGCAGGGGCTACCTTATTGTAGAACCGTTGTGTATAGAGGGTTGACTGACGACAATTGCCTTGTAGTGATATCTGATACACGTACAGATAAGTGTGATCAGTTAGCTCAACAGCCCCATGCACACGGTTGTTGGTATTTCGCCAAAACAAGAGAGCAATATCGTTTCAGTGTTACCGCTAAAGTGCTGTCGTTGGAGATGGATACGCCTTTGGTGAGCGCACATTGGGAGCGCTTGTCAGATGCAGGTAAAAAGCAGTTTTTATGGGGGGAGCCCGGTACGCCTAGAAATGATGGCAGTGCGCTTCACGTATCGGGAGACTTTTCAGCCGTTCCCCAACACTTTTGTGTTATTTTACTGGCTATACACAAAGTCGATTACCTCAACTTACGAGGCTCTCCTCAATACCGAGAATTGCATTACACCGATGAACAGGGTAACTGGTTAAGCCAATCTATCATCCCTTAATGGGTGTATTTGTTTGCTTTTCGTGCTTGGCGCTGGGGCAATAGCAGCCTTCGAGAAAGGCTGCTAAAAGTGGGTTGATGCTTCTTAGGCAAATAGTTGTGAAATAGGGGTTTCACCTTTAAACAAGTAGGTGACACTATTATCGTTTGTTGAGCGGCTAACGCACTCAACGATGGCGGTGGCCACATCTTCTCTTGGAATGACTGCATCATCTTTATTGTCAGGCATGTCTGTGGTTACTAAATGCGTTCCCGGCTCGTTTAATAAAGTGCCTGGGCGCAATATCACATGAGGAATGTTGCTATTTTTAAGATGCTCGTCTGCCATGTGTTTGGCAACCAGATAAGGCTTAATTGCTGAATCAACGCCATCTGGGTCCCCCGCGCCGATTGAACTCACCATAATAAACTGGTTTATATTGGCGTCTTTTGCGTAATTAACGGCATTACGTGCTGCCCAAAGATCGATAAGCAGCGTTTTGTCTGCGCCCGTGTTTCCACTACTGCCCGCGGTAAAAACCACTGAATCTACGCCATTGAAATGCTCAGAAAAGTCCTCTTCTAAGTTTTGTTTCTTCACGGTGAGGTTGTCACTTTGAATGTCTTCAAGCTTTTCAGGGCTTCTCACGGGGGCAATAACTTTGTGCCCAGCTTCCAACAATTTACCCGTGGCTTGTTTTCCTATTTGACCTGACGCGCCTATTACTAGAATTGTCGCCATAATATTTTGTCTCCTTATTACCTATGTGCCTATTCATAAGTCACTCGGCAAAATAAGATCACGGCCCTCGTTTAACCCACGTATTATAAGGATGAGGTGCAAATATACTGACGTTATTATTTGATTATGGCGTTTCGTCCTTCCGCTTTCCCTCTATAGAGTTTTTTATCTGCACTGTGAATACAGTGCTCAACGCTGGTACAGTCTCTAATATCAGCAATCCCTGCGGTAATGGTGACTGATATATCTACGCCTTCGCAATAGAAGTTAAAGCTAGAAATTGCTTTACGTATTTTTTCAGCCACCCAGTAACTCTCATGTAAATTGAGTTCAGGAAGAAAGATTAAAAATTCTTCTCCGCCCCAACGGGCGATAACATCAGAACTGCGTAAATTTGCCCGTAAAATGTCGGCAATTTTGACTAAAATCAAATCGCCAGCATGATGCCCATATTTATCGTTAATGTTTTTAAAGTGGTCAACGTCTATCAGCATGAGAGAAAATGCTTGTCCATAGCGTTGGAACGCATCCCAGGCTTCTTTTGACCGTTGAGTAAAGTAACGTCTATTTTTAAGATTGGTGAGGGGATCTTGGCTAGACAGCTGGGTAAGCTTTGTAACGGCGGCTTCCAAATCCTTGGTTTTCTCTTCCACGACACGCGCCAAATGAGCGGAGCGTTTTTTCAGTGCACTTATTCGTAGCTTCATTATAAGCACAACCAGTAAAAAGCAAGTGAGCACGAAAATGCTTTGCCAAAGCGTTTTTTCCCACCATGCAGGCACAACTATCACCTCCATTCGGGCTGCCTCATTGCTCCAAACCCCTTCTTTATTAATGGCATGCACAATAAGGGTGTAGCTTCCTGCATCTAAATTCGTATAGGTGGCAATTCGTCGTGAAGCGTCGGTAAATCGCCATGCTGGATCGAAGTCAGCCAGCTTGTACGCATAGCTAACGTCGTTAGGGCGTGTAAACTCTAGCGCAGCAAATTCAACGGAGAATGACATTTCGTTGGGCTGAAGGGTTAACTTTTCCACATTATCGATGCGCGTGATATTGGCGCTACCTTCACTGTAGTTGACCACTTCAACCTGCGTAATCTTAACGTTGGGCAACCACGGAGAATGGGTAATGTTTTTAGGGTTAAACTGGGTAATCCCACTCGGACCGCCCATGAATATAGTGCCATCATCGGATTGTACAGAGGCTCCTACGTAATAGCCGTTTTCAAATACGCCATTTTCCACGCCAAAATAAGAAACCTTTTCTAAATCTGGAGAGATATAAGCAATACCTTCGCTGTGAGATACCCAAATGCTGCCGTTTTCATCTTCTTCAATGGCGCCCAGTGAAATTTCACTTAGATGCGGGTGCGGAGTTACCGGAGTGACAAATTCAACATTCGACTTTTGCGCGTTTATCGAAATCAGATAGATGCCGTTGGCTTGGGTGGCTACCCAAAATCCGCCACGCATGCTAGGTGAAATCCATGTGACGACTGCTGATGAAGGAAAGCCTTCGTATAGTTCGCCGATGTTGGTGATATCGCCAGTGAGTTTGTTGGCAAAATATAGCCCCGATACCGTGGCTATCCACGCACTTTCACTATTTTGAAAATGTATCTTTGTTGTCAAGGGAAGTGGCCAGTGTCTCACTACATTTTGCTCACTAGGACGGTACACAAATACGCCATCGCTATAGCCACCAAACCACACATCCCCCGCGTCATCAACGTTTACTGTGTAGCCAGAAGTACCTTCAAGAGCGACAATATCAACTTGGGAGTCACCCGGCCGGAAATGCCCTAAACCTTTACGCGTGGCTAGCCAAATATCACCTGTCGATTGATGATATTGAAGTGACAACAGCATATCTAATGAATCTAATTCGTTGTTTTGCGATGCCGTTTTTATAGGCCCTAGTTTATCACCTGTTTGGGGATTATAACGCCAAAGGCCGCTGTCGCTGGTAAACCACATTTGATTGTTGGCGGCCAAGGTTAAGTCGGTCACATTCGGTGTGTCGGCAATCGCATAGCTACTAAAACGGGCGATTTTAGGGTTATACACTGAGAAGCCGTTGTCTCTAGACCCAGCAATAATAAGCCCGCTATCGCTTTGAAATAGGGTATTAATTCTTCGGTTAGCAATACGGGTGGAGGTGGGTGACAAGAGTACTGGGTTTTGGGCATTATTCTTAAAAACTATCGCCGTTTGCGCTTCTGTGGCAATCCAAACATCGCCATTACCAAGCTCCAAAATGGCCAGTATACTATTACTCGGCAGGCCCGAGGCTTTGTTATAACAATATAGGGGCGCGCTTTTGGTGTCAGTCATGGAAGAATAATAGCAGGCACCTTTTGCTTCACTGGCCACCCAAATACCACCCAGTGGGCTAGGGTAGAGCACTGAAATGTTTTTCCCACTGTGACTGTACAAGGCAATACGGTTTGCATCCTCATCTACCTTGTAAACTCCCGAGGTGGCGCCAAGCCATATGGTGTTATTGGAATCAATAAAAATGTCAGTGAGTGTGCTGGTTGGGGTGGTTAGATAAGCTATAGGTTCTAGGGCATTTTTGCGCTGAGAAAACGAGTACAGGTTTTTACCACTGACTACCCACACACCGCCTTTATTGTCTATGTAAATGCGTTTTATGATGCCGGGCTTTATATTGCTGTTGTTGGGGAGTGTGTAATGTTCGAAGGTTTCTGTATCTACATGGAAGCGACTAATTCCCGCGATAGTTCCTACCCAAATGTACTCGCCATCATGGCTGGCCTCAACTTGAAAACTCGTTATCGCATGCAACCCATCGTTTTGGTCTTCTTTCCACTTACCGAAGTGTTTAAAGTCATAGCCGTCAAATCTGTCTAATCCAGCCTGGGTGGCTAGCCACAAATAGCCGTGTTTGTCTTCGGTGACATCTGAAACTGAAATTTGAGAAAGACCGTCACTTAAACCATAGGTTTTAAACAAGGGAAGAGAGCTAGGCATCTCTTGCGAGAATACACAATGGGGAAAAAGAACAAGGGCTAGGATAAGAAATGTTCTAGAGATAATCGACTTCATTATTTGCTCGGCTAGGCGCATGAAGCACTACATTAACCTAAATTCATCTAGTCAAAAATCGTACAAAAGTAGTGGGTGAGAATATATGGACGAATGCAACGCGGTTTGCGTGGGTGTGCTAGCAAAAAAGCCTAATGTAATCTTGCCTTTAGCTATGGAATAATGGGAGACAGCCATTCATATCAACGTTAATAAGGTAAAGATGAAAATTCAATTAGTGCAAGCCGATTACCTCAATGAACAGCATCGACAGCATATTCCCTATTTGCTCAACGAGTATGCGCTCGATCCAATGGGTGGGGGAGAAGCGCTCAACGAGGCCGTGAAAGAAAACCTGGTGGCTCGATTAAGTGAACTTCCCCATGCGTTTAGTGTGATTGCCTATGTAGACGATAAGCCCGCAGGCTTAGCCAATTGCTTTGAAGGGTTTTCTACCTTTGCGTGCCAACCTCTGGTGAATATTCACGATATGTGTGTATTACCCCCTTACCGGGGCCTTGGCTTAAGCCAACGGTTATTAGAAAAAGTAGAATCGATTGCCCAAGCAAAAGGCTGTTGTAAGTTAACACTAGAAGTATTAACCAATAATACCGCTGCAAAATCGGCCTATGAAAAATTCGGCTTTTCCAGTTATGAACTCGATCCTGAAGCGGGTAATGCGGTGTTTTGGCAGAAGAAATTAGCTCGCTGAGAAAAATTCGAATGCACCATAGTTAGGTAATGTTTAAAAAGCATAATGGTAACAGCGTGTTAAATGAATAAGCATGGCTAAGCCGTTTTAAAGGTGCATTCGATTCAAATTTAATCTACACTTTTATTGTATTTACATTTATCAAGGACAGATAATGAAACTTAACCCTATTGCGATGGCAACGCTGACGATTTCTGTGTGCGCGTTATCAGCATGCAGCGACGGTACTGGCTCTTCCCAAAAGCAAGCCACTGTTGCCGATACTATCCAAGTGGCGGTGGGCACTGTCTCGGACGACGCCGATTTACTCCATAACGCTAATGCACTTGCATGGCAAAGAGCGTCCTTCCAACGAAAACGTGAAACCTGCAGTAAGGTACTTTTGGCGCTTCACGAGCGCGGAAACTTGCCTGTTCACGACCTCAACCATACTCAGTTAAAGTTGTTAAGCGATGCCTTGGTTCAGCAAATGAACAAAAGGCTGGAAATGACAGGTACGGCTACACAAAACCAAGATACGTTTGAGCATGTAAAAGTTAGCACTACGCTTATTGAAATTATTGAAGAGAAAGACTGGTTGATTAAATCCTAGTGCCGAGGTTTTAGGGCAAGTGATTGAATCAGTTACATGCTATAGTGCGGGCCGTTTTTAACAGTTTATTATGGTGAGCATGCAAAAAGTTGCTATTTTCGTTGATGTGCAAAATGTTTATTACACAACCCGTCAAGCCTATCAAAAGCACTTTGATTACAATCAGTTTTGGCGAAGAGCAACGCTGAACCGAACGCCTGTGGTTGCAAACGCGTATGCCATTCACCGTAACGACGCTAAGCAACGAAGCTTTCAAAATATACTCAGGGGAATAGGGTTTACCGTTAAACTCAAACCTTATATTCAGCGCGCCGATGGTTCAGCAAAAGGCGACTGGGACGTAGGCATAACCATCGATATGATGGATGCCATCAACCAAGCAGACGTGTTCGTTTTGGTCTCTGGAGATGGTGACTTTGATTTATTAGTCAATAAGTTAGCCAAAGAAAAAGGCAAGGTCGTGGAAGTGTATGGCGTACCTCAGCTCACTGCAGATTCACTGTCAATGTCTGCCAGTGTTTTTCATCCTATTTCAGGTGATTTATTGCTGGGTTAATCCTAAAGCAAAGAGCACTTCACAGAGAGGCCTAACAAGCCTGTCTAGGTTACCCTTTATCAGTTAACGCATTTTATTTGCACAGCACTGCTTAAACTTTTTACCGCTATGACATAAGCAAGGTAAATTTCTTCCGTATTTTAATTTGCCGCAATCATCATGCAGAATGCCATCATGATAGCGCCATAAAGACCCTTCTTTAACAAAAGTTGAGGTTTCGTGGAGTTGGTAAAGGCCTTTGTTTTCAAAAAAATAGGCGGTGAATTCCACTGTATCGGCGGAACTATTTGCCACCTTCAACGCAAACCAAACCGCGTCTCCAGCACTTTCTTTTAGCCCTTCAGTGCTCAATCCAATTTGTTTTTCGCTACTGTACGTATTCAGTACATAGGTGAAATTCGCTAATACATAGGCGGTGAAGCGACTGCGCATAAGTTGTTCGGCTGTTTCAGGTTGCTTGCTTTGTGTAACAAAGGGGTGACAACAGTCTGCGAAAGCCAGAGATGAACAACAGTAACAGCGCATATTAGAATATTCCTACTAGATGGCGAAATGGCAATGCTAGCGGGATTTTTAACGAATTACCATGGCCCCATTGCCACCGCGGTGGTTTCTTTTTCTACTCTTACATTAATCAGCGATACAGAATATAAATCACATAGTTTCCGTATCATTTCGCTATCAGTAGGTTGTAGATCCAAGTCTAGGTTTTCCACATACAGTGTTTTACATTGGCCGCCCGTAATCAGTTTACTGATCCATTCTGGAACTTGTTCCTTTTTCGGCTTCTGAATACGAATAGCATGATCAACGTCTTTCTTAAAAGATACTGAGTGAGACAGCAGATAACTCCAACCTTTATTCTCGTTCTTATTATTGTCGCCAGGAAAGCCTTCAATAGGCAAGGGTAGTTGAACCACATTAGAAGCGGAAGCTCTAAGGGCGTTAAGTCTATCTACTGATGATGTATTCATACTGTGGCCTCACTATCTAGTTAAGAAAGTACGTCTGTATAAAGATTATTGCGTTAGTCCGACGCTTTAATTTAACATGTTTAAATATACAGTGTGTATATGTATACAGTAGTTGCGCTTTGATCATATTGCAAGCATAAATTGTGTTTTTTTCAATCAGCAGCAAACACCTTGTCGTTTTTATTTTCGCTCTTGGGCTGTTAACGCTATCTATCTCTTTGTTTTTTAGTAAAATTGGAGGATTATCGTTTTATGGCTACTGACCAAACAGCATGCTTGATTTAGCGAACTTAGGGTATGTGGGTATGTGCTTATCGGCATTTTTGGCCGCTACCATCCTCCCGTTTAGTTCAGAAATTGTCTTAGTGACTTTACTCAGTACAGGTGCAAATGAGGCCTACTTGCTGGTGGCGGCAAGTGTGGGCAATGTATTGGGGGCGCTCGTCAATTATGTTTTAGGTTGGCGATATGGAGAGACATTCGTCTTGTCATGGCTTGGTATTAAGCCGCGTACATTTTTACGTGCGCAGCAGATGTTTAAACAATGGGGTAAGTGGAGCTTGTTACTTTGCTGGGTCCCTATTATTGGTGATCCCCTAACCCTGATGGGCGGTGTGCTCAGAACACAGTTTTGGTTCTTTCTTAGTGTGGTAGCGTGTACGAAAACGCTGAGATATGGCGTTATTGTGTATTATTTTTACTGATAGGCTTTCAATCGTTTCACTGTTTTAGCGGCAGTGCGCGTTATCCTTCCACGCATAATAATAAGCCCAATTAGCCAGTAGAAAATAGGCGCTTGCCAAAATGTTTTTTGTGACCAAGAAAAGTGCAGCAAGGCTAAAGGTAAAATAGCGTAAATACTGTAATGAAGCCGTTGCCATTGTTTACCCATCTTTCTTCGTAATACAGACAACGACGTTACCGTCAATGCCATAAGCAAGATAAGCGCAACCATGCCCACCACAATATAGGGGCGTTTGACTAATTCACTGGTGAGTAAATGCCAATCGAGTTGCAGCTCAAAAAAAGCATAAGTAAAAAAGTGCGCGATAGCATAAACAAAAACATAGATGCCTAGCATTCGCCGGAATTTAATCGGTTCTGGACTGGGTAGACGCTTGGCAAGCGGGCTTAATAATAGGGTGACGAATAATAGGTGTATAGCCCAAATGCCGGTTTCGTTGAGCAATGCATCTACTGGGTCGGGCCCAAGTTGGTCATTTACGCCTAAGTAAAAAAGGGCAACTAAATAGCCGGTTGCGATGAGGTGTATGACGGCTTTTAGCGCCCGTCTTTGAAAATGGGAAAAGCGCCAAGGCTTTTTACTGCGAGGTTTCATTAAATGAGTGCTTCAATAATAACGAGTTAAATTCATATCTTTATACAAGGGAGCAACCTCGCTGTAGCCGTTAAATAGCTGCGTTGGAACGCGATTTCGAGACAACAGGCCGCCGGTAGTTATCCGCCTTTCGCTGGCTTGGCTCCAGCGTGGATGAGATACCTGCGGATTAACATTGGCATAAAAGCCGTATTCATTGGCGGCTAATCGATTCCATGTAGTTGGCGGCATTTTATCTGTTAAACGTATGCGCACAATAGACTTAATACTTTTAAATCCGTATTTCCACGGAACGACTAAACGAATGGGGGCTCCGTTTTGCGGTGGCAGGGTTTTTCCGTAAAGGCCCACTGACATAAGTGTAAGCGGGTGCATGGCTTCATCGAGCCTTAGGCCTTCAACATAAGGGTAGTTAATCCCCCCTCCTATAAACCTATTTTTTTGCCCAGGCATTTGTTCTGGGTCATACAGGGTTTCAAACGCCACATATTTAGCCGAAGCGAGAGGCTTCGCCCGTTGAATTAATTTTGCCAGTTCAAAGCCAACCCAAGGGACTACCATAGACCACGCTTCTACACAGCGAAGTCGATAAATACGTTCTTCTAGAGGAAACTGGGTAAGTAGCGCGTCGAGATCAAGCGTAGTCGGTGTTTCAACCAAACCATCTATACGCAATGTCCAAGGGTCAGGGTTGAATCCGCCGGCATTTTTAACGGGATCGTCTTTGCCAGTGCCAAATTCATAAAAGTTGTTGTATGAGGTGACTTTTTCTTCGGGTGTCTTTGTTTCATCTATTTGGTACTGCTTAGGTTGACTGTAGGAGAGCGGCGATGGCGTGACGGTGTTATCTTCATCATCATCGCCCCATAGCCAGCCAGAAGCCTTGACAGGCGAGCCTAGCAATGTGGATGCACCGACAAACCCCATGGATTTAAGAAGTTTTCGGCGATTAAAATACAGGCTTTCATCAGTAACATCGTTATCTGTCAGCCTCACAGAGGGTTTAAAAGGTTTTGGCATAGAAATACTCCGCGTATAACAAGCTGAAAAATAAACTTTTTATTCTGGGTATGTGTTTAAATACGTACAACATGAAAAGATATTTTGCTCACCCTACATAAGACCTGCCATTCAAAGGAAAGATTTCATTTTTACGCTTACTGTCATGTCATTAATTGAATAGGTGAAACGCTTATAGTTCTTTAGGACTATTTCAACTGAATAAAAAACGTAGTTTCATGAATAAATACAGGTGTTAGATAGTAAATAAAATAATAAATATTCATATAGGGAATACACATGCGTTCGTTCAAATTGAACCCCATCTTGCTGAGTTTAGCAGCAAGCATCTCTTTTTCTGCATTTTCTTCTGAGGCTACTGCGCCAGATTCTCAGGGTTCTGAATCATCGTTGAAACTAGAGCAAATAGTCGTTACAGCACAAAAGAAAGTTGAAGATATTCAAAGTGTTCCCGTAAGCATTGTGGCACTGGGTGCAGACAAATTGGGCAACATGAAGATGCGCAATAGCCAAGAGATTGTATCTCAAGCGCCTAATGTACAAATGCTGGGCAGTAATGGTGATGCGCAACTGGTACTTGGCATGAGAGGAGTTACGCAATCTGACTATAGCCCTAATGGCAGTGGAGCCGTTGCGTTATATGTGGATGAAGTCTACATGGGAGCGACCCCCTTGGCGTCGGGTGTGCAGTTATTTGATATTGACCGCGTTGAGATGTTGCTAGGTCCACAAGGTACCTTGTATGGGAAAAATACGACAGGGGGGGCAGCAAATATTATGACTACCCGGCCTCAAATGCTTGGTACTAGTGGCTACTTAGATGTCGGTGTAGGAAATTTTGGCTATAAAACCGTCAGTGGTGCCTTCGATACTGAATTAGCTGATAATTGGGGGGCACGTTTAGCATTTACCTCGTCTGAAAACGACGGCTTCGTAGAAAATAAGTTGGATAATGTAGAAAATCCTAGCCAAATTGATGAACAAGCAATGCGTTTTTCATTAATGTACGAAGGCGACAATCTAAATGGCATATTGCGTGTTCATAAAAGTAGAAGTAGGGCAAATCATTCTAGTATTCTCTTAATAGAAGCAGACGGTGGTGGTGAAAACGGGGGTGTGGGTTTAGGGTATACCGGCTATGCACGCGAAGACCTTGGATTTCATGAAACTGAATCAAACAGAGTTGAAGAGAAAGAGTTTGATCTAACCGGTGTTAATCTCACCTTAAATTATACCGTAGAGGATTATACGCTAACGTCGATAACGTCTTTCGATAGTGGAGAATATTTTGTTCCCGAGGACGCTGATGGAAGCCCTTTTAAATTGTTGGAAGATGACTTCTTCGCAGAGACTGATCAATTCACACAAGATATTCGTGTTTCTTCTAGTTACGGTGGCGCCTTCAATTTCATTGCCGGTCTTTTTTACAGTTCAGACTCCACAGATGGCGCAACAAGATACCGTTGGCTGGCAGATTATGGCGACGGCATTATGGCTCTGTCTAATAACTGCGAAGATACCTTTTTTTATGGGTGCTATTACGCAAATAGCTACGAACAGTCACGCAGTACCAAAGCCATTTATCTTCACAGTACTTTTGATGTTACCAAGGCGGTCTCATTAACCTTTGGATTAAGGCACACGAGAGACACCATAGAAATAGATAACTATTCTTCTTGGTATGGAGAAGCAGAGAATAGCTATTACCAGGAAAGTGATGGCCCCATATTAGGAAGTTTAGGCCTAGATAACGAAAGTGATGAAATTGATGATGCCAATACCTCAGGAAAATTAGGGGTAGATTGGAAAATAGCGGATAATTTGTTGGTTTACGGCGCCTATAGCACAGGATATCGAGGAAGCGCGTTTAATGGCTTTGCCTTTGCCCCAGAAGAGTTTACTTCCGTAGAGCCTGAAGAGTTATCAGCGTGGGAATTCGGGTTCAAATCCACACTCCAAAACGGCAGAACTCGCCTAAACGGCGCTGTGTTCCACTATAACTATGAAAACCAACAATTTTTAATATTTGATGCGGGTCTTCAGTATCTGTTAAACGCTGGCGAGTCGGAAATACAGGGGGCCGAGCTTCAACTGACAACCCAAGCGACTAACAAACTAACGATAAACGCGGGCGTAGGGCTTTTAGACGCCGAATACGTAAGTATGCGGTATGCGGGCGTTGATTTGTCGGGCAATACGTTACCTTCTTCCCCTGAAGTCAATGTGAACCTGATGCTCGATTACGATCTATGGGAAAGTGACAATTTGTGGGTGCAATTGCATTATGACGGCAGTTATATTTCGAAGCAGTATTTTGAACCCTTTAATGATGACCGTTTGGCACAACCTGCCTATAGCATTCATAACGCACGCGTAAACGTTACGTTTGGTGATGAGAGTCACAAAGTAGGGCTTTACGTGAAAAACTTAACAGATAAAGAATATGTTACTTATTCTGTTGATTTAGTCGCCGATTGGAATGGATTATTCTTCTTTCGTGGCGCCCCACGCACCTACGGTATTGATTATAAATACACGTTTTAAGCATTTCAGTTAAGGAATAAATAATGTCACAGGTACATTTGTCATTAACGAAATGTGGGTATAACGAACAGGCTGAATCCGATGGATACGGGCCGGTCAAAGGCACATTGTCGTCTTATCGAATTGGTATGATTTGGCTAGCAGCTAATTTGGTGGTGACCACCTTGCTCACAGGTACGCTGTTCGTACCTGGTGTAGCTTGGCATATTGCACTTTCACTCATCATTATCGGCACCGTCATTGGGGCCAGTGTTTTAGTCCTTGTAGGCAATATGGGGACGCGTACTGGCTTGTCGACGATGGGGCTCACCAAGGGGGCTTTCGGGCTGCGTGGCGCTTATGCCACCTCCATGGCTAACGTCATCATTCTAATGGGGTGGAGTTGGGTTCAAGCCATCTTAGCTGGGGTGACTGTTAATTTTCTGTCAGCGCAGCTGTTTGGTTTTTCTAATCCCGTTTTGTTCTCAGTCTTGTGCCAACTGTTAGTGGTAGGCCTTGCTATTTTTGGTCATGCAGGGATTGCAAGGGTAGAGCCTTGGCTCGCATTCGTCATACTGGCAATTATTGCCTATGTCTTTTTTATTGCATTTTCTAACTTCTCTCTCGCGCAGTTTGAGGCACTGCCAATAAACGCCAGTTTAGGGTGGAACGAGGTCGGAGTGTTAGACGTGGTCATCGCTACAGCAATATCATGGACAGTACTGTCGGCTGAGTTTAATCGCTTAGCAAAGACTCAAAAGGCCGGTGTACTTGGTTCCGGTATTGGGTATGTTATTTCTACTGTACTGTCAATGAGCCTAGGTGCAACGCTGATGGGTTACCTCACGCTACAAGGAAATGCAGTGAATGGCTTCGATCCTATAGAAATAGTTAACGCATTCGGAATACCGCTTGCAATGGCTATTTTTCTGTCGGTTATAGCGACCAACACTATGGTGGTGTATGGCATGGTATCGTCAGTGATAAATTTGACGCCAAATAAAAAATGGTCGTTTATGAAAGTGGCACTGGTAATAGGCGCTATTTCTGTAGCAGGCTCGAGTTGGCTAGCCATGCTCGATAAATTTACTGAATTTTTAACGCTGATTGGCGCCTTATTTGTGCCTGTGTTCGCCATCATGATTGCTGACTATTACTGGCTTAAAAAGGCGAGTTACCACCAAGACATTCTGCTAGGAAAGGGAGGCCGTTATTGGTACCAAAAGGGCGTAAATCTCTTGGCGGTATTGACATGGTTAGGGGGCTTTCTCTTCTCGTTATGGTTAGTCAATATACCGAATAATATGTTCGGGGTTACCCTGCCTACCTTTATATTTTCATTCGTGGTCTATATCGCCTCAATGAAAAGTAAGGCGCGCTTAGTGGGTGAGAGGGTTGCGCACTGATAGGGTTTGACTGATATCTCAACAAGTAAGTTAGCGCAGTTTAAAAGCTTCAGACGACGAAAGGTATTTTACTCTTCGTCGTATTTTAGTTAGTGTTGACGGTAGTTAAGATTCCACACAGTAAATATTGATGGTACGCCCCCATAGTAAAGGTTGGTACGCTTCGCTGGCACGATTAACCCGCGAAGTAGGAAAAGCACATTTCTTTGAGTTTTTATCTTCAACCTTGTCGCAAATTATTCATATAGATTGCACGGGTGTGATATTTTACGATGGGAATAAGGTGACGAATGTATTTGAAGGGAAGCTCCCAAAGGAATACAGCCGATACCTAGATCGCTACCTTGACGGCATGTATTTACTTGATCCTCATTACAGCTTTTTATCAAACGGGGTAGAGACAGGGCTTTACCACTTTAAAGATATTGAGCCTGACTGCTTTCACGAAAGTAAGTACTATAAATCCTTTGTTAAGCCTATTGGTATTACCGATGAATACGATTTTATTGTTAACATCAATAATTGTTACGTCGATTTTTATCTGAATAAACTAGGTGGGCATTTTTCGCAACAAGATAAAGCCGATCTTATCGCTATTTCCCCTATGATCACCCAACTTATCGAAGCGCATTGGGAGCAGGAATACCAACAGGCGTCTGAGTCTGTCAGCAACACTAAGCCTCCACATTATAATTCGTTTTTTGATGCCTTCGGCAAGTCGATTCTCACCAAAAGAGAGCAAGAGGTGGTGAAATGTATTCTACATGGTCACTCTTCGAAATCGCTGGCGAGTAAACTCAATATTTCTTTAAGTACGGTGAAAATTCATCGCAAAAATATCTATCAAAAATTAGATATTGCCACGCAATCCGAGTTGTTTTCATTGTGTATACAATCATTATCGGTGAAGGGGTTGGACGTAAATGATGACCCCCTCCAATACTTAGACAATAAACAGGCGTCGTAAAGTCAACAGGAACAAGGGGGCTATCTCAAACCTCGATTATTGGGGGCGGGTCTCCTGGTTGGAAACTATTACACGTGGAAGTTATCCTGTACGCCGCCTTGCTTCGGTGAGAATAGGGTACCATGCAGTCGCGATGCAAATTCGTCGGTCATGCCTGAAATGTAGTCTGAGAGGACTCTCATGCCATTGCCTGTGTCTTGTGCCTTCAACCAGCGTTCTTGGGTGTTTTCTGGAAGCAATCTTTCAGGATCGGAGCTGAAGGCTTCAAACAGCTCCATCACAACCAATTGGCCTTTGTATTCCAATAACTGTACATCAGGGCGTCGTATCACCTTTTTCAGAACAAATTGCTTAAACAGCTCTAATGCTTCGTGGTGCTTATCGGGCATTTTGGCGTTATACGCCAATAACGGGTGCTCGAACCCCTCTACCTGCATAATTTCAATGGCGGTAATAAAGCTGTTCACCAATGCCCCAATTGCATTTTTACGCTCGTGGTGCAGTGAACTAAACAGTTTATCTGTGAGCGCAGGTAGAATATCTGATAGCCCCTTGATGGCTAAATTGGCTAATGGTACAGATACCATATGGGTGAAATCTTGTTTATTCACCATGCCCATCACAATGGCGTCTTCTAAATCATGAATGCCGTATGCAATGTCGTCCGCCAATTCCATAATTGAACAGTCGAATGATTTAAAGCGTGTTTTCTTATGTTTATGCGTGTGGACGTTCACCTTCATAAAGGTGTCTTTATCTGCCTCACTGAAAGGGGCAAGCAGCCAATCGAACAACGGCTCGTCGCAACGAAAAAGCCCCTTAGGTGGGTGCCAGTCGTCTGCTTTTACTTGGCGTAATGATGAAGGCCGCTTTTTGTAGGTAGTGGCATTCGTTAGGGTATCAATGAAATTAGGGTATTTAACCAAGCCCAATATGCTGCGTCTGCACAAATTCATGCCGTGCTCTGCAGTGTAAGGCTCTAATTGGGTGATAATTCTAAAGGTTTGGCCATTGCCTTCGAAGCCTCCATGTTCGTACATCATGTAATGCAGCGCAACTTCGCCACCGTGGCCAAAGGGGGGGTGGCCAATATCGTGGGCTAAACAAAGGGTTTCTATTAAGTTAGCATCAATGGCAAGGGTGTCTGCAATGTCGGGAAACTTACCACATAATTGAGCGGTAATGCCGGTTCCAATTTGAGCAGCTTCTAAGGAATGGGTAAGGCGAGTACGATAGAAATCGCTCAGGCCAACCCCTAATACCTGAGTTTTGGCCTGTAGGCGTCGAAACGCAGCGCTGTGAAGCACTCGCGCTTTGTCTCGCTGGTATGCATTCCTATGGTCACCATCACGGCTTGCACTACGGGGCAAACGCCGCGCTTGCAACTCGTTTTCCCACACCTTTGCTGTCACAGTGGTTTCCTTTTACTACATTTCGTCTTGCGTGATCTCATCTAAACTAAGCGAGAAGCTAGGTACGTAACGGGTAAGAAAGTAATCAACTTCTTCAGACTGATACTCTTTTAAAATATTATCTAAGCGTTTTTTGGCAAGTTTGAATTCTTGATTACCAGAAGCTAATTCTTCGAGGGTTTTTAGATAAGCACAAAGCACATCTGCTGCTTTAACAATAAAAGCATCTTCTTCGCTATGGTAATGATGGTCTATTAGCGCGGCGTAATCCTCACGAAAAGCTTCCGGTGCCATTTCGATAAGTTTGTTTTCGGCAATTTTTTCAATCTTTTTGTATTCTTCTTTGATTGCCGGATTAAAGTATTTAACGGGCGTAGGGAGGTCGCCGGTTAAGACTTCAGATACATCATGGAACATAGCAATAGTGGCAATACGGTCGGGGTTTAACGTGCCATTAAAGAACTTGTTTTTAATAAGGGCCAACGCGTGAGCCACCATGGCAACCTGCAAACTATGCTCTTGTACATTCTCAGTACGCACATTATGCATAAGCGGCCATCTATTGATTAGCTTTAAGCGTGCCAAATGCGCGAAAAAATGACTTCGGTCAGACACCTTATGCTCCTTGCTGATAATGGCGGAAGAAATTGCCAATTTTATGTAGCGCTGGTACTAGCACGTCGCTGTGGGGCAAGAACACTAGTCTAAAGTAAACGCCTTCGGTTAAGTTAAATGCGCGGCCGTGAACCAGTAAGATTTTTTCTTCACTCAATAGGTCGAGTATCATCTGTTCATCATTGTGAATGTTGAATTTCTTCTCGTCTACCCGAGCAAAACAATACATTGCCCCTTTGGGTTTAACACAGTGAATACCTTCAATGCCGTTTAACATATCTGCAGCAACATCGCGTTGTATACGTAAACGTCCATTCTCTTTCACTAAGTCATTAATACTTTGATAGCCACCCAAGGCGGTTTGAATCGCACTTTGACAGGGAACGTTGGCACACATTCGCATCGACGACAGGATATTTAACCCTTCAATATAATCGTGCGCCAATCTTTTATTTCCACTGACCACGAGCCACCCAGACCGGAAACCTGCCACCCGATAATTTTTAGATAACCCGCCGAAGGTCACGAAGAAAACATCGTCAGCTAATGAGGCAATACAGGTGTGCTCAGCGTCGTCGTAAAGAATTTTGTCGTATATTTCGTCACTGAAGACAACTAAGCCATGCTCGCGGGCGAGATTTACCACATCTTGCAGTAAGGCTTTACTGTAAACCGCACCGGTAGGGTTATTCGGGTTAATAAGCACAATGGCGCGGGTTTTACTGGTAATCTTACTTTTTATATCGTCTAAATCTGGAAACCATCCTGCTTGTTCATCACAGCGGTAATGCACAGGTGAGCCAGAAGACAAGCTGACCGCAGCGGTCCAAAGTGGGTAGTCTGGACTGGGGATCAGCACCTCATCACCATGGTTTAACAGTGCCTGCATAGCCATCATGATCATTTCGCTCACACCGTTTCCAATGTAAACATCATCCACACGAATGTCTTTAATATTACGCTGCTGATAGTACTGCATCACGGCTACACGGGCGGCATAAATCCCTGTTGAATCTGAATAACCTTGAGCCGTAGGGAGATTATGGATAACGTCTTTAACAATGTCATCTGGCGCTTCAAAACCAAACGGGGCAGGGTTGCCAATGTTCAGTTTTAAAATACGGTGGCCTTCGTCTTCCATTTTTCGCGCTTGCGCTGCGATAGGGCCGCGAATGTCATAACAAACGTTATCTAATTTATGTGAGCGTGATACAGTTTTCATGGTCTATATGGTTGATTTACATACCGTGAGAGTATCGCAAACTAGGTTGGGTTGCTAAAGCTTATTTAACCTTAAAACCATTTTTTTATCGACTTGGTTAAATTATCACCTGCATGGCGCAATGCGGGTGGCGGAATAGCCCTTTTTACGCAAAATTATTTCAACCTTAGCGGCAATTCATTCATTTACCTTCGTGTGCAGAACCTCCTCTTTTTTCACTTATTTAAAAAAATAATAAAATTCCTGTTAATAATTTGTGAACTTTTAAATCTATGCCTATCGTAATAGTAAGGCGTATGCCGTGTAACGCCCTATAAATGAAAAATTTTACAAGCAGAGGTTACTAAACTATGTCGCACCCTTTTAAACAAGCTCCAGAAAATGCGATAACGCAAAGTGGCATTGCGCGGGTCATTCCGTGCAAAGAACTCGATGTAGGCGATCCTATTAAATGGCTCTCGTTAGCAGTACAGGATGCTTTAAGAACCCCAGTCATCACTGCCATTTACGGCGTTATCTTCGCTGTTATACCTTGGTTTATTATGTATTTAGTTGAGATGACAGGTTGGCACCTGGTCATTCTTCCTGCCATTGTTTGTTTTATGCTTGTAGGTCCTTTCTTAGCTGCGGGGTTATATGACGTTAGCTGGGAGCTGGAAAAGGGACATAAGCCTTCATTTCGACATTCCCTTCGAGCCATGCGCAGAAACGCAGTTAACGAATGGGGATTTGGCGTGTTATTGATGGTGATGATGATATTTTGGCTTAGGGTTGCCTCCCTTATTCACGCGCTTTACCCCTCATACACGGAAACCACTATTGAAAGCCTGATGCCTTTCCTCGTGCTTGGTACGATTGCCGGGGGCGTGTTTACGTTAGCAATGCTATTTATCACCGCCTTTACGCAACCTATTCTGATGGAGCGAAAAGTGGATCTTGCTACGGCGTTATTGACGTCAGTTAACGCAGTGTGGGTGAACAAAGTACCTATGGTAATTTGGGGCAGTATTATTTTTAGTGCTGTGGCGATTGGATACGTTACTGGGTTTATCGGCTTTATTGTGTTGATGCCCATTATCGGGTATGCCTCGTGGCACGCTTATATCGATACTATTTCTACTAAGCGCGCAAGGAAATACGTATAAAATGTAGTTTTATTACAACAAAATTAACGACTTTTCATGATTAAAGCGGATTTTAGTACTAAATTTTGTAAAACTTTCATTATATAAGGGGCGCCTAGCCCCTTTTTACGACCAAAGTATTAGATTAAATTGACACTAAAAAGTATTTTTTATTCTGGTTAGAAATATAAGATTTCAAGAATGCTTTAAAAATCAACCATATAAATTGTTAATGTTTACGTAACATTCTGATTTACCGATAATTTACCTTCCTAACACAATCTTTCAACAGAACATTTTTAAGAATTAGTTCATAAATAAAGGGCAATCAGCGACAACCTGCAAAGGGGTCGCGACACATTGCGTTACCGAGTTTGCCAACTTATTTGAGGAATTAATGATGAAACTGTTAAAGACACTTGCTGCTACTGCTGCACTTTCGTTTGCATTTAACGCTGTTGCTGCTGGACCACAAAAAGACGTACGCTTTGTGGGCGACACGCAATTTGCTGGATTTTGCAAAGCGATTGTATTGGATGATGTGAAGGTACTGCGTTCTAGCCTTTCGCGTAATGTAGGTCGTATTGGTGCAAGCCAACGTGAAGTTTTACGCCTTGTCACGTCAGAAGATGGTTTAACCTGTAATGGTATCAGCCTTATCGATTTCGCTGTTGAGCGTGATGCGAGTGCTGTGCGTGAATATCTAACTTCACGAAGCTAAACTCATGCTTTGTGTGGAAAGCGGGTGGCAACGTGCTTGTGCGCATCACCCGCTTAAACCCATTTACTGCGCAGCTTCTTCAAGGGAGTAACTGGTTGTTATGGCTACGTTGCCTTTTAGCATCAGCATAACAGAGCAATATTTTTCTGCCGACAGTTGTACGGCGCGTGCCACACTCTTGTCCGTTAATCCGCTGCCCGTTACCGTGTAATGAGCGTGAATCTTTTCGAACACCTTTGGAGGGTTTTCTGCGCGTTCTGCATTAAGTTCGCACTGACATCCATCAATTTGATGACGCCCTTTCTTTAAAATATCCACCACATCGATGCTTGAACAAGCGCCTACCGATAACAAAACCGATTCCATGGGTGAAATGGCATCACCGCTGCCGTCCATAACCGTTTTGTAGCCGCTTTCTGTGGTTCCCGTAAAGGTCAGGTCTTTATCTCAAGAAACGTTTGCTTTCATACTTTATTGTGCTCCTTATTTTACGAGCCTGATGGCATCTGGGTTGATGGTGATTTTCTTCTGCTTGTATAAGGCGCCTAGTGCTTTTTTGTAAGCCGCTTTACTCACATTAAAGTGCTGATAAATGGCGTCAGGGGCGCTTTTGTCCGTTAATGTAGAAATGCCACCATGGGCATGCAGATCATCAAGAATGGCTTGTTGAAGCGTATCTCGACCGGTTTTATCTTGGCGTTGTAAAGACACATCTATTTTACCGTCTTCACGTATGTGTTTAATAACGCCAGTGGTTTTTTGCCCCACTTTTAGCGGTTTAAAGGCGTCGCTATGAAAAATGAGACCCAGTGCTTTTTCACAAATAACCACTTTAAAGCCTAAATCTGACTTCGCGTACACTAAACACGCCACTTCATCCCCTTCATTTAGGTAGGCACTGCCTTCCTTCAAGAAGTAATGAAGGCGAGTAGCGCCCAAAATCCGGTTTGTTTTTTCGTCAAAGAAACTATGCACAACGTAATGCATACCTGGATTAATCGGCGTGTCTTGATAGTCGTTAGGAATGAGGAGATCGTTCTCTAACCCCCAATCAAAGAAGGCGCCGAAGTGAGTAGCAGATACGGCCTTCAACACCTTTGTTTCACCTACCTGTATGTGAGGTACAGTGATCGAGGCGTACAGTTCACCTTGTTGATCTGTGGCAACAAATACGTCTAAGGTTTGCTCTAGGGTAAGGGGCGTTTCAACATGATCGCGAGAGAGTGTGACCGTAGGTAGGTCATTTTCATCATCGTAATCTTGTGAATCGACCAGTGGCGCTAACGCGTAGCCGAAGGGGTATTCCGCGATAACGCGTAATGTATTAATTTTTCCGATAGTAATCATTAAGACTGACTGTTTTTACAAGAACAGGTAACATGATATCGGATTGAGGGTAAGAGCTAAACCATTATGAAGTTAAATTGCGATTTAGGTGAAAGTTTCGGGGCTTGGACAATGCCAGTAGACGACGAGATTATGTCTATTATTGATCAAGCCAATGTGGCCTGTGGGTTTCATGCGGGCGATCCTATAGTGATGAAACAAGCGCTAACCCTCGCAAAACAACATGGTGTGGAAATTGGGGCGCATCCCTCGTACCCCGATCTACAAGGCTTTGGTCGTCGTAGCTTAGCCATGGCAAGCGACGAGCTTGTGGCGTGCGTTCAATATCAGGTATGCGCGCTACTAGGCATGGCGGAGGTAGTAGGGGCACAGGTAACTTACGTTAAGCCCCACGGAGCCCTTTACAACGATATGATGCAAAACACATCAATATTGCGCAGCGTCATGGAAGCCGTCTCGGGGGTGTCTAAAAACGTGCCACTAGCGTTAATGATTCAGGCTACCCCAGATAATTTCTCCCGTCAGACCGTCGCTGATGAGTTTGGTATAAGGTTACGTTTTGAAGCGTTTGCAGATAGACAATATACCGACGACGGCTTTTTGAAATCTCGACAGGAACCTGGCGCTGTATTGAGTGAGCAAGAAGCATTAAACCAAGCAAAGCAATTATTAAGCGAGGGAAGGGTAACCTCGGTGTCTAACCGCTCCTTATTATTAAATGCAGATTCACTGTGTGTGCATGGTGATACACCGGGGGCGGTGGTCATTGCTAGGCAAATAAAAGCTTTACAGGTTAAGCAGAGTGGATAATTCCCCCTTTTTCGCTAGCTTTTTTCCCGAAAACTCCTCACGAACGCCACATTTTAACCTTATTAAGTAGGAATAATAGTAGCCATGAAACAGGTGATGCAACCCTTTGGAACCATACAACGGATTGTTCCTGTTGGGATAGACGCACTGATGATTTATTTTAAGGGTGAAAAGCTCGACGAGGCAAACGCATATTGTCAGCAGTGGGTGCATGCGTTAACCCGTGAAAAACGCGGGTTTTCATGGATAGTAGAGTGTGTGCCGGCTTACGACTCGCTTATGCTGGTATTTGACCCTTTTACTATTGATAGTCACGGTGTGTATATGGCGTTATCTACTTTGGCTACGCAGGACGTATCGCTGGAAAAACAACAGGATATTAAGGTGTTGTCGGTTTGGTATGGCGCCGAAGGCGCAAACGACTTGGCACGGGTGGCTCAAACCACAGGACTAACCGAAGACAGCATAGTGCAAATGCATGGGGAAACGATATACAAAGTTTATGCGGTTGGATTTGCGCCCGGCTTTGCTTATATGGCGGATACGCCGCCACAGTTACATTGTCCCCGTTTGTCTACGCCGCGAAAGCGAGTGCCCAAGGGCGCTGTTGCCATTGCAGATAACCAAACCGCGGTTTACCCATCTGAATCGCCCGGCGGCTGGCACCTGCTAGGTTTATGTCCAGACCTTTTAGTCGACAGTCACAATCACGCGAGCTTTTTAGCCGTAGGCGATAGTGTGAAATTTGAACCCATATCAGAGCAAGAGTTTAGAGCGCGTAATGCATCTTAAAATCACACAAAATGGTATGCAAAGCCTTCTCGTTGATGAGGGAAGAAAAGGTCATCAGCATCAAGGGTATTGCCAGTCTGGTGCCATGGACGAAGAGGCATATTGGTGGGCTAATTTTTTGGTGTCAAACCCCCATGGTACTCCATGTATCGAGATTGTGGGAGAGCTAGCCTTAATATGTGCATTGCATGGCACCATTGCCGCCACTGGTCGAGATGCTGTGCTTTATATTAATCAACAGCAAAAGTCCCCCTATACGAGCTACAGGGTTAAAGAGGGGGATGAGATTAGCCTGCGTAGCGAAACGTTGGGTAGCCGAACTTACTTAGCGGTGGCAGGCCTATGGCAGGTGCCAAGGCATTTAGGTAGTGCGTGTACGGTCACCCGAGAACACATTGGCGGACTACATAACAATGGAAAGCCGCTTCAGATAGGTGATGGATTAGAGATCACAGTGAACAATGATACTTCCCGTGTATTTCGTTCTCGTTCGTTGCCTGAGAAATACTGGCCGAGTTATGATTTAACCGAGCCCCTACGGGTAGTAGAGGGCTATCAAAGCGATAGTTTCAGTGGTGTGGCTAAGCAGGTTTTTTTCACTAGTGACTACAAGGTAACGTCTGATATAAGCCGTATGGGATACCGTTTATCTGGTACGCCGGTACAAAGTACACAAGACAGTATGTACTCAGAGGGGATACATTTAGGCGCCATTCAGATACCTAAAGATGGCCAGCCTATCGTTATGATGAAAGATAGGCAAACACTCGGGGGCTATCCCAAAATTGGCAGTGTTACCCCTAATGACTTAACTAAACTGGCACAAGCTGTGCCTGGAGAATGCGTAAGCTTTGTTCGTGAACATAGCGACAACGCTCGCGCCCGCTTTCTTTTACAATGGCAAAAACGCCTTCGTTTATCAGGAGACATTCAATGACCATCGCTTTTCTAAATGGTGATTTTCTACCGCTGTCTGAAGCAAAAATTTCGCCCATGGACAGAGGTTTTTTATTTGGTGATGGTATTTACGAAGTGATCCCTACTTACCAAGCTAAACCCGTGGGCATGAAAGGGCATATGGCCAGATTGAAAAGTGGCTTATCTGCTATTTCCATTACCAATCCTTATGACGAAACGCAATGGCGGGACATTCTAGCGACCTTAGTGGAGAAAAATAGCCCTTATATTCCTAGTGGCAACATAGGTATTTACTTTCATGTAAGCAGAGGAACAGACAGCAAGCGCTTTCACGCATTTCCAGACAATATTGCCCCAACAGTATTTGGTTTTGCATTTGAAATTGCGCCAGCGCAGCCCCTCAATAAACACGACGTTAAAGCATTTAAAGTGGCACTCGAGGAAGACAAACGTTGGCAACGCTGCCATATAAAGTCAACCTCGCTGTTAGGGAATGTATTGCATTTCCAAACAGGTGTAGAGCAGGGGGTGAATGAAACGATATTGCACAATAGTGCGGGTGAAATTACGGAAGCCAGCTCGTGCAACGTATTTATCGTGAAAAATAACGTTGTGTATACGCCTCCACTGGATAATCAATTATTGCCAGGCATTACCCGAAGTATCGCGTTAGAAGCCTTTACGAGAGCAAGCATTGAAGTAGAAGAGTCTCGTTTTAGTATTGATGATTTACTCAATGCGGATGAAGTATGGCTATCTTCATCAAGCAAAGAAATTGCGCCTGTGGTGGAAGTTAACGGCATGGCGATTGGTGATGGTAATGTGGGTGATATGTGGCAGAAGGCCATTAAGGCTTATCACGATTACAAGTTTATTGCTTAACGCTAGGTACTTGGCCATAAAAACAGGCTGAATGCCCACCTCTAACAAAAAGGCCCGCGATTGTCGCGGGCCTTTTTTAATTTACCAAATAAATTATTCAGCGTTGTCGCAGTTTCCGTCTGTACACTCACCGTACAAATACAAACTGTGGTGAGTTAGCTTAATATTGTGTTTTTTCGCAATCATTTCTTGACGTTCTTCGATGATATCGTCTTCAAATTCAATCACTTTTCCACATTTTAGGCACACAAGATGATCATGATGTTCTTTGTGGCTAATTTCGAAAACAGACTTGCCGCCTTCAAAATGATGACGATTTAAGATGCCAGCATCGTCGAATTGGTTTAGTACGCGGTACACGGTCGCTAAGCCAATTTCTTCTCCTTGCTCAATAAGGATCTTGTAGACATCTTCAGCACTGATATGTTGATTTTCAGGCTCTTGAAGTATCTGAAGAATTTTAAGGCGTGGCAGGGTAACTTTTAGACCTGCTTTTTTAAGTTCTTTATTTTGATCCATTTCAACCTACTGAGAAAGAGCAATTGTCTGTTGCGGGTATTATAGGTAACTCACAAGGATTTAAAAGTAAAACCGTTATTTCTGTGTCCAGTTGGCGAAAAATTACCTTAATCAGTTTTTTTAATTAGCTTTGTGGCGTAAATTCCGAACGGCATTTTTCAGGACAGACCAGTTTGTAAGTTACCGTTATACCGAACAATTCAACAAAAAAATGCAAAGTTTTAATGCAAGCTGTTAACATCCTGTTAAACTAAATGAAACGGTAAACGAAAATTTTCAGTTTAGGTACCTTCTTAATAGCGGACACGGTATGCAGTTAACAGTAGTAAATAAGATTAAACTCGGATTTGGATTATTTGGTTGCCTATTACTTCTCACAAGTATCCTTTCTTACGTGGGTTTAAGTGACATCCGTCATTCTGCAGACGATGTGGTTGAACGCAAAATGCCAGTTCAAACCCAGATGGTAAAAGTAAAAACAGATATTTTGTCTTTATCGGTGATAACCGCGAATGGCTTTCATGAAGCCACCCCCAGTTTGCTCGCAGAAAATGAAAAAGAGTTCTCTTCATTGTCTGTGCTGTTCGTAGAAGACCTTAACGCGCTTAGTCAGTCTTTATCCAATACCCCTCTTGTTAACGACGCGGTACAGGCGAGCAATTTGTATGTAGAGAATAGCAAGCAAATGTACCAAGCATTAGCATCGCGTATGAGCACTGAAATAGCGCTGGAGGCTAAACTTGAAGAGGTCTTACGAGCAGCGGATGAGGCCAGTGCACTCATGCTTGATTTGTCTTATTTAGAAAGCGATGTCCCCGTGGTAGAAACCCTTATAGGGGCAGGCACTGCTATCGACAACAAGCTGCTGACCATGAACGATACCTTTAGTGAATTAACCGAAAACACCGATTCTCAAGCAACACAGAATATTATTGATGACTTAAGCTACCAGATAAGCAACTTGCAAGTGGACAAGGAGTATATCAATCGTTTGGCTGCTGATGTAGACGATGGGGGCACGGTTGAAGCCTTTAATTCGCAATTTGATAGCCTACTAACTTTGCTGAATAGTCGTGACGGCTTAATTGCCTTGCAAAAACAAAAGCTGTCGTTTATCGACATTGCTTTTGCTAAACGTTCAGCAGCGATTGATGCACTCAACCAAGCGCTGGAAAAAATAAATGCGTTATTTGAAAAGGTGCAAGCAGAGGCGATAGCGGGGCAGCGAGCCATTGCAGATACAGTAGAGATTAATTTACTTAAAAATGTTGTGGTGGCCATTATTGGTTTGTTTGGTGCTATTGCGCTGGCTGTTGTGTCTACCCGCAGTATTTCCCGTCCCCTTGGGCGTATTAATCGTGGCTTAAGTCAATTGAGTAAGGGAGACCTAAGTCACAAATTGCCGGAAAATGGCAGTGATGAATTTGCCGCGCTTTCGGCAAAAGTGAATAGTTTAACCGATGGTTTGAGAGCCCTTGTTGGCAATATCCTTGAACAAGAAAAGCGTTTAATCGAAATTACCAAAGACAGTGTGGCCTTAGGTGAGAAAAGTTTAACAGAGGTGAATGCCCAACGTGAACATGTCACAGCCACCTCTACTAATACGCAACACGTTCAAGACACAAGTCGAAGTAATTTAGCTCAAATTACCCAAGCCATGGAATCACTGCATCGGGTGAGTGAACAAAGTGGCGACATCGGTAAGCTTGTGGACGAGAATAAACGTCAAGTGCTTCACCAAGCGAAACTGGCTGAAGCATCGGCCAAAACCATTAACCGCCTCGATGAAAACTCCCGCAACATAGGTAGCATTTTAGACGTTATCAAGACCATTGCAGAGCAAACAAACTTGCTAGCTTTGAATGCCGCTATTGAAGCTGCGAGAGCAGGAGAGCAAGGAAGAGGCTTTGCGGTGGTGGCAGATGAGGTAAGAACCTTGGCCAATAGAACCCATGACTCGACTGAAGAAATTGAAGCCATGATCCGGAATTTGCAAAAAGATGCGAGTGAAGCGGTAACGGCCATTCGTGATGGTCGCGAGCAAGCCCGGGAAGGCGTTGAAATTACAGAGCAGGTGGCGTCGCAAATGGCAGAAATACGGGAGATAATTGCTGGATTACATGACATTAATGAGCATATTGTGGCCGACACGCAACAACAGGATGTTTTACTGGCCGATGTGGCACAAAGCCTTAATACCATCGTCAGTTTAGCCGACTCTAGTGCAACTAGCACCCGTCAGGCGAATGAATCTACAATGTTATTGGATGCGCAAACCGAAAGCTTACGGAAAGCCGTGGAGCGGTTTCAATTATAAAAGAGAAAACGAGCGCCTCATCGTGCTAGAGGCGCGTTAGTTTTAAGAGACCCTTTGAGGCCCTCAGGCTAGTTCAGATAAACAAAGCTCATCGTGAATTTGCTGACACCATGCTTTAACACGTGATTCAGTCAACTCAGGTTGTCTGTCTTCGTCAATACCCAAACCGACAAAGTGATTGTCATCTGCCATCCCTTTAGAGGCTTCAAAATCGTAGCCGTCAGTAGACCACTGACCCACTAATATAGCCCCTTTAGCTTCAACGATGTCACGTACCATACCCATTGCGTCCAAGAAATACTCAGCGTAATCTTCTTGGTCACCGCAGCCGAAGATGGCCACTAGCTTATCGGTAAAGTCGATGTCTTCTAATTCTGGGAAAAAGTCGTCCCAGTCACATTGCGCTTCGCCGTAGTACCAAGTGGGAATACCGAAAATCAACAGATCGAATTCGGCAATATCTTCTTTGCTACTTTTGGCAATATCTTTTACATCAATGAGCTGTTTACCCAATTCCTTTTGGATCATTTTTGCTACATGTTCGGTGTTACCCGTGTCGCTACCGAAAAACAGGCCAACGCTTGCCATATCAAACCTCTATTAATCGTTACTATTTATACGCCTGTGCTTAACCAGAACCATTCAATGATGCCTTTGGCTAAAAAGCCAATTGCACCGAGCCCGAGCACACCGTAGGTTACAACGCGACCGATAAGGGGCACGTTATTTTTTGTTAATACATCGTGGACAGCGAATGTCATCAGTACAAACAGTACAAATAAGCCGCCGTACAGCATTATGGACTCTATAAGCTCAAAGTTTTCTGCAAGCATAGTGTTTTTACTTTAAAAAATCTGGCGCAACTATATCACAGTATATACGCCGAGCAGAGACCCAATGGGTCAAAATCTGGTAATAATTGTTATTCGCATCTGCAGTGACGCTAGAGGCGTTCTGCCTTATTGAGTGTGCGGGAGACCACGGCATTAAAGGCGGCGGTTTTTTCGGCGTGCAACCAATGCCCCGTGCCCTCAATAATATGTGCCTTCGCGTGAGGAAAATGCTTAGCAATATCATCACGATTTGCGGCGGTGATGTAATCTGACTCTGCACCCTTTATAAATAAGGTTAACCCGCTAAATTGTCGATTGTCTTGAGGCCAATCAATAATATGTGAATAACTTGAAATTAAACCCGCTAAATTAAAACGCCAAGCCCAATGATTATGCTCATCTTTATATAAACTTTTTAAAAGAAATTGGCGAACTCCTGGTTCATCAATAAATTTAGACATAGCTTTGTCTGCATCGCCGCGGGATTGAATATTTTCTAAATCAACCGCGTTTAAACCATCGAAAACAGATTGATGTCTATGCGTATACGCAGAGGGTGCTATATCTGCCACAATAAGTGCAGCGACACATTCTGGTTTTCGTAAGGCAATTTGCATAGCTACCTTGCCACCCAACGAATGGCCTAAAAATGCGGCACGCTGAACGTTTAGCGATGACAAGAGAGAAAGTACATCTTCCGCTGCATCCACAATACTAAAACCTTCACTCCATGGTGATTGGCCATGATCGGGTAAATCAACACTAATAATATTGTGCGTTTTCTCAAAATGACGTTTTACCACAGACAAATTATCAGCACTGCCAAATAGTCCATGAATAAGCACTAGCCAAGGAGAAGACGAGGACGCTTCTGATAAATTATAATGCAGGTTCACATAGCACCTTTAAATAAAAAACCACGACATTAATGTGGGGCATATACCTTAAAAGGCAAGGGGGAAGTGAAGTAAAAGTGGCATACCAGAGCCTGATTAGATGGCCTGATATGCCGTTAAATTTTTTACTTTTCGATAGCGAAATCGTCTAGAGATTTTCCGCTATCAAGGGCATCTTTATAAACGCGAGGCATGCGTCCAATGCCAGTCCAAGGGTGGGTGACACCTTCACTGTCTGTCAGTTCAAATTTTACCGGGCGTTTCTTGCCGGTTTTCTTTGGTGCGTCCTGAGTTAAGGCTTGCAAATCTTCTACATTTAAGCCTGCTTCTTCCATTTGTTTTTGAATTGCCGCTAGCTTTTCACGTTTTTCAATTTCAGCTCTTTCTTCTTCAAGTGCTTTTTCTTTACGCTTATTAACAATGTTTGCTAATTTTTCTTGCACACTTTCAAGTTCTTCAATGCTTAATTCCTTAACAGCACCTTGTAAACGTCTTCCATGGGTTAAAATATCTATAAAATCGATCATTTATTAACCTTATGCGTTTGTGGGAAGTATTTAAACGGATAATAAAGAAATTTAGTGCAAAAAAAAAGCGGAGAAAGTCCGCTTTTTAATTTAGTAAGATGAATAACGTTAATTACATATTCGGATAATTTGGGCCACCAGCACCTTCCGGCACTACCCATTTAATATTTTGGCTGGGATCTTTTATATCACAGGTTTTACAATGTACGCAGTTTTGGGCATTAATTTGAAAGCGCTTTTCACCTTCTTCTTCAATAATCTCATACACGCCAGCAGGGCAGTAGCGTTGCGCTGGCTCTGCAAATTTAGGTAAATTAACCTGCAAAGGAATTGATGGATCTTTTAATTGAAGGTGGCAAGGTTGGTCTTCTTCGTGGTTGGTGTTTGATAAAAAAACGGAAGATAATTTATCAAAGCTCAACACACCATCAGGCTTTGGATAATTAATTTCTTTGCTGCTCTGGGCTTCTTTAAGTTGAGCATAATCTTTATGCTCATCTTTCATGGTGAAAAATAAGTTACCGTTAAAGAAGTTTTGCTCCAACGTATTAAATGCTCCACCCCAGAAATTACCTAATTTATGAATTGCCGGGCCGAAATTCCGCGAACGGAACAGCTCGTCGTACAACCAAGACGATTTAAATTTATCCGTATAGCGAGTAAGTTCTTTTTCTGGTGTGTCTGCATTTTCACTGATGGCTTCGAAAATACTTTCCGCTGCCAACATGCCTGATTTCATTGCTGTGTGGTTACCTTTAATTTTGGCGAAATTTAAAGTGCCCGCTTCGCAACCCACTAACAAGCCACCAGGGAAGGTCATTTTAGGTAGTGAGTTAAAACCACCTTTTGCAATGGCACGAGCACCGTAAGATACACGTTTTCCACCGTCTAAATATTGCTTAAATACAGGGTGATGTTTTAAACGTTGGAATTCATCAAAGGGGCTTAAATACGGGTTGTCGTAATTAAGGTCAACAATTAAGCCAACGAACACTTGGTTGTCTTCTGCGTGATACAAGTAGCTACCGCCGGTGGCATCCTCAAGTGGCCAGCCTGCACTATGAACCACTAAGCCCGGCTGATGTTTAGCGGGGTCGATGTCCCAAATCTCTTTAAACCCGATGGCGTAATGTTGAGGTGAGCTGTCTTTGTCTAGCGCAAAGTGTTCAATGAGGTCTTTACCTAGATGCCCGCGACAGCCTTCTGCAAACACAGTGTATTTAGCGCGAAGCTCCATGCCCGGCATATAACCCTCTTTAGGTTCGCCATTTTCACCTACACCCATGTCGCCAGTAAGCACGCCCGCCACACTGCCATCGTCATTATAAATAACGTCGGAGGCGGCAAATCCAGGGAATACTTCTACGCCAAGTTGTTCCGCTTGCTCTGCCAACCAACGACACACATTACCCATAGACACAATAAAGTTGCCGTCGTTATGCATTGTCTTGGGTGTCATGCCGTTAGGCAATTTTTTGGCAGATGTTTCGTCATTAAGTAAATAAATGTGGTCTTCGGTTACCGGCGTATTGAGTGGCGCGCCTTTTTCTTTCCAATCGGGGAAAAGTTCATTCATAGCGCGAGGTTCAAACACCGCACCAGAGAGAATATGTGCACCGACTTCTGAGCCTTTTTCGACCACACAAACCATGAGCTCTTGGTCTTTTTCATTGGCAAGCTGCATCAGCTTGCACGCGGTTGATAGTCCAGCTGGGCCGGCACCGACGATGACAACGTCAAACTCCATCGATTCTCGTTCCACGGGAGGCTCCTTATGTTCGTGTTTTTATAGTGCACTATTGATGAAACAAATAATGCGATGTGTCAAAAACATGTAAATTAAATGTCGACCTGAAAGGTAATGCAGGTTGACGTTTACGTCAACAGTAAGTACATTGCAGGGCAGTTTACGTTAACGTTAACTGGCGAAGCATTTTATATGCTCGTAAACGTGGTGTTAACGGCGTTTTGGAGCTAGCCTTTACAAGACGTACGTTCCACGGATTCATTTTAACGTAGCGTGCATTGTTAAAGTTTCAAAAAGCGTGGTGAAGAAATACGTTTTTATTTTTTAATAGATAATTATTAGTGAAACGTAATCGGCACCGACGAACTCAACAATTGAGGTAAATATGAAGATACTCGTACCGGTCAAACGCGCGATCGATTACAACGTTAAGGTAAGAGTGAAGGCCGATGAATCTGGCGTAGACCTTACAAACGCGAAAATGGCCATTAATCCTTTTTGTGAAATTGCGGTTGAAGAGGCCGTTCGATTAAAAGAAAAAGGCGTTGCCACTGAAATCGTTGTTGTTTCAATTGGTGACAAAAGCTGCCAAGAACAAATACGTACAGCACTTGCCCTAGGTGCTGATCGTGGTATTCAAATCGATACCGATCAAAATCTTGATTCACTTCAAGTGGCAAAGCTTTTATCAAAAGTCGTTGAAGAAGAACAACCGCAACTTGTTATTCTTGGTAAGCAGAGTATCGACTCTGACAATAACCAAACAGGCCAAATGCTTGCAGCACTGACAGGTATGCCCCAAGGCACATTCGCGTCAGAAGTGGTTGTAGATGGCGAAAAAGTGAATGTGACTCGTGAAATTGATGGCGGCCTTCAAACTGTCGCGCTTTCGCTTCCCGCCGTGGTCACTACCGATCTTCGCTTGAACGAGCCCCGTTATGCGTCACTACCCAATATCATGAAGGCAAAACGCAAGCCTCTTGATGTAAAAGCGGCAGCTGACTTTGGTGTTTCACTGGAATCAAATGTGAAAGTACTGAAAGTGACACCAACACCGCAGCGCGAGGGTGGTATTAAGGTAGCAGACGTTGCTGAGTTGGTAGAAAAGTTAAAGAATGAAGCAAAGGTGATCTCATGAGCGTACTCGTATATGCAGAACACGATAATGCAAGCTTGAAGACGGAAACCCATAAGCTTGTGAATGCCGCGCAGAAAATGGGTGGCGACATCCATATACTTGTTGCGGGAGAAGGTTGCCAAGCCGTTGCTGAAGCCGCAGCCCAAATTGACGGTGTTGCAAAAGTACTGGTTGCTGACAACGCTGCGTACAAACATCAATTAGCTGAAAATACCGCTGACTTAGTGCTTGAACTGGCAGGTGATTACAGTCATGTTGTGGCTGCTGCTACGACTACGGGTAAAAACTTCATGCCTCGCGTAGCGGCATTATTAGACGTTGCGCAAATCTCAGACATTATCGGTGTTGAGAGTGAAGACACGTTTGTTCGTCCGATTTACGCGGGTAACGCTATCGCAACTGTACAATCGTCTGATGGTAAAAAAGTGATTACTGTACGTGCAGCATCATTTGATGCAGCTGGAACAAGCGGCAGCGCTGAAATTGCAGCAATTGATGTAGTTAAAGGCAGCGAAAAGTCTGATTTTGTTTCTGCAGAACTGACGGAGTCAGAGCGCCCTGAGCTTACGGCGGCAGAAGTGGTTATTTCTGGCGGTCGTGGTATGCAAAACGGCGACAACTTCAAACTTCTCGAAGGTATTGCAGACAAACTAGGTGCTGCTATCGGCGCATCCCGCGCTGCAGTTGATGCTGGGTTTGTTCCTAACGATATGCAGGTAGGTCAAACAGGTAAAATTGTTGCACCACAGCTTTATATCGCGGTAGGTATCTCAGGCGCTATCCAGCACCTTGCAGGTATGAAAGACTCTAAAGTTATTGTGGCTATCAACAAAGACGAAGAAGCGCCAATATTCCAAGTTGCCGACTACGGTTTAGTCGGTGATTTGTTTGAAGTGCTTCCTGAATTAGAAAGTTCGTTATAAGCAAACGCAATAAGATAATGAGGCTGCAAGGGGTCATCTTGCAGCCTTTTTTATATCTGCTTGGCGTCGAGCTGATTAAATGACAGCCTTGCGAGGATTAAACCCTGACAACAGAGTTATCCTCAATGCTAACCGGGGAGGGAATATACGCATCTGCTTCCCAGTCGTTTTCCCATTTTTCCCCATCGAGTAAATAGCGGAATTGATACTCGTTATCTTTTTCTAGGTCTACCGTCAGCGTGAAGTCACCACTTTTGAGCTTTTTCATTGTGAGAGGCTGTGTTTTCCAGTCGGTGAAGTCACCGCAAAGCGCGGCTTCTTTCACGTCTTGCGCGGCTTCCGCATTTAGTCGAAAAGTTACTTTGCACAGAGGTTTTGATTTAAGGTATTGCTTCTTGAGACTCATAGTGTGTTTTCCCTTCAATGTAGCGAAATCTTGATTGTCCCGATAACTGGTTGAGCGTTCATTAAGTTTTAACAGGCTCATCGGTTAACCCATGTACAGTGGGTGATTAAATAATCAACGAAAAGGCATTATTTATCAATCTTACTTTGTAATCTTTTGATAATTTTTTATATTAGGCTTGCAAGAAAAAGAGGTTAAATATAAGAAATGCTGAATGTATTCACAAAATCTAACAATCTTCAGCAAGCGCTTCGACAATAAAAAAAGTAGACTAGAGCAACTTGCTCTTACGCAGTTATTAATAATAAAACAATCTTGCTTTGCATTAATGCATACGGCGTTGAGTCGGTACAGGGTGAATATAGGTTTCAAGCCCTCACCACGCGTTATGTTTTAGCATTCCTAGGGATAGTAAATGAAAAACTCCAACCTGATAAGAAGTGTTGTTCCGTTGGTGATTATACTTGTAGCTGTAGTAGCCGCAGTAATCATGATTGGTTCGCGAAAGCCGCCCGAACAAGTACCCGTCGAAATTCCCGCATTTTTAGTTGATGCCAAGCCAGCGAATAGCGAGCCGGTTAATTTTATCGTTACGTCTCAAGGTAACGTGGTTCCCCGAAATAAAACGTCGTTGAGCGCGCAAGTGAGCGGCCAGCTAGTGAGTTTATCCCCTCAATTTATTGTCGGCGGTACGTTTAAAAAAGGGGACGTACTGGCCACCTTAGAGCAAGATGATTACAGAACCGACGTAAAGCTTGCTGAGGCAGAGTTAGCACAGGCCCAAGCGGCGTTAGAAGAAGAAATTGCGCGCGGTAAGGTAGCCGAGCAAGAATGGCGTTCAGTGAGCAGTGTGGCGCCGCCAGAATTAGGTTTGCGCAAACCGCAATTGGCAAAAGAGCAAGCGAATGTAAAAGCGGCAGAGGCAAAGTTAGAACGTGCCAAACGTAATTTAGCGCGTACCCGTATTCGGGCTCCCTACAATGGTATTGTGGTAGAACGAAATATTGATTTAGGACAATTTGTGACCTCGGGCACACCCATAGGTACCGTGTACTCAACCGACACAGCAGAAGTTAGATTACCTATCACTGACAGTGATTTGATGTTTATTGATATCGCGGGTCAATCTAGCGAAGGTGCCCCTGTGTCACTGCGAGCCACGGTGGGCGGGATGACTCGTACTTGGGAAGGCAAGCTTGTGCGTTCAGAAGGTGTGTTAGATACCGGAAGTAGAGTAGTGTACGCGATAGTGGAGGTTTCAGACCCTTACAACCTTGCCGCCACTCACGCTGCGCCGCTCAGATTTGGACAGTTTGTTGAAGCACAAGTGACATCACGTCAGCAAGAAAATCTCATGGTGTTACCGCGTAGCCTATTGCGGCTGGATAACACCGTGTTAGTCGTTAACGACAATAGAGAAATTGAGATTAAGCCGGTGGAGGTTGCCCGTACGACTGCCAGCCATGTTTACCTTGCTGGTGGCATAGACGAAGGCAGTTTGGTGGTCACCAGTGCGGTACCAAACCCGTACAATGGAATGAAAGTCCGTTTGCCTGGCGACGATCCTGTGTTATCGGAAGAAGCAGAATCAGACAAAGCTAGCGACACCGATGCGGTGCCTAGCGACGCCTCTGACGGAGGTAGATAATGAGCCGAATTGATACGCAAAAAGGGCTGATTGCCTGGTTTGCTCGTAACAGCGTTGCGGCGAATTTATTGATGTGGCTGCTGGTTGTGGGCGGCCTGTTCAGTGCTTTTAGTATTCAAAAACAAGTATTTCCCAGTTTTGAGTTTGATGTTGTCAACGTACGGGTACCTTACTTGGGCGCTGCGCCACAAGAAGTTGAAGAAGGGGTGTTGCTTAAGATTGAAGAAGCGGTAAAAGACCTCGAGGGTATAAAACAGCTCAACTCAACGGCTGTAGAGGGAATGGGTACTGTAACGATTCAAGTGGAAGAAGACTACGACGTACAATCGTTGCTTGATGAAGTAAAAGTGCAGGTAGATGCCATTCCCAGCTTCCCGGCAGACACAGAAAAGCCGGTGGTTTATCGTCAAAAAGTGATGCAGGACGTTATTTGGGTGTCCGTCTATGGTGATGCCACAGAGCGAGAGCTGAAAGAGTTTGCCAAAAACCTTCGTGACGACATTGCCAATTTACCGGGAATATCTAGCGTACAGGTAGTTGGCGCAAGAGATTATGAAATTTCAGTTGAGTTATCCGAGGTAGACTTGCAAAAGTACAACCTTACTTTTGCAGACGTAGTCACGCGTTTGAGTCAAAGCAGCGTTGATTTGCCTGGTGGCTCTATTCGAACCGAAAACGGCGACATTTTATTACGGACTAAAGGCCAGGCCTATACAGGGTGGGACTTTTCTCAAATTGTATTAGTCACCAATGCAAACGGAACCAGAGTAACGCTGGGCGATGTGGCGTACATCAATGATGGATTCATTGAAAACAATCAATATGCCTTGTTCGACAACAAACCCGCTGTTAGCTTGCGCGTCCGCGCAGTAGGCGACCAAAATGCCCTAGAAATTTCAAAACAAGTTAATCAATATATCGACAGCCAAAAAGACATATTCCCTGCACATATTACGGCAGATACATGGGGAGATAGCTCTTTCTATCTGGCCGACCGTTTGAATATGATGCTGGAAAATATGTTCTTTGGGGCGTTGCTAGTTTTCTTGGTGTTGTCGCTATTTCTAAAAATTAAACTGGCATTTTGGGTGATAGTCGGCCTGCCAGTGTGCTTTTTGGGTACGTTACTCGTGATGCCGTTAGATATGATAGGCGTTTCTATTAACATGCTTAGCTTGTTTGCCTTCATATTGGTATTGGGGATTGTCGTCGATGATGCCATTATTATGGGCGAATCAGCCTATTCTGAAATTGATAAAAAAGGCCACAGTACCGATAACGTTATCGCTGGCGTGAAAAAAGTTGCCATGCCAGCGACCTTTGGAGTTCTTACCACCATCGCTGCCTTTGCGCCTATGCTGATGGTGTCAGGACCATTTGGTATTATCTGGAAAACCATCGGTATGGTGGTGATTGTTTGCCTTGCCTTCTCTTTGATCGAATCCAAACTCATTTTACCTGCTCACTTAGTTCACATGAAGTTGAAGCCATACGACCAGGCAACGGCGAATGGTTTCCAACGATTCAGAGATATATTCAGTGAAGGGATAAAGCGTTTCATTCAAAATACCTATGCGCCATTTTTAGCTAAAGCGATTCGAAATCGTTACACCACAGTGTCGGTGTTTGTTGCGATGTTAATTTTGACCGTGGGCTTATTCGGTGGTGGCATTGTGCGTTTTGTCTTTTTCCCGAGTATTCCTAATGATTTCATGGTCGCCAGTTTCGAGCTTGAGCCTGGTTCTTCCCTAGAGCAGCGCGATAATGTGCTCAATACACTTCGTGATGCCATGCAGATAATGGATGACAAAATAGCCGAAGACGACGGCGAAGGTGTGGTGAAACATGCTATAGCCTTCGATGAAGGGAATTTAGGTGGTCAAATTCTTGTTGAGTTGACTAAGGGTGAAAACCGTACGTTAAGAGATTTTGAAATCCAAGATAGGTGGCGACAAGAGCTACCTGAAATACCTGGCGTAAAATCATTTAACATTAGCTCTCCAGGCGGCCCTGGTGGCGGCGCAGATCTCAGTTTTGAATTTAGTTCAGGTGATATTAAAGCGCTTCGAGCGATCAGCAATGAGTTAAAAGAAGCCCTAGATGCTTATGAAGGGGTCACAGATATAAACGATACTTTCTCCGGGGGGAGCGAAGAAGTTCAATTGGCACTTAAGCCGCAAGCTGATGCACTTGGTATTACCCTACAGCAACTAGGTCAACAGGTAAGGTTTGGCTTTTATGGTGCAGAAGTACAGCGCATTCAGCGGGATGATGAAGAAATTAAGGTGATGGTTCGTTACCCTAAATCTGAACGTAGTTCCATAGAGCACCTTGAGAACATGCGAGTACGCGCACCTAACGGTCAAGAGATCCCGTTTCAACAAGTGGCCACCTTTACTGTGGGTCAAGGCTTTGATTCAATTATTCGAGTAGATGGAAAGCGTTCGGTTACCGTGACGGCTGTGGTTGATAAAGCCTTGATGGATCCTTCTGAAATTACCAATGACGTGGTCAATAACCTCATGTCAGACCTACTTGCTCGATACCCTAACGTAGAATTTCAATTGCAGGGCAATTCAAAAGAACAAGCGGATGCGATGTTTAGCTTAATGAAAGGTTTGTTATTTGCGCTGTTTGCCATTTATACCTTGTTGGCTATCCCGCTCAAATCTTACAGCCAGCCATTTATCATTATGTCTGTGATCCCTTTCGGCATAGTAGGGGCAATCATAGGGCACTTGGTGCTAGGCATGGCCGTGAGCGTGCTGTCTATTTGTGGCATTATCGCGCTTTCCGGAGTAGTGGTTAATGATAGCTTGATTATGGTGGACTTCGTCAACCGCGCGCGCAAAGAAGGCTTGTCGCTGATTGATGCAGCAATAAGTGCCGGGACGCAGCGTTTTCGCGCTATTATCCTGACCTCATTGACGACCTTTATGGGCTTGATGCCAATTGTGTTCGAGCGAAGCTTACAAGCACAAATCGTTATCCCCATGGCGATTTCATTAGCGTTCGGTATTCTTTTTGCCACCGTTATTACATTGCTGCTAGTGCCTGCACTGTATCTCATTCTTAATGACATCAAAAATGTGTTCGTGAATAAGAAAAAGCACTCTCATTTGGCACATTCAGAACCTCCTACGTCCTAAACCGTCTGCTACCTGGCAGAAGGATAAAGTCATAGCCGCTGACGCTTGAATAAAGTGTCAGCGGCTTTTTTGTTTGCATTTCGTACAAACATGATTATACTGTATGAAAAATCAGTATGGTTTAAAATGAATCTGCGGTTTATTTTGAGTGCTATTTTTCTGTTGGTACGATGATTTCCGCACATCATTATCCGTAAGTCATTCTAGCGCGAGGCGCGTTAGAACAAAGCGCTGTCAATGCCGACTATCAGAAAGCGAGGTTAACGTATGCAAACAGGTGTAAAAGCAGTAGATCAACTTATTGTTAAGCACGGCATTATGTCTTGTCCGGGCTACGATACCTTTCAACGCAGAATGCGCTTAACGGGGGGAGATAAGCGAGCCGATACTCTGCCTTTTTGTATGTATACGAAAATATCTCATGCTCCGCTGTCGCGCTATTTTACGGTGCATCACTTCTATCTGCCGTCGAACAAAGGCAAGTTAGCCAGCTTCCTTTTTGATGAGAAAGGGGTATTAATTGAACAAGTCTATTACCAACGTGTGACGCGCTGGGTAAAAGTGTGTAAAAAATTACAGCAATTAGTGCAAGGGACGTCTCGGGATGTTCACTTAGCAGCATAGCTAGTACATTAATGGATGCAGGTCAGTGAGTATTACGGCCGGGTTTATCATGGCTAAGCACAATGGTGTTAATACGTTGCTTACCTTATATAAAAAAGCGGCAATGAATAACATTGCCGCTTTGGTAAACCAGAATGGGTCAAAAACGCCGTTTAGTAATAGGTGTATTTAAACTCAACACCCCAGATACGCGGCTCGTTAACAATACCAGTCAGGTTTGCAAAGTCGATTGCACCTTTAACGTTATTTTCGTCGGTAATGTTACGTCCAAACAAGGCCACCGTGTAGTTATGGGCAAAGTTCTCGTAACCAATACGTAGGCCACCTTCGAAATTATCGTCTGTTTTGAATTCAGCAGCTTCGTATAAGAAGATGTTTGTTTCGCCCTGGAATGCCCAATCAGTGAATACAAAGAACTCACCGTCATCACCCATAGGGATGGTGTAACGCGCAGTAAAGTTGAATATAGACTCTGGTGCTTGGGGGAAGGGGTTTCCGTCGATGACTGCATTGTAACCGTCAGGACGATCGTCTAATACAGTGCAGTGGCTTTGGGTAGCAGTGGCTATGCTCGCTCCACATGGCGCAACGGTCAAAGTGTCATCTTGAATTTCAGTGTGGTTGTAGCTATAACCTGCAGTGAATGTAAGCTCATCAGTGGCCAACCATTGAGCATCAACTTCAAAGCCATACGCTTCGCCCTTATCGGCATTCACCAGCTGGGTTAGGTTATCTGAACCGCCGATGGCTGAAAACTGCATATCGTCGACGGTATAGAAAAATGCTGCGGCATTTAAGCGTAGCGTGTCATCCAGTAAATCCGACTTAACACCCACTTCAAATGAGTTAATTGTTTCAGCGTCAGCCACCGATGGAGACTCTGTAAATGCGACCGCACGCCCTTGTATACTTTGCGCTCTAAACCCATTCGCATAGCGAGCAAATACTGACATATCGTCGGTCACGCGATAATTTGCGCTCAACTCGTAGCTGGTTTGCCCATCATCAACCATGATGTCGTCATACGCTTGAACACTCACAAAACCTAGCAATACGCCCAAACTATCTGCATTTTGTTCACCCAATATCAGAGATTTCTTATCGTGGGTGTAACGGATCCCGCCAGTGATGTTTAGTCTTTCATTAACTTGGTAAGACGATTGGCCGAACAGGGCCCAGGTTTGGTTATCATGGAATACCGTCGTCGCACCGAAGAACCCATCAGTGGTGGTAACGTTGAAGGATGCGTCATAGTAAAAGGCACCTAATTGCCAGTTAATCGCATCTGAGGTATTGCTCGCTAAACGAAATTCTTGGGTATATTGTTCCAAATCGTTGAGGTCGTCTTGAGTGACAAAGTTTTGCGAGGCAATAGCATCACCGTCAATATCGCCAAGGCTTGAGCCTTCGGCAGTTTCCATGGCGGTAATTGAGGTGAAAGTGACCTCGTCCATATCATATTCAAGCTTAAGAGACGCGCCAAAACCTTCGTATTCTTGAGGATTGTTGTCGGTGCCATCGGCCTCTAAATCACCATCATAATTGACGGTGTCACGATCGTAGCTATCATTAAGTTCATTGCTACCTTCATCGAAGACATTACCGCGAAATATGGACGCTGTGCCTTCTAACTCACGACCGTGGACATTCAGTAACGCAGAAAAGTCTGCCGACGGTTCCCACAGAAGTTGCAAGCGATACGCTTTTTCGTCATAGCCGCCTAGTGCGTCCTTTTGACCAGAAGCCGCGTTATCAATATAGTCATCACGTTCTTGAGAAAGTAATGAGAGACGTGCTGATAACTCATCGGTAAGTCCACCGCTGACAGCACCTTCAAAGTTCATCGTACCGTAAGAGCCGAAACCAGCCTTTGCATAACCTTCAACATCTTGAGTGGGTTTAACCGTATCGAACTTAATGATACCTGCAGTGGTATTGCGTCCAAATAACGTACCCTGAGGACCGCGAAGTACTTCAACTTGTTGTACGTCGAAAAGCGGGAAGCTTTTTAGTACAACGTTTTCCATAACCACTTCATCCATGATAATTGACACTGGCTGCGACGCCGCTAGGTCAAAGTCGGTGTTACCTAATCCGCGAATGTAAAATCGAGGGGCAACGCGTCCATTGGACGATTCTGCGTAAAGGCCTGGAACGCGTACAGCAAGTGCCAGGATATCCTCTCCACCGGAGAATAGGCTTTCAAACTTTTCTCCGCTTAGGGTAGCAACGGAAATAGGTACTTCTTGAATTGACTGGGTGCGTTTTTGGGCTGTAACTGTGATTTGTTCAAGCGCAGATTGTTTTTTTTCTGTCGTTTCTGTGTCTTGAGCAAGAACGGGGGCGCTAAACGCTGTGCTGATAGCCAGCGCTAATGTCGCTAAGTTGTGTGTTCTCATGTGTCCACCAAGAATTGTAGTTTATGCTTTTGTAGTGTTTTGGTGCAAAAAATAATCATCATGCACGCGGCGAGATAGTTTACACAATTCGGTTAATAAAAACTTCACTTTATTTTTAATAAATTAAAACCGCTGAAACTTAGACCGGTACTGCGATGGAGAGAGGCTAGTGTTCTTTTTGAAAAGTCGTGAAAAGGAACTGAGATCCTCATATCCAATTTGGTTCACTATGCTCTCTATAGGTGCATGCGTGGTTTCAAGTAGTTTCCGCGCCCGTTCCAATCGGATGCGTTGTAAGTACTGTAAGGGGGTAAACCCACATGCATGTTTAAACCGACGAATAAGCGTGCGTTCCGTAAGATTATGTTTTCCCGCTAATTCGTTGAGGGTCATCGGCGTGTGCAGATGGGCGTCAATATAGTGTTGGACCGCCAAAATATCTTTGTCTTGATGAAACTTAAATTGTCGACTGCTTGCATAGGCAGTTTGATTAGCTCGGGACAAATCGAGTACATGAGATTTGGCTGTGTCACTTGCTATGCCGTTCCCGCAATACCGTTCAATAAGCAACAGGGCTAAGTCAATCCACGCCATTCCGCCACCAGCACAAAACACGCTGTTATCTTCGGTCACCATTTTATCTGGCTGTACATTTACCATTGGATAGCGCGCTTTGAATTTATCTGCATAACCCCAGTGGGTCGTGGCGACTTTATCATTCAAAATTCCCGTTTCTGCTAGCAAAAATGTGCCTGTGCAGTTTGCAGCGATATCCGCACCTTGCTTGTGTAACCGTCGTAACTGAACCAATTGATTTGCGTTGTTTTGCAGCACAGTATCAATATCGCCGCCAATGGTGGGAATAAGCAAAATATCCGTGTGTGCCACATCTTCAATGGCTAAATGAGGGTTCAGTGTTAATTGGTTTGAACACACAATGGGTTGGCCGTGGGAGCTCGCTAATTGCACGGTAAATTGGGGCGTGGGGCGTTGATGATGGATACGCTGCCAACTGATACCGGCAAAAGCAAACAAATCTAACGCCCCCGTAATGGCCGACGCCAGTGCATGTTCAAAGCCGAACACAGTAACAATAAAAGGCGTTCTATTCATATGAGTAATATAATTTATTTGAGTGGATAAGTTTAAATTATGGTTGGCAGTTTTCACCATAATTGTGTCATTAATGACAATAATGCCATGGTAACGAATATGACACAATGCATTAACAATTATTCGTGGAGATCATTATGGCCGACCAACTCATTCCTCGTCGAGAAATGCAATTCCAACTATATGAAGTTTTAGATACGGCAGGCCTGTGCAGTCGAACTCGCTTTAACGAACACAATGTTGAAACCTTTAATGCGGTTATAGATATGGCTGAAAAGATGGCAGAAGAGAAGTTCTTGCCCCATAACGCCACCGCAGACAAGAACGAGCCCACCTTCGATGGCACCAAAGTATCAATGATTGATGAGGTAAAGGACGCTTTTGACACCTATCGTGATGCCGGTTTTATTGCGGGTCATTTCGATTTTGAAGAGGGGGGGATGCAATTACCGGTAACGGTGATGAATGCGTGCGCAGGCTACTTCTTAGCCGCCAACCCCTCTTCCACTGCATACCCTTTTCTCACCGCTGCTGCCGCGAATGTAATTAAGCATTTTGCCTCAGATACAATTAAACAGGCATTTTTGCCGAAGATGCTTAGCGGGGATTTTACTGGCACCATGGCCTTAACCGAGCCTCACGCTGGCTCATCACTCGCTGATATTCGCACTTCTGCAAAGTTACAAAGTGACGGCAGTTACCGGGTAAAGGGGAGTAAAATCTATATTTCAGGCGGAGAACACGAGCTGTCTGACAACATTGTTCACCTAGTTTTGGCAAAAATTCCAGGTGGGCCTGCTGGGGTAAAAGGCATTTCGCTGTTCGCCGTGCCTAAGTACCGATTGAATGAGGAAGGAAACCCGGATAAGCGTAACGATGTAACATTAGCGGGGCTTATACACAAAATGGGCTACCGTGGTACCACCTCTACCGCATTAACCTTCGGTGAAAATGGCGATTGCCACGGCTATTTGATTGGTGAGCCCCATCAAGGCTTGCGGTATATGTTTATGATGATGAACGAGGCTCGTATAGGCGTTGGTTATGGCGCGGCCATGATTGGCTATAGAGGGTTCCGTTACTCATTAGACTATGCCAAAGATAGAACGCAAGGCCGGGCAGCACCTCATTTAGCGCCAGAGGACGACCCAACGCCAATTATAAATCACGGTGATGTACGGCGAATGCTCCTAGCGCAAAAGGCCTACTGTGAAGGCGGCATGTCATTGTGCCTTTATGGCAGTATGTTAATTGACGAATTAGAAACCGAAGTCGATGAAGCAAAGCGCGCAGAACTCTCTCAATTACTGGATTTATTAACCCCTGTTTTTAAGGCATGGCCGTCAGAATTTGGCCCCAAGGCGAATGATCTCGCTATTCAAATTTTAGGGGGGGCAGGGTACACCCGAGAGTACCCTGTTGAGCAATGCTGGCGCGACAATCGACTTAACCCTATTCATGAGGGAACCAACGGTATTCAAGCGCTAGATTTGTTGGGAAGAAAGCTATGGCAACACGAGGGTAAAGGTTTACAAGTGTTGCTAACCCGCGTGACTGATGACATGACCCGTGCAGAAACCCCTAGAGCACAGGCTCTGGCTGCAAAACTAAAACCCTACTTAGACGAATTAGGTGCACTAATTCAACAGGCCGGCAAAGACTTAACATCAGACAAACAATCTGTACTACTGACCAACGCAAGTTGCTTTTTAAGCATATTTTCAGCGTGTGTGGTGAGTTGGATTTGGTTGCGCCAAGCCAATGTGGCAGAGCGTGCATTAAGCACGGGTATACAGGGTCATGATGTGGACTTTTACGAAGGTAAATTGGCGGCAGCAGAATACTTTTTACACTGGGAATTACCCTTGGTTTCAAGAGATATAGAAGTGTTGCGTGGCCAAAATGCTACATGCAACAACGTTAAAGCAAGCTATTTCTAACAGAATAAATGTGGAGCACAACGAATGAACGTAGCGGCAAATGTTGAAGGTAAACATATCTTAATAACGGGCGGAGGTTCTGGTATTGGTGCGGCGTCGGCGACTGTCTTATGTGCCAGAGGCGCTATTGTTGGCGTGGCCGATGTGAATGAAGAAAACGCGAATGCCTTAGTCGCTGAATTACAAGCCGCTGGCGGCAAAGCTTATGCGGTGACTGTGGATGTGACAAACCCTGAGCAAGTAAAAGCCATGTTTGAAAGCGCCTTATCCCAGGTTGAAAAAATTGATGTGATCATCAACAACGCGGGTATTGACCATTTCCCCGCTCCCATGACCGATGTTGACGATGAGATGTTTATGAAAAACATTCAAGTGAATTTGGCCGGTGTGTGGTATTGCATGAAAAATGCGCTTAAACACATGACGGCAACAGGTGGGGGCCACATTATTAATGTGGCATCGGTAGCAGGGTTGCGATCAGCGCCCATGATCAGTGCTTATAGCGCATCTAAGCATGGCGTTATTGGTTTAACGAAATCTGCCGCTGTTGAGTACGCCAGAGCCAATATTCGTATTAATGCTGTGTGCCCCAGTTTTGTTGATACGCCTATGGTACAAGGGGTGTTGTCAAAATTAGATGAGCGAGGCCAAAAAGGGCTGGTTGCGGCAAACCCAATGAAACGGTTGGGCAAGCCTGAGGAAATTGCCAATGCGATTGCCTGGTTGTGTAGTGATGAGTCATCGTTTATGACGGGCCAATCTGTGGTACTTGATGGTGGAATGTTGGCTTAGGCAAACAGAGTGAAAAAGGACAAAATACATGAAAGATTTATTTGATTTAACGGGAAAAGTGGCACTAGTGACTGGTGCGAGTCGCGGAATTGGAGAGTCAATTGCTCGACTTTTAGCCCAGTATGGTGCGCACGTTATTGTATCTAGCCGCAAATTAGACGGCTGTGAAGCGGTGGCGTCGTCCATTCGAGATGCCGGCGGTAAAGCAACAGCCATGGCCTGCCATGTGGGGGATATGGCTCAAATTACGGATACCTTTGCCACGATCAAGCAAGAGTTTAAAAAGCTGGATATCTTGGTAAATAATGCGGCGGCAAACCCCTATTTCGGTCACATTCTTGATACCGATTTAGGCGCTTACAATAAAACCGTTGATGTTAATATTCGTGGCTATTTCTTTATGTCCATTGAAGCGGGCAAGATGATGAAAGAGCAGGGTGGCGGTGTTATTTTAAATACGGCGTCAGTTAACGGCGTGACCCCTGGCGATATGCAGGGCATTTACTCTATCACTAAGGCTGCGGTTATTAGCATGACTAAGTCATTTGCCAAAGAGTGTGGAAAGCTGAATATTCGTGTTAATGCGTTATTGCCAGGGCTCACCGATACTAAGTTTGCTTCAGCGCTCACCACCAATGAGCAAATATTAAAACACGCCCTTAAGGTTATCCCGCTAGGACGGGTAGCGGATCCTGACGAAATGGCAGGCACCGTGTTGTACCTCGTGTCCGATGCCTCAAGCTATACGACAGGCACGACAGTGGTTGTTGATGGTGGTATGCTAGCGTAAAAATAAAAGCGAACGAGATTTTACTATGCATATATGGGTAGACGCTGATGCGTGCCCTAGTGTCATTAAAGATATACTTTTTAAGGCAGCCCGACGTACTGGTCTGCCTTTATCTTTAGTTGCGAACCATTCTATGTCTGTACCACCAGACAAACATATCACCCTTACATTGGTGCCCGCAGGCTTTGATGCCGCCGATGACTATATTGTTGAGAAAGTGCAGCCAGGTGACCTTGTGGTCACCAATGACATCCCGTTAGCCGCAGATTTGCTCGCGAAAAATGCCAGCGCCATTAATACTCGAGGGGATGAATACGACAAGTCTTCTATTCGTGCTGCGCTCACCATGCGGGATTTTATGGATACCTTACGTTCAAGCGGCGAACACACAGGTGGGCCTAAAGCGTTCTCCCAGCGAGACAAACAAAACTTTGCTAATTCCCTAGACAGACTGCTTACACAAGGCATGCGCGCCAAGTAACTTTGCGCGCTTTCTCCTTTCTTTTCGTTCTTTTTTCTACGCTCACATTTCAAACTATGAGGATTGTTCATTAATTAATGAAATAATGTCATTTTTATTCATGGGTTAAACCGCGTATAACCCTCGTTAAGCGCACAATGCGCATGTCGCCATTAGGTTTAACTTGTCAAAATACAACACAGTAGATTGCAATGAATAAAGATGTCACATTTACCGTAAAGCACCAGCGCTTTGATGAATCTTATCGTCCATCTAGCCATACCCGTATTACAACTAACTTTGCAAACTTAGCGCGCGGCGCTCAGCGTGAAGAAAACTTGCGTAATACGCTGGCAATGATTGATAACCGATTTAACGCACTCGCACATTGGGATAATGCATCGGGCGATCGCTATTCTGTTGAACTCGAAATCGTCTCTGTGGATATCGATGTAAAAGGCAATGGGGAAACGTTCCCAAGCATTGAAGTTTTGAAAACGAATATCGTCGATACGCATACCCAGAAACGCATTGAAGGCATAGTGGGGAATAACTTTTCATCCTATGTGCGCGATTACGATTTCAGCATTGTGTTATCTGACTACAATAAGGGTCAGCCTAAATTCGCCATACCAGAGAATTTCGGCGAGTTGCACGGCAAGATATTTAAACACTTTGTTAATTCTGATGTTTATCAAACCCATTTTAAGAAACCGCCGGTTATCTGCTTAAGTGTGTCAGAAAATAAAACCTATCATAGAACCGAGAATCGTCACCCTGTATTGGGTATCGAATATCAGCCTGATTCGTCGTCGCTAACCGAAATGTATTTCAACAAAATGGGGCTGAAGGTGCGTTATTTTATGCCGCCGAACAGTGTGGCTCCGCTAGCGTTCTATTTCTTTGGCGATCTTCTCAATGATTACACCCATCTTGAGCTAATCAGTACTATCAGCACAATGGAAACGTTTCAAAAAATTTATCGCCCTGAAATTTATAACGCGAATGCAGTCGCCGGAGCTTGTTATAAGCCTTCATTGCGACAACAAGATCACTCTTTAACACGCATTGTTTACGATCGTGAAGAGCGTAGCCAATTAGCAGTGAAACAGGGGAAATACGTAGAAGAGCACTTCATAAAACCGTATCAATCTGCCCTTGAGCAGTGGTCAGCTAGCGCCGCCCTTTAATTTACTTTACCTATAAGCAGTATCAAACATGAATACACTATTACCTACGTCAATCGCCGGAAGTCTACCTAAACCTGCGTGGCTCGCTCAGCCTGAAACGCTATGGTCACCATGGAAGTTACAGGGCGCAGAATTAGTCGAAGGGAAACAAGACGCACTGCGCTTAGCCCTTCAAAATCAAAGACAATCTGGTATAGACATCATTAGTGACGGTGAGCAGTCTCGCCAGCATTTTGTCACCACATTCATTGAACAGCTCAATGGTGTCGATTTTAAAAAGCGTAAAACAGTTAAAATTCGCAATCGTTACGAGGCCAGTGTGCCAATGGTGGTGGATGAGGTTACTCGTCCTTCGTCGGTATTTGTGGAAGATGCTAAGTTTCTGCGTAAACTCACCAAGCAACCCATTAAGTGGGCTTTGCCAGGCCCCATGACAATGGTGGATACACTTTTTGACGACCACTACAAGAATCGTGGTGCGCTCGCATGGGAATTTGCAAAGTTACTTAATCAAGAAGCTAAAGAGCTAGAAGCGGCTGGGGTTGATATCATTCAGTTTGATGAGCCTGCTTTTAATGTATTTTTTGATGAAGTCAACGATTGGGGCATAGCGGCATTAGAGCGCGCAGCAGAGGGCCTTAAATGTGAAACCGCCGTGCATATCTGCTACGGCTATGGCATTAAAGCGAATACCGATTGGAAGAAAACACTGGGCTCAGAATGGCGTCAGTATGAAGATGTTTTTCCTAAGTTACAAAGTTCTACTATCGATATTGTTTCGTTAGAATGTCAAAACTCACGGGTGCCAATGGACTTAATTGAGCTTATACGTGGTAAAAAGGTCATGGTAGGCGCAATTGATGTCGCAACGAATAGCATAGAAACCCCTGAGGAAGTGGCTGACACCTTAAGAAAAGTGCTGCAGTTTGTTGATGCAGACAAACTTTACCCGTCAACAAATTGCGGTATGACACCGCTTTCACGCACTGTTGCCGAAGGTAAAATGCAAGCGCTGAGTGCCGGGGCCGCCATAGTCCGAGGCGAACTCGGCTAGCCAATCCCGTTGACTAAATAAAAAACAGCGTTTGATGAAACGCTGTTTTTTATCCGCGTTTTTAAATACCTTTAGCGGCTTGGATGGCCCTAGCATGCTCAGGTCGTAAGGGGAGTGTTTTAAACGGGCTTATATTGCTCCCTCCGGTATTACCTTTAGGTACCAGCCCCAGCGCCGTTTTTGTTAAAGCACCAACTAAACGAAAAGCTTGCCCGAGACATTCAGAGAGTTTTGTATTTTTAATGGCCCACAAAAACATCAGCAAATGAACCTTTACGTGCCAGTACGTAGACTCTTGCCCAAGTACATGGGCATTTTCTAAGTGAAAAAACGCCTTCGATGATTGGTTATTTGAGCTGGCTAGTTGGGCCAGGCGAAGCTCAGCTTCAACGTGAGGCGTGATGTTCTTGGTAAACTGGCTTACTAGGCGGTTCATTTTCATGGGTTTGCTGTGCCTCATTTTATCGGTGATAGGAGTATGACACCGAATTGACATGCTTAGCAAATAGAGCAAATAAAACAAAAAAGTCGCCAGCTTTTAAAAAGCATGGCGACTTTTCTATTTAGGGTATTGGTACACAGATGTATTCTGTGTATCACACCTATTTTAGAGTACGGATACCAGCGCTTTCGCTAAGGTTTCAACATTTTGCTGGTTAATGCCTGCAATGTTTACGCGGCTTGAGTCGACGAAGTAGACACTGTGTTTTTCACGAACTTCGCGCACTTGCTCTGGGGTAATACACAGGAACGAAAACATGCCTTTTTGATCGTTTACGAAGCTGAAATCTTTCGGCGAGCCATTCTCGTGAAGATTTTTCACCAACATAGCACGCAGCGTTTTCATGCGTTCACGCATATCATTAACTTCGCTTACCCATTCATTATTAAGTGCTTCGTCAGCTAAAATAATATCCACCAAAGCGCCACCGTAGCTAGGCGGCATAGAGTAAATGCCACGAGCAATAGATTGAATTTGCGCTTGTGCAATATTACGGGTTTTGCTGTCTTCGGTAATAATAGCGGCGAGACCTACACGCTCACGATACAAACCAAAGTTTTTCGAGCAAGACGCCGCTACGATAACTTCAGGCAGGTTTTCAATGAGTAAGCGAAGGCCGTAGGCGTCTTCGTCTAAACCTTCACCAAAACCTAAATATGCAACGTCGATAAAGGGTAAGAACTCACGCTCTTTTGCCACTTCCAGTACTTCGTCCCACTGCGCGTTGGTTAAATCTGCGCCCGTAGGGTTATGGCAGCAACCATGAAGTAATACCACATCGCCTTTTTCAACTTGGCGTAGTGTTTCCATCATGGCATCAAAACGGATGCTAGCAGTCGCTTTGTCGAAATAAGGATATTTCTCAATCTTAAGGCCAGCTGAACCGATGAGCGGGATATGGTTTGCCCATGTGGGATCGCTGACCCATACTTTCGCATTATCGTTACAACGTACAAGTAATTCAGACAAAATACGCAGTGCGCCACAACCGCCTGGGGCTTGCACTGCAGCAACACGATCAGATAACAACACTGGACTGCTTTTGCCTAACAATAGCGATAGCATGCCATCAATAAAACCTTGATTACCTTGCGGGGTAATATACGTTTTACTGGTTTCAGTCTCTAATAGCATCTTTTGTGCTTTCGCTACACTTGAAAGAATAGGGGTATTACCTTGCTCATCTTTATAGACACCTACACCTAAATCAATTTTATTAGGGTTAGTGTCTTCGCGATAAGCAGCTGACAGGCCAAGAATTGGATCTGGGGCGAGATGGGGTAATACTTCAAACACGTTATGTCCTCACGTTGGTATGCAAAAAGTAGCAGGCAGGCATTATGCCACCGATGATAGAAAAAACGACCCCTATTAGTTGAAAATATTTCAATAAAGCGGCTTTTTAATAAAACGCGAAAGCGTCATGCTAAAAATGCACTAAATTTGAAAACTAAATTCCCGTGTTTGCGTTGCTAGCCCGGTGTCTGAAAAGCTTCTTTCCTTCCATGTCAGCACGTTGTTAGCATCCACAAGCAGCAAGGTTGAGGTGCGTGTGCCGTATTTAGGCGTCTGAATAAAAATAGAGGAAAGTGCCTTTTCCCACTCATAGCCAATTCCGGTGTCAGGTAGCGCTTGATCCTGGGCTTTTGTGTCTTGTTTCAAAAGCGCAAATAGGTCTTCACAGTCAATTTTAGCTTGTGCGTCAACGTACTGATTTAATGCAGTGACACCTTGAGTAACTTTAGGCCAAGGGGTGACAATATCTGCATTCGACAAACCAAACACGCCCTGTTCAACGCCGTGGGTGGTGTCATTCACGTTGTTATAAACACACAGATGCGCGACATCGCCGAACAAAAGGTTATAACCATTGTATTGGTTTCGCGATAGATGCAGCGACTGCAAATATTCATCTATCGCCACGAGGCTGTTATTTTGATGATCAGCCAAGGGTTGCTGCAACCAATTAGCCACGAGTTCGCCGCGAGAGTTTACGTCAGTTTTCATTTCTGATGGCGCGCGTACATTGGTTAAGGCAGCAATTTTGCCTTGGCGGGTTACCCCCATCCAAGTCCCACGTGCTTCTAAATCTTGCCCAGCAAGCATGTGTGGATGATGTTTCCAAAACGCCGAGGGCGCGGTAGGGCGCTGGTAAAATTCGTCACGATTGGCCGCAATAATAAGTGGGTAGTCAGCGCGTTTTCTACGAGCAATAAACAAAATACACATAATCTACTCTTTCGCCTAATTGTGTCTTGTTAATGAATAAGCATCTATACCCTTTGTGGGTTCACCATAAAAGAGAGAGTGCGAGCATTGTTAAATTTATGTTAGCAATAATCATGGATTCATGTTTCCATTATGCTTAACCAATTGCTTATTAACATATTGTGCGGTAACAGAAAAATAAAAATGAAAAATGATCCTCAATATTCAGAACAGGTGTCGTACATTGGGCAAGTATCCATAGGTGAATTAATGCCGCGAAAATGGCCTCAATGGTTGTCCCGATGTTCTTCCTGGTTACTGACACAAAGAGGGTGGACGGTAAAAGGTGAGTTAATCAATGCGCCAAAAGCGATTTTAGCGGTCGCGCCTCATACCTCTAATTGGGATTTTTTTATTGGCTTGCTGGTGGTGTTTTCGTGTCAGTTGAAGCTAAGCTTTTTCGGCAAACACAGTATTTTCGTTCCCCCCCTTGGTTACATTGTTCGAAAGTTAGGCGGCATTCCTATCGAACGTAGCCGGGCTCATGGTGTGGTGACAGCCATAGCATCACAAATAAGCCAATCGGAAGATCTCATATTGGCCCTTGCGCCAGAAGGCACGAGAAAAGCCGCTTTTCCCTGGAAACAAGGATTCGTCCATATCGCTAAACAAGCGCAAATTCCGATTCAACTAATTGGGCTGGACTACAAACATAAACAGATTGTTTTTGGGCCGGTAATTCGCGAAGTCACGAATACCCACGAACAAATGCAAACTATTTATGCATTTTATGGTAATGTTTGCGGCAAATATCCTAAAAACTGCATAACGCAGCCCTAGTTTACGATGTCCTACGCGTAAGGCGAAGGCGTGAGCCTGTCATGTCAGGCAGAATTCGGGGCTGGCGCGTATATTGACTTCGGAGCTTCACCCGTGACAAAAATGGGATTCACCACCCGACAAGTGCATGCTGATCGCATGCTTAATACGCCTGAACATGGTGGCGTTCATACGAGTACCTCTAACTCTGTTCTGTTCGAATTTAAAGATGCCCAAGGCATAATTGATGCATTTCAGGGCAAGCAGGCTGCACATGTTTACTCTCGTTCATCGTCACCCTCTGTGGCGGCGTTACAAGCAATGCTAAACGAGTTAGAAGGGGGCGTTGGTGCACTTTGCTATGCTACCGGAATGGCGGCAATCAGCAGCAGTTTATTTGCGTTACTTAAAGCTGGCGACCACCTCATTGTTAGCCAATACCTTTTTGGTAATACCCGCAGTTTCTTTGAAACCATTAAAGATTTTGGTGTACAAGTGACCTATACCGATGTGACTGACATTGAATTGGTTATGGATGCCTACCAGCCGAATACCCGAGGAGTGTACACAGAAACGGTTGCAAATCCGGTGACTCAGGTCGCTGACTTACACGCCATTGGTCAATTCTGTGAAGAAAAGAACATTCTGTTTATGGTTGACAATACCATGACGCCGCCACCGTTACTGCGTGCTAAAGACTACAAAGCGTCATTAATTTTTACCTCCTTAACCAAGTATATTGCCGGTCATGGCAATGTATTGGGTGGTGCGGTTATTGATACTGGCTTGTTTAATTGGAAAGCGTTTGGAGGCATTAAGCCGGCTTATCAAGTGGCTGATGAAACACAATGGGGCTTAACCCAAATTAAGAAGCGCGGTTTGCGCGACTTAGGAGCAACATTATCGCCGCAATCTGCTAGTGCTATTGCATTGGGAATGGAAACCTTAGCGCTGCGTCTGATGCGTAGTCAGCAAAATGCAATGAAACTAGCGACCTTCTTAGACAATCATCCTAACGTAGCGAAGGTGTTTTACCCAGGTTTGGTCGATCACCCGCAACACTTTATGGCACGAGAGCAATTAAACGCAGGGTATGGCGCAATTTTAAGTTTCGACTTAATTGACGGTATTGACCCCGTGGCGTTTTTAAACAACCTGGATTTGGTCATATGTGCAACGCACTTAGGGGATAACCGCACTTTGGCATTGCCCGTAGCACCAACCATCTACTTTGAAAACAGTGCCCAAGAACGCGAAGAGATGGGCATTTCAAACAATATGCTGCGTGTATCAGTAGGTATTGAAGATACAGACGATTTGATTGCCGATTTTTTACAGGCATTAAACGCGGAGTATTTCGGCTAACGGAAATGTTGGTGTCGGCGATAGGTGTTAACGGGCGGCCAGAGCTGTTCGTTAAATATAAAGTCGCATCTCGTGTAAAAACAGTGATAGTATTATTTTTGCAAGAAGCATCTTGGTCCTTTGCATCTTAGTTCTTCCTAATTGTGTTGTGGCAAACTCGATTGCGTGACGAAATATGTATAGGATCATGCTTCTTGCAGCATATCATCGGTGTTCTTTCCATACCCTTCTGCATTACCATTCGTTTTTTTGAAATGTTAGTAAGGTTTTTTTCTTATTTTTGTTCTTTTAAATATGCAATAAAGTGGGCTCACTTTATTATTGGAGAACAGATATGAAAAAGGTACTTGCTGTATTTTCTAGCTTAAATGGCGAAAGTGGTAACTCTACAACCTTAGCGCGTGACTATTTAAATAAGCTGACGGCGAGCGACCAAGCGTCGGTGACTACTTTAGATGTTGCTGATCTCGCCTTGCCTCATTTAACGCAGGCTGAGATGCAAGCGTGGATGACAGAAGAAAATGCTCGCTCTGATGAGCAAGTTGCATTGGCGAAACATTCTGATGATCTGATTGAATCGCTCAAACAGGCGGATGAAATTGTACTCGCGGTTCCTATGTACAACTTCGGTATTCCTTCAAGCTTAAAGGCCTACTTCGATCGTATTGCGCGGGCAGGAATTACATTTAAGTACACTGAAACCGGGCCGGTTGGTTTGCTTGAGAGTAAGTCCGCAACCGTCTTCTCTGCGCGGGGTGGAATTTATGCGGGCTCAGATTTTGATACCCAAACACCATACCTAAAACATTTCCTTAATTTTATTGGCATAAAAGAGATTAATTTTGTTTATGCAGAAGGACTTAACATGGGTGAGGAACAAGCAACGAAAAGTATTGAGCAAGCGAAGGGCGAAATTGTTGAACTCTTAAGCTAGTTTGTTGACTAAATTATTGCAGTTGGCGAAACGTATCTTCTACGTTACCGCTAAAGTGTGTTCCAAGTTGAGTGTGCTTGTTGCCCCGCGTATCACGCGGGGCTTTTTTATGTTTGCCAGTGTAGGAATAGGCACAAACGCTTAATTTTCTACATACGCTTTTACATCATCAATAAATCCGTAATCAGAAGGTTTTACTGAACCAGGATAGTGAGTAATGGTTTTTCCATCCGGTGAGATTAGGTATTTATTGAAATTCCAACTTGGTGCTTTCCCCGTGGCTTTTGCCAGCATTCTAAACATGGGATCAGCATCATCTCCCTTCACCGATGTGGGTTCAAACATGGGGAATTTCACGCCGTAGGTGAGCTCGCAAAGTTCTGCTGTTTTACCTTCGTCATTATCTTCTTGGTTGAAGTCGTGAGAAGGAAAGCCTAACACCACAAAATCCTTATCCTTATAATCACTGTATAAGGCTTCCAATCCTTCAAATTGCGGCGTGTAACCACAATAACTGGCGGTATTAACCACAAGCACGGTTTTTCCTGCGTAGTCTTCACATAGGTTGACGGTTTCTTGCGAGTTTAATTTTCGTTTCATAAATTTAAGTACGGCGGGGCATTCACTTGCGCTGATGGTGGGGGCAAGGAATAAGCTTACAAGGGTCAGTATTGAGGCAATGGTGTGTCGGCTGAATAACTTCACAGTGGCTGTCCTATAGTGTATTAGTATTATGGCTTTGCTACACAGCGTTATTAGCAAAGTGGTTTAGGTTAAACGTTATTAGGGTTAAGTATGCGTTTGTTAGACAATAGTGAGCGGCAAGCGCCGCGCCCTAATCTAGCGTAATTGGGTATACTGAGTACAAATTAAAACAACTAAAAAGAAATTGCAGTAATTATGAAAGTTTCGTCATGTTTATTTTTGACCACATTAATGACAGTGGTGGTCACAGGGTGTCAAACAACGTCTACGGAGAAGCAAGCTCCCTCTCATGCAGTAAAGTCAGAATCCGCGATAACTCAAGATATCAAGGGCTTAAGCAACAATGATACCTTGGAATCGACCTCTCAGTCGTCGTCGCTCAAACAGAATGGCGAAACCGTCATTAGGTTAGAGAAAATCATGTCAGATCCCAGTTGGATGGGGCGTTTTCCTGTTTCTATGAACTGGTCTGTCGATGGTAAGGCGTTAGTCTACGAACTTAACGAAGAAGGAAGCGTGAATCGAGAAACCTATATTGCGCCGTTAACCGCGCCAACGGCAACACAAAAGGCACCGTTAAGCCAACTTCATAAATATCGTTTCAAAGAGCGGGTAGAACGTAACGATGGCGTGGTTGCATTTCTTTACGGCGACAGTGCGTATGTACAGTTTACCGATGGTGAGCTTGTCCAGTTAACCAGGGGGGGCTCACGACTTTCCATGCTGTCGTTTATGACCGATGGACGACTAATGGCACTTAATGGCAATAGATTTATTGCCATTAACTTAGAAAATGGTCAACGTGAAGAACTACTTCAGTGGGTATTCGGCGAAAAGCCCTCACCGGTGAAGCCTGCTAAGGATTACATTGCTAAAGAGCAACAAACCTTAATTGAATACATAAAGAAACAACGTCACAACAAAACAGAAAAAGCAGCGCAAAAACGTCAAATCGCTGAGTACAATAACAGTATTGCTCCTGTGCCATTTTACTTTGACGCCGCTCACACTTTGGCGGGAGTGAGTGTCTCGCCAAATGGCCGATATGCCATTATCGCCACTAAAGAAAAACGAGCAACTCGCGATAAATCCGACATTATGCCTCACTATATTCAAGAAGATGGGCGTATTGCGAGCCAGTCTGTCCGTCAGCGTGTAGTTGATGCTAAGCCAGTTAACCATCAATTGTGGTTAATTGATTTAACGGCTGGAGAAAAGCGTGAACTGACGTATTTTAATTTACCCGGCTTTAACGAAGACGTATTGGCAGACGTTAAAAGAGAAAATGCAGAAGCGAAAGGCGAGCGCTACGAAATAAACCGCCTTCCACGGGATATTCGGTTAATGTCTGCTACCCGTTGGAACAAACCCACAATTCGTTGGAATACATCGGGTGAAAAAGTGGCCGTCATGCTGGAGGCCTGGGACAATAAAGACCGATGGATTGCGACAGTAAATTTTAAGAATGGCGAATTGGTGAATCAACATCGCTTACACAATGACGCTTGGATTAATTACCGTCACAATGCGTTTGGCTGGCTTCACCATTCAGATGTCCTTTATTATCAATCAGAAGAAACGGGTTACGCTCACCTTTATATCAAAGCGTTAAATGAAAGCCCTGTGGCGCTGACTGCCGGCTCATTTGTGGCCAGTCATCCTACGTTAACCAAGGATGACAAATACGTTTACTATAAGGCGAATGTCAAGCACCCCGGTATGTACGAGATTTATCGGGTGAATGTGGAGACGCTGCAGTCAGAAGCCCTGACGAATTTGGGCGGCATGGCTGACTACAAACTCAGTCCCGACGAACAAACGCTGCTGTTAACCCACAGCAAAATCCAGCGTCCGCCTGAGTTGTATGTTAAAAAGATTGGCCAAGATAGCGCTGCCCAGCAAGTGACGTTCGGTACCACCGACGCCTACAATGCGATGCCTTGGACTGAACCACGCATTATTGAAATACCTTCAAGCCATACCGAAGCGCCAATTTACGCCAGACTGTATTTGCCGAAAAATAGCGACAGCAGTACACCGAATAAAGCCGTGGTTTTTAACCATGGATCAGGCTACTTACAAAATGCACACTATGGCTGGTCGCTTTATTTCAGAGAGTTTATGTTTAACAGCATGTTGGCACAGCAAGGTTATGTCGTGCTCGATATGGATTACCGTGCGTCCGCGGGCTATGGCAGTGCCTGGAGAACGGCTATCTACCGCCACATGGGCAAACCAGAACTTGAAGACTTACGAGACGGGGTAAATTGGTTAGCCAACCATGCGAATGTGGATACATCACGAATTGGGACCTACGGCGGTTCTTATGGTGGTTTCCTTACGTTTATGGCCATGTTCAAAGAACCTGATTTGTTTGCAGCCGGCGCTGCGTTAAGGCCGGTAACAGACTGGGCGCATTATAATACCGGTTATACGTCGAATATTTTAAACACGCCTCAAATCGACCCTATTGCCTATAAGCGCAGCTCGCCTATCTATTTTGCCGATGGGCTGCAAAAGCCGTTACTGATTAATGCACCTATGGTGGATAACAACGTGTTTTTTCATGATACCGTGCGTTTAGTGCAGCGTTTAATCGAATTAGAAAAAGAAAATTTTGAAACCGCAATTTACCCGGTCGAACCCCATGGCTTTGTGCAGCCTAGCTCGTGGCTAGATGAGTACCGACGTATCTACAAGTTGTTTGAAACTCACCTTTAGTCATTATCGGTATAACAACAGATGAGTAAGGCGCACTTCATGGGCGCCTTATTTTTTACTTCGCCGTTTTGCGAAAGGGTAATTTCGTTAACCACATAAGGAAAAACAAAAGTACGCCACTCATTGCACCGAATAAGTGCGCGTCAATGGCGACTTTGGCATCAATAAGTGCAGCCACATCAGCACTGCCGCCCACCGTCTGTTCGTAAATCACTTTAACTGCCACGCCAGCCAGTAGTACCCAACCTGATTTCATACGATTGAGAATATCCATACATGCGCCCCATGCAAAAATGCCATGCAGCGCACCCGATAACCCGGCATACCAAATAAGATCCGGGGCATAGAAATAAAGACCCGCACTAGTGCCCAAACCACACCACGCAAATACTTTTAAATATAAGCCCGCTCTGTAGTGTTCGCCATGTAACGCCCACAGTAATACGACGCCAGCTAAATTGAGCAATAAGTGGTAGCCATTAGTGTGAACCAGATTACCGGTTAGCAAGCGCCATGTTTCTAGGCCCTGAATGGCGTATCTGTCATAGGCGAAGTATTGGCCTGAAGCGGGTTCGAAGAAAAAGGCTAAGGTTGTGATGAAGGCTAAAATTAAAGGGCCAAGAGAATACTTAAGCGAATACGGCAGTGACATTATCATTGTAAATTATTGTTGAAATAGTGATTTGCTGGCTATGATACAAAAAAATAGCCTTGAGCGTGTAAAAGCTTGGCAAAATTCTCACTCGTCCATTGTGTAGGGTGATCACCCACCGCTACATAGGTGTTGGACGCTACACCTAATCGCAGGAGGTAGGTATGTCTCACATTCTCACCCATATAGAAGATCACGTTTTACACATTGTCATCAATCGCGTAGACAAGAAAAACGCCTTAACTCGTAGTATGTATCAACAAATGGCGGATGCTATTTTTGATGCAAAGCATCACCCAGACATACGGGTTATTTTATTGAAGGGTCACGGAGATTGTTTTACCGCTGGCAACGATATTCAGGATTTTGCCAGCAAAGAAGAGAGCGAGCACGTAGCAGAAACTGCAGCCTTTATGCGCGCGCTAATGGATTGTGAAAAGCCGGTTATTGCTCAAGTTCATGGTGTTGCGGTAGGGATAGGGACCACCATGCTATTACACTGTGATTTTGTGTATGCCCAACCAAATACCCGATTTGTTCTGCCATTCATCAACTTAGGCCTTGTTCCTGAATATGCCTCAAGTTATCTTTTACCCAAAATAGCTGGGCGTCGAAAAGCCAGCGAGTGGTTAATGCTAGGCGAACCCTTTGGCACAGAAGATGCCTATCAATTTGGCCTACTTACTGACATTGTGCCCGAGACAAGCTTGTCTGATAAAGTCATGTCAGTGTGTAAGAAGCTAGTAGAGAAACCAGCGTTTTCATTACTGCAAACTAAATCGCTTTTAAACAACGACACAGATCTTATCCGTCAACAGATGGACATAGAGCTAGATGTGTTTATTCAAGCTATGGGTATGGATGCAGCCCAAGAAGCCTTTGATGCTTTCTTAAATAAGCGCCCAATTAATCCAGACAAATTCAAATAATGAGGATCACACATTTTGATACGACGTTCTTGGTTCTATTCATCTGCCATTACATTGGCATTAACGAGTTGTATTGTTTTTTCTGCCAGCGCGCAGCAAAAGCGTGAGGTTGGTGAACCCGAAGCGGCAACTGGCTATATTGAGAAAAAGGCATTTGTGGCAGAGGACTACATGGTGGTGGCTGCTAACCCTTATGCTTCGTGGACCGGTAAGAATATTATTGAGAAAGGGGGGAGTGCAATAGATGCCGCGGTAGCCATTCAATCTATGTTGTCCTTGGTTGAACCTCAATCTTCTGGAATCGGCGGCGGGGCCTTTATTTTATATTGGGATAATAAAAATAAAGTGCTACATACGTTTGATGGCCGAGAGATGGCGCCTTCAGCTGTAGATGGGCATTGGTTTATGGATGGCAACAAACCAATGAAGTGGCTAGAGGCTGTGGTCGGAGGCAAATCAGTGGGGGTGCCCGGTGCGGTTAAAGCACTTGAACTTGCGCATAAACAATTCGGCAAGTTACCGTGGAACACCTTATTCGACGATACCATAGAAACAGCGGAGAAAGGCTTTAAGGTATCGCCACGTTTAGCTAAGCTGGTGGCACTGGACTATCATCCGGGGTTAAAAACCTTTCCTAGCAGTTCAACTTATTTTTATCCCGCTGGCATGCCGTTAAAAGAAGGCACCATTAAAAAGAACAAGGCACTTGCCAAAACTTTAACGGGTATTGCTGAGCATGGCGCTGATTACCTCCACACCGGTGAACTGGCTGAGAAAATAGTCAAAGCGGTGAATACCGCAAGTATCAACCCAGGTAAAATGACGCTGGAAGATTTAGCAAACTATACGCCAAAAGAACGCGATCCTGTATGCGGTGTTTACCGTGATAAGAGTATTTGCGGAATGGCTCCGCCGAGTTCAGGCGGCATTAACGTGTTCCAACTCCTTAAAATGCTGGAAGGCCAGCCACTGAGTACCATGAAACCAGACTCAGTGGCCTTTGCGAACGTGTATAGCCAAGCGAGCGCGCTAACCTACGCCGACCGCGAAAAGTTTATAGCGGATACGGACTTTACCAAATTGCCCTATGCAGCCATGATCAATACCGCTTATTTAGCCAGACGCGCTGAAAGTATTGATGCTGACAAGCCATGGCGCAAAGCGAAGGCTGGAAATCCATATGGTGATGCTGAAATTGCCATGGGCACGTCAATGGAGCTGCCCAATACCTCGCATTTCTCTATAGTAGATAAAGAAGGGAATGCGGTGTCGATGACCACCAGTATCGAATTTATGTTTGGTTCGGGCATTATGGTGGGGGGCTTCTTGTTAAATAACCAGCTTACCGACTTTTCGTTCTCACCCACCAAGAATCGTTTCCCTGTGCCGAACAGGGTTGAACCTGGAAAGCGTCCACGCAGTGCGATGAGCCCAACGATGGTGTTCGATGATAAGGGGGACCTCGAAGTGGTGATTGGCTCGCCAGGCGGCTCGCGTATCATTAGTTATGTGGCGCAAACCCTGATTGGTATTATCGATTTTGGTCTTGATATCCAACAGGCTATCAACCTGCCAAAAATGACCAATAGAAATGACTACACCGCGCTGGAGAAAGGTACGCCCATCGCCGATTTAGAGGCGCCGTTAACAAAGCTAGGTCACACAGTGAAAGTGGTAGATTTAAACAGTGGCTTGCATGGGATCCAGTTTAAGTCAGGTAAATTAATTGGTGGTGCAGATCCACGCCGAGAAGGAGTGGCCGTAGGCCAGTAATGCACTGATGAAAAACGAAAAAGGCCGCGTATCACGCGGCCTTTTACTATCGATTTTATGTTCGCTACGTTTAAAAGAAATGATCGGGGTGAATTTTTGTGACTTTCCACTCACCATCTATTTTTTCTAAATCTAGGCTTCGAATATCTTCAACTTTATCGTTGTCGTATTGTCCGCTAAGAAACACGGTGATGGTGGATTTTTCAGCGAACTCGCTTCGTCCAACGCTATTGTTGCTCTGCGGTGTTATTGTTACTGAATCGTACTTTAAATTTAATAAATGCCGCTGTACGTTCCGATTAGTATGATATTTCTTCAAAATGCGCGCTAATCTGTCACTCGACAGGCGCATGGCTAAATCCAAATTATCGTCTTCATAAATACTTTGCAAAAAGACCACAGTCACGTACTCGGGGGTGCTTTCGTCAAGCATTCCGTATCGGCCAATGCCTTTTTCTTTTTCACCGCATGCGGTTAAAAACACCACCGTAAAAAGCCCAATGAGGGCGTACCACTTACGTGTAGTCATAGATAGGTTACCTTTTAAGTCGACGTCCGTTTCTAATACATAGTATGAGGGCACCAGTGTTTCAATTTCAAACCGGCGAATTTAGTCGAAAAGACCACCTCAGAAGGTAAATTATTCTACAAACTTCCTACGGCTACAATACATAAACAAAAAAGCGAGGCTAAACCTCGCTTTTCATCGTTATATTACATTTAATGCGTGCGTTACTGCACTTCTTCTTGCTCATCAAATGCGCCCGCAAAAAGTGGGCTACTTAAATAACGCTCTGTTCCGCTGGCAAGTAGAACCACCACAACTTTGTCTTTATTTTCTGGGCGTTCAGCGAAGCGTTTAGCGGCCACTACTGCTGCACCAGATGAAATACCCGCAAGTATCCCTTCATCTGTCATCAGTTTGCGAGCCATTTCCATACATTCTTCGTTGGTGACTTGCTCAACTTCGTCAATCAGATCCAGATCGAGGTTACCAGGAATGAAACCTGCGCCAATACCTTGAATTTTGTGCGGCCCTGGTGTTAATTCTTCACCTGCCAGTGCTTGTGTAATAACCGGTGAATCAGTAGGCTCTACCGCAATGGAGGTAATCGCTTTGCCTTGGGTATTTTTAAGGTAACGACTTACCCCTGTAATAGTACCGCCTGTGCCCACACCTGCGACAAACGCGTCTACTTTACCGTCTGTGTCTTCCCAAATTTCAGGGCCAGTGGTTTTTTCGTGAATAGCGGGGTTAGCAGGGTTGTCGAATTGTTGAAGCAAGACATATTTATCAGGATCAGAGGCGACAATTTCTTGCGCTGCGGCGACGGCACCTTTCATGCCTTTAGGCGCTTCGGTAAGCACCAAGTTTGCGCCTAATGCTTTAAGTAGCTTACGGCGTTCTAAACTCATGCTGCTAGGCATAGTTAGGGTTAGCTTGTAACCGCGTGAAGCCGCCACAAAGGCTAATGCAATACCCGTGTTACCACTGGTAGGTTCAACAATTTCTTTACCTTCCGTAAGCACGCCACGTTGCTCAGCATCCCAAATCATATTGGCACCGATACGGCACTTCACACTGAAGCTTGGGTTACGCGATTCAATTTTAGCGTACACGTTACCTGAGGTTACGCGGTTTAATTTAACTAGTGGCGTACGGCCAATAGAAAGCGAATTGTCGTCAAATACGTTCATTATTAATCCTTAACTCGTTCCTGATTTATGTGGAAATTCCGTCTGTCGTGTTAGTTGTGAACAAAGAATACAGGCACTAATAATAGTTAATAATTCATAGCCTGAATTAGGGAATTTCACTTTACCCTTATATCATTGGTCCCAAACGTAAAAATGCAAAGTGTTTTTTAGCTATATGTTATTGTTAAAATACATGAAGACGAAGAATTATACGGAGTAAGAGCACAATGGCTTTTAGTGGCACGTCTAACTATATCGCAACCAAAGATCTTCAACTGGCCGTTAATGCAGCCATCACCCTAGAGCGACCGCTGCTTATTAAGGGTGAGCCGGGCACAGGTAAAACCATGTTAGCCGAAGAATTGGCTGAAAGTCTTGGTACCGATCTTATTCAGTGGCATATCAAATCTACGACGAAAGCTCAGCAAGGGTTGTACGAATACGACGCCGTTTCGCGTTTGCGAGATTCACAGTTAGGGGATGATCGCGTTCACGATATAGGTAACTATATTGTTAAAGGCAAGTTGTGGGAGGCGTTCAGCGCTGAAAAGCGCCCCGTGTTATTGATTGACGAAATTGATAAAGCCGACATTGAGTTTCCAAACGATCTTCTCCTTGAGTTAGATAAAATGGAATTTTTTGTTTATGAAACTCAAGAGCGAGTTGTGGCAAAACAGCGACCCATTGTTATTATTACCTCTAATAATGAAAAAGAGCTACCCGATGCGTTTCTCCGCCGTTGCTTCTTCCACTATATTCAATTCCCTTCACCAGAAGATATGCAAGAGATTGTCAACGTTCACTTTCCACACTTGAAAAAGCGTTTATTGGATGAGGCGTTAAAGGCGTTTTTCAACATTCGAGAAGTACCGGGATTAAAGAAAAAGCCATCAACCTCAGAACTGATTGATTGGTTAAAATTGTTAGTGGCGGAAGATATTTCTCCTGAAGCTCTACACAATAAAGATGGCAAAGCGGCTATCCCGCCTTTATACGGTGCGTTGTTAAAGAACGAGCAGGATATTCATTTGTTTGAAAAACTGGTCTTTATGGCGCGTCGATAATGCTTATTCAGTTCTTTTTTACGTTACGAAAATATCAGGTTAAAACCACCCTACGGGAATTGCTTGATTTGCTGCGAGCGTTAGAAAAGCACGTGGTTTACGCCGATCTCGACGGGTTTTACAGCCTATCTCGCACGATTATGGTTAAGGACGAAACCCAGTACGACAAATTCGATAGGGCATTTGCGGATTATTTCGAGGGGGTTGAGTCCATAGACTTGTTCGGCAAAGACATACCTGAAGAGTGGTTGCGAAAAGAATTAGAAAAAAACCTTAGCCCAGAAGAGCGGGAAGCCTTGCGGCAAGCCGGGGGATTAGAGGCACTGATGGAAACGCTGAAGAAGCGTTTAGAAGAGCAAGAAAAGCGTCACCAAGGCGGAAATAAATGGATAGGCACTGGCGGAACGTCGCCTTTTGGTGCGTATGGCGACAATCCTGAAGGCGTACGCATAGGGCAAAAAGGGAATCGAAAATTTTCTGCTGCAAAGGTGTGGGACAAACGAGAGTTTAAAAACCTGTCTTCAGACGTTGAACTGGGTACGCGAAATATCAAGGTAGCACTACGAAAATTACGCAAGTTTGCCCGAACGGGGGCAAGTGAAGAACTTGATGTGGCCACTACCATCGGAGAAACCGCTAAAAAAGGGGGCATGTTAGATATTCACATGACGCCGCAACGGCACAATGCGGTTAAGGTACTGATGTTCTTCGATGTAGGTGGCTCAATGGATTCCCATGTTAAAACCACACAGGAGCTGTTTTCCGCCGTGCAAACTGAATTTAAGTACCTTGAGTACTTTTACTTTCACAATTGCGTGTATGAAGAGGTGTGGAAAGATAACGCGCGCAGAGATAAAGAGCGTATTCCTGTGTGGGACATTATTCATCGATACGGCAGTGACTATAAAGTTATTTTCGTTGGAGATGCCACCATGGGCCCCTATGAAATTACGTATCCAGGTGGAAGCGTAGAACATTGGAACGAAGAGCCGGGAAGCGCTTGGATGCAGCGATTGCTCAATCACTTTAGCCATGCGGTGTGGCTTAATCCGCAGCCTGAGCAATATTGGCCTTATTATTCTTCTATAAAAATTATGCAAGAGATAGTGGAAGATAAAATGTATGGGTTAACTTTAGAAGGATTAACCCAAGCCATTAAAGGGTTAAGTCGTTCTCGTTAATTCATCAACTTATGGGCAAAAAGCGTGAATGAGTAAGTTAACGGTAGCCGGTGTACTGCTAAGTGCAGGGCAAAGTCGCCGGTTCCATGGTAATAAGTTAATGTCCTGTCACCCAGAAACAGGCCAAACATTATTGAGCCATACTGCCGCACGATTTATTCAGGCTTTGAGTTATCAGGCCACAACGCCTTCGGTAGTGGTGGTCACGGGTAAATGGCAAAAAGCCATTCAACCAAGCCTGAATGCCCTGCCAGTGCAAAGCGTTTTTAATCCCAATTGGCATAAGGGCATGGGGACAAGCCTTAGCTTGGGGGTGTCGTCCGTTATGTCGCAATCACAGCCATTTTCTTCTAGGCCATCCCATATTATGGTGGGCCTTGCCGATTTACCTTGTTTAACCGACGGAGATTACCGTGCGCTGCTTCACGCCAGTGAGCGTGAACCTGAGCATATTATTTGCTGTGAATGGCAAGGTAACTATACGGTACCGGCTATTTTCCCCCAAAAGGCGTTTGAAGAGCTAATACAACTGAGTGGGGACAAAGGCGCTAAACACCTGATCTCGCATTGGCAGGAGAACGGCAAAGTAACGGCTGTATCTATACCCAATGCACAATGGGATATAGATACACCCGAGGATTGGGATCAGCTAGCGACTCGCGCCGAAGGCCGTTGAATATACAGTAGGCGAGCACCAAGCATAATGGCCGCCGCACTTAGCCCAACAAATAAGCCAATCCAAAAGCCTGCCGCAGCCATAGGTTCATCCGTTAACCACTGTGTACGCCCTAGAATGACCCCTGTAGGTAAGCCAATCAACCAGTAAGATACGAAGGTAATAATAAACATTGCCGTTGTATCTTTATAACCGCGAAGTGCATTGGCTGAAATAACTTGCACGGCATCAGACAGTTGAAAAAGGGCGGCGTATATCAGTAGCGCATTCGCCAGAGAGTAGACGGCTTCATCACTGGTATATAAGCCAATAATAAATGCTTTGGCAGACAGGGTGAAGGTGGCAGTACAAACGGAGGTGAAAAAGCCAATCATTATTGCACTACGAGCGGCAATTTTCGCTTGTCTGTGATTATTCTGACCAATTCTATACCCTATTCTAATGGCCACCGCCATGCCAATGCTCATAGGAAACATAAACATCAGTGCAGAGAAGTTTAGCGCCACCTGGTGGGCAGCCACCATGGTGGCGCCGAATGGCGCGAGTAAAAGAGCAATGACTGAAAACAGCGTAACTTCAAACAATATGGTCATTGCAATGGGCAAGCCCATTTTAAAGGTTCGATGAATCACGGCTAGGTTAGGGCGGTATAGCGTATCAAATAAGCGATACATTTTTAATGCCGGAGCAAATCGCACGTAAATGACGGTGGCAATGAGCATGGTGTAAATAACAATAGCGGTAGCGGCACCACAGCCGGCCCCCCCCATGGCAGGAATAGGTCCAGCACCGTAAATAAACAAATAGTTACCCAGGATATTGGCCATTAGGCCAATGACAGTAATGGTCATAGTGGGTTTGGTTTTACCTAGCCCTTCACAATAATTACGTAGCCATTGATACAAGGCGAACCCAGGCATAGCAAGCAATACATAAGTGACATAATCGACCGTGATGGTGTAAAGCTCGGGAGCCATGGGGAACATAGACACAATGTTGGAAACAAAGGGAATAAAAGCCGTAATCACTACGCCTACGGAAAAGACCAAGTAGCCGGCCTGTTGGCTAGCATCCGCAATGCCCGCTAAGTTTTTGTTCCCCTGTAACCTTGAAATAATGGGGGGAAGCGCGAGGGCGATTCCTTGAATAAAACAAAGTAGCGGAATGGTGATACTAAAACCCAGTGCTACAGCGGCCATGTCGGTGGCACTGTAGCGGCCAGCCATAATGGTATCACTCACGCCCATGAGCATCTGTGTTATTTGTGCTATCAACAACGGCCAGGCCAGTTTTAATACATCTCTAGCTTCTAGCAAAAAGCGTTTCTTATTCACCCTAGTACTCTTTTCAATGATGGCCACATGCAGAGGTGCTTATGGGCCAGATAATTCAATATTGTTTGATTAAAACAACACGAGGACGTCACCCTAGTGTTGTACCGGACACGACGTATTCGCCATTTTCGTCAAAAAAAGGTTACAGTGTAAATGGCATCACAGGTACGGTGTCGCCAGCGTCTAATTGACTCACGTCTTCATGAAGGATCATAAAGCAATTTGCTGAGGTGATAGAGGTCATGACACCGGAACTCTGAGTTTTAAACGGCGTTACCTCGTAGCCACCATCGGCCATTTTGTGCATGGTTGCGCGCTGAAAATCCCGTCGCCTAGCACGGCGCTTAATGGGGTGAGTTAATGTTGCATTCATCGTTAGCGGTGCAGACACATTGACTTGTCCCTGCATTTTTCGTATCACCGGTACGACAAGGAGTTTTGCGGTAACAAAGGAAGACACGGGATTGCCGGGTAACCCACAAAATAAGGTACGTTGGCTATTTTTTTGCGCATCACTTTGTTGTAAATAACCTAGGGCGAAAGGCTTCCCTGGCTTAATGGCGACTTTCCAGAAATCTACGCCACCTAGACGATTGATGATTTCTTTCACGTAGTCGGCATCGCCCACTGAAACGCCGCCACTGCTTACCATAATATCCACTTGGCCTATTGCACTTTCAAACAGTTGCTGCAAGCTGTCTTTGTCGTCCTCAACAATACCAAAATCCACGATATCCAGGTTTTCATTGCCTAAAATTGCACAAACGCCAACACGGTTAGATTCAAATATTTGCGTTGAACTTCGGTTGTCACCTGGCTGTGCTAATTCGCTGCCAGTGGCCACAACGCCGACTTTAAGCTTTCTATATACTGAGACTTTGTCTAGCCCTTGAGACGATAACAACATTAAATGTTCAGCATTTAATCGCGTGCCTTTTGCGATAAGTACTTCGCCGGCTGAGATATCGTTAGCTTTCAAACGGATATTTTCACCTGACGTTGGCAAGGATTTGATGATGACCTTATTTTCCCGTTGTTCCGTATTCTCTACCATCACCACCGCATCAGCGTTAGGTGGCACGGGAGCCCCTGTCATAATTTTAAAAGCACGATTAGTTGATAACGGGGTATCAGCGGCCATGCCGGCGGTAATAGTACCCTGAACCTCTAGCGGGGATGACGTAGACAGGCCGGCAGTATTCACTGCGTACCCATCCATGGCTGAGTTATCCCAAGGCGGGACATCTAGAGTGGCAACAATGTCTGTCGCCACAATTCTGTTATTAGCACTAAACAGCGATACGGTTTCACATTCTGTTACTGTGTGTGCGGCAGATAACGCTTTGTCTAATGCGCTCTCCAGTGAAAGCCAACTCGCTGACATCCTAATAACTCCTCGAATATTTTGAACAGCAGGATATTACAGAAAAATTGCGGTTATACCAAAGATTAATGTGTGATAATTAAGAAAGCGGGGTAGGCCATTTGCGGCCTATGTTTGCTTGGGAACAACGCAGTGTAAATAGGATAACAAACGCAACCGTGATTAAGGTAACAGGGAGGTGATTTCGCTAAAATCGTCAAACACCCAATCAGGGTGATATTGGCTTATTGACTCGCCATAATTATACCCATAGGTAAGGCCAACACTTCGCATGCCCGCGGCTTTGGCAGCCAAAATGTCATTTTTAGAATCGCCCACCATGATGCAATGGTGAGACTGTTTGTTGAGCTGGTGGCATAGATGCGCAAGAGGCAAGGGTGAAGGTTTTTTCTCGGGTAATGAATCTCCCCCTACGCAAAGACTGAAAAAAGTGTTTATCTCTAAGGTTTCACATATTGGCGCGATAAAACGCGCAGGCTTGTTAGTCGCAATAGCCAATGGGTAGCCAATGCGTTTCAATTCGGCGAGGGTTTCTTTTACACCAGGGTAAAGGGTAGAGCTTTCACACAGTGTGTCGCTATAGTATTTAAGAAACTGGGTATGGGTCTCTTCCAATAGTCTCTGTGGCACGTCAATGGTAGGGCGAAACCCAGAGGATACGGCGCGTCTCACAAGCGCCTTCGCGCCATTTCCTATCCAATGTCGAACGTCACCCTCTTCACAAGTTGGACGCTTAAGTGCCTTTAAGGCGAGGTTGATAGCGCGGGTAATGTCTGGAACAGAGTCTACTAAGGTGCCATCTAAATCAAAGATGAACGCGCCGTCTTGTGCAGACGGCAACGAGGTACTTTCGTCAATGTTATTCAAAATCTTGATTACTGATCCACAGTGTTTGATACGGCTTCATTTGTAAAAAGCTGCTTGATAACGCAATTTCTTGACGTGTAATTAAGTCAATCCAGTTATCTGTACCAATAAGGTTAATGTCAGACAAAAGCACAGATTGCTCTTCGTCACTGATATTACTGATACAGAAAACGCTCTGTTTTCGATCGAGACTTTGTCGCCAATATCCAAATATCTGATTTCCCAACTGCAAGGTAAATTGGGTGGCGTTAGGATGAAATGCTGGTTGGGCTTTTCTTACCCGAATAAGCTGCGATAGACGAGTTAGCACTTTATGGTGCTGAGAGTAAGGCGAATCTAACAGTGCCTCTAATTCGGTTAGCTCCCAGCGCCTGCGGTTAATAGAGCGGTTTTGCCCCGTATTGGCTACCTTTTCGTAGTCGTTGGATGTGCCTAACAAGCTATGAATGTATAAACCGGGTATGCCTTCCATGCCTAACATAATGGCATGGGCACATATGAAGCGATCGATCTGCCACCTATCGGGCCCTTTGATCGTGCCTTGTAGTGCGTCAAACAAGGTAATATTAATTTCATAAGGCTTTTGTTGGCCGTGATCAGACGCTCGCCATGAAATTTTACCGCCGAAGTTTTGCATAGTATGCACAAGTTCAGATATTTCTTCGTCACTTAACAAGCCTTCCGCAGGGCGAAGACCAATGCCGTCATGAGAGGCAATAAAGTTAAAATATGCCGTGCCATTTTGAGCCGGTGGCATACTCATCATCCAGCTTTTAAGGTACTTACAATCACCGCTAACCAAGGTGTTTACTAATAAGGGAGGTAGCGAGAAATTGTAGATAGCGTGGGCTTCATTGGCGTTGCCAAAATAGGTGAGATTTTCTCTATTTGGGATGTTCGTTTCGGTAATGATAATAATTGACGGGTCTACATGCTCAATGAGGGTACGTAATAAGCGAATAACTTCATGTGTCTGCGGCAAGTTAATACAATTTGTGCCCACAATTTTCCAAAGAAACGCCACCGCATCTAACCTGAACAGTTTCGCGCCTTTATCGATGTACAGGCGAATGATATCGACAAAGGCCAATAAGACGTTTGGATTTCTAAAATCAAAATCTACCTGATCGTGGCTAAAGGTACACCACACGTGTTTAGTACCCTTGGCCGTTTCGGTTTCACGCAATAACGGTGAAACACGTGGCCGTGTCACCATAGATAGGTCATCGGCAGGGTCGGCGGTAAAGAAAAAATCTGAACCTGTGCCTTCACCTTTGACGAAGTTGTCAAACCAGGCGCTACGGGCAGAGCAATGATTAATCACCAAATCCGTCATTAGACCATAGTCTTTTGCTATGGCTTCAATATCTTCCCATGTACCTAACGACTCATTGACACTAGAGTAATCGATGACGGAAAAGCCATCATCAGAGCTATAAGGGAAAAAAGGAAGAATATGAACATTATTGACCGTGTTTTTGCAGTAGCGGTGCAAAAAGCGGTTTAAGGTGACAAGCGGTCGCTCGTCACCATCAATCACGCTATCACCATAAGTAATCATGATGATGTCGTCCTCGTCCCAATAATTGTAATGGGACTGAGGTTGAGCGATATCCACCTCATCATCAATTCCTATGGTTTTCATCAAAGATACTGCTAACTGGTCTATGGTTAACGGTAAATCCACATCAGCATAGATGAATTCCAAGTGGTGCTTTACTTTGTCATGGAGGATATTCCAAGTCATAGTTTACTTTTCCATAAATTCTGCGGTGTCGGCTTCTACGGCTTCTAATAAACGCTCTAAAATGTCGGGTACAGCACTGGTTACTCGGTTCCAACTTGGAATAAACGGCGTTTCCATTGGGTTGGCTAAAAAGTTCTCGCCAGCTTTCATAATGTTACTTGCAAACATTTCTACCGCTTTTTCTTCGCTGTGTATATCTAACGTAAGACCATTCATCACGGCATCGTTGTGATAGGTTTCGATGAAATCTAATGCAATTCTAAAGTAGGTTGCTTTAATCGAGCGAAACATTTCATTACTGAAAGTGTAGCCTTGGGTTGCTAACTTTCTGAAAATCGCTTTGGTAATGTCGATAGACATCTTTGATAGGCCGCCTTGGTCATTGTTCAGCGACAAATCTTGATGTTTATGATCGTAAATATCGCAAATATCTGCTTGGCATAAACGATTGTGTGAATAGTTTCTGTGCATCTCAGAAAGAACACCAATTTCTAGGCCCCAGTCGCTGGGAATGCGGATATCATTTAGTACATCTCGACGGAAGGAGAACTCGCCCGCCAGTGGATACCTGAAACTATCCATGAACTCTAAATATTCGTTATCGCCCATGATGCGTTTAAGGGCGCGAAGTAGCGGTGTAACTAACAAACGAGAAACACGACCGTTAATTTTTCCATTTGCTACACGGGCATAATACCCTTTACAGAACTCGTAGTTAAAGGTTGGGTTGGCGACGGGGTATATTAACTTAGCCAGTAGATCTTTGTTGTACGTCACGATGTCGCAATCATGCAAGGCAACCGATTCAGCGCGATTAGAGGCGAGAACGTACCCCATGCAGTACCATACGTTGCGCCCTTTACCCAATTCTTTTGGTGCTAGGCCTTGCGCTTGCAATTCTTCGTCAATGGCTTTTAAGCGTGGTCCGTCATTCCACAGTACTCTGTGGTGTTGGGGAAGCTTGTCGAAAAACGATAAGGCATGTTTGTATTGATCTTGGGTTGCTCTATCAAGGCCTATTACAATTTCAGATAAGTAGGGCACTTGGGTCAGTTCTTCCACAATATGAGGTAAAGCTTCTCCTTCTAACTCAGAAAAAAGTGAGGGCAGAATAAGCGCCATGGGTCTTTTCTGAGAAAAACGGAGTAACTCGGCTTCTAGTTCCTCTGTAGGTCGACGAGATAAATTATGTAACGTTGTAACCACACCATTTTGATAAAAATCAGCCATGTGTCCTCCTGATCATAGGGAAAGCAATTGAGTAAGCATTTCGTTCCAGCCTTCAGGGCCGGGTAGGGTGCTGGTATAAACCTCTTCTTTTTTTACGTTTGGCGGAGGGTTTACCGGTGAAATGATTCGTATAGCAACATGCGCAGCTTCAAGCATGGCAATATCATTTTTTCCATCGCCAAGTGCCAGTGTGCGAACCTTGCAGTTGTGTTGTTTTTGAAATTCTTGAGCAAGCCACTTTAGGGCTTGACCCTTATCGCAGTTACCTGAAACGTGGACAAAACGCCCACCTTCAAGCGGGTATGCCCCCCTTTCCTTGATAGCCTCAATAAAGGCGAGTTTTCTTTCTTCGGAACCCGTCCACAGAACGGGTTCACCAAATTGTCGCTTAGCCGCAAGTTTCGCTGAGGCTTCATCTAACCCCGTGGCGTCTTGAATGTCTTGAACCGACATTTTAGAAAACTGTTTAAATTCACCCGCAAAATCTGCGTTAATTTTATCGATAAGCTTAATCCAGTATTTCTGATTCGAAATAAAAGACTTACACCAATACCCATCTACCCATACAGTGCCAGTGGGTTTTTGCTTAAAAAAGCCATGTGGTATGAAAACCGCTGCCCCATTTTCAATAATAAATGGACCGTCGAGGCCGATAGATTTTCTTAGCGGTTGTAACTCAGCAAACGTTTTACTGGTTGTGGGAATAACGGGTATGTGTTTTTCGTCTAGCGCGTTTAGCGCGGGCTTCGCCGCGTCAAATGAATAAGTATGATGGTCTAATAAAGTGCCATCCATATCGGTGAAAACAAGCGTTTTTGTCATTAACAAACTTCCTATGATGTTATGGCTCTGTTTTCATCTAACGTAAACACGGTATCGCAAGAGTCAGGCAATGTCTCTAACGCATGTTCAGTCAAACGTTGATAATGCTGTATAAAGCGCGCTATTTCACTCTCACTCATGATACCGGTCGACTCGCCTTCGGTGGCGGCGCGAAGCTTATCTTCTTGTTCTAATCGCCAGTTAAACACGCAATCGAAAGAAGGGGCTTTTAACATCACTTGATAATCAATGAGAGAAAACAATGTTTGATAGGTGCTCGCCAGTTCAGTATTAACGAAGTTGCGCCATATACCAAGCGGATCCTCAGTTTCTTCTAGAGAATTTACAGGCGCATTTAACTGTGAAGGAATTTGAGGTTTAATTCCCACACACCATCCTTCCAAGATAACCACGTCGGCGGGGCCATCAACTAACGGCCATTGCGCGGTTGGGAATGGATTATCAGTGGCTTTATTGAAACGCGGGACTGCCACCGATTGTGCTGATTGCAACGCATTAATGGTATCAAGAGCAAGTGAAATATCGTGTGTTCCGGGCACGCCGCGCGTGGCTAATAACGGATGAACGTGTGAAGACAGCTCACCACGATGCGCTTTGTCGAAATAGAAATCGTCAATAGAGAGAGCGACCACGTTTTTGTTATGCACACTCTCCAGATAGGCGGCAATAAACGCCGTCAGTGTAGATTTTCCAGACCCTTGACTACCGTTAATTCCCACGATAAATGTTTTCTTTGCACCTTTTTGGTGCTCTAGTAGACGCTCACATAAAGGTATGAACCATTTTTGTGCAGTGTCCGCGTAGGCGAGGGGCAATCGTTGTGTCTTTAAAAACCCTTTAATATCCATGTTACTACCTCAATCAAAGCGGATTTAGCACATTCACTAAAGATTGAGGTATCAACATTTATGCCAATATCACGTAAAGGCAGCGGTTGCCCCTTTTATTTACGATTGGCAATTAAAACAGCCCTTTGTGGTGCAGGGTATCCTTCAATAGTGCGCGTAATATCTTCAGGATCGAGAAAATCTTTCAGTGACTGGCTATCCATCCACGGTGTAGAGCGTTGTTCATCGAGGGTCGTGTGATTCACATCTACCACACGAATATTTTCGAATCCCACCCTTTCTAGCCACACTGCTAACGCTTTTGTGCTAGGCAAAAACCATACATTACGCATTTGTGCATATCGCTCGCCGGCCATCAGCACGGTTTGCTCATCACCATCTACCACGAGGGTCTCAAGCACCAACTCACCGCCCTTGCGAAGCTGGAGTTTAAGCTGGTTAAGAAATTGAATAGGGTCTTTTCTGTGGTAAAGCACCCCCATAGAAAACACCGTATCAAAGGCGTTCAACGGCTGCATTTCTTCAATTCCCAAAGGCAGGAAGTGAATGTCATCTCGCGGAATAAAGTGCTTAATTGCTTGAAATTGAATAAAGAAGAGTTGGGTAGGGTCTATACCGATAACCCGAGATGCGCCTTGCCCGAGCATTCTCCACATATGGTAGCCACTTCCACAGCCCACATCGAGAACCGTACGATTTTTTAGTGGCGTAATGTGTGGGTATACCCGATCCCATTTCCAATCTGAACGCCACTCTGTATCGACATGAATATCATGCACATAAAAGGGGCCCTTACGCCAAGGCATAAACTGCTGTAATAACCCGCTAATTTTCTTTTGCGTGTAGACATCTACATCGGCAAGGGAGCCTACCGCTACTTTCTCATCTAACTCAATATTAGAAGGGGTGGTTGAGGGTAACTTGGCAAGTAAGCGACACCACTTATCAAACTCACCATGTTTACTGTTGCGTTGCCAGTGATCTAATTGAGCTGGCAACGTTTGAAGCCAATGGCTTAAAGGGGTATCGAAAAGAGATTTATAACAGTCGTTAAACCACTGCGCTTCTGGCTTACTCATTTAGTCCTTCCGTTAGGTATTGGCTTACTTGATGGCAACAAGAGAGGTGAAATTGTAGCATTTAAACCACATGACAACATCGCTAAACCCAGCTTCTAATAGGCGCTTTTCGTGTTCGGCGAATGTGTCAGTCAACATCACTTTTTCCAGCGATGCACGTTTTTGACTCACTTCCAACTCACTGTAACCATTATTGCGTTTAAATTGGTGATGAAGGTCGATTAGCAATTCATTGCCCGCCACAGTGGGGTGTTTGATTTTCTCAGACAGCACCAACACCCCGCCAGGGTTGAGGCCTTCATAAATTTTAGCCAACAAGGCAGCGCGATCAGAGGGGGGAATGAACTGTAGGGTAAAGTTCATGATAACCATAGACCCGTTAACAATGGTGGTGTCTTGCGCATTTTGTTGAATAATATCGATGGGGTTGGGCAAATTAAATGCTTGAACCATGCGCTTGCAGCGTTCAACCATTGCCTGCGAACTGTCTACACCAATAATATTGCAGCGTTTAGATTCGGTAGCCCGTGCAACGGATAAACTGGCGGCACCCAGTGAACAACCTAGGTCGTAAACATTGGAGTCTTCTGTTACCACGGACTTGGCTAATTCCCCAATAGTATGAATAATGGATTCATAACCAGGAACCGATCGTTGAATCATGTCTGGGAATACGTCTACAACCGATTCATCAAACTTAAAATCAGCAACCTTGTTCAAAGGGTTGGCAAACAGGTTATCGTGTTTTTGCACGTATTTTTTACTCATTGCTAAAACTTGCGGGCGATTTTACCTTTATCACCAACCCCTCAACAACTAAATTGCCGCTGAAAAAGAAGAAATTTCGCTAAAATATGCTATTTTTTCCGATATAGGGCTTTCCGAATTCTAGTTAACGTATTAACCTAGGTTGTAAAGATAATAAGGAAGTAGTAACGCTAATGACAAGAATACTTGTAGCAGATGACCATCCATTATTTCGCGAAGCGTTAAGCGGCGCGTTGGAACCCTATTTTGAAAACGCCCAAATTCTTGAAGCAGGCAGCCTAGACGATGCTGTCGCTAAGTTAAATGAATATGACGGTGTTGAGTTAGTTCTTCTCGACCTCAACATGCCCGGTGGAGAGTACTTCAACGGCATCATTACCTTGCGTGAACAATTTCCAAATATTCCAATTGGTGTAGTGTCTGGTAGCGATACTGTTGAAGTCGTCGCTCAAGTAATGAGCTTAGGCGCACAAGGTTTTATTCCGAAAGTGTCGCCAACCCGAGAAATTGCACAAGCGATTATCGATATCATTGGTGGCAAAAAGTGGCTTCCTGAAGGTATGGAAGACGAGCTTGAGAAAGTGGATGATGAGTTGAAATTACTATTACAACGATTCAGAGAACTTACGCCTAAGCAAATTCAGGTACTTTCTTATCTTCGTGACGGCCTTATGAATAAACAAATTGCCCACGAAATGAACGTGACTGAAGCAACGATTAAAGCACACATCAGTGCAATTTTGCGTAAGCTAGAAATTAATACGCGTACTCAAGCGGTACTGCTTATGGATAAACTTCAGTTAAGCTAAATACAGGCTTAAAGTACTGACGAAAAAGGCGCTTATTGTTAAAGCGCCTTTTTTATTTGTTTTATGCTATGAATAAGTTTTCAAAAAAAAGGTCACGTTAAACGTGACCTTTTTAGTTAAGTAACGCCTTTAACTACGCGGCTTTTCCACTGCGTTTTTTCTCTTCGCTTTGTGAGTTCACTTTTGCAATAAGCTCTTCGTGATCAAAGTCGTCAACATTGATGGTACGCAAACGGCCTGCTTCTGTTTTACGCAGTAAGTTCGCCTCATCTTCATTGATCAACGCTTCCGATAGCGCTTCATCAGCCAGTACATCTAAGCGAGTAAAGGGCAACTTAGCCTTCTTGTGTTTACAGATTCGCTCGAAAATAGGCTCAGCTGCAAGCACGTCATCCAAGGTTTGCTCTAAATCACCAAACAAGTTGCCTTCTTCACGGGTGAGGTACTGTCCGTATCCTAAGCGACTACGTGCAGTGCACGGTGTTTGTAACATTTGCGCAATCGCGTGTTCAGTTTTGTCTGAAGGTTTACCAACACGACGACCGAAAGGCATCACTAGTGCACGCATAACGCCAGCGATAACTTTGTTCGGGAAGTTCGCTAGAAAATCATCAATTGCAGTTTCAATGTCGTGCAAGGTGTCTTGCATTGCCCAATGAAGCAAAGGTAAATCTTCTTTCAAACGGCCATCTTCATCGAACCGCTTAAGGGTTGTACTGCCAAGATACAAGCCACTTAAAATATCTCCAAGGCGGGCAGATAAACGTTCACGACGTTTTAAATCGCCACCCAGCACGCCCATAGAAACATCGGTAAGTAACGCTAGGTTAGCACTGTAACCTTGCAGTAACTTGTAATAGCGTGCGGTTTCGTCGGCGAATGGCGCGCCACTAAATGCACCATTTGTTAGAGAGAACCACACACTACGCACAGTATTAGCAATGGCAAAGCCAATATGCCCAAATACCGCCTTATCAAATGCACTTAGCGCTTCTTTCTTGTCGTCGATAGACGCAGCTTGAATCTCTTGAAGTACATATGGGTGGCAGCGCATTGCGCCTTGACCGAAAATCATCATATTTCGGGTAAGGATATTCGCACCTTCTACTGTAATTGACACGGGCACACCTTGATAACCGCGACCTAGGTAGTTGTTTGGCCCAAGCATGACGCCTTTACCACCATGAACGTCCATCGAGTCATTTACGACCTGACGCATTTTCTCGGTAAGATGGTATTTACAAATGGCAGAAATGACCGAAGGCTTCTCACCTAAATCCACACCAACGGTAGAGAATCGGGTCACCCCATCCATTAAATAAGCGTTGCCGCCAATACGGGCAAGCATTTCTTCTACACCTTCCATATGGCCGACAGGCATACGGAATTGGCGGCGAATTCGTGCATAAGCACCGGTTGCCAATGAAATCGCCTTAGCACCACCCGCTGCAGATGAAGGGAGAGTGATACAACGACCCACCGATAAACATTCTACCAGCATACGCCAGCCTTTACCGGCCATTGAGGGGCCACCAATAATGTAATCGATTGGAACAAAAATATCGTCACCGCGAATAGGCCCGTTTTGGAACGGCGTGTTAAGCGGGAAGTGGCGACGGCCAATTTCTAGACCCTTGGTATCACGAGGTATAAGAGCGCAGGTAATGCCTGGCTCTTTATTGCTTCCTAGTAAGCCTTCTGGATCTTGAAGTTTAAATGCTAAGCCAATCACTGTCGCAACAGGCGCAAGCGTAATATAACGCTTATTAAAGGTTAGGCGCATACCCAACACTTCTTCACCGTTCCATTCGCCCTTACACACAATACCCACATCTGGGATTGCCCCTGCATCAGAACCCGCTTCAGGGCCCGTGAGTGCAAAACAAGGGATTTCTTCGCCGCCCGCTAGGCGCGGTAAATAATGATCTTGCTGTTCTTTGGTGCCATAGTGTTGCAGCAGTTCACCAGGGCCAAGAGAGTTAGGAACGCCTACCGTACTTGAAAGCACGGCGCTCACGCCAGCTAACTTCTGTAATACGCGAGATTGTGCGTAAGCTGAAAATTCTAAGCCGCCATACTTTTTCTTGATGATCATGGCGAAGAATTTGTGCTCTTTCAAAAAGTCCCAAATTTCAGGAGGTAGGTCGGCGTCTTTGTGATTAATTTGCCATTCGTCCACCATTGAACAAACTTTATCCACGGGGCCGTCTAAGAAGGCTTGCTCTTCAGCAGAAAGACGGCCTTTTGGAATTCGGTGTAGCTTGTCCCAGTCAGGCTTACCACTGAAAATATCACCGTCCCACCACACGGTACCGGCGTCGATGGCTTCTTGTTCAGTGCTCGACATTTCAGGCATCACTTTTTTATAGAACGCCAAAAGCTTCTTAGTGATGTAAGGCTGTCGAATGTTCGAAAGGGTAAAAGGCAGTGTTAATGCTAAATAAACTACCCATCCAAACAGGCCGATATCGCCAAAGAGGGTACCTAAAATCATCACACCCGCACCCATGGCGACTGCTGTTACCAAACTGGTGCGTTGATAGCTGGCAATTGCCAGTGCTAAAACGACCAGTAAAAACCATATAAAATCTGCCATACTTCACTCCTGAAAAGGCGTTAAACGTTAGACTGAATTCTCTCAGAAAACCGCAAAAATCTTTGAAGAACTTTGCAATAATTTGAGGTCTGACCAGCATTAGGTAAACGTATTATTTAATTGCCCAAAGATCAAGATTTTTACATGATTTTTGCATTAATTTGGGTGATAGTTGATATAGGACTAACCCTTATGGTTAGTGGGGTGGAAGATAAATGAGGAATAAAAAAGGGGGCTCAATATAATCGCCCCCTGTTGTTTCGTTAAGATGACCGCTTTTTCTTAATCGAGGGTATCGAAAGACTTCAGTTTTATGTCGCCTTGTTCTTCGCCATCTTTGAACTGTTGTAAACGCACTAACGCAAAATCGAGGGTCGGCGCAAACCAGGCAAATGTTTCTCGCTTATTTGAGTCACGAATAAGCTTCACTTTAACAGCATCGAGTTGGCCAAAAGGTAAGTCCAGTGGCTCACGCTTAATGACTTCAACGCCGTAAGATCTTAATTCACCACGGTAATTAATAAAACTATAGTCAAATTGGGTTTCACCATTGGCTAATTTATTGGCTAAATCGATACGGTAAATTTGATTGTCGAATTCGCCATTATAGTCAAATGTATCGCCTTTTTTGACTTTGATTTTACCTTCTTGGTCTTTGTTAAACGTCACATCCAACGATTTGTCTGGCCCTGTGCCAGTGCGTGTATAGTGATACTCTATCGGCACTAACGCACCTTCATCAATTTTGAAGATAGAGTGCTCATGACGTTTATCGGAGAGAAAAAACTTAGAGACCTTTGAAGAATAGGTGAGGGAATATTGACCGTTACTTAGCGACTCTAACTTTAGTGTTGCCTCGCCAACGTCGTCACCCCACTTATAGGCTGTGTATACAGCCTCGTACGGGGTTAAATGGCTAATGGCTTGCTCTGGAGAGCTACTACTTGCGGTTGCTGCTGAGGCAACTATCCATGCGAGTGCAGCCACTACACCCCGTTTACTCGCTTGCATAACCCGATTCTGGTAATTCTTGTTCATCTAGGATCGCCTTATTGTTAAGCATTTTAAGTCGCCCTGCACTGAACCATGAAAGTACCAGTGGGTAAATGCGACGTTCCTGTTCTTGAACACGCTCAGCCAAATCATCCGCGGTGTCATCTTCAAACACAGGAACACGGCTTTGAATGATTACTGGGCCACCATCAAGCTCAGGCGTAACAAAGTGTACACTAACGCCGTGTTCTTTGTCGCCGTTATCTATGGCACGCTGATGGGTGTTCAACCCTTTGTATTTAGGCAACAAAGACGGATGAATGTTCAGTAATTTTCCAGCAAAAGCGTCAACAAACTCCGGGGTGAGGATACGCATAAACCCAGCAAGCACGATAGCATCGGCTTGCAAGGATTCAATGGCTCGTTGAAGTTCTACATCGTAGGCCGCTCTATCAGCATATTCGGTGTGATCTAAGCAAAGCGTTTTAATGCCAGCATTTTCAGCTCGCGTTAACCCATAGGCGTTGGGGCGATTACTGATAACCCCAACAATCTCTGCGTTTAGCCTACCGGCATCTACGGCATCAATCATGGCCTGCAAGTTACTTCCGTTACCGGAAATCAGCACACACAGTTTGGCTTTCGTTGTACTCACGAATTAATCTCTACCTGTTGTTCACCGTCTTTCGCTTCGATGTGGCCGATGAGCCATGCATTTTCACCGTGAGCTTTCAGTATTGCTAGCGCTTGCTCTACAACGTTTTCGTCCACCACGATAACTAAACCAACACCGCAGTTAAATGTACGGTACATTTCGTGTTGCGTAACGTTGCCCTTTTCTTGTAACCAATTGAAGATTGATGGCCACTGCCAGCTAGATTCGTCAATCACCACTTTCGCATCATCAGGAAGTACACGTGGAATGTTTTCCCAGAAACCGCCGCCCGTAATATGTGAAATCGCACTGACATCAACCTCTTCTAGCAGGGCTAAAACAGATTTTACGTAAATACGGGTAGGGGCTAGCAAGTGCTCAATAAGAGGTTGCCCTTCAAGCGCTTCATTTACATCAGCTTCACTAACTTCTAAGATTTTACGGATAAGTGAGTAGCCATTGGAATGGGGACCGGAAGATCCTAAGGCGATAAGCTTTTGTCCAGGTTTGACTTTACTGCCATCAATCACATTATCTGCTTCAACAACGCCCACACAGAAGCCCGCAATATCATAGTCACCATCGTGGTACATGCCTGGCATTTCAGCAGTTTCACCGCCAATCAGTGCGCAGCCTGCTTGTTCACAGCCTTCGCCAATGCCAGTAACCACCGATGCTGCTACGTCTACGTCGAGTTTACCTGTCGCGTAGTAATCGAGAAAGAATAATGGCTCTGCACCTTGTACAATAAGGTCGTTAACACACATTGCCACTAAGTCTATACCTACACCATCGTGACGGTTTGCATCCATCGCTACCCGTAATTTGGTGCCTACACCGTCAGTACCAGAGACAAGCAGTGGTTTCTTGTATTTCGTCGGCAATTCGCAAAGTGCGCCAAAGCCTCCCAAGTTTCCCTTAACTTCAGGTCGGTGTGTTTTTTTCGTCACCGACTTTATGCGTTCGACAAGTTGATTTCCTGCATCAATATCAACACCAGCATCTTTATAACTTAGAGAGGTTTTATTTTCGCTCACGTGTGAACCCTAGAACAAAGAGGTAGAAAAACGCGGATTCTACCAGCAAGTGACCACAAGTCCAATTTTCAAACGGGGATATCTGGCATATTCTTCAAATTTAAAGTTGAAGGGCTAAAAATGATCGCAGGCGGGTTTTCAACGGGGTATGTGGTGCGCCTTTATTTTTTGTCTCATTAGTGCGTTGTACGGGGTGGAGTGAGTATTTCCTGGATATATTCCACCATCGTGGCACGTAATGCATAAATTAATGATGAAAAAAGTCATCAGATGAAAGAGAATAGCCGTATATCTGTGAGACCTTATGAACGTAATTGGAGTAATAAAGCAATTGATTTCTCTTAGAAAAGGAAGCGTGCGTGGCTGCTTAGGTTTTTGGGCAACGTCTATCGTACTGTCTGCGTTGGTGTCTGGTCATGTTGAAGCTACACAGGTTATACAAACCAATATTGCCGCGATTGCGGTAGACGACCAAAGTCAGCGTTCACAGGATAGCGCGCTAAAATCGGCGTTTAAGCAGGTAATGATAAAAATTACGGGCAATAAAGATGCGCTGCAAAACCCAGGTGTAAAAGCCGCCTTACGCACGCCACAAGCCTACCTTCGTTCTTATCGGTTTGACTTTCGAGAGGGGGAGACCCTTTATGTGGCTGAATTCGATAAAATAAAGCTGAACGAGTTGTTGCAGCGAGAAGGCTTGCCGCTTTGGGGGGAACGCCGTCCAGAGACGTTATTATGGATGGCCACAGAAGACAGTGAGTCTGGAGAAAGACAGCTGTTAGATGAAACTACCCCTAGCGAGATGCGAGAACACTTAAGTGCCAAGGCGAAAGAGAGAGGGCTGCCGTTAAGTTTCCCTTTAATGGATTTAACCGACAGAACCACCATTTCTATCTATGATGTATGGGGGCGTTTTGTACAGTCGCTCACTCAGGCGTCTAATCGCTACAGTGTGGATAATGTCATTGGCGCAAGAGTGTATAAAAATGAGCCGGGCACTGTGAGTGAAGTGCCAGGAGAGACTGCACGTTTGGAACAGCTGCAATTAGACGCTACGCGGGGTGATTCTCAGGATTTAGTCACAGCAGATCTGAATGACAACCCTGTTGCTCACGAGAGTGATTATACTGCTGAAACGGCAGAGCAACCTTATAACACCGATGCGATGTCAGAGGCGGGCGATGATGATTCAGTAGAAGGTGTTACAAATGTGTCTATGCCACCCTTTACCATGGATGAATTTACCACCTATGCCCAGCGCGCAGAGCAGGGTGACTACGCGTTAGATTGGGTATTTGTGGGCGGTGGTAAAGTGAGTTACGGCAGCATATTTGCAGACGATCCGGCGACTTTAGCGTCGCTTCTTGTCGATGCGTATTCCAACTACCTGTCGGCGCAATATGCCATTATCCCAGGGGCCAGCGATGCTGAAAAAGTGACGATTACTGTATCCATAGCCAATGTGAACTCGGTCACTAGTTACGCGAACGCTACCGCCTATTTAAATAGCTTGAGCGTGGTAGACAGTGCAGCACTTATTCAACAAGAAGGTTCAGTGGCTACCTATACCATTACGTTGCTGGGTAGCGCGCAAGATTTGATTAACACCGTTCGGCTAGAAAACAAACTTCGTCCAGTCACAGATGTCTACGGGCAGGTTGTCGAAAGCTACACCTTTTATTGGGGTAATTAATCATAGACACCTTTACGTCGCAACTGCCATTACCTGTAACCCTACCTACCGATGAAACCTTTGAAAGTATCATCGACAAAGGGAATCAAGAGGTGGTTACATTGCTAAAAGATGTTGCGACTGGCATGCCACAGTGGCGAGACGAACCCAGGCTGGTGAGTCTTGCCTCTCTTCATTTGCCGCTGGTTACCCTACAGGGTGGCAGTGGCGTGGGGAAAAGCCACTTGCTTTATGCGCTGTGTCATCAATTGGCCACGCAACAGGTAAACCATATATATATCAATTTAAATCAACATGCCCAGTGGTCGCTCGATATCTTCGATGGATTAGAAAATTTATCGCTTATCTGTTTAGACAATATACATGCTGTAGCAGGCATTACCGCGTGGGAAGAAGCACTTTTTGACCTGTTTAATCGTGTTATAGAAAACCCGGGGGCGCTAGTGGTGGGCAGTAGTCAACTTGGGCCCAGTCACCCTAAGTTTGTTTTGCCCGATTTGCGATCCCGTTTAGCCTGGGGGGTGATTTATCACTTAAATACCCTTGATGATGACTCGCGTAAGGATGTTTTACGTTTAAGGGCGTCTCAACGAGGACTAAAGTTATCGGAACAGGCGCTTCAGTTTTTGCTTTATCATAGTGATAGAGATTTGCGCAGTTTGCTGGGCTTGCTTGAACGTTTAGATACACGTTCGCTGCAAGAACAAAAAAAGTTGTCGGTGGCTATGGTGAAACGCGAGTTAGGTTTACCTTAAATGGATAAATGTGAAAAAACGGAAGTGAAGTAAATTGATGGCAGCAAACTTAACAACGCTCAGTTATGATCACGAACATCGGCTTTCACAAACTGGGTAAGCATGACAATATGGACAAAAACGAGCGGTAGATCGGTAGAAAAACTCGCAATTTGCGCCTTATTAAATTGTTAGCTGCCAAAATGTGAATCAAGCTTATCTAGAAGCTCTAAACCTTTCTTTTTGTCTCCAGTAGCAGCAATAGCCTTAAATCTTACCTCAGTATCAAATTCAGCTATCGCTTGTGTAGACAACTCTTCTATCAATTTGTTTAAGCTCAACTTTTTATGCGCCGCCAAAGCCTTCAATCGATTATGCTTATCGTCTGGTAAACGTACGGTTAAAGTGGACATATTAAACTCCTCTCAAATAATCTTCGGGCGCTAACACTTTCAAACCATCAAATTGTAATTCCGCATTTCGCAGGTCTTTTAGGTTATTCGTAATAATGCTCTCGGCATTTCCTGCTACTGCAAGTTCAATAAGAAAGTTATCGCCTTCATCTTTTAAATTTGGCCGCCACAAATAATGTATCTGCACCCATTCGCAAACACTAAAAAATGCTGCTAGCAACTCGCTCACTTCGTCCTCGATAAGCGGGCACAACTCTTTGATCTTGTCTCGCTTACTTACTGCTTCGTATTCCAAAAATAAGGTCGTGCTAATGAGCGGTTTTAGCTGACCCAACAAGCATTGCCGTATCACTTCTCGGGCAGGGCCTGTTTTGCCAATCAGAGCACTAATAAGTACACTGGTGTCAATAACTACTTTATTCATACCCTTTATGCTAGCGTATATGCTATCACTTTTCAATTTTACAGTGGCAGCTAACAACCTAATCAACACACTCATTTCGTTCGCTGGCACGCATACACGCGGGGCGGCTTCGCCATTATGCCCCACATGTCTGCGCCCGTTATTGAAAAGTTATGTTTACAGTCGGACAAGGAGTAGTTTTGAAAATATATTTTGCTATTTTTGACAAAGTTGAAGAATTAGATTTAGTTGGCTCATGGGAACTTATTGGGCTTTTAGCTGAAATGAAACTTTGTGAGCCTCCTAAACTTATTTCGTTAAATTCTATGAATCCTTCGGGTGAGCATGGAATGCGATTTAATGCTGATATACATTTTACTGAAAATATTTTTCCTGATGTCTTAATTGTTCCTGGAGGTAGTGGCGCGAGGTTGGCGATGGAAGATCCTGATGTAATTCAATATTTAAAAGAAACTAGTAGTCAATCTCACAGTATTTTATCTATTTGCACTGGCATGTACTTAATGCAAAGAGCGGGACTTTTTGCTAACAAAAAAGCGACAACACATTGGGCGTTTCTTGATGAACTAAAACAAGATACCTCCGTTGAGGTTATCGAGGAGCGTTATATTAAAGACGGTAATATCTGGTCATCAGCAGGTGTTTCTGCAGGTATGGATATGACTTTAGCATTTGTTGCTGATTATTTTGATGAGGCTGTAGCGTCGGAAATACAGTTGAATGCTGAGTATTTTCCATCACCTAAAATTTATGGTGATGCAGCGGTTTCTAACTCTAAAGTATCAAAATATATAAAGAAGGCTGTAGAGTAATGTAAACATAACAAGAGACTAAGGCGTCAAGTGTTGCACTTTGGCTCCGCGAATTCGGGTATGCAATTACAAGCCGGCATGACATTTACTATTGAACCTATGATCAATCAAGGTAGCCATAAAACCAAATTGAAAAAAGACGGCTGGACTGTGGCTACCCGGGACAAAAAGTTATCTGCTCAATGGGAGCACACCATACTCTTTACTCAAAATGGTTATGAAGTGTTGACCCTCCGTCCTTCCGAAATACAATGAATTGAGCACATAAAACCCAACGGCAGTGTGAAGATCCTTAAGACGTCTTGAGTTCAACTGGTGAATGCAACGCTATCCTTGTACAGGGGGAGCGTTAGCATGAAACCAAGAAAACCCATCGATTATTCACATGTGCAATTATGGCACTCAGATTGACGTAGTACCCGATAACTAGTGTTTCAAAGCCTCTCTGAAAGCCGAGCTAACCACTGTTAGATTCTCAATAATTTGTTGTTAGTATCACGGTATCGCCATCGCGAGGAATAATGTACCTGTCCTTCACGGCATGCTTTTCTAATAGTGCTGCGAGACTATGGTGGTCAATTCGACAATGATCTAAGGCGCCCATGTGATTGCAAATAATCTTTCCAGTGCTTAAGTTCGCTAATTCGATAATCTCGTTTTCGTCCAGTAGTAAAGGTGCGCCCAGGTCAAATTGCGCTTTGCCCGTTGGCGCAACGATGTAGTCAGGCTGGTTGTCCTGAATGAAATTGCGAATAGAGTGGGTTAGCACTGTATCGCCCATTAAATATACACTTGGCTCATTGGGCAATTGAATAAAATAACCTGTACCGTGCTCCATGAATGCTGTTAACCAACCTCGCGTATGAGTCGCTGGAATACGTTCAATAGTACCATCAAAAAAGGTGCTTCTCTTTTGCGCCAATACTCGAGTCAGGATTTGTTTTTTATCGAGGAATTTTTCGTCTCTTGGCGTACAAAATGTAGGGATTTGACGTTTGACTAACCAGCGGACGCCTGCTCTATCAAGGTGGTCAAAGTGACCTTTTTGACAGTGCGTTATAAGTGCGTAATCAATATTGTCTTTGTTCTCAGTAAATACTTCGGGTAGATCAACCAAGGGATTCCGTTTATCACTTTTGTAGTAACGCAGTTTAGGCAGTGACCCTTTTCTTGCTAACATTGGGTCGACAATTATTTTGCCGTGACTAAATTCAATCAAAATAGTGGCATTTCTAATCTGTGTAAATTTCATAAGATCTCCTTTTTCGACTATGCTAAGGTGTGGAGTAACACCATAGTCAGTCCATACTTTATGAAAATTTCACAACTTGAAAATAAGTCGGGTTTATCGCGGGATACAATTCGTTATTACGAAGATATAGGGCTATTGCCCGCACCCCATCGAAGTGCCAATGGATATAGGCTCTACACTAATGATCACTTGGCTATCTTGCAGTTTATTGTGCAGGGAAAGGCAATTGGCTTTTCGTTGAAAGAGATTAAAAGTGGACTCGATCGCTATTTGAAGTGGGGGCATTTATGCCCTGAATTCAAGCAAGAGTTAGAAGCAAAGAAACACTTTTTTTGTCAACGTATAAAAGACGATAAAGCAGTAGTAACGCACATAGACAAAATGTTGAAAACGAGTTAAGACTTCATAGTCAAAAAACAACGCTTTTGTAACGTACTCTGGACGTTTACAGCATTAGTTATGTGGGCGAGAAGCAAAAATGTGTAAAGACAGTACTTTCTTTGTGTTTCTAATATAGGTAGTAGAAAAGGATGATACTTAAGTTATTCTGTTGGGTTTGCCTAATAATAACACTCTGTTGGTCGTCAGCAAGTTTGGCAATAGTAATTGTGACTGATTCCAAAAATATGTTTGATGTTATTGCACACAATAAGCCTCCACAAAGTTTTCCTGAAGAAGTGTATAACAGGGTGCTCACACAATTATCCGTAGACAAATTCCTGTTTGCTCCCCATGAGCGCATAAGTACGCTAATGTCTGAGGGTGAACCTATATGCACTCCGTTTCGGCTAAAGACAGAGGAGAGGGAAAAGGTTTATGTTTTTAGTCGCCCCACGGATTTCTTTTTCAATCGACGACTTTATCAGCAAAAAAGTAGTGAGCCTATTAGTCAAAAATTTCTCGACAGCAATGGGAACGTTATCGATTTAGTGGAAATGTTGGTATCTTCACCAGAATACACTTTGCTTACGGGCGCTAACCATTCATACGGGGATTTCTTAGATGATATTATTGCGAAAATTCCCCCGAATAACCTGTACGTCAGACACGGTATCGACCCTTACTCTTCGATGATTGAAATGTTGTCGAAAGGCCGAGTAGCCTTTTATCTGACCTATCCCAGTATTATGAGAAGTAACCCTGAGGTAGAAAACTTACGCAGCTATGGAATTGCTGGTACGCCCAGGTATGAAGAAGGTCACCTAATGTGTAATGATTTAGAGGGGAGCCGTGCTTTTCTCAGAGCTTTTGATGATGTTCTAATGTCGCTTTATCAATCTGGTGAGTTTGTCAATCTCGCGCAAAAGTACATGTCAGAAGATGAGTGGGTACAGCTCAAGCGCATTGTTGACAGTACCCTGTTAGAAGATTAATCCAACCTTTGGGAATAACGACTACGACCCATCGCGTGGAGTTCACACTTTAGCTTAATCTAATTCATATTAATCAAGAAAGACGAATAACATTGTATACAGAGTTATTTTCAATGTTCTCCAATAGAGGTTATGTTCAACGAGTGTTTCACACAGACGTTGAACGTGTATTCTCTGTATCAAGATGACTGTCATGTCTGGTAAGGGCTTTTACTCCTTAACCTCCGACAACATTGTAAGGTTATTCGCCGTTGTTTGTGCCTTGTTGTTTCTGGCCTTCGAAATAGGCTTTCTCTTCTGCCATTTCAACTTTTAGCTTTTTAATACCTAGACCAAGTTCTCGTCCTCGCTTTCTGGCGAAAACGCTGCATCCTGCAAACATGCCTGTACACAGTAAAATTTCAATCACGGCGTACAAACGTTCGGCGGGCACAGCGTAGGCGACGGTACAGCCATGCATAAGATAATAAAGGACGACGAAATTTGCCCACGCATGGGTGTAAGGTTTGCCCTTAATAACACCGGGTAACGGCAATAAAATAGGCACTAAATACAGCAATACAATAAAAATAAGCGAGTAGGTTTGGGTGGTACTTAAGGCAAACTGCCAAACAGCAATCCATGCGACTAACAATAGGTGGCAAATTAGCGCAAGGTAACGGTAATTGCGGGTATCAGGCGCCATGGGTGTTCTCCGGTAAATGTTGGGTAAGCGACTTTGCAAGTTGCGCTAAGCGTTTGCCTTGAGCCAGACATAAGGTTTTTTCATCGTCGCTAAGTTGCGTATTGTTGTGCATGGCCACATGTGTAACACCATAGGGGGTGCCGCCCGACTGAGTATCATGTAAAGCCGGTTCGCTATAAGGCAGACCACACATTAGCATACCGTGATGCATTAACGGCAACATCATAGAGAGCAATGTGCTTTCTTGCCCGCCGTGCATCGAAGATGAAGACGTAAATACACATGCGGGTTTATTAATTAAGCTGCCTTTTAACCAATGGGAACTGGTGCCATCTAAGAAATACTTCATAGGGGCTGCCATATTGCCAAATCGAGTAGGACTGCCAAGGGCTAATGCTGAACATTGCACCAACTCTTCGTCGGTAACCACAGGTGCTGCCAAGTTCGCATTTTCTTGGGCGGTGCCATCCCCTTCATTGAGTGGTTTAACGGTTCGTACCCAGGCTTCTGCCCCCGTGCTTATCACCCCCTGAGCAATAGCATCGGCCAATTTACGCGTACTGCCATGGCGGCTGTAATATAGTACAAGTACAGGTTTCATTAAATAATTTCCAATACAGACTCGGGCGGTCTCCCAATACGTGCCTGACTTTCTGTAATAACAATAGGTCGCTCCATCAACTTTGGTGTTGCTGCCATGGCAGCAAAAAGATCGTTATCGCTTAAGGCCGTATCAGCTAAATTTGCGTCTTTATATTCCTGTTCCTTAGTACGCATCATTTGGCGAACAGACTCAAGATTAAGTTTTTTAAACACATCGTTGAGTTCGTCAACACCTAATGGCGTTTTTAAATATTCGATTACCTGAGGCGCAATGCCTTTTTCTTCAAGCAACGCTAAGGTTTGACGGCTTTTTGAGCATCGAGGGTTATGTAGAATGACAGTAGAAGACATGATGAAATACCTAAGATGATCTTAAGGGTAAAATAATGGCGCAGACTATTGCCGTTTTTACATCTTTTTTCAAGTTTTTGTCGCCTCCTATGCTAAATTTGACACCAATGATAATGTGTCTACGCTAGACCTAACGCTTTAGGCTAGCGCAACGCAGTAAAGGGTAGGGCACCATGAAGTATGTAAAATTGATTGGCATTATTGGCCTAATGGCTTTTTCAGTCATTGCTGGTTTTGTGGGTTATCAGTATACCAAGGCAGACTTTGTTACCACCGATGGCACCACTTATCAGTGGCAAGAATTAGAAGGGAACTGGGTTATTATTAACTACTTTGCGCCTTGGTGTGTGCCTTGTTTACGTGAAATGCCTGAACTGCATGAGTTTGACCGCGCGCTGCCCGCAAACACAAAATTGTTTGCCATCAATTACGACGCCTTGTCCCACAGTGACTTAGTGGCCATGCTGGCGGCTCATAAGATTACCTTGAAAGTTATTGAGGCAAACGAAGATACCTTGTTACCTATGGCCAAACCCAATTACCTACCTGCCACCTTTATTATCGGCCCTGATGGCAGGGTAAGAGACACAATAATGGGAGAAGTCACGGCGTCGTCATTAGCCCAACGCTTATCCCAATTAAAGGCGCTCTAAGCGCTCTTCCTGATCTCTAAATTGCTTTATGCGGGCACGAATACGCTGTTTTTCAAGGTGATCTTCGCCGGCAAAGTTATATGCATATTGAAGTTCATCGACCGCGCGGGTGTAAGCCCCATATAAGGCGTAAACTTCGGCTTTACTTTGATGCATTTGAGAAAACTGCTTGGCTTTTTGGTAAGCCTCCGTCATTAGTTGATAAGCAATTTGGTAGTCTTTGTTCACTAACAGGAAGTCCCGTAGTAAATCTATCGCTTGCTCATACTGGCTGGCGCTGATCAGCGCATTGGCTTGATTTAATGCCAACACCTGATTGCGCGGGTTTAACGAAACATGAGGTTGCAGTAACTCAACCGCTTTCAGGGGTTCCCCTAACGCAATATAAATATCTGTGGCAGCGTCAAGATAAAACAGATTGCTAGGGTCTTGTGACAGTAGCTGATTAATGACAATTTCTTTTGCTTTCTCGTTTTCTTCCGCTCTCATGTAGGCCAATGCTAAGCCATATTGCGCAGCCACTTTCAGCTTATAGGCATTTTTTTCTAGTGCGGCGTTAAAATAGTCCACGGCGTAATCGGGTTCAAAAGAATAACGGGCCATAATTCGCGCTTTGGCTAACTCGAACTGTACACTGGGGCGTAAATAACGTGCTGGATAATCAGCGGCTCTGGCTCGCGCATCGGCGATACGGGTTTCGGTTAAGGGATGCGTTAACAGCCGAGCGGGCGGTTTAGATACCATGCGGTATTCTTCCGCCATGGTAGAGAAAAAACTGGCGGCAGCTGTCACATCGAAACCGGCTCTTGCAAGCATGCTAATACCAATTCGATCAGCCTCTTGTTCATTGGTACGGGTATAGTCTATTTGCAATTGAGCGGATGCCGCCGACCCCGCTTGCATGGCAGCAATACCCGCTTCAGGGTTGGCCATAGCAATGAGTACGCCACCAATTAGCGATGCAATGGCTAAGGGAGATGAGCGTTTTTGTGCCTGCATTTTACGTGCGATGTGACGCTGGGTAACGTGAGATATTTCGTGGGCTAACACGGAGGCCAATTCACTTTCGGTTTTCGCCCGACGCATTAAGCCGGTATGTACGCCAATGTGTCCACCAAAAAACGCAAACGCGTTAATTGCATCATTGTCTACCCAGAAAAATTCAAACGGAAACTTCGCATTTTCAGCATGGATGACTAAGCGGTTGCCCAGGTCTTGTAGATACTCGTCAAGAACGGGATCGGCGATAACGGGGCTCTGCCCGCGCATTTGACGCATAACAGCGTCGCCAACAATCATTTCTTTATCTAAAGAAATGGCGTCTGACGCCACAACACCAATTTCAGGCAGCGCATTCTTATTACTGTATGTCGCGTCCTGTGCCACAGCCGACAAACTTGCGGTAACGCACAGTGACAAGCAGAACAACCAGATTGAAAATGTTTTTTTCATGTATCCTTAGGCTATTAGGTAAGGGTTATTGATTTATTAGAGCACTAAAGTTGTCTTTCAGTTTCAATTAATTTTCATCAATTTTTCATTCTGCCGCAGACATGCGTGATATACCACCCTTAGGTGACAAAATCTGTTACAAATTGAACAACATAAAGCGACTTTTTTGCGCAAAAAATATGCTGATTTTTAAACTTTCTATATTGCTCCAATCACACCTGTTACACTATGATGCATGCCACTTTAGTTATTATTTCGAGCGTTATTTATGATTAATGTGTTTGGTAGATGGTACCGACGCAAATTTTCCGATCCTGATGCAGCCATGCTGCTTATCCTTATTTTGCTCACAACCACGGTATTGCTGTTGTGGGGTGAGCTTATTATGCCTGTCTTAGTGGCAGCCGTTATTGCTTATCTACTCGATTGGCCCGTGACCAAATTAGTCAAAATTGGGGTGGGGCGCGGGCTTGCCTGTGGCGCTGTGTTGTTGGGTTTTATAACGCTCACCATATTACTTTTAATTGGGCTTGTGCCTATTATTTCAAAGCAAAGCGTGAATCTTGTGCAAGAATCGCCGTTAATATGGCAAAAGGCACAAGATTGGATCTTAACGTTGCCTGAAAAATACCCAGACTACGTGCAGGTGTATCAAATACATCAGATGATGGAAGGGCTGAATGAAAAACTGGTAGAAGTAGGAGAAACGCTTATTTCGGTGTCCTTTAGCAATATTGCTAATGTAGCGGCATTGCTGGTTTACATTGTGCTTGTGCCCTTGATGATATTTTTTATGCTGAAAGATAAAATGTTTTTCCTAGAAAATATCTCTCGACTTCTGCCTAAAGAGCGACGACTTATTACCCAGGTTGGGCATGAAATGAATGCACAAATCGCCAACTATATTCGTGGCAAGGTGATTGAAATCGTTATTGTGGGCGCGGTGTCATGTATTACTTTTGTCTTAATGGACTTAAGATACGCTATTTTGTTAGGGGTATTGGTGGGGCTATCTGTACTGATTCCCTATATAGGTGCGGCAGTGGTGACGATACCTGTGGCCGTGGTTGCCATGTTCCAATGGGGTTTTACCCCTGAGTTTTGGTATCTCATGATAGTCTACGGCATTATTCAAGCCTTAGATGGCAACTTGCTGGTGCCATTGTTGTTCTCTGAGGCTGTCAGTTTGCATCCGCTTTACATCATTATCGCGGTGTTGGTATTTGGCGGCTTATGGGGCTTTTGGGGGGTATTCTTCGCCATTCCTTTAGCGACCCTAGTGAAAGCTGTTGTTACCGCATGGTCGAGTAATCCTCCTGTGATGCAAGATAGCGCAATGTAGGTGGTATGAGGCCACGACAAACGCCAGTTAATCAGCAATAAAAAAAGCCGCTTCAGTAGCGGCTTTTTTGTGCATATAGTCATTTTCCCACGTGCGCGTTTAGGTATTTAAATAATCCAAAATGACGGTGTGGTGTTCTTTGGTTTTAAACTTATTGAAAACCTGTTCAATGGTACCGTTTTCGTCAATCATGAAGCTGATACGATGAATACCATCATATTCTTTACCCATGAATTTCTTCAAGCCCCACACGCCAAATGCATCAGCCACAGCATGGTCTTCATCTGAAAGTAGGGTGAAGTTTAAGCTTTCTTTGTCTGCAAATTTCGGTAAGCGCTTAACGGGATCTGGGCTGATGCCGAGTATTTCAACATTTTTAGCGACCAATTCTTCTTTGCTGTCACGCAGCCCTTGGGCCTGAACCGTACATCCGGGCGTCATGGCTTTCGGGTAGAAGTATACCAGTACTTTTTTTCCCGCAAAGTCGCTAAGAGATACCGTTTCATCGTTTTGATTTTGTAATGAGAACTGAGGTGCTTTATCACCAGCTTGTAAGGTTTTCATTTGTATCCTTCTTGTGTTTATCGATGACTTTTCCGGTTACGTTTAATGTTTCGAAAAGGGCAGTTAATTCTGCCTCTAAAGCGTCGAAGTTTTCGTGAGCAGGCATGTTCACGACAAATTTACACTTCATCGACTCTTTTTGTGAACCGGTCTGTTTGTATGTTTTTTGCCTAAACGCGCTTATTGACGCGTTTCTATCAGCAAAGAATCCCGTAACGGATTTTATAAGCCCAGCGGTATCTTCGCCACTGAACTCAACATGAAAAAGATGTTCCAAATTTTGCTTGGCGTGATGGCTAGTACGCTTCATCATTGACAGCAGATCAAGGCGCTGACACACGGGGGGAATAAGGCACTCGGCTTTCGTAATAGCCGGTTGTGAGCCTTCTAAAATCATTGTAAGCGAAAATTCTTTACCGTAAATGGCTTGTCGACTGTCGAGAATGTTGCATTGTGCTTCAGAGACCGTCGAGGCTAACTCGCTTAATATACCCGTTTTATCCGTGCCTAATATTGTCACGATAAGTTGATGTTTAGACATGCAAGTTTACATCTGAGGGAACCATTTTGACGATGTTAGCATAGAGTTTTTTGCGAAGTTAGCGCCTTTTTGGGGTGAGAAGGGGATATATTGGTAAATTCTTACCATTTTGCCTGTCGTGCCGCTTGTGTTTAGGCACTGACATATTTACCATGTGCGCTCACATTTTGCGGAGAGATTATGTTTACTGGCAGTTACGTAGCACTCGTCACGCCGATGTTCCAAAACGGCGATATCGATTATAAGTCATTAGAAAAGTTAGTACGCTTTCATGTAGAGCAGGGTACGCATGGGATTGTATCGGTTGGCACCACAGGTGAATCGGCCACTCTACCCTTTGACGAACACGTTAACGTAGTAAAAGAGACCGTTGCCATGGCGTCAGGTGCTATACCTGTTATTGCTGGCAGTGGGGCAAACTCTACAGCTGAAGCAATTTTTCTTACTGAGCAGCTCGGTAAAGCGGGTATCGACGGATTCTTAAGCGTTGTACCTTATTACAACAAGCCGCAACAGGCCGGTATGGTGGCGCATTTCAATGCGATTGCCGATGCCAGCGAATTACCTATTTTGCTTTATAACGTGCCTGGTAGAACTGTTGCAGACATGTTGCCAGAAACCGTAAGTGAATTAGCCGGGCATAAAAATATTGTCGGCTTGAAAGACGCAACGGGCGATATTTCTCGATTAAAAGCAACGCAGGCACTCGTACCGAAAGATTTCGTTTTATTAAGTGGCGATGACGGTACCAGTAGTGATTTCATGTGTGAAGGTGGTCACGGTGTCATATCGGTTACAGCGAATGTGGTGCCAAAGGCAATTTCGCAAATGTGCGAAGCCGCATTGGCAAAAGATTTTGCTCAATGTAAAGCGATTGATAAAACCATTGAACTACTCCACAGCGCCCTATTTATCGAGCCTAACCCGGTTATGCCGAAGTGGGCATTGTACAAAATGGGCATGATGGAAAGTGCTGAAATGCGATTACCGATGGTTTTACCGGAACTTGCAAGCCAAAAACATATCGAAGAACTATTACAAAAATACGAATTGATTTCTGGTTAATAAGGAACACAGATGAAAAGAACGCTGGCTCTAGCAAGTTCACTGGCCGTGGTAGCACTTGCAGGTTGTTCAAGCCAAATAGATAGAAAAACCGCTTCTGGCAGTTATGAGTATTTAAAAACAGAAGAAACGAAAAAACTTTCCGTACCTTCTGATCTCGATACGCCTGCTTTTTCCCGAGAGTTCGCGCTGCCTGAAGTCAGTAAAGATGCAGACACCTCACTCGTGGGTAAAAACTTAATTGTTCAGTCGCCAGCGCTTGTTTTGCCTCTCGTGACAGGGTCACATGTTGAGGAAGGTCAACATACCGCCACTATTTGGTTCGACCAAGTAGATGACAGTCAACCGCTAGATCAAGCCATTTGGAACTCATTACTTAGCTTTTTGGATCAGCAAGGTATTGGTGTTGATAGCTTCGATCCGGACAATAAAGTACTTATCACCGATTGGATGATTATTACCAAGGAGCTTGATAGCCCTTGGTATAGCTGGACCAGTACGGAAAGCCAAATTGGTCGACGTTTTGAATTTAACCTCGACGTTAAACCTCACGGTAGAAGTGCGGCCTTAAGTGTAGACTTAAAAGACTACATGGAAACCGTGGGTGACGACGTGAAGGACGAAATTACTAGCCTTCAAGAGCGTCGCGAAGAGGTTGATGTATTAAACCAAGTAGTGGGTCACTACGAATATCAAGTACAACTTGAAGAAACCCGCAGAATAGCGCGTATCCGTCAGGGCCTTGAAACTGAAATGGGCTTTAACGATGACGGTGATGCAGCCTATGTGGTGTCGTCACAATATGATGTGGTTTGGCCACGTACCTTGCTTGTATTGCGTAAACTAGGCTTCGACGTAAAAGATTTAGATAAATCAACAGGGCTATTATTCGTCACCTACAATGGTGGTGATGGAAGCTGGTGGGATGGTTTATTTTCTAGTAATCAAGAATTGTTAGAAAAGGGTGACTATCGCTTGAAAGTAAAGGCTGCTGGCGAAAACCGCACTAGCATTACCTTTATGGACAATGAAAGTCAGCCTTTTGAAGCTAATCAGGTGTCCGACCTATACAGCACTTTTGCTGAGGTCATGTCAGAAGATAACCTTGATATTTAATTGAGACTGAGAATGGAAAAACGTGACGAGCTTTACCGTGGTAAGGCAAAAACGGTGTATTTTACCGATGATAGCGACAAACTTATTTTGCACTTTCGCAACGACACTTCGGCGTTCGATGGCGAAAAAATAGAACAGCTTGATCGCAAGGGTGAAGTCAACAACAAGTTTAATCATTTCATTATGACAAAACTTGAAGAGGCGGGCATTGCCACTCAGGTGGAATCACTGATTTCAGATACCGAGTCTCTGGTTAAGAAGCTCGATATGATTCCAGTTGAGTGCGTGGTAAGGAACCTGGCAGCGGGCTCTCTTGTTCGCCGCTTAGGTGTTGAAGAAGGCCAAGAGTTATCGCCACCTGTTTTTGAGTTTTTCTTGAAAAACGATGCTTTGCATGACCCCATGATCAATGATTACCACATTGCTTCTTTCGGTTGGGCTACTGAAGCGCAAATCGCTAGAATGAAAGCCATTACGTTTGAAGTAAACAATGTGCTAAAAGCATTATTCGCAGAAGGCGGAATGCTACTTGTTGACTATAAACTAGAGTTTGGCGTCGACAAAGACGGTAATATTGTACTTGGCGATGAATTTACGCCAGACGGTTGTCGTTTGTGGGACAAAGAAACGCGCAAGAAAATGGATAAAGATCGTTTCAGACAAGGTTTAGGATCTGTGGTAGAAACTTACATTGAAGTTGCTCAGCGTATAGGCTTGTCACTTTAATTAAGTCGCGACTTATTGAAATAAAAAAGGACCTTCTCAGGTCCTTTTCTTTTGCACAATCAAAAGTTGCCCAGTCAAACAGGGGCGCGAGGGAGTCATACAGGATGAGGGTTATTGATGAGTAAAACTTGGGCGTTAGTGGGCGTGTCTATGCTGGCGTTTGCCGCCAATTCTCTTTTTTGCCGTATGGCATTAGCGAATACGCATATCGATCCAGGCCTGTTTACTGTCATTCGCTTGTTTAGCGGAGCACTCTGCCTTTGCCTGTTGGTACTTTTTAATCAACCCAAAAGCGCTAGGAAGCGTGCCATTTTTAGCGTGATATTTTCAAACGCGAAGTTGGTAGGGGCTATAGCCTTATTTATTTATGCGGCTGGTTTTTCATATGCATACGTGAATATGTCTACAGGCACAGGCGCACTGTTATTATTTGGGGCGGTACAGCTCACTATGTTATGTGTTAGCTATTTTACTGGCGAGCGATTTTCTTTATTACAGTGGATTGGTTTCGGCCTTGCCTTAGCGGGGTTAATCGTCTTACTCCTGCCTTCTGCAAGCACGCCACCCTTGGTTTCCGCGGTGTTCATGGTAATGGCAGGCATGGCATGGGGTGTGTATTCTTTATTGGGCAAAAAAGCCGTCAACCCGTTACGCCTTACTGCGGGTAACTTTGCCGTAGCCACTATAATCTCTTTACCTTTACTGGCTATGCTTGCGTTTGAAGGAAATCTACAGTTTGATATAGGCGGGGTAATATATGCGTTGGCATCTGGAATTATCGCTTCTGGCTGCGGTTATGCTATATGGTACAAAGCGTTACCTTTAATTCGTTCCACCACAGCAGCCACTGTGCAATTAAGCGTCCCTGTTATTGCTACCCTTATGGGGTGGGTCTTTCTGGCTGAGGCTATTAATATGCAAATTATCGTGGCGTCACTAATGACGTTGGGTGGTATAGGGTTGGTTATCGCCAAACGCTAAGTAAAACGGGGGTAGATAGGCATGCCTAAATACCCCATTCGCGTTAAGATAAACTTGCTAGTGCTTCACCTGAGTATTCACTGAGCTCACTCGTCTTATTTTCCTTAATTTTGTTTGCCCAGTTAGGGTCTTGCAGTAAAGCGCGACCCACAGCCACTAAGTCAAACTCATTATGTTCTAGTCTTGCAATAAGGTCGTCTACGGCACGGGTTTGTGACCCTTGACCTTTAAATGCGCCAAAGAAGTCCCCGCTAAGCCCAACTGAGCCCACGGTAATCGTAGGTTTGCCAGTGATCTTCTTCGTCCATCCCGCCAGGTTTAATTCACTTCCCTCGAATTCATTTTCCCAATAGCGACGTTGAGAACAATGAAAAATATCCACGCCCGCATCGCTCAGTGGGGTCAAAAAGGCGTCGAGTTCTTGCGGCGTATGAGCCAACCGTGCCGTATAATCTTGTTGCTTCCACTGTGAGTAACGTAAAACAATAGGAAAATCAGGGCCCGTTGCCGCTCTTATTGCTTTTACAATTTCAATAGCAAAGCGGCTTCGGTTGGCCATATTGCCACCCCAGCTATCTGTGCGCTGATTAGTGCCATCCCAGAAGAACTGGTCAACAAGATAGCCATGGGCACCGTGAATTTCCACGCCGTCCATACCGATAGCCTTGGCATCCGAGGCGGCATCAGCAAAGGCTTGAATGACAGCCTCTATATGCTGCACTGTCATAGGTTCAGCGCCTTGTTTACCTGGTTTAAATAGACCAGAAGGGCCTGCACTAGGAAGCTCAGGGGAGGGGGCTTTTTCAGCAACACGCGCCATACCAACATGCCATAATTGAGGCATGATTTTACCGTTAGCTTGATGCACCTCACTCACAACCTGTTTCCAACCTGTCAGTGCTTCTTCACCATGAAATTGAGGAATGTTTGCATCCATTGTGGCGACTTTATCGTTTACCGTTGTTCCTTCTGTAATAATAAGGCCCGTGCCACCTTGAGCACGCCGTTTGTAATAGCCTGCCACGTCTGAAGTAGGGATACCATTGGGCGAAAATTGTCGCGTCATCGGTGCCATTACCACCCGGTTACTCAGCGAAAGGTTCTTGCTATTAAATGATGTAAATAGTGCGTTTACGTTCGCAGTCATGGTGAATCCTTAATGTGAAACTGTAAATAACTGATAGGATTCATAATAAGGGCTAAGTCGACACAGTCAATTTTCTATTTATGATGGTTATTTATAAGGAAATAAATAGAGAAACACGCATTGCACCTTTCTTAGGGTGAAATTCGCATTATACTATAGTTGTAAATTGCTTCTGGTTTAGTGTTATCATTAGCCAATAGCTCTATTTTACTATGAGTACAGCTTGGTTATATTGCCTGTGTGAAGGGCTTATGCAGTTAACGAGGTGTTGTGGGAGGTCATATGGAAGTCAATGCTAAAGATAAGTCTCGTCGTCGGATTTTAAAGGGGCTTGCTGCCGGCACCGCTGTGGCATCAATTCCGGCAAAATCAGTGTGGGCCAATACTGTGACGACTTCTATCGTGGCTTCGGGGCAGGGCTCTTCAAATCTTACTACGCAGTGTCTTGCTGTACTTTCTCCAGGTTACTACAAAAACCATAGTGGCTGGCCAAGTCACGAAAGTTTCTATTACATTTTTGGCGGCGATTTAATTGGTACTGCGGACACAAAAACAAGCACTTCTGAATTGCGCAGCGTTACGTTACAAGATGTATTGGATGCGCCAGGTGGTGGCGGTACATTAAAAGTCTCTAACAACAAGAGTAAATTGGGCGGCCCATCTAATGTCAATTATTTCTTGGTTGCTATGTACGCGAACGCCTATATGTCTGGCAGCAATGATGTGTGGTTCCCAGTAGCCGACCCGTCATCTGGCGGTGCATATTCTACTCCAGAAGCCTATGCCCGAGACCTGTATTCTGACGCGAAATGGAATACCTATTCGGTGGCTGATGAAATGTCCAACTTTATTGACGATAATCACGTCGGTAACGTGTGCCAGTAAGGTTTGTCGTTTAGCGCTAACGCAACAGGGAGTGGCATGGGTTAATGAACCAAACCGTGATATTGCGTGATGGCATCATTCCTTTTTGTTTTGCAGATAATAGCGGCAGCGTGTTTTATGACGAATACAGTGGTGACATTCTATCACTTGCCCTTTGCTTTTCGATAGAGAGCGGTAAGCTCCACATTACCGAATACCATGCATACAGTATTGAAAAATTAGAAAAGCGTGGCTGGATTGTCAGTGATGATGCATGAAGTCATATTAAACACCGTCCCCTTTTCGTTTCGCGTGACAACGAACTCTACCCTTGTTATCAATAATCTTCTGCGGGTGTATGGTAGTGCCAACTTAAATACCGCGCCCACAGAAAACGATTTTGCCCATTATTCTGTGTCTCTACTTCTACAGCGTAAAGTAGGGCGGCCGTGGAAACAGCACGCGCGTTTTAAATGCGATGACCTTGAGCCTTTCCTCCCTATGGACGCAGACAAAAGCTATGCAATGTTGGAGTGGGGGTTAAACTGGGTCATTGCAGCGCATGAGGTTAGCCATGTCATTGTGCATGCTGGTGTGTTGGCAAAAGACAATAAAGCCATACTGCTACCCGCTCACCCTGGCTCAGGTAAAAGTACCACCAGTTGTGCATTTATGAAGCATGGGTGGCGTCTTTTATCTGATGAACTTGCGCTTATTACGCCCAATACTTTAACGGTTACCCCATTTGTAAGACCGGTATGTTTAAAAAACGCATCAGTAGACATTGTCAGCGAATGGCTACCTGAACAGGCAAAATCAGACATTGCACCCAATACGCACAAAGGGGATGTGGCACACCTGGCGCCCACCGAGATATCGTGGCGTGAAAAAGCGAGTACCGCTTCGCTAAGTGCAGTCGTACTCCCCAGCTACCGGGCAGATACCTATTGCGAAATTCAACCTCTTACACACAGGCAAGCTTTTAATCAGATTTACGAGCATTGCTTTAATATTGGTATTTTAGGTGCCCAAGGGTTTAGTACCTTAGCGGGTATAGCCGACAAGGTCAGTGCGTATCACATTACCTTTAATGAGGCTGACGAAATAGTGAGTTTTATTGAAGAAACCTTGGCAATAGCAACGTGATCTTTAGTGCAGATTTCTTACATGGTATTTGGTTAAAGCAGGCTCAGCTGTCTTCGTTAAGCAATCGAGAGTGGGAAGCCTTAGTGTTATTGCTGAGAAGTGAAATGCTATTGGCGAGATTTGCTTATTGGTATGAGGATGAAAGTGAGGGATTTCCAGCGTTTGTTCAAGCGCACCTGGGTAATGCGAAAACCCTAGCAACCAGACAAGCTAAACAGGTTGAAATAGAAGCACGAATGTTAGTGCCGTTGTGCAGTCAGTTTAGTCAGCATATTTTGTTTTTAAAAGGGGCGGCTTATACCTTGCTTGGCAGCCAGCTGGCGAAAGGGAGAGTGTATTCTGATATTGATATCTTAGTGGATAAAGACGCACTATTGTCTATCGAAAAGCGTTTAGGGTTTAAAGGTTGGATTGCTAAACCCGTGAATAACTACGACGAAGCGTATTACCGCAAATGGATGCACGAAATTCCGCCTTTAATCCATAGTAACCGAGGGACTGTGCTTGATATTCATCACAATATTGTGCCGCCGGTATCCGGAAAGGCCCCTCCAAGCGCCATACTCACCGAGCACACCATGCAAAGCCAAGGTGGGTTTGAAACATTGTCACCGGCCGCACTTGTATTGCATTCAAGTGTTCATCTGTTTTTTAACGAAGATCAAGATAAAGGTTACCGAGATCTCATCGATATTTGGTTGCTCATTCAGCGTTTTGACAGCCAGGAATTTTGGACTGAATTGGTGAGGTTAACCGACTGTGTGGGTTTTAAAACCGATGTTATTCTTGCCCTTTACTTTGTGAGTCAGTTTTTTGATGTAGGTGTGCCGAAGGCTTTGCAGCCTAACACTTTACCTAAGGCTAAATGGTGGTTGCTGAAAAATATATACAGTAAAACAGTGTTGCCATCGCACCCATACATGCAATGTAAATATCAAGGCATTGCTATTACGTTGGCTTGGGCACGGGGCCATTGGTGTAAAATGCCAATACCCATTCTGCTGTATCATTTCCTTGTTAAAGGCAGCAGGAAATTGATTGAAAAGTTATTCGGTGACCATGTTTTTAAAAACAGTCAATCGGGCAGTTAAAGCTGTACTTTAATCTTGAGTGGGCACAACGCGACACAGCAACAAGGTAGTATCTCATCGTCATCAATAAACGCAAGTGGGTCGGTTTTATACTCTACTTCACCTTCAAGTAATTTTGTCCTGCATGCACCACAAAATCCTTCACGACAATGATAGTGAATATGCACGTTGGCGTTTTCGAGTGCGGTGAGTAGGGTGGTTTCAGGCGTTGCAGATAGGCTTCCCACATCTACCACATCGATGCGAAAAGCCTTATCGTTTTTATTCATTACTGCAATAAATTACAGCTCAAAATCGGCAAAATCACCTTCGCCAACCGTTGAATCGATTTGTCCTACAAGGTAAGAACTAATTTCAGATTCTTGAGGGGCAACTTGAACATTATCGGAATTAAGATAGTTGTTCATCCAAGGTAGCGGGTTACTGCTGACATCAAATGGTGCGTCAAGACCAATGGCTGTCATCCGTTGGTTTGCAATATACTCTACGTATTGGCAAAGAATTTCTTTGTTCAAACCAATCATGGAACCACTCTTGAACAGGTAATCTGCCCATTCTTTTTCTTGCGCTACGGCGTTCATAAAGATGTCGCGAGCTTCGTCTTTACACTCTTCTGCAATTTGCGCCATCTCGGGGTCGTCTTTACCCTTCGCCCATAAATTTAAAATGTGCTGGGTAGAAGACAAATGAAGGTTTTCATCTCGCGCAATCAAACGAATGATTTTTGAATTACCTTCCATCAACTTACGTTCTGCAAACGCAAAGGTACAGGCAAAAGAAACATAAAAGCGAATGGCTTCTAGCGCATTTACCGAGTTCATGCACAAGAACAGCTTTTTCTTAAGCTCGTACATATTTACCGTATAGGCTGTGCCACCAACGGTATGCACACCTTCCCCTTGGGTTTGCCAAAGTTGGGTAGCAAATATCAAATCGTCGTAGTACTTAGAAATATCCGCTGCACGGCGCTTAATTTCTTCGTTTACTACAATGTCTTCAAAAATTTCACTAGGATCTGAAAACAGATTACGAAGAATATGCGTGTAAGAGCGTGAGTGAATCGTTTCGTAAAACGACCAGGTTTCTACCCAAGTTTCTAATTCCGGTAAGGAAATGATGGGAAGAAACGCAATGTTAGGGCTTCGTCCTTGCACAGAATCTAGCAGTGTTTGATATTTCAAGTTTGAAATAAAAATATGCTTTTCTGGGTCGGTTAGCTTTTGAAAGTCTACACGGTCTCTTGAAACGTCAACTTCTTCTGGGCGCCAGAAAAAGCTAATTTGCTTTTCAATAAGCTTTTCGAAGATAGCATGCTTTTGTTGGTCGTAGCGGGCAACGTTAACGGGGTTACCGAAAAACATTGGCTCAACCAAGGGGTTAGTACTTTGCTGATTAAACGTAGTATATTTCATGGTGGCCTAACTAAAAACTTAATGATAAACGCGTTTATTTATTGGTGTTCTTGCTGCGATAAGGCAAAGGGTGCGCACTAAATTTTGCACGCACCGCCAGCACAATCATCGTCTTCTTCTACTACCACTTCTTCCTGACGAGGCAAAGGCACGTTGGCTTTTGCATCAACGGCAGTTGCATCTGTGGCACCATCGCGAGTGTTATGATAATAAAGTGTTTTTACACCAAGCTTGTAAGTGGTTAGTAGGTCTTTCAGCAATAGCTTCATCGGGACCTTATTACCATCGTAACGGCTTGGATCATAGTTGGTGTTGGCAGAAATGGTTTGGTCAATAAACTTCTGCATAATTCCAACAAGCTGCAAATAACCATCATTTGATGGAATATCCCACAGTAATTCGTACTTGTCTTTTAACGTTTCGTATTCAGGTACAACCTGCTTCAAAATACCGTCTTTACTAGACTTAATACTTATGAATCCTCGTGGCGGCTCAATACCATTGGTAGCATTAGAGATTTGCGAAGAGGTTTCAGACGGCATAAGCGCTGATAAAGTAGAGTTACGTAGGCCGTGTGTTTTTACTTCCTCTCTCAATGCATCCCAATCGTAATGCAAAGGTTCGTTGCATACGCTATCTAGCTCTTTCTTATAGCTATCGATAGGCATAATACCTTGAGAGTAAGTGGTTTCATTAAACTTAGGACACGCCCCTTTTTCTTTCGCCAAGTTATTTGACGCTTTCAAGAGGTAGTATTGCATGGCTTCGAAGGTACGGTGAACCAAGCCATTCGCGCTATGATCTGAGTATTTAACCCCATTTTTAGCGAGGTAGTAAGCAAAGTTGATTACGCCCACACCTAATGTACGTCTACCCATGGTTGCGTTATACGCGGCAGGTACCGGATAATCTTGATAATCAAGCAGATTGTCTAGGGCACGTACAGCTAAATCAGCAAGCTCTTCAAACTCGTCTAATGATTCAATAGCACCTAGATTGAAGGCTGACAGGGTACACAGCGCAATTTCACCATTTTCATCATTCACATGTTGAAGTGGCTTAGTCGGTAGCGCAATTTCAAGGCATAAGTTACTTTGACGAACAGGGGCGACTTCTGGATTGAACGGACTGTGAGTATTACAGTGGTCAACGTTTTGTAGGTAAATGCGGCCTGTACTTGCACGCTCTTGCATAAACAAGCTAAACAGTTCCATGGCTTTAATGCGTTTTTTGCGAATGCTATCGTCGTTTTCGTATTGCACATACAGTGCTTCAAACTTATTCTGATCCGCAAAGAAAGCATCGTAAAGCCCAGGTACATCTGACGGACTGAACAAAGAGATGTAATCGTCCTTCATCATGCGTTGGTACATTAATTTGTTAAATTGAACGCCATAATCAAGGTGGCGAACGCGGTTTTCTTCAACACCACGGTTATTTTTAAGTACCAGTAACGATTCAATTTCCATATGCCAGATGGGATAGAACAAAGTAGCCGCGCCACCACGAACACCGCCTTGTGAACAGCTTTTCACTGCTGTTTGGAAGTACTTGTAGAAGGGGATACAACCCGTATGGAAGGCTTCGCCACCACGAATAGGGCTGCCTAGAGCGCGAATACGGCCCGCATTTACCCCTATACCGGCACGCTGGCTAACGTACTTCACAATGGCACTCGCTGTCGCATTAATAGAATCTAAGCTATCGCCTGTTTCAATCAATACACATGAACTAAATTGACGAGTAGGGGTACGAACTCCGGCCATGATAGGCGTAGGAAGTGACAGTTTAAATGTAGACGCTGCGTCGTAAAAACGACGAATGTAGTCCATGCGCGTCGCTTTATCGTAATTAGCGAATAAGCAGGCCGCCACTAGAATATAAAGAAACTGTGCGCTTTCGTAGATTTCACCTGTAACACGGTTTTGTACTAAATACTTACCTTCTAGCTGCTTAACCGCCGCGTAGCTGAAATTCATATCGCGCCAATGGTCAATATAGTTTTCCATTTCTGCGAATTCTTCAGCGCTGTAATCTTCAAGAATATGACTGTCGTACTTGCCCATTTCTACCATTTTACTGACATGGTCGAATAACGCTGGCGGCTCAAATTGGCCGTAGGCTTTTTTACGTAAATGAAAGATAGCGAGGCGAGCGGCTAAATATTGATAATCAGGCGCGTCTGTCGAAATAAGATCCGCGGCTGACTTAATCAAAGTTTCGTGGATTTCACTGGTATTAATACCGTCGTAAAATTGGATTTGCGCTTTTATTTCTACTTGAGAAACTGAAACGTTGTGTAATCCTTTAGCTGCCCACGTCACAACCTTGTGAATTTTTTCTAGGTCGATGGACTCTTTTTCACCGTTTCGCTTGGTGACAGATAAGTTATTATTCATGTTACTGGCCGTTGTCTGTTAGCGCTTGAATCGTGGGCATGTAGCCCTGTTATATTTTGTGTTCGTTTATTATTGTGCGGCGATAAATGCATTACCGCGATAACTACACAACAAAACACAACGAGGTTGATTGAATGCCATCAGGGCAAAACCACGTTGCGTATTAATCTTACTTGCACGAGTTGTTATATTTTTTGTACTTTTTGCAATTTCTGTCTGTATTGTGAGGCTAATTACACCGCAGACCATTATGAAGGTTAGTCACCATGGTCTTGGACATAACCAAGCCGAGTGTCAAAAGCCAAGATCCTACTTTGATCGAGAAGAATGATCGTTTAGATGATCCTTGGATCTCCCCCTTTGAACTCATCACAAGATAGTGAGGTTTGCCTTCGATTGCAACCCAATACCTGTTGCTTATTCCACCACTTAAACTGGCACGGAAATTAGGTTAGTAACAACTAACTTTTTAGCATTCTACAATCGTCAAATCGATGGAATGCAAGCACTATTGAAAAAAATGATTAAAGGTTAAAATAAATTATTCCAAAAACCGTTTTTTTATAAAAACACGATATATGGTGGCTAAATTATCACCGAAGCCCTATATCTAGTGCCTTAATCTTCCTCACGTACAGTATAGAGTAGGTAGTTCACATCCACGTTTTTGTTTGACAAGTAAAAGCCTTGGGAAAGCGGGTCCATGTGTAAACCTGTCATATCACGGGGAAAAAGGTTTGCTTCATCTGTCATTGCAATGAGTTCCGATGGTTTAATGAAGCGACCATGATCATGTGTTCCCTTAGGTACGAGTTTTAACAGATATTCTGCACCAAGGATCCCCATTAAATAAGATTTAATATTTCTATTGAGTGTGGAAAAAAATACGTGACCACCGGGCTTAACTAAGGTCGCACATGCTTTTACCACCGAGGCAGGGTCGGGAACATGCTCTAACATTTCCATACAGGTGACCACGTCGTATTCAGCTGGATGGGCGTCGGCAAAGTTTTCAGCGGTTTCACAATGATAGCTAACCTTAACGCCTGATTCTAAACCATGGAGTTTCGCCACATCGAGTGATGCCTGAGCCATGTCTAAGCCAGTAACTTGCGCGCCCGCTTTTGCCATTGATTCCGCTAAAATTCCGCCACCACAGCCAATGTCCAACACCTTTTTGTCGAACAGCCCTTGACTGTGTTGATTGATAAAATCTAAACGAAGGGGATTAATTAGATGAAGGGGTTTAAATTCACCTTCGGGATCCCACCATCTTGATGCGAGCTCAGAAAATTTACCAATTTCTTGCTCATCAACATTCGTCATTTTTTACCTTCCTATTTGTGACTAATTAAAAGTAGCTAATTGCACCACCTAATAAAGCAATGAGACATCTTCGACGACAGGTTATGCTGACTGTATTTTATTGTCCGCCATTGCGTAAGTGTACTATTGGCTACGAGATAACGTGATAAAATAGCGCAAAACCGCACTTATGTGCATCGTTTTTAGTGGGGAATATCCATCTAGGGTAAACTGTTGAACGAAAAGTAAACGGTTGTTATAACCTAAGGTGGGTTACGTAATTAAGCGCTACATAATTTTGTCATCAAGTGTTACACTCGAACAGGATTATGACCCCCATAATAACAATGCGAGCCCTCAGTTAAGCGCGCTGTGTCACGATTGATATAGCATACGCACTGGAATGGATTACGCAGAACAAACCGAAATAAAGGGATTAAGCAGTTTATGTCTGATAACGCTAAAGAAATCCTCCCCGTAAATATCGAGGAAGAGCTAAAAAACTCTTATCTTGATTACGCGATGAGCGTTATTGTCGGGCGAGCCTTGCCTGACGTGAGAGATGGCCTGAAGCCAGTGCACCGTCGCGTGCTGTTCGCCATGAACGAACTTAAAAATGACTTCAATAAGCCATATAAAAAATCTGCCCGTGTGGTAGGTGACGTAATTGGTAAGTATCACCCTCATGGTGACTCTGCTGTTTACGATACTATCGTACGTATGGCACAGCCATTCTCGCTACGCTACATGTTAGTAGATGGCCAAGGTAACTTTGGTTCTGTGGACGGTGACTCCGCGGCGGCTATGCGTTACACAGAAGTTCGTATGGCGAAAATCGCCCACGAACTATTGGCTGATCTCGATAAAGAGACAGTAGATTTTGTACCTAACTATGATGGTACTGAATTTATACCAGAAGTTTTACCGACTAAGGTGCCCAACCTGCTAGTGAATGGGTCTTCTGGTATCGCGGTGGGTATGGCTACCAATATTCCTCCGCACAATTTAACTGAAGTTATCAATGGCTGTGTGGCGTTAATTCAAGACCCAGATATCACCATTGATGATCTCATGACTTATATTCCTGGTCCTGATTTCCCTACAGCCGCTATGATAAGCGGACGTAAAGGTATTGATGACGCGTACCGTACTGGTCGCGGCAAAATATATATGCGTGCTAAAGCGGAAATTGAAACGGAAGATAACGGTAAAGAAACCATTATCATTAATGAAATTCCGTACCAGGTTAACAAAGCTCGTTTAATTGAAAAAATTGCCGAGCTGGTTAAAGAAAAGCGTATCGAAGGTATTTCTGCACTCCGTGACGAATCTGATAAAGACGGAATGCGTATTGTTGTAGAAGTCAAACGTAATGAATCAGCAGAAGTGCTGCTTAACCATTTATATGCCAATACACAGTTACAAACAGTATTCGGTATTAATATGGTGGCGTTGGACAATGGCCAGCCTAAAGTCTTTAATCTAAAAGACACCTTAGAAGCCTTTATACTGCACCGTCGTGAAGTCGTCACTCGTCGTACTGTATTTGAGCTGCGGAAAGCCCGTGATCGTGCCCATATCCTTGAAGGTTTGGCGATTGCCCTGGCGAATATCGACCCTATCATTGAGTTGATTAAAGCCTCTCCAAGCCCTGCAGAAGCGAAAAAAGCTTTAGTGGCACAAGGCTGGGATCTAGGTGACGTAGCGCAAATGCTAGAGCGTGCTGGCGATGATGCGGCGCGTCCAGAATGGTTATTGCCAGAATTTGGTATTCGTGATGGTCAGTATTTCCTAACGGAACAACAGGCGCAGGCCATTCTCGATCTTCGTTTACATAAGCTAACCGGCTTAGAACACGAAAAAATCTTAGAAGAATACAAGCAGCTACTTGAGCTTATTGCTGAATTGCTACACATCTTAAACAGCCCAGCGCGTTTGATGGAAGTGATTCAAGAAGAGCTAGAAAAAGTACGCGACGAATTTGGTGATGAACGTCGTACAGAAATTACGGCGGCAAGTCATGATATAGATATTGAAGATTTAATTGAACAAGAAGACGTTGTTGTGACGCTTTCTCGTGAAGGTTATGTAAAATATCAAAAGCTTACCGACTATGAAGCGCAACGTCGTGGTGGCCGTGGAAAATCGGCAACTAAGATGAAAGATGAAGATTTCATCGAAAAACTGTTGGTGGCTAATACCCATGATCATATCTTATGCTTCTCAACCCGTGGTCGTTTGTACTGGCTGAAAGTGTATCAATTGCCATTCGCCAGCCGAAATGCACGTGGACGTCCTATTGTTAATATTCTTCCTCTTGAAGAAGGCGAGCGTATTACTGCTATTCTTCCAATTAAAGAGTTTGAAGAAGGCAAATATGTATTGATGGCAACGGCCAACGGTACCGTGAAGAAAACCGATCTGAGTCTATATTCTCGCCCACGTTCAAGCGGTATTATTGCCGTTAACTTGAATGAAGGTGATGAGCTTATTGGTGTTGATATCACCCATGGTGACGACGACATCATGCTGTTTTCTGATGCAGGTAAAGTGGTTCGCTTTAACGAAAAACTTCGTGACAGCGAAACAGGCGAAGTTAAACGTGACCCTGAAACCGGTGAAGAGCTATTAGCACTGCGTCCAATGGGTCGTACCGCAACAGGTGTTCGTGGTATCCGTTTGCAAGACGGCCAAAAAGTGGTTTCACTGATTGTGCCGAAAGGCGACGGCCCTGTACTTACTGCCACCGAAAACGGATTTGGAAAGCGTACGCCGCTTGATGATTACCCAGCGAAGAGCCGAGCAACACAAGGTGTTGTATCAATTAAAGTCTCTGAGCGTAACGGTAAGGTAGTGGGTGCGGTACAGGTTGATGACAGCAACGAAATTATGTTGATCAGCGACCAAGGTACCTTAGTAAGAACACGTGTAAGTGAAGTGTCTGTAGTAGGGCGTAACACACAAGGTGTTCGACTTATACGCACTGTAGAAGGCGAGCACGTCGTTGGATTACAACGCATTGAAGAAGTGGCTGAGTTACAAGAACTAGATGAAGACGGTAACCCAATTATTTCAGAAGAGGTAGCAGAACAAGCAGAAACTGCTGTTCCAGAGCAAGATAACGCTGCACAAGACAGCGATGGCTCAACGACAGAAGAGTAGGGGTGGTGCGCTAACCGAAAGGCTTAGCGCGTTATCAGTGTTCTTTAAAAACAAGCGGCTTAAGCCGCTTGTTTTACCATTTAGGCAAGGTAAATGCTTTTTCACACGGCATGACCGAGTCTAAATGGGATTATTTACAGGTGTTGAAAAACGCAATGAAAGAGGTTTTTAACTTTAGTGCCGGCCCAGCCATGCTTCCCAAAGAAGTTATGCTAAAAGCCCAAGCAGAATTTACCAATTGGCGCGACCTTGGTTGCTCTGTGATGGAAGTTAGCCACCGAGGCAAAGACTTCATCGAAATAGCAGCAAAAGCCGAACAAGATCTTCGTGATCTCTTGTCTGTCCCATCAAACTATCATGTGCTCTTTACTCACGGTGGTGGGCGAGGACAGTTTGCCGCGGTTCCACTTAACTTGTCTAACCCCAACGACACCAGTTTGCACCTTGTTAGTGGCTCTTGGTCTAAAGGGGCGGTAACCGAAGCAAATAAATACAACAAGGCGGTTGTGGTCGGCGATGTATCAGAAAAAGACGGTCTCCAGTATGTTGCACCACCGGCTTTAAGTGATATTGACCAGTCTGCGGCTTACTATCACTTTTGTCCTAATGAAACCGTTGACGGTATCGCCTATGACTGGTTGCCTGAAGCGGGAAATGTGCCTTTAGTGTCAGATATGTCTTCTACCATTTTGTCGCAACCGTTGGATGTGGCGAAGCATGGCGTTATTTATGCCGGAGCCCAGAAGAATATTGGTCCAAGTGGTTTATCTGTGGTGATTGTTAGGGATGATCTTGTTGGCAAAGCCCGAAAAGAAACCCCCTCCATTTTCGATTACGCTTTAGCAGCAAAATCTGATTCCATGTACAACACGCCGCCAACCTTTTCATGGTACTTGGCTGGTTTAGTGTTTGAGTGGTTAAAAGACATGGGCGGCGTGAATGCCATGGCAAAACGTAACGGGGAAAAAGCCGCGTTACTGTATTCTGCCATCGACAGTTCAGATTTTTATTCGAGTAAGGTTCATCCTGATAACCGCTCCAAAATGAACGTTCCTTTCCATCTGGCTAATCCGGCGCTAGACAGCTTGTTTTTAGAGCAATCACAAGCAGCAGGCTTACTGGCGCTTAAAGGTCACCGCTCTGTAGGTGGCATGCGAGCCAGTATTTATAATGCAATGCCAGTCGAAGGTATTGTGGCGCTAGTTGAATTTATGCGCGAATTTGAAAGAGTAAATGGGTAAAAAATGGAACAGTTAACATTAGCACCGATTGCAAAAGTATCGGGAGAGGTCAATGTACCTGGTTCAAAGAGCTTATCAAATCGCGCGCTGTTACTGGCCGCTTTAGCAGAAGGTGACACGGAGCTAACGAATTTGTTAGACAGCGATGACATTTCGCATATGCTTAACGCGCTTACGCAATTGGGCATTCAGTATACGCTTAATGAAGATAAAACACGCTGTACGGTTAGCGGTAACGGCGGGGCATTTAATGTCGCAGAACCACTAGAACTATTTTTAGGAAACGCGGGTACTGCAATGCGTCCTTTGTGTGCCGCCTTAGCTGCAAGCAAGGTAGACTGTGTACTTACCGGCGAGCCACGTATGGAAGAGCGCCCCATTGGCGATTTAGTCGATGGGCTACGTGAAGCCAATGCTGACATTAGTTACCTGAAAAACGACGGTTTTCCACCTCTTCAGATAAAGGGTAAAACCTTGCTTGGTGGGGAAATGTCCGTTGACGGTAGTGTATCCAGTCAGTTTTTGACAGCGCTGTTAATGGCAGCCCCCTTATTTGCAGGCGATGTCACTATTCGTATCAAAGGCGAATTAGTATCAAAACCTTACATCGATATTACCTTAGATACCATGGCGAAGTTTGGTGTGTCTGTTGAAAATGACAACTACCAGACATTCACCATTTCGGGAGACGCAAAGTATGTAGCCCCGGGGAAATTTATGGTAGAAGGTGATGCATCTTCGGCGTCTTACTTCCTTGCAGCCGGTGCCATTAAAGGTGGTACGGTACGCGTAACCGGTATTGGGCAAAACTCGATACAGGGTGATATTCGTTTTGCCGATGTACTTGAAGCAATGGGTGCAAAGGTGGTCTGGAATGACGAATATGTAGAAGTGACAGGCGCGCCGCTCAAAGGTGTCAGCATGGATATGAACCATATCCCTGATGCGGCCATGACCATAGCGACTACGGCTTTGTTTGCCGAAGGTCCAACAACCATGACAAACATCTATAACTGGCGGGTCAAAGAAACTGACCGTTTGGCGGCCATGGCAACCGAACTGCAAAAATTAGGGGCTAAAGTGGAAGAGGGCCATGACTCTATTAAAGTTTGGCCAACGGCGTCACTTAAGCATGCGGAAATTGACACCTACAACGACCATCGCATAGCCATGTGTTTTTCTCTTGTGGCGTTAAGTGACACCCCTGTTACCATTAATGACCCAGGTTGCACGCGTAAAACCTTCCCAGACTACTTTACTCGATTTGCCACGCTATACAGCTAATTTGGCGTTTATCTGCAAAATTGCAGCGATCTGCCCTTATAAATTAGTCTAACATCCAATGCCATCGTCGCCCGGTGGCATTGCTTATCTGTTATGAACGCGTATAATTGCGCGCGATTTTTTAGTATTTTAAATTCTGGAGCAGGTATGCATTCCACACCCGTTGTCACGGTAGACGGTCCTAGTGGTGCTGGTAAAGGTACGTTAAGTAGCTTACTGGCGAAAAAACTAGGTTGGCACTTTTTAGACAGTGGCGCAATTTATCGCGTATTAGCTGTTGCCGCCTTACACCACGACCTTCCGTGTGAAGATGAAGAATGTGTTGTTCCACTAGCAACCGGTCTTGATGTAAGTTTTGAAACTAACGAGGATGCAACCCGCATTATCCTTGAAGGCGAAGACGTTACAGATGATATCCGTACTGAAGATGTGGGCGCAGTCGCCTCTAAAGTCGCAGCCTTACCTCGAGTAAGAGAAGCATTACTTAGACGTCAGCGGGCATTTCAGCAAGATCCGGGTTTAGTGGCCGATGGAAGAGACATGGGCACCGTTGTATTCCCGGAAGCAAATGTAAAGATATTTCTTACAGCCAGTGCTGAAGCCCGCGCAGAGCGTCGCTATAGCCAGTTGAAAGATAAAGGGATGGATGTTAATATTGCGCGCCTTTTAACCGATATCAAAGCAAGAGACGAGCGTGACACACAACGTTCAGTTGCCCCTTTGGTGCCGGCACAAGATGCAGTAATTATTGATTCGACGGACTTGGATATTGACCAAGTCTTTGAAAAAGCGATGGATATTATTTCCTCACGCTTGTAAAAAGCGCGAGACAATCGCATCCAAAGCAGCGTTGCAACAGGGAGTAGCGACGATTTTTAATAACCCCACGTTGTCCGGATTAGAAGCGTGGATATCAACTTAAAAGTTTATTTAAACCTTATGACTGAAAATTTTGCACAACTTTTTGAAGAAAGCTTACAAGAACTAGAAACACGTCCTGGTTCAATTGTAAAAGGTACTGTTGTTTCTATCGACAAAGACATCGTTCTTGTTGATGCGGGCTTGAAATCAGAAAGTGCTATCCCAGCAGACCAATTTAAGAACGCTGAAGGCGAACTAGAAATCGCTATCGGTGACGAAGTAGACGTAGCACTAGATGCAGTTGAAGATGGTTTCGGTGAAACTATCCTTTCTCGCGAAAAAGCGAAGCGTCACGAAGCGTGGGTTGAGCTGGAAAAAGCTTACGATGATAAAGCGACTATCAAAGGCGTTATCAACGGTAAAGTTAAAGGCGGTTTCACTGTTGAAGTTAACAGTGTTCGCGCATTCCTTCCTGGTTCACTAGTTGACGTACGTCCAGTACGTGATACTACGCACCTTGAAGGCAAAGAGCTTGAATTTAAAGTTATCAAGCTTGATGCTAAGCGTAACAACGTTGTTGTTTCTCGTCGTGCAGTTATTGAAGCAGAAAGCAGCGCTGAGCGCGAAACGCTTCTTGCTAACCTTGAAGAAGGCCACGAAATCAAAGGTATCGTTAAGAACCTTACTGATTACGGTGCGTTCGTTGACCTTGGCGGCGTAGACGGTCTACTACACATCACTGATATGGCTTGGAAGCGCGTTAAGCACCCAAGTGAAATCGTGAATGTTGGTGACGAAATCAACGTTAAAGTACTTAAGTTCGACAAAGAGAAGCAACGTGTTTCTCTTGGTATGAAGCAAATGGGCAACGATCCATGGCAAGAAATTGCTTCACGTTACCCAGAAGGTACTAAGATCAACGGTCAGGTAACTAACCTAACTGATTACGGTTGCTTCGTAGAAATCGAAGACGGCGTTGAAGGTCTTGTACACGTTTCTGAAATGGACTGGACTAACAAGAACATCCACCCATCTAAAGTAGTTAACCTAGGTGACACAGTAGATGTTATGGTTCTTGAAATCGACGAAGAACGTCGTCGTATTTCTTTAGGTCTTAAGCAGTGCATCGACAACCCTTGGGAAACTTTCGCTAAGTCACACGAAAAAGGTGACAAAGTGTCTGGTAAGATCAAGTCAATCACTGACTTTGGTATCTTCATCGGTCTTGACGGTGGTATCGACGGTCTAGTTCACCTTTCTGACATTAGCTGGAACAAGTCTGGTGAAGACGCGGTTCGCGACTATAAGAAAGGCGACGAAATCTCTGCAGTTGTACTACAAGTCGACCCAGAGCGTGAGCGTATTTCTCTAGGCGTTAAGCAGATTGAAGAAGATCCTTTCAACAAGTATCTGACAGATAACAAGAAAGGTGCTATCGTTACTGGTACAGTAACAGCAGTTGATGCTAAAGGCGTTACTGTAAACCTAGCTGAAGAAGTTGATGGCTACATCCGTGTTGCAGATCTTTCTGTTGACCGTATTGAAGACGCCACTGAAGAAGCGAACGTTGGTGATAGCATTGAAGCGAAATTTATGGGCGTTGACCGTAAGAATCGCACTGTTAACCTTTCTGTTAAAGCGAAAGATCAAGCTGACGAGAAAGAAGCTATCGATAAAGTTAACCAGCAAGAAGACGCTGGTTTCGCTAACGCGATGGCAGAAGCATTTAAAGCTGCTAAAGGCGAATAATGCTGCTGCGGGTGTGTATATGCACACCCGATTTTGCGCTAGCTGTTTAACCATATTATTGACAATGAGGTTTATATGACCAAGTCTGAATTAATTGAACGGCTCGCAGATCAAGCGCGTCACATTCAAGCGAAAGAACTCGAATTAGCGATTAAAGAACTTCTCGAACAAATGGCGCAAACCCTTCAAAAGGGTGAGCGTATCGAAATTCGTGGGTTTGGAAGTTTTTCTCTTCACTACCGTGCGCCTCGCGTAGGTAGAAATCCAAAAACCGGTGAAACAGTAAAGTTAGATGGTAAATACGTACCACACTTTAAACCTGGCAAAGAGCTTCGCGAACGTGTAGATGCGTCAATAGCTTAAAATAAAAACCGCACATCAGTGCGGTTTTTTTGTATTTGGCTATGGGTTAAGCAAGTTAACTTTAGTTTAGCTATTGACCCCATAATATATACGGTTTTATAGTAATAGGCTGTATAAATACTAAGTGGTGCTCGGTGTACCAATGTCCGTCGGCGAAGAAGAACAAATAATAAAGCAGTACCAGCCGCTAATACGTGCATTAATTCCTTACGAACAAGACAATAGACTGTTAGAAGGAATTAATAAGTTTTCAAAAAGGCTGCCAAGTAGTGTCCGCAAAATCGTAAAAGAAGAAGTGGTAAGACTGACTTCTTTAACCGATGCCTCCGCGGATAATTCTGCGTTCGCCCAATTCCCCGTAATGAAATTCAAACACTTTGGTATCCCAATGCGGTTAGACAAAGTGGGCGCGGAAATCTTAAAAAGCGAAACCTCGCTTTACCAGGAACGGTATACTGTAGGGGTGTTTGAGTCGGTCATGAATTCCGACTTCTATCAAACCCAAATCAAACGTGATCAATTCAAGAAAATCGTTGATGCGTTTAAAGTAGAAAGCCAGTCATTTACAGATATCGATTTTGGTAACGATATTGCCGTTAGACCCAACTTTACTGTTTCGTCTCCAGACTTTGAAAAAGGCCGTCACTGTACCGTCAGTTCGCTGTCATTCACGGGATTAGCAGTAGAGACTAAGCGTCCACCGAATGTAACTACCGGTGATATTATTACTTTCACTATCCCAGAAGTGATGGGGTTAACGAAAGAGCCAACAGAAATTACCTATGAACTAGATACCATTAAGTACAATAAGCATCTAGGAAAATACGAATCTTTCTTTACCATTTCATCGGAAACTGACCTCAGTTTATTAAACCAACTTAAACGCTACATTAAAGCTGTCTCATACAAACAGCCCCTTCAACGTGACCTCGAAATTGAACGGGCTATGCAAGATTTAGAAAGAGACAGAATTTTAGAGAATAGCCCATGGATGCCGGTTTTTCTTGCGGCAAATAAAAAATCACTTAAGCCGGTTATTTCGTTATTCACCAAAGCCAATGTGGAACACAACAACGCTGAGTTATTACTCAAGAGTTTGCAAGACAAAACCATATTCGATGTGTTGGCTGAAGAGTTAATGCGCTACAACGAGGCGTATATTTTTTATGGCAAGATTAAAACCAAAAGCGGTGAAATAGCGATCACAGCTACCCATAGGCAATTGTTAGCGCTGGGACAACTCAATGCTATTGTGTACTTGCTTGTTAAAAATAACGACTTTATTTGTACTCAGTGTCGTTTGGATGACATCACTAAAGAAGATAAACAAAAAGCCTTCGCTATTCATGACATTGCCAGCAAAGACTTTGAGCACCTCGGCGCCATAAGTCATGTTATGTATTGTCGTGATGTAACTGTGTATCTTAATACCCTTACCCTAAGCGAAAAGTGTGAGTTTAAACCCTTGGCGAAGTCTTTAAGGGCATCAGGCGAACGTTGGCACATAGATTATGTTATGGAAGAGGCGTTAGATCGCCGCTCTGAAACCCGCTACGTTATTGATAAATCCGCGCAAATTAAACTAAGCTTGTTAAATTCTCTAGACGTTAGAGTGTTAGACCTATCGGCAAGTGGTATGAAATTACTCGTGCCTGTAGGCACAGATTTACAGTCTGAACTTAGGGTATCTGTGCCAGATCTTAAAATAAAAAATGAAAAGTATCGGGTTGTTCACTACGATAAAAGTACAGGAACCGTGCGACTCTGCCTGCAGGACGACGGTAAAAAATCGAAAACCTGTGCTAACGTTGATGCCATGGTCGAGGAAAATACCGCGTATTTTAAGTTAAGAGATGTGGCACGTATCCAGCGCGCTACCCACAGATTTATATGGGAACTAGCAGTTCGACACATGCCTTCGTTATCCGTGCTGTGTGTGATGAACAGGCATATCTTAGACCGCTTAAAAACCGTTTATCAAAGTGATACTTCTGACGATTTGTATCCGTTCTCCCGTACGCAGAATATTATTCCACTTCACGGTTTTTTTGCTGATAAAGCGCAATCAAAACCGAAGTCACTGATGTTAGATGCCATGTTTAAAGGTGCCATGGATCATAGCTTAGTGGTGCACTGTGTTCGGAAAAGTGACAACCGGCTTGTTTACATAAAAGAGCGCGACTTTTTATACACTAAACTTAGAAGCCAAATTCAGTCACAACTAGAAGAAGAAAAAATTCAAATTAGCGCAACAGATGTCACTGCAATTCGCTGTCATGGTGCTATTACACCGTTAACTAAAAAGCGGTTAGCGCAGTTGTCTAAGTTAGATAAAGCCATGTACGACAAGTTAGAAACCATGCAAGCAGGTTATACCCATTGTATCTTTGTCACAAACATGTCCGCTCTCCATCACGATTTAGTCATGGCCAAGCTGATTGCCAAACCCACACAAACAAACAGTGAAAAAGAAGGGGCAGCGTAATAAACATCATCCTAAATCATGGGGTTTTGGTATTATCTGTCTCAGCATTTTGCTATTCTTAACCAATAAATATTTAGAAGGGTTTGATCTTGAAAGGGATCTTAATACTAGTTTTCGTTCTAATTCTACTGGCCTTAGCGTTTGTCATTGGTGCGCAAAACGAAGCCGATATTACGGTTAACTACCTCATTGCTCAGGCAAATTTACGGTTGTCGTCGTTAATTGCAATCCTCTTGACCCTAGGTATTGGCATTGGCATTTTAATCATGTCGATTAGTTGGTTACACCTTCGGGTTCAGCTGATGTCTGCTAACGCAAAAATTAATAGCCTGAAAAAAGACCACTAATTATGCTCGAGTTGCTGTTTTTACTATTGCCTGTTGCGGCAGGTTACGGCTGGATCATGGGCCGAAATAGTGTGCGCCAAGCTCAGCGTAAACAGTCGAGTATTCTTTCTAAGCATTACTATAAAGGCTTAAACTTTCTCCTTTCCGACCAGCCAGACAAAGCGGTTGATACCTTGATTAAAATGATCAATATCAACAGCGATACCATTGAGACTCATATTGCTATGGGTAACTTTTTCCGTCATCGGGGAGAAATAGACAGAGCCATCAAGGTACATCAAAATTTAGTTAGTCGTGAAGAAATACAGCCAAATCAACGTGAAAATGCACTTAAAGAATTGGGGCACGATTATACGCAAGCTGGCTTTCTAGAGCGGGCCGAAAACGCCTTCCTACAATTGCTCAATAGCGACAAGCACTACCTTGTTGCGCAACAGCAACTGTTCAGCATTTATCAAACCACAAAAGAATGGGAGCGTGCTATTGAGCTTGCTGAGCGAATGGTGGAGTGTCACGGTGATAATGATGATGTATGCGAACGACTTGCCCACTTTTACTGCGAGCAAGCGCATGTTGAACTGAAAAATGACAGTGAGGGCGTTGCACTAACGTTACTGCAAAAAGCCGTGAACGCTGATGAGCATGCGGTGCGCCCTTGGTTAATGTTAGGCAATTTAGCCTTTAACCAAAAGCGATACAGTGACGCTCGAGCGTATTTTGTGCAAGTGGCAGAACGCGATATCAACTGGTTTAGTGAAGCGGTACCCAGTTTAGAAGAGATTGCAAAGGAAACCGGCGATTGGGACAGCTTTGAAAAAAGTTTAGAGGCTCACTGGCAAGAATGCGCCACCTCGTACTTGGCGATGGTTGATGTACTTTTGATGAAAGGTGACACTGGCCAAGCCGCGAATTATTTATTAGAGCAGTTGCGTAAACGACCTACTATGCGCGGCTTTAAAACCCTCATGGGGTTATATATTGATCAAATTGAAGATAAAAATTCGGCTGATAGTTTGCGTTTACTCAAAGAGCTAGTAGAAAAGCAGATGTTGCAGCGGCCACAATACCGTTGTAACAGCTGTGGATTCTCAGGCCGAAAGTTATATTGGCTATGTCCTTCTTGTAAAAAGTGGGGCGTAGTGAAACCCATCAAAGGTTTAGACGGAGAATAAGTCCACCATGCAAGAACCCCGCGTAATTGTTGCTTTAGACTACGACAATAAAGAAACTGCACTTTCGTTTGTGGCGCAACTTGACCCTTCATTGTGCAAATTAAAAGTAGGCAAGGAAATGTTTACGCTCTTTGGCCCTGAATTTGTTAAAACCTTGGTCAGCAAAGGGTTTGATGTTTTTCTTGATCTTAAATTTCACGATATTCCCAATACGGTAGCAAAAGCGTGTAAGGCGGCTGCAGAGCTGGGTGTATGGATGGTAAACGTACATGCCTCTGGCGGTGTGCCTATGATGAAAGCGGCTAAAGAAGCCATTGCCAACAGCAGTCACCCGCAAACAAAGTTAATTGCAGTGACCGTGCTAACCAGTATGGATCAGGCTCAGTTGAGCGATGTCATAGATAATGTTACGCCCCAACAACAGGTACTTCGTCTTTGCAAGTTAACCCAGCAAGCAGGGTTGGATGGCATTGTGTGTTCGGCGCAGGAAGCGCAACTATTACGTCAAACTTTCACCAACGAATTTTTACTGGTAACTCCTGGGATTCGCCCAAAAGGCGCGGATGCGGGCGATCAAAAACGGGTAATGACTCCCGATGAAGCCATAGATAGCGGCGTAAGCTATCTGGTGATGGGGAGACCGATAACGAAGGCTGACAATCCCGTTGCGGTTTTAACATCAGTGAATCATTCAATAGCGTAAACAAAAATGCCCAGCAACTAAGCTGGGCATTGTGTTTAACTGATTAATAAAAAGCGATAATTAGCCTTTCAGTGCTTCTTCTGCTGGCGTATAGGTTAAGCCTAACTTTTCACCCAAGGCATCCACTACCGCTTTGTACGTGACTTTACCTTCGTGAACATTTAAGCCGTTTAATAAATGCTTGTCTTCCAACATAGCTTTCGCTGGTCCTTTGTTCGCGAGGGCCAAACCAAAAGGTAAGGTTGCATTGTTTAACGCCATGGTAGACGTACGTGCTACACCACCTGGCATATTCGCCACACAATAATGTACAACGTCATCAATCACATAAACAGGGTCTTGGTGGGTGGTAGCTTTAGAGGTTTCAAAACAACCGCCTTGGTCAATGGCTACGTCCACGAGAACAGAGCCTGGCTTCATCGCTGAAATTTGCTCGCGATTAAGAAGCTTAGGTGCAGCAGCACCTGGGATAAGCACCGCACCGACGACTAAGTCTGCGTTAGCAGAATAGTGCTCAATAGCATCTACGGTGGAATAAACGGTTTTAACTTGGCCGTTGAAGATGTCGTCAAGTTGGCGAAGGCGAGGTAGCGAACGGTCTAGTATGGTGACATCTGCCCCCAATCCGAGTGCCATTTTAGCCGCTTGTGTTCCCACAACGCCGCCACCAATAACCAGAACTTTCCCTGGCGCTACACCAGGTACGCCGCCAAGTAGCGTGCCGCTACCGCCATGGGCTTTTTCTAAGTAATGGGCGCCAGCTTGTACTGACATTCTACCTGCAACTTCGCTCATTGGTGCTAGTAGAGGTAAACCACCACGGTCGTCTGTTACCGTTTCATAAGCGATACAGGTAGCTCCAGAGGCGATGAGAAGTTCAGTTTGCGTTGGATCAGGCGCTAAGTGAAGGTAAGTGTAAAGGGTTTGGCCTTTACGTAACATTTTACATTCGTTGGGTTGAGGCTCTTTCACTTTTACAATCATTTCTGCTTCAGCAAAAACTTGCTCAGCGGTAGAGGCGATGGCTGCACCAGCAGCGATATACATATCGTCGCTAAACCCAATGGCGTCACCGGCCAGTGTTTCAACTAACACTTGATGACCGTTGCTAACAAACTCTTTAACGGCGGCGGGCGTTAAGCCAACACGGTATTCATGGTTTTTAATTTCTTTTGGTACACCAACTAACATGTAAATTCCTCTGATTTGCAACCTTGTGATAAGGATGTAGTGATTTATTTTGTGCCAGTATACGAGAGATAATGAAAAACTATGTACTGAAAATAATGGAAAATCAGTATATAGTATTATTAAAGTTATATTTCACAGTATTTTGTATGTTAGTAAAAACGCCAAAACACCTTGACCGAATAGACAGAAATATTCTTATTCAACTGCAAAAAAACGGCCGCATTTCTAATGTAGAATTAGCCAAAGAGGTGGGTTTAAGCCCCAGCCCGTGCCTAGAAAGGGTAAAGCGGCTGGAGAGCCAAGGATACATTAAGGGGTATCATGCCGATGTCGATCCAGAGAAGCTGGGTGCGGCTATGTTGGTGTTTGTCGAAATCACGCTAACGAAAACCTCCGTGGACATTTTTGCGGAATTTTCTGCTGCGGTGAAACTGCACGACGACATACAGGAATGCCATTTGGTTTCTGGCGACTTTGATTTTTTGCTTAAGGCAAGGGTGGCTGATATGTCGAGTTATCGACGTTTGCTCGGTGATACTTTGCTTCGCTTACCCGGTGTGAGTGAGTCACGAACCTATGTGGTGATGGAAGAAGTGAAATGTACCACGGCACTTAGAATTAATTTGAAGTAATGAAAGCGTGGCTCAAGTTAGTGAATTTGTGATAGGCTGTGCAAAAGTACAGTGGTTATTGATAACTCTGCAATTTAGTGCAGGTTTTTAAAAAGTGATTTAGGGTTATGGCGCGATTGACAGGAGTTCAGCGAGTGTGGGAATCAGGCATGATTATGGCCTGTGTTTTCGCCTTTTTCTTATTGCTGGCATTGGTATCTTTTCATCCTGGTGATCCTGGCTGGAGTCAAGCTGGGTTGCAACTAGACGTTCACAATTGGGTAGGCGCCACCGGTGCGTGGGTTGCCGACCTCTTGCTGTTTTCATTTGGGTATTTGGCGTATCTCATGCCATTTGGGGCAGCATTTTTAGGTTGGTTTCTTTTCCAACATATAAAATCCCTCAACGAATTCGATTATCTCACCATAGGCTTACGCATTATCGGCGGTTTACTTATGGCGCTCGGGGCAACCGGTATCGCTAGCATTAACTTCGACGATATATTCAATTTTTCCGCGGGAGGCTTTGTCGGCGACGTCATCAGTACCGCTTTAGTGCCTTATTTTAATACCGCAGGTACTATTTTGTTGTTACTGTGCTTTTTTTGTACTGGGTTTACGCTGTTAACCGGGGTGAGTTGGCTGACAATTGTGGATAGGCTTGGCGAGCTAACCCTATGGTTTGGACGCAAAACACTCTCGCTTCCTCAGCAGGCCTTGGCAATAGATATGCCTAGACTAGCATTGCCGAATAAAAAATCTAAATCTAGCGCCACTGAGTTCGATATAACCAGCATGCGCGCAGAGCCGCAAGGTAAAGAGGAGGTCTCTAGCCAACCTCAAACCAGTGCGCACGGGGACACGCCATCAACCGCTACAGACAACGAAAGTGAAAGCCCCATCCGTCATGACGGGGCTAATGCTTCACACACCACAACGCAAAGAAGTGAACCAACCTTTGGTGAACTTGGCGACGATTTACCACCTTTTGCCCCTGATGAAACTCATACGCCCGCGGAAGAGCCATCAGAAGCGAAACCTTCACCGTTCTCATTATCGGGAATGCGTGAAGCCGTTAAAAACAAAGTGCACGCGGTAAAAGGCGCTGAAGACAAACGCTCAGAAGACAAACGTTTAGAAGACAAGGGCTCAGAAGTCACAGCCCCACGACCGGCAATAAAAGAGGAGCCGGTTTTTTCCACTGATGTGATCGGCGAAGACGAAGCTGTTGCTACCCCCGCAGATGATGAACAGCAAGAAACAGCGCCGCCTGTAGAAAAGGAACAAACTCACGCCCAACCTCAGTCTGCTAATTTTACCCCGGTTGCGATGGGGGCCAAACCCGTGAAAGCTCCAAGAGGGGAGGGGGCGGAAGATTTACCTCCTATGCCTTCTTTTGATTTGCTAGAAAGAGCAGACAAACATGAAAACCCACTCACGGAAGAAGAAATAGAAGCCATATCGCGCTTGGTGGAAGAGAAACTGGCCGATTTTAATATTGAAGCGACAGTAGTTGGTGTGTACCCAGGCCCTGTTATTACGCGTTTCGAGCTTGATTTAGCCCCTGGTGTGAAGGTAAGTAAGATTACTGGCCTATCAAAAGATTTGGCGCGTGCAATGTCTGCCATCTCTGTTCGTGTAGTGGAAGTTATTCCAGGCAAATCCGTGATTGGTTTGGAGTTACCCAATAAAAAACGGGAAATGGTGCGCTTGAGTGAAGTGATTAGCTGTGACGCGTTCCAGTCTCATCAATCGCCGCTTACAATGGTGTTGGGGGCTGATATTTCTGGTAAGCCGGTGATTGTAGACTTGGCGAAAATGCCTCACCTGTTAGTGGCCGGTACAACAGGTTCGGGTAAGTCTGTGGGTGTGAACGTTATGATTTTGAGCTTGCTGTATAAGAGCACGCCAGAAGATGTTCGCATGATCATGATTGACCCTAAAATGTTGGAGTTGTCGGTATACGAAGGCATTCCTCATTTACTTGCGGAAGTGGTCACCGACATGAAAGAAGCCGCCAATGCGCTGCGTTGGTGTGTTGGTGAGATGGAGCGACGTTACCGCCTCATGAGCGCGTTAGGGGTAAGAAACTTAAAAGGGTATAACGCCAAAGTTGCCGAAGCCATTGCGAATGGCACGCCAATTAAAGACCCGCTATGGAAAAGCGAAGAAAGCATGGATCCGGAAGCGCCAGATCTAGAAAAGCTTCCCGCTATTGTGGTGGTGGTTGATGAATTTGCCGACATGATGATGATTGTGGGTAAAAAGGTAGAAGAACTTATCGCGCGTATAGCACAAAAAGCCCGTGCGGCGGGAATACACTTGGTGTTGGCGACCCAGCGTCCGTCGGTAGATGTTATTACGGGCCTGATTAAAGCCAATATTCCCACCCGGATAGCCTTCCAGGTGTCGAGCAAAATAGATTCTCGCACCATTCTTGACCAACAAGGTGCAGAAACTTTGCTCGGTATGGGAGATATGCTTTACTTGCCGCCAGGTAGTCCGGTGCCCACTCGGGTACATGGCGCATTTGTGGACGATCACGAAGTGCATGCGGTTGTCGCCGATTGGCAAAAACGCGGTGAGCCTGAATATATTGATGAAATTCTTAATGGTGAAGCCAGTGCCGAGGTGTTACTTCCAGGCGAGCAGCCTGAAGGCGAAGAGCAAGAATTTGATGCCTTCTACGATGAAGCCGTTGCCTTTGTGACTGAAACACGCCGGGCCAGTGTGTCTAGTGTACAGCGTAAATTTAGAATTGGTTACAATAGAGCCGCGCGCTTAGTGGAACAAATGGAAATGAGTGGGGTCGTAAGTGCACAAGGGCATAACGGTAACCGTGAGGTATTAGCGCCGCCCCCACCTAAAGACTAAATGACGGAATAAGTTTATGAATAAAGCAGTTTCTATTTATTTCGCTGGCCTTGTGGCTTGCACGCTTACCAGTGCCCACGCTGCTACGCCAAGTGCGTTAGTTGACACGGCTACTATGCAGGCGAGTACACAAGAAGACAGTACCCAAGAAGACGGGCAACTATCTCAGCAGCAACTACAAGCCTTGCTTGTCACCATGAAGCAGTTTCGCGCTGACTTTAAGCAATCTGTGATGGATGCTGACAACAATGTCGTGCACGAGGCGCAGGGTAAACTTACCATGACTCGCCCCGACAAATTGCGCTGGGAAACCACGTTTCCTGATGAAACTCTGTTAGTTGCAGACGGCGAAGCTGTGTGGAATCTTGATACCTTTGTTGAGCAGGTAACGGTATTATCTCAGGCGAATGCCATCAAAGATAACCCCATCATGCTCCTTACTGCTAACGATGCAGCCACTTGGGACAAATTCACTATTGAGCAGGTACGCAACCCAGACGAGCCAAGCCGTCGTGGCTTTCAAGTTACGCCGAAAGAAAAAGGCGGGCAAATAGAAACGCTCACTTTGCAGTTTAATCAAGACAACGAACTTGCAGTCATGACCATGCTAGATGCTCAGCAGCAAACCAGTACATTGGTGTTTAACAACATCGAAACCCGTTTTCCGCTTGCTGCCGATACGTTTACGATTGACATACCTGAAAGCTACATCGTTGATGATCAGCGTTGATGAGCAATGTTAATCAAGCCTTTGCGCCCTTAGCAGCGCGCATGCGCCCGGTAACTATTGAAGAATACAGCGGTCAGTCACATTTGTTAGGGCATGATAAGCCACTGCGTAAAATGTTAGATGCAGGGCATTGCCACTCAATGATATTGTGGGGGCCCCCGGGTACTGGCAAAACCACATTGGCAGAATTGATTGCCCATTACACTAACGCCACCGTATTGCGGATATCGGCAGTCACCAGTGGGGTAAAAGACATTCGTGCAGCAATGGACGCTGCCGAAGAGAATGCTCGTTACAATCAGCGTACGCTATTGTTTGTTGACGAGGTGCATAGGTTTAACAAAAGCCAGCAAGATGCTTTTTTGCCTTTTGTTGAGTCTGGGGTGGTGACCTTCATTGGCGCCACCACCGAAAACCCTTCTTTTGAACTGAATAACGCCTTGCTGTCTCGGGTGCGTGTTTACGTGCTAAAACCTCTTGAGAAAGAGGCATTATATGAATTGGTTGACCGCGCTCTGTTAGATGCCCAAAAGGGGTTAGGGCAGCGAAAACTTACCATTGCCGAGAGTGCGAAAAGTGCCTTGGTGGAATTAAGTGGCGGCGACGCCAGACGCTTACTTACCTATTTGGAACTTTCTGCAGACTTTACTAATGACACTGAAATTAACATCGGTGACATTGAACAAGCTGTGGGTGAAAAAGTGGCCAGTTACGACAACAAGGGTGATACGTTTTACGATCTTATTTCGGCGTTTCATAAATCCGTACGGGGCTCAGATCCTGATGCGGCACTTTACTGGTACGCCAGAATACTTGACGGTGGGGGTGATGCGCTTTATGTGGGTCGACGATTACTCGCCATCGCGTCTGAAGATATTGGAAACGCCGATCCGCGCGCTATGCAACTGTGCATTAATGCGTGGGACACCTTTCACCGTGTTGGCCCTGCTGAAGGGGAGCGGGCTATTGCACATGCCGCAGTATATTGTGCTTTAGCGGCAAAAAGTAATGCGGTATACATGGCCTTTAGCGAGGCGAAAGCCCTAGCGCGTAAAACCTCCGATGCTCCCGTACCCCTGCATTTACGCAATGCGCCTACCTCACTGATGAAAGAGCTAGGTCATGGTGATGGCTATCGTTATGCGCATAACGAGCCAAATGCATTCGCCGCCGGAGAAACTTACTTCCCTGATGGCTTAACCAATACGCGTTTCTATCACCCTAATGAACGGGGATTGGAAAAAGCGCTAAAAGCGAAGCGAGATTATCTTGATTCACTTAATGCGCAAAGCCCAATAAAAAGGTAGAGTTATCAAGGCAAATTTAGCCTAATCACTTGTGTTAGCTAATAGGCAACGATGGTACATATTCGCGTTTTATTGCCACCTCACTCAAACCACTTATAACTGCGCTTAGGGAGTTTAATTTTGCCTCAAGGGTTAGCTTTGTATTGTTTTATTGCCGTTGGCGGCGCAACGGGCGCGTGTTTACGGTATTTTGTTACCACAACGGTAGATTCCTTATTTGGAAAACACATGCCGTTTGGTACACTAGCCGTGAACGTAATAGGGTCGTTCTCGTTGGCATTACTTTATGGTTTTATAGAACGCCACGATTTAAGCGACTCACCTTACAGAGCATTAATAGGTGTTGGACTGTTAGGGGCATTTACCACGTTCTCCACGTTTTCGGTAGAAACCTTAACGTTGTTAGAAAATGGGCTATGGCTAAAGGCGATAGCAAATGTATTTCTTAATGTTGGCGCCTGTTTACTGGCAGGTTGGCTAGCCATTGAATTAATGAAAGGATAAGTAGAAACACATGTTAGATCCAAAGTGTTTGCGAAGCGATATAGAACAAACAGCCAAGCGACTGGCTGCCCGTGGTTTTAACCTCGATGTAGCAGCTTTCAGTTCCCTTGAAGAAAAAAGAAAAACACTTCAGTCCAGAACACAGGATCTGCAAAACGAACGTAACGTACGAAGTAAGTCCATCGGTAAAGCAAAAGCGCAGGGCGAAGACATTGCGCCACTTCTCGCTGAAGTGGGTAAACTGGGCGACGAACTGGATGCCGCTAAAGCTGAGCTTTCTTCGTTGCTAGAAGAAATTAATACGTTCACCCAGGGGATTCCTAATTTACCTGATGAATCTGTGCCTGAGGGTAAAGATGAAGAAGACAACGTTGAGATCTCTCGATGGGGTGAGCCTCGTCAATTTGATTTTGACGTGAAAGATCACGTGGATGTGGCAGAAGGCCTAAATAATGGCCTAGACTTCGCCACCGCGAGTAAGCTTACTGGCAGCCGCTTTGTGGTTATGCGCGGTGATGTAGCACGTTTAAACCGCGCCATAGCGCAGTTTATGCTAGATGTTCATACACAAGAACATGGCTACCAAGAAATGTATGTGCCTTACCTCGTGAATGCTGACAGCCTATACGGTACTGGGCAACTGCCTAAATTTGGTGAGGACTTATTTCACACTAAACCGGCAACGGAAGAAGGACAAGGACTAAGCCTTATTCCCACAGCCGAAGTACCACTAACGAACATTGCCCGCGATGAAATTTTAGATGCGAAGACACTGCCAGTGAAAATGACGGCGCATACCCCGTGTTTCCGTTCTGAAGCGGGCTCGTACGGACGTGATACCCGTGGCCTTATTCGTCAGCATCAGTTTGACAAAGTAGAGCTTGTTCAGCTAGTTAAACCAGAAGATAGCTTTGACGCGTTAGAGGCACTGACTGGCCATGCTGAGGTTATCCTTCAGAAGCTTGAGCTACCTTACCGTAAAGTACTGCTGTGTACCGGCGATATGGGCTTTGGTGCGTGTAAAACCTACGATCTGGAAGTGTGGTTACCCGCGCAAAACACTTATCGTGAAATATCCTCATGTTCAAACATGTTAGACTTCCAAGCCCGTCGCATGCAAGCGCGTTTTAGAAACCCTAAAACGAATAAGCCAGAATTATTGCATACCCTTAACGGCTCGGGTTTAGCGGTAGGTCGAACTCTTGTGGCTATTCTAGAAAATAATCAGCAGGCAGATGGCAGTGTGACTGTGCCTAAAGCGCTAGTGCCCTATATGAATGGTCAAGAACGTATCAGTGCTAACTAAGCTGAAATAATGACATGAAAAAGCCCGTACACAATGAAGTGACGGGCTTTTCTAATGATTGAGGTAGCGATTTTATTGCCACCTATATTGAGAAAACTTACTTTTTCTCGCTAGCAACCGGTTGACCGTAACTCGGTGAGCGAGGGCCATAAAGAAGGCCGTTGTAACTTTCTGCAGATAGAAGACGTGCAGACGCGATAGCGGCAATATCAAAACCTCTATCTGTCACGGTCTCAAAAATTTGATTTACCGCAGCTTGAACCAACATACCCACTAAACCACCGCTGTTAGCATTTTGTTGTTCTGCACTTGAGGCGTAAGCCGTTCCAGTCCATAGCATTTGGCCAGAAGCCAAATCAACTAACGAGGCAGTAACGGTTACGCGTGTTTCACTTGAAATCACCACGTAACTCGTCCCATAGTCTTCAATAGATACATATAAGGCGGCGTCCGCACCGAAAATTTCTTTCAACTTCGTGGGGGCCACTGCATGTATATCACTGGCCACGGTAAGGCCATTGTTGTTAAAGGTTTGATTAACCATAGCAACAGGGAACACGTAAAAACCAGATTCAGCAATGGGTGTAGCCATTTGAGTCATAACACTGTAGGGCGCAATAACTTCCGGTGTATTGTTGATAGGGGGTAAAATGATAACCGACGCTGGGTTGGCTGCTTTAAACGCACTGTAATCGTGAGCTGGCGGTAAGCTTACGCAGGCGGATAAAAGCGCCATTGCACCAACAACAATGAAAGATCTGAACAACATTGATTATGCTCCCTTTGCTGATGTAAGTAAAAAGTCGATGTATTGGACCGACTCGGGGAACATCTGCTTTTCTTGTTCAAAGTGTACTTCGCCTTGTTGTGGGTTGCCCGTTTCAAAGTAAAGCATGCCTAAATGGGCGTGAACGCCAGGAGCGATAGGCTTTCCATTAGCATCAGCAAGTTCGATGGTTTCTTTAAGTGCCGTTATTTGTTCTTCCAACGTTGCCCCTTCACCTTTAAGATAGGTATATACGGCCGTGTTGTATTCGCCGTAATAATAAAGAGGTTCTGTTGTTTTACAGCCCACTATGCCAAGTGCAATGGCCATCGTTATGATTGTTTTTTTCATCTTATAGCTTCCACGCGCCTGTTTCGATACCGTTTACGAGGTTGTTAACTGACTCGCGGATGGCTAAATCAAGAACTTTACCGTTCAATGTAGCGTCGTAACTTGCTGTGCTACCAAAGCCGATGACTTCGCGTTCAGATAAGCTGTACTCACCTGCACCGGCTACCGAATAAACCACTTCGGACGTCGTAACGTCCACGACGTTCAGCGTCACTTTTGCGTAGGCTATTTGTGATTTCCCTTTACCCAAAATACCAAATAACTGCTTATCACCAATGGCTTTGCGACCGAACTCGGTAACATCGCCGGTAACGACAAACCGGGCCCCAGATATATTTTGTTCTGTACCAGTTAACTTTGCTTCCTCAGCCAGTAAACTCATATTATCGCGGTCTAGCACGCTAAATCGATTGGTTTGCTGCAAATGGCTAATAAGCGTCGTTTTTGCTTGGCCGCCTAAACGATCTTGGCCGTTAGAGAAAATACCATTTTGAAAACTTGAACGGTTAACGAATTGACCGACAACCAATTTCTTTTTCTCACCCGTATATTGGGTGTTATAGGTGTTTACTTTAGGTGTTTCGACAACCTGTGAACTGGTTGTCGCGCATCCCGATGCCACACTAACGATAGCGAGAATAGATACCGCTGAAAGTAATTTTTTATTATTTTTCATATTCATATTAGTCCCTGATTTTATTATGAAAACGCAAATGAATGTGACTTTGCGCGCGTTTTTATAACACAAAATCAACAGGAAAAAACTAACAAGGCGAGAATAATTCGTAACAATACGTTTATGAAGAGCAATCATGTGTATTTAGTTAGTGCTCTCGTTACCGTACAAAGCTTAAATTAGTATTGGCGCCATACCGCACGTTAACAAAGTGGAATAGTCAGATGGTAGGACGAATACTTACAGTGAAAAACGCTGGCGTAAAAAGCGTGCGATACCGTCTTCGTTATGATGGCCAATGACCTCACTGGCGGCTTGTTTTATCGCTTGTTTAGCATTGTCTGGCGCATAACTTTCGTCTGCCAGTTCAAACATACTTAAATCGTTATCACCGTCGCCAAAACAAATGATGTTTGTAGCACCAAGCTGCTGTTTTAATTGTTTTACTGCGCCCCCTTTACTAGCAGCGCCATGGTGAATATCCATCCAACTAAAATTATTCCCTTCAATCGCCGGGCCAGAATAAGCCACCAGAGTGTCTACCTTATTAACTCTGTCCCACAGGGAATGAATGGTAGCGCTATCACCAATCATACTGATATTCGTAATGTTATCGGTCAGTGAAAGCTGGGAAAGAGGTAATAGCACCGCGTCGGTTCTTTTGAAGTATTTACTCAGTAAATCATGCTCTATGGGGTGACGGGCAGGAGGGTGGTAAACTTCGTGTGATGTGCCTGCAATCACGTTGACAAAAGGAGTGATCTCCTGTTCTTGCGCCAGACTAATAATAAACTCTAATTCATTGGGGTTAACCAAGTTTTCTAATTTGAGTGAATTGTCTTTAGGGTTAAATACCGTGACGCCGTTATTGTAAATATGTGGCAGTAAAAAGCTGTGTTCGGCAATAATAGCACTGGCGGACAACATGGTTCTGCCTGTGGCAACCGTATAGGCAATGTCGTTTTTTCTAAGAAGGGCAAGGGTCTCACGGGTGAAATCCGATATTTGTGATTGGCTATTTAACAATGTGCCATCTAAATCAAAAAAAATGAGATCCATGGGTTATTCCTAGGTGTTAATGCGTGTAAGGGCATTTAATTAAAACGGGCGTCGCTTATAGGCATTTTGCAGGCTTAGGCAACCCAGCCAGTTTAGTGGCTTGTTTAGCAGGTCCTTTCTTAAATAAGCGTTGCAAGTAACGGCTATTTCCTTTTTCAGGCCCGTATTTATTCGCCATGGCTTTTACCAATGCACGAATGGCTGGGCTGGTTTCGTATTCTTCATAAAAGCCGCGCACAAAGCGAACCACTTCCCAATGGGCATCGGTTAACTCAATATTTTCTTCGCGAGCAAGAATTTCAACCATCCCTTCTTCCCAAAGGGTGTAGTCAAGAAGATAACCCGCTTTGTCAGTTGCGATAGGTTGGCCTTTGTATAGAAAGCTGTAGGTTTCTTGGGTCATGATTAAAACGTTACCATTTGATTAAATGTGCTTGTGAGGGCGGCAAAACCTTGATAATCCAACGGGTTGACTGCTTGTGAAAGCGTGACGCCACGAGCAGTAGCATCCTCTTTTATCACGTGAACGTGCAATACGGACTCGGCGTTAGATTTGCTGACGCACTCAGCGAGAAAGGCTTGTTCCACAACATGGGCGTAAGCGCCATCGCCAGAAAAGACAATGCTGGTTGTTGCATTGTGTAAAAGCGCAGCCGTAATCAGTGTTTTTTGGCGAGTATCCAATTTGGCTTGAGTTATGTTGATCAGCATTAAAACGTTACCACATGGTCGGCACTATTAATTAATGAAATACGTGCAGGGGCGTCTACATAGTGCGCGTCTAGTTCAGCGGCGACATCTGTGTTGGCTAAAAGCGTACTTATATCCCATTGGCGCGCACTGTCTTGACATATAAAACATGCTTCTATGTCAAAAAATGGCATGGAGGCTAATCGTTTACTGTGATTCTTCAGCGTATTTACGGCATCAGTTTTTACTAACTGTAAAACCCCTTCACCTTCAAAAAGCACATGAACAATATGGCCGTAATTTGTCGCCGCCAGCGCAAAATCTAAACCCTCTTGGCTTTTGCCACTGGTGTAGGGCGCTTGGGTAAATCTGATTAAAAGTGTGGCCATTAGAATTGCACCAACCGTTCACATTGATGAAGCTCACTAAAAAATTCGCCAAGGCCCGCTTGCACAAAGGGGGCCGTTAAGTTTACAGCGCTTATGCCATTTTCAGCCGCTTCTTGCTGGCTCACTATTCCCCTTTTAACCGCCGCGGTAATACAGACCAAAAGCTGAGTGTTGTGTGTGCTTGCAAGCGACTCCCATGCGCCGTAAACATAAAAGTCATTGCCACTTTGAAGCATCATATTATTACAATGATATACGCCATCGCCATAAAAAAAGACATGCTTTAAGGTATCGCCATTGGCCAATAAGCCATCGATAAAGGCGAGGGCGCGTTGGGCACAATCACCATGGTAGGGGGAGGACGTGATAAGTATTGAATATGCTTTCATACAAACAAAAACACCCCGGTTAAGGGGTGTTTACTTTAACCTTTATATATTCGCTTAGTCGTCGCCGCCAAACGCACCGAGTAGGTGAAGAATAGAGGTGAACAAGTTGTATATGTTCAAGTATAGCGAAACTGTCGCACGAATGTAGTTTGTTTCACCACCATGAATAATACGGCTGGTATCAAATAGAATGAAACCAGACATAATAAATACGATAGCTGCACTAATTGCTAGACTAACCGCCGGCACGGCGAAGAAGATATTCGCAATTGCCGCCACTAGTACAACCACAAGACCTACCACTAAGAACCCGCCCATGAATGAGAAGTCTTTCTTTGTAGTAAGGGCATAGGCAGACAGCGCAAAGAACACTAATGCTGTTGCACCTAGCGCTTCCATAATTAACCCTGGACCGGCAACACCTAAATAAAAGTTAAGTGTGTAACCTAACGATGCGCCCATCAGGCCGGTAAACGCGAACACCCAGTATATACCAGACGCCGAGTCAGCTTTCTTTTGTACAACAAACAGTGTAATAAACGCACCGATAGTCATTACCAGAGACATCATAGGAGAAATGCCTACTGCCATAGCTATACCAGCACATACCGCACTAAACGCTAGTGTCATCGCAAGCAGCATGTAGGTGTTGCGTAGAACCTTGTTCGTTTGCAATACCGATGGTTGAGATGCACTTGAATACATCGAACGTTGATCCATTGTTTCCTCCAATAGGACTATGATATGACCAAAATGGTACACAGTTATTTAGTGTATGTTGTATGGCTTTTAGTTCCCATTTTCAAGTAGTTTCAGATGAAAATTCGATTAACTGAAGATAAAAACGCCTTATTGCCTTGATAAACAATCTAATTGGATGATTTCTCGGCAGTTAAACAATTTTTTTCAATTTTCGCTTTACAGTCATAAAAATATCATTAAGATACGCAGCACTTCAGGAGAGTTGGCAGAGCCCGGTTTAATGCACCTGACTTGAAATCAGACGTGGGGTCAAACCCACCGGGGGTTCGAATCCCTCACTCTCCGCCATATTAGAGAAACCCGCACAGTGTTGCGGGTTTTTTTATGCCCCAATAAAATTGATAATAAAAGAGGCGGTTTTCCATTCACATTGAGCGTTAAACCTTCGTATAAGACCAGAGTCGCATTGTTACAATCTTTTCACATGTTTAGTCTTGCGTTTTCTTCGCGCAATCTAAAGGTGTTATGTGTCTCAAGAAAGTTCTTCTTACCAACAACGTCACAAATCAAGCAGTGAATTTCCGTCTCGAGAAGCGTATCTCAACCATGAACTTCAAATAATTTCGCCAAAGCGCTGGCGGCTAAATTTGCCGGGCAGAGATTATCGTATTGAATGGGAAGACTTCGTGCCAGGTATGGCCGCTACCATTGGGAAAATCGTTATGGTGGCTGCTGTGGTAGGGGCGTTTGCAGCGCCACTTGGCTTATCACCAGAATTTGTGATTGAAAACGTACGTTTTGAGCTGATGATTGCTGCCGTCCTATTTGTTGTGCTTATTTCTGGTTTTTTAAACCCATCCGCTAACTTAGCAGGTACCCACGGCCCTCTGTTGCCCTTAGTCCCTTTAATGGTGGCTACCGGCGGCCATCCAATGGCATTGGGGTTACTGATCGGGCTTTTTGGTTTTTTACTGGGTATTACGAAGGGAGGAAGTATTCTCGCAAGGCTAACCAGTAATGGGGTTTGCGGCGGGCTGTTACTTTACTTAGGGTTTATTGGTATTACAGGCCAAGTTAAAAAACTGTTTGCCTGGGCGGAAAGTTTCGATATGGCGTATTTAGCCTTTGTGGTGATTATTGCCACCATTTTAATGTACGCCTGGTTAGAGCATATTAAAAAGCGCTGGTTGGCTATTCCTCTTGGTGCCTTAATGGCCGCGGTTATTGCTTTGGCTATGGGGGCGCCTTTTGAATTTAATACGTCGCCAGGTATGCCGAACCTTAACCCTGCGTACTGGTGGGGAGAAGATACTGGGTGGCAACTCGGGTTACCTGATTGGTCGCACTTTGTCGCTGTATTACCTTTCGCTGTGTTGGCTGTGGCAATGTGGTCTCCAGACTTTTTAGGTCACCAAGTCTTTCAAAAACTAAGCTACCCTAAAAACAGTGAAAAAGCGCACATGAACATTGACGACACTATGATTGCTGCATCAAGTCGTCAGGCGGTGGGGAGTTTATTAGGTGGTGGTAACCTTTCTTCTTCTTGGGGAACGTATATTATTCCAGCTTCAATTGCTCGCAGGCCCATTCCTGGCGGCGCGATTGTAACCGGGGTTCTATGTGTGGTTGCCGCCATTTGGGGGTACCCAATGGATTTGGCCATTTGGCCGCCCGTGTTATGTGTCGCCCTTATTGTGGGTGTATTCTTGCCATTGATGGAAGCAGGAATGCAAATGACCCGAGAAGGCAAAACCACGCAGTCAGCCGCTCTTGTGGTGATTTCCTCGGTGCTTGTTAACCCCGTATTCGGTTGGTCGTTTACTATGTTGCTTGATAACTTGGGTTTAGTGGGTTGCAAAGAGCGAGCTGGGGAGCTCGGTAAAGCCGGCCGCTGGCTTATTCCTGGCATTACTTTTTTGGTGTTGTGCACCGTTATGGCGCTGATTGGCATGTTCCCTGGGGTGCCGGCCATCATGGAAACCTTCAGGGTTTAAATACCAATTAAGTCACTGAAGAAAAAACAGGGGGCGGCATATTCGCCCCCTGTTTTAATATTAACCTCGTGGTAGGCGCTTATCCCAATAAGGAGTATCTTCAAAATACGCACATAAAAAGTCGATAAACACGCGCAGCTTATTTGAAACCAGCTTACGGTGTGGGTATACCGCATAAAGTGAGATAGGGCGTGGGACGAATTCATCTAAAATAGAAATCAATTCTCCACGTGTGAGCGCGTCAGCGGCGATAAAGGTAGGTTGTAAAACGTAGCCATCGCCTTGTTTTGCCACGTTAGTCAGCACTTCACCATTATTTGCAACCAATTTTGGGGTAACTTTTTGCGCATTCGTTTTCAGAGCCTTCATCAATTCCGATGTGTCACTATCGTAATTAACATAGGCATATTCTAGGTAATGCTCTGGCTTTAACTCTGATGGATGTGAGGGAGCACCATATTTTTCTAAATAGGCCGGCGATGCGCACAAAGCTAAATGAATGGTGGTGATCTTTTTTGCGACCAGCGCCGAGTTAGACAAATGGCCGGCTCGAATAGCAACATCAAGCCCTTCCTCTACCACGTCTACTTTGCGATCATTCAATTGTAAGTTTACAGAAACGCTGGGGTGAGCCTGTTGGAACGCTGCGAGTGCAGAAGAAAGGTGTAAGGTAGAAAAGGACACTGGGGCACTGACATGCAACACGCCTTTAGCGTGTGTGTTGAGTAGGCCAAGTTGCCCTTCCATATCGTTAACACTTTCTAAAATATGATTGGCGTGCAGTAAACACTGTTGACCGGCTTCAGTGAGATGAATTTTGCGGGTCGTGCGGTTGAATAAACGTACGTCTAAGTGTTTTTCTAGCTGGGCCACATATTTACTTATAAGCTGGTTCGACGTGTTAAGTCTATCCGCAGCGCGTGTAAAGCTGCCTTCATTGGCCACCACCACAAAGGTTTTTAGCAGTGCTATTTTATCCACTTTCCTCTTACTCGCCCTATTAACAACAATTTGTTGTTAATTATTCAACAAAGTATCGCTTTATTCAAATTATGTTGGCAACTATGCTACATCCATGGAGTGAGCGCTTCGTTGTGAACAAAGGGCTAACCACTTTCTACAAACTTTTCGGCACGGCAACGTGGTTGCTGTGACTCAATGATTAAGGTGAAACTATGAATAAGCATTTTTTAAAAACCGTATTTTCTAGCAACAACAGCGTAGCGAATGTGGTGCTACGCGTACCCGTAGGTATTATTTTAGCGGCCCATGGCGGGCAAAAGCTCTTTGCATGGTTTGGCGGTTATGGCCTTGAGGGCACTGGGCAATGGATGGAAAGTATTGGCCTTGCTCCTGGGTTTGTCATGGCATTACTCGCCGGTAGTGCAGAGTTCTTTGGTGGGATTGCGCTAATACTTGGGCTACTCACACGTCCCGCTGCTGCACTCAGTGCGTTCACCATGGTAGTCGCTATTTTTAGTGTTCATGGGAGTAACGGATTATTTATGAGCAACAACGGTTACGAATTTGCTTTAGCGCTATTGGCTGCCACAGTTGCACTGGCCATTCAAGGCGCCGGTTCGTTTTCACTTGATGCTGTTGTTAGTAAGAAATTACACGATTAACACAGTGTCTTATTGAGGAAAGGCATACCGGAAGGGTGCCTTTTTCTCTATGGGGTTAACCATTTTTAATAGCGATATCGGGAAAACACGGATGAGTATTACAACGGCTTATATTTCACACGGCGGCGGTCCGCTGCCACTTATTGAAAACAGCATTGGTACAGGCGGTGTGGGGGATGCGAATCATCAAGAAATGATTGAGGTACTTAAATCCATAACGCTTGACATACAAAGGCCAGACGCCATTGTTGTGATCAGTGCACACTGGGAGGAAAATGACACCCAAGTGACGGCCGGTAACAAACCCAGCTTGATTTACGATTACTACGGCTTTCCTGAAAGCGCGTATACATTGCAGTATCCAGCCCTTGGTATCCCCGATTTATCTGCATCTATTGTGGCGGGTTTGCAAGCACAGGGTATTGAGGCAACGGCTAATCCAAGTCGCGGGTTTGATCACGGTATGTTTGTTCCTCTCACTATCATGTATCCAGAAGCGGACATTCCCTGTATTCAAGTATCCTTAACGGCAGACTTAAATGCGGCAAAGCACATTGCGTTAGGAAGGGCACTAAGACACATTTTAGACGCTAATGACAACGATAAGCATGTTTTAGTGTTGGGCTCGGGGTCGTCTTTTCATAATATGCGTGGCTTTTTTGATAGTTCAGCGTCGGCAAATAAAAAAGCGGGGGACTTTAATCAATGGCTACAAGATACCATGCAGTCTAGTGTCATAAGCGAAATAGAGCGCGGTCAAACATTGAGCGCCTGGAAAAACGCGCCCCATGGAATATTTGCACACCCAAGAGAAGAACATTTGCTGCCGCTTCATGTTTGTTACGGTGTTAATGAAAGAAAGGCTGATAAAGCAATATCGTTGACCTTATTGACCAAGCCAGCAAGTATGTTTTTATGGCAAAACTGAGGCGTGACAACCACTGACGTGCGTTTCGTCTAGGTAAATTAACCAAAATTTAAACACTTTGTTTATCAATTAATCGGTTGAACGATAATGTTTAAATTAGTGCTTTACACTTTCAGCGAAATCATTAAGATACGCAGCACTTCAGGAGAGTTGGCAGAGCCCGGTTTAATGCACCTGACTTGAAATCAGACGTGGGGTCAAACCCACCGGGGGTTCGAATCCCTCACTCTCCGCCATATTAGAGAAACCCGCACATTGTTGCGGGTTTTTTTATGGGCAGAATAACCCCTTTGTAGAGTGAGGGTGAGAGCCCCCGTTGTTCGACCAATCGTCGGGAACGATTGGTGCCGCCGCAGGCGCCCGAAGGGTCGGGTACAGGACGTACCCGAGCACATCCCTCACTCTCCGCCATATTAGAGGAACCCGCACAGTGTTGCGGGTTTTTTTATGGATAAAATATATCCACCAAAAAAGGCCTCGCTGCAAAGCAAGGCTTTTTTCTTTATATCTGACTGAAAGCAATTGTGATCTCATCCTGTCTCGTTATTGTAAGTAGACTTCTATTGAAAAGAATGATTGCGCTGTCGTGCCTTGTTCATATAAAACTGATAAAAACGTTGCAACATGTTTAAGCTGGTGAAAAAACGAATGTAAATATACCGGCGGGAGGCTCGATAAATGGCATCGTTTGCTAAACTTCAGGGTATGTCAGTTAAACGATTACTAATCGTTCATCTACTAATTTAACTGTATAACTATGTGTTAATTCGCGATCGCCTTGGTCGTTTGTGGTATTTGCACGTCTTAATAAAAATAAATGGGGATAATATGCAGGCAATGTCTACGCTCAACTTGAGGGATGGTTCTGTTGAGCAAAAGCGGGAAGAGGTTAAAGCTTATTTTCTTGATTCTTTTAATACCTACGAGGCTTTATTTTCCTGTCTTAATGGTGACGACGCCTTTTATGCGCGCCCTGAAAAGCTTCGCCACCCACTGATTTTTTATTTTGGTCACACCGCTACGTTTTTTATCAATAAACTGGTTTTAGCAAAAGCCATTAGCCAGCGGATTAACCCTAAGTTTGAGTCGTTATTTGCCATTGGCGTTGACGAAATGAGTTGGGATGACTTAAACGATGAAAACTATCATTGGCCTGCTGTAAGCGACGTTGCTGAATACCGAAATAAAGTGCGCGCGTTGGTATGCTACTTAATAGACAAACTAGAATTTACGATGCCCATAGATTGGGAAAGCCCCATGTGGCCTATTGTCATGGGCATTGAACATGAGCGCATTCATTTAGAAACATCGTCGGTGTTAATTCGCCAATTACCGCTTTCTATGGTAAGTGCATCTAGCGCCTGGCCTGTGTGCCCAAACTGTACATTTGCCGAGAGTGAACTGCCGCAAAATAGCTTAGTTCCAGTGAAAGCAGGGCATGTGGATGCGACTAAATCGTGGGACTCGGCCTATTATGGTTGGGACAATGAATATGGTGAACACCAAGCCCAGGTTAATGAATTCAAAGCCGCCAAGTTTCTGGTGTCGAACGGGGAGTTTCTTGACTTCGTTGAAGAGGGGGGCTATCAAAACCCTGACTACTGGGAAGAGGAAGGCAATCGATGGCGCGAGTATACCAAGGCGAGCCATCCTGTGTTTTGGCGTAAAGCCGACAAGGGTTATGTTTACAGAAGCATGCTTTCTGAAATGCCTCTACCGTTAGATTGGCCTGTTGATGTGAATTATCACGAAGCAAAAGCATTTTGTAATTACAAAAGTGAAAAAACAGGCCAATTGATTCGTTTACCTACCGAAAACGAATGGTTTCGCTTACGTGATTTTAGCGGTGTAAACCAACCGGTATATTCCAGTGAGTTTAATATTGCATTGAGTCAGTATGCGTCTAGCGAGCCTGTCACGAAACATAAATCCGGTGAATTTTATGATGTTGTGGGTAACGTTTGGCAGTGGACGGAAACGCCCATTTATCCCTTTGATGGATTTAAGGTGCATCCGCTATATGATGACTTCACAACGCCAACCTTCGACAATAAACATAATTTAATTAAAGGTGGCAGTTGGATCTCAACGGGTAATGAAGCTATGAAGCATAGCCGTTATGCATTCAGACGGCACTTTTTTCAACATGCAGGCTTTCGCTACGTACAAGCTGAAAGCCTCATTCAAGTTAATGATTTAGACTATGAAAGCGACACTCAAGTGTCTCAATACAGTGAATTTCACTATGGTGATGAATACTATGGTGTGCAAAACTTTGCAAAGGCGAGCGCCGAATTTTGCATCGACGCTATGGCACAACGTCCCGCACAAAAAGCATTAGACTTAGGCTGTGCGGTAGGGCGCTCTAGTTTTGAGTTAGCGAAACATTTTGCTCATGTTGATGGTATCGATTTTTCAGCCCGTTTTATTAAAACGGCGTTTACCATGCAAGAGCAAGGTGAAATTCGTTATCACCTCATAGAAGAAGGTGAACTCACTGCATTTAAAGCCAGAAAACTGTCGGCGTTGGGCTTAGACAATACGGCAAACAAGGTGGCGTTTGCCCAAGGTGATGCGTGTAATTTGAAACCCCAGTACACAGGTTACGACTTAATTTTTATGGGTAACCTTATCGACCGAGTCTATAGCCCTCGTAAAGTATTAGAAGACATGAGCCATAGGCTTAACAGAGGCGGCTTATTGATTATTGCTAGCCCGTTTACTTGGTTAGAAGAATACACAGAGCGTTCTGAATGGCTAGGGGGGTATAAAGACGAAAATGGTGAAACCTTGAGTTCAACCCAAGCATTAGAAGATGCACTGGCGAAAGATTTTGTGCGGGTTAAAGCAGCACAGGAGATTCCGTTTGTTATCCGCGAAACTAAGCGTAAATTTCAGCATACGCTGTCTGAATTTAATGTATTCGAAAAGAAGTAACGGTGTAGCGTGATAAGTTGAACCCATTAGGGTTAAAAAAGCATTGGGAAAACCATGGGACGACATTCAAAAATGGGCCTGACTGAAGCCAAGCAGCCACGTTCGCTGCTAAGTAAAATGGATGCTTCGTATCACGCCGCATCGGGTAAGAACTCCCCTATGGCCAATGTATCAAACGGACAGGCGGGCCAAGCATGTTGGCACGCCCAGTGGACGGCGCCTTCATTACATGAAGGGGGTGATCATACTTGCAATGCGCCCATGGCTAAAGATAACCTTGCGCATACGCGAACGAAGTTTCTTTCTCAGCAAACGGGTGAGTCGACAACGCCGGTGGATCCCTTAGGCATGGGGATCGCCGATATAGACTGTCCGCCACCAGGGGTTATTGGCAAGCGCTTGGCAGCTGCACTTTCATCACATTACGGCTATCACGACATTCATCACGCCACGGCGAATGCGGTATCTCACTGGTTTAAGCCTCAAGGCACACAGCATAGAGAGACCAATTCTCCGGTAAGCCCACATTCTGTGGTGGGTGTTGCCAGTGTGGTGAGTGCGGTGGATGTGGCGTTAAAAACATTCTGTCAGCCTGGCGACAGTATCATGATCCTGACTCCCACCTATGGGCCGCTAAAAGCCTGTATTGCCCTAAATGGAATGCAAGCCCACGACATTGCGATATCAACAAACAGTAAGGCAGCGCATTCCATTAATCTGAATGCATTGTGTGAAACCGCATCGGCCATGGTGCTATGCCACCCTAACAACCCAACGGGGACGGTATTATCTGAGCAATGCCAAGAGGAAATTGTGACGTTTTGTCATCAACATAATATTTTGTTGGTGACAGACGAAGTGCATAGTGAATTTGGGTTTTCGAGCCCGTATCGGCCTGCTTCAGTGCCACTATTTGGCAGTAAAAGTCGCCTGCGAGACCGCTGTAACATTATTCATATTAACAGTGTTTCAAAAGCATTTAACTTGGCCGCCGTTCCAGGGGCTTCATATGCCATCGTGCCTAACCTGGATAGTAAACAGCAGTTTGCCCAGGCTATTAAAGCCCGCCATCTTGAGGCGAGCTTTTTATCTCAGCTTGCACTTATTGCGGCCTATAAAGACGGGGGAGCGTGGTTAAACGCCCTGCGTCACAGTATTGATTACAATCGCCAGTTTGTTGATTTTTATTTTAATTATCATAGTTTACACCCTGATTATACCCTAGGCCAAGCAGGGTATTTTTTATGGTTAAATTTAGAGTCAAAGGACGCATCCCGCTACACTTGCACCGCCGCCGCGCGCAGTTTTCAAGCCTGTTTAGACCGTGGAGTAATGGGCACTGACGGTCAATCTTTCGGTGCCCCGGGATTTATTCGACTTAATTTAGCCTGCCATCCTCGTGTTATTGAGCAAGCGTTAGATCGCATCTTCTTTAACCGCTTTTAGCTTGCGTGTGTTTTATACCTCGCTTACCTGTGATCGGCGCCATTCTATTTAATAGAACAGTAATCAAGCTTTTATGAAATTTAATCCAAGTTATTGCGAAACTATAATGCGCATATTGGCGAATAGATTTAGTGCGATTCACCGTTTGAAAAACGCGCACGCAGAGTGGAGCAACTTACATGGTTTACATGAGAAAGGCAGAAGAAAGGGGCAAGGTTAATTTAGGTTGGTTGAATAGCAACCATAGCTTTTCCTTTGGACATTATTACGATGTTAACCACATGGGCTTTTCCGTGCTTAGGGTGATTAACGACGATGTGGTTCAGCCCGGTAGAGGCTTTGACACCCACGGCCACAAAGACATGGAAATTGTGTCTTATGTTGTGAAAGGTGCATTGAAGCACAAAGATAGTGCTGGCAATGAATACCAAGTGCCAGCGGGAGACATTCAAGTGATGAGTGCGGGCAGGGGAATTATGCACTCAGAATACAATGCTTCTGACACAGAGGAAGTCAATTTTTTGCAGATTTGGATTCTACCGAATCAAAAAGGGGGCGCACCTACCTACGGGCAAAGGGCGCTGGCGCTAAGGGGGGAAACAAATCCATTATCGTCTAGGACGCTAACGCCTGACATGCCACTACCCCGCACAACAGAAGCGCATCAAGACGAACATGGTGCGAATGCTAACGTTGCTGCACGCCAACGTCAGCTGCTAGTGTCTGCAGATGGCCGTCAGGGCTCGTTGCCCATAAAGCAAGACGCCAGTATTAGCAGCATTCACCTTTCTGACGGCGAACAATTTACCTTGCATACCGGGCCCAGAAAGGGCTATTTGCATATTGTTCGCGGTACGCTAATGGCCAATATAAAAAGCGAATTACAGGGCATTTCATTGCGTCAGGGCGATGGCTTGGGCATATATATGAACGACCGTTTACAACTGGACAGTCAGGGTGAAGCTTTGGCCTTGTGGTTCGATTTGCCCAATATCTAAACCTAAGTAAATAAGTTAGTACAATTTCGTTGAGGGCAAATCTCCGGTAAACGCTTCACCTTAACGTATCTCGTGGTATGATGAAGGCAACTTGGACTTAATTGTTGAACGTTTTTCTTTTAACAGCAATCGCCTGCGGCTATTTTGCTGGAACGTTTATTGCAAAGTTTATGCAATATACTGCGACGTTAAAGCCAGCATTAAGTACACGTGTAATAAGAACAGAAGTCAGTGAGATACTAGTGTGATTAAAATTATCCTAGCAGATGACCATGATTTGGTCAGAACAGGGATCCGCCGGATTTTGGAAGACGAAAGTGAATTCTCCGTAATAGCCGAAGCTAAAAACGGTGAAGAGGCGGTACAGTTGTGCCGTAAAAACGCACCAGATGTGGTACTCATGGATGTAAATATGCCCGGCATTGGCGGGTTAGAAGCAACTAAACGCATTGTCCGTATGTCTGAAAACACGCGGGTGGTTTGTGTGTCTATGGTGAAAGAAAGCCCCATACCCATGCAGGTAATGAACGCAGGGGCGTTTGGCTTTTTAACTAAAGATGCCGAGCCTGAGGAAGTCATTCGTGCGATATATAAAGTGGCCGCAGGTCAAAAGTATCTCGATAACGAAATTGCTCATAGCATTGCAATTGACAAATTATCTCCAAGTTCAGAAAACCCGTTTAATGAACTTTCTTCACGTGAACTCAGTATTGCATTAAGACTCACTAAAGGGCAGCGGGTGCCAGATATTGCAAACGAACTTAGTATTAACGCAAAAACAGTGAACACCTATCGTTATCGCATGTTCGATAAGTTAGGCGTAACCACAGATGTTGAACTTACTCACCTAGCGCTGCGCCACAAACTCATTGATTCTAATTTACTTTAATAGATGTCTACGTTTGATTCAGCAGCATTCTTAAAAAATTTAACGTCTCAGCCTGGCGTGTACCGAATGTACAACGCCCAGGATGAAGTTATTTATGTCGGTAAGGCCAAAAACTTAAAAAAACGGGTATCCAGTTACTTCAGGATAAACGTGGATAACGCCAAAACACGTTCATTGGTTAGCCAAATTGCGAAAATGGACGTCACGGTGGTTAACAGCGAAACCGAAGCCTTCTTGCTAGAAAATAACTTCATTAAAAAGTACAAGCCTCGCTATAACGTAGTGATGCGAGATGATAAGTCATACCCTTTCATTTTTTTATCTGATCACGAACACCCTCGGCTTTCATTCCACCGAGGGCCGCAAAAGAAAAAGGGGGAGTATTTTGGCCCCTATCCAAGCGCTTGGGGGGTAAGAGAAAGCCTGCGCTCAATGCAGAAAATTTTTCCCGTTCGTCAATGCGAAGATAGTTATTACAGAAGCAGAAGCCGCCCATGTTTGCAGTATCAAATGCAGCGGTGCAGCGCCCCCTGTGTGGAAGGCTATGTATCTAACGAAGAATATGCTGACCAGGTGGCACTGGCCAAGTTATTCCTCAAAGGAAAGAACCAGCAGGTGATAGGTACCTTGGTTGAGAAAATGGAATCTGCCAGTGAGCAGCTTAATTTTGAAGCGGCAGCCAGATATAGAGACCAAATTAATGCATTGAGAAAAGTGCAGGAACGCCAATGGGTAGCGGGAACCCAAGACGAAATGGATGTATTTGGGTTTGCGGTAAAAGGCAATATGGCGTGTATTCAAGTGATGTTTATTCGCGATAGCCAATTGCTGGGGAGTAAAGCGTTTTTTCCTAAAGTGCCCTCTACCGCCGACGAACAAGAAATTTTTGAATCATTCTTCTTACAGTTTTATCTCGCTGGCAATAAGGTTATTCCAAAGCAAATAGTCCTTCCCCGAGAATTAACCGATGATTCAGCCATAGCCACCTTGCTCAGTGAAGAAGCAAAGTACCGAGTGACCTTTTTTAAAGGGGCTAGGGAAGAAAAGCGACGTTATCTTCAGTTGGCGCAAGCCAATGCTGAAACGGCGCTAGAAAGTCAGTACAGCGCCCAAAAATCGGTTTTTGCTCGTTATATCGACTTAGAAACGGCGCTAGAACTCGAAAACCCCATACAGCGCATGGAGTGTTTTGATATTAGCCATACATCAGGGCAACAAACCGTGGCGTCCTGTGTGGTGTTTAATAGAGAAGGGCCGTTAAAAAGTGATTTTCGCCGGTATAATATTGAAGGTATTACGCCTGGCGATGATTACGCAGCTATGGCGCAGGCGCTGAAGCGACGATACAAATCGGTTAAAGAAGTACAAAAAATACCGGATTTGCTACTCATTGATGGAGGAAAAGGGCAGCTAGCGCAAGCAGAAGCCTTTTTCGAAGATTGGCCTCATGATAAGAAACCGATGTTATTAGGTGTGGCGAAAGGCACCACACGAAAACCTGGATTAGAAACCTTGATCTTGGCGGGTAATCACGATGTGGTATCCATGGATCCGCATGCGCCCGGCCTTCATTTAGTTCAACATATACGTGATGAGTCCCACCGTTTTGCAATTACAGGGCATAGAAATAGACGACAGAAAGTTAAAACCACGTCTAGCCTTGAGAGCATTCCTGGTATTGGAGCAAAACGTAGACAGACCTTGTTGAAATATATGGGGGGGTTACAAGGCCTTAAAAAAGCCAGTAAACAAGAAATTGCGGGTGTACCCGGTATCAGCCAAGACTTGGCAGAGACTATTTACGACCATTTACATCAATAACACACAAGCTTCCGCGCATTTTTTTGTGACATGGGGTAATGTGTGTGAAAACTAAAGCGATAACGCTGCGCTAAATCGCCAGTCATTGGCAAACATTGAGATTTTTTTATGTGGACTGTTCCAAATATCATTACTTTATTTAGAGTAATTCTGATACCCGTATTCGTAACTGTGTATTTTTTAGATTGGCGTTGGGCGCATGAAGCCGGCGCATTTATATTTTGGTTAGCGGCTATTACCGACTGGTTTGATGGCTACCTCGCAAGAAAATTACAACAGAGCACCCCCTTCGGTGCATTCCTCGACCCCGTTGCCGATAAGCTAATTGTAGGCGCTGCGTTATTAATGATTACCCACAGCTACGCAAATTTGTGGATTACCTTACCCTCAATTGCATTACTCGTAAGAGAAATTTATGTTTCTGCGTTACGGGAATGGATGGGGCAAAACGGTGTGCGCGAAGCGGTAAAGGTGTCGTTCATAGGAAAAGCGAAAACAACTGCTCAAATGTTAGCCTTAATCGGCCTGTTGTCAGGACTAGAAACCTTCATGGGCTTTACCATTTACTGGGTCACACTTGGTTATATTCTTCTTTATATTGCTGCACTGTTGTCTTTATGGTCAATGTTGGTGTACACAAAAGCAGCATGGCCACATTTAGGTGGCAACGCAATTAAACCAAATTGATCGCGTTATAATCAAAATGAATAAAAATAAGGCAAACGAACAAAAAAATGCAAATTTTCCTTAATTTTCACTGTTTTTCGTATTGACAGTTTGGCGGGTACAGGTAGAATGCACCCCACATTTCGAGAGGACATCACCGAAACGAAATGTAAGATTTAAGAGTGCGGGAATAGCTCAGTTGGTAGAGCACGACCTTGCCAAGGTCGGGGTCGCGAGTTCGAATCTCGTTTCCCGCTCCAAAATCTAAAGTGCAATAGCTAGTAGGGCGGAATGGCAGAATGGCTATGCAGCGGATTGCAAATCCGTGGATCTCGGTTCGACTCCGGGTTCCGCCTCCATAAGCTGCCTTGCAGCATCAGGTTCTACGCCTGACACCTTTGCTGAAAAGCAACCCGATGCCCGGGTGGTGAAATTGGTAGACACAAGGGATTTAAAATCCCTCGCTGGTAACAGCGTGCCGGTTCAAGTCCGGCCCCGGGCACCATTTCTATATTTCAATAAGTTCTAAGAGACCAATTAAGACAGTTAATTCAATGATTTAACTATATTTTGCGTCTATACATGTCTTAATTCGACTTGTTAAGTCTACGAATTTTAGTAACACTGAACGTAACAACAACGAAATGTTACAAAAACGGTGTTACAAAAACATGCCCAGGAACGTAACTGCCTTAAGCGCAACCCAAGTAAAACAAGCAAAGCCTAAAGAAACGGAATACAACCTATCAGATGGAAAGGGGCTTGCTTTACGCATCAAACCAAATGGCTCTAAGCTTTGGATATTCAACTATTCCAAACCTCACACTAAAAAGCGAAGTAATATCGGAATAGGCAGTTATCCCGATGTTTCTCTTGCAGATGCCCGAGAGCATCGCGAAGCGTTTAGGAAGCTGCTAGCAAAGGGTATCGACCCTAAAGAACATAAAGATCACGAAAAAGAAAAGGCTTTGCTTTCAGCTTCGCAAACTTTCGAGAATGTTTCTAAACAGTGGTTTGATGTTCATGCTAGTAAAGTATCAGAGGGAACACTCAAAAACATAAAGCGCTCATTTACCAACGATGTTTTCCCACTAGTGGGTAGAGTACCTATTGAGCAATTAACAGCGCCAAAAGCAATACAAGTAATAAACGCTATAGTGGGTCGAAATAGCCATGAAATAGCGCGCAAGGTTGCTAGGCGCATGAATAGCGTAATGACCTACGCTGTTAATGCTGGCATTATCCACCACAATCCACTAATAGGTATTAAAGAATTAATACCTTCGACAAAAGTAAAGCACCAACCCGCGCTGAAACCCGAAGAACTACCTGATCTCGTTAAAGCCTTAAAGTATTCGTCTGCAAAAATAACTACGCGGTGTTTGATTGAGTTCCAGTTGCACACAATGGTGCGCCCAGGTGAAGCCGCCGAAGCGAAATGGTCTGAAATAGACTTTTCTCAATCTGTTTGGGCCATACCCGCCGAACGTATGAAAATGGACAGGCCGCACCTAGTACCGCTTACCCCCCAGGTATTAGAAATTCTCGAATTAATGAAGCCGCTAAGCTTTCATCGAAAGTATATTTTTCCTTCTCATATAGACCCCAAAAAACCAGCGAATAAGCAATCAGCTAATAAAGCGTTGCGCGATATGGGGTTTCGTGGCCGCTTAGTTGCGCATGGTATGAGAGCATTAGCTAGCACCACACTAAACGAGGAGGGCTTTGATCATGATGTTATTGAAGCAGCGCTAGCACACAAAGACGAAAACGAAGTAAGGGCAGCATACAACCGTGCTCAATATCTCGACCGCCGCCGATCGATGATGGAATGGTGGTCAAATAAAATAGGAGAAAACTCATGAGACAGAGCTTCATAAAAAAGCTAGAAGATATGCCAGGTTGGTTCAATCATGATAACTACGCAATATTCGATGACTTTTCATTTGAAGAGTTATACAAGGAAATTCAATCAAGAATATCGATAGATCTAGCGTTGGATTTTTTTGCTGAAAATAGCCGTGATTCAGATTATAAGTCAATCGAAGAACATGGCGCTTTTGAATGGCAAGCTTACAATTCAATTCTGTCTGGTTCTCCAACGCTATCAAGAGTATCCCCTGACAATGGTGAAAACTTTGAATGCTACAATTTAATAGACCACTTAATTGATAGGCAGTTATCTTCTTATCATAAGTATGGTGTAAGAATGATGGGAGCCGGAGAGTTGCGCCACCTTAACGGTAAACTAGACGAAAAGTTCGGGCCCGGTGAATATGTCGAAGATTTCAACATGGAATTATTGGATTTTAAAAGATTTCATTTACCTTTGGCACATTTATTAGGTGAGTCTGATGTGTGCAAGTATAGTCAAGTTCCTATCGTATTTGATTTAGAAAGCTTTACGGACAAGGAAATATTGGCTGGCGTGAAAGATTTACTATCAGTCATGAGGAAACAACTTTCCATTGCTGAGCCAAGTAAGAGTAGAGTCTGGGTATCTGATAGAGATAAAATACTGGAATACAAAGTTTTGCAAACATTAGACCTGCGCCTATGGCAGAAATACGAGGGGATTAGGATAAAAAAAAGCGTCTTAATTGTTGCTCTATATCCCAACGGTGAAAGAGGGGAAGTCGAATTCGATGCAACAGTAAACCCGTTCATTAAGAAGTTGACTTCTGAAAATGTGATTTTACCCACAAAATAAAAGTAAATATTCTTACTAGTAAAAATAAATTTTATTTCTCTAGCTAAACTTAGCTATCAATTAGGAACAAAATCACCTTAGTCAATTGAGACATACTAAGACAGGTGATTTATGACAACTCCAAACTATAAGATTATTCGTTTTGATGAAGCTGCCCAAATGGTTGGAAAAGGACGCTCAACTTTATGGCATGAAATCAAAGAGCGCCGTTTCATCCCCCCTTTAAGCTTAGGTTCTCGTTCTTCTGGCTTCATTGAATCAGAGGTCCAAGCAATGATTGCCGCTCGAGCAGTCGGCTTTAATAACGACCAAATTTCCGAATTGGTAGATAAATTACTCATTGAGCGTGAAGTGCAAGCGAAGCGCCTTCTAGAAGCCGTAGCGGCTTAGGGGGCGTGAATGAGTATCATCAACACAAAGAAGCGCCCACCAAGCACAGATACCCGCGGTATACCCAAGCGCGCTAATCAGACTTTCAGTTTTATCTTCTTCTTTAAATTTTCATGTATCAAGTGAGGTATTTATGGAAATCAAACGAAGCCCTTTCATTACAAGCAAAGAAGTAGCGCGCTATCTTGCTATTAACGAAAACAACGTAAGGCGATCTAGAAGTGATGGTGTGTTATTGGGGAACCCTGCGCCTCCACATTACAAAATGGGACATGTTATTCGCTATCGCGCAGACGAAGTAAAGGAATGGGCTGAAAATTTGCGCGTTGGGAGGCTCAATGAAAACACTACCGCCTAAGCCAGTGATGAAGCATGAAGCTATACAACGAATTAGCATGTATGCCGACAAGTACAACAAAGGCGAAGAAATAAACTTAGCAGATTTTTTCGCAACAATGACTTTGTATGCTTTAGGTGCAGATGAATCAGAGGTGTTGCATTTGATTCGGGTAAACATGCTCGAAGTGATAACAGAATTTAAACCCCGTAGAACGCTAGACGCATAGGAGCTGTTATGAATAAGCAAAAAAAAGCTGCCCCCAAGGACAGCTTAAACAACATCAACACAAGAACATCGCAATCTCAGTCTAATCAAACTAAGCCACCTTTCAAGGTTGAATTAGCCCTTTACGCAATACTACACAAAGGAGCACAAGGCATAACACAACCCGAAGCGTTTAACGTTTATCGTGAGTCTTGTTTGCATACAACGATTAGTAGCCTAAAAAATGAAAGGGGAATTGGCTTTGTTTCCGAACCTGATTTTGAAACGGTAGTTCATTTCTATCAAAAGCCATTTAACCGTTATTGGTTGGCAACTGATGAAGACAGGGTAATGGCCCTTAAGCTTTTAAATGCTTATCGATCTAATCGTGGTCTTCCTAAAATCAATTTCGAAGCCTGGCACAAACCAGACAGTAAAGCGGCGTAACCATTAGGTTACCCGTTTTAGGGTAATTATTTACCTCTTTAGGGGTAAGTGTGCCGGGGGAGGTTATGGCAAAAAGTAAAACAAGACCTTTTGCTGGTATTCCTAACAGAGTAATGGAACACCCGGATTTTCACGCTTTGAGTGCTAATTCGGTTCGCCTATTACTCTGGTTTGCATATCAGTACAAAGGAAACAATAACGGTAAGTTGTGCGCGGTTCATTCACAGCTCTGTGATAAGGGTTTTAAGTCAAAATCAACCTTAAGCGCAGCATTGAGAGAGTTACAAGCTGGGCGCTTTATAGAGTTGAGTAAGGGTTCCGGCTTAGGTAAGAACGGCCGCACCCCGAATTACTACGCACTGACTTATGAAAGCGTAGACGAGATAAGGGGCTTTGAAATGGATTTAAAACCAACTAACAAAGCACTTCGAACATTCATAGATGATATTGACAATAAGAGGTGTGCTTAAAAAAGCCAGGTATCAAAATCTGTACAGCAAACATCATTAGCGGTACAGATTCTGTACACTGGCTTAGATTAGCTGTACAGATTCCGTACACTGGCTATTTTTCGTTGCTTATAAAAATCAACAAGTTACAGAAAGCCGAAAACAGCACCCAGTGTACAGTTTCTGTACTCCTTAATAGTAAGCCATAGGTACAGTTATTTTGGCTGTCTCTTTATAGTAGAAATACATTGATATTTAAGGGCAAGACATCGCGCGGTCGAAAATTAGGATTTCAGCTTTCGTTCGCAAGCATCTTTTACCCACTCAGAGAAAGCCTGGTTAGTTTTGGCTCTGTCTTCATCAATTTTAGTTAGAAGATCATCCTCAAAACGAATTTGCTTTCTTGTTGAACCTAAGCGTTCAAAACTTTTTTTGTTTCTATCTTGCATTGGTACGTACCACTTGTTATGTTTATATGGCACGTACCACTATACATCAACGAACAGAACCAAACAACGGAGCGATACCATGACAACAATGATCAATAAAGCATTAGATCTACAAGATAAAGTAAGTGCGAATATGAAAAAGGCATCTTCAATTCTGCATGCTATGAGAACGCTTCATAGTGAAGACTGTGGAATGAATGATGAAATTACAGGTAATTTGCTATGGGCTGCATCTGATTTAATTGACGAAGCAGTGCAAGCGGAGGATGATTTTCTAAACGAGCAAAAGGAAAAAAACCTTTGGGTTGAACATCAACAAGTGCCTAACGGCAGCAACCAAATAAAAGCTGTGAAATAAAGTTCCCCCCACAACTACTAAAAAGAGACCTAACCAATGAAGCATGTAGCGAAAATTGAAGTTTCAAAAGCATTCGCGAAAGTAGAGGAACTAAGTAAGGCTTGCCAAAATCACTTGTTTGAAAACGCCATAGATCTTGGTAAGCATGAACTAGTTATTCACGCTCTGCTAAATGGTATTCAAGAAGCCTGCAGCGATTGGATCACACCTTTGCAAAGTGAAAGTGGTGAAGCGGTAACTATTAAACAGTTGGATACAGTAAACCGCTAAGGATTATCATGAAACCGCAAACACAAGTTAAACCAAGTGAAGGTTGTTCAATTGCCTTAGAAGCGCTTACGTCTGTTCACGAATTGGTTGATACACTCCAAACATACTTATTAGAAAGCGGTAGCATTGAACTGGAAGCGAAACACGATAGTTTCATATTAGCGCTTACCGAAAGGATTAAAAGTGAATGTAAGGGCGCACAGGAAGTCGTTATGTTGGTCGATGCCGGATAGTTCATTATCTCGGTTAAAGGCTGGTTATCAAAATAAAGTGCCAGCCTTTTTTAAATTCAAAATTCCTCGAATTCGCTTGTCATAAGCTTGTCACGGAAAAAACTTAAAACCCCACCTTTAGAAGTATAATCAACACTTTACAAACTTTTTTGGGTGTTCCAATACGGAATACACAATGCCGCCAGTGTACCGCCCGTGGAAATATGGGAAAGGGGTATAAAATAGCTTAATTACAGTAATATAGAGAAAGTTTCGGGTATTCCATTGAGGAATACACAAACAGGCCATATACAGGCCATGAAAATTTAAAATAATCATGTATTTTCTAACAAATACAATAAGTTGGCTTGTTTTTGGCGTTTTCCATAGAGGAATACGCGCAATTATCTACAAATCCCGAGATCAGTACTAAACAGTCCTTAAACAAGGATTTTCTATTTTGCCAGGCATTAACCAAAAACACCCCCCTCACCACACCAAAGAGCACAGCTTCAAAGGTTTTGCAGAGAGGTAGAGCCACACCCCAAACCATACCCAAATTATACCTCTTTTAATTCTACTCACACCAATTAGTTAACTTAGGTTAACTGATTGGTTGAATTTGACTAGTATTCAGTCGTATTCGACTGGTGACCAATCACGTGACCAACCACAAAGCGCGTTATAGTTGCCTTACAGGTCAACGATGACCAATCGTATGACCAATCAAACCACTTTGAGAGTATGTATTACAAACGTAACTATATTGAATATTTCGCTTAACTTTTGCCCGGTGGTAATGGAGCAGGGGGGCACAAGCTATAGTCAAAAGCAAAAGAGGCGCCTACTATCGTCAGCAACGTCACAAGGAGGATAAGCCAAGGGAAAACCCAATCGAAAAGATATTTATCTGAAAATATACTCTTAAGTAAAGTAAGAAAAAATACCGGCGCATATTTTAATGATAATAGGCCTATTTTTTCGCTTTTGACTTTTTGGGTGGAACTGTTGTGTTTCTTTACCTCCAATACTAGACAATAAGCCTCATTTGGCTCAATGCAATTTCTGGAAATGATAATCTCTTCAATGGCCTGATCAGTTGTGAAACCAATTTTATCGGCGGCCGCAGAAAAATCTAACTCAGTTGTGTTATGACCAAAGTACCAAGTCGGTGGTATTTTGAGTTTTGATGGGTGGCAGCTTTTAATAATTGCTTCTTGAATAGCAACCTTGTAGTTTTTTTTCTTACTAAAGTTGTCGCCTGAATCCGGGTCGTAGGGAGTCGACTTAAAGACTGACCAATACCTAAGGATTAGATAAAAGAAAATACTCCAATATAAGAAGATTAACCCGGTTTTGTTGGTTAAAACTATGCTACCAAAAGGAAGTTTAACATCGCCGCAAGCATCACCGCCCCCGATAAAAAATACTATTGTTGCCATACAGAAAACGATCAGGTTTCTGCGCTCTGGCACCGCGTCATTAAGCTGCATTATTCATCCTTGTAGTAAATATTAATGGCTGGCCTAGATTATAGATTTGAGTGTTCAAAAGCTACACTTGGAAGTTAAACGCAATCCCGCTGCAGCTGCTTGAAGTTAAGCTTATAGTTCGCGGCATTACTCATTTGCTATCTACAGTATAGAAATTACTAGGGTCGAACAGGCATGTGAATAGCTGTAGAGAAAGAAAAGGTACTTCCCGAAGGGGGTGCCCAATACGGGTAATTCGCACCCCGATTAAACTCTATTTATGAGCCATTTTAGACGCTGGTTGTTGTTTTGTTGTTAGGTTTTGTTAGGTTCTAGCGTCTGCGCATCGGGAAAGTGTATTTCGCTGCAGGCTACATGTAATAAAGGCGGTAGAAAAAATAACGTAGGTGGACTGGTGCGCGGATTTAAGAATAATTTGAAATTATAAAAGGAAAACGCAACAACCTAAGTTTTTTAAGGCTGGCGTAAATGGTTGTTATAAATTAAAAGGTGGGGTGCCGCGCAACTAAGCTACTTCGAAGGACTTTAAACAACTTCAACAACACTACTTCTTAGTCGCACGGCTTTTAAACTTTATCCGTGAATTATAGCAAGGGCAGCTTTGGCTTGTTTTACCCCTTCTTTTTTTATGAGGGTTATTGTGTATACGGCCCATGGCTTACACTGCCAATAACGGATCCAGCTTACGCCGCTTTTATGGCCCGTTCTGTTATCAACTACGATTTCGCCGGGGACATCCTCATTTTTGTCTAAAGAAAAACTTTCTAAACCATCAGACGCTTCCATAACGATTATAAAGCTAGCGCTTTTTGTCTCAAACGTTAAGTCAATTTCCTTACTATGAAACGGCTCAGGTTCAATGATTTCCATTTTGGTGCTATGGAAATGCGTTTGTCCTAACAGCTTTCTTGATTGATTAAAGGGGGTAAGAACTTTAATTGGATTTTGGTCTGGTGCTTCGTCTGTTTTGTTAATTGTTATATTCATATTTGCAATACTCTTTGTTGATGGAATCTATATTGTATTGGCTAAGAATGCTTATTAAAATCAACAAGTTTACTTGGTTTGGCTAGCTTAGAGTCTCTATTAGTCTATGATTGTCTAAAGTAATTAAGTCGCCTTTTTTATGACAAAATATTCTATAAATATAGTTATATAGGTGTTAGTTTTTATTTCCATTTGGAATATAGCTAAGTATGACTGACAACAAAGCACAAACGCTTTTAACAGATTGGGCCGCTAACTTAATTTCACCTGAGAGTTCGACAAGCTTTTACGATAAGAATGTGTTGGCCTTAGATTCTGCCAGTTATAGCAAACACGCTTTTAGGTCCGATATTCCACTTTATAAAGGGGGAACAACTCTCGATGTTTACAGGCAGTGTATATCGTGTTTACTGAAAGATCAGCTTACTGAATTGCAGCTTAAAGCCGCGTTTTTGTATTTTACGAGTTCTAGGAACAAATACGCACAAGTTGCCAGGGCGCTAAACTGTAACCCTGAAACAGTGACTACGGCTGTAGATAAAGCAATTAGGTTAGTTAAGGGCGTTTGAACAATGGGTTCGTGTTCTTGTTTGGGTATTGAACTGAGGTAAGGTGAATATGCGTTTTATAAAATTGGAAACTACAACTGGTAGGCAGTATATTAGTGTTAATCATATAGTAAGCGTGAAAGCTGAAAGCAACGGAAAGGCTATAATTAAGCTAGTCTGTAAAAGTACGATTACTGTAGATTTAACCCCTGAGCAGGTTATGAATAAGATATTTCCGTAAGGGGGATTTTTAGTAACACTAGTAGTAACACTGGCTAATTTCCTTTTTCACTAAAGCTATATTAATCAATCGCTTGTGGCTTTTATTCCATTCTGGCCCCGGGCACCATTTCTTTGTATCCCAGCTTTTTCCTAAGCGCCATAAAATCAAAATATTCAACACAGCAAACGTATTCAACCTTTTCTAGCATCAGTTATTTCAATGCTTGTTACTGCCGATCATTGACGAGGGTAGAGCACGTTTCCTTATGCGAAAAAGTACTCTGACCCCATTATTTTTTAGTTGGTACTAACGGCTGTATCGTCTTGCCATCATAAGACCTACACCTAATAGTAATAGACCTAATGATTGACTTACAGGAACGTAATAGTAGGTAATTCGCACGTCAGCTGATGCAAAGGTATCAATTAATGTAGCAAGGTTACCGCCACCATTCACCGCACTGGTCGCAACTGCTTCGAACAAAAATTGGCTTTGACCTATTCCGGTAAATAACGCCAGTAGGCTGGGTGAGCTTATTATCAAACTTTCGTAATCGTTAGTGGCTAAATTAACGAACTCCACACCTGAAGTGCCGTCGTAATCTAGATTACCATCAAAGGTCGACAAGCTATCTGTTCGTGTTGTTGAAGGCGTTGCCGTTAATGTTGTTGTTCCATCTGGCAGTTGTAGTGTGATAATGGTTGATAAAACAGCGGTAACACTCGACGCTCTTGTCGTACTTCTGTTCTCAACTTGTATAGAGCCGCTTGACCGAGCAAACAATTCAACCACGACAGATTCGAGTACACTGCCTGGGGTGTTATCGAATAAGTTAAATACTACAGGCGTGTCAAAATCTGTTTGGTCACGAGTGACTGTGAGGTCTTGCACAATAACAGCAGCATTCGCAAGAATAGGGGTTAACAGTAAAAATGTACCGCTAATAAGGCGTTTAAGCATTGATTTATACTCAAAAGTGTCTAGAGCCAAGCGATTTTGGCTGAGCGCCTATAGCATTTCTAATGCCATTTTTTATATGTATTATTTATCAGCTAGTTAGCTAATTATAATTTCATTTCTCGTACTAGAATGTAAAAACAGCTGACAGCACTTATGGGACGACTGACACTAACGTCAGTGAAGTTTACATTACCGGCATGATAATAGAGTGTGGGAATAGCTCAGTGGGTAGAGTACGATTCTCGATTCCCTACTTATTGCACTCCATCGGTTCTGCCACAAACTAGTGTTACCTTTAACTCTCGAGTTATAAAAATTAACGCTTCCATGGTTGGACCAAGCTTTTAGAAATCGGCTCCCCGAACTAGGTTTTTATGGTAATATTTGGCGACTTCAATATACATAGATACTCCCTTGTTACACAAAAACTCCGTTATGCAGCTTCGGGCTGACGAACTTGCTACTGCACAGCGTGCATTTAATGCCCGAGGCAGCAAAGTAGTGCGCTGTGAAGGCTGTTTATTACCTACAGTGAATTGTATGTGCGCCAGTAAGCCGACACCCGCTGGACAATGTGCAGTGGCGTTTATCATGTACAAAGGGGAATACTATAAGCCCACTAATACTGGCCGGCTTATCGCCGATGTTATTGCTGATAATCATGCTTTTTTATGGCATCGCACCATGCCTTGTGAACCATTATTAGCGCTATTGAACAACCCGCTTTATCAACCCATCATTGTTTTTCCGCATGAGTACGCAAGCGAAGAACGGTGTATACATCAGCCTGTGGCCGCGCCGAATAAGAAATTACTTTTTATCTTCCTTGATGGAACCTGGCGGGAAGCGCGAAAAATGTTTGGGAAGAGTCCGTACTTAGATAGTTTACCTGTGTTGGGCGTGTCACCGGATATTGCTTCAAATTACCTGTTGCGAGCGTCTACACATGAGTTTCAGCACTGTACCGCAGAAGTGGGGATTAGCGTGTTAGATCTAGCGGGCGAGACCGAATCTGCGCGTAACTTGGCACAGTATTTTAGTGTATTCAGGCATCAGTATTTAAAGGGCAAACCCCATTTAACCCATAAAATTGAATTTGCAAAAGCGCAGGTAGACCAATAGTCTGCTTGCGTCGTATTGAACTTAGCATCTATAGTGATGTTTTGATTAACCAAGGAGAAAAACATGGCATCAGTAACGTTTCAAGGTAATGCAGTGACAACCGTTGGCGAGCTGCCAGAAGTTGGCCAACCAGCGCCAGGCTTTACGCTAGTTAAAGCGGATTTAGGCGAGGTTACATTAGAAGAATTAAGCGGCAAACGTGTGATCCTTAACATTTTTCCGTCTATTGATACGGGTACATGCGCTACGTCTGTACGTAAATTTAACGAAGAAGCGTCTAAGCTAGAGAATACACAGGTTATCTGTGTGTCTGCCGATCTTCCATTTGCTGCTGGTCGCTTTTGTGGTGCCGAAGGTATTGAAAATGTCATCACAGGCTCAACGTTCCGTTCAAGCTTCGGTGAAGACTATGGCGTCACTTTCTCGTCTGCGCCACTGACTGGGCTGTTGTCTCGTAGTGTGGTTGTGATTGATGCGGATGGCAGTTTACTTTACACAGAGCAAGTTGCTGAAACTACAGAAGAACCCAATTATGAAGCAGCAATAGCTGTTCTATAAACGACACCGCCCGCAGTGAAAGCTGCGGGTTTTTAGGTATTCTCATGTCTATCCTTATAAACGCCTCGCAACTTTCATCTGAACTCCAATCTGCACCGCTTACTCTGGTGAGAGCAGTGATGGACGACCCAGTCTCCAAGCAAGCCGACAATCGTGAGGGCTTGGTGCTGCCTAATTCTGTCGATATTGATTTAGACGGGCAGGGTAGCGATCATACTACCGGATTTCCCCATAGCATGCCGTCGGCTCATGATTTTTCGTTACTATTGGGGGAAGTAGGGATAACCCATAATAGCGATGTCGTAGTTTATGATACTCGCGGTATATATAGTGCGGCGAGAGTGTGGTGGATGCTCAAAGCCATGGGGCACAAAAAAGTGCGTATTTTGGACGGTGGGCAGCCCGCGTGGGAATTGTCGGGTTTTCCAGTAGGTGAAGCTCAACCGCTAACCCATTTACACTATCAAGCCGCGCCAGAACCTAATTGGTTTGTTAATAGTTCTGCGGTTTTGCACGCGTTAGATTCCCAAACGCAGCTGTTAGATGCACGCAGTGAAGCGCGATTTTCAGGTGAAGTCGAAGAGCCAAGACAAGGGGTAAGGTCGGGGCATATGCCAGGCGCCTTCAATGTTCCTTTTGCTCAGCTTCTCGATCAGGGGAGATTTAAACGAGTAGAGGCGCTTCAACAAATTTTCGATGAAGCAAAGGTCGATCTGTCTTTACCCATGATATGCACGTGTGGTTCAGGCGTTACCGCGTGCATTGTGGGCGTTGCCGCCATACTGTGCGGCGCATCTCACATCGCTGTATACGATGGCTCATGGTCAGAATGGGGCGCTAATCAAGCGTTTCCTGTGGTTAAATAGTATTTTAACAATATGAGTAAATAAGATTAAATATGGATAACTTACCTCGGGTTGTGGTATTAACTGGGGCTGGCGTTTCGGCTGAGTCTGGAATAAATACCTTCAGAGATAGCAATGGCTTATGGGAAAATCACCGTGTGGAAGATGTGGCTACACCAGAAGGTTTCGAACGCAATCCTGCTCTAGTTTATCGATTTTATAATGCCCGTCGAGCGCAACTTCATAGTGAAGAGGTTGTTCCGAATGCCGCGCACATGGCGCTGGCGCAATTAGAAAGAGCCCTAGACGAAAACTTAATGCTGGTTACCCAGAATGTGGATAATTTGCATGAGCGAGGGGGGAGTCAACGGGTGCTGCATATGCACGGCGAACTGCTTTCTGCCCGTTGCCTATATAGTGAACAGCGCTTCGCGTGGTCTAAAAGTTTCGATGCTCACTCTGTCTGCCCCTGTTGCGGGCGTTTTTCTCTGCGCCCTGATATTGTATGGTTTGGTGAAGTCCCTATGTATATGGACACCATTTTTGACGCCCTTTCGAAGGCTGATATTTTCATTGCCGTGGGCACTTCTGGTCAAGTTTATCCTGCCGCGGGCTTTGTACAAACGGCAAAAGAGTATGGTGCGCATACCATCGAGGTAAATTTAGCGCCAACGTCGACTAACCTTTATTTTGATGAGTCGTTAACAGGTAAAGCCTCACAAACAGTACCTTTGTTAGTAGACAGAATTATTAAGCAAACCGAGACCATTTAATGCAGTATTTAAATGAATTTATTACGATCGCCTTAGTACATCTTGTGGCCGTGGCTAGCCCAGGGCCAGATTTTGCTGTGGTGGTGCGCCATAGCGTGGCATACGGGCGTCGCATTGCTATTTACACCAGTGTTGGGATTGGCTTCGCCATTTTATTACATGTCGCCTACTCCTTAGTAGGGTTAAGTGTGGTGATAGCCACTACGCCTTGGCTGTTTACTACGTTTAGTTATTTAGCCGCTGCTTATCTGGTTTATTTAGCGATTGGGGCGTTGCGTAGTGGGCCGCCAAAAGATGAAAAGGTAGATGCGCCCGCCGTTGAAAGCCAAACTATCTCTGTTAAACGCGCCCTTTGGGTGGGCTTTTTAACCAATGGATTAAACCCTAAAGCCACCTTGTTCTTCCTGTCTTTGTTTACTGCCATCATCAGTGTAGACACGCCCTTCATGGTGAAAGCGGGCTACGGTATCTATTTAGCTTTTGCGACGGGACTATGGTTTTGTTTTCTGTCTTATTTACTCAGTACTAGCAAGGTAGCTCAGCTGATTGGCAAAAAAGGGTATTGGCTAGATAGAGCAATGGGCGTATTGCTTGTAGGTTTAGCGGCAAAACTCGTGTTGGGTTAACACTCTCCATTCATGTACAATACGCCGGTTAGCCTAATTTTGTAGTAGAGGACACAGTGGCGAATAATATGATGCCTGAGAATAATGGCGATCACACAAAAACAACGTTACAACGTACCCTGGAAAAATCCCACGACTTTGATGTAAAAGCGGTGTTTTTGCGGGCCAACCAAATGACTAAGGCAAACTTTGCAACCTTAATTCAGGCCTGTATCGTGTTGGTCGTTGTCTTTGTTATAATAGGCGCTATTACACAGCCGTATATTACGGTACATGACGACGGCTCCTTTACTATACAACATCAGTCATTTATTGAAATTGCCACTGTTTTTGTGGTGTCACCGTTAATTACCGGCCTGTATATGTTGGGCTTAAGTCAGGCGCGCAATACTCCACGTACGGTCTTTGCCTTATTCGACTATATCCCTCTTATCTTCTTGTTGGCACTAACCCAGTTGGTTAACAGCATTCTTATGCAACTAGGGTTAGTGTTACTGATTATTCCAGGGTTGTATTTTTGGATGGCCACGTCTTTTTCGTTAATGTTGGTGGCAGACAAGTCACTGACTCCGCTTAAGGCCATTTTATTATCTTGTCGCGTATTTAACGCTTATTGGGGTCAAATCACTGCGCTTTTCATGATCATGGCAGTGTTGGCGATTACCATACCACTTACACTTGGGCTCTCTCTTATTTGGATCATGCCTTTGTATTTCAGCCTTATCGGCGTGTTATACGAAAAGTTAATTGGCGGAGAGCAAGTTCGCACGGAAGCTAAACCAAAGGAAAGGAACGAGTCTAGCTTCGATGCATAAACGAGAAACATTTAAAATTGTCGCCATTATGATTGTTGTATTGGCGGTTATTGTTATTAACGCGCTAATTTTTACGAAAAAGTCGCCGTCGATTTTGGATATTCCTGAAACTCAGGAAGCGAAAAAGCCGGTGCCGGATTTTTCTGTGTACACTGATGTTAAACAGAAAAAAGCGGCGTTTTTCGACTATCTTCGACCCGAAGTCGAGAAGCAAAATAGCTATATTTTGACATTACGGCATTATGTTCAAACCCTTTACCGTAAAGCAATCACAGACGAACCTTTGTCAGATGATGACATTGAAAAGCTAGACTGGTTGGAGGAAGAGTACCGGGTTAAATCGTCACAGCCGTTAAATATGCGGCTATTAGACTTACTAGACAAAATTGATATTTTACCGGTTGAGTTGGTGTTAGTGCAGGCGGCAAACGAGTCAGCATGGGGTACCAGTCGCTTCGCCCGCAAAGGGTATAACTTTTTTGGACTTTGGTGTTTTAGTAAAGGGTGTGGTTTTGTTCCAAGTAGGCGAAACGAAGGTGCCTCTCACGAAGTCGCTAAGTTTGACAGCTTGTCTCGCGCTACCTACACCTATATGCGCAACTTAAATCGCCACGACGCTTATGAAGATTTACGTGAAATAAGAAGTCGACTAAGAGCCAATCAAATTCCAATTACTGGTGTGGCCTTAGCTGAAGGATTAATGAATTACTCTGAACGTGGTGCAGCCTATGTCGACGAGTTGCAAACCATGATCAGATTTAACGAGGAATATTTAACCCAATGAAATCACTAGTTTCTTTTGTTCTCGCTGTAGGGCTTGTTTTTCCAGCGTGTGCAGAAACCATCGATGTAGAATACAGCCGTTTTTATAGCCATGTAAAAAAGCTAGATAATGAAGATACTCAGGCTCTGCAATTTGCGTTTGGTTTTCTACGCGTGGGAGAAGGGCGCCTTTGCGACATTAATCAGGCAGATATTGTTACCGATAAACAAACCATGACGTTAGACGTGAGTAAAGAGGGGCGTTTTACTGTGCCAACCGAGCGTGCGCTTAAACTTGCGAACGCCTACGTGCGTATTGATTTAAAAGAGGCGGCTAACCTGTGTGATATGTCGGTACAACTAGAAACACAGCCGTCCTATTTAAAACCCCACTATACGGTAGAAGAACTGAATTTTTTATATGCGCAGTACGAAGCATTTTTCAATGAAATGGGCAGCTTTTTGTCTTTTCTTATGCCCAGCGTTACCGGTTTAATGATTCAATTTAATGATGAGAATTTAGATTATATTACGCCAGAAGGGCTACCTATTAATAACGGCGTATTACAGCTTAACGAAGACTGGTTGAAAGACGCTAAAGGTATTACGTTACCCGAAGCGCCACTTCGTATTACTGCGTTAGCGTCAAGTTAGCAGTTTAACGGCTAACGCATTGGGCTTTTTAAGTTAATAATTGATAGCGGATTTGTTCCGCTATTCGATTAATGGTTTCTTCCCCTTTTGCGCATAACTCTTCGGCACGATGAAATTCCATAATGCCTACATCGGTTAATTGGGGCTCAATAAGAATATCTGGCGGATCGCCCGCGAGTCTGGAACGGGTTACTCTGGCTTGAAGAATCTCTAACGAACTGCTCATGACGCTCATAATACCCGGTGGATTACGTTTGTTAACCTTTACCGGTACCTCTGTGAGTTCTTCTTCGACTTTTTCAATAACCTCTGCGGCAAGTGAATCATCGGTTTGCGCTTCTGTATCTTTATCGTCTCGTTTGCTATCTGGTGAAAACCACTGCTTTAAAACATTTTGGCTTTTGGTGAAGAAGTCTTCGGTTTTACGTTGGTTTTCTTCATGGTCTTGGCGCAGTTTTTCTAGCCTAAGTGGCCTAAAGTCGGCGTTTAAGTTAACCGCAATGACAAAATCAGCGCCCAATTGACGACAAAGGTTCACGGGCACTGGATTTACCACTGCACCATCAACCAGCCATCTGTCTTCATAAGGTACAGGGGAAAACAAAGCGGGAATAGCGCAAGAAGCTTGAATACTGTTTCCCACAGGACCTGAGTTGAACACGACTTCACGGCCGGTATATAAATCTGTGGCTACCGACGCAAAGGGTTTGTTCATTTCTTCATAGCTTTCTGCACAAAACTCAGACGCCAATTTGTCGAATACTTTTTGTCCACTTGCCAAGCCACCGCGGCGTAAACCAACACCCATAAGCGCTAATACTTGCCAATCGCTTAGGGAACAAGACCACTCTTTTAGCCCCTCTAACTTGCCGCTTGCATAGGCAGCACCGACATAAGCGCCAATTGAACACCCAGCAACCACATCGATTTTTATGCCGAGTTTTTCCAACGCTTGGATAATACCTATATGGGTCCAACCTCTTGCGGCGCCAGCGCCTAGTGCTAAGCCAATCTTCATTTACTTTGCTTCCGTCATGTTCACTATGTGAATATCGTTTTCTTCTTCAGCAGTGGGTTGAGTATCAAAGCTAGGAGGATCAAAACCAATATCACCGTCTGCCACCGGCGCATCTTGCGTCTTGATGCTTTTAAAATCGTATAAGTTTTTATCTACTAAATGGGAAGGTGCCACATTCTGTAATGCCCTAAACATAGACTCAATTCGCCCTGGAAATCGTCTGTTCCAGTCTTGTAGCATGGCTTTAATATTCTGACGCTGCAGATTCTCTTGCGAGCCACATAAATTACAGGGAATAATGGGAAACTCAGCAGCCTCGGAATATTTGATAATGTCTTTTTCATTACAATAAGCGAGGGGGCGAATAACAATGTGCTCGCCATTGTCGCTCACTAGTTTAGGTGGCATAGATTTTAACTTGCCGCCATGAAACATGTTCAAAAAGAAGGTTTCAAGCATGTCGTCTCTGTGGTGACCCAGGGCAATTTTTGTTGCGCCTAGTTCTTTCGCCGTACGGTACAAAATCCCTCTGCGCAAGCGAGAACAAAGCGAGCAGGTCGTTTTACCTTCAGGTATTTTGTCTTTTACAATGGAGTAGGTGTCTTCTTCAACAATTTTATACTCTACCCCTAAGCTATCTAAGTATTGCGGTAGGACATGCTCAGGAAATCCAGGTTGTTTTTGATCGAGATTAACCGCCACGATATCAAAATGAATGGGTGCAATTTTTTTCAAAAACATGAGGATATCTAGCATGGTGTAGCTATCTTTTCCACCAGATAAGCACACCATGACTTTATCGTTATGCTCAATCATACCGAAATCAGCAATGGCCTTACCCACGTTGCGACGTAAGCGTTTTTGAAGCTTATTTAGGTTGTATTTTTGTTTACTTTGCGATGGGCTATTAGCAACATCTGCACTGCTGATATTTGCACTCATAATAATACTGGCTTGGTTACTGCGAAAGCCGCCATTATACAACAAAGTCGACTTTATGAGCCATGCTAGTAAACACAATAACCCGCTTTAACGAAATTATTGCGCAATGTGCAGATAATGGGCTGTCGCTATTTTTTATTCGCTAACGGCGATACAAAACCATCAGGTTTTACGGCCAGCACGTCGCAATCTAGTTCGTCAATCACGTGTTCTGCCGTATTGCCAATTAGTGCTGCCGACAGTCCCACCCGCCCGACGGTGCCAATTATCACTAATTCCGCGTCAATATCTTTGGCTACCATGGGGATGACTTTTTCTGGTAAGCCTTCTTTTACATAGGTGTTTGCTGTGGTAATACCGTATTTTTTTGCATGGCCTGCCATTTCAGCTTGGTGATGATGTTTTACCGAGTTGTTGTAAGCGTCAGGGTCAAATTCAGGTACTTCTATCGCAATATTTAACGGTGTAGAAGGGTAACTGTTGACGAGATTGACATTGCCGTTCAGTAACTTTGCATAATCATTGGCAATCACAGTCAGTTTATCGTTCAATAGATTATGTTCGTCATCTTCAGAACCCACATTCACCGCAGCGATGATTTGGCCACCTTCTGGCCAATCATGCTCTTTTACTAATAGCACCGGGCTAGGGCACTTACGCAGTAAATGCCAGTCGGTTGGCGTAAAAATAACCGAGGCGAGATCATCGTGACGCTTAGTAGCTTTTACTACTAAATCAATATCGTTATCAATAACATGGTGAATCACTGCCTCAAAAGCGCGATTATTCCACTGAACCACAATGTCTATGTGGGAAAAGCCAAGTTGGCGTAAGTGTTCTGACAGCCAGCTTGCATGCTCTTTGGTAACGGCGTCTTTCATAGCCTCACGTTCATCCGGGCTTAACATGGTGGTCATATCATAGGATAAATCGTATACCACCAGCATAGCGGTGATCGTTGCGCCTGTTTTGTCAGATATTTCTTGAGCGCGACTGAGGGCGGGCTGGGTGTCTCTCTCCAGTTCTACAACAGCGAGAATGTGTTGATAATTAATCATAACCCCTCCGAACTTCATCGTTTGCGATAGTTATGATGTAAGTGTAATACCTATTTGTAAAAACGTAAGTTGTTTTAGATCAAAGCGATTACAAAATATCAGATACCTGTACAGGCAATCGTTGGTACAGTGACATTTTGTAGTTTACTGTCCAATGCGTCGAAATTGAGAATAGTGATAAGTTTGCCGTCTACGCGAATGATCGCTTCTTTTTGAAAGCGACTTAATAAACGGCTTATTGTCTCAATGGTTAACCCTAAATAGTTGCCTATTTCGTTTCTTGTCATCGTTAAATGAAACTCACGATGGGAGAACCCTCGCTCTTCAAAACGGCCAGAAAGATGCGCCAGAAAATATAACAACCTTTCTTCGGCAGAACGCTTATTGAGTAACATGATCATATCATGATCCTGCTTAATTTCAGCGCTCATAAAGCTCATGATCTGGCGGCGCAATTTGGGGAATTGCACCGACATTTCATCTAATGTTTCGTAGGGGAGTTCGCACACCATCGCGGTTTCAAGCGCTTGGGTATAGCTTTGATGCTTTTGGCTACGAAGGGCGTCAAAGCCGATGATGTCGCCAGGAAAATGAAAGCCGGTAATTTGCTCTTCACCATCAGCGTTAGTGACAAAGGATTTGAAAGAACCGGTGCGTACAGCAAATAACGAATGAAATACATCGCCATTTTTTACCAGCGCGTCGCCTTTATGCAGGGGCTTTTTTCGTTCAATAATGTCGTCTAGCGACTCAATTTCTGTTTTATTCAGCGCCACGGGTAAACATAAATGACTAAAACTGCAATTTTGGCAGTGAATTGAAAACTCGCTTCCTTTGCTCATAATAACCGCACCTAAACTGGTAAACTCTACGTAAATGTTACTACGATAGCGGCTAAAATGCGCGATAAATTAAATAAATTGCATATAAGGCCATACAAACCGCCAGTGTTTGTCGAAGTTTTGGCTGCTGGAAAGCAGACACAATGTAAGCCGCCCCCGTGCTTGCCGCGAGTAATGTAGGTAAAGTGCCCAAGCCAAACGCAAACATAATGGCAGCACCGTCCACCGCTGTCCCTGATGCTAATGCCCAAGTAAGGGTGGAATACACGAGTCCGCAAGGTAACCAGCCCCAAATAAAGCCGTACGGTAACGCATGCCAAGGGGTTTTAAAGGGGAGAAAGCGTTTGGAATAAGGTTGAATACGTTTAAATATGCCTTTCCCTAGGGCCTCAACATGGGTTAAGCCTGTCCACCATTTTCCCAAATAACAGGCTAAGGCCAACAGCATTAAAGCGCTGAGTAACGAAAGCACATAAGATGCGACAGGAATATAGTGGCGGGCAATTTGCCCCATGGCACCTGTGATTGTACCAGCTAAGGTGTAACTAGCTATACGACCAAGGTTGTAGGCGAGGGTAAAAGGAAACGCGGGCTTATGGCTAGGCGTAACCGAACGAAGCGCAGCGACAATACCACCGCACATGCCAACGCAGTGTACGCCCCCAGCAATACCGATGAGAAATGCTGACAACAGATTAATTTCTGTCATCGTTTTCCTGATTTTGTTGCACTTTTTTGCGTTCTTCAGCCAAGGCTTTTTCCTCTGGCGATAAATCATCATCAAATAAAATGCTGTAACCCTGGCGGTCTAAATCTTCAAATTGATTCGAGCGTACCGCCCAAAAAAAGATAACCACGGCCACTGCAACAATAATAATGGCGATAGGGATAAGAACGTAGATAATACTCATATTAATTATTTACTTAATAGTCGTGTTGAATTGGTTACTACGATAATACTGCTGAGAGACATACCCACAACGGCCATCCAGGGAGACAACACACCGGCAATGGCAAAGGGAAGAATCAAAATATTGTAACCTACAGACCACGCGATATTTTGTCTAATTTTACGTTTAACACTTAGGGCAACATTAAGTAGCTGTGGCACGGATAAAAGACTATCACCCAGCAAGATGACATCGGCTGCCGTTTTTGCCACATCGGTGGCGTTACCCACTGCAACAGCCACGTCTGCACTTGCAAGCACTGGCGCATCATTTATCCCGTCACCCATCATAAGGACTTTTTTGTTTTGCTGTTGAAGCTTTTGTACTTCTTCAAACTTTTGCTCCGGGGACAGGCCACCAAGGGCACGTTGAATAGGCAGGGTGTTAACAATATTATTCACGTTTTCTTGGGTGTCACCACTTAATACCATCAACTGATATTGGCTTAGCATATCTAATGTGGCTTGCGTGTCATCACGTAACTTGTCACTGACTAAAAACGCCGCTATTAGCGTCTTGCCAGACACCAGTAGCACGTTGGCAACGAACGGCAAATTGGCGGGGAGTGATACGCCACAATAGGAAGCAGATCCCATGGAAAATGCACTGCCATTCACGTTTCCGCTAATTCCGCCTCCTGGCGTGACTTCGAAGTCTGATACTTTGTGCTTAATCTTACCTGTAAATGCTTGTTGAATAGGGTGCTCTGAGCGCGCTTCAAGTGCTACGGCAATGTCCATCGCTGTGGTTTTATCTACACCCTCTGCAAACCACGCCGTCTGAATGGAAAACTTCCCTTGTGTAAGGGTGCCGGTTTTATCTAACGCAATGGTGTCAATGTCATTGAGTTGCTCAAGGGCATCAGCACGCTTTAGCAAAATGCCTTGTTTATTTAGCTTGGCCACCGCGCAAGTGAGTGCCGAGGGCGTGGCTAAACCGAGTGCACAAGGGCATGTGGCAACCAACACGGAAATGGTAATCCAGAAGGCATCTTCATTGCCCACAAATGTCCAAAACCCGTAGGTGGCTGCTGAGATTACCAATACGGCGCTTACAAAATATCGAGAGAACTTGTCTGCCAGCAACGCGGCTTTGGGTTTGGAGGCCATAGCGCTGGCCTGTAAACGGACAATTTGATTAACCAACGCATGTTTTAGGCTTTGTGTGACTTTAATGGTTAATGCGCCATCTTGGGCAACGGTACCACCGTAAACACTAGCAGTAGGGCGTTTATTCACCGGATTAAACTCGCCGGTGAGCATACTTTCGTCCACAGAAGCGGTGCCTTCCAGCACGATACCGTCTACCGGAATGGTCTCGCCAGCCTTTACAAAAACAATATCTTCTGGCCTTAATTGCTTGGCTAAACAATTCGAAAATGTGCCATCTGCATTCACTTTTGTTGCTGATACCGGAATATACTGCGTCATATTGGCAGAGATTTGGGCTGCCTTATGTCGGCTTCTGTGCTCAAAAAAACGGCTAAGCAGTAATAAGAAGATGAACATACAGATTGATTCGAAGAACACTTCGCCGGTTTCAAGCAAGGTGGCTCGTAGGCCGGCAATATAAGTACCAAATACGGCAAGGGTAACAGGCACGTCCATGTTCACGGTTTTTGCACTTAACGCTTTAATGGCACCTAAGTAAAAATTGCTGCCAGAATAAAGCACCACAGGTGTGGTAAGGGTAAGCGCCACCCAATAAAAGTACTGACGTGTTTCTTGTTCAATGGCACCAAACCAATCGAAATACAATCCGGCCATAAGCATCATCACTTGCATCGTCATGATGCCTGCTAACCCGAGTTTCTTTAAAAAGGCTTTTTCTTCTCGTTTGTAGCTGGCTTCGTGTTCGTCGGCTTGAAAGGGCGAGGCGTGATAACCAATGCGCTTAAGGCCGGCCATAATTTGGCTAAGCTTAATGTCTTCATCTAGCCACGTCACTAATGCTCGCCGTTCTTGTACGTTTACGGCGACTTGCTTAATCCCTTTTACCTTGCTCAATTGCTTTTCAATTAGCCATCCGCAGGCGGCACAGGTTATTCCTTCCAAGGTAAGTTGAATTTGTTTGTAGTGACCTTCATCAAAAACAAAGTCTTCTTGTAGGGCGGGATCGTTATAAACAGCCAGTTCATCGAGTGTACTTAAAATGCTGTCATCCGACTTATTAGCGGGTTCTGTTCTAAATTGGTAGTAATCCTCTAAGCCGTTATCCACAATGGCTTGTGCCACTGCTAAACACCCTGGGCAGCACAGCTGCCGAGTGTCGCCTAAAATCTGGGTTTCAAAGATTTGCTTACTGTCATTGGGTAGTCCGCAATGATAGCACTGAGAAGAGGATGCCATTAGGGATTAAACTTTATCGCGCCAGAGTAGGGTAATTGCACAACGTTTTGAATTTTCCACGACTCATCAATAGGCGTGAGGCTAATACGCCATTTCCCATCAAGAGAAACCTCTGTTGAGCCACGATATACACCTTGTGCATCTCGTGCGAGTAAAATACTGGTGTCACGCTCTTCCAAAGTAACATGGTAAAAACTCAGTTTAAGCGCGGTGCCTTCTTGTGGAATACCAGAATGAAACTTCAACGCAATACGGCCATCATTCACAGTAAGCTCCGTGGTGATATTGCGTTTTCTCGCCATAATCTCTTTATCTAGTGTGGCGTTTATGGCTTTTCCTTCTTTATAGTAGTCGTCTACGACTAAGCTATCTTCGGTAGAAATCGCTAATTTTAGCAATACGCCCCCCATGATGAGGGTAATAATAGGGACGGCAATGAGGAACCAGGGCCAGAATTGTTTATACCAAGGAGTATTCATTAATCGGTTTTCTCGTGTTTACAGCATTAACGCCCTAGTCGTATTTCACTTTTTGCTTGATTTCAGCGGAAAATAAGACACTGGTATAGGGGCGACGACCCCTGAAAAGCTCAGGGCTACCTGTTTGTATTTTCTCATAAAAAAAGCCTCGTGATAACGAGGCTTTTTAGGATTTTAATGATTTACATCATTAATCATTTGAGAGGCTATATACGTAAGCCGCAACAACATGAATTTTATCTTCACCCAAGGTTTTCTTAAATGATGGCATAACGCCATTACGACCATAGGTAAGCGTTTCAGTTACTGCTCTGTGGCTGCCGCCGTAAAGCCAGATGTTGTCAGTCAGGTTAGGCGCACCCAGTGCTTGGTTGCCTTTGCCGTCTGCTCCGTGACAGGCAGCACACACTGCAAAGCGTGCTTGACCTGCTTCGGCTAACTGTGGGTCAACATCGCGACCGCTTAGGCTAAGTACGTAGTTAACGACTTCTTCAATGCCTTGCTCACCTAATGTGTCAATCCATGCTGGCATGGCAGCTTGACGCCCTAGGGTTAAGGTCTCAACAATTTTGGCACCAGAACCGCCGTATAACCAATCGTTATCCGTTAGGTTAGGGAAGCCACCGTTTTGACCGCGTGCATCAGAGCCGTGACACTGAGAACAATTTTGTAGGAACAAACGTTGACCTACTTTATTGGCTTCAGGATCTTTCGCTAGCTCTTCTACCGGTACTTTTGCATACGCAGCGAAAATAGGATCGAATTTTTCAGCCGCATAATCTAACTCACGATCATACTGAACAAACTCGCCATTTTCTGTCGCGTCAATACGCGCTTGCATCGATTCTTCTAAAGATTGGATATTTTGGTTCGAACTCTTCCAACCAAAAATACCTTCGTAAGACCCAAGACCTGGGTACAACGCAAGATAAATGAATCCCCAAACGATGGTCATGTAGAACATAATTGTCCACCAACGAGGTAGCTGGTTATTGAGTTCCTCAATACCATCAAACTCGTGACCCATTGACTCACCTTCTGGCACGCCTGTCTGGTTGGATAAACACCAGCGCAGAAGGAAGTAGCAACCAATGATTAACCCAAGGGTTATCACTGAAATCCAAATTGTCCAAAACATACTCATGAGTTCAAGACTCCTGCTAATCTTCTTTTGATTTTTCTTTTTCTTCGTCTGCAAACGGTAGGTTTGCGGCTTCATCAAACTTCTGTTTGTTACGGCCACTGAAGGCCCACCAAACAATGCCGATGAAGCAAACAAAGACGATGACAGTAAAAATGCTGCCTACAATTCCTTGATCCATATTATTTCAAATGTGTGCCAAGAGATTGTAGATAAGCAATAAGGGCTTGCATTTCCGTTTTACCCTGTACTGCCGCTTTCGCACCCGCGATATCTTCGTCGGTATACGGCACGCCGAAGCCACGGAATACTTCCATTTTTTCAGCTGTTAACTCGCCATCAAGCGTGTTTTCCGCAAGCCAAGGGAACCCTGGCATATTCGACTCAGGCACAACGTTACGAGGATTAAGCAGGTGAACTCGGTGCCATTCATCGCTGTAACGACCACCAACACGTGCTAAGTCAGGACCAGTACGCTTAGAGCCCCAAAGGAAAGGGTGCTCCCATACTGATTCGCCAGCAACGCTGTAGTGACCATAACGTTCTGTTTCAGCACGGAATGGACGAATCATCTGGCTATGACAACCTACACAGCCTTCACGGATGTAGATGTCACGACCTTCAAGTTCAAGTGCAGTGTAGGGACGTAAACCTGTTACCGGTTCCATCACCTGTTGTTGGAACATTAACGGGGTAATCTGCACCATAGCACCAAAGCTAATAGCGATAAGGATGAGTACCGTTAACAGGCCAACGTTCTTTTCAATTAACTCATGTGGGTTTTTCATTATTCGTCTCCTTTACTACGCTGGCTGAGTCGCTGGGTCTGCAGCGATACTGCCTTTAGGGGCACGAACGGTTTTCCATGTGTTGTATGCCATAACAAGCATACCCGCTACCACGAAACAACCACCAATGAATCGAACCACATAGAAAGGCTTAGACGCTTCTAATGATTCTACAAAACTGTAGGTTAAGGTGCCGTCAGCATTAACTGCACGCCACATTAGACCTTGTAGTACACCAGACATCCACATAGCAACGATGTATAACACAACACCGATGGTCGCGAACCAGAAGTGCACGTTAACCAGTTTAGTACTGTACATAGCACGTTGACCAAACAACACTGGGATCAAGTGGTAAATTGAACCAATTGATACCATGGCAACCCAACCTAGTGCACCAGAGTGTACGTGGCCGATAGTCCAGTCAGTGTAGTGTGACAGTGCATTAACGGTCTTAATTGCCATCATTGGACCTTCGAAGGTAGACATACCGTAGAAAGACAATGAAACAATAAGGAAACGCAGTACAGGGTCGGTGCGAAGTTTATGCCACGCGCCAGATAGCGTCATAATACCGTTGATCATACCGCCCCAAGAAGGAACGAATAAGATAATTGACATCACCATACCCAAAGACTGAGTCCAGTCAGGTAGGGCAGTGTAGTGTAGGTGGTGAGGACCGGCCCAAATGTACAATGAAATTAGCGCCCAAAAGTGAACGATAGACAGTCTGTACGAGTAAACCGGGCGACCCGCCTGCTTAGGAACGAAGTAATACATCATGCCTAAGAAGCCCGCAGTTAAGAAGAAACCTACTGCGTTATGGCCGTACCACCATTGCATCATGGCGTCTACGGCGCCAGCATACAACGAATACGACTTAGTGAAAGACACCGGAATGGCCATGCTATTACCTATGTGCAATACAGCCACGGTAAGCATGAACGCGCCCAAGAACCAGTTTGCCACGTAAATATGCGACACTTTACGGATAACGAGGGTTCCGAAGAAGTTAATGATATAAGCGATCCAGACCAGCGCAATCAAGATATCGATTGGCCATTCTAGCTCAGCGTATTCTTTAGAACTGGTCAGTCCGAGAGGTAGCGAAACGATCGCTAACACAATAACGGCTTGCCAGCCCCAAAAGGTAAATGCGGCTAATTTGTCGCTGAACAGTCTTACCTGAGAGGTACGCTGAACAATATAGTATGACGTTGCGAACAATGCACAGCCACCGAAGGCAAAAATAACGGCATTGGTGTGTAACGGACGCAGACGCGAGAACGTTAGCCATGGTGTGTCAAAGTTGAGCATAGGTGCAAATAATTGCGCGGCAATAAATACCCCTAGGCCCATACCAATGATACCCCAGACTATGGTCATGATGGTAAATTGCCTAACTACTTTATAATTGTAATCAGGTTGTGCTTGGCTTATTTCACTCATTTTAATGAATCTTCCACTTCAAATGAACTATGGTCTCCAACTGCCGGAATAGTACGGTCGAGACGTGTATCAGCTAAGGAATAACGCTTCACACCGAGCTCGGAAAGAGTAATAATTATTGTCTCCAAGCCAGTTGGTACGCGGATGATAAGGTTTTTAATTACAAAAAGATACCATAAAGTCGCTATGCTTGATCTCCATCAATGAAGAAATACACAAAATTTAAGAAATGCTAAAAAACGAAAACAAATTTAAAACAAAAAATTTACATTCATGGCTAGGCCCGCTGTGTATTTTTCTTGTGGCGGCGACGCTTTTTATTGGGCACCGGTTCCAAGTTGCCAAGCAACAAGGTGACGATGCTACAAAGGGAATAGGCAATAGTTGTCATTTTGTCAACGGACGTTGCCGATTTTTAATTCAAGGCAGACAAGCCAGTGCGCATTTCTCTGAACCGCCAGAACCAGAAACCTCGGTCACACTCACCCTCACGTTACCCGCAGGTACTCAGGTTGAAAGTGCGTGGATAGAAGGGGTGAATATGTACATGGGAAAAATACCCGTACTGTTAGATCAGGAGGATCAGTCCCATTGGTCTGGGTGGTTTATGCTGGGCAGTTGCAGTGAAGCCTTTATGAAATGGCAATTGCGCGTGAACCTAAAAGACACAACCGAGCCAACGTATTTGTATTTTACCACTGAAACGTAAAACGCCTGAGCGACCCTTTTAAGTCTGCCTCAGGCATTGAATTAGTCACAATAATGAAATTGCCAAAAACGGGGTAACAGAGGATTACATCTGCGACTGAAGGTAGTTTTGTAATCCTAGGCGTTTAATCAGTCCGATTTGCTGCTCTAACCAATGAGCGTGATCCATTTCAGTATCGTCGAGTAACACAATAAGCATATCGCGGGTGACGTAATCTTTTTCTGTTTCGCATAATGCTATTACTTCACGCAATTTAGCATCAACTTCATACTCAACACGCAAGTCGCTTTCTAGCATTTCAGGTACGTCTTTACCCACTTTAAATCCAGTACGCGTTGTCATATCAGGCGTGCCTTCTAAAAACAGCATACGCTCAATAAGCTTAGTAGCGTGGCCACGCTCATCATCGAATTCGTGATCAATACGCTCGTAAAGCTTTTGCAAGCCCCAGTCTAAATACATTTGCGAATGGATAAAGTATTGATCCATGGCCGCAAGCTCATAAGAGAGAAGCTCATTAAGCCCATTAATAATTGCTTGATTACCTTTCATTAGTCTTCTCCCATCACTTGAGCTTGAAGATAGTTTTCTATTCCCATGGCATCAATTTGATACTCTTGCGTTTCAATCCAGTCTAAGTGTTCTTCTTCATACTCTAAGATGCTTTCAAGAAGATCACGGGACACGTAGTCTTGCTTTTCTTCGCAAAGTGCAATGGCTTCTCGTAATAGTGGCAATTGCTCTTTTTGAAAACGGCTATCGCATACCAGCATTTCCTGAGTATCTTCACCAATGTAAAGCTTACCCAACGCTTGAAGGTTAGGAAGCCCTTCAAGAAACAGAATACGCTCAATTAGGTCGTCTGCCTGTTTCATGTCTTTAATGGATTTTTTGTAATTCTTTTCGTTTAGTTCTTTCAAGCCCCAGTTTTTGAACATACGAGCATGAAGAAAATATTGGTTAATTGACGTTAACTCACTGGTTAATATGTCATTTAACTTTGCAACAACTTGTTTATCACCTTTCATTGCGTTAAACCCTTATCAAATTATGACGATAGTATAGGCCACATAACGTGAAAAATCAAAAAAATCCTTTAAATACAATGGGATACAAATGGCAATGGTTATCACTACATCCTTTGTTTGCATTTGATGCTGTGCCTAGGCTCTAGGCGCATCGACATACGCTAAACTTTCTTCAGCAAAACCTAACCCGGCTTCCGTGAAGAAGTTAAATACCTTATCAATATCATGGTTGAGCAACTCTTGAACTTCATCTTCGTAGCGTGCGATTGCGGCGACTTTTCCTGTGTAGCCCGCATTGGTCAGTTGTCGTTTAATGTTGATGGCATCTTGGATGGAGGGAAGCGCGAGTAAAATCAGCTTAACATTACGTAAATCAAGGTTGTCCCACAAATCAACATCTTCACCATCGCCCACAATGACATTATGACCTTCACTGTTCATTTGCTTCACTTTAAGCCTATCTGCATCCATGCCCCACACGTTAACATCGCCAAGTTTTGCTAATGCATTAAAAGCCCCTTTACCTACTCGCCCCATACCTAATACCAGGAATTCCGCGTTGTGTAAGGTAGGGTAGACGTCTTCTTTTAACCGAGTTTGCTTCTCGAAACGCTTAATCGCGTCTTTATATTTGTTATAGAGCGAATGGGAGTTGCGGTATACCACGCTGGTAAACACAAATGATATAGATACTGCAAGGGCAATAATCACTAACCATGTATTGGCCAATAAGCCCAAACTCACTGCTAATGCGCCCACAATAAGCCCGAACTCACTAAAATTTGAAAGCACCAAGCTAGCAAGGTAGGCGGTTCTACCCCGTAAACGCAGGGCAGTAAACAGGCCGAAGAATAAGCCCGCTTTCAGCGGAATAAACAAACAGAAAACGAGGGATAGGATGATCATATTCATGTCTGGTAGGGCAGTAAGACCAATGGTTAGGAAGAAACCAATTAAGAAAAGGTCTTTAAAACTCATTAGTGACTTAGCTAACTCAGTAGACTTTTCGTGTTGCGCAAGCATGATGCCGAAAATAAGCGCGCCAAGATCGCCTTTAATATTCACTAACTCGAAAAGATTGTAGCCGCCCAAGGCAAGAATAAAACCAGTTAGCGGTAATAACTCGCCGTGTCCAGATTGATTGATTATGCGGTGAATAAAAGGCAGTGCTGGAATAAGCGCAAGTAACCCTAAGGCCCACACAGACGGCAGTTTACCGGTGGCTGCCACTAAGAAGATAACGGCAAACACATCCTGCATAACCAAAATACCAATAGCAAGCCTGCCGTGACGCGTTTTACTTTCGCCACTTTCTTCAAGCACTTTCACTACACAAACAGTGCTTGAAAAGCTCAGTGCAAACGCGATCAGCATGGCGCTTTGTAACGTTAATCCGCCAACAAACTGACTGGCAAGCGCGGCCACACCATAGACCGCGCCGGTAATGACAATCACCCAAAGTAGAGTATGACTTAGGCTACCCGCCCATACTTCGCGTTTGCTTAAATCGCGAATGTTAAGTTTTAAGCCGATGGTGAAAAGCATAATCGTTATGCCTAAATTCGCGATGGTTGTGAGCTCGTCTGTAAGGGTATAACCGGCAATATTCAGTAAGAAACCCGCTAATAAATAGCCTACCAAAGGCGGTATACCGACGAGTTTAACGGTTAAACCACATACAAATGCAAACAGAAGAAATGCATACTCCATGAAATACCTTTCATCATTTCAGTTAATGTACAAAGCACGGCCCAAAAATGGGCGACGTAAGGACTAAAGTTAAACTAACCGGAATAGACTAGCATGTAATTGAAAACTAGCGTATTGAAATCTGAAAATAGCGTTACGCATAACCATATTTTTGAGGCAGAGGCTTGTGCCTAACGAATTGTTATTAAACTAAATTTGAACTAAATCTAGCGTGGCCGTGTAAACACACTAGATAACTAACTGAGGATTAATATGCGGAATTGGATCATTGGTGTTTTAACACTTATTGTGGCGATAAATGCCATCCTCGGATTGATATACCAGCCGGTGTGGTGGTTCCTTATTCTAACGTTTTTTGTTTGGTGTGTTGCGATTTACGATGCGAACCAAAAACACCATTCGATACTTAGAAACTTCCCATTAATTGGCCGCGTGCGATGGACCGTTGAAGCGTTGCGTCCGTATTTGCAGCAATATGTGCTAGAAACGGACACCGGCGGCGCACCTATTTCTAGAATGTTTAGAACCATTGTTTATCAGCGTGCTAAAAATAACCGAGAAACCGTTCCGTTTGGCACCCAACTCGATACCTATGAAAATGGATATGAATGGATAGGCCACTCATTATCCGCCCGTGAATTGAAAGAAATGGACGACGACCCGAGAGTGAATATTGGTGGTCCAGATTGCAAAAAGCCTTACAGTGCGAGTGTACTTAATATCAGTGCCATGAGTTTTGGTAGCTTATCGAAAAATGCCATATTAGCCCTGAATAAAGGCGCAGCAAAAGGCGGTTTTTTTCACAATACCGGTGAAGGCGGATTAACACCTTATCACTTGGAAAATGGGGGAGATGTAGTGTGGCAAATTGGCACCGGCTATTTTGGTTGTCGCACTAAGGACGGCAGGTTTGATGAAAAAACTTTCGAAGAAAAAGCCCAGTTAGAACAAGTAAAAATGATTGAAATAAAGCTGAGCCAAGGGGCAAAGCCTGGTCATGGTGGTATTTTACCTGCGTATAAAAACACCCCTGAAATTGCGGATATTCGTGGCGTAGAACCTGGCACACAGGTTGATTCTCCACCCCGTCACAGCGCCTTTTCGACGCCCATAGAAATGGTAGATTTTATCACTAAGTTGCGAAAACTTAGTGGCGGTAAACCTGTTGGCATTAAGTTGGCTTTAGGTCGAAAAAGCGAGTTTGTCGCGATGTGTAAAGCCATGGTAAAAACCGGTGTAACGCCTGATTTTATTACCGTGGACGGCGGGGAAGGTGGCACAGGCGCTGCGCCCCTTGAATATACAAATTCAATTGGCTTTCCTTTACGAGAAGCCCTCGCATTTGTTGATGATTGTTTAATTGGTTTTGATTTGCGTCACAAAATTAAAATTATCGCATCAGGTAAAATCATTACCGCTTTTCAACTCGCGAAAAATTTAAGCCTTGGAGCAGACTTGTGCAATAGCGCAAGAGGCATGATGTTGGCGTTAGGTTGTGTCCAGTCTTTGTCGTGCAATACAAATAGATGCCCCACGGGGGTGGCTACGCAGGATCCGAAACTGACGAAAGGCCTCGATGTGGCGGACAAGTCTATACGCGTGTATTTGTTTCATAAAAAAACATTGCATGCCCTCATGGATATTCTTTCGTCAACGGGCCATGTGAGTACTACAGAATTAAACAGAACTCATATTTTCAGACGGGTTAACCAATGTAACATAGCCCGTTACGATGAAATATTTCCCCTGGTCAAACGGGGAAGTTTACTGCAAGACGAGGTACCAGAGCGGTTTAAGCTTCACGTAAAAGAGGCAAACGCAGATAGCTTTATGCCGTGCAGTTTACTGGCAGACATTGAAGAGGAGACGAAAGAAGTCTCCTAATTTAGCTTGCTCTTTTGCCCTTGCTCTGTTTTTTCAGGCATACGTAGCTGATATAAACGATATTCAGACGTGCGATAAGGAACCACTTTGTACGTCGATTGCAAAAAAGTGACTAAATCGATGAGTTCGCTGACGGTTAGCTCATCGTTCACGTTTCTCATCAGCGATACACCATCTTCAGAAGTTACACTCAATGGTTGTCTGCGTGTTAATTTGTGAGAGGGGTTTATTACACTGGTAACGAGTTCCCCATACGTGGTAATTCTGCCACTTGAGCCTCCCAGTGGAACGGGCTTGCTGATGTGATAAACATGGTTTTCGTCTACATTTATACCTTCCATTGTGTGACAGTCGGTACATTGGTGACGAACAAACACGGCTTTGCCTTTATCGATATCACCCTCGGGCAAACTAAAGCCCCGTGGTGAATTAGCACCGAGATCGCAACCCGCTAACAGTGTGCTGGCGACGAATACAACGAGAATATATTTAATCATGGCTTTAAGTTTCCCAACAGGTTATGACACTATAAGTATGTGACAACCTGTGTGAAAAGATTTGATTTCAATCAAGGAAGTTAACGCTAATACGCGTAATAGTGTGAATCCTTAGCGGCGATTTTAATTATCCCCGACAACCACGTCACGAAAGAGGTGTATTATGGAAGCCTATAACAAGATTCTTGTTCCTATTGATGTCTTTAGCAGCTATGAACAAATTATCGAGCGTGCTTTAAAACTAGCCAGCAGCCCACAAGACATTCATTTGTTGTATGTTGCGTATCCGCAGACCAATCTTGAGCCTTATGGTTTGTTTCTAGAGCGCGATTTCTCAGATGAAGTAAGAAGCCAAGCGCTGAGTAAATTAAGAGAAATCGCCGAGGTTTACAATATACCGACTAGTCATGCCAATGTTGAGATAGGTGCACCTGCTGATGAGATTCATCATTTGGCGGATAAAATTAGTGCCGATCTCATTGTGATTGGTACCCACGGTCAAAGCGGTTTGAAACTCCTTTTAGGCTCCACCGCGAATGCAGTGTTACATGGCGTTAAGGTGGACGTTCTTGCCGTCAAGGTAGAATAAGCAAAGGCGAATAAGCGCAGCAAGTAGGGCGCAGAAAATGCACGTAACAACACTGTAACTTTTATAGGTTACTGTGATTAATCATGTTCTTAATTCAACGTTACTATGCCACCTAAACGAACGGGACTTTCGCGGTTAATTTTTGCTACAGGTTATTCAATAAATGGCTTAAAGGCCGCCTTTGCCAGTGAAGCTGCAATACGACAAGAATGTATTGCCATGCTTGTTCTTATACCTTGTGCATTTTATTTAGATATACAACACGTAGAACGTTTACTGCTACTCTTTTCGTTATTTATTGTTTTTATTACCGAATTATTAAACACTGCTGTTGAAAAATTGGCCGACCATGTCAGCACAGACATGCATGAACTTATTGGAAAAGCCAAAGATATCGGCTCAGCCGCAGTATTCATAAGTTTGATAATGGCGGCCACAACCTGGGGGATCATCCTGTTTTAACGACGATCCCCAGGTAGCTAAGCCATTTAGGTAAATTACCTTGATCTGTGAACCTACAGTGGTTTGGCTCGACGGCCATCTTTCAAACTCTGAGACACGAGTTCTAATATTGTGCTATTGAGGTTCTTAATGTGAGAGCCATGCACTCGCGTATCGCCTCCTTTTTCTCTGTCGGTAATTTTGAATACCACATCTTCATCCTTAGAATTCACAATAACACGGACGTATTCGTCTTCACTGGCATCTTTGCCACATAGCGGAACATGGATATAAAGGGGTTCGCTATTGACTGTGACATAATCAACCACTTGCTCTTTGCTTTTGAACGCAGGTTTTTTCTCTGGATGTAACGACCAAGAGTTAGAGGGAACCACCAGTTCGCCTAATAGTTTTGCGTGAGTTTCTTTAACACCGTTTTCCATATCCACTCCTTGTTTATGTTCATTTAACTAGTACAGCGGCCTTGATAAGGCTGATACCTACTTATATCGCTGAGATATAATGAGTACGGCGCTATGTAGAGAATGGATTTTTTAGGTTTGTACAGGTGGGAACAGTAACAGATTAGCGTTTGAATTTTTGAGACAATTTTGCCATTCCACCACGCTTTACATTGGCTTGCTGAGTGTAGTGACCGGGCATATCGGGTGACTGCCAACCGCCTGCAAGTTGAAGTTCAGGCAGGGTTGCGCCTTCTTCTGCTAACGATACCGCTCCGCCAACGCGACCACTGTGAGGAGTAATATTTTCGTTTATACCCGCACGCATCGCAATGCGTTTCCAGATTCTATAAATAGACGAGTAGTTTAATACTGGAGCAGACGAACTTGTGCCTGAGTGTTCATGAAGTGGGAGTAGGGCATGCCCGTGATTACTCACCCGCCTAAAAAGAATCCCCTTATTAATTCTTCTGGGGTCATCTGCGTGTCTAGGTTCAAGGGAATCAGATTGCGTATTGGCTTCATTAATGTATTCATCAATCATATTAATAGTGCTGTTGGAAATATAGCGAAAACTTCCTTTCCCCGTTTGATCAGCTTTAGAGGACATAATTAACAGTGCATTATTGCGCCTTTGTATATGTGGTACACAAACACGTACCACTTCATCCGCCCGCAACAAGGCATCGAACATCAGGTTTACCAACGCTAAATCACGCATTTCTAGCAAGCTATCGGGCATTATTTTATTATTGATAGTATCGAGCAGCTCGATGGTTAAGGGCACAGCTTGATTACTCGAGTATTGAAACTTTTGATTCTCGATAAGTGAAAGGCGGATAAAGTCACGTAAATAGACGGAATGAATGATTGGATTTGGTAACTTCGTAATGCCAAGGAATTTACTCAGTGCAGACAAGCGACGCTTGATGGTTCTGTAGGCGAGGGGAGATTGACACAACGTCTCTACATACCGTTTTATACATTGCTCATTGTGTGAGAAATCGTGATTGAAGCCGCCGATAGCATGCTGCTTGCAAAATATGGAAAACTCATTAAAGTCGCTAATGTATGCGCGCTGCGTATTTTTGGGTAATTTGGTGAAGATATCTTTAAAGTAGGCGTTAACTGCTTTTTCGTTATCAAAGGCATCAAATTGAGACGTATCTGCCAATGCTGAATGAGTTCTTGATGTAGATGTAAACCTAGAAATATTCGCCATTTTTATTCTAACTAATTGATTTGTATATAATTTCACGCATGATAATGACAGTTATCATGCGTGAAAATGAATGAAACAGTACATCGAACGCAATTAACTGTATGAATTTACAGTATAAATAGCTTTTCCTATAATATCAAACGCTGACTATTTAGGTGTCATATACGCGTTTCTACGTAAAATCTTGTACGTGGTAGCCTTACTTTGTTCTCAGATTTCACGTAGCGACGCCTAAATTACGTACAGTTAATCGAACTAAAATCTTTGCCACTTAGCGCTGTTAGTTGAACCCGCATCCACTAAAGCAATGTCAATATCACCCATTTATCACTATCTAGATAATTAGATTGAACAACTTGCTATTAAGCCCACCTTTGTAATTAAAACGATAGAAATGCTTATGAAGGGAAGGTTTATCAATTTATATCCGCTTAAAGAAAGAAGAATTAAAAATACATACGTTATCTTTCTTTTTCGTTATTTACCTGAGCCATAAAATACTGAATCTCTAATATCAATTTTTAATCTACAGATAAAGTGAGTGATTATGATTTTGATAAAATAAGCCATGCATAAATACAATTTAAGTTATTACTGCTTGACCGCCGACGCAACAATATAATTTCGCATTAAATAACCCTAGCATCCTCACGTAACGTCTAGAGCTAACAATGAGTGATGATTCGAGATAGACATTTAACCTAGGCAATCGCCAATGAAAAATCCAATGAATAAAATGGTGAAACTAGAGAATGGTAAATTACATAAGCGCTAAAAATAATATTTTTAACCAATTAAAACTGAATGAGTAAGCCATTTCATCATTGGTATTTAAAACGCTTTATTACGTCTTAAATGATTAGGTTATTAACATACAACGGCAGAACGTATTTTACCTACCTTAATTAAGAGAAAGGGTAAAACTACTATTATTATTAAATAATAGAAGACTCAATGTAGCACCTAATGGCTAGACACCTTTTTAAATACTTTTATACTCTATTTAACATAATATACATTATGAGAAATTTAGTGTATGGAGGTTTAGGGGCGTTGATGCCAGTATTATTAGTTGGTTTGTCGTGCGTGATGGCTTACATACTTTTTTGGCATAGCGTCGCGCTGTGTTAGCCAAATGAAATAAAACGTGCAGAAAATGTGGTTAGCTTAATTAACATAATATGCGTGAGATTTAAATCTGAGTGATAAGTGGCGGCATTGCCTCTCACATTTTACGTAGCTGAATGGTTTGAATGAGCGTTGTATTGACTGATGTCATTGCTCGTTTTGAATGAACGCCCAAAGACACAATGCATAATTAGAAATGGCATAACGTCTAACTAACAGTGAAAGAAAAGAAAAATGGATTTACTCCTAACTATTGGCTGCATAATTTGGCTGAATAATAACGGGCACTTGTAGCTAGCAATCTGTTTTTTAAAACCTACAGATAGCATTTTATTTTAAGAAATAATGTTTTTCTAACGTAGCAATATCATCTTCAAAGCTTAGTTTTTTCAGGCTTCTTTTATAGGTACTTTTGGCAGTATTGATTGCGTTTACGCTCACATCTTCATCGGGTAATTTAGATAACGCTTCTAATGATTTGAGTAATTGAACAGAAACTTCAATCATATTCGCGCCGTCCCGCGCTATAGGTGTAAAGGCGTCATTAAACATATCTGCGGTATTAAGTTTTGGTACGGTAACATTTGTGTACTTTTCTAATTGCTTATTTTTATCACTGTGTTGAGAGTCTTTCTTTTCGCTGTGGTTAACGTTGTTGTTTTCTTTACGTGACCAATATGTCAGCAAGCGTGTGTAGCTGCCAATAATGCTTATGGCGGTGCCTGGGTCGTTAACTGACGGCGATAACGCTCTAGCGCCTATTTCCGCCAATACAATAAGACCAAACCTAGGATCGGCCTCAAATGAACGTTCGTCACCAATATTGAACGCTGATATTAGTGTGCCTTTTGAGGCAGTGATTGCACCGTGCTTCAGTTGCTGGCCAGTAGCGGCGTTCGATTCTATATACGCAAGAGGTTTATCAGGGGTAACAAAATCTCCGGGTAATACTTGAATGTGCACCCGCGCATTGTTGTTACTGGCCCAGGTATGGGCTTTGGGAATATCGACAAGTTGTACGTACCCTATTTCGTCAGTAAAAATGGGTTGTGCCCCCTGCTCTACTAACGCGTTTATGTTGGGGGGGATGGTGCCCGCTAACCTTGGGTTGTTAATACGATGGTGTATGGCTTTGCTAGCAGCATCTTCTACCTTCTTCACGGTTGACCCTACACGCCCTAGCCTAGCAACGCTGTCTACCCAGCGGATAAACGTGAGTATAACCACGGCAAAGACAATACCTGTAAGAACAAACAGTAGAAACACGCCAGCATCAGCAAAAAAGGCGTTTTTTGCCGTAGTTAGTGCCACCACGCTGAATATAAATGCGCCTACAAACGTAGATAATGCGTTTTGTGATACATCATCAGCAATCAGTAAGCTGACAGATCGCGGTGTTGATGAGCGACTAGCCGAGGCATACGCGTTCACCATAGTGCCTGCAGAAAAAGTGGCAATGACCAACATGCTTGAGGCCATTATTGACAGCAAGGCTTCCACCGACGCTTGATCTATAACTGGTAAATGTTCGGCAATGGGGAGTCCATCTGCAATTTTCGCTGTAAATACGGCCGCGATGGACAATACGCAAAAGGTTAAGGGCTTTACCCACAAACGCTCTTTAAAGCGATATACAAGAAAGCGAAATTTATCTACTGATATGGGTGCATCCATGGTGACTTCCTTTATATGACAACGGTATTTCGCGTTGTGGGCGTTATTTGTTTCTACGGCTATTACCCGAACATCGTTTAGAACAGTATTTTACCTGAGCCCAATTTTTCTCCCATTTCTTACGCCAAACAAAAGGTCGCAGGCACACTGGACACATTTTTTCGGGTAGTTCAGACTTCTTCATTATTCTCTAGTTTATTGATAAAGGCATTGGCGTGTGCTTTCATTGCATCAATATTGTCGTCTTTCATACGCTCATAGGTTTTATATATCATTGCCATACGTGGGTTCCCCTTTAGCTTTTCTTTTTGTTGGCTAATGAAATTCCAGTATAAGTAATTAAATGGGCATGCTTTTTCGCCGGTTTTTTTAGAGACGTGATAACCGCAATTTTTGCAGTAGTTAGACATCTTGTTGATGTAACTGCCGCTAGCAACATAGGGTTTACTGGCTAAGTGGCCTCCATCACTGTACAAGATCATTCCCGCGACGTTGGGAAGCTCTACCCACTCGTAGGCATCGGCATACACTAAAAGGTACCACTGCTGAACGTCGTTGGGGCTTAACCCTGCAAGCAAACAAAAATTACCAATAACCATTAAGCGTTGAATGTGATGTGCGTATGCATTGGCTTTGGTTTCTTTAATGCACTGGCGCATACAGTTCATGTTGGTTTGTGTATCCCAGAAGAATGCGGGAAGACTACGGGTGTGGTTAAAGTAGTTACCTGTCTTTAGTCCCGGCATGAAATACCAATAGAAACCTCTCACGAATTCTCGCCAACCAAGAATTTGTCGAATAAACCCTTCTACAGAGTTCAGCGGCGCGGTGCCTGCGTAATACGCTTGTTCTGCTGCGCTTATACATTCTAACGGGGTTAATAGCCCGCAATTTAGGTAAAGCGCTATGTGTGAATGGTATAGCCAAGGTTTACCTTCAATCATGGCGTCTTGATACTGCCCAAATTGAGGTAACCTTTCGTCAATAAAGGTGTTTAAGACTTGAAGGGCTTGTGTGCGGGTGACCGCATAATGAAAGGGTGTTAGGTCGCCAAAATGGTCATAAAAATTATCTTCAACCAGTGATATTACTTCTTGTGTAACAATATCGGGGGCAAATTTTGAATGCAGGGGAACCTGTTCTGTTGCGCTCATGGGTTCTCTATTTTGAGCGTCATAATTCCACTTCCCACCTACGGGGTTTTTGCCTTCCATTAAAATCCCATGTTTTCTGCGCATTTCCCGGTAAAAAAATTCCATACGATACTGCTTACGACCGTCGGCCCACTGTTTAAATTCGTCAATGGTGGCCAAAAAACGTGGGTCATCATCTATGGTAACAGGTACATTTAATACCTGTTGCCATTGCTGCATGCTTTTGTATAAGCGGTATTCGCCGGGCATGGTAACTTTCACGTGGTCGAAGCTACCCTTCGCTAAGGTATGTTTTATTTGTTCAAGTAAACTGCCTTTGTTTTCTGCTGAGTCATATTTTATATAGGTTACCCCAAAGCCGTGTTCTGTTAACTGCTTTGCAAAATGACGCATCGCACTAAATAAAAAAGCGATTTTCTTTTTATGATGTTTTACATAAGTAGCCTCTTCTTTCACTTCTGCAAGCAAAACGCGATCGTTCGCTTTATCCGCCTGACTGAGTACCGGTAGACTTGGCGTGAGTTGGTCTCCAAGCACAAGAATAAGGGTTGCCATTCACCTACCCCTTTAATTGTTGAAACGCATCTAAAGCACGTTCGCGGGATGCTTTTAAATCGACAATGGGTTTGGGGTAATGGGTACCTAGTTCAAGGTTTGCTTCTTTGGCAATAATGGGTGGCGTTTCCCATGGTTTATGAATGTATTTATCGGGTAGGTCTTTAAGCTCAGGGCAATATTTTCGTACGTACTTACCTTGCTTATCAAACTTTTCCCCTTGCAGTATGGGGTTGAATATTCGGAAGTACGGTGCCGCATCGGCGCCGGTGCCAGCTACCCATTGCCAACTTGCACTGTTGCTTGCTAAGTCAGCATCAAGCAAGCAGTCCCAAAACCACTTTTCTCCCTCATGCCAACTCAGTAATAGGTTTTTTACCAAGAACGAGCCCACGATCATTCTTACGCGGTTGTGCATATAGCCGGTTTGCCACAACTCTCGCATGCCTGCATCTACAATAGGAATGCCAGTGTTGCCCTGCTGCCACGCTCGTAATGCTTTGTTATCACTTCGCCAATTAAATTTATCAAACTTTTCGTTAAAGTTTTTATTCGGCAAGGTGGGGAAATGAAACAGTAAATAGTAACTGAATTCTCGCCACCCTAATTCACTCAAATAGGTATCTATGCTTTTATCTTCTGAATGACCAAACTTGTCTTTGATGGCATACCAAATTTGGTTAGGAGAAATTTCTCCAAAGTGCAAGTGAGGAGAAAGTTGAGATGTGCCGGTGACAGACGGTATATCCCGTTTATCTTTATACGATCTAGCCCCTTGCTGAATAAAAGTAGCAAGCTTGTCTGCCGCGCCTTCTTCACCGGGGTGCCAATGGTTTGGAAAGTTAGAAGCCCAATCCAGTGATGGGAGCAGTGTCAAACTATCAATACTATCACCTTTATTTTTTACATCAGCATAAGTGATACGCGAAGGCGTTGATTCTGGGTAGCGTGGTGGCTCTACATTTAAGCAGCCTTTTCGATAATAAGGCGTAAATACTCGGTATGGCGTCTTATCTTTCTTAAGCACCTTCATAGGCTCCCACAACAAGGCACCGTTAAAACTCTGAGGTTGAGCCCCCTTTTCAATGAGTTTTTTCTTTATGGCCTTATCGCGATTTATTTGCCAAGGTTCATAGCAACGGTTCCAGTATATGTGTTTAACATCGAAGGTTTCCATCAAGGATAAGACTATCGTTTCAGCATCGCCTTTAAAAATTTGCAAGTGGCCGTTTAGTCTTTTATTCAGACTGCTGAGCGAGTGATGCAACCACCACTTACTGGCCCCTCCAGGCTCTCGTCCGTCTGGCGTTTTCGTGTCGTAAATATAAATGGGAATAATGTTTCCCGACGCGCAAGCAGCATTCAAAGCGGGGTTATCTTTCACTCGCAAATCCTGCCTAAACCACATGATGCTTACTGGAACCGTCACAATTTTTCCTTTTTTAATGAGTCTTTATTAAGGTTTAGTTCGTAGTGTTTTAATCAACAACCTGTCTTCTACGTTTTAATGGGGCGTAAAGATCCTGTAGTTAAAAATAAACCTGTGATTATTATGGATAATATAAATACTCAGCCTGCGAACACCGCCGAATCACACCTTCGACAGACTCGTGGTCTATTTTGGTTCAGATACGACCTTCGCTTACATGACCATGCTGCACTAGCGGCAATGACTCGCTTAGTTGACGAAATGACCCTTGTGTATATTCTCGATGAAAGCTGGTTTTGTCCAAATGCTTATGGCGTTCAGTCAATGGGCGAACACAGATATCAATTTTTAATGGAATCGCTTTCAGACTTACATAACGCATTAACCAGTGTAGGGCATGAATTGGTTGTTATCACGGGTAATGTGGCCGAAGTGCTTGTTGAATTATTGACTGAAAATAGCTTTAGTCATCTAGGTGTTAGTCATTACGGTGGCTTTAATGAGGTTAAAGAAGTCGACGTTATTCAGCAATATTTCCCAGCGGTAACCATGGTCACTGGCAATACGTGTTCTTTGTACAGTCCCGCCACACTGCCATTTGATGTGAACGACACTCCCGATGTGTTTTCGCCATTTCGCCGCAAAATTGAAAAACACGGCGTGAATATTCCAGCGTCAGATGATGTTACCCATTGGCCATTGTCTTTCACACCTCGCATGAATAAATCCCGTACGATGACGTTGAGTGCGCCACCACAACTTGATGACGAATGCACTGAAACTTTTACAGGAGGAGAGCGTGCCGCCCTTGCGCATTTACATCGCTATCTCTTTGATTGGAAAGGTGCTTCAACTTACAAAGAAACCCGAAACAGCCTCGATAATTGGCGAGACAGTACCAAGTTATCTCCTTGGTTAGCCATTGGTGCCTTATCACCTAAGACGGTGATGAGACAACTGTTTGCGTTTGAAGAAAAGCACGTTAAAAACGACTCTACTTATTGGATTTATTTTGAATTACTTTGGCGAGAATTCTTTTTCTGGTTACAACAAAAACATGGAAGTAAGTGGTTTGCCTATTCAGGCATTCATGGAAAGCAGCCAAATACCAGCCACGACCCTCAGGCATTCTTATCATGGTGCAATGGCACTACGGGTTACCCCATCGTTGATGCTTGTATGCGGCAACTGGCAAAAACCGGTTTTTTATCTAATCGAGGCAGGCAAATCGTCGCCAGTTGTTTTGTGCATGAGCTGCGCCAAGACTGGCGGTATGGCGCAGCTTGGTTCGAGCACAAATTAATTGATTTTGATGTAGGGAGTAATTGGGGGAACTGGCTTTATCTCGCTGGCGTCGGGAGTGATCCAAGAGGCCATAGGCAATTTAACTTGCTTAAACAGACAGAAGCCTACGACCCCAAGGGAGAATTTTGCAATAAGTGGCTGTCATAGATACCTCAGAGGTCACGTTAATTTGGTTAAAGCGTGATTTACGACTACGAGATCACGAACCTCTTTATCGGGCGATACAAAATAACGAAGCTATTATTTTGTTTTACTGTTGGGAGCCTAGCCTCATTAGCGACCCGCATATGTCTGATCGGCACTGGCAGTTTGTACACCAGAGTTTAGAGGCCATAAACGCGCAAGTGCCGGCTTCAATAAGCGTATTGCAGCTTCATATGGAAATGTTGGCGGCATTGGACTTTCTTAGCCAACATGTTGGGGTTACGCGTATCAGAAGTCACCAAGAAATCGGCGTTTCGGTTACGCATAACCGAGATTTGGCAGTGGCCGAGTGGTGTACCCGGAATCAAGTGACATGGCATGAAGCCAAAAGCGGCGCGGTTATCAGAGGATTGCCGAACAGAAAAGCGTGGCAAAGTCATTGGGAATTGACCATGCATGCCCCTACTCTAGACCCTGATTTATCCCAAGCTAATTGGTTCCCTTGGCAGCATCTTCCAGTGATGAAAACCCGTGTGTATCAACCCTCGCTAGTACAACATGCTCTAATGCAACCCGGGGGGGAACCTCGCGGTTGGCACGTCATGCATCATTTCTTTAAAGGTAGAGGCGAACGGTACCACCGCGATATTTCTGCACCGCTAGCTTCGCGCACGTCCTGCACACGATTAAGCCCCTACATCGCGTGGGGAAATCTATCGATTAAGCAGGTTTACCAGTTTGTTGTACACCAGAAGGCAGCGAAAGAACACACGACGAAATCGTGGCGAAGCGCCATTAACGCCCTGCTCTCGCGGTTACACTGGCATTGCCATTTTATTCAAAAATTTGAAAGTGAACACGACATGGAGTGTCGGCCTATTAACAAGGCATACAACCAATTTCCATACATTGATGGCCCAGAGGCAGAGCGGCGCTTTTACCTTTGGAAAAACGGACGCACAGGCTATCCGTTGGTCGATGCCTGCATGCGGGCGTTGAAAGCCACGGGCTATTTGAATTTTAGAATGCGTGCCATGGTTACCAGCTTTTTATGCCATCACTTAAATGTGCATTGGCTAAAGGCTGCTCACTATTTAGCGAGCCAGTTTTTAGACTTTGAACCAGGCATTCATTATCCACAAATTCAGATGCAGGCTAGCGTAACAGGCGTCCACACTGTTCGCCTGTATAATCCTCATACGCAATCTCAACGGCTAGACCCTAATGGAGAGTTTATTAAGCGATGGGTGCCAGAGCTTTCTCTGTTGCCTTCCGACGCCTGTCATGCTCCTTGGATGTTAGGTCCGTTAGAGTGTGTGATGCTAGATTTTGACCTTGTTCGTGATTATCTACCGCCCATTCTCGACATTTCTTATCACTCAAAGTTAACGGCTGACCGTTTATGGCAGTACCGAGAACGAGACGATGTCTTACAAGAAGCGCAACGTATTGTTAGGCGTCATACATTAAGCCATAGCCCGTCTCGACAATGGGTAAGTCAACAGATGCGCAAAACGAAATGATCATTACGCTCGGTGCACTGTTACGCTGTGCCATGAGTTTCACTATTCATGACATCATGAGGGCTAGCGGTTATTTTTTCTTAACCACTCATTTAACAATTTAATTTGGCCACACTTGTACGCGGCATACATTAGCCTTACTGAATTAGACACTGCTTCACTGTCACTCCATCCGGTTTTTTCGCGAATTTCATCGTAGCAAAGCTTTGCTTCTGGCGAGACATAACCGCGAACCAGTTTTTTACCTGCTTCTCGTTGGCGTTCACGAAAGCGACGTTGCTTATCAGCGTTCGCTTTTGCTTTGTCTTTTACTGTACTTTTTTTGGTTTTTTCTGTCATAGTAATCACAAGCTCGTTAGATATTCGAGTTTACCATGCGTTTTTGTGAAGAAAAATGACTGTTCAGAGTTGTTTGGCTTACAAGTGTTCGCTAAATTAGCATCGTAATTTTTAAAACAACGAGTTGGGAATGTCAGAACAGAAAAACAGTTTTAATAGAGACGACCTTTTAGCCTGCAGCCGCGGTGAAATGTTTGGCCCGGGAAACAGTCAGTTACCTGCGCCAAATATGCTAATGATGGATCGTATTGTGTCTATAACAGAAGACGGCGGTGAGCACGGTAAGGGTGAAATTATCGCCGAATTGGATATTTCACCAGACCTTTGGTTCTTCGATTGCCACTTCCCTGGTGATCCCGTCATGCCAGGCTGCTTGGGCTTAGACGCCATGTGGCAATTAGTTGGCTTTTTCTTAGGTTGGAGCGGCGGTCCAGGTAAAGGGCGAGCGCTTGGTGTGGGTGAAGTGAAATTTACCGGCCAAATTTTACCAACAGCGAAAAAAGTGACTTACAAAATCACCATGAAACGTGTCATTAAGCGCAAGCTGTTTATGGGCATGGCTGATGGTGTGGTTGAAGTTGACGGTAGAGAAATCTACGTAGCGAAAGATTTAAAAGTCGGTTTGTTCCAAGATACCTCAAACTTTTAGCCAGTTTCGCTAAGGGCGCACACGTTGTTGCCCCTATAATGAAAAAAGCCCCGCTAGGGGCTTTTACATGCATAATCATTAAAAGAGAAGGCGTTACTTGACGCTCAGTCCTATGTGCCTATCCTCTACTGCCTCACGCCAGCCTCCTAACCATTGAGAGCGCGCATCGTTCTGTTGAAAAGGACATATGTCCTTAGAACGACCGCTAATTCCTGCCTGATACCCTTTTGAATGGGCGCGTGTCAGTTTGTCTCTTTTTTGTCTTTTCATTGATTAGCCTCTTGTCTTTGTTGGATGTGCAACAAAACTTTTCCTAGGCGCTCTACATCTATTTTGTCGATAGTGCCGGAAAATTTTTTAGTGCACACTACTGTGATAGTGCAATTGACCAAATGGTTCAAGATAAATTACAAGTTAAATGGCTTGACAAACCATAAGATGATGAAGATTTAAGGATTTTGTTGTTACACTTTTTATGCATAAATATTTCATTTTTTAAATGCATAAGTAATAAAAAAGCCGCTCTAGAAAGAGCGGCTTCAAAACAGGTTTCTTAACCCTTTTACTTGAACCAGCGTCGGCGGATGAAGGCCATACCAGCAAGTAGTAATAACCCTAACTGAGAGGAACTTGCCCCTGAGCGTTCATAAGGCTCATCCTCTTCTTCCACATCACAGTCTTCAATGGTGCCTGTCGAGGGGGTTAGTTTTACTGCGACAATTGAATCCACTTCTACCGTCTCACCTTCAGAGTTGATAATTTCAACCCCTGTAATATAGGTGCTTGCTTTCTTGATCCTCGCGTTAGCAATAATTTCGTCGTCATCATTGATATCCAACGCTTCTACTAGCTCATAGTCGCTATCACAAGAAATGAGATCGTTAAGGTCAGTAAATTCTTCGGTCTCAATGTCGTACATGAACGCATGTGTTTCGCGCAATGTATCTGACGTTGCTTCAATATCAGCTTTACCTACAATGATATTGTTGTTGTTAATCGCATTGGCAATAACCGCAGACGTCGTGAAAAAGCCATCGGGGTAAACTTGTTCTGTGGTGTCTAGGTTGTAAGCAAATAATCGCGCACGAGCAATATCGCTGGACGCACGTAAAACCGCACCTGTTACCCAATTATTGTCGTTAATGGCAATCGCTTGGCTAAGCAAGTTTTCTTCCCGTGGTAGTAATTCCACCGTTTCACCATCACGAAATACGGTGGCAACGCGTTCGCTCTCCGTTAACCCCGAAGAGTTAGGGCGAGTAATGGTAACCGTGTCGCCGGTTAAACCCTCACCCACAGCAATGCCTTGGTTATTAATATCATAAGCATAGGTAAAATAATGGGTTGTGCTGTCTTCATCAGGGTCGAACAATAACGGGAAGGTATCCGTACTAATGATGTCGCCATTAACGTCAATTTGCCAAATCGTAGCATTCACTTCTGAGGCAAGGATAAAGCTCGACATAAAGCTAGTTGAATTGGTAACGAAGTAACTTGAAATACGTGGCACGTTAAAGTCGCCAGCGTAGATGTTGTAGTAACAGCGCCCTTCGGGGATATCGCCACGCAATTCATCGTCTTCACAGATTTCGATGGCATCATCCACCGTATCTAGAAAGCTCACCGTACTAAACCCAGCCACTTGCAGGTTACTGTTAATGGCACGGGCAGAAGCAAAACCACCTAGCGTGTCATCAACGGGCGTTAAAATACTGGTGTTATTAGAGGATTGTACGAAGGCTTGCTGTGTTGATTCAGGATACGTGTAGTTGATGGTATTGCCATCTTCATCTTCGTATTCATCTAAAATAACCAGACCTGTTGAGTCGCCAACGATGAAGTTACCGTTTAAGCTATCTTGACCAATGGCTTCAACCGACTGCGTGTAATCGTCAAACTTGTCGGTGACTTCGTCCAGCCCTGGCACCAAATCAAAGTCGTTGGTGTCAGTCATATAGGTACGATAGCTCGTTAGCTTTTGCCCTACAGAGGCGCTTTGGTTGCTAATGAGGTAGCTTACAATAAACGTATAGTCAGCGTCAGTGAATACACCTTGACGTGCATCGTCTTCATTTTCTAACGAGCCGCCGTAGAGGTCGAAGAAGGTGGTATCGTCTTCTAATTGTTCCACATCTACCGGTGGGTTGTACTCCGATTCTACCGTGGCTAGCATCTTGCCAGCGTTATCAATTGAGGTGGCAAAGTAATTTCTACTTTTGTCCTCTAAAGGAAGAGGCGTCACTGAATAGGTTGCGGCTACGGCCGAAACACTTCCTGTTGCCAACAGAACGGCGGCGGCAAGCTGAGTTCGTTTCATCTAAAATCCTATTTACTGCTGATTATCTTCCAGCATACTTTCTAATTCATCCCAGCGCGAATACTTAAGGGCTAGGGCGTTTTCTTTATCTGCTAAGCGCGATAATGTTTCTGCAGTGGTGTCATTGTCCTGTCTAAAAAATTCAGGGTCATTCACTTGCAATTGTAACGCTTCAACGTCACTTTCCAACTGTTCTATGTCAGCGGGCAGTGTTTCTAGTTCACGTTGGTCTTTGTATGATAACTTTTTCGTCTTACGGGGAGAAGACTTATGGCTAGGACTATCACTTGTTGATTTAGTTTCATTCTTTACTTTAGCTTTTTCTTCTTTCGTCACAGCCTGACGTTGAGCGTCTCTTTCTTTGTACCAATTCTCAACATCCGTAAAGCCACCAATGAACTCTCTTAACTCCCCTTCTCCTTCAAATACCACACAGCTGTTAGCCACGTTGTCCACGAATTCTCTATCGTGGCTTACCAATAACACAGTACCTTGATACTCATTCAATAAGGTTTCCAGCATTTCCAACGTTTCTACATCAAGGTCGTTGGTGGGTTCATCGAGAACAAGAACATTGCTAGGTTTAAGCATGAGTTTGGCAAGCATAAGGCGGTTTTTTTCACCACCAGACAGTGATTTAACCGGTGCGTTTACGCGTTCAGGCGTGAACAGATAGTCTTGGAGATAGCTGATGACGTGACGTGGATGACCATTCACCATAAGATCACGCTTGCCATCACCTACCGCATCAATGACGGTTTTTTCTAAATCCAGCCCGTGTCTATGCTGGTCAAAGTAAGCCACTTCAAGGTTAGTGCCTTGTTTCGCTATTCCGTTATTAGGCTGTAGCTCACCAAGAAGAAGTTTAATCAGGGTACTTTTACCGCAACCATTAGGGCCGATAAGCGCGAGTTTGTCGCCTCTCATTACGTTGAGCGAAAGCCGTTTGACAATGGTTTTTCCGCCAATACTGTACGCAAGATCTTTGACTTCAAATACCATTTTGCCTGAGCGTGCGCCCTGATGTTGGCCCACCACGGCATTCCCTTGTACAGCGCGTCGGGCATGACGCTCCTCGCGTAACTTTTTAAGTGCACGAACACGCCCTTCATTGCGGGTGCGTCGGGCTTTTATACCTTGACGAATCCACACTTCTTCTTGGGCTAGCTTTTTATCGAATTCCGCATTTTGTGCCGCTTCGACTTCCAGGTCGTGTTGCTTCTTCTCTAAATAAGTTTCGTAGTTGCCGGGATAACTGGTGATTGTCCCTCTGTCTAAATCTACGATACGGGTAGCCATACTGCGAATAAACGCGCGGTCATGGCTAACAAAAACAATGGCGCCATTGTAGTTAGACAAACTCGATTCAAGCCAGCGAATCATTTCTATATCAAGGTGGTTAGTTGGTTCGTCCAGTAACAACAAATCGGGTTGGCGAACTAACGCGCGGGCTAAAGCCGCTTTTCTGCGCCATCCGCCAGATAAGGTGGATAATGATATCTCTGGCTCGAGTTTTAGCATGGTCAGGGTTTGTTCAATTTGCTGTTCAAACTGCCACGCATCGCGCGCTTCTAATATCTCTTGTAGCGACTGAAGTTTATTCAGGTTCACTTCACTCGGATCTTCGGCGACTAACCGAGTTTGATGGAAATAAGCTTTTAATGTTTCCCCAATATCTGCGAGCCCCTCAGCCACATAGTCAAACAAGGTTACATCGGTTGTTTGAGGCGGATCTTGTTCAAGCCGCGCAATAATAGTGTTATTTTCGATGATACGCTGGCCGTCGTCAGCAATAATATCACCCGCTATCACTTTCATTAGGGTGGATTTGCCGCTGCCGTTTCGGCCCACTAAACATACCCGTTCTTTTGGCTGAACCAGCAGTTCTACACCATCAAGCAAAGGGGGATTACCGTAAATAACAGTGATGTTTTTTAACTGCAAAATACTCACTGTAAAAATATCTCCAAGGTACTACTGTCAAATGGCCAACCTATCTCACGGTTATTGTCTGCACGTTTTAGTACGGGAATGCGTGCGCCGTACAAATGATATAAGTTGGCATCGTTGCGAATATTGACTTTTTCAATGTCTAACGCGGAATACATCGCGGTTTTGCTTAACTCTAATTCCGCTAAATCACACAAACTGCACTGCGGGCCAGTGTAAAACACTATTTTCATAACGTTAAAACCCAACATTGGTGGATGTTTCCTTTGCGGGCAAAGTCCTCTGGAATGGTTTCCTTGGTAATATTTTCTATTTGGAAACCTAGAGTTTCAAGGGCTGCGCTATCCAGTTTAAAACCACGTTTATTATTAGAAAAGATAATCGTGCCTTTTTCATTTAGGCATTTGTGCGCATGGGTAAGCATCATAATGTGATCTCGTTGTACATCCCATGTGCTTTGCATTCGCTTTGAATTAGAAAACGACGGTGGATCAATAAAGATTAAGTCGTACTTTCCTTTATGGTCGCTTAACCAGGTGGTGCAATCCGCTTGAATAAACGCGTGAGGGCCTTGCAGTTTGTTTAATGCGACATTCTTTTTTGCCCAGTCTAAATAGGTTTTAGACATATCTACGGTGGTCACCGATTTCGCCCCGCCCTTAGCGGCAAATACCGACACACTGCCTGTGTAGGAAAAGAGGTTCAAAACATCTTTTCCCTTCGCGAGTTGCATCACTTTTTGGCGGGTATTTCTATGATCTAAGAATAAACCCGTATCGAGATAATCGGTTAGGTTGACAAGAAACTGAGCGCCGTTTTCGTGCACCGTCATCATTTCGCCAGTTTGATTGAATTTCTCGTACTGCTTTGTACCTTTTTGTTGGCTGCGTACTTTTAATGCAATCTGTTTTGGCGAAACACCAGTAACGGTTGGCAAATACAACAACACTTCTTGCAAACGTTTACGGGCTTTGTCTTCTGACACGGTTTTAGGTGGCGCATACTCTTGCACCACAAGCCAATCATCGTATCGATCAATGGCCACGTTATAGTCAGGTAAATCTGCATCGTAAATTCGGTAACAATTGGTATCGGTCTTTTTAATCCAGCTTTTCAATCGTTTCAGGTTTTTCTTGAGTCTATTGGCAAACTCATGATCACCCGCATCCTCATTAAACTGCACCACGTTTTCTTCGTTCAATGCATAATTAACAAGTCGACACTCAAGCTTTCCATTATTCATGGCATAGTCTTTCGAGGCGCGAAGTTTAAGTACGCGTAATAAATCGCGGTTACTACTCAGCAAGGTAACATGCCAGCCTTTCCATGCTTCTTTGAAGCGTTTGCCCCAGTCATTGAAAAGTGGAATAAGTGAGGTTAATTCACCTAATCGTTCACCGTACGGCGGGTTTGACACTACAAACCCCGGAACGGCCGTGGGCGGAGAAGATTTTGTTGCATCTTGTACACTAAAGGAAATATCGCTAAACACGCCGGCAAAGTCAGCGTTAGCTTTTGCAATACTTACCATTTTACGGCTGGAGTCCGCTGCGTAAATGCCGGTTGCGGCGGGCTTTTGTGAAGCAAGGGCACTTTCAACTAAGGCATCCCAAATGGCGGCTTCGTGTCCTAGCCATTTGTTAAAACCCCAAAACTGTCGTTTCATACCTGGTGCAATATTGCGGGCAATATAGGCGGCTTCGATGGCTATAGTGCCTGATCCGCACATGATATCCGTAAGTGGGGCTTCGGTATTTTCCGTCCAGCCACTACGCATAAGCATCGCGCAGGCAATATGTTCTTTTAGGGGCGCATCACCGGTTTGTTGGCGGTAGGCGCGTTGGTGGAGACTGGCTCCTGCCATGTCTAGACCAATAATAACGTTATCCCTTTGCAGCCGCGCATAAACAGGGAAATCTGGTAATTTACGTTCGACAGAAGGTCGCGCCAACCCTTGCTCTACAAATTGATCCACAATGGCGTCTTTTATTTTAACTGCGCCAAACTGGGTATTTTTTATGGCAAAGTTGGTACCAATAAATTGTACAGATAAGGTATGGGATGATGCCATGTGTAACTGCCAGTCCACCGACATGGCCGTGTCATAAAGGGCATCGGCATCATTGGCTTTACCGGTAGCGAGTACCCAAATGACTCGGTTGGCTAGCCGAGACCACAGACAAAGCCGATAAGCGTCTTCTTTGCTGCCTTCAAACTGCATCATGCCTGGCGCTTGTTTAATTTGCGCATCAGGACACAAGGTCAGAATTTCTTGTTTAAGAAGTTCATCTAATCCGCGACTGGTTGTTACCAGAATAGTATTCATTCAATTACCTGATAGAGCGCACACCATGGTGTGCGCGATTTTGTCAATTTTGGTGTTTTTTTAGCGACAGTGTTTTGCCGCTATTATAACGCTTTTACAATTCGGTTAACGAGGCTTGGGCCTTGATAAATAAACGATGAGTACACTTGTACTAATGATGCCCCAGCATCCAGTCGGGCTTTTGCCGTTTCTGGTGAATCTATGCCACCTACTCCGATGATAGGGATAGCTCTGTCTAATGCGGCAGAAAGTTTCTTGGTAACATTTAAACTCATGTCAGTCAGTACGGACCCGCTAAGGCCACCGGTTTCGTCGCCATGCAGTAACCCTTTCACTTGCTCACGAGACAAGGTCGTGTTGGTGGCTATCACGCCGTCCATTTTACTGTTTATCAATGAGGCTGCAATGCTAGTAATTTCATCGTCGCTAAGATCTGGCGCGATTTTAATAAATAAGGGAACGTATTTACCGTGGGTTTGCGTTAAGGTTTCTTGTGCGGCTTTCAGCCCTGCAAGTAATGCATCTAGCGCTGCACCATATTGCAAATTTCTTAACCCAGGTGTATTGGGAGATGAAATATTGATAGTGACGTAGCTGGCATAAGGATACACCTTGTTCAAGCAAATGAGATAATCGTCTAACGCTTTCTCGTCTTCAGTATCTTTATTCTTCCCTATATTGATGCCAATTGGGCCTTTAAATTGCGCCGTTTTTACCTGTTCTACGAGGTGATCTACCCCTTTATTATTGAACCCCATGCGGTTAATTATGGCTTGTTTTTCAGGGATGCGGAATAACCGAGGCTTCGGGTTTCCTGCCTGAGGGCGAGGCGTCACTGTGCCAATTTCTACAAATCCAAACCCCATTTGGGCAAACGCATCGATACAATCCCCGTTTTTATCTAGCCCAGCCGCCAAGCCTACTGGGTTATCAAATGTGATCCCTGCTACCGTCACCGGTTTCTTGACAGTTGTGGTGCTATACATCCATTTTAATGGCGTATGTTGCGTTTTGTTTAGCCAGTTTATGGTGAAATCGTGACTTTTTTCAGGTTCGCATTGAAGCAGTAGTTTTTGCACTAATGATTGCATGGGTGTTTTCGATCACTTAATTGGTATAAAAAAGCCCTGATAAACAGGGCTTGAACATCTCTGAATGCGTGTATTCTAATGGTTAGACTTCACGCTTAAAAGCATCAATTCACGTAATGCGACAGAAAACTTCGCAAATTCGTGAGTTGTACTGGTTTTAAACTCAGACATCATGTGATACCAACGCTTCAACAACACCTGATTACTCTCAATCCATTCATCGAGAATTTGATCGGCATCGTCAATATCTGGGTTAGAGTGCAACAAATTTGCTGTAATTGAGCGCTGTTGCCAGTCAAGCTCTTCACGGTAAGATGCCCTGGCCAGGGCTTGCCAATGGTTACTGACCGCTTGGTTGTTGATTTGATCTAAGAACCAGTGAAGTTCTAAACGAGAGCCTAACTGGAAGTATAAGCGCGCGATAACGTCTGTGCTGTGTTTGTTCGAGCTAACCACTTGAGCTAAATCGAAACTTGAGAACATATTAGAGAAACTTGCCACCTTGTAAGCGATGTCTTGTGGTACACCTTGGCTCGCGTAGCGGCTGGTTTTATCTTCTAATTGGGTGTACTCCCCTTCGACTAAATAATCTTGTAGGTTCTTAGACAAGATTTCGAAGGTGTCTTTGTAGCTTGCAATGGCATCTTCAATACTCAGTGACTTATTGCCGTGTCTAATGTACCAACGCGCGGCGCGGCGCATAATACGTCTAGCTTCGTCTAGCATATGTAACTGCAATTTGGCATCAATCACATTGTCTAGGTTTTCAATCTGTGACCACAATTCGTCCATATTGAAAATACCGTGCACTATCGCGTAAGCGTCAGCAATTTCCTGCACACTAGCGCCCGTCTCTTCTTGTAATCTGAAGACAAAGTTAAGCCCCATGTCGTTAACCATATTATTGGTTAATTTTGTGGCAATAATTTCGCTTCGCAGCGGATGTTGCTGCATGTGAGATTGAAACTTCTGTCTGAGCACTTCAGGGAAAGCGCTAATGAGTAAGCGTCCATGATATGGGTTATCCGTAATGTCAGGAATATTCAGCTCATCTTTTAACACCATCTTGCCGTAAGCAATAAGTACGCTAAGTTCAGGGCGTGTAAGGCCGCGGTCTGAGGCCACCCTATCTGAAATTTCATCATCACTTGGGATAAACTCCAGTTCTCGGTTAAGCTGACCTTCACGCTCTAAGCCATGGATAAACCGCAATTGTTCTTTCAGCTGTTTGACGCCTGCCAATTCCGTGATAGAGATGGATTGCGTTTGGCGATAACAGTCTTTCAGTACGATACGAGAAACATCGTCAGTCATGTCATACAGTAACTTGTTGCGTTGCTTGAGGGTCAATTCACCATCGTTCACCAAACCATTTAGCAGAATTTTGATGTTAACTTCGTTATCTGAACAATCAACACCCCCCACATTGTCAATAAAGTCTGTGTTAACACGGCCGCCATGTGCAGCATATTCAATTCGACCAAGTTGAGTGAGACCTAAATTTCCACCCTCACCGACAATTTTCGCTTGAACATCTTGTCCATTAACCCGTAAATCGTCGTTGGCACGGTCGCCCACATCAGAATGGGATTCTTTTTTACTCTTAATGTAGGTACCGATGCCGCCATTCCAAAGCAAATCAACAGGCATTTTAAGAATGTTATGAATTAGCTCATTCGGCGTCATTGTCATTTGACGTGTGCCTAACCACTTTTTCATTTCAGGGGTTAGTTTAATGGATTTTGCAGCACGGCTGAATACACCACCGCCTTTGGATATAAGCTTGGTGTCGTAGTCTTCCCAGGTTAACCGTGGGTTTTCAAACAAACGCATACGCTCTTCGTAGCTAGCGGCCGCATCGGGATTCGGGTCAAAAAAGATGTGTAAATGGTTAAACGCTGAAATAAGCCGCGTATGCTTCGACAACAGCATACCGTTACCAAACACGTCGCCGGCCATATCGCCGACACCCACACAGGTAAAGTCAGTAGTCTGACAATCAATACCAATTTCTCTGAAGTGGCGTTTAACCGACTCCCAACCACCACGTGCGGTAATGCCCATTTTCTTATGGTCGTAACCAATACTGCCACCTGAGGCAAAGGCATCCCCTAACCAGAAACCGAAATCCTCAGCGATGCCATTGGCAATATCAGAGAATGTGGCCGTGCCTTTGTCGGCAGCTACCACTAAATAAGGGTCGTCTTCATCAAGGCGCACGACATCAACGGGGGGGACAATTTGGCCGTTAACAATATTATCTGTAATGTCTAAAAGGCTGGTAATGAAAATCTTATAGCAGGCTTGGCCTTCCGCTTGAATGGCTTCACGCCCTTCACCCACAGGAAGCTTTTTACATACAAAGCCCCCTTTTGCACCTACGGGGACAATGACCGTGTTCTTAACTTGCTGTGCTTTTACCAAGCCAAGAATTTCTGTTCTAAAATCTTCTTGGCGGTCAGACCAGCGTAAACCGCCGCGGGCGACTTTCCCACCTCTTAAGTGCACACCTTCTACACGTGGGCTATAGACAAACACCTCAAATTTAGGCAGCGGCAATGGCATATCAGGGATACGTTCTGGCGCCATCTTAAATGAAACATAGGATTTTTCGTTGCCTTGCGCATCATTTTGATAAAAGTTGGTTCTTAGCGTGGCCGACATCATATCTAAGTAGCGACGGATAATTCTGTCGTCGTCTAAGTTGCCCACGTTGTCTAATTGCGCCTTGATGTTATCAAGTAAGCTTTCTTCTTTTTTAGCATTGCGTTTTTTCGCGGGGTTAAAACGCACATCGAAGAAGCTAACTAACAAACGGGCAATGTCAGGGTAATTCGCTAATGTATTTGCAATGTAGTCGCGGCTAAACGAACTGCCGGTTTGGCGCATGTATTTTGCGTAAGCACGCAATATCGTGACTTTACGGCCTGTAAGGTTTGCACCTAGTATTAAGCGGTTGAACGCATCATCTTCGAGGGTGTTGTACCACACCTTCGCAAAGGCATCTTGAAAGAGTATTTGGGCATTTTCCATGTCAAAGTGTTGGCCACTTTTGTGCAACATGGTGAAATCCATTACCCAATTCTTTTCCCCTTTCGAGCATGTGATTTTATAAGGGCTTTCATCAATAACCCGCAATCCGAAGTTTTCCAACATAGGAAGTACGTCAGATAAATGAATGGGCTCTGCACGATGAAACAGTTTTAGTTTAACTATTTGGCTGTCGTTTTGCTCTTCTTGAGGACGATAAAACAGCATATCTAAAGTACGTTCGTCACTCAGTTGCTCAAGTTTACCAATATCTACAAGTGCAGCTCCGGGTAGGTTATGCTCCATGTAACTACGGGAAAACGCATTGTTATACTTGCGCTCTAAAGCCTTACCAGACGCTTCACCGTAATTTGCAGAAATCGATGACGCTAACCTGTCATTCCAGGTTTTGGTTAATTCAATGATGTTTTTTTCGATTTCCTTCACGTCATATTCCGCATTGTTATCTTTCACTCTGGCGATGTAATGGGTGCGTGCGTACACGGACTCTGAGAAGAAGGTGGTAAATTCAACTTCTTCTTTTGCACCCAGCGAGGCTTTCAATAATGCTTGTGTTTCTTTACGCAACTGCGTGTTGTAGCGTTCTCTAGGTACAAATACCATGCACGAAAAGAAACGACCGAAGACATCTTTGCGAATAAATAGCCGAGATATACCCCGTTCTTGCATCTGAAAGATACCCATAACAATTTGAGCCAGTTCGTCCGCCGGTGTTTGCAGCAGTTCGTCTCTCGGGTAAGTTTCAACAATGTTTTCAAACGCTTTAAACGCATGTGTGCCTGGCTCAAAGCCTGATAGTGCACAAATTTCTTGCACCTTTTCTTTCAAAATAGGCAGTTGCGTTACACTCATGTTGTAGAAAGACGCAGAGTACAAGCCTAAGAAGCGGTGCTCGCCTACGACATTGCCGTCTTTGTTAAATACTTTCACGCCTACGTAGTCCATGTAGGCTGGACGGTGAACACGTGAACGTGAGTTGGTTTTCGTCAGAATAAGCGGGTGGTCGCTTAATGCTTCTTCTCTGGCAGAGGCAGGTAACTTGGAAAGCAAGCGTTCACGGTCGTTAATTGAGTTTTTCAATAGCCCTAGACTGGTGTCGTTAGCGGGGATCCATCTGTGGTCTCCCTCAATGGCTTTCACCTCATAATAGCGATAGCCCATCATGGTAAAGTTGTGATCGCTCAACCACTCTAAAAAGGTTTTGGTTTGTTTTTTGTGGGCAGCAGATACCGGCCAGTTAAATTTAGCCGTGTCTTTAATCACCGTCTGCAGCTTACCTGTCATATCTTGCCAGTCAGCCACGGCCAGCGACACTTCATCTACCACGGAATGCAGCTCTTTGGTTAAGGTCTCGATATCAGACTTACTTGTTTGCCTGTCAACCTCAATAAAAATTACCGTTTCTTTGCGTGTACCTTCAAGGGTTTTACCCGGCTCGGCAAAAGCAGAGACTTGCGCTTTGTCATTTCGCTTAATCGCAATAGGGCTGTGTAAAAATAGATGGGCCGTGATATTAAGCCGGTTAAGAGACATTCTTACCGAATCCACAAGAAACGGCATATCATTGACAATAATTTCAACAATGGTGTGGCTTGAATGCCAACCGTGTTTTTCAATTTCAGGATTAAACACACGAATGTAGGGGGCCGTGCTTTTAAATTTTGCCAACCCACTCCATAGGCTGAGTGTGGCACCGTACAAATCGCTGTCGTTGCGGTTTTCTAAATCATCATTAGAAATGTTTTTATACAACAGGCGGCCGAATTGCTGCACAAGAGACTTCTGCTGCGCATCCACTTTTTTATCGATAAGTGAATAAACGTTATCAAGCAGTACTGAGTGTCGCTGTGAGTTGACTGTCATTAGTAAACCTTATAAATGTCGTAAGTGCTGAGTTACAAAGCTATTTTCGCTAAAACGAACAGTGAATTAAAGCCCTTTTTAACGTCATATTAACAGCATAGATAACTATGCAGAAAACACCTACAAAAAAGGGCCTAACGGCCCTTTTTTTTGCATGCTTACGCAAAAATAATTATGCGTCAGGGTCGTTTTTATTCCACCAGAGGAAACGCGCTAAGGCTGGAAGCACAATAATGGCCCCTAACATGTTCACAACAAACATAAAGGTGAGCAAAATTCCCATGTCCATTTGGAATTTAAGCGATGAGAATACCCACGTGCTCACGCCTATTGCTAGTGTAATCCCCGTAAAGAGGACCGCACTTCCCCGTTCTTTTAATGCCGCTAAGTAAGCTTCCTGAACGGTGGCACCTTTTTTCAGCATTAAACTCTTCGTAGAAAGGATATAAATACCATAGTCCACACCTATACCCACTCCTAGTGCGATAACAGGTAGCGTAGAGACGGTGAGACCAATTTGAAGATATGTCATTAAGGCTTGCGCTAAAACCGACACCACATAGAGTGGGATCACCACTACAAGCGTTGCTCGTATAGAACGGAAGCTTATTAAACAAAGCGCAATAACCGCACCAAATACGTAAAGCATCATGGGATCTTGGGCTGCTTTAACCGCTTCATTCGTCGCCGCCATTACGCCAACAGGGCCCGAAGCTAAGCTAAATGACATGTCATCGGTTTGGTACTCATCGCGATAATCCTTCACCGCTTCAACCACGCGAGAAATGGTTTCGGCTTTGTGATCTTCCATAAAGAGAATGATTGGCATGACAGAGCAATCGCCATTCAGTAAACCCGATGAGGTTGGTACTCGCGAAATAGCCTGTACCAGTGTTTGCTGATTACGTGGTAATACTTGCCATTTCACATTGCCTTCGTTGTACCCTGCGTTGACAATTTTCGCCACAGACGCGAGTGAAACCGTAGACTGCACACCTTTAACATTCTCCATTTTCCATTGGAAATCATCCATGGCTCGCATCACGCTGTGTGACGTACAAGCTTCAGGCGTGGTTTCTACCAAGATAGAAATGTAATCAACAGTAACTTCATATTTGTCCGTAATAAGGAACGTGTCTTGGTTATAGCGCGATGTTTCATGAAGCGCAGGCGCACCGGCATGTAAATCACCTATTTTCATGTTTTGTGCCTGGAAATGCCCAAATACAAACAAGATGCCGGTGATGATTAAAATAATTGCCGCTGGTTTTTTACGAGAGCACGCCGCAATCACTGCCCAAAAACGAGCATTGGCATTTTCTTTACCGGCAAACTTGTCTACATACATTTTATCAAGCTTTAAGAAACTCATCAGCACTGGTAACAGCACCAAATTCGTCAAGATAATCACTGCCACACCCATACTGGCGGTAATGGCGAGTTCTCGAATAATGCCGATATCAATAACCAATAATGTCATGAAGCCTACGGTGTCAGAAAGCAAAGCTATGCCCCCTGGAATAAGCAGGTTTCTAAATGCTGCCATTGAGGCTCGCTTCGCGCCAATGCCGGTAACGGCCTGTTTCTCAACAGCGTTAATCATTTGAACGCCATGACTGACGCCAATGGCAAAGACTAAGAAAGGCACTAATATTGACATGGGGTCCATGCCAAAGCCTAACGAGGTTAACAACCCTAATTGCCAAATGACGGCAATTACCGAACAAAGTAAAGGCAGTAAAGTCAGCATTAAACTGCGCGAGAAGAAGTACACCATGACAGCGGTAATCGCGATAGCGATGGCGAAAAACAGTAATACATCTTTCGCTCCGTCAGCCACATCACCAATCATTTTCGCAAAGCCGATGATATGAATGGAAATGCGATCATTTTCGTATTGGGTACGGAGCTGCTCTTCCAATTCAGCGGCTAACGCAAGGGTATCTAAAGGTTCGCCTGTTTGCGGGTCGATGTCTAATAGTTGTGCCGTGACCATGGCGCAACTGTAATCGCTGGCCACTTGACGTCCAACAATGTTGGCTTTTTCAATGTTGGCGGCCACCAATGCAAGGGCGTCGTCACTTTGCGAATTAAAGTCTGCTGGAATGACGGGGCCGCCAGCAAAGCCCCCTTCTACAATTTCGGTAAATCGCGTAGAAGGAGAAAAAAGTGATACCACCAAGGAACGATTCACACCGTTTATAAAAAACAGCTGATCGTGCACATTTTTTAACGTGTCGAAAAAGTTCGTGTTAAAGATATCACCGTCTTTATCACACACCGAAACCAAAATATTGTTTGCACCGCCAAAGTCTTTGCGGTGTTCAATATAGGTTTTCATGTATTCATGATTCAGTGGGATGTTTTTTTCGAAACCTGCGTCTAAACGCATTTGTGAGGCTTGATAGCCGAGAAAAAGGGTTGCAAGTGCGAAGATAGCAACCAATAGTTTGCGATTTGCAAAAACAAGATGTTCTATAAATTGGGTCATTGTCTAGTGCTACCCTACTCTAACGTTAGCGTTTTAATACCATTGGCTGTTACAGCAATGGTCTGGCCCTTAAACGACACAGCATTAAGCAATGCTGCCTTATCTGCAACTTGTTGAGTTGCAACGCCCTTAGCGGGTTCACAATTGGAAGGGCTTGCGTATGGGTCGTGATAACTGGTTTCAAATGGACGCTCTGCAGACACTAAAATACCATTGTTACCAAGGGCGAAAACCTGATTGTCATTACCAACGTAAATAGAATTCAAAGTGCTAGTAGAGCAGGTATTGATGTAGTCCCAATTCTGATTATCTCTTGAAACAAACACATTTCCTCTTAGCCCAACGGCAAGCACTGTGGTCTCATCTAACGGTTTGATATCAAAAAATGAGCCGGTGTAATCCACGGTATAGCGTTGCCAGGTCTTACCTTCGTCTGTACTGCTAGCCAATAATCCAGCTTCGCCAGCCAAGTACAATGTTGACGCTGAGCCTGTGACTCTATTTAAGTGAGGCAGTATTGATTCTAGTTCTTGCTGGTAAAATGCTTCGCTTTCTTCCCGAACACTTTCTAAGTATTCAAGGTCATAAGGGTCTAATAAACTGGCATGCCTCTCTGCTGCCCAGTTTTCACCACCGTCTGTTGTACGATAGAAAAGGCCGTAAGCGCCTATAGCAATGCCATGTTCGGCGGTGAAGAATAATACATCAAGAAATGGGCGTTGTAATTCTGGCTGAAAGTTTTGAACTTGCCAGGTTTCACCTTTATCCGGTGAATGTAAAATAACGGCATCATGCCCTACTGCCCAAATGTTATCGCCCACAATGGTGGTTGCGGTAAGCGTTGATTGACTAGGCACTTCAACTTGTTTGAACGATTTACCATCCTCAGAAATAAGGATGTGACCTCTTTCACCGACAATAACCACAAAATTACCTGCGTCCACATCAAGCAGTACGGACTGTTCAACCAAAGGTGCGATAAACGCTTCTTCCGCGTGCAGCTTAGATGAATAGCTTACTGCGATTGCTGCTGTCATGCAGGCTGCAATGGTTCTTTTTATCATTAACCATTCCCCTAAATTTTAATTGTCCAAAAACAAAAACGGTTGGCAGTGCCAACCGTTTGTTGTGAAAGGTGATTAGCGCATACCTTCTCGTCGTAACGCCTGAGGCGTAAATTCAACGTCTCTTGGGCGTACACTAAAGTCGTACATAGACTCTTCGTTATCTAACCCAATAGCCAAGTAACGACGAGAATTTAAATCGTGATACGCATCAAGGGTAGACCACTGTGTTGGTACTTCATAGTAGTTAACACCATAAGCTACAGCAACACGATAAAGTTCGCCACGGTTATCATACATATCAGCCACTTGTACTTGCCAGCTATCTTCATCAATGAAGAATACGCGTTTTTGATAAATGTGACGGAAGCCTTCTTTTAGCGTTGCTTCAACCACCCAAACGCGGTGCTTTTCCCAACGGGTTAAATCAGGATTAACGTGGTTTGGCGTTAAGATGTCTTCATAGCTTGCGTTCTCAGAGTGTAACTTGTAGTTGTTATAGGCAACATACATCTCTTTTTTACCAACTAACTTCCAGTTATAACGGTTAGGTGAACCATTAAACATATCGAAGTCATCGGTAGTACGAAGGCCATCTGCTGCGGTTCCCGGCGTGTCATAAGCAATGTTTGGTGCTAGACGAACACGGCGCTGACCAGTGTTGTAAGTCCATGCTTTGCGAGGCTCTTTAACTTGGTCAACCGTTTCATGTACCAATAGTGCCGTACCGGCCAAACGTGCAGGCTTAGTCACTTTCTGTTTAAACATGAATAATACGTTTTCGTCAGTCAGTTTCTCAGGTGTTGCCCCTTCTTCAGCGTATTTAATCATAAGCTGTTCATCGAAACCGATAACGTTGTAATCACCCGAGGTGGTTACTGCTGCTTGACCGCCGTTTCGTTGTACGGCTTCACCGCGATAGCGAAGAATATGATTCCAAATCGCTTCTAACCCATTTTTTGGAATAGGGAATGGAATACCGAGTACCGCGCCTTTAATACCGTTACCACCATCTAGCAATTCTGCGCGGGTAGCATTTACCTTAGTGGCCTCATAAATTTCTTGCGGGTTAGAGGCTGAACGACGGGTTGGGTAAACCGGCATACGGAACGTTTCTGGGTAGGCTTCAAATAACTTAATTTGGCCTTCAGAAAGGTACTCAGCATACTCTTTGTAATTTTGTGCGGTTATTTCAAAAAGCACTTTATCTTCTGGATAAGGGTCAGGGTGATGGTCGCCCACTGAATACCCATCAGGTGCTTTGGTAATACCGCCAGTCCAAGCGGGAATGCTGCCATCAGCATTGCCCGACTTTTCTGCACCCAATGGCGTTAATTCGTTGCCAAGCTTGTTTGCTTCAGCCTCAGTGATTTTCGCTAACGCATGCGTTCCGGTGAGTGCTAGCGACATTGCCGCTGCGATAATTCCTAGTTTCTTAATCATAAATACCACTCTTTAAATTGCGTACTTGATGTTAAACGAAATGAAGTCTCTATCTGAAAGCGCATTCGTTGTACCTATGCCGCCCCAGAAAGCACTGTAAGAAGCGGTTGCTGACCATTTGCTTAAGTAGTCAAATGTCAAAGATACTGCCGCTGACTTAACATCTTCGGTGAAAAGGTATAGTGGATCCGGTGTGGTTCCATCTACATCATGAGAAAACGTTGCTCTTGCACGCAGGTTAATGCCTGCCATTACGTCGTTCCAATCGGCCACCGCAAGTAAACGGTATCCCCACGCATCTTCAGTGGCAAATGGATTGGTTTCTGGGCCATTTGACAAGCCAACGAGTAGCCCGTCACGGGTATTACCATCGGCGGTAGGCTCAAGCGAGGGGGTACGTGACGTGCCTGGCGCGTTCAAACGAATAACGTCCGGGTCTGGCATATCAACAATATTGACGTAACCCACTTCACCTAAAAGTACGAAGTTGTCAGTGCCAAATTTAGGGCCAAACACATGAGATGCTGTAAATTGCATTTGCCAAGTATCTGAAAATAGATAACCTTCGGCTGTTTCGCCAGGTCCTACCGTACGGCCAATGTTGTTAAGCTGTGATATGCCGGCTAAGTCGTCACGACGTAAAGCGTCAATATCTGAGTTAGCTAACTGTTCAGGCATACCCATATAAAGGAGTTCAACATCATCAATTTGTAGAGGCTCATCCACACGATAAGCAAATTCACCTGCAAAGGCGGTTGTGCCGATATTGGTATTAAAGCTCATGCCATACAGGCCAATATCTTCAGGATAGTAAAACTCTGATTGAGTAAACACGCCTAAGTCGGTGATATTGTCTTTTGTGATGGTATTTTCTTTTAAGTACGCTAAGTCAGTGAAAATACCTGCGGCAGAGAAATCAGATGTTTTACCTGAAATCAAAGGGCGTTGGCTATGGTAGTTAATGTGGTAAAAACTAAACTCAGTTTCGTTTAAGTTTTCAGCAAACCACGTTAAACGTAACCCATATTGGCCTTGGTCGTCAGCGTCGTTATGGGCTTCATCAGAATAGCCTCGAATGGCCACTTTTGTGCCGTAAAGTGCGTAAGCGCCTAACAAATCGGTTTCGCTAGTACCCGCATTAAGCAGTGCACCGTACTGATTGAGCACTTCTAGTAAGTGATCTAGGTCAATATCAGGGTTACCACTAAAGCCTAACTGAATATTTTGGCTTTGACCGCCCTCGCCTGCAAAGTCATTGCCGGCGAAGTAACTTCCTGAAACAGGTAGCCAACTGCGTTGCCATTCATACTGGTAATAACCTGAAATGCTCACGTTGTTTGTTATACCTAGTGAGGCGTAAACCATGCCTACCGGTAAAAAGACTTCTTTAAGTTCCGCACCAGGCGCTCGAGCACGAGTAACATCAACAGGGTTGGTGGTATTAATACCGTGCTGAATGAAGGTACTTTCACCCCAGCTGATAACTTGGCGGCCTACACGTAATGTGAAGGGCTTATCGCCAATCCACCAATCACCATAGAAGAAGGCATCATAAAGGCGAACATCAGTACAGAGTAAATCTTCGGCTGCAGGGTCTTCACATAAATCGTGCTGCACGCCAGTAATGGGATTTGAGTAAGGACGATCGCCATCCATTTGCTCAAAATCATAGAACCAGAAACCACGGGCAAAGAAGCCGTAGTCGCCAAAATTAATATCAAGTTCATGGCTACCGGAAATTTGCGTCGCGAACGCATCACCGGGATCGTGGGATAAATTACCTAAATCGCCATTCGTAGAGTATCCGCCATCGGCAAGTGCCCATACGTCACTGCTAGCATAAAGCGGATTAAAAGCTGCATGATAACCAGACCAATCAAACTGCGCGTGGTTACTATTACCTATTAAACTATAGTCACGACTTTCTGTGCGTATACTCGTCGCGAGTGTAAACGTTGAATCCAGTGAAATGGTGGCGTCACCGACCTGCCAGTTTGCAGCGTGTGCGGGAAGACTTACTGCACCTAATAGCGTGAGTACGCCAGCAGCAACGGGTGACATTTTGAAAGCGCTAGGCCTGTTTATCATATTTTTATACTCCCAAGTCTACGCGTGAGATTGCGTGACAACGTGATCAATCATATCGATTAACAAAATGATTACATCATTTTGTCAGAACCGCAAGAACTAATCCTACCAGTTAACAAAATTTACAACATTAGTGGTATCAAATAGTTAATGCTGCAGTAAGAGTATAAAAGCTGTTTATTTTCATGTTTAAAAAATAAACAGCTTTTAACATTTACTACTATTACGCAGTTCTCGGAAGAATGAAATTGAGAATAAGTATAAGATGTGTGTGACGCTGTTTGCGTTTTGGTAATTACCGAACGCGTTCGAAAGCGACAATTTTAAGTTGTGCGTTCACTGTCATTCTAAAGCGCCCTTTTACACCTTGTGAGGTGATAAATTGTCTAAGTCGACTGGTTGGCACTTGCACTTTAACACCATTGTCAGCGACCAATACTACATTAGGCGCAGAAGGAGAATAAAGTGCCTCACATTGACTGTAAGGCACATTGATTGAGAAAAAGTAATACGTTGAATTAGTGGTTGTGTTGTTCATCGTAAGCGAGGCTTTTACTTACCTTTTCAAAAAGATCTTTGCTAAGGCCTTTATGATTCAGTAATCGCGCTAATTGTGCTTTCATCAATTGCTGATGATCTGCATTGAACCCTTGCCATTGAGTTAAAGGCGTCACAATTCGCGCTGCCACTTGCGGGTTAATCCCATCAAGCTTTAATAAGTAATCAGTCACAAATTTATAGCCACTTCCATCTAGCGCGTGAAACTTTTCACTGTTGTAAAAAGCGAAACTACCCACCAGAGAACGTACACGATTAGGATTACCCAGACTAAATTGCGGATGTTCGCTTAGCATGGTGATGGTCGCTAAAATATCGTCTTTTGGTTGGGTGGCATGTAACGCAAACCATTTATCTAACACTAATGCGTCATGACACCATTGGGTTTCAAAGCGCGCCATCAAGGTCTCGAAAACACGGGTATACTGCGCCGCTTTAAGTGCGCCGAGAGAATCTGTCATGTTATCGGCGTTATCAAATTGGGAAACCACGACATGCTCAAACTCAGGTAATCTCGCTAAGTGAGCCAAAATCACATTTTTACAACGTCGTGCTATTACCGCGCTTTGGTTATAGGCGTAGTCCCCGGTATCAATGTGCAAAAAGATATGGTTAAGCACCTTACTTAATTGCTGTGCAAAGAGAAGACAAAATTGGTTTCTAGCGGCAACGAGGCGCGCCACATCAATGTCTTTTCTCGTTTGACACAACGTTTCAAAGGTGGGAATAACTAAACACTCGCCTAGCAATTCTAAATTGCCCTGCTCGCTTTTTATCGCTGATTCCAGATCTGTCCACAATGAGGCTTCTATAGGTGCCGTTACGTCATCATACAATGCACTGATACAGCGACTATACAGGGTTTGCATGGCATCCCAACGGTTAAAGGGGTCTTTACCGTGAGTAAATATTGTCAGTAAACCGTCTGTTTCAAGGGGATTATCTACCTTCACAGGTGCAGAAAAATTACCTAACAAAACAGGGGTTAGTTTTTCTGTGGTTGCGCTTACTGAAAAGCTGAGCGAAGGGGTATCCAGAATGATAAGCCCATTGTTAATGAGACCTTGTTCATCAACATACTGATTGCCGTCTTCATCAATAATTTCTATGGCAACAGGAATATAAAGAGGTTGCTTAGTTGCTTGATCGGCAGTGGCAGGTGTCGTCTGTGAAAGCGTGAAGTTGTGCTTGCCTGTTTGCGCATTGAATTGGTGGCTTAAGCTGATTTCTGGCGTACCTGATTGACTATACCACAGTGCGAAATGACTCAAATCTATCTCTGTGGCAGATTGCATAGCTGCCACAAAATCATCGCAGGTGACGGCCTGACCATCGTGACGTTTAATGTATTCGTCCATGCCACGCCTAAAGCCTTCTGGACCTAGCAAGGTATGGAACATACGAATTACTTCAGCGCCCTTGTCATATACCGTCACTGTGTAGAAATTATTCATTTCGATGACTTCATCAGGGCGAATGGGATGACTCATGGCACTGGCATCTTCTGCAAACTGATGTTCACGCATTACCCGTACATGCTTAATTCTATTGCTTAGTGGCGAGGTCATATCGGCACTGAATTGCTGGTCTCTAAACACAGTTAAGCCTTCTTTCAAGCTTAACTGAAACCAGTCTCTGCATGTCACGCGATTACCTGTCCAGTTATGGAAATACTCGTGGGCTATTACAGATTCTACATTGAAGAAGTCATCGTCGGTGGCAGACGCTTGTTCAGCGAGTACAAATTTACTGTTGAAAACATTTAAACCTTTGTTTTCCATTGCACCCATGTTGAAAAAGTCCACGGCCACAATCATGTAAATATCTAGGTCATATTCCAACCCAAATACGTCTTCATCCCACTTCATCGCGCGCTTAAGTGAAGCGAGGGCAAAATGGCCTTGGGCTTTTTTTCCTTTATCGACATACAACTCGAGTGCCACCTCTTTACCGCTCATGGTGGTGTACGTATCGGAAAGTAAATCAAAGTCCCCTGCGACTAACGCGAATAAGTAACTGGGTTTAGGGTGCGGATCGTGCCAAGTGACAAAATGTTTGCCGTCGTCAATTTGGCCTTTATCCACGGGGTTACCGTTAGACAATAGCATGGGTAAATCAGTGTCGCCCACCACAGTAACCGTATAAACGGCCAAAATATCTGGTCGGTCCATAAAATAGGTAATACGACGAAACCCTTCTGCTTCACACTGCGTACAATAGGCGCCACCAGACAAATACAAGCCTTCAAGCGCTTTGTTATTTTTAGGGTCTATTTCTGTGTGAATTTCTAATTCGAACGTATCCTCGTCGGTATTAATGGTGAGACCTTCGTCACTGAGTGTGAAATCTGAAAAGTCATTTTTGTTTAACAGTAGGGATTTGAGCGTTAATTTATCCCCATCTAATACTAATGGTTTGTTGTGGTCACCCTGCCTGTTGATAGTGAGTACGCTGACGACGCGGGTGGCAGTTGGATGAAGATTAACGGTTAAATTGACCGTTGAGATAAGGAAAGCGGGCGGTTGATAATCCGCCCTCTTTTTTACGTGTACTGACATAGATTCTCCTAACAGAAATTCTACGCAACAACATTACTGACTAGCTTCGTTGGCACCTGTTGAACCTTGCGGTGGTGTTAAACGAAGTATCTTTATTCCAAGGTAAGCATAAATGATGGCTAATATTGGATTAATAACATTGAAGAATGCATAGAAAATATAATCAAATGGATTGACCAGTAGAACACTGTGCATGTAAGCGCCACAGGTATTCCAAGGAATAAGTGGCGAGGTTAATGTGCCACCGTCTTCTAAGCTGCGAGATAGGTTAAGTTGGTCTAGTCCGCGCTTTTTAAATTCTTCTTTATACATACGTCCTGGCATGACGATAGAAATATATTGATCTGCTGTAACTAAGTTAGTGGCAAAGCAAGTTAGTATGGTTCTGCTAACCATATCACCGGCCGATTTTGCACCGAGCAGAATGGCCGAAACAGCACGTTTTAATAGCCCTACTCGTTCAAGTACTGCGCCAAATGACATAGCACAAATAATCAGCCAGATGGTATTGAGCATGGACGACATGCCGCCGCGAGAAAGCAAACTATTTAGGTTTTCATCTGGGGTAGAAAAGCTCACGCCGTCAAACAAGGCAATCCAAACGACTTTTAGCGCACCTATGCTAGCACTGTCGCCTTCACTTGCCATTGATGAAACTAAATCCCATTGAAAAACGACCGCCCAAACACCACCTAGCAACGCACCAATAAATACCGCGGGAAAGGCTGGCATTTTCTTCACCGCTAAGGTTAACAGAACCACTAAGGGCACGAGCATGTACCAACTAAGGTCAAACGATTCACCTAAGAGTAATTGCATTTGCTCAATACGTTCAGCTTTCGCTTCACCTACTTCGCTAAACCCTAAGAATACAAACAACAATAAAGCAATCACAAAGCTGGGTATGGTGGTCCAAAGCATATAACGGATGTGCTCGAACAAATCGGTGCCTGCTACTGCTGGCGCTAAGTTAGTGGTTTCGGATAGCGGTGATATTTTATCGCCGAAATAAGCGCCCGATACCACTGCACCTGCAGTAATCGCGGTAGACATTTCCATGCCTGCAGAAACCCCCATGAGTGCCACACCAACCGTTGCAGCGGTTGTCCATGAACTGCCTATACTCATTGCTACTACAGCGCAAATTAAGCAGGTTGCAGCATAAAAGAACGAAGGATTAAGGAGTTCTAAGCCAAAATAGATAAGCGTGGGCACCGTACCCGCTAGCATCCATGTCCCAATCAAAGAGCCGACTGCCAGCAAGATTAGACAGGCCCCTAGTGACATGGATATACCGTCTACGATGCCTTTTTCAATGGCTTTCCAAGTATGGCCGTTTTTCATACCAATGATAGCGGCTAAGCCCATCGCCAAAAGCAAGGCGATTTGATTAGGACCATAAGAGGAGTCATCTTCAAATAGGAAAACGGCACTTCCCATCATGATAACCAAGGAAACTATGGGGATAAGTGCATCAAGTAATGATGGTGTTTTTAGTTCTTTTTTCATTGTTATATTTTTAAAAACCTACTGTTTACATTACGGAGCGATAAAACATGAGCGCAATGATGACCGGGCAGACAAAACGAACATACCAAGGCCAAATTTTCCAAAAAACACTGTGTTCAGCGTTTTCATCACCCTCTTTGAGTTCCGCTAAAATGGCGTCGCGTTTCCAAATCCAACCCGCAAAGATGCATAATACAAGGCCGAGTAGCGGCTGACTGTATTCTGTTGTTAGTGCGATGACAAATCCAAATAAGGTTGAGAAATTGACAATGATAATGCAGCTCAACCCAAAGATAATTGACGCCATGAGCAAAACCGCTTTCTTTCTTACTAACCCTTTGCTTTCTACCATGTAAGCGACAGGCACTTCTAGCATCGAAATTGAAGACGTAACTGCCGCAATGGCCATTAACGCAAAGAAAGTAAAAGCAACAAAAATGCCGACACCGCCAATAGTATCAAATAATGCAGGCAAAACCTTGAAAATGAGTGTGTCGCCTTGGATAAGCGCGCCGTCTGGCGTAAAGATCTCTACACCGTTATTAAGTGCCACGTACATGGCTGGAATGATGAGCATACCTGCGATAACGGCAACACCAATGTCCACTAGCGCAACAGATGCACCGATTGAGGGAAGGTTTTCTTTTTTGCTTAAGTAGGAACCGTAGACCAGCATGGTACCAACACCTAACGACATAGAGAAAAATGCTTGCCCCATGGCATTGATAAGTAAGTCAGGATCGAGCACTCGAGAAAAGTCAGGCACTAAATAAGCGCTCCAGCCTTCAATGGCGCCGGGCTGAAAACTTACGTAAACAATCAGTGCTATGATGAGCAGAACCAATGTGGGCATTAAACGAACAGACCACTTCTCAATTCCGGCTTTTACACCACCCACCACGATAAACGCCGTTAATGCCATGAAAAGAAAACAGAATATCACGTTACGCGTAACTGAATCAGTAAGCAGCCACTCGCTTGCACTGGTTAAGCCGAACAGGCTTACGGCGGCGTCGGCGAAATACACTAGCATCCAACCACCCACAATGGCATAAAACGCGAGAATAAGGGAGACAGTTACGCACCCCCACAAACCTGTGGCTCGGCCAACGAAATTGCCGGAAATTTTACCCAGCGCGTCCACCATATTAGCGCGAGAACTTCGCCCTATGATGAGTTCGGCCATTAATACTGGATAGGCCAATACGAAGGCGAGTAAAAGGTAAACTAATACAAAAGCGGCACCGCCATTGCTTGCCACCTTCGTCGGGAACCCCCAAATATTGCCTAATCCCACTGCTGACCCTGCCGCGGCCAACACAAACCCTATGCGCGAAGAGAATTCGCCTCTGATAGCCATGTCGTTTCCCTTTATTATTGTTGTATGCGGATGTCAGACACAAAAAAAGGGCTGGCCATAGACCAGCCCTTCATCGACAACCTTTAATTTCTTGTTATTGCGTATCTGCCTGTTTGAATCATATCGAAGGTGATATTTGCTGCTTCATCCAAGAAAGGATCAAGCTCATCCATGTCTTCAGGCAAATCGTCTAACGAAGCCACGGTTTCCATACCAAGGCGCTGTAAACGCTCATTAGCGCGCGCTAGCGACTTTTCTTCAGCTTCTTTCTTATCGGCTTCTCGCTCAGACTTTACTAGCGAGATATAGTTTTTATCTTTGTTTTCTTTATATTCTTCAATGTCTTCATAAATATAAGAAAACTCAGGGTCTTGCATAATACGTTTATTGTGCTTCGCCGTTAATACGTCTAATGCAGCTTGACCATCAGCGAAGGTAGTATAATTCGCTCGTTTAATGCTGTCCCATGGCAATGCATTTTCTGCCTTAGCCTCGCCCCACTCTTCAGGCTCAACTGCTGACGGATAAAGAATGTCTGGTACTACGCCTTTATGCTGTGTGCTACCACCGTCGATACGGTAAAATTTTGCAATCGTGAATTGAACACTGCCTAGCGGATTATCATACAAATCGTAGATTTTACCCAGGCCACGGTGTTGTTGTACCGTACCTTTACCAAAGGTTTGTTCGCCAATAATTAAGGCACGGTTGTAGTCTTGCATGGCGGCAGCAAAAATTTCTGATGCTGATGCACTGTAGCGGTCAACCAGCACGGTTAGCGGGCCGTCATACGCCACCATACCGTCTGTGTCTCTATTGACGCTGACTTTGTTTTGGCCATAACGTATTTGAACCACAGGTCCTTTTTCGATAAATAAACCGGTCAGTAAAGTGGCTTCAGTCAGTGAACCACCACCGTTACCCCGCAAATCGACAATCATACCTTTCACATTTTGTGCTTTAAGGCTTTCGATTTCTTTAGCAACGTCAGCATGCAGGTTGTTGTAAAAACTTGGGATAGTGATAACCCCTAGCGGTTCATCTGCGTGTGGACCACTGTCTGGAACATACACTTCAGAACTCGCAGCACGGTCTTCAAGTTTAATTTTGTCTCGGGTTAAGCTAACCACAGAGTTGGTTTTACCGTCGGTAACCCCTTTTTGAACCTGTAAACGCACTGTACTGCCTTTCGGCCCTTTAATGAGTTCTACCACTTCATCTAACCGCCAACCTACAACATCGACGAATTCTTCATCTTCTTGCGCAACGCCAATAATTTTATCTTCAGGTTTAAGTGCACCAGATTCGTCGGCTGGGCCGCCAGGTACAATGCTTTTGATAACGGTATAGTCATCTTCACTTTGCAATACGGCACCAATCCCTTCAAACGACAAATTCATTTCCATTTGGAAGCGATCTGCATTGCGGGGCGATAAATAACTGGTGTGCGCTTCTACTGTTCGGGCAAAGGCATTCATTGCAGTTTGGAAAACGTCTTCGCTTTTCGCCTGTTTTGTGCGTTTAATTGCGCGGTTATAACGTTTTTGCAATAACTCTTTGGCTTCTTCCCAGGTTTTGTCAGCGAGGATCAGGTTAAGTGCATCGTACTTAACCCGTTGACGCCAGATTTCGTCTAGCTCTTGTTGATTTGCTGGCCAATCGGCTTCTTCACGATCGTAATAAAACTTATCGTCTGCTTTTTCAAAGTCGAATGGCCCCTTGTCTAACAAGGAGAGCGCGTATTCGTAGCGCTCCACTCTGCGTTTTGCACTTACGTTATACATGTCGTATGCAATAGAAAGGTTACCTTTCTTTAATGCATCATCGAATGCAGTGCGGTATTTTTCAAACGCCACCACATCAGACAACATGAGAACCTGTTTATTGTGATCTAGCGAATCAACAAATTTTTGGTAAATACGTGCAGAGAGAGCGTCATCCAACGAAATTTCCTTGTAGTGAGCGCGGGTAAATAAGGCGCTCACTCGCTTTGCTGCAACACTGTGCTGAGTTTCTTGTTGGAGTATGGGAAGCTCTTCAACATCAGGCGTGGTTGTGACAGCGCCGGCGCCTACCCCAACGGTAAGAAACGCACTGGCAATGGAAATTCGAAGGATATCTTTCATATATTACGACCTCTTGGAACGCGCCAAACGTAAAGCATCTGCATTTACTTTTACCACCATGCCCGTGTCTAGCTGAACATGGATCCCGTCTTTGGCTACTTCAGTGATAACAGCCGGCATAGGTGTTTTGCCTAGCTTAACTGTTACTTTTGTACCCTGCTGCAAATCTTCATCAGTCAGTTTTGCGGGTGGTGTTTTATTTGGTCTGTTAATTTTCGGTTTAGTTCCCTGCTTATTATCAGCATGGCCTGAACTGACCGATTTTTCACCTTTTGGACGAGAAAATTGGCGTCTTTCTTTGTTTTTAGGTTGCTGCGCCTGTTTAGCTTTACGCTTTTCTGCCGCTTTCGCCTTACTTTCTTCTAGTTGTTTTTGGGCGTGTTCGGCATGCTCTTTCTCGATAGCGTCGCCTTCAGCACCATCAAGATCCACACGATGTGCGCCCTCTTTAATGCTGTAAAGGTAGCGCCAACTGTTGGTGTAATGACGAAGGGTTGAGCGTAGAAGCGTTTTGCTAACACGTTCTTCATCATTCAATCGTTCCGCTAAGTCTTGAAAAATGCCAATCTTAAGAGGGCGAGCTTCACCTTCTACGCTGAAGCATTTCGGAAAGGTTTCTGCAAGGAAAGCTATGACTTCCTTACTATTGGTAAACTTCTGTGGTGATTCCATTAAACTTTCTAAATTATTTAAGAGATTTCTTCATTACCCGCATCATCCCAAGTTGCCAGCGTGTGGTCAACCCAATCGAGCAATTCATCATCATCAATTTCTAATAAATGGCTATCTTGTTGCCAAGATTCCCATACGTGGTGTAACAGTTTTTCGAGACGCTCGGTCTCAATATCTTCGTCGGCTCTGTCATACATAGCATGAAGAATGAAATTCAGACGCTCAGATGCTTCATCTGGATCGTCATGAAAGTCGTCCATATCTTCGAACGTAGAAAGAACAACGTGAATATCTACATTGTATTTCATAATGTACGTTGAGATTCAATTAGAATATCAGCGATTTGTTTAAGTCCCGCCTCATCATCGGCGTCAAAACGACCAAATTTGGGGCTATCAATATCTAGCACACCGATTAATTCGTCGTTCACAATAAGGGGAATAACAATTTCTGAATTAGACGCGGCATCGCATGCGATATGGCCTGAGAAGGCGTGTACATCGTCAATACGTTGAATGGTTCTGGTTTCTGCAGCAGTGCCACATACACCCTTACCTATTGGTATACGTATGCATGCGGGTTGACCTTGAAACGGCCCTAGTACTAACTGAGATTCTTTGTGGAAATAAAAACCAGCCCAATTGACGTCTTCAAGCTGGTTGAATAGCAGCGCGCTCACATTTGCCATGTTGGCAATTAAATCGTGCTCACCAGAAACCAGGCTTTTCGCCTGGCTTACTAACTGGGTATAGTGTTCTTCTTTCAAGGAGTAACCCTAATTTTGAATAATACGAAAACTAACATTTACTCGCGCTTCTACCGTTTCCTGACCAGGTAAAGAGGTGACTTTTTCACTGAGAAAGGCATCTGCACGCATAACTGGAACGGGCATATTGCCACCAGATTCAGAGATTGCAACTACTTCCCCTATTTCTACCCCTAATTCTTTGGCTAAAAGGGTCGCCCGCGCCTTTGCATCCTTAACCGCAGCAACAAGAGCAACATCATAAGCGTTATTTTGCCCTTGGGATATAAAATTGAACTGTTGAATCCGATCTACCCCACGTTTTAGCACGCCATCTAATACTTGATCGTAATGATCTATGTTTGAATCGGTCACCACAATTTCTCTGGTTAAGGTAAATCCATCCTGAATGCGACCATTTGGCCCATTGACGTATCTAGGGTTTAACCGAACCTGCATTGATTGAATGTTTTGCTCTTGAATGTCCATCGAAAGCAAAAAGTTAACCACGTTGTTAATTTCACTGTTGGCCATTCCGTTAAGCTTACTTACTGTATTCCCTTGCGCTTCAATAATAAACGTGACTCGATAAGCATTGGGTGTGACGCTAACCGCGCCTGAACCTTGTACGTGAATTTGCGGTGTTTGCTCTTGTGTTTGGGCATGGAGAGCGCCTACAAATAAGAGCGTAGTAATAGCAAAAACAGTGTGTGTAAGAATTTTTTTGATCATGGTTATTCCTTTTGCTTTGCCTATACAACGACGGTTATCGCTGACGTTAACGTTGTACATTCCGGCTGTATTGAAATACGCAGCCCTTGATATCATTCAAGCATAGCCATTATTAGCGTTAATCTATACCAAAAATTTAAGGCGTCGCGTTTGGGTTATGACACACTACGCTACGGTTGCTGAATGAAAGGTGAATGGTCTATAGATAACGTTGATAATGCCTAGTCGCAAAAAACAAAAAGCCTTACATTAAAGTAAGGCTTTTAGAAGACGAATTCAGTATTTTGCGACTCGTTGAAGCTACACGGGTCTGCATGGTTAACGCAGGTGAATACGCCGTTATTTTAAAACCTGTTTTAGCGCGGCAAGGCAGTGGTCAATATTGCGGGGTTTGCAGGCATAGCCCATCAGCCCTATTCGCCATACTTTCCCGGCAAATTCGCCCAGTCCAGCGCCTATTTCCAAATTGAATTCGTTCAACAAGCGTTGACGCACATCGGCGTCATTTACGCCCGATGGAATTTCTACTACGTTTAATTGTGGTAAGCGGTAGTTTTTATCTACTGCTAAGGTGAGATTTAATGCTTCCAGTCCTTGCGCTAGCGCTTCATGGCCTCGTTGATGACGTTGCCATGCATTTTCAAGCCCTTCTTCTCTTAGCATCAATAAGGATTCGTACATGGCGTACATGCTATTTACGGGGGCCGTATGGTGATAGGCTCGCTTCGCACCACTTCCCCAATACCCTACAATTAAATTCATATCTAAAAACCAACTTTGTACTTTGGTTTTTCGGTTTTGAATAAGGTTGACTGCGCGATCACTAAACGACACGGGTGAAATACCCGGTACACAACTCAAACATTTTTGAGAGCCTGAATAGATGGCATCAATGCCCCAATCGTCCACTTTCAACTCAATACCGCCTAACGACGTTACTGCGTCTACAATGGTTAAACACTGGTATTTGTTGGCCAATTCACATAATGCTTTGGCGTCATTTCTTACGCCGGTAGAAGTTTCAGCATGAACAAACGCTAATACTTTGATATCAGGGTGTTTAGCTAATAGGTCTTCAACCGTATTGAGATCCGTTTGTGTGCCCCACTGATTATTGATTACAATGGCTTCACCACCACATCGCTCTACATTTTCAACCATGCGGTTACCAAACACGCCGTTAACGCAAACCAACACTTTGTCGCCGGGTTCAACCAAATTAACGAAGCACGCTTCCATGCCTGCAGAGCCAGGGGCGGAAATAGGCATGGTTAACGCATTTTCTGTTTGAAATGCGTATTGCAGCAATGATTTTGTTTCATCCATTAGCTCAATGAATAACGGGTCTAAATGACCTAGCGTAGGGCGTGCCATTGCATTAAGAATGCGCGGTGAGACATCTGATGGTCCTGGGCCCATTAACGTGCGTTCAGGGGGAAGAAAAGTAGACAGTTGCTTCATGTAGGCCTCGAATTATCAATGTTGTTTGGTGGCATTCTTACAGTGATAGCGCGTGGGTACAACCGTCTGTGTTCAACATAAATGAAATGAATGGGGGAAAGGATTTGTATTCATAGGTAGCGGTGGATGGGTTGTGAATAACGGGTGGGTAAATATTGAACAACTCAGTGATCATTGGTGGGCATTTTTAAGTATAAAGTCCGACCAGTAGGAACTTTTTGAAATTCTGAGCTTTTTTGACTACCTTTAAATAAAATTCAGTCTGTAAGATAAATTTCACAAATAATTTGTTTATAAATTGAACAAATGTGAACTATAATGACAGTCCGCTTGAGAGATTTAGCGAGTGCTTCTCCCTTGCAACAGTTAGCGCACGGCTCAGTAATGAGCCATTCCCCTAGGCCCGGAACGTCAGTTCTGGGCATTTTTTATGGGCGACTGTAAAAATAAGAGAGTGGAAACACGCGCCCGTCAGTTTTATGTTTCAGAGATCAGTTTAAGATTTTGTCGGTAGTTAACCGCGTTTTCAACATAATGTTGTGCAGAGCCTTGTAATTGCTTTTCTGCACTCGCGTCTAGTTGCTTAATGACCTTTGCCGGAGCCCCAACCACTAAACTGTAATCGGGGATGTCCATTTTCTCAGTGATCAACGCATTCGCACCAATGACGCAATATTTGCCTATTTTTGCGCCGTTTAGCACAACCGCGTTGATGCCAATAAGGGAATAGTCCCCTACTGTGCACCCATGCAACATTGCTTTATGTCCTACCGTTACCCCTTTGCCAATGTGTAATGGTATACCTTGGTCGGTGTGCAGAACACTGCCATCTTGAATGTTCGACGCTTCACCTATACAGATTTTATCCATATCTCCACGTATTACAGCGTTAAACCAAACACTGCTTTTTTCATGCAGTTCCACATCACCAATAACCTGTGCGCCTGGCGCAATAAAGCAGTCATCTGCACATTGAGGGCTTCGGTCATTTAATTGATAGCGCATTTAGATTTCCCTTGTTGCAAGCGTGTTTTCCGCTAGATTACACATCCACATTTCGCATTAAGCCTTCTTGGGTTGTTGATGCGACAAGTTCGCCAGCTTGATTGAAAATTTGTCCCCTTACTATGCCACGAGAGCCGCCACTAAATGGGCTTTCCATTGCATATAACAGCCACTCATTGAAATTAACTGGACGATGGAACCACATAGCATGATCTATCGTCGCAATTCTTAATGATTTATCGGTAACCGCAATACCGTGAGGCTGTAAAGAGGTGCTTAAAAAATGATAGTCTGATGCATAAGCAAGCGCCGCTTGGTGAATCGACAGAGCGCCCGATAAGGTATCTCTAGCTCGCATCCAGATATAGCGCGTTGGCGGGCGTTTAGCCGCTTGATATGAGTTTGCTGCATCAATTGTACGTATATCTACCGGTCGATGATAACTTAATGCTTCGCGCATGGGCCGCGCTATTTTATTGAAATTGGCTTCATAAAATTCAATGTCCGATTGAACTGCCTCGGGAGGAGGGACATCTGGCATTTCTGGTGCTTGATGATGCATACCGTCTTGCGGCACTTGGAAAGACGCTGTCATATAAAAAATACTTTTACCGTCTTGAATGGCTTTTACACGACGAGCTGAAAAGCTACGACCGTCACGAACCACTTCAACATCATAAACCACGGGTTTTTTAGCATCTCCAGGAAGCAAAAAATAGGTATGAAATGAATGCGCCACCCTGTCTTTATCTACGGTTTCATATGCGGCCGCAAGGGCTTGACCAAGGACTTGCCCACCAAATAATGCGCGAAAGCCTAAATCCCAACTTTCGCCGCGATAAAGGTTTTGCTCCACGGTTTCTAACTCAAAAAGTGAAGATAGTTTAACGTCAGACATGCTGATTTTTCTCTCTTTGTTCTGCTCTTGGGTTTCTTGGGTAGTACTTTTCCGGTAGACACGGGCTGTGCTCAAAAAAGCGTGTATCTTTATAGGGTAACTTCATAAAGCCGGAAATGCCTAACCCTTTTATGGTCGGGATTTCTTGTACCAGTGCATGAAGCAACTGTTCAAATTGATGTGTTTTACTGTGATCCAGTAGTGTGTAGTAGCTATGCACTTTCAAATGATGTGGTAGTGCTTCAAAAATAATACACCCAGTATGATGGATATTATTCAGGGATTTTATTAAAGAAATTATGCTGTTGGGCAATTTTAAAAGTTCGTCGGGGTCGTCACCGTCTTCAAAGTAAGAATGGTGCCTACTTTGATCTTTGGCAACAGACACTTGAGATATTTCAAAGGGTATACGGCAGTCTTCATTGGGAATAAAATCATGATTAACATGTTCGCGCTCTATATGTAGGGTATTTTTAGCGTTAAACATACAACATTTGAACACCCCAACTTTATGAATAGCGCGAGCCAACGCAATGACATTGTTCACCGCCATCTCAAACGCTGGCTTAAGTGTTCTGTCGTACAAATTTAAGCTGGAATCAATATAAACGCCATTGGGTTCCCATCGAATGGCCATGCCGCCTACCACAGGGTAACGACCTAATCTGCCAATGGCAGAAATAAACGCTTTTTCTGTATCTCCCATACCTTGCAGGTAGTTTTTATAGTAGCGATCGAACTGCGCATCATTGATGTAGCGTAAAGTATCTTCGTGAAGGTCAGCTTGTTGACGAAGGTATGACTTTCTTGAACTGTATACCACAGTCTCTATTTCATTGGATGTTTCTGTTATCCACGTAGGAATGCTGGCCTGGTAGCGTGTTGGTTTGTCTTCGGTAAACACCATATTTTTGAGTACATGAAGGTGCTTTAGAAAGTAGTCGCCGCCTTGGCGTCGCTTAAGAGGATCCTCAGATAGCATGAAGGTGAGTATATCTGCCAACATTTTAGGTAAACCCAGTGATATCGGGCGAATAACACTGGCACCATAACGGCAAGATTGCCCTGACGCTAAAGCGTAAAGAGTACTTGCTAAGCCTTGTTCATCAAAGCGCGGCGAGGACAATGCGCCGTTTAATTGCTCTTCGCCAATAAAGTAAACATCGCCTAACCTTGCGTTAGTTTGCTGCAACTCGCTGGACATGAGATCCATGACATTACTACCGATAAATTGCCCATTGGCGTCTACCTGCGCAAAAACAGACGACCCCCAATCGATTAAGCTTATAGTCTCATGGTGAGCGTCCCAAACTAGGTTGGAAGGTTTAATATCGCCATGAACAATAGGCTTCTCTTTTCCGTGCTGAGTGTTGCTTCTCAGTGTTAACAGCAACTCCCCCACCTGCACAGCAATTTTTACGATGATTCGCGGGGGCAGAGGCCCTTGCTTTAAACTTACTTTTTCGAGGTCTTCTCCAATTGCTCGCTGCATGACTAAGATAGATTGCTTTTTTATTTGCTGGAAAGCTCTGAAGTCTGGCACGAAAGGGTGCACAACTTGGGACAGCATAAAAGCTTCTTCTTCCAGTCTATCTTGCACATGCTGCGGCAGATTAATTCGCGAAAACTTAAACACAAGCGCCTCCCCGGACGAGGTGACACCGGAAAAAGCAAAGCCAAAGGCACCTTTACCTAGAAGTGACAACGAGCGATAGCCAAGGTTTTCTAACTGTGCAATACACAAGGCCACCCAGTCTTTTAATTTTTTAGCATCCGCATGAGAAAGCAAATAAATGGATTGCTCTTCGGGAATGTAAAAATGCTTGATGTCACTTGGATTTGGCATACCTAATTATCGTTAACCAGCCAGGTAAGATGGAACGCTGTATTGTCTCCTAGATGGGGAGCGACCTCTTGGAGTGCATCATTTAACTGAACGTCGAGCTGCCAAGGTGGATTTAGCACCAATACGCCTGAGCCATACATGCCCGCTTCTTCTGTGTTTTCAATTACCGTGAGTTCGGCCTGAAAACAAGGAATACCAAGTTCCACTAAGCTCGCTATCATCGCACTGCACGCCTGGGATTTTTTGTCTGCCCTGGCAGACAATAGCGGATACCAAATGACAATTTGCCCTTGTTGCCAGCGCTGTAATACCGATTTAACGGTGACTGATACATCAGTGTATTCCTGGATACGCTCGTAAGGTGGGTCAATAAGTACAGCACCACGATTAGGCTGGGGAGGTGTGAGCGCTTTAATGCCTTCAAAGCCATCCCGCTGATGCACGTGGCAACTTCCCCCCACTTTAGCGGCATGTTGTTGAGAAAATATCACGTGATTTAACTTCTCAAATTCTGCGGGGTGCAGTTCCATCAAATGCACATTGTCCATTTCGCGCACAAGGTTAGCACTTAACATAGGCGAACCAGGGTACATCCCTTTGTCGAAATACGTTTGAATCAACGTGTGGTAGTGGTTAAGTAAAGAGGACTGAGGAGAAAGCTGAGCCACTTTACTTACCCCTGATTCGTACTCTTTATTTTTAGCAGACATGGCGTGATCAAGTTGATACTCACCGGCCCCACTATGGGTATCAAACAGGGTGAAGGGTTTATTTTTTTTCTTTAAATGATTAATGACACCTATCCAGCACAGGTGTTTTATAACATCGGCGTGATTGCCGGCATGAAATGCATGTTGATAACTAAGCACAATTTACCGTGTTCTCAGTGGAAAATTCCACGAATAAGCTAATTTAGCATGCAATAGTAACGCCTGACGCTTAGCAGTGACAAGTACAGCGTCAGGCATTCTGTAGCCCTAGCGCAAATGCATTAGCATTTTTTCTGGTGCTTGTAGGTAGCTCATCCAAAGGTTGTTAAATTTAACCATGGTTGCGCCGTCAATAATGCGATGATCTCCTGACCAATTAATCATCATGATTTGCTGCGCTACCACCTCACCTTTGGGAGTAAACCGCGGAAGCGACTGTGTTTTGCCTAATGCAACAATAGCGGCCTCTGGCTTATTAATGACAGGCGTTGCGGTTATGCCCCCTATTGCGCCGATATTAGATATGCTAATCGTGCCGCCTTTTAAGTGATGGCTAGCTATCTGCCCTTTCCTTGCTTCATCTATAATTTCTTGCATTTGTGTCGCTATATCAAAAATAGACAATTGCTGAACCTGTTTAATATTGGGGACGAGCAAGCCTATTTTCGTATCTACAGCAAAACCAATATTATGATCGTAAAAATAGCGTAGCTCAGTGGCATCATCATTAAGCTGGCTGTTGATAATTTCGAATTCGCTTAAGGCCAACGACAGGGCTTTAATAAAGAATGGCATCAAACTGAGTTTCACACCTTTTTCCTCAAATACTGGCTTTAAGCGTTGACGAAGCGCGATTAGGTTGTCCATAACCAGTTCGTCACTTACGGTAAAGTGCGGGATGGTGGAAACTGAGGCCACCATCTGTTTAGCCATGGCAGCCTGAACACCGCGTACTTTTACTGTTTTCACACGGTCGTTTTCTTGTGGCTGGTTAGGCATCTCCTTTAGGGTTGGTGTGTGCGAGTCCTTCGCTCCTTTTGTTAATTGCGCCAGTACGTCCTGTTTTAAAATTCTTCCTTTTTTTCCTGTCCCCTTTATGTCACCTAGGTCAAGGCTTTGTTCTCGGGCAATTCGTCTAACAGCAGGGCTAGCTAAGACTTTACCGGGAATAACCACGGGAGGCTCAAAGTCACCTGATGGCCACTTATCGTCTTTTACGGGCGCGTTGTCTCTGCTGTTGTTTTCACTCTTTCCGTGACACATATTTTGGTTTGCCGCTAACGGTTCGCAATATTCACTGCCCGCGCTTTCCTGCCCTTTTAATTCGCCTGTTTCGGGTTTTCTGATGAGCGAAAACAACGGGCTATGGACTTTAGCGATGTCTCCTTGGGCATAATACAGCGTGCCCACTACGCCAGAATGCTTGGCTGGGATTTCAACCACCGCTTTGTCGGTCATGACTTCAACTACGCTTTGGTCTTCCGCAATGAGATCGCCTTCTTTTACATTCCATTTTACGATTTCACATTCAACGATACCTTCACCAATATCAGGTAAAATGAAATCTTCATGAACGGCTTCTTGATCACCAAGATTTTCTTGAGTAGGAGAATCATCTTGGTGTGGTGGGACTGCGTCTTCTTGAGTGGCATCTGCTGTGGAGGTCGGTTCAGTGGATAGCCCCCCTGTCGTCTCCATGGCAAATAATGGCGCGTGCACGGCTGCAATATCGCCCTCCTTATAGTAAAGCTTGGTGACTGTGCCGCTATGCATTGCCGGAATTTGAACCGTGGCTTTGTCTGTCATGACCTCAGCAACAGGCTGGTCTTCTTCAATGACGTCGCCTTCGGACACTAACCATTCCAAAAGCTCACATTCAACAATGCCTTCACCAATGTCAGGCAATATAAAGTCAATAGTCATGCTGGGCCCCTTAGTAGTGAAGTGTGCGCTTAATGGCTTCGTAGATTTTAGTCGCGTCTGGCATATACTCTTTTTCGTGCGCCAGTGGATAAGGCGTATCTAAGCCACACACCCGAGCAATCGGCGCTTCCAGATATAAAAAACACTTCTCTTGAATTGTTGCCGCTATTTCACTGGCAAAGCCGCCCGTGAGCGGCGCTTCGTGATTAATAAGTAAACGCCCTGTTTTCATGACAGATGCAGCTACTGTGTGGGCATCCCAGGGTAAAATACTGCGCAAGTCGATAATTTCACAGGAAACGCCATCATCTAGTGCCGTTGCTGCCGCCTTTTGAAGCTCTTCAATTTGTGCGCCCCAGCCTAACAATGTGATATCTGAACCTTCTTGAACAATATCTGCTTTACCCAAGGGTAACTGATAATCTTCCTCTGGCACGTCACTGATTGACGCACGATAGAGCTTTTTAGGCTCTAAAAACAACACAGGATTCTTGTCTCTAATAGACGCCAGTAACAGCCCTTTGGCTTGATACGGGTTTCTAGGCACCACTATCTTTAGGCCCGGGCAGTGGGCGAAAAACGCTTCTGGCGATTGGCTATGGTAGTGCCCGCCAGCAATACCGCCGCCATAGGGGGTACGAATAGTCAGAGTGCCTACATCAAATTGTCCTCCAGAACGATAACGCCACTTAGCGGTTTCGTTCACAATTTGGTCGAATGCGGGGAAGATATAGTCACCAAATTGAATTTCAGCGACAGGCACAGACCCTTGGGCTGCTAAACCATTGGCAAAACCTATAATACCCTGTTCGGTTAGGGGGGTATTGAAGCAGCGTCCCTTTCCAAATTTTTCCTGAAGGTGACTGGTAGCGCGAAACACGCCCCCAAAGTGACCCACATCTTCACCAAAAACCATGACTTTATCGTCGTCTGTCATGGCAGTAATGAGGGCATTATTGATGGCTTGTAGTAAATTCATTTGTGCCATTATTTCATTCTCCCTGACGTTTTAGGGTACATGTGTGGGTATTTTTTAATGTGTTGTTTAAGGTCTTGAAGTTGTTCATCAAGGTGCCAAGGCACTGAATCATAGACATCACTCACAATGTCATCGATAGGACAAATTTCGGTGGTTTCGCACCGCTTCATTGACGCTAAAACCTCTTGGCGCATTGCGGTAAGGCGTTTTTCATTGTCTTGTTCGTTAAACCAGCCTTTGTGGGTTAACCAGTTGGCAAACCGAGTAATAGGGTCTTTTGTGCGCCATTTTTCTTCCTCTTCTTTTGAGCGGTAACCGCTAGGATCATCGGAGGTAGAATGGGCGGCTAACCTGTAGGTCATCGCTTCAATAAGTACAGGGCATTGTTCTGCAAGAGCGATTTCCCTCGCCCGTTTCGTTGCCGCGTAAACCGCTAATACGTCGTTGCCGTCTACCCGAATGGTTTTTATTCCGTAACCTAACCCGCGAGACGCTATGCCATCACCTGCAAATTGTTCCTCTGCTGGTGTGGAGATAGCGTAGCCATTATTTCTGCAAAAAAAGATGACAGGACAGCTAAGTACCGCTGCCATATTAAGCCCAGCGTGGAAATCTCCTTCTGACGCGGCACCTTCTCCGAAATAGCATATGGTAATTGCGTCTTTCCCTGCCATTTTTTGACCATACGCATAGCCGGAAGCTTGCGGTATTTGGGTGCCAAGGGGAGATGAGATCGTCATGAAATTTAGCGCTTTATCACCATAATGAATCGGCATTTGGCGGCCTTTATTAGGGTCGTCTTTATTGCTGAACATCTGATTCATGAATTGATCAGTGGTGTATCCTCGATAAGCCAATGCCCCTTGCTCACGATATTGTGACATGATGAGGTCTTCGGTACTTAGTGCCGCTGCGCTTGCTACCGTTGCGGCTTCCTCGCCGGTACTTGCAAGGTAAAAGCTAATACGCCCTTGGCGTTGAGCCGCCACCATTCGTTCATCAAGCACCCGCGTGTAGGCCATGGTCTCGTGAATCTTTAACGCTTGCGCTTGACTAATGTCGGGTAAGGTTGCCTCCGGCGTTGCTTTACCGTTTTCGTCGAGAATTTGCAGCATTGGGATGTCAATAATACCGTTATCTATAATATTCACATCGGCAACAGTTGTTACTTGTGCTAGGTGGTTTCTGTCTTTCATTATTTTCTCCAGAAACAGTGGGAAGCTTCCACGAATTTAGAATGAATATGCTAGTAGACTCACGCTGGCACTTTCTTGCTATTTCTCCACGAAAAGTAGTTTTAAAAGGAACATCTATACTCTTTTTAGGAGCTAAACATGATTAGCATCCTAATGTTTTAATTTAATGTTAATGAATTGCGATATTTGCGTGAAATTTGGTGACCTGGCGTTTTTGTATTTGGATAGATGTATTAAATTTAATACGCCTTTGTTCATTACAAACGGTCATCAACTGTGTTAGAAATGCATTAATCCTCGAACGAAACTCTGTTTATATTCCCTTGCTTTTTTATTGAAGCGCTGGCAGGTAAATGGGTTATTTTAATAATAAAAAACGGGGCTCCAGGGAACAATCATTATGAGACTTAGTATGAAAAAGAAACTCTTGAGTACCATCATTGCCTCTACCCTATTTGCAACGCCATCGATGTTGTCCGCTCAGGATGTGAAATCGAACATCATGGCAAGCCATACGCTAGAGCAAAACAATCCAATTGAAGCGTCTTTCGACAAAAAAAATATTCTTGCGAATGCCGTTAAGGTTAATGACCATCAAGTTAGAGTTATTGTGCAGTTGCATGATTCACCTTTAGCTCAGTTTAGTGGGGTTAACCCCAGCGTACGAAGCGCGTCTGCCCAACAAGGCGCAAAGGTAGATTTCTCATCAAACGCGGCCATAAGCTACAAAAAAATACTTAAGAACAAGCAGCGAAGCCTGGTTGAGGATATACACAACTTTGACCCTACCTTTGAAGCCGATAAATCCTTTACCGCTTCCTTTAATGGTGTGTCTGGCATTGTGAGTAAACACGCGTTAGACAACCTAGCGAGTTTGCCAGAGGTAAAGGCGATTTACCCCGATGTGATGCACCGCGCACAGATGGACGCAAGTTTGGATTTAATTGGCGCAATTGATACATGGACTCAGTTGGGGGGCGCAGAAAACGCAGGGAAAGGCATTCGCGTCGCCATTATAGACAGTGGAATACGGCCTGAAAACGCGCTTTTTAGCGGTGATGATTTTGACGCACCGGACGCATCCACCCTGCCCTCTGATGACTATTGCTCAGACACGCCAGATTTCTGTAACAATAAGCTTATTGTGGCACGTTATGCGTCGATACCAGACGGTTTTGACATTGTTGATGGCGAGTATCTTTCCCCTCTTGGTTATAATGGCCATGGTACCCACGTAGCGGGAACGGCGGTGGGCAATGCGGGCGTTACCGCATCACGAGATGGAGCGACCGCAGAAATATCAGGAGTGGCACCTGCCGCCTACCTAATGGTGTATAAAGGTTTGTATGCGACGCCTGACGACCCTACCTCCTCAAGCGGCATGACCTCCATGTTATTGGAAATGCTTGAGGCAGCACTAGAAGATGGCGCTGACATCATCAATAACTCCTGGGGCGGAGATGGTGGCGCAAGCCCAGTGGGTTCCGTTTATGAAGATATATTTGCTGCTATGGACGAAGCAGGCGTAGTGACGGTATTTTCCGCCGGCAATGAAGGCCCCGAAGCCACCACAATAGGTTGTCCCGGGTGTTCAAAAGATGTCTTAACAGTTGCTGCCACCTCAACCAACCGTTTGTTTGCAAACGAAGTCACGGTTGACGGCGATACCAGTATCGGCGCTATCCCAGCCCTCTATTCTGTTGGTAATGCTGCCATTACATTTACCAGCCCCTTAACGGCACCTGTGATATACGCGGGGGAAATTGATGAAGCTAACATTGAAGGGTGTTCGGCTTACGCAGATGACTCTACCTTTGAAAATGCCATTGCTTTAATTAGCCGAGGCACGTGTGGCTTTGTCGATAAAATTGCCAACGCTGAGGCCGCGGGCGCACTGGCGGTTTTGGTGTTTAACGAAGAGGGCCGCGGTGAAGCGCCCATTATTATGGGCGGGCTAAGTACAGAGCAAACAGTTCCCTCACTCATGCTGCCCGCCACACAGGGATTAGCGCTCGCTGAATTAGCTGGCGCCACCGATGAGGATGTTATTGTGACTATCGGCAACGAGGTGGTTGCGTCCTATTCCGATAGTTTAGCGGATATTATGGGTGACTTTAGTTCTCGCGGGCCTAACGGCGACCCGAGTTTCTTGAAACCAAACATTGCGGCTCCTGGTGTGCGTATTTTTTCCGGTGAGTCGCCAGATGCCCCGGATCATATTGGTGAAAACTTTTCGTTTAAAAACGGTACCTCCATGGCGTCTCCCCATGTTGCTGGTGCCGCCGCATTGCTAAAACAAATGCATCCTGAATGGAGTGCACAGCAAATAAAAAGTGCCTTGGTCACTTCCTCTATTCGCGACGTACTGAAAGAAGATGGTCTTACACAAGCTGACAACTTCGACATGGGGGCGGGACGGCTCGATTTATCTCGGGCTAGCACAGTAGAAGTCACCTTCAGCGAACTGAGTTTGGTGTCGGCCGAATGCTTTCTTACCTGTGACTTGTCAATCACCCTGACGAATACGACTGACAGCGCCGTGACGCTTAGTGGTAGCCTGTTGTTTAGCGATGATGGTACGGATGGGTATCTCACTCCTGCTTTGACCACGCTTGCACCAGGGTCGTCTGAGGAAGTGATATTAACCCTTGATGTGGCAAATGCTGCTTCCAGTGAATGGTTATTGGGTGGTGCAAATTGGTCTGACGGTGATGACGCTACCACGGATTACTATATTCCAATGGCGATCTATTCTGTGAGTACAGATGAACCTTCTTTGCTGAACAGCGAAGTAAGTGTTAGCACGGTAGAAGCGGGAGATAATGTCACCACTACAATTTATGCAAATAATAAAGGTGTCACTGGCGTAACCAGTATTACAGGGCAAATAGACGAAAAGCTGTCTGTTAACACGGACTCGATAACGGCCATGAAAAACGGCTCACAAGACACGGTGACCTTTGATGCGCAAACCAATGTGCTCACCTGGGAAGGTTCGTTAGATATCGCCAGTATCAACTTCAATGAGGATACTGGAATAGCAGCGGTAACAGGAGGCGATTATCTTCCTTTGGCATCGTTAGGGGTCACCCCCGTGTCCTGTACTTCACTGTGTGATGATACGTCAATTGTATTTAGTGGGGTGCCTGAAATACGTTATTTAGGTGAGGGTTACACAACCATTCAACTATCCTCAAATGGTTTTATGGCCATGGGAGCTGAGTCTGGAGATATGTCTTCTCCCTTTGCGGAGCAATTGCCAGGCTCTGACGATCCAAACAATATTCTCGCGCCCTATTGGACAGATTTAGATTTAGACGGCACTGACGCGAACGACGATGGTACGGGTGACATGTACGTGGCCATCCTTGGCGGCGGTAGCTACCTGGTTGTGGAGTGGGCAAATGCGCAGCTTTGGGACCAACCAGGGACCAGTTTTAACTTCCAAATTTGGTATGACTATTCTAATGAAAGCTTCCACTTTGTTTACGGTGCAATGGATACGCCAGTAGACCCAGTTGTAGTGGGGGCTGAAAACAGCTTCGGTACTGTAGGCGCAACCCTAGCCTATTATTCCGAGGACGGTTCTCAGGGGAGCTTGCCGACAGAAGGTAGCGAATATGTACTTGCATACAGTGAAGGCGATGAGGTGTCCATTTCGTTCGAAGGGACAGTGTTACCTGTTGCCGATTACATGGATGATAGTTTCAGCGTGAATGAAGATGCTAGCATTACTGCAAATGTCATCGCTAATGAAGCAGACGACACTATCGTCAATACATTTACAATGGCGTCCTTATCAGGTGATTATCGAACCTTTACGCCCATCACCATTGATAAAGATGCGCTTGATATAGATTCTGTCACCATTTCAGTCGCGCCTGAAAATGGAGTAGCAACCACCAACGGTGACGGCACCATAACCTATACTCCCACGGCTGACTTTTTTGGTGAAGATAGCTTCAAATATACGGTGAGCACCGAAACGTCAACGAGCGGTGACGACCCCCTTGATGGGCAAGTGATAGGGGAAGCTACGGTTAATATAGCTGTAGCGGGTATTCAGGATGCGCCTGTGGTTACCATCAGTGCCCCTTCAAGCGTGAAAGAAAACGAAAGTTACTCGGTAAGTGTAACGGCGAGTGATGCCGATGGTGATGATGTTGTTGTGTCTATTGATGGTGTTGAAAGAACCAGTTTAACTGGCACTGCACCGAGTTATGATACCGCAACATCGGTGTCGTTACAGGTGTCGGCAACTGACGGCATAGACACGACATCGGAAACGGTCACTATACGTGTAGAAGAAAAGAGTGGCGGCGCGATAAGTTGGTTATCGGTGCTTCTTGTTCCTCTATTGTTTATTCGAAGACGCCATACGCGGCGCTATCATTAGACGCCGCTAGTGCACCATTAAAAAGGCCGCTTATGAATGACGCGGCCTTTTTTATTACTGCTAGTGGTGTGGTTCACCCTAACCTTTTTGCCTTGCTGCTAGTTATCAGCCATTAATAAGGTATCTTCCCCCACTGACTCGGGTTGCGTGGGCCTTACAATGGGGTGAGCCACAAGTGAGTGTCGTAGCTTAGGTTTAAGTAACCACGCTAATGCACGGGTATCTGTTAAACCACTATCTAGCCAAGTATCAATACTGCCATCGTTATGTGATAACACTAAGGGGCTGGATTTACTGTGGTATTTTTCCATTTTTGGGTGTGCAGGTAAGGTTACTACTGAGCAGCTTACTTTGTAATGGTTTGTATTATCTTGCCCTTTATATTGCCAAATTCGGTATAACCCGCCCATGGCCATTGCATGGGGAGGCTTGTCTTGTGCAAAAACCGTGAAGTCCGTATACCTGGCCTGACTTCCCTTCCCCTCGGTTTCGCCAAAGCCTGCGGCAGGAATAACGCAACGCATGCTTCGAAATGATTGATAGCCAGCGCTTCGTTTCACGTTAAGTTTATCGTAACGTGTATTAAATGACGTGTACTTCGAAGGTTTAAAATCTACCACAGTGCCGTTGCTTATCCGTGGTTCCAGCAAAAGCCACCACAACGCATTATGCATTTCTCGCTGCCCATGAGCGTTTTCGAACACAATAGATACCGTGTTCGCGGCAGTGATAATCCTAGAAAAGATGGGGCCGGTTTCAGGCCATAAACGAATTTGAAGCCCTTCCATTAAGGCCCGTACGCCTTCGCAGTCAGTGACGTTTAATCTACCACACATCTTTACACCTTCTTTTGGGCTATCAGCATAGACATTTTGTTAATCACATGTAATATTAATTCGTTTAACAAAAAAGGTAGCCTGTTGTAATAACGGGAATAAACGTATCAAGGGAGTGATTTTTAACCAATATGACTGCAATTACACACGTGTTGTCTTCACCCAGTGTGAGTTTACTCAACGTCATTGCCTTATTGTCTGCTGTGGCCACCTGTACCTGGCTACTAATGGTGCAACCTCTCCGTTTGTACCGATACGCTAGTAAACGTTTTGCTATTGCAAACGCGACGCTGTTTCTTTATATCATAGCCTATCAAAACACATCCATTGGTGCTTTCAGTCACAGTGGTTTATTAAGTCATTTAAGTTTGTTCCTCTTTGCACTGCTTTACCAAAGTGGTGTCCGCATACTTTTTAAACGCCATTTGTCGTTGGTTGGCTTAACTTTGGTCATTGCATTGGTGTGTATTTCATCGGCACTGCCTTTCATGAACGCCATGGCGATGCCTTTATCCCTCGCCATAATATGTTACATGACGGCGGCCATTTTCTTTAACGGCACTGTTATTAAGTATGCGGCGCTAAAGCGCGAATTTAATACATTATCGGCGTTAATGTTAAGTATACCCGATGGGCTATTCATTGGTGTGTTAGCCATTGCTGGCGTCTCTTATTCATCTTTAATATTCAGTACTGCAGAAAGTATATGGCCTTTATCGCTCAACATGGATATAGCCCTGTGGTTCGGAATAGGTTTAGTTTTGCTAATCAATGTTACCGCCATGGCGGCTGCGGTAATGCGGTTAGTGCTTAAAATGAAGTTTTTAGCCGAACACGATCAACTCACGGGTTTACTAAATCGGCGCGCCATTTCCAAAACGCTTGTGTCACTCTGGTTAAAACTTTCCAGTGATAACCATTCGGCGACTAAGCGGGAACGCCATTTACGTCTAACCAAAGGTGTCCTACAGCACAACCAAAGTGATGTCCATAAAGACAACAACTTCAGTGTGTTAATGATAGATATTGATCATTTCAAACAGATTAACGATGAGTTCGGACATGAGGCTGGTGATTACGCCCTCACATTTGTAGCGCAAACTTTGTCTGAATTAGTCCGTGAAACTGACTATTGTGCGCGTTTTGGCGGGGAAGAGTTTATCGTTATACTCACCAATACCACCCACGACACAGCCCTGCGTCGAGCAGAAGCAATATGTGATCACTTTTCAAAAGCGGTATGGCGCGAGGGCGCGAATCCGATAACGTTAAGTATTGGCTGTGAGACGGCAACCCACACCAAAAGTATTGATCAACTGCTGTCCCATGCCGATGATGCTTTATATCAAGCTAAGCGAAGTGGAAGAAACCAGATAGTGGCTTATTCTTCATCGTTTTCCTGAATTTTTAAGCCAGTATTCGACAGTTTTTTGCTAGGCTGAACGCCCATTTCTCTGAATTTTTCAATTTGGCGCAGTAGGTTTCCCCGCCCTTGAGAGAGTTTATTAACGGCAAGGTCGTAATGGCTTTGTGCTGTATCTAGCGATTTCCCCACTCTTTCCATATCGGTTACAAAGCCCACGAATTTATCGTAAAGTTTGGCGGCTTGTTCCGCAATATGCTGAGCATTTTGATTTTGGTATTCGTACTGCCATATATTATTGATGGTTCTTAGCGCAACCAGTAAATTTGTTGGGCTAACCAGCATAATATTATTATCTAATGCCAAAGACACTAGACTAGGCTCTTCTTCAATTGCCAGTAAAAATGCCGACTCAATGGGGATAAAAAGCAAGACATAGTCCAGTGTTCTTAAACTTGAAATCGCTTGATAATCTTTTGCCCCTAACCCCTTAATGTGACCTTTAATCGAGTTTACGTGGCCAAGCAAATGTTGCTTTCTCACGTTTTCATCGCTTTCATTAAAATAACGCTCATAGCTGGCTAAGCTCACTTTCGCATCAATGATAACGTCTTTATCATTGGGTAAATGAACCACGACGTCAGGCTGTAATCGACGCCCCTGTTCGCTTTGCGCTGCTACTTGAGTTTCAAATTCATGACCTTCACGTAACCCTGACTCTTTTAGAATTCGTTCTAGGATCACTTCCCCCCAATTTCCTTGGGTTTTGTTATCCCCTTTTAACGCGTTAGTGAGTGCAGCTGCTTCTTGAGTGATTTTTTGATTCAGTTCTTTTAGCCCAAGAATTTCGGTTTTTAAGGAAGCCCTTTCTTGACCTTCTCGGATGTGTTGCTCGGTAACTTGTTGTTTAAAGCTATCTAATTGGGTTTTAAATGGGGCAAGTAGTGCTTCAATATCTTGCTTACTTTGCTGATGGTAGCGGGCATTTTTTTCGTCGAAAATGCGATTAGCCAAATTTTCAAATTGCGACTGTAAACGTTGTTCAGCACTGCTCATTAGCGCCAATTTTTCTTCATGGCTTTGCATAAGAGCATCTAATCGCGCTTTTTGCGCTTCATTTTGCGACTGAACTTTCATAAAGTTTGACTGTAAGTTGTTATACGCATTAGAAAGCTCGCGCTTCTCTTCTAACACGATATCGTAATGACGCGCTTTTTCACTGAGGGAGCCAAGTTCTTTCTGAAGCGTTGTCTGATGGTGTTGGTGTTGTTCAATCAATGCATTAGCGGCGTCAAGCTGCTGTTGTATTGTTTTTAAACGCTGCTTTGAAAACGCCCAGATCATTATGATGAGAACAAGAAATAATGGGAAAAGAAGATAAACGGGGTTAGAAACGTCAAAAGTCATATGAATACGAGCACTGTTATTTTATACAGCACTATAAACAAAAACAGGCGCCAATGGCACCTGTTTTTAAAAAAAAGCGAGATTCTAGCCTATTTCGACAATGTGCTATCTAAATCTTCTATTTTCGCTTTCCAAATGGCTGGACCATTTTTGTGGGCGTTTGCCCCGGTACTGTCTACGGCTACGGTAACAGGCATATCTTCTACCTCAAACTCATAGATAGCCTCCATACCTAAATCTTCAAACGCGACCACACGAGATTTCTTAATAGCTTTAGATACAAGATAAGCTGCGCCACCTACCGCCATCAGATAAACGGCTTGGTGCTTGGCAATAGAATCTACTGTTGCTGGGCCACGTTCAGCCTTCCCAATCATGCCGATAAGGCCGGTTTTTTCTAGCATAAGGTCGGTGAATTTATCCATGCGCGTTGCCGTAGTCGGGCCTGCTGGGCCGACGACTTCGTCGCCAACTGCATCGACGGGTCCTACGTAGTAGATGAACCTATTGGTTAAATCCACACCTTCGGGTAAGCCTTCGCCATTTTCCATCATGGTTTGGATTCTCTTGTGTGCAGCATCTCGACCGGTAAGCATCTTGCCTGACAGAAGCACGGTTTCACCGACTTTCCAGTCTTGTATATCTTCTTTCGTGACATCATCAAGATTAACGCGGCGGGTGTTTTCGCTCACTTCCCATGTGACCTCTGGCCAATCTTCTAATTTTGGCGGCGTAAGTTCCGCAGGGCCTGAGCCATCAAGATAGAAGTGAGCGTGACGGGTGGCGGCACAGTTAGGGATCATTGCCACTGGCTTAGACGCAGCATGGGTAGGCAGTGATTTAATCTTAACATCTACCACGGTAGTTAACCCACCTAAGCCTTGTGCGCCAATACCTAAACGGTTAACACGGTCGAAAATTTCAAGACGAAGCTTTTCATCGGTGGTTTCTGGGCCACGCTCTATGAGTTCTTGAATATCAACCGGATCCATAAGGCTTTCTTTTGCAAGTACTGCGGCTTTCTCTGCAGTACCGCCAATGCCGATGCCTAGCATGCCCGGTGGACACCAGCCAGCGCCCATAGTCGGTAAGGTTTTAACCACCCAATCAGCAATATCATCACTGGGGTTTAGCATTACCATTTTTGATTTGTTTTCAGAACCGCCACCTTTCGCAGCGATCATGACTTCAATTTTTTCCCCTGGTACCATATCAATATGCACCACAGAAGGCGTGTTATCTTTCGTGTTCTTTCTTGCGCCAGCAGGATCGGCAACAATGGATGCGCGTAATGGGTTATCAGGGTTCAGGTAGGCACGACGTGTACCTTCATCAACCATCTCCTGTACCGTCATGTCGGTTTTGTCCCAGGTTACACCCATGCCTATTTTAACAAAGCAGGTCACAATACCCGTATCTTGACAGAGCGGGCGTTTACCTTCAGCAGACATTCTGGAGTTTATGAGAATTTGCGCCATGGCATCTTTTGCAGCTTGGCTTTGCTCTCTGTTATAAGCTTCTTCTACTGCTTTTACGTAATCGAGCGGATGATAGTAGGATATAAATTGCAGGGAATCTTCAATGCTATCTATGAAGTCTTGTTGACGGATAACGGTCATGGCATCCTCTTTTTATTGAGCTTTCGTGGTCTTGGCTTGGTAAAAAAGCGTATACTAGCGCATCTAAAACAATCGCACCACGAAAACAGCCTTAGTTGGCGATGATTCGGGCGCATTAGCAACACCCTTGGTGGGTATTCTAACTATTATTATCATTACCTAGCGCAGAGTTTAGATTTTCATGTCCGTGTTACCTCTCTCGTCAATAACCATAACTGAATACAACGACACCCATAATAGACGCTTAGTGGATATATTTGCGCCACATGCAAACGATCCTTGGGCTATCTTGTTCGATAATTGTGATTCAACAAAAAGCGATGGTCGATTCAGTATTATGCTGTGGCAACCTGTTCGCACGGTAACAGCATATCAAGGGCAAACGCGCACGCATTGCCTATTAACAAACAAGAAAGAAGAAATAGACTCCCCGCCTTTTGAGGCAGCCGAGCACTTCCTTCATAGTATGGTTAAACACCTATCGATAGCGCCATCAGCGCCTGATATTGCAAACGTGTTGCCGTTTATGATTGGTGTTGCTGGAATGGCTGGTTACGACACAGGACGCTATTACGAAGCTTTACCTTCATACGCTGAAAGCCACTACCAGACAGAAGATTTCGCCGCTGGGCTTTATTTATACTCATTAATTGAAGACAACCTAACAGGTAAAATGTATTACTGTAGCGCAGATGGCACCACAATCCCGAATCTGCGAACCTTCGATAGCGTACCGAAAGCCGATAACCAAGGGTTTCGTCTTACCAGTGATTGGCAATCGAATTTATCCAAAGAAACCTATATTAGGTGCATCGAAAAGATACATGACTATTTAAAAGCCGGCGATTGCTATCAAGTCAATTTTGCGCAGCGTTTTACGGCTGGCTTTAGCGGCTCTGTTTGGCAAGCGTACGAGGCATTAAGGGTGGCAAATCAAGCGCCTTTCTCGGCATATATGAAACTTGCTAATAGCAGTATCGCCAGTATTTCCCCGGAACGATTTTTAAAGGTCGTCAATAAAATCGTTGAAACCAAACCCATAAAGGGTACGCGCCCACGCTTTGCCGATAAAGAAGAAGATGCTGCAAGCGCGTCCTCATTGTTAACGGCGGAAAAAGATCGGGCGGAAAATTTAATGATTGTGGATTTACTGCGCAATGATATTTCCAAGCACTGCGTACCGCATAGTGTCACTGTGCCCTCGCTTTTTGCCCTAGAAAGCTATGAAGCCGTGCATCATTTGGTAAGCACGGTAACAGGGGTACTCCATGATAACGTTAGTCCTCTTAAGTTACTTGCCTCGGCGTTTCCGGGTGGTTCTATTACTGGAGCGCCGAAAATTCGCGCGATGGAAGTCATTGATGAGCTAGAAATACACCGCAGAAACATATATTGTGGCAGTATGTTCTATATGGGATTTAGAGAGGATCTCGATTCAAGCATTTGTATTCGAACCTTACTTGCCGAAAAAGAACAAATACACTGTTGGGCAGGCGGCGGGATAGTTCTTGATTCTGTGCCCGAGGATGAGTTTCAGGAAACATTAGATAAGGTTTCAAAAATCCTCCCTGTGTTATCGTCACAGTTTGGGAGCAATAGTGACAAGGACTGAATTTTTACACCAATTTCATCATTTACGGTTAACGCGAAGAGAGCCGGATTACCCACTTAAAGCTGAAGCTCGTCCGGCGGCGGTGCTTATTCCGTTGTTAGATTACGGCGATAAATTGCATGTTTTGCTAACCGAACGCGCGCATCATTTACGACATCATCCTGGACAAATTAGTTTTCCTGGCGGCGCAGTTGAAGAGAGCGACGAAACTGTAGTCGAAGCGGCAATGAGGGAAGCGAATGAAGAGATAGGGTTACCGCGACAAAATGTGGAAGTCATAGGTTTATTGCCTTCCTACAGAACGGTGAGCAGATATAAAGTTGCCCCTGTCATTGGTTTTGTCGACCCGAACTTTCAACCACAGTTAGATGCCAATGAAGTAGAAAGTGCTTTTGAAGTTCCCCTCGCCCACTTATTAGACAGGCGCAATCATCTGGTTCATACCACTCATCGCGACAAACGCCCTTTTCCTATTTATTTTATACCTTGGCAAGATAAAATGATTTGGGGTGTTACCGCGGCCATACTGCGGAACTTGTCACATCATATCCACCCTTAAATATTTCTTTACACCTCATTAGCATTTCTAATCATCTGATTAGCTTTTCTGTATTGTACTATCCTTACTATACATGCATGATCTTAAGTCTAAGTCATCGTTGAGGTTTGTTATAATGATTAGTGTTTTTGATATGTTCAGTATAGGTATAGGGCCTTCGAGTTCACACACTGTTGGACCCATGCGCGCCGCTGCTGATTTCGTGAAAACATTATCTAATGATGAAGCCCAATTTAACGCCATTGATAAAGTTACCGTGGAATTGTTCGGTTCCCTTGGGCAAACCGGCGTGGGCCATGGAACCGGCAAAGCGGTTATTCTAGGTTTATGCGGCGAACTTCCCGACCTTATTGATGTCGATAAAATAGACCCTCTATTAGAAGAGGTACATACCACACAGCGCTTAGCGCTAAATGGATCGCATGCTATATCGTTCCCCAATAAAAATGCCATTGTATTTCATCGTCGTAAAACATTACCAAAGCATGCAAACGCATTAACGCTATATGCCTATTGTGGCGAACAGATAGTGGCAGAACAAACTTACTACAGTATTGGCGGCGGTTTTATCATTAAAGATGAAGACTTTGATGAAACCAAGACGTTGGCGGCAGAGACACAGTCAAAGGTGCCCTTCCCCTTTAAAAGCGCGGCAGACTTGCTCGTTCAATGTAAAAACAATGGATTGAGTATTAGCGCGCTGATGCTGGCCAATGAAACTACGTTTCGACCTCGTCATGAAGTAAAACAAAAACTGCACCATATATGGCTAACCATGAAAGCCTGTATTCAACGTGGTATCGAAACGGAAGGCATATTACCGGGTGGACTTAAAGTCGTGCGCAGAGCCCCTGCGCTTTATCGACGTTTGCAAACGGAACACACTAGCGATCCTATGCAAACCATGGATTGGGTAAATTTATTTGCCCTAGCGGTAAATGAAGAAAATGCGGCGGGTGGCCGAGTGGTCACAGCACCTACTAATGGCGCTGCGGGTATCTTGCCGGCTGTGTTGCAATACGTTGATAAATTTATTCGCCCTGTTGATGAAGAACTGGCAAGTCGGTTTTTACTCACGGCGGGTGCAATAGGCATTTTATACAAGGAAAATGCATCAATTTCTGGTGCTGAAGTGGGCTGTCAGGGTGAAGTTGGTGTGGCCTGTTCTATGGCTGCTGGCGCGCTCGCTGAAATTATGGGGGGCACGGTGTCGGCGGTTGAGAATGCCGCAGAAATAGGCATGGAGCATAACCTTGGACTGACCTGTGATCCCGTGGGAGGCTTGGTTCAAGTGCCTTGTATAGAGCGTAACGCGATGGGCGCAATTAAAGCAATAAATGCGTCTAGACTCGCCTTAAGAGGCAGCGGTGAACACAAAGTGTCGTTAGATAAGGTAATTAAAACCATGCGTGACACGGGCAACGACATGAAAACCAAATACAAAGAAACCGCACGAGGCGGTTTAGCAGTCAACATTATTGAGTGTTAACGGGCGTCTATATCGACCAGTACATTTAATGGAACACCTTGGTGTGTAATATTAAATGCACTGGTGACAGCGTTCGCCTTATTTCACTGGCAAGGTAACGCCTTTAAACATTTTCTCTACTTCATCATTGTTTTTAAGCATCATGGCTTTTTCCACCTTATCTTTAGTTAAATGAGGTGCGAAGCGCTCAATAAAGTCATACATGTAACTGCGTAGAAACGACCCTTTTCTGAACCCGATTTTGGTCGTGCTGTAATCAAACAAATGGCTGGCATCAATTTTCACTAAATCGTCGTCTAGCTCTTCACTGACTGCCATAGACGCTATCACACCAATTCCCACGCCCAATCTTACGTACGTTTTGATTACGTCAGCGTCGGTGGCGGTAAATACGATTTTAGGGGTAAGGTTAGCGCGCTCAAATGCTTGGTCTAACTCTGAACGGCCAGTAAAACCGAAAACATAAGTCACAAGGGGGTACTTGGCAATATCGCTAATGTCGATAGTGCCCTTTTTCGACAAAGGGTGATCTTTGTTTACGATGACACTTCTATTCCAGTGGTAGCAAGGCAACATGACCAGGTCGTTATATAAGTGCAAAGCTTCAGTGGCAATGGCAAAGTCAGCTTCACCTTTGGCCGCTAAGTCACTAATTTGAGACGGTGTGCCTTGATGCATGTGTAAGGAAACTTTGGGATACTTTGACATGAACCCTTGAATAACATCAGGCAATGCATAGCGAGCCTGGGTATGGGTAGTTGCAATGTTGAGTTTACCCTGATCGGGTAAGGTGTGTTCACGGGCAACGGCTTTGATGCTTTCTACCTTGGCTAAAATTTCGCGAGAAATATTAATAACATCATGCCCTGCATCGGTTACGTGGGTGAGGTGCTTACCGCTACGGCCAAAAATCTGAACGCCTAACTCGTCTTCCAGCATGCGCACTTGTTTGCTGATGCCCGGCTGCGAGGTAAATAAACTTTCTGCGGTTGCAGATACGTTCAAATTATTGTTTAGTACTTCTACGATGTACCGTAACTGTTGTAATTTCATTGTGAACACCACTCGTCATTGTTGTACTACTACTATAACGCTATCCTTATAACCAAAACTACTATTTATTGCTATACACTATTACAAAAAGCAGTTTTGACTGCGAAAAAGGTAGGCATTTTACAGCGAAATAAGTGATACTAACCACTTGTAACTTACCGAGTATTTTATTTTCTGGCCGATAAGCGGCATGTAGTGTGGCGTAGCGTCACTATGTTGAAGAAAATATAAGGTTAAAAAAATGACTGATAATAAGCAGCTATCCTCTCCCATAGACTTTTCATCCGTATTAGCGGCTGCTGTTCATGATATGAAAAACTCTTTGTTTTTACTTATTCAGTCCATTGAAAACCTGGCGGGAGAATTGCCTTCTGACAATGTTGAAGCGCGAGAGCAAGTCGCTAATGTGCATTACGAAGCCTCACGGTTAAATACTAACTTAGTTCAAATATTGTCGTTATATCGTTCAGAGTTAGAAAGCTTACCCATTACTGTGGATGAGTGCTTCATCGCCGATCTAATAGATGATGTGGTGGGGTCTAACCGCCTGTACGTAGAGCAAAAGAAAATTGGCATTACCATTCAGGTGGATTCCGAACTAAGCTGGTATTTAGACAGTGAACTTATTTATTTGCTAATTAACGATGTATTAGTCAATGCCCTTCGTTACGGAACTTCGAAGATTATCATTTCGGCTTCAGTGCAAAACGCACACCTCAACATTAAAGTAGAAGATGACGGTGCGGGTTATCCCCCATCCATGCTTGAAAAGAGTCACGAATCTTTGTCTGAGTTTCAACTTAGTCAAGGGCGTACGGGCTTAGGATTATTCTTTGCGCGTTTAATTGCAGCCGCGCATTCACAGGGTGAAAATAGTGGTGAAATATCGCTTTCCAACGGCGGTGATCTAGGTGGAAGTGTTTTTGAGGTAAAAATACCGTAACATTAGCCGATAGAATAGAAAACACGTTATAACTATCGAACGATAGCAATACATAATGACTTAAATGGAACTACACGAATGTACGTGATAATAATAATTCTGATTGTTGTACTTTTAATTGCGGCCATATTTATTAATGCGGTACAACAGCATCGCGCAAAAATTGAATCAGAACGCCGTGCTGAGGTGTCCAAACAAAAAGCAATTATCGATGAGACAGAGAATGTCATTATGGCCTGTGTGAATATTCCTACCTCACCTCGTTTGATGGAAGTCTTGCATAATCGCGTGCTAAATGCGCTTAAAGTGATTAATGAGCACAATAGTACCCCTGAGATTAAACAACGGATTAATGACGCTGAACAACGCACAAGCAGTGGCAGTGATGGCGCCGCGACGAGCGATTTCGTTTTGCCTGATAATGACAAATTAATTATCCAGTATATTCAGGCGGTCAAGAAACTACGTATTCTCCTTCGCTCGGAACATAGTAAAGGCAAAGTGGATTCTAAAACGTTTATTGATGAAGAAAAGCAGTTAGAGCGTCTACAGATTAAAGTGAATGTAGAAACACTGATTAAACGAGGTCGGGCTGCACACCAAACGAATATGCTAGGTTCAGCACGCCAATATTATGAAAAAGCCAAAGCTGCGCTAGAAAATCAGAATCAAAAAGATGAATACGCCCATTCTCGGTTAGCCAACCTAACGGAATGGTTAAACGAAATTCAAAGCAACCTGAAAAGTGTGAATGCGCAAGATCGTGCGAAACGTCAAGAAGAAGAGCGCGACGAGCTAGACGAATTATTTGCACCAAAGAAGAAGTGGTAATTGTAAAAGTTACCTCTTCGTCTCTCCTCTTTTCCCATAAAATATTTACCACCTATTCCTCAATCCTACACATAAAGGCCTAACGACGTTAGGCCTTTTTTATTGGCTATTAAATATACTCTTTTGCAATCAGAAGCTTAGCGGCTGCTGGTCTATTGGCATTGGTTTTGCGAGTTCCAGATTGAACAGATTTTCGAAGGATCAGTTAATCAAGGGAACAGTTAAATGGATATCAAGCAGCGTAAATTGGCTATTAAACCTTTTTCAAAGCAAAGCGACAAAAATGTAACCTCAACGCCAAAGCACAAATCGGTGTCTACGCGACGCGCTAGGGTGTTGGTTAAACGATCATTGGGCAAGTCCTTTATTGCACTTGCGGCATTATGGGCGCCGCTTGTAGGCGTTGCAGCACCAGTAACCACACCATGGCATCAAAACACTGAACCAACTGAGCAATTTTCTTCATTAGATAGTCGTGTAGCACGTATGCAAGAGGCGCAAGCCTATTATGAAACGATAATAGAGCAAGGTGGTTGGAAGTCATTAGACGCCGGTGAACTATTGGCAGAAGGCGCACTGCGTAAAGGTGACACCTCACAAGCGGTGTCGTTACTTATCACTCGCCTTGCTAAGGAGTATCCTGCGCTTCACACTTTATGCGATGACCGTTCCGTTCTATCACCTAGCCTTCGCCACTGTACTTTTGATGAATTAATTGAAGACGCAGTGAAAGACTTTCAACAACGCCACGGACTAGATGTTGATGGCGTAGTGGGCAAAAATACGCTTGCCGCATTGAATATAACCGCAGAACAAAAAAAGCAACAACTGGCATTAAACATTGCGCGTCTAACCGCGTTTGAGGCAAACGATGAAGATGCGTATGTGCTCGTGAATATTCCAGAATTTCGTTTGCGTTATATCAACGATGGTCAGGTTAAGGCGAAAAAAGATGTGGTTGTTGGTAAGCCAAGTTGGGCCACGCCTTCGTTTAGCGATGAAATTGAAAAATTTGTGGTTAATCCAGAGTGGCGAATCCCGCTTTCTATCGCTACGCGAGAAATTGCACCAAAAGTGGCTGAAGATCCTGATTACCTTGAAAAAAATAACATCGTCATTCGTAAAAATAGCTTCATCGACGATGAATTGGTTGACCCTAGTACCATTGCTTGGGCCAGCGTAAAGCCCTATCAATTTGACCATTTCCTGGTGAAACTACCTCACGATAAAAATCCATTGGGAAAAGTGAAATACCTGTTCCCTAACCCACATGCGGTGTATGTGCACGATACGCCTTATCAACAGTGGTTTAACGAACCTGTACGTGCAGCGTCTCACGGTTGTATTCGTCTAGAAGACCCATTTTCTTTAGCAAAGCTAATTGCAGAAGAACAAGGCGTAGAGAGTTTAATGGACAACGTAATATCGGCCAGAGATCTACGTGAATCAAAAACATTTCATCTTAGGGAACCCCTACCCATTCATTTAGTGTATTGGACCGCTTGGGCAGATGAAAATGGCAGAATTAATTTCAGAAATGATATTTATCGACGTGATGCGCGAGACACGCAATCGTTATCTCAATTAGCTTCTTTATAAAAAGGCAGGAGTTTTTGATGCTGACAAAGGTGACTATGAAAACAATCACGCTGGTAACATTATGGGTGTTATCTAGCGTGACCATGATGAGTGCTTGCCAAGCACACAATATGCAAACTAAGGCCGCGCTGCAAAAGGTGCCACCTCATGAGCCCGTAATTATTGATAACCAAGACGCCCTCGTAGATGCGGAATTTAGCCTTAAAATTAATAACGTTGTTGTACCTTACAATGTGTTTTCGTTGTTTGTACTTCCTGAGGAAGTGACAGAATTAGAGATTATTTATCCTCAGCCCGACAAACGCTATGAACTTTACGAAAATGGTGCGAAAGTTCAAAAGTCTGAAGATCTCACTTGGCATTGGAGAGCGGCAGATGAACCCGGTGAGCAGCAGTTAACCATTAAAAGCCAAGACGGCGATGTCAGCATGACATTGAATGTGTTTGTCATGATCCCCGCCGAAGAAGTACAAGGCGGCCGCTTGAAGTATTACCATATTGGTCCCTACCCTGATGAAAGTGAAGTCACAGACAAAAACATGTACGTAGAGCCTAATGGTTTTATTGAGGTCACGAAGGCAAATCAGGAAAAACGATTGTCACCGCATTTTAAGTTGAAAGAATTTACCAGCAAGCAGCGTTCTGGTTATCCAAAATTCGTGTATCTTCGAGCGCCTTTATTGCTGAAGCTTGAAATGCTTAGGCGTGAAATGAACATGAACGATATTCCGGTTCAGAACATGGTTATTATGAGTGGGTATCGTACGCCTCAGTACAATCGAGCGATTGGCAATGTAAAGTTCAGTCGCCACGTCTATGGTGATGCAGCAGATATTTTCGTTGATAATGATGGCAATTATCGTATGGATGACTTAAACAATGATGGTGCTGTTAACATAGGTGATGCTGATGTTATGGCCAGTGTGATTGCCGAACTTAATAAACGCAGTGAATATAAGGGGCTGATTGGCGGCTTGGGCATTTACGGGCCAAAACCTCATCGCGGCCCGTTTATTCACATTGATACGCGCGGGCTCAAAGCGAGATGGAGAAAACCGTAAACGCCATCGCCCAGCCCTTACCCTTACTCTGCGTTTTCACCGTAATGCATTGCCACTTGGGTCCAAAGGCGTTGCGCGGCTACCGACAAATCGCCGTGAGATTTTGCAATCATACCTACCGATTTTACCAAGGGTTGCGTACTTAGCTTTATAGTTCGCAACCCAATATTCTCCATATGGTTTTTACATAAATTAGGCATGACGGCGATGCCCAATTCCTGTTTAATCAAATTACCCAACGTGGCCAATTGACCTGTTTCAGCCACAATAGTTGGTTCGCCAAAAAGAGCAAGATGTTGTTCGGTCCAATGTCTTACCGCCGAGCCTCTATTCATCATGACGAAGGGATAATCGAGACATTGGTGCCAAGATATCTGCTTTGCTGTATTTAATGGGTGATTGGCACTTAGCACTAACAAAAACTCATCGTCGAACAATGGACTAAATTTAAGCCCTTCGGTTCTCACCGGTTCAAAAGTAAACCCCAGTTCAGCGCGGCCTTGAGAGACTTCTCGAATCACTTGCTCCATAACCACATCCAAAATGCGTAGATTAATATTCGGCGCAATGGCGTGGTATTGCGCTAATAACAGAGGCAAGTGACTCTCAGCAAAAGACGGCATGGCGGCAAGCGTTAACTGTCCTTTTGCCATGGCAAAGAGGTTTTGAATGTCAGAGAAGGTTTCCTCCCAGTCCCGCATGATTCTTATGGCATTAGGAAGGAGCGCTTCGCCTTCTTTGGTTAATTCCACCCGTCGTGTGCTGCGCGTGAATAGTCGCCCACCTAACTGGCCTTCCAGTTTTTGGATAGATGACGACAACGCAGGCTGAGTGATATGAAGCTTGGTGGCCGCGTCTGCAAACGTAGCGGATTGCGCCACGTGGATAAACGCTTTTAACTGGCGATATGAAACGTTCATGATTAATAAATATAAGTTATCAATGAGACATTAAATTCAATTTTACATACTTAATAACATTGATGATACTTTTTATTAACGTAAACAGGTGGGGAATATTCAATGTCGGGTTTCGACAAAGTGGTTTCAGATTATTCGGCAGCAATGTCAGGGCTAGAAAGCGGGATGACCGTTATTGCGGGCGGCTTTGGTTTATGTGGTATTCCAGAGGGGTTAATTGCTCAAATAAAGGCAAGTGGTGTCAATCAGCTTACTGTTGTTTCAAATAATTGTGGGGTTGATGGGTTTGGTCTTGGTGTGCTCTTAGAGGACAAGCAGATTAGGAAAATGGTGTCGTCGTACGTGGGTGAAAACGCCCTCTTTGAAAAGCAGCTGCTCAACGGTGAATTAGAGGTTGAGTTGACGCCGCAGGGCACTTTGGCCGAAAAAATGCGCGCAGGCGGAGCGGGGATCCCGGCGTTTTATACCGCTACCGGGTACGGAACCCCCGTGGGTGAAGGTAAAGAAGTAAAAGAATTCAACGGCAAACCCTATATCCTTGAAGAAGCCATTACTGGTGATTTTGCCATTGTAAAAGCATGGAAAGCAGACAGGTTTGGCAATTGCGTGTATCGACATACCGCTCAAAACTTTAACCCTATGGCTGCCACGGCCGGTAGCATTACCGTGGTGGAAGCTGAAGAAATTGTAGAACCCGGCGAACTGTCACCCAGTGAAATTCATACACCAGGCATCTATGTGAACCGCGTTATTAAAGGTGAATTTGAAAAGCGTATAGAGCGACGGGTTGTTGCGAAGGAGAATAACTAATGGCGTTAACGAGAGATCAAATAGCAATGCGCGTGGCACAAGAATTCAAGGATGGTGACTATGTCAATTTAGGGATTGGCATCCCTACTCTTGCAGCGAACTTTGTTCCTGATGATATTAATGTCATGCTGCAATCGGAAAACGGGTTGCTTGGCATGGGACGTTACCCAAAAGAAGATGAAGTCGACGCAGACATGATAAATGCGGGGAAAGAAACGGTTACCGCCATTACCGGCGCGTCTATTTTCAATTCAGCTGAAAGTTTCGCCATGATTAGAGGCGGACACGTTGACTTTACCGTATTAGGAGCATTCGAGGTGGATGTGAATGGAAACATAGCTTCATGGATGATCCCTGGCAAGCTAGTTAAAGGCATGGGAGGGGCTATGGACTTAGTCGCGGGGGCAAAAAATATCATTGTCACCATGACTCATACTGATAAACATGGCAATTCAAAGCTACTTTCCGAATGCACTCTCCCCCTTACCGGTGTAAATTGCATTACTCGCATTATTACCGATTTGGCGGTGCTGGAAGTGGCAGAGGGTGCCTTTGTGTTAAAAGAAACTGCACCTGGTGTGACGGTTGATGAGATTCAACAGAAAACACAGGGTAAATTGGTGGTGCCTGACGACGTTAACGTCATGGTCGTTTAACCATTTAATGAAAGCACGCACTCGCCGTGCTTTCATAATATACCGCTTTAAGAGATAATAGGCCTTACGATTGTTTATGAGGCCCTACCTTGCTAGTTACCGACTTACCTGTTCATCACAAAATTATTGCCAAGCTTGAAAATAAGAATATTGCTGAGTTAACTGAAATACAGGAGAAAACCATTCTACCTGCGCTTCAGGGCAAGGATATTATTGCTTCATCGAAGACGGGGTCGGGAAAAACCTTTGCGTTTTTAGTGCCAGCAATAAACCGGTTGATGTCGCAAAAAGCACTGAGTCGACAAGATCCTCGCGCCCTCATTCTCGCGCCAACCCGTGAACTGGCCAAACAAGTATTTATTGAAGCAAAAACACTGTGTTCAGGTCTTAACCTTAGTTGTTCACTCATCGTTGGTGGTGAAAATTATAACGATCAAGTAAAAGCGCTTAGACGCAACCCCCATGTTATTGTAGGTACGGCTGGCAGGATTGCTGACCATTTAAGTGACAAAAGCATGTTTCTTAACGGCTTAGAGTTACTTATTTTTGATGAAGCTGACCGTATGCTTGACTTAGGTTTTGCACCACAATTATCAATGATAAATGGGTTTGCTAACCACAGAAAACGTCAAACCATGATGTTTTCTGCCACCCTAGATAACGTTGAATTGAACCACATGACGACTAAACTCACACGCTCTGCCGTACGCGTCAGTGTGGGTGATGCAACGGCTGAGCATGGTGATATTGAACAAGCCTGTTTCTTCGCTGATAATATTGAGCACAAAGATAACTTATTGCGCCATGAACTAAGCCATCGAACTTTCAATCAAGCTATTGTTTTTACTGCCACCCGAGAAGATACCGACAGGTTAACGGCGTTGCTCAACCAAGATAATCTTGAAGCCATTTCATTGCGGGGCGATTTACCGCAGAACAAACGCGCGGCAATTATGAGTGAGTTTACCCGCGGCCAATATTCAATTTTAGTCACAACAGACTTAGCGTCTCGTGGCTTAGACTTGTCAAAAGTTGGCTTGGTTGTGAATTTTGACTTGCCCAAAAATGCTGATGAATATATCCACCGTATTGGTCGTACAGGTCGCGCAGGCCAAAAAGGTGAAGCCTTTTCACTGGTCGGCCCAAGAGATTGGAAAAGTTTTGAAGCGCTTAAATCGCACCTACAGTATGCATTAGCTTGTGACAACCACAGTGAATTACCAGCACGTTTTTCTGGCTTTAAAGTAAATAAACCGTCTGCCGACAAGGCTAAAAAGTCGAAAAATAACCGCAGTAGCGACGGTCAATCAACACATCAAAAAATTAAGAAACGTGTTGATACTATGGAAGGTAAAGACATTGGTATGGCACCTATCAAGCGAAGACCTAGAGCCATTGAATCCGACGATAATGATGACGAATAATCAGTTATAACGGCTGGAATTTACGTTAGGGGGTAGCGGTTTGCCTGTGTTGTGCAATCAGCAGCCCCTCAAACGACTCTGCATCTACCGGTCTTGAATACAAATAACCTTGACCAAAATCGCATCCCATCTGGCTCAATATATAGTGTTGCTCTTTGGTTTCTATCCCCTCAGCCACCACGCTAATTCCCAACTTTTTCGCCATCACAATGATGGCTTCACAGAGCACCTTATCATTACTCACTTCTGTCATGGAGTTGACAAAGCTGCGATCTATTTTAATTAAGTCAGTTGGGTACTTTTTAAGGTAGGAAATGGAAGAATAGCCCGTACCGAAATCATCAAGGGCAATATCGATACCCGCTTGTCTAAATTGAAATAGCTTTTCGGATATTCTATCGTCTCCTTCCATCAATAGGTTTTCAGTTATCTCAAGCACAATAGCATTGGCGGGCGTGTTGGTATCGAGCAAGTATTGCAGCCAGTGAGTAATACAGGTGTCTGAGTCGGCATATTGTTTAGGCGACGTATTTACGCTTATCTGTAGGAATTGACCAAAATGTCGGCGCCACCGTTTTACTTTTGTACATACCTGGGCAAATACCCAATTGCTGATTTCACTAATAAGCCCAAACTCTTCAGCAATGCCAATAAATTCATCGGGGGCTATACGCCCCCTAGACGGATGATGCCAACGAATTAGCGCTTCTGCTTTTACAATCGATTTGGTTTGAATATCGACAATGGGTTGATATTCAATGAACAGCTGCCCTTCATCTATGGCAGTTCTTAAGTCGGACAGTAACCCCATTCGCTTTAACGCTTGGTCTCTTAACGCCTTCGTATAATAGTGGTAGCTATTTTTCCGGGCAGCCTTAGCGCTATACATGGCCTGGTCTGCATTCTTTAGCAAGTTAACAATGTCTCTTGCATCATCCGGGAAAACCGTTACCCCAATACTTGCCGAAGAATGCACTTTATGTTCTTGCAACTCAAAGGGAAGCGACATCGCTTGTAATATATTCTGAGCCACTTTCTCCAGTTCAATGAAGTTGGTGACGTCGTTAATGATGAGCACAAATTCGTCGCCACCTAATCGGGAGACGGTATCTTTGCTACTCACACAAGACTCTATTCGTTTCGCCCCTTCAATTAATAAAAGGTCGCCTACGCTGTGGCCTAGTGTGTCATTAATATCTTTGAAATTATCGAGATCGAGTAACAACACTGCCACTTTACTTTGTTTACGTGATGCAATGCTTATTGCCTGTTTTAACTGCTCTTCCATGAGCTTTCTGTTCGGCAAATTTGTCAACACGTCATAATTGGCTTGCCGCCAAATGATTTGGTTTGCGCGTTCACGCTCAATGGCGATACTGGCGAGGTGGGCGAATTCTTCTATTCGGATGAGTTCGTCTTTTGATGGTGTTGCAGCATGTTCATGATAAATGGCGAAAGTGCCTAAAACGGCGCCATCAGCACCCCGGATAGGCTCAGACCAACAGGCGCCTAATTTGGCTTGCTGAGCATGCGCTTTCCATGCTGTCCAATAAGGGTGCACATTAATATCTTCTACAACTGTGCGGGCATTGGTAAAAGCGGCGGTACCACAAGAGCCCTGACCTACACCAATTTCAACCCCGTCGATGATATCGTTATAGAATGCTGGCAAAGAAGGCGCCGCCCCCATGCGAAGCCTATTATCTTCTAGTAAGAGTACACTGCAGTATTGGTTGAGATACTCTTCTTCAATAGACTCCACTATATGCTTAAGTACACTGGGTAGAGATTCGCAATTCACTACTTTTTCTAAAATGACGCTACGCACGCGGGTAAGTTTCTGATTTTCTTCTAACGCGGTTTGTTTTTCAGAGAGCTGTGCGGTTAACCAGGTTAATTCTTCGCGATTTAATTCACTTTCAACGAGACGGCATAAGTCATTTAATTGGCCTTCTTCTTGTGGACTAAATGTTCTAGGTTTGGAGTCAAAGACGCAAAGCGCACCAATTCTATGTCCATTAACCACAATGGGCGTACCAGCATAAAAGCGTATGTGGGGGGCATTGATAACAAAAGGGTTACCTTTAAACGTTTCTGATAGATGGGTATCGGGCACAATTAATGTTGACGCATGGTTTATCGTATGCGCACAAAATGCAGTTTCTCGCGTTGTTTGCTCGAGTGAAAGGTTAACGAGAGATTTGAACCACTGACGTTTTTCGTCAATAAAAGAAATTGACGCAAATTCACACTGAAACAACTGAGCAGCTAAACGTGCGATTCGGTCAAATCGTTCTTCGTGTTGGGTATCAAGGATATTAAGACATTGCAACGTTTTTACGCGGGCTTTGTCATTTTCTGGGATTACGGGTTCTTTCAAGCGAGGCCATTCCTGTTGACGTTTTCATCAATCTACCCCTATCATCGTGCAAATGACGAATTCATACCGGTAGGAAGCAACCATGAGTATAGGCGAAATATTCAAGTCTGCGTACACACTGAGTAGAAAAAATTTATTTGCTGACAGTATCTTAAAGTATAAAAAACCGTTTGAAAAAACAATAAGAAAAACGAAAGGACTGGCCTAAATCATTGGCTCTACTTGGTCGCTGCTGCGATTTTAGAGGACATTTTCACCGCATTATTAAGGGTGCTTAATTCCCGATCCGTTAAATTCCGCCATTGCCCTGGTTTTAAGTTATTGAGCTCTAAGTGCATTATCCGTGTACGTTTTAGCTTAGTCACTTCATACCCTAAAAATTCGCACATACGACGAATCTGACGGTTAAGCCCTTGTGTGAGGATAATAGTGAAAGAAAACTTGCCTCTGGCTTTAACCACACAGGGTTTGGTGACTGTACCTAAAATGGGCACGCCTCGCGACATGCGCTGGATGAAACGTTGGCTAATTGGCTGATTAACGGTCACTTCATACTCTTTGTCGTGGGCATTTTCGGCGCGTAAAATTTTATTGACGATATCGCCGTCGCTGGTCAGTATAATTAGACCCTCAGAAGGTTTGTCTAATCGTCCAACCGGAAATATGCGCTGTTTGTGATTAATAGCATCAATAATATTGCCTTTTACATGGCGCTCTGTGGTGCAGGTAATACCGATGGGCTTATTGTAAACGATGTATACCCTGTCTGATTTATCTTTTGCGACTGCCTTAACAAGTTTGCCATCTACCCTCACCTCGTCTTTAGGCCCAATTTTAGTGCCTAATTCTGGTGGCTTGTTATTGACTGTTACCCGCTTTTGTTCAATTAACTTATCGGCTTCTCGTCGCGAACATAACCCAGTGTCACTGATGTATTTATTTAGCCTCTTTTCTGTTTGCTCGCTCATGATATAAACCTTTATGTAACGGTGTAATTTTTGCTGAATAACTGGCATAAAAAAACGAGCTAATAGCTCGCTTTTTAAATCTTTACGATGGCGAATGGGAACTTAGTATTCCCACCAACATTCTTGCCACCACTCTAAGAACTCTTCAAAATCGATAAAACCATCGTTGTTTTCATCAATAAGTTTGAAGCCTTCTTCTACATGGCTCGCTTTTGTTTTTGGTGAAATGACCGTCAGTAATTCAATAAACTCAGTTAAGTCTATTTGGCCGTTACCATCGCGATCAAAAAAGCTAAAATCTTTTTTTATCTCTTCAATTTTTTCGTCTGAAAGTTGGGCGTCCACTCGCTTTCCCTTTTAGCTACAACATTTAAGGGAGAGTGTAACGCCCTTCTCTTTCAGTGTCTACGCTTGATTTTCTTTCGCTTTTAACGCGCGTTCGCGTTGTTGCTGCGCTTTTTCTTGGCGCTTCTGTTCCATGGTCAAGCGTGCTTCGGTGCCAACGTGTTCTTGCTGACGTTGCTTCGCCAGTTGCACCTGCTTTTCGCGCTCTCTGAACCGCGCAAGCTGGTCTTCGGTGTGGGTGCCATAGCAGTGTGGACAACTAACACCCGCTTCATACTTATCACTTTGCTTATCTTCAGCAGTAATCGGTAAGCGGCATGCATAACACTGTTCATAATGACTTTTTTCCAGATCGTGGTTAACCGCAACGCGATTATCAAACACGAAACAATCCCCTTCCCAAAGTGACTCTTCTTTTGGCACATCTTCTAAGTACTGGAGGATGCCGCCTTCTAAATGATAGACCTCTTCAAAACCTTGTTCTTTAAGGTAAGCGGTGGATTTTTCACAGCGTATACCTCCAGTACAAAACATGGCGACTTTTTTGTTTTTCTCAGGGTCTAGGGCTTTTTCCACGTACTCAGGAAACTCTCTGAACGTTTCCGTTTTCGGGTCGATGGCATTTTTAAATGTGCCAATTTCGATTTCGTAGTTGTTGCGCGTATCAATAACGGTAACGTCTGGGTCGCTTATTAACGCATTCCAATCTTTTGGCTTAACGTAGGTGCCTACCGTTCTTCGGGGGTCTATACCTTCAACACCCATTGTGACGATTTCTTTTTTCAGTTTTACCTTGGTGCGATAAAACGGTTGTTCGTCATGTAACGACTCTTTGGTAGAAATAGCGTTGATGCGAGCATCATTGTTGAGGTAGTCAAGTAAGGCATCAATGCCTTCTCTACTGCCGGACACAGTACCATTAATGCCTTCTTCGGCAAGTAACAAAGTACCTTTAATTCCGTTAGATTCCATAGCCTCTAAAAGAGGCTGGCGCATAGCTTCGTAATTTTCAAGCGCAACGAATTTATACATCGCGCAAACAATATATTTAGACATGGTGTTCACCTTTGCTAGTTGGAACGTAAAACCAGTGCAAAAAATGCGGCGCGGAGTGTAACAAATGGCCAGGACGATTGCCAGTTTAAGCAGCAACAGCCTGTTTGGCGTTGAGAATAACCTCTTCCATAAGTGTGTTGTCTTCGTACAGGGTCGAACTGTATTGCTTGGAAAGTCGCTTTTGCGCCCCTAAGGGACAGTTATTAACAATGTCGTCGCTTATTTTCTGCGCATTATCAACCTGTGCCAGTGGCATGGGGTGCATGGCCAGGTGTAGCCGTGCGTCTGCAAACTGGTGTTGACTAAATGCCTGGTTCACGCGATTCAAGGTTTCCCAATGCAAATCGTCTGCTGACAAGGCCGGGTGGCGGTAAAAATTTAGCGAGCGAAGTTGTGTTTCAACGTCAGGCGTAGACGCAGTGGGGCTCTCAATGCCAATAGTATCTGCCAGTGCTGTCTGTTGCATCGCCAAATACAGCGAAAACAATCGCGCATTTTTGGTTGCGTTTGACAATTTCCCGTTAAGTTCAAACCCACTACTGGGATCGATGGAAACAGTGGCTTGGTCTATAGAGTGATTCACAAATCGCCGTTAATCATTTGATTACATACGTACGTTGTCGGCAAGATAATGTTTTTCTTAAGCTTATTCTTGCTCTAATGGTTATTTTAATTAATCATGTAGTTATGCGTATTGTACTTATTTACTCGGACACGAAATGAACTTTGCTAATAAGCAAGTGCTTATTGTTGAGGATCAGCGCCCCTTTTTATTGCTCCTTCGCGGTTTAATGCATTCTATGGGTGCCACGGATATCGTGACCAAGTCTTCTGCTGAAAAGGCCATTTCAATTTGCCGTAAGCAAAAATTTGATGTGGTAGTGTCAGATCTACACTTAGGTAGTGACCGGAAAAACGGCTTTGAGTTTGTAGAAGAGTTAAGGGTAAGACGGTTAATCAAGCCTACAACGGTGTTCATTTTAATTAGTGCTGATAGTGCGAGGCCTGTAGTACTGGGGTCTATAGAACGCCGTCCAGATGATTACCTTATTAAGCCTTTTTCTCAGGTTCAGTTAAAATCCCGTATTTCTAGGGCGTGGTCTAAGCGCCAATATTTAGGTGATGTTTACCGTGAAATTGCCAATGATAATTTAAATACGGCGGTAGATATATGCGAAGACTTACTCGCCAGCCCCTCTCCTTACAGAGGCAGTTGCGAACAACTCTTAGTTGAACTGTACTGGCAACTTGAACAGCCAGACAAGGCACTTGATGTACTCACGCCCTACTTAGATGGCAAGCCCATTATGTGGGTGCAGGTAGCGTTGGGGAAAACCTATGTTCACTTGCAGCAATACGATAAAGCGATGGACATGGCTGAACAGGTTCTAAAGCGAAATCGCTTCAGTGCGGAAGCACAAGACATTTTGGCACAGGCCAGTGATGCCAAGCAGCAAGGTGAATTAGCTATAAGCGCCATACGGCAAGCGATTAAGCTATCTCCTTTTTCACTACCTCGCCATTTTCACGCGTGTGAAATTGCTCGTAATCACGACGATTACCTATTAGCTGCTGAATCGAGTTTCGCCATTTGGGATTTGTCCAAGCGAACGGTACATTACGACTGTCTTCATTGGTGCGGTTACATTAGAAGTTTATTGGATGTTGCAGAATATACCGATGATAAGCGAACTCGAAATAAGTACCAACAAGAAGCATTGTTAGCGCTACAACGTGGCAAGTTTGATGAATACCTCCATCGCCTAGATGAAGATTTTGATGTGGAAATTTTTGGCCGAATCATGAATGCTCGGGTGAACGCGATTGACGGCAAGATGTTAGATGCCAAGAAACACTTAGTGCGATCGCAATGGGCAATTGAAGAGAAGTACCAAACTCCGCCTATCGCTTTCATTCCTGATAGCATTAAAGTTATGTATGACTTAGGTGAATTTGAAGATGCGTTAAAACTGCAGGAAGTATTAAAAAACAGTGAAGGCAATCTTGACCCTAATAGCCGTTTTTTACTTTCTAAAGAGCAACACAACTCAAAACAAAACTTTGCTAATTATCAACAGTTTAATCGCGAAGGCATAAAGTACTATCAACAAGGTAAATACGAGCAAGCAAAAGCAGCGTTTGCCCTTGCTCAAGGGTTTGCGCCGGTGAATACCGGGGTCACCCTAAACCTACTGCAATGCTTACTACAATTACTTTTAAAATCCGACAAGCCTTCTCGCGAAATGATGTTAGAGTGCAGAAAGCTTTTCAAATTAATAGATGATATGCCTTTAAAGCAACAACATGCTGAAAAGTATCAGACACTAAGGCAGGAACTAGACCAGATTATAGGGTGAACATAATGAAAACAGGTATATCACTACATGCTACAGTTTCTGTCTTTTTACTTAGCGGTTGTAGTCAAACGCAGCCTTGCGAAGATATTGTAGAAGTTAACCGACAATTACACGTTTGTGAAACCCTCGCCAGAACAATGGATGATAACCGATACCCTCAACAAGCCATAACAGCCAGAAAGCGTTATCAAGCAGAGTGTGAAGATTTTCGATTTTATCGTGACGATTACGACACTATTTGTAAGGGGTCAAACGTTGCCATTGGAAAAAATGACAAGGAAACGTCAAGTAAAAAATAGCCTGTTCACCGCTCGTGCCAATGTCAGTGATGTCGATGGGTATTCGTTGTTGAATTTTTCATGATATTTTTGTGACATCTGTCAGTTTTCCTTACATAATTAGATTCATCATTTTTGTAAGGCAAGTACCCTATCATCACTAATGGCAAGTCACCCCACGCCCTATTCTCCTCATATTCGCCTCCTATCGACCGTCTAATTTTTTTACACCAATATAAGAATAAATTAGCCAAAATTACATTAACTCACTATTATTCAACGTGTTACGTTAAAGCTGAGGTGCTTTGTCCATGTAACCAAACTGTCATTCGGTACAGGTAATGTTTTGTTTCTTTTTTATTCAGCATAACTGCAGCTTTATGCTTCCGATGGAACAAAGGAACAATAATGAAACCTCTCGCTTCAGCAAAGGTAGCCGGCGCCATTGCCAGTGCCCTTATCTCAAGTTCAGCTTTCGCGACTTCGGTGTTTATCAATGAGTTTCACTACGACAACGACGGTGGTGATGTTGACGAATTTATCGAAATAGTTGCACCAGAAGGCACTGATTTAACCGACTATTCAGTGGTACTTTACAACGGAAATAATGGTGCCGCTTACCTGACAGAGACCCTGTCGGGCACCGTAGCATCCCTTGGTGATGGAATGGGAAGTTACGTTATCAACCTGCCTACCAACGGTATTCAAAATGGAGCACCCGACGGATTAGCGCTAGTTGATAGCAACGGTCAACTGATCCAGTTTTTGAGCTACGAAGGCAGTTTTACCGCTGTAGGTGGTGCAGCAGACGGTATAACGAGCGTAGACATTGGTATTGAAGAAACCGCAAGTACGGAAATAGGTATGTCTTTGCAACTGACTGGAGAAGGTAGCGAATACGACGATTTTACATGGCACGCGAATAACCAAACACCGGGCGCGGCTAATCAAGGGCAAACATTCAACTTTACCGTTACTCCGTTTATAAATGAAATTCATTACGATAACGACGGTGGAGACATTAACGAGTTGGTTGAAATAGCTGGGTCTGCCAATACTGATTTATCTGGTTACACGTTAGTTTTCTATAACGGTAATGGCGGAAGCGATTACGCGACCGAGTCGCTCTCTGGTGTTATTCCTAATCTCAACGATAGCGGCTTTGGCGTTCTTGCCTTTGAAAAGTCGGGTATTCAAAATGGCAGTCCAGATGGCATTGCATTGGTCGGCCCTGATGGCACTGTGATCCAATTTTTAAGCTATGAAGGTGAATTAACCGCCACGAGCGGCGCTGCAAATGGCTTAACCAGTATTGATATTGGCGTAAGTGAGACCACCTCAACGGAAGTTGGCCTGTCTTTACAACTTGGTGGTGAAGGAAGGCAATACAGTGACTTCACTTGGAATGCCCCTGCCAGTGCAACGGCGGGTGCCGTAAACCTCACCCAAGTATTTGGCACTTCTAGTGATACTGATGACGGTGATAGTGGCAGTGACGACGATGGAAACGACGCACCGGGCATCATTGCAGAAGGCATGTTTATTAACGAGTTTCATTACGACAACGACGGTGGCGATGAGAACGAGTTTGTTGAAATAGCGGGGCCAGCGGGCGCCGATTTAAGCACTGTCTCGCTGGTTTTGTATAACGGCAATGGCGGCACTAGCTACAAAACAGTGACCTTTACAGGCACTCTCCCAGATGAAGGAAATGGGTATGGTACTGCAGCCATGCTTGTTTCAGGTATTCAAAATGGTGCACCAGACGGTTTAGCGCTTGTTGTTGACGGCGATGTTGTTGAGTTTCTAAGCTACGAAGGGGTTATGACTGCCACCAATGGCCCAGCGTCTGGCTTAACCAGTACTGACATTTTGGTGAGTGAAACGGGAACTGCATTATCAACACAGTCATTGCAGCGTGTGGGTGAAGGCAATCAACGTTGTTCATTTACCTTTGCCGGCCCAGCTGACGCAAGTATGGGGTCGATAAATGCTGGGCAACTATTCACACAGGAAGATGATGCACAGTGTAGCGACATTGACGATGGTAGCGATGACAACCAAGACGACCTCGTTATCGGCCTTTGTGGCGATAGCGCCACCTTGATAAGTGACGTTCAAGGCGACAGTTTTGTCACACCACTAAATGGACAACGCGTGGTTATAGAAGCTGCTGTAACTGCGGTACTCGACGGCGGTAGTTTCTTTGTTCAAGAAGAACCGTCTAACCAAGACAGCAATCCACTCACTTCTGAAGGTATTGCCGTCTATGCCCCTGATGTCAGCGTAAGTACTGGGCAAATCGTGAGGTTACTCGGTACCGCTGAGGAGTATTATGAGCAAACTCAACTCTCCGATATTGAAGCTAATTTAGCGTGTGGAAGTAACACCACGCTTGCGACATCAATGTGGCTCCCTGTGGAAAATGCATTGGCGTTTGAAGCCTTAGAAGGCATGTTAATTAGCAATTCGCAAACCTTGTACGTGACTCAAAATTACAATTATGGTGAATTTGGCGAACTTGGGGTGGCACCTTCTCGGTTATATCAGCCTACACAGATAGCGTTGCCAGGCAGTGATGAAGCATTCGCGTTAGCAAGCGCAAACGCATTATCACAAATGCTTATTGACGACACAGGTTCAGGCGATGCGGTTAGTGCCTATTATGTACCTGACGATGGCTTCACTGCTGACAATAGCGCGCGAAGTGGTATGCAAGTGAGTAACATCGAAGGGGTATTGGGCTATGCCTTTAATTGGTATCGTGTTTATCAAACTAAGTCGCCAACGACAGTAAACACAAATCCTCGTGAAGCTGCTCCCGCCATTTCCGCGAAGGATTTGACCATTGCAGGGTTCAATGTACTTAATTTGTTTAATGGTGACGGTAATGGCGGCGATTTTCCTACTGCTCGTGGCGCCACCACGGCTGACGAATACGCCCGTCAATTAGACAAGATTGTCAGCGCACTCGTTGTCATCAACGCCGATATATTAGGTTTGATGGAAATAGAAAATGATGGGTTTGGTAGCGACAGCGCAATTGCTCAACTTGTTGATGCACTAAATAGCGCTATGGGTGAAGGTACCTATGCCTACATTGATGCGTCTTCTGTGGCCAATAATAATGGTGCCGTTGGTACAGACGAAATCGTTGTGGGAATTTTATATAAACCTGCAACAGTAAGTGTGAATCAAGCGCCCAGAGTATTGTACTCAAGTAATAGCCCAAGCGATGATGAGGGTGTGCTGTTCGTCGATACAAAAAACCGCCCTTCTCTAGCTCAGCAATTTATTCACCTGGCCTCGGGCGAAACGTTTGTGGTCAATGTTAACCATTTTAAGTCGAAAGGTTCGTCCTGCGGCACCGGGGATGATGACTATGAGACAGGTCAAGGTAACTGTAACAAAACCCGTACACGGGCGGCAACCGCCGTGGCCACGTGGTTAGAAGCTGAATATCCAGACACCCCGGTCATCTTGCTGGGTGACTTAAATAGCTACGCGAAAGAAGACCCTATTACCGTGTTAAATGATTATGGTTATTCAGATGCCGCTGCAACTGTGATTGGTGAATTGGCCTATAGCTACACCTTTGATGGTCAACTTGGCACGTTGGACTATTTAATGACCAATGCCCTTGCCTCTGAATGGCTGTTTGATGCCACTGAGTGGCACATTAATGCTGATGAGCCCGCCGTTTTAGACTACAACACTGAAGACAATGGCGATCTATTCACAAATTCTCTGCTATATCGTGCCTCTGATCACGACCCCGTGATCGCGACCTTCACTATGCCTAGCGAAACAATGGCCGGCGATTGGGATAGCGACGGTGATATCGACATGATTGATTTACAACGTTTATCTATGGCCATCGCGACCAACCAAAACATGGATGACAGTTTTGATTTAAATAATGACGGGCTCATTAATATCTTTGACGTCATGATGCTGCGAAACATGTGCACAAATATGGGCTGCGCAACAAATTAACTAGCTTTTAAATGGAGTAAAAAAGATGAAAACACTATTCGCTATACTGGCCCTACTATGGACCGTAAATGCTCATTCAGCTCAAATTTCAGTTTCTGTGAACGAAACCACAATAAATGTGGGCGATGAGGTGGTACTTTCGTTCAGTGGTATATTTGACTTTACTGATGATTTTCAAGGTTACCAACTTTCGTTGCCTTATGATGCAAATGCCTTTTCCTTCGATATCAACAACGCTTCCAGTCAATTTGATGTGGCTGGGTTTACGTCAAACTCAGATAATGGCACGAGCTTAAGCAGCCTTGGGCTATCATTCACAGGCGCGTTAACCGGCACCGTTAACATTTTCACTCTTTCATTGAATGCACTGCAGAGCGGCGTGTTTAGTTTCGACACCAGCGGTCTGCTATTGTCTGATGGGAGTGGTAATATAATAGTCCCAACATCGTCTACGTCTGCCACGTTGACGGTGGCAGAAGTCTCTGAGCCTGCTATGGTTGTTCTTATCTTAATGGGGGCAGCATTCGTCGTGCGCCGCAGGGTGAAATAAAGTCACTAAGCTGTTTACATTAATCACGCCCCTTAGGCCTTGGCAAACCTCACGGTTTTGCTCTGGAATAAGGGGCGTTTCTTGTTACGTTTTGTACGTATTCAGTATACACCAACAGCTATTCCATAAAGCCTTCGATATCCTCAATAACGTCTTCAATATTGCCAATAAACACGCGCTTTTGCTTGTCACTTAATGTGGTGGCCAATTCACTGACCATTGCCGCCATAACCTCAGTATTATGTGCTCTAGCGTTGATGTACATTGGGCTGCGGTAGGTATCTGGGTTTTGAATAAGAGTGATGAGCTGTTGCTCGAAATCTTTATTGATATGTCGTGTGGCGATAATGCGCCTTGCCGCATTAGTCATCGTTTCGCGGTAGTTAATCCATTCATCTCTGGTTGATAGATATTGTTCGCTATAGGTGGCAATAATTTGTTCTTGGGTATCAGTAAGGCGGCCAATTTGCTCTTCCACACTCTCTAATAGTTGCGCTTTACGCTTTTGCTTTTTTTCTTTTTCTGACAGCGACAAATAGTCTTGGCGCTTTTCAATCTCTTCGCGGTTTTCTTTTTCGATTTGAGCAAATAATGTAATAACCTGCTCATCACTTAACGTTTTCGCAATAGCAGCCACATCTGGGCTAACCTTGTCCCTAGCGCGGGTCCAGTGCGCACGGGCGTGCAATAAATGGGCAAGAATGCGTTCGGAAGTTAGACGGTTAGTGAGTACGTCTTGTTTAATTTCTTCAAGCTGGGCTTTGTATTTCGATAACTCCGTGTTTTTGTGCCATTGACGCCACGTGTTTAGATATTCATCAAACACTGTTTTTTGTTCATCTGTTAACTCAACGTAATCATCGAGATACCAATATATCCACCAATCTACATTGTTATAAGCAATTTTAGATGAGCATGCGGTTAAGCTTGTTATGAAAACCAGTAAACATACAAATTTTTTCATGGGCATCCTTGAACAGTCTACATTAGGCCATGTGATACGTATTACCGTTAAATGGGTATTACATTAAGTGGCCTAATTTTAAGCTCACTTTTTACTAAGGTATTCACTTTCGCAAGTCATTACGCTTTAGTGATACCGATATAGGGGTTATATTAAGGGAAATCACGTAACAAAAAAGGGAGAACTTGTGTCAAAACGTGTAGCAGTTTTAACGTCCGGCGGCGATGCCCCTGGGATGAACGCGTGCATTCGCGCGATAGTCATTGCATGTGAGCACCTTGGTTATGCCCTTATTGGATACCAGCACGGTTACAATGGATTGATTAACCAAGAGTATGAATCCCTTTCACTGAATGCTACCCACAATTTAATACAACAAGGGGGTACTATCTTGCACAGCGCTCGCTGTGAAGCTTTTAAATCGGTTCAGGGCGCAAAAGATGCGGCTAGAAACCTAAATACTTTAGGTATTGATACCCTGATTGTTATTGGGGGTGACGGCTCTTTTCGGGGCGCAGAACATTTATCCCAATACTGGCCCGGCCAAATTCTCGGAATTCCCGGTACTATTGATAATGATGTGGCGGGTTGTGACGCTACTGTGGGATATTACACAGCTATCGATACCGCCGTATCTTCCATAGATAAAGTACGAGATACCGCCGATGCTTTCGAACGCATATTTTTAGTAGAAGTCATGGGCAGGCATGCGGGCTTTTTAGCCTTAAATGCGGCGTTAGCGTCGGCTGCGGACTACGTAATTGTGCCTGAGTTATTCGAGAGCGAAGACGCTGAGCTGAAAAGTATTGCGGCTCAAATTGAAGCCAGACGTCAGCTGAAGGGACCGGTGAGTTTTATTGTGGTGGTGGCTGAAAATGTCTGGCCTGGTGGCTTAAGTACACTTGCGGAACGTTTATCATCACAAATGCAGTCGGAAGTTCGCCCAGTCACCCTAGGACACGTTCAGCGTGGTGGTTCGCCCGTTAGCCAAGATAGGTTACTTGCGACTAAATTAGGCACCCATGCTGTGGCCCTGGTTGAAACAGATAAGAATAAAGTGATGGTAGGTGAAGTGAACCACAAGCCCGTTGAAGTCCCCCTTAAGGCAACGTGGGAAAACAATAAGCCCCTTGATGATTGCAGCTTAAGTACTATGCGAATTACCATGAATAATAGGTACTGAGCCCCATTACTCAGCCACAAAATAAAAAACGCCCACTTTGTGTGGGCGTTTTTTGTGCGTATTCGCCAGAGGTTCGCTACTACATTTTCATGGCGGCTTTGACTTTGTCTCTATGGCTTCTTGACACCTTGAGCTCGGTGTCGTTTTGTAAAATTAAGTGGTATTCGCCGCTGATGTGACTCACCAATTTTTTCACGAAACGAATATTAGCAATGGCAGAACGGTGCACCCTAACAAACCATTGCGGGTTTAACTCTTGCTCAAGTTCTTTCATGGTTTTACGCATAATGTGCATACCGTCTAATGCGTGTACACACATGTAATCACCGGCAGCATCTATCCACTGAATATCCTGTACATTAACCCGGGTGACTTCTGAGCCGTCTTTAATGGCTAACACGTCAGGGTAAGGATTTGTTTCCACCGCTTCACCATTAGCCAGTTTACGTAGAATTTCTTCACAGTCGTCACCGGTCAATTCGGCCACTAAGCTAACCAGTTTTTTAGACTGTTCATCTTGATGGGCCGTGGTAAGGTAGTCACGCACTTTATCGAGAGCCGACTTAAGTCTTTCATCGTCGGCCGGTTTCAATAGATAATCCAGAGCATGAACATCAAACGCCTTAATAGCGTAACTATCGTAGGCGGTAACAAAGACAATCACAGGAATGGGTTGGTTCAATTCACGCAACTTGTGAATAACCTGAAAACCATTCAACCCAGGCATTTGAATATCTAAAAACACCAAATCTGGGCGCAATTGGGAGATGGTACTTACGGCTTCAAGGCCATTTTGACATTCTGCGATAACTTCTACATCGTCGTGGCGCTCTAATCGAGCTCGCAGGCCGCGCCGTGCAAGTGGCTCATCATCTACCACCAGAGTTTTAATTATTTGCTTGCTCATGCTCATACATCCTTTACTTCATAAGGAATACGCAGTCTAACCCGCACTCCTGAAGGCTGATTATGTTCTATAGAAAATGCAAAGTTTCGTTGGTAAAGCGACTGCAGACGCTCTTTGATGTTAACCAGACCTACGCCATTCTCACGGCTTAACTGGCCATTTTTAATATCAGCTCCAGGGCCGTTATCAGCCACATCAAGTAGCAAATCATTACCAAAAGTTCGGGCAGTAATGGCTATTTGACCGCCGTTTTCCATTTTAGATATGGCGTGTTTTATTGCATTTTCAATAATGGGTTGCAAAATCATGCTGGGCACTAACGCATTATCGCAATGCTCATCAATATCCCACACCACTTCTAGTCTGTCATCAAACCTGACTTTTTCTATTTCAAGGTAAAGCCTTAACGCCTTAATCTCTTGCCCTAAAGGAACCCGTTTAATTGGATCATTATCTAACGAATAGCGAAGAAAGTCGCTTAAGCGAGAGACCATGGCTTCAGCGGTGTCGTTTTCTTTCAACAAAATAAGCGTAGAGATAGCATTAAGCGTGTTAAATAGAAAATGTGGATTTAATTGATAACGCAGCATTTTAATGTGCGCTTGATGCGCCATAGTACTTGCCTTCAACGCATTTTGCTTTTCTTTTTGTAGCATTTGGAAGTTTTTAATGCCGAAATACACACCACTCCAACACCCCACCATAATGAGAGAGTTAATGGTATTGGTGAAATACATATACCACTCGTCGGGACGGTAACCGTGTTTATATATCTCCCAGTAATTGACGTTTTTAACCACGGCCCATAAAAGTGCAATGAGGTAACACGATGCAATCACAATGATGATCATGTTTAAAGGAGATTGTTTTCGAGCCCAGCGATAAATGTATCTTAATGGAATGGTAAGCAACCACCCTGCATAGGCGTTAAGCAAAATGATAAATACCCAAATAGGGCGAACGTCATGAAGAAACGAACCTATATAATAAATAATAGCGAAGCCTGCCCACCCTGCACTGTGCAGCGTCCAAAACAAGCGTTCATTACTTTCAATAACGCGCTGAAAGCGACTCACATAAATACCAATTTAATAAATAATAAAGAGATTATACGCAAGCCGCGGGTTAACCGTAGCGGCTTGGTCGTATGCCATAGGCGACTTATCGCAGGAAAGAAAGTCATGAGATTTTAATTTTAATAACTGATATTTAGCCGCTTAAGCCAATGTACCCACCACCAGGCAGGCCCAACAAGTAGAAAGCGCAAATCTTCCAAAAAAGAGGGCTTCTTACCTTCAATTTTATGGCCAATAAATTGTAATGCCCACATGATCACAAACAGCGCTAAACAGGTTTGCCAAACCGACACACCGTAAAACTCAAGCAATCGTATAGCAGAAAAACACACAATGGTAAGCAGTGTCATGGCCGCGCCTATTGGGCCTGAAAGCGAAAAATAATAATAGAGTATGGGCAGCGCAATAAGGTGGGCCCACGTAACGTTGGCATTCGCAAGCAGTTCCGGCACGGGAATGGCGTATAAAAGCCCCAAAGTAACAAAGTAAATGCTGGGTACAGCAACAGCGTGAATGGCAACGTTGGCTTTGTTTTGATGGCTTTCGCTGTATTGGGTTAGCAGTCGTTCAATAGTACGCATAACAATTCTCTTTCTAGTTATTTTAGGTCAAGCGCTTTTAATACTAACTAATTAATGTGTGGCGTGATAAAAGCGCATTTACTGTTTCGCTATCACTGTTAAATTTTACTCCGTAATATACAAAATCACTTTCTAATTTGTGATTCCGCACCGACGCCTGAATTTTAGACTCCACGCCATCGGTAGAATAAGTAAGGGTGAGATTCGCATTATCTAATAATACGGGCCACTCTGGGTTTAAGGGTAGCGCAATTTTGCAACCATGTTGTGATATGTCCACGATTATCCCCGTCACTTTATCCGCTTCAGGAAATGTTTCAGAGGTCACGATAACTGAAATACCTGGTTGCGAACGTTTATTCGCACGAAGACCAATGGATTCAATGTGAGAAGGAAAACTCGTTATTAGCAGCCCCGTAGGTTTCGAGAGCAACTTTAATACTTTTACGCGAAATGCAATGACTTGCCCTGCGTCTCCTTCCAGTACGTAACGAACCACTAAATCGTTACCAATAGTGAGCAAATCTCGGGTGGACATCCATTTGGCTGACGTGGGCGCTTGAAATAAAAGACAGTTACCCAGTTCCATACCCACATAGCCAGTTTTAACGCGCCGTGGCGCGGTAGGCGTAGTAATTTGAAGGTCTACCATAGTGCCAGGAAGGAGTGAACGTAAACTTTCAACGTCTTCTCGGTTCATGCGCCTATTTACAACTTTTTCTTCCATGCTTCGCCATTTTTAATTGTTATTACTACCAATGTAACTAATTTTAGCCTAGCTGACAAAACCTTCATGATAAGGCATCATGAAGGTCTCGTTTATTGTTAGGTTTTTTATGCGTACTTTATCTCTTCAGTATCAGCTTAGTGTTAAATCTTGGCAGCAGCATCTTTTCGCCGTAGAACTTAAGGTTCCAGAACACAACGAAGCCACCCTCACCTTTGCGCTACCGTCTTGGATCCCCGGCAGTTATATGATTCGCGACTTCGCAAAAAGCATCACGGAAATAACCTTTACCCATGCCGACACTGGGGCAGAAATAGCGGCTCAGAAAATAGACAAGCAAACCTGGGAGGTTGCCACCAACGGCGATGGCGTTATTGTCAATTATGTGGTTTACGCGAATGACTTATCGGTACGTTCGGCGTTTATTAATCATGAATATGCCTTCATTAATGGCACAAGTGCGTTTTTGAATGTGGTGGAAATGAGCGAAGTGCGTTGCACATTGCAGATAGAAAAACCGGCGCAGAGCCATTGGCAGGCGCATACCGGTATGACACCTATTGCGCTAGACAGTAATCCTCAATATTGGGCATATGAAAGCCACAGCTACGCTGAATTTATTGATCACCCTATTTTTATTGGTGAATGCGAAACCCTGAGTTACGAGGTGGATGGTGTGACCTTCGAGTTGGTTTTTAGTGGTAGCCATCAACTGGACTTAGCGCGAATTGCAAAGGATCTTAAGCCCATTTGTCGCCATCATATGGCGTTGTTTGACCACCCCCAGCCTGTATCTCGCTACGTATTTATGACCTTACTGGCGGAAAATGGTTTTGGCGGTTTAGAACATCGAAACTCCACCGCACTGCTCTATCCTCGCCACGACCTACCGCGGTTGGGAGACAATAGCCAGGCAAATAAAACAGACGGTTACATCACCTTTTTAAGCTTATGTAGTCACGAGCTATTTCACACTTGGCATGTGAAACGCATTAAACCAGATGTGATGGTTACACCCAAGTTAGGTGAAGAAACATACACAAACCAACTGTGGATATATGAAGGTTTTACCAGTTTTTATGATGATCTCACCCTTGCTCGGGCTAAGTTGATAGATGGCAAAAAGTACCTCGACATTGTCGCGCAGAATATTTCGCGCCTGCTACAAAATGCTGGACGCTATAAACAGTCGGTGGCACAAAGTAGTTTCGACGCATGGACAAAGTTTTACAAACAAGACGCCAGTGCCACTAATAACATAGTTTCATACTACACCAAGGGCGGCATCATTGCTTTTGGCCTAGATTTGCTCCTTCGCCATCGATCGAATCAAACCGTGTCACTTGATACTGTCATGAAGCGCCTTTGGGAGATTTATGGTCGTGACGAATGTGGTACGCCAGATAACGTCATTGCTACCTTGTGTCAGCAAGAGTTTGATATTGACGTCAACGATTATCTCGATAGCGTGGTTTACGGCACTGACGATGTGCCTCTTGAAACTTGGCTTGATGATATAGGCGTTAAACTGCACACACGTTCTGCAGTAAGCGCAGAAGATAAAGGCGGCTATACTGATGCAACAGAAATTCGACATCAATTAGGCGCAACTTGTAAGCCCGCGGCCATGGGGTTATCTGTGATTCAGGTGTTTGAAGGGTTAGCTGCCTCAAAAGCGGGCGTTATGATAAATGACATTATTTTGGCTTTAAATAATCAAGTTGTTAATCAAGCAAAATTACAGCGGTTACTGGATTGTGCATCTGATACACATGTAACTCTAACACTCATTCGCGATGGGCAAATCGTCAATGTCGCCTTGCCGGTATTGCAAGCGCGTCAGGATAGAGCCTACTTTACCATTGAAAATGAAGAAAAACTTCAACAATGGTTAGACCATTAAGCGGGTTGAGCGCTTTTCATGTTAAACCAGATAACGCGCGCTATTCATCAAGGTGCGCGTTGATTAGCGCGCACTTTTCTCGCGCAAAGAATCACACACGAATAAGCAGCTAGGCGTTAGTTAGGCTGGCCAGTAACGATAGTTTGCGGGTCTAATCGCATCTTACCTAAGTTGATACGCCAATCTAAATGTGGGCCTGTGGCACGACCTGATGCGCCAATGGTACCGATAGGTTTACCCTGCTCTACGTATTCCCCCACTTTTACATCCATAGAATCTAAATGAAGAAAGGTAGAGAAAACCCCCATCCCGTGATCCATAATCAGGGTGTTGCCAGAGTAATATAAATCTTTTGCTAGGGTCACTTTCCCGCTGGCTGGCGCATAAACTGGCGTTCCTGTTGGACCGCCAACATCTACGCCATAATGCGGCCACTTAGGCGTACCATTTAATATACGTTGGCTACCATAAACGCCAGTAATTGGCCCTTTTGCCGGCCAAATGAAACGCGTGAATACTGCATCGAGAGCCGATTTAGGCTGACGGGCAATCGCGACATCAATGTTGTCTTGTTTAATGCGATCGGTGACCGATTGCGGTGGCGTCACCATTTTTTGGTCGAGGCCGTCAATGCGCTGGATGTTATAATTTCGCTCGGTCAACGTGATGGGTTTAGTGATGACACTTCCATCGGGTAAAGATACAGTGAGTTCATGGTTCAACGGGGCTTTGCGTTCAAAACCGATAACAAATTTACCCTGTGAGTTAATCTCTACCTTTACGCCATCGAGTCGCACCTTGGCACCCTCTGGCACTTGACCTCGTAATAGTGCCCCTTGGGTCATTTCGCCATGTAAAACCAAAGGGGACGTTTCGTTTGCTTCGCTGGCCACACTGACCATTGAGAAGAGTACGCAAACACATAATAGACTTGTGCGTCGTACTATTTTTCCGAATTTACCAATAGGGTTAACGTCAAAATTAACTTTCTTCATCAATGTCATAGAGTGGCTCATTTCCTTGCTTATTTGCCCTAGATTATTCGCTTACCATGGCGCCTTTTCCAACCCCTTCATAGGCAATAACTTGGCAGTGTGAATCAGGCGTACGCTTTTTTTGCTCTTCCAATAGATATTGCGCTAAGCATTCCACGGTAGAATCGGTGTCGATAACTTCACAGTCTGATTTTGGAATAATGAGTTCAAAATACCCTTGCGAAGATTCATAAGCAAAACAGAGATAGGCAGACGGTTCAGCAACACTGCCGGTTATTTTCCGTTCAGTGTAGGCAATTTCGTCTTCTTGCGTGGCAATATAGATATCTTCCCACCGTTTAGCCCAGTAGCTTTGCTCAGCTTCACTCACTTGACCATCTAGTAAAATATCAATACGAGAACGATGGCCGTGAGCAATACGCTGACAGTTACCGTCATGCTTCTTTAAACCATGGGTATAGTGATAGAAGGGGGAATGAATCACTTCTGTTCTTAACTTCAACGTAATGTTATCTACGTTTTCTGGTAAATGCGTAGCCAGAACTTCTTTCAAATACACACTGACAGACGCCATGGTGACCACGTCTGAATACAAAATTGCGTAAGCTTCAGCGGGACAGTGCAGCATAATTTGCCGGCCGTCTTCGCAGGTAAATTGTACTTCAACTTGTTCAGTTACTTCATCATGTATAACCTTTGAACCTGCGTATTCTGCTGGCACAAGCAATTTGTGATCAACATATTCATCAATCAATCGTTTTAGGTTTTTTTTCACTTTACCGAAGTCTTGGACCATGCTCTCTTCATTGAGCTCTCCATCCAGAACCACGTCGACAATCCAGCTTTCACCTACCATGCCGCGCTTCGGGCAAAGGTATGAAAAGTCCATCACTGTCAAATCATTTACAAATAATTGCATAACACCCTTGAATCGTGTTCATTTTTCTTTGTGTAGTATACGTTTTTTTAAGGCTTAAATCAGTGATTAGTCCATAGAAGATTGTCGATTAAGCTGATCTTTTAAATTTGGTGGTAATCCTCTCAACGTTAGGGTATCGGTGGCAGGATCGTAAAATACCCTATCGCCCATTAATTTTCTTTCAAAGCTAATAGAAACACCGCCGCCTTGCCCGCTAAATTTGGCTAATTGTTTTAGTGCTGCGGGGTCGGGTTGAATTTCTTTTTCAAGTGGGGTTTCCATTTGCTGTGAAAACGCGGAAAAGTTGTTATTCGTTTCTTCGTTCGCGGGTAAGCGGTTGGCTAATTCATCCACAGATAAACTCTCGCCCGCATCAATTTTTTCCTTGAAGTAGCTTTTAACTTCTTCTCTGTGTTGATGCTGTTCTTGAGGGTCTAGGGCTTCACTGGCTAAGTACGCATCAACAGTTGAAATTAACTGTTTATTTTGTTGCTTCACGTCGACCAACTCTTCGCATCCGACAAACTGCATAAAAAAGTCTGAAACTTTTCTTCCCATGCGGCCTTTAATAAAACTTACGTAACGTTGTTGTTCTGGCTGGATTTCCCACTGCGTTAAATCAAACCGCACAGCCAATTGCATGCGAGCAAGGTCTAAATGCTCTCTGGCTGACAAATCAAGGGAATGCGTAACTTCTACATGAGAGCGGGTATTCAGTAACGCAATCATTAAGTACTGTGTAGCAAGGTATTCATATTGGCAGAAGATTAAAAAACCGGTTTCTACGGTGCCGGTATCGGCCAAGGTTTTAACTAAGCGATTGGTTGCCGATACGGAAAAACGATGAAATGCATCTTCTACATTGTCTCCCGCGGCTTTTTTCTCTGCCATGTAGTTTTTTAATTCGTTAGCAAACGCTGAAACATCAGTGATGCCACTTTTTTCTTCGTCATTATCTTTGTGTTCGTTATCTACGCTGGGCGCGTTATCAACAAAATGGCCGACGCCTTTGCCGGGTTTAGCATTGAAACTGTGATTAATTTGATGCGCCAATAACTCAATTTCTGGCGTCACGGCCAAGCAGTTATCACGTGGAATAGCCTCAATTTTTTCTTCTTTATTGAGGATGAGACGATGTACGACAAAGTGGTGAATCAGTGCACTCATAGTAAAAAGGGTGTCCTGTTGCTTAAAAAGTGTCAGAAATATCCAAGGATTTGCGGGATTTTAGAATGAATGATTGTTATCACTCAAACAACGATTATAATCATTTTACGACTAAAACCATTCTTTTTATCAAAGAAATTATTAAAAAGAGGCGTAACAATGCCCCAACAGAGCCGTTACACAAACGATCAGTTCGAAGCGCTAATGAACGACGTCATTCTAACATTAGAGAAAAACGAAGCCGACAGAGATTTATCTCTTATGGTACTAGGTAACGTTATTACCCATATCCTTAATACACAGGTTGCACCTGAAAACAGAGAAACCATGGCTGATCAATTCGCTAACGTTCTTAAAAAGAGTGTTCAAGGTAAATAGGCGCCCTTATGATTTTAGCTGAATCTCCACGCCGTCAACGGGTGACGAAACTGGTAAATTGGGGCCACTGGTTTGCACTAGCCAATATTATTATTGCTATTGTGATTGCTTCAATTTTTGTATTTTCATCGCCTATGCCAGGTACAGGTGTGGGAACAGTGTATTTACTTACCAATTGGTTCGGTCATATTGGTTTCATGACCTTCTTTGGCTTCGTTATTTTTATATTGCCACTTTGTTATCTGGTGTCGAACCCTAGGGTGATTAAAGCAACGGCGTCGGTGATTGCTGCGGTTGGGCTTGCACTCCTTGCTTTCGATGCCCTCCTGTTTAACCGTACAGGTTTTCATATTAGCGTGCATGCCGCTGACCTACTTAAAGATGAAGCACAAACGCAAATTGGTGAATTTGACTGGCAGCAATGGGCGTACTTGTTTTTGTTGTTCATAGTGTGGCTAGGTTTTCAATTGGTACTAGCCAATGCGATTTGGAAACGGGTTGAGCGCTTTACTAAGTATAAAATTGGTATACCTGTAGCGAGCTTTTTCGTTGTTTGTTTTGTGTCAAGTCATGCCGTTCATGTGTGGGCAGACGCTAAGCTGTATCAGCCTATTATCAAACAGGACAACATGTTCCCGTTATCGTATCCAGCGACGGCAAAAACCACGATGTCTCGTTATGGGTTACTTGACCTAGCGGCGTATGAAGAACGCAAGCAACTACAATTCAATTCAGACATTCACAACATCAATTACCCAGCAGAGCCGGTGTATTGTTCAGTTAATGCAAACGATAATATGACGGTAATTGTGCAAACAGACGATATGCCAATTGCCAATATTGACGGCTTTAATCTGAATACCGTGGCTCGCTACTACTCTACCGCAAGCAATCAAGAAAGCCTGATTTCCACCACCTTATTTGGGGTTCCAGAAATCTATCAGGCATCGTTATCAGCTAAACGCCCGGTGCTATTGGCGCTCCCTGTGGGGCTTGGAATGCCCGTATCACTTCACTTTGACGAGGCTCTTCCCTCGCAAAGGTTTGACAGTTATACGCAACCTTTAGGTAGTCAACACGGTGGTTTACATATTGCGTTTTTAACGGCATCGAGTATTGAAAGCTATTTAACTTCTGAATTGCTTGCCAACAGTAAAGTGATTGTGGCAACGGGTTACAGCAGTAATAACACCAATAACGCTGGCACTTTATACAGTAACCTGCCTATTAAGGGTACGATGGCAAGTACTGAAGACCTTGCTCCTACTATTTTAAATGCATTGGGCTGTAATGCTCCTTCGCACTTCTATTCCACAGGGCAAAGCCTGTTATCGCCAAGTCGCAATTGGTTGGTGAGTACATCTGGTGAACGTATCGTGGTGTTTCATAACGGAAAACGTACTGATGTGTTAAGTAATGGCAGTTATGAAATTACCGATTTGGCCACCAATAAGCGTAGTAACGCCCCGCTCAATGTGGACCTACTTAGCCAAGCGATAAAACATTTGTCGCGGTTCTCGCAACAACATTAAAAAAGCGCCTACGGGCGCTTTTTTACTCTATAGAGCCTGGTATATCGGTGAGTTTATTGACGAGGTAAACCTGGCTTTTATCAGCCTCTAACGGAGGGGCTTTATCAGACACATAGACACACCATTTCACCCCAGCTGCCTGGCCAGCTTCTATGTCGCGCCAACTATCTCCAATCATTATGCTATTCGGTAAATCAATAGCATATTGTTTGGCGGCGTTTAACAGCATACCGGGTTTGGGTTTTCGACACTCACACATGACTTGGTAGGCGGAAAGGTTTCCTTCAGGATGGTGTGGACAGTAAAATACGGGAATGTGAGGTAACCCTTGCTCGGAAAATTCATCCTGAACCTGTTTCATCAGGTTTAGAAAGTCGGCCTCCGTGAAGTAGCCACGTGCAATACCTGATTGATTGGTCACAATAATAGGTTTAAAACCTTGCGCGACAAAGTGCTTGATCATGTCAAATACACCTTCCACATAATCAAAATTGTGGTAGTGCCCCACATAACCATGGTCTATGTTGATGATCCCGTCACGGTCTAAAAATACGGCTTTTTGTTTTTGCATTTGTATTCTTCTGGCTTGAACGCGGTTTACTCAGATTTTTATGAGGATGATAGTGAAAATACCTGAATGTTAAAGTCGACGGTGACCGATGCTAAATTTTCTACCACCTTATCTAATTTTTCAGGTGTTAAGCGCCAGTAATAAGGCGTCATTTTAACAAGAGCGAGACGCTGTTCTGGGGATGGTAAAGATAACGTGTAAGAGAGGTTTTCATGTTTTATTTGATTGAAACCCTCACGCTCCGTTGGTCCGTCTTTATGCGGTTGTGGGTTGCTATATACCAGTGATTTTAATTCAAAGAGATGCCTTGGCGCAGGGTCAACCGTAAGCAACACGCCATGGGGTTTCAATATACGAGCATATTCTTTGGTGCTTCCCGGCGCAAACACCTGGATGGCGGCGTCTAGCGTACTATTTTGTAGCGGTAAATCAAAGCTGCTAGCGACAACGAATTGGCACGACTTGTAGGCTTTCGCTGCCAGTTCAACAGCGGTTTTCGAAATATCACTGCCTGCACCGTCAAGGATAAAACCGCTTTCTTTTAACCCTTTCACACACGCAAGTAAGTAGCTTCCTTCGCCACAACCAGCATCGTACAGGGTTAACGGCGTATTTTCTAAAGATTGGCTGGCGAAATACCGCGCTAAAATTTCACACATGGTGTCTTTAAGCGGCTGATAACCCTTTTGTTCATGGAACATGCGCCGTGCACGTACCATTTCCTTATCGTCCCCCGGCGACTTAGATTTTTTAAACTGTACAGGAAGTAAATTTACGTAGCCTGCTTTGGCCTTATCGAACGTGTGTTTGTTTGCACATTGAATGGCTTTTTCATTTACATTGATGGGGAGTTGGCATAAAGGGCATTGCCACATAAAAAATATCCAAAAAACGACGACGAGCAATAAGTTTATCAATTTTCACTGTCAGTGTCTTATTGGAAACTGTGGCTTAGCCCTCTCTCTTGTGTATTGCTTTACGTGTTAGTGTGTTTATTAAAGAGTGTATAAACACTGGAGAAGTCTTTTTCTCCATGGCCCTGTGACTCCAGCATTCTATACAAGCTTTGCGCTGCTGTTGCCATGGGTGTGGTAGAGACACTGTCGGCCGCAGTGTTCATGGCAAGGTTTAAATCTTTGTTCATAAGCTTAACCATAAAACCACCTTCATACTGATTGCTAGAGGGCACATTTTCCATAACATCTGGACACGGATTGTACTTCTCCAGTGTCCAGTTGCACCCCGAGCTTTGCAGCATAATGTCAGACATAACCTTAGGGTCTATGCCATTTTTTGTGGCCATCGTTAGGGCTTCTGAAGTACCCGCCATAAGCACCGCCAACAGCATATTGTTGCAAATTTTTGCAATCTGTCCTGCCCCTAAATCGCCGGCGTGAAACAAATTCCGCCCCATACATTGTAAAACAGGTGTCGCCTGCGCAACCGCGTGTGGGCTGCCTCCCATAATAAAGGTGAGCGTTCCCGCTTTCGCGCCTGCCGTGCCGCCAGAGACGGGAGCATCAATAAAGTGCATGTTACACGCATATGCATCCGCGCCAACCCGTTTTGCAGTATCTGCATCTATGGTAGAGGAGTCGATAAATAGGGTTCCGGGTTTGGCGCCACGAATAATACCATCATTACCTAAATACAAGCGCTCAACGTGTTGAGCCGCCGGTAACATAGTCACGACAATGTCTGCATCCTTTACCGCACTCAACGCCGAATCAGCAACACTGGCGCCTTCACGCTTTAGTGAATCCATCGCCGGCACCGACAAATCAAATACGGTTACCCTATGTCCACTTTGCACTAAGTTTACGGCCATAGGACCGCCCATATTGCCCAAACCAATAAATGCGATGTGTGTCATTTTTCCTCTCCTAAGTGAGCCAGCGGATGTTCGTCTTCTGCCCAAGGAGAACTGAAAAAACCTTCAACAACGTCGTGGGGAACTTCTTCTACGTGGTTATATTTCCACTTAGGGGAAAGGTCCTTGTCGATGAGCAGCGCCCTTACGCCCTCTTGAAATTCGCCTGACTCTCCGCATCTGCAAGACATAACGGCCTCCATTTTGAAACATTCAGCCAACGTCATCGTTGCCCCGCGAACACACTGCTCAAAAACCAGATGGGCGGTAATAGGCGACCCATTTTTGAGGTTTTTTTGTGCTTTATTAAGCCATTTTATCGCCACTGCGTGTGCCTCTGGGTCTTCGCTAACCGGTAGATCACTTTCTTGGGCGCTTAAAATATTGTCTACCACCGCAGCCACTGTTTTGCCGTCACACCATGTATCAATAGCGTTTTGATGCAGAGCGATAAGGCTATTGGGCGGGCTTAGCGGCGCATCTAAGTTCGCGAGTACCTGAGAGACCGAATCGTGATGATTAACACCGCCCCACTCCACGTCGTTTAACTTTTGCATTAAGATGTCTAGTTGATTGGCAGCCACCAAATAGTCAGCCAATCCCGCATGTACGGCATCAGCACCGTTCATTTGTGTGGCTGTCAATCCTAAGAACAAGCCTGTTTTACCTGGCATGCGCGGTAAAAAATAGCTGCCTCCTACATCGGGATAAAGACCAATGGAAATTTCAGGCATTGCCAATCGTGATGTTTCTGTCACCACTTTATGACTTGCTCCACATAAAAGGCCCATACCGCCGCCCATTACAATACCTGAACCCCATACCACGATAGGCTTGGGGTAATAATGTATGCAGTAGTCCAAGGTATATTCAGTTTTGAAGAATGATGTTAAAAATGCCGGGATCTCTCCTTGGGATTCACACATTGCGTGGTACATAGAGACGATATCGCCGCCCGCACAAAACGCTTTATCGCCTGCTGATGTGAGAACAATGCACGTGATATCTTGCCGTGATTTCCATTGCTCTAATGTATCTAACAGGATACTCGCCATGGGCAAGTCTAGGGCATTGAGAGCCTTAGGTTTGTTTAAAGTGAGGACGCCCAATACATGGCCACTTTTGGTTTTACGCTCTTCGGCGATGACGACGGGGGCTGACTGTTGCATAAAAACTCCTTATCCCTGTTAAAGCAGGCTTGTGGTATCTGCAAGTAATCGCCTTGCTATGATAACGCGCATAATTTCATTTGTGCCTTCAAGAATTTGATGAACGCGTACATCGCGAACATGGCGTTCTAATGGGTATTCATTAATATAGCCATACCCACCATGTAACTGTAAGGCTTCATTACACACTTTAAAACCCACATCGGTGGCAAACCGTTTCGCCATAGCGCAGTAAGTGGATTTGTCTGGGTGGTTCGCGTCTAGTTTACACGCTGCCATACGAACGAGTTGCCTTGCTGCCACCAATTCCGTGGCCATATCGGCTAATTTAAATTGTAACGCTTGAAATGTAGCAATAGGCTTTTGAAATTGCTCGCGTTCACGTAGATAGGCGTTGGCCAAATTAAGTGCTTGTTGGGCCGTCCCTACAGAGCAAGTTGCAATATTAATACGCCCGCCGTCTAAACCTTGCATGGCCATTTTAAAGCCCTGGCCTTCCTCGCCTAATCGCCAATTTGCGTCAATCTCTACATTATCAAATGCAATCATTCTAGTGGGTTGAGCGTTCCACCCCATTTTCCTCTCTTTTTTACCGTAGCTTATTCCCGGCGCATTGGCCGGTACAGCGAATGCGCTAACGCCCTTAGGACCGCTGCCGCCAGTGCGAGCCATTACCACAAGAACATCTGTTTCACCGGCACCAGAAATAAAAACCTTCGAACCATTCAGAATATAGCCAGACTGTTTTTTTTCCGCTTTTGTTTTTAGCGATGCAGCATCAGAACCCGCACCGGGCTCGGTAAGACAATAGGATGCCAGTTGTTCGCCAGTGACGAGACTAGGACACCACTTAGCGCGAACCTCATCGCTTCCCCAGGTGGCTATCATCCAGGTTGCCATATTATGAATAGTTAACATGGCGGTGGTTGTCGTACACCCCATTGCCAATTGTTCAAATATCACAGAGGCATCCAAACGACTGAGACCTAAACCACCTTCACTTTCTGGGCTATATAAGCCGCAAAAACCCAGTTCACCGGCTTTTTGTATGGTTTCTTTAGGGAAAAAATGTTCGCGATCCCACTGCGCCGCAAAAGGTGCCAGTGCTTGTTCACTAAACTGTCGTGCTGTCTCCTGAAACGCCACTTGGTCTTCTGAAAGCTCTACATTCATTGTGTTTTACTCCACACTGCCGTTTTGGATTAGTCTAACGAAATGGTTAAATTTGTACCGCTAGGTACGTCGTCTTCTAGCCATCTAGCGGTGACCGTTTTAGTCTCGCTATAGAAACGAATGGCTTGTTTTCCGTACGCGTGGAGGTCGCCATAAAAAGAGTTTTTCCACCCTGTGAAGGAAAAAAATGGCAAGGGCACAGGAATTGGAACATTAATACCTACCTGCCCTACCTCGACATTTCTTTGGTATTTTCGCGCTGCTGCACCACTGTTTGTGAATATGGAAGTACCATTACCATAAGGGTTGTTGTTAACCAGTGTCAGGGCATCATCGAGTGAATCCACTGACATACAGGAAAGTACTGGGCCAAAAACTTCTTCTGTATATATACGCATATCGGCAGTGACCTTATTAAACACCGTTGGGCCTACCCAGTTGCCGTCTTCATAACCTTCCACAGTGGCGGTGGAACCATCTAATAAACATTCGGCCCCTTCTTCTTTCGCTTCTTGAATTAAACCTAATACACGTCGTTTTGCCTGAGGGCTGATGAGGGGGCCAAATCCCGCTTCCTCGTCGTCCCACAGGCCAGGTTTTACTTTAGCAATTCGGGCGACTAATTCAGGTATCCACTGTTGCGCCTCGCCAACAAAGACCGCCACAGAAATTGCCATACAACGCTGTCCCGCTGCGCCTACCGAAGCGCCAACAAGATTATTTAATACATGCTCCTTATTGGCATCGGGCATAATTACCGTATGGTTTTTGGCACCCGCAAAGCATTGTGCTCTTTTCATATTCGCCGTTGCAGTACGATAAATGTGTTGACCAACAGGAACCGAACCCACGAAAGAAACTGCTTTAATGCGAGGGTCGGTTAATAAAGGCTCTACTTGCTCTTTGCCGCCATGGACAACATTGAGAACGCCGGCAGGCGCACCCGCTTCAAGAAATAATTCAGCTAAGCGATTAGGCGTTAAGGGGTCTTGTTCTGACGGTTTTAAAATAAAGGTGTTACCGCAAACAATAGCGAGGGGAAACATCCAAAGTGGGATCATGGCTGGAAAATTAAATGGGGTAATACCTGCGCAAACACCAAGGGGTTGCGTGACACTGTAGGTATCGACGCCTCTTGCAACGTTTTCAACAGTTTCGCCCATCATTAATGCGGGGGCGTTCATCGCTTGCTCAACCACTTCTATACCACGCCACACATCGCCTTTTGCGTCGTCGAAGGTTTTCCCCGTTTCTTGAGCGAGCAAAGTCGCAATTTCATCATGGTGTGCTTTAAGTAGTGCCTGATAGCGCATCATGACTCGTGCTCGCTCAGTAACGGGCACGTTTTTCCATTTTGAGAATGCGTGTGTTGCTGATGCGATCGCCCCTTCCATTTCGCTCTCAGTCGCGCAGGGCGCGTGTGCTATGGGTGTGTTGTTGGCTGGATTAGTCACCGTAATGAACTCATCGGTTGCCGACGTTATAAATTCACCATTAATAAGTAAAGGAACCTGTTTCATGCTTTTCTGCCTGTGATTAACTCATGAGAGTAACAGTAACGAATTGTTAACCTTCACGTAAACGTTAACGTCAAATCAATTTAAAATAATTGTAAATTAATTGTGACATCAAAGGTTGGATTCCTTATGGTTTCTTAGGACTAAGCCGATAGATACATGTCGCCGCTTCGTTTTACATCTTTTTGCTTAATGCACTTTAGCCGAAGCACTGGTAAGCTATTGTTTGATAGAATGTTGAGTACAGCACCGATGGAATACAGGATTGCAATTGTTGAAGACAATGCGACAGCAAGAACGACCCTTCGTGGTCATCTGCTGCCCATTGGTCATTTAAACGTACGTAGTTTTGCATCGGGTGTAGAGTTGAAAAGCGCACTGCGCAAACAACATTTCGAGCTGCTTTTAATGGACTATCACCTTGGTCAAGGCAAGTCTGGTGTAGAATGGATCCACGCCCTTCGTGAAGCGGGTTACATTCGTCCAAGTACAGGTATTATCTTTCTTACGTCGGATAGATCGCCACAGGCCATAGGTAGAATTATGGATCTTCAGCCTGACATTCTACTCATTAAACCCTACACCATTGCGTCACTCACTCGACAAATTCGACACTATATTTCTTATCGCCACTATGCTGACCCGATATTAAAAGAAATGGATAACAAGCAGCGAAGTAATGCAATAAGTTTACTTCAAAAGCAAGTGAGAGAAGGTGTGCCCTCTCGTTTAGTGAATGACATTCGCAAATTGTATGCACGGCTTCTTTATGAAAATGGCGAGATTCAACGAGCCATGAATATCTATGATGAAGTACTTACCCGCTCTGACAAAGTGCTGTGGGCACAATGGGGTAAAATACGTTGCCAATATGCTGCAGGTAAATGGCCGGAATGTCAGTCGGAATTAAGCACTATGGTGCATTCTAGCTTAGCTAGAGACCGCGCGTTTGAGTGGTTGGCGTCACTGTCCTTCGAACAAAAGTCCTACGGACAGGTGGAAGATTACCTCGAAAACATTAAGTTTAGCGAGTTGAGTTTATCGGCAACCAGAATGAAATCTATTGCCTTTCAAAAGCAAGATAAAGTGGTAGAAGCCATAGACTTGTTTCAGAAAAAACGCGCTATGCACCGAAGTGCGAAAGATCGTTTTAACGATTTTACCTTTGAATTAGCAGAGTTCTATCTACTTCTCGCTGAAGAGTCTCCTACGACTAACCGTAGAGAAAGCTTGTCGCAAGCAAGAAAATTAGTGGGCATTGCTGGTCGAAATCAAGGTGATAGGCAAATGCTGCAAAAGCGCGACTACCTATTAGCATTTTCTGCCATTCTCGAGCAGGATGAAGACAAAGCCGCAAGTCTTTTAGACGAAGATTACATGGATAATTATTTACGGACAGAACCCTCACTATTGGTTATTGCCGCTAAAGTGCATCATGGGTTGGGCGACGAAGAAAAAGCGAACGCATTGTTACTATTAGCCAGGCAAAAAAACGAAGAAACTCAGGCTATTACAGAACAAGTTAGCAACAGTGCATTAATTATTACAAGTGGAAAAGAATTGGGTTTAAATCACGAACAAGCTGTTGCGCTTAATGAAACAGGCACACACATGTTTGTTGAAAAAAACTTTTTAGGCGCACTCAAACACTTCTATGATGCGTTCACCTTGTCAGCAGATACGGCGGCCTTTGGTCTTAACCTTGTTCAATGTATGATTGAAGCGGATACTGCGGTATATCGAAAGTTCTCTGTACAGAGCCTACTGAGTTGTGTTGCGGAACTTGAACTCACACAGGGCAACCAGCAACGACTAAACCAACTGACATTGTTAGCACAAGCCGCTGCTGAAAAAAAAGGGTAAAATAAGGCTTCACGTTTTCATTCTAGTTAAAATTTCGTCTAACTTGTCTCCTCACTAATACAAAAAACATAAACGCATAAAAAGTCATTGATGAAGGTGATGAGACTGATGTTGGTTCTGTATAAAAGAAGATACTCCCTGCACTGGTTCTCAATTGGCCTCCATCACTAGGACGGGTGCTTTGACTATCGAACCACTCAATTGCCGGAGTGCCGTTAATTTCAAAGAGAAAGTTCACGCTAAAATCATCTATCACTTCTAACAAACCGCCAAAATTTGTATCTAGCCCAAGACTATTGGCAGATACTAACGCTAAACTGCTTCCAGTTAAGTCCTCCACAGTCATTGTGAATGTACTTTGCACTGTGGTTGTCTGCCACGTGCTCGAGCTACTGTTATACAAATCTATGTCAAAGGTATTTTTCCAAATTGACACACCATTGATTAAGTCACTGTTAATCTCGTCGAAGCTCATAGGTTCAGCGCTGCCCAACCCTATTTCTCCGTAAAGCGTGTAATAGAGAGAATCGTAGGCCGATTCATTAAAGTCGGTAAGCATCCACGTTTTACCGCCAGTATGTCCAGGGCTAACACCACTTGAGGAAAATAAAGGGGTACCAGGACCCGGCCATGAAGCTTGTAACAGCGTGGCCTGCGCAGAATGCGTAAAAAGTAAAGCTATAACAACACAAACTATGAATTTTAAAACATACATACTTTAATCCTTTGAAATTTATTTTCGTATAGTAGGTTTTAGTTGTGAAATTATCGGTACATCACAGCTCCCGCACTGCAATTCTAACAACCCTAAGGCTTTTCGCCTGCCTTACTTCAGCCGTGTTAGCAGGCTAGATGTATCCCATCTATTACCGCCCATTTTTTGTACATCAGCATAATATTGATCCACTAATGCGGTTAACGCAAGTGTAGAGCCATTTCTTCGAGCTTCATCCAATGCAATAGATAAGTCTTTTCGCATCCAGTCCACGGCGAAGCCAAATTCATAGCTGTTATTAAGCATAGTTTGGGCGCGATTCTCCATTTGCCACGATTGTGCGGCTCCTTTGCTGATGACGTCAATAACAGCATTGCAGTCTAAGCCTGCTTTTTGGCCAAAGTGCAAGGCTTCAGCTAGGCCTTGAACAATCCCAGCAATGCAAATTTGATTCATCATTTTGGCAAGCTGCCCACTGCCACATTCCCCGAGTAATTGGCTGTGGCGAGAATAAGCGTCGAAAAGAGGCTTAGCTTTGATATAGTCTCTTTCCGTCCCACCGACCATCACAGTTAACTGACCATTTTCAGCGCCAGCTTGCCCGCCAGAGACAGGCGCATCAAGAAAACCTAAACCATGGTCTTTACACACCCGGTCGATTTCCTTTGCTACCGTGGCAGATGCGGTTGTATGGTCTATTAATAATGCGCCTTCATTCATCGCAGCAATGGCTTCTTTTGCCACCGTTCTAACGTCGTTGTCGTCACCCACACACATTAGTACAACATCAGCATCTTTGGCTGCTTCAGATGGGCTTAAAGCGAGTTTGGCGCCATATTTTTCAACCCACTGCTTTGCTTTCTGTGTAGTTCGATTGAACACAGTCACATCAAAACCTGCAGAAACCAAATGACCCGCCATGGGATACCCCATAACACCCAATCCCAAAAAGCTTACTTTCATTTTTGTCATGCTGATCTTACTATCCATTCTAGGGTTATACTGATACCCAAAGTATCAAGCTTTAATGAAGCAAAGACAACAGTAATAAAAACAACAATACTGAGAAAACGCGATGTCAATTTATGCCCACACACTCACGAAAAACACTGGCGAACCACAAGAGATGGAACGCTATAGAGGGAAACTGCTTCTTATCGTCAATACCGCGAGTAAGTGCGGTTTTACCAAACAATATGAAGGGCTAGAAAACTTGTACTCGCGCTATAAAGACAAGGGATTTGAAATTCTTGGGTTCCCCTGTGACCAGTTTGGCCATCAAGAGCCAGGCAGTGATGAAGAAATCGCGGCGTTTTGTACTATCAATTTTGGCGTTTCATTTTCGCTTTTTAAAAAAACGGATGTGAATGGCCCGCAAACCCACCCTATGTATGTTGAACTAAAAGACCAAGCGCCTGGTTTACTTGGCTCTAAGCGGATAAAGTGGAATTTTACGAAATTTTTGGTTTCAAAAGATGGCACTGTTGTTAAACGATATGCCCCCACCACGAAACCAGAAGACATAGCAAAAGACATTGAGTCCCACTTAGCATAAGTCATAATAAACAGGGAGGTAACCGTATGCTCAAGGTCGCGTTTTTCAGTGCTCAAGCTTACGATAATGCTATTTTTTCATCGTTGCGATTGGAACAGAAAAGTGTAGATGAAACTCCATCCTCAACTATTGACTTTACGTTTTTCCCCCACCCATTAAATACGCAAACTGCGATAACCTGTAAGGGTTTTGATGCAGTTTGTGTGTTTGTTAATGACGATTTAAGTGCGCCTACCCTTGCGACCTTAGCCAATTTAAAAGTAAAACATGTCGCCCTGCGCTGCGCTGGGTTCAATAACGTGGATGTACACGCAGCGAAAGCGCTAGGGATTAAGGTTTCCCGTGTGCCCGCATACAGTCCACAAACGGTTGCAGAACATACATTGGCGTTAATCCTCACGTTAAACCGTAAAACCCATAAAGCCTACAACAGAGTAAGAGAAGGAAACTTTGCCTTGGAAGGCCTAATGGGCTTCACCCTTTTCAATAAAACAGTTGGCATCATTGGTACAGGCAAGATTGGTCAAGCAGTCATCCGTATTCTTAATGGGTTTGGTTGTAAAATTTTATGTTGTGACCCAAATCCTCATCGCGAGGTTGAAAAGCTTGGGGCAACCTACACCTCGTTAGAAAACGTAATGTCTCAGTGTCAAATTGTGTCTTTGCACTGTCCACTAAACGACGATAGCTATCATTTAATAAACGAGGATACATTAGCCCTTATGCCAAAAGGCGCCATGCTTATTAATACATCGCGTGGAGGGCTTATCGATGACACCGCGGTCATTGGTGCGTTGAAAAAACAGCACCTTGGTTACCTGGGTCTTGACGTTTATGAAAGAGAAAGTGAATTATTCTTTAGCGATCACTCATTAGACATTATTCAGGACGATATTTTTCAACGCCTGCTCACTTTCCCCAACGTACTGGTGACGGGGCACCAAGGCTTTTTCACCCAGGAGGCATTAGCCGAAATTGCACAGGTGACTGTGAGCAACCTTTTATTATTCACCCACAACAGCGATTTCACTGCCAATGACAACCTCGTGGACGTGTAAATCGTTACTCTTTGTGTTCGTTTGCTGCTGGTTTTTGCAGCATCAAATGGAAATATTTCCCCAGCCATAGAAACGGTTCGGTTTGATTGTATTGCCTTTCCACGCTTACGAGTTGGTCGAATTTAGATGTTTGATGGCTGTTATCTTTCATGTAATCGTGAAAACAGCGAACCCCGGTTTTACTTAAGATATGAAAGCCTGAATTTTCACAAAATTCCACTACTTGTTTAGCAGGTAAGGCATTTTGCGGGTTCAGTTTAACTTGGTTCTTAACCTTAAGGCCACGTTCAATATATTCAAAGTTACCGTAAATGGCATTCGCCATGAGCGCAGCATCTCTATTAAAGAAGCTAAGGCTTAGCAACCCACCGGGCTTTAGGTTGCTATACAAAAAACGTATGGCGTCGAAGGGCTTATCAAGCCACTCTAAAACCGCATGGCATACAACCAGATCATAAGCATCAATATCTGTAATATCTTGAAGATACTGCTGCTTTATATCGACGTTGCTAAACGCAGCTAAATTAGCGCTGGCCAATTCAAGCACATCTTTTGAACCGTCAGTCAGCGTAATACGATGCCCTTGCTCAGCTAAATGGGCGGCCATCACACCTGTGCCCCCGCCGACTTCTAAAATAGATAAGGGCACTTGGGTGAAAGGTTGCAAGGCATCACACAAGATAAGATGGCGCAACTGCCCCTTAGTCGTACCATATATATTATCAGCAAACTTAGTTGCTATGCCGTTAAAAAGGCGGTCATTTTCCATAAACTATTCATCGTTAATTCACTTAATGTACTAGGAAATACATTAGGCTTTTGCATTACGCAGGGTTAGGTATGTCTATAAAGGTTACAGGTATATCGAAGTGCTCTGACAAGTGCTCGCCTAATGCTTTTACTCCATAACGTTCGGTTGCATGATGACCCGCGGCGAAAAACGCAATGTCCATTTCCCGTGCGACATGAATGGTTTGTTCTGATACCTCGCCAGTAATAAAAGCATCTACGTTGGCCTCCACGGCTTGCTCTATAAAACCTTGGCCGCCTCCCGTACACCACGCAATACGTGTTATCTCTTTATTCTGCGGGCACTCCATAAGAATTTCGCGGCTTAATTGCGTAGCCAGTAATTGCTTTAAGTCTTCACCCTTAATTGGGCTGGGAAGTTCGCCTTCCATCAAAACACCGACAGGTTTCACACTAGATACTGCTTTAACTTGATGAACATTAAGCAACTTCGCGAGTTGCCGATTATTGCCATATTCAGGGTGAACATCTAACGGTAAGTGGTACGCAAGCAAATTGATATCGTTTTTTAGTAACGCAGAAATACGCTTCTTCTTCATGCCCGTGATGGTTTGTGACTCACCTTTCCAAAAGTATCCGTGGTGAACTAAAAGGGTGTCCGCCCCTTGTGCAATAGCGGCATCAACGAGTGCTTGCGACGCCGTTACACCAGTCACAATATGAGTGACTTCCCTCCTACCTTCAACCTGCAAGCCATTCGGGCAGTAGTCGGTTATTTCTTGTACTCGCAAAAGTCCGTTTAAATAGGTAGAAAGTTGTTGAATGGATACTGACACAAGTCCTCCGTGCAAAAAGTGAGAAAAAATTAGTATAAAAAGTGACTGGCTTTTCGGTAAAAGACGATTGGGCAGAAAAGCTACGCGCTAAATCTGCCACTGCAATTTTGCCACGATAAGCCTAGATTGTTGATATATTGTTTGGGAGATTTCCCGCTAAGCCTTGCGCCACAAAAGGAACAAGGTGACTAATTACCTCTTCAATCTCTACCTGCTTATGGAAGTCAGACTCTGCAATTTCGGTAAGTGCCTGACTGGATGCCATTGAAAATACAAAGCTTCCCATCGCAAAGTGAAGCCGCCAAAATAATTCTTCTTCCGGTAACTCAGGCAAACACCTTTGTATACTCGCAACCAAAGCGCGAACAGTTTCGCCATAATTGGTCATAATGAACCGACGCAAATGCCCTTGTGTTTCATTGTAACCTCGCCCCAATAGTTGAACAAAAATAGCCGTTCCATTGGGCCCAAGTGTATTAAGTTTCAACATCGGGGGAATGAGAGATTGAAGCAATTCGGCAATGCCACGCGTTCCCATTGATGGCGACAATGATTTTAAACAAAGCGCTACTTCGGGCATTAAAATATCGAAATAACGTTTTAATACCGATTGGATCAGGTTTTTCTTACTACCAAAATGGTAGTTTACAGATGCCAAATTAACATTCGCTTGCGTTGTAATTTCTCGCATAGAGGTTTGTGTAAACCCATATTGAGAAAACAACAATTCTGCGGCATCGAGAATATCTGTTTTGGTATTTTTCGCCATTTTTATATTTCTTATTAGCAGCCCGCTGACTAGATAAATCCATCAGAAGGGTTATGCGTAACCAGATTAACCCCATGATAGAATTCGTTTTTACTTAAAACCAATGTCTTGCTTTGTTCCAGCTTTTCATTAACACGCGCTCAGCTACTGAGGCCACAGACAAGCCTAATTTTTCTGCAACATTCTTTTTAACTGAGTACTTAACACTAAATATTTCACGCTCAGGGTGATGAGAAAGGATATAGTCATCCGAGGTGGATAACGCATCAACCAAGCCGAGTTCTTTTGCCTTAACGCCAGGCCAATACTCTCCAGTTGCCACTTTCTCAATGTCCATGTCTGGACGTTGGCTGTGAACAAAGTCTTTAAATAAGATATGAATTTCTTCTATTTCTTCTTTGAATTTTTCCCGACCTTCGTCGTTATTTTCACCAAACACAGTTAGCGTACGTTTGTACTCCCCGGCTGTGTGTTGTTCAAATTCAATATCGTTTTTCTTTAATAGTTTATTAAAGTTAGGCAATTGCGCTAGCACGCCAATAGAGCCAATATATGCAAATTGGGATGCTATTAATTTATCAGCTACGCAAGCCATCATATACCCACCGCTAGCGGCGACTTTATCAACGGCTATAGTGAGTTTAAGCCCTTTTTCTTTAATGCGTTGTAGTTGCGACGCTGCAAGTCCGTAACCATGTACGACACCACCGCCACTCTCTAATCGCACCAAAACTTCGTCTTCACTTTGTGCAATACAAAGAAGGGCGGTAATTTCTTCACGTAAATGCTCAACTTCATTGGCGTCCATAGAGCCTTTGAAATCCAACACAAACAAACGTGACTTTTTATCTTGCGGTTCCTTGTTTTTCTTCTTTTGTTTCTCTTCTTTCTTTTGTTCTTTGGCAAGCTGCTTTTGTGCATTTTTATCTAACAGTACTTGCCGCGCGTAATGGGTTATGTCTTTTAACTGTTCAGACAGTGATGTTATTTCAAGTTGCCCCTTACCTTGCTTTTGTTTGCTCGCCGCGCCCACTATGGTGGAAACAATCACAACGAATGCCACAACTAAAGTGACGGCTTTGGCAACAAATAAACCGTATTCGTACAAAAACTCCAAACTACTCTCCCAGTTTAATCCGAAGGGGTAAAGTTTACCCCTTCTTCGCTTTATCGCCCAATCTTGATATTACAGGCGTCGTTAAAAAAATGACGGCTATAATACCAGTCAATTTTTAGTCTGACGATAGGATTAACTCATTGATTGTATTTGCAGCTATATCTTCTTCTGTAAAATACATGTCTCTTAAACTAGGTTGCTGAGAATACAGCAATGTTTGGTCTAAGAAGTGGTCACTGCCAAACACACGAGATTGTGAATAGGTAAGTATTCCCCTTCCCTGTGGCCCCTCGTCCGTGAAGTTAATGACCAACATCCAACTACTGCCATAGTTTATGTGATATCCCTGCGCTTCTGCACTCATGATGGTGTTTGAATTTAGCGGCGCATAAGTATGCCGGGGCAAAAGCGTGCCATTGTTGCCTGCCACGATATTAAACACATTAAATCCACCCTCAATATTATGCGCGCCACCCCAGGGTATTTTCTCTCCTGTTGCACTGCCATCAGGCAAACTTCGCTCAACAAATTGAACGTCGCCAAGTTCTGCATCGACAGCCACACCGGCTTCATTAATTACCTGTACAGCACGAGCGAACTGATTCAATGTTGCATCGTTTTGAATCAAGCCGCTAGGGGTAGACACCGGGTTCTCAAGGGAGAATGGTGTCACCCACTGGGGGTTTTGTGCAAATTGAAAGGCAAATTCTCTAAATACATGCGCCCCTACACTTTCCGTATTCATGGTTCCGTCCCATGTTGATAGCGCACTGCATGCGTCTTCAACGGACACATTATTGCCATCCACTACGACAGGAGCAGATCCTTGCTCACTACATAGCTGCAGTAAGCTTGGCAATACTTCTTCCGCCAGATAACTTCTGTTTGAGAGTAAAAGCGCCTCTACTTCTTGCGGCGTAAAGGTGCCATCACTTCCAGCTTCAGATTCAATAAATTTTTGTCCCATACGCGAGCGCAAAGACTGTTGATTGTCTACTTCACCGTATAAGGGGGATACCCCTGTAATTGGAGACGAAAGATTGGTTAACCAGAAACTATCATTTGAGTTTTGGACTGAGTCATTGCCTTCATATTTGGGTGCATTTTCATACGGTACCGGACTATTAAAATCAAAGGCAGATAAAAAGCCGGGTAATACGGTAAACCCTGCAGATGCCTTGGTTTGAATCAATACTGGATTGCTAGTGAGTTCGTTAATAGCGGTATCTGTAAGATAGGGGACCGTGGAGTCATCTATATAGAAAACTTCGCCATCTGCTGACGCGGCCATTGTATTGTTAAAAATAACCCCGTCGTAATCCTTAAATGCTTGTTTAAACTCATCCATTGATGTGGCCATATTCATGGCTAGCCAATGATCTACAACATCAAAGTTTGGTAAGTTAGCATCCTTAATGGCAAAGGCATTTGTGGATGTCCAATCAAAGCTGCCAGGCACTTCAATCATGGGGCCATAGTTAGTGTAATAAGCGGTTTTACTTAATGTTATGGTTTGCCCAGGTGCCACAGCCACTTCAATTTGTAACGGTTTTTCATAAATAGTGCGTTTATTTCCATCTACGTTGTGCGTAAGCCCTGAAGCGTCACCCTCGTCTAAAGACAGTTGATAAACGACAAAATGTTCAGCGGTAGAGAAGGTGTGAGTCCACGCCACGTTTTCGTTAAAGCCAATGTTAACGGCACCAGGCAACCCCATTAATGAACTGCCTGTGACATTAAGATGCCCCGGTATTTGAGTATGGAATTGCCAAAATCTAAGGTTGCCGGTATGAGGAAAGTGGGGGTTACCCAGTACCATGCCTTTCCCGTTTGTGGTTTTGTCGCTGCCTAACCCCCAGCCATTAGATCCCATTTCCTGTGGATTTTTTTCGGGAAGTGAGATGTTAGGCGTTATTGCCAACGCGGATGACACACCGCTATCACTTGACACCACAGTTGGCGCGTAATTCTCACCTTCCGGGGCAGCTAAAAACATAGGGCCTAGAAAGTTTGCTGCTCCAGGCAGCAACGCTACACCTAATGAATAGGTTAGTAAATCGACGCTGTCAATTTCAGTAACCCAAGGTTGTCCTGCACATGCTTGGTCTTGGTCCGCTAGCGGTGTTTCATTGAGGTAACGATTGTATCCTGCCGTGTACCCTTGAAACATGGCTCGAGAATTTGCTGACAAGCGGGGTAAATTTTCTTCTGCTAACGCTCTTATCCCCAGCGTCAAAAAGCCGAAATCGTTTATAAGGTGTTCAGCGTCACCACTACCCTGATTAGCATCAGGGCCAAAATATTTAGCACGCTGGGAATTGTACTTGACGATTTGATCCGCCAACACACACAGGTTGTCTTTGGCGAAAGCATAGCCCACCCCATAGGCCATGCTTTCCAAGTTGTCTGCTTTAATATGTGGTACACCATAGGTGGTCCAACGTATTTCAGCATCAAGAGAGGCGTCATCATCGAAGGCAGTTACCGGCGTGGTGATTGGTGTCGTGGGGGTGCTAGGGGTTTCATTACTGGGAGTATCGATATGGCTAAAGTCGTTATCATTATCGCCACAGGCACTTAGCGTCGTGGCAATTGCCAATGCAACCAGTGTTTTTTGAATGGCCCTTTTTTCTGTCGTTATTTTCACAAATATGTCCTTCTATTGTTGTTGTTCGGAACCCGGAGACGTCGCGTTTTGTGACTTCAACAGATCCGACCAATTAACACTACATTAACAATAGTAAACATTCAAACAACATTTTTAGTGGGCATACAAAAAAGCCGGCTATACGCCGGCTTTTTAAAATAACAAAGTTACTCAATTAGTTAGCAACAACGCTCTCATCACTGATATTAATTACGGTGGCATCAGAGGCAATATAAGCTGCTACCTCTTTTTGCATTTCCGTAGTCACATCTGCATTTGAAGCCGGGCTTAAACTTGACGCGTGTGCGCCACTGTTAAACAACACTAAGCCGCTCACCGGTTGGGTATCTGCTTTCGTGGTAGTAACTTGCTCTAGCCCGATAGTACTTGCCAGCGGTAATTGGCCTGACAAAGGTAAAGCGGTAGACACGGGAATCACTTGATCTGGCAAGTTTTCATCACCGCCGTCACCCACTACGGTCATCATGTGAACCGGTGTGGTTGCACCTAAGGTTTCGGCATAGTTAGTAGGATCGCCGGCATCCATCATGGTTTGGGCGGCAAAAGCAAACTCACTGAATACGGCTTCTACTTCAGCGGTCTGTTCGTCTGTTAACGCATCCATGAATGCAGTGACCGCCGCCACAAGTTGCTCTTCAGTCAAATCTGACGTATCGCCATACAGCTGTACTAACAGTGCAACGAATTCTTCAGACGCTGAACTAAGTAGTAAACCTTTAATCAACGGACCGAAAGCTGGCGACTCTAGAAGGAACTGCGCTAAACCACCTCCTGGTGACTCGAGTGACGCCTCTTTAATGGCGAACATACTATCTAGGGCTGCTAATTCGTCACCCATGGTGGTATTCGCAACGGCAGCGAAGTTACCGCCTGTGATCGCGCCAAGTGAAACGCCCATGATAGATACGCGAGAGGTATCAAACTTCACCCCTTGGGTTGTGGTTGCATCAACTACCGCGTTAATGCCCAAGCGCAAACCAAGTAAATCAGACACGCTCTGGCGAAGGTTATCACGGGCCGTAGGCAGGCTTGCAAGGTTCATATAATGGGTGGCACTGACATCAGTTGCATTAATGTCGTCCACACCGTCACCGGTGAGGTCATAACCACGAGAACCATGCAATGGCTGGTCAATGGCAATAGTGGCAACGCCAGCTAAGGATAATGCACCTGAAATAGCCAACATATCTTCTTTTTTACTGGTAATACCGTGGGCTAAAATAACCACTGGCCAACCCGCTTCAGGCATGGTTAGCGTTACCCCTAGTGATGCCGCTACCGCCACATCAGGCACAGTAACTTGTACATCTAGGGTTTCATTACCGTCATTGCCGCCCTTGGGCTGTGGATACGGGTTAAATTTTGTGATGTTCCGTGCAGAATCAAGCATCTCGCCATTCACACGTAAATCTGCAAGCCCGATACCCGAACAAAACTCATGGTTAGGACCAGGCGTTGCGCTACTTAACACCTCGTCTGAGGCACTTGCGAGAACAATGCCGCTATCACAGGCTGCTGTCCAAAACTCGTTAACAGGGGCTTCAGGGTTTTCGGCGCTGGGCGTACCCAAAAAGTAAGGTAGCGAAATCGTCCCTTCATAGTGCTGTACCGCACAAAATGGCGCGACCTGAGTGTAAATTCCTGATGCAACCGCAGTCGCGAACTCGTTCAATGCCCCCCACTCGGCTGACATTTGACCAGACGCAGTGGCAGATAAACCGGCACAGGTTTGCAAAGAACTAAAATCTGTCGCTTCAATAAATGCAATGGTTTGTTCTGAGCCTTCTGGTAACGAGGCAATTCCCAATTGAACTGCGCCATCAACCGTGGCCTCATCCACTAATTCTAACCGCTCCATCGCCGTAGGTGCTGCTGAATCGCCTACTACGATAATGGGCAACTCTTGTGCGGCAGTGGCTTCACCGGCAGCAAACGCTTGTGCGAAGTCGCTTACCATGACCTTTTTAATGGTATTAAGCGCTACACCTACAGACTGAGTAGTAAACGCAGAAACATAGGTGATGTCCTCTCTAGCATACCCTTGGGCAATTACAGGGTCGACTAACGAATTCACTATGCCTTGAAGTAATAATTGATCGTCTGACGATAACGGCAAGGTATCAATATCTTGACGCGTTAAATCCCAAGACGTCGACCCTTGTACAGATTTACCCGAAGTATCTTTTAAGCCAGTGGTCATTACCAGCATGTAGCCTTGACCTGATTTAAGCGGCTTTAGCGGCACGACGGTTACTGTGTCGTCATCGGCGAGAGATAAAACAAAATCTACACCATAGGTAAGTTGATCACCCAATTTACACCCAGCAGATGGAATGGAAACCTGCGCGCAGTCTGCGTCACTTTGGTCTAAACCTAATGTGGCTTCGAACAGCATAATACCGGCTGATAGCGTGCTTTCGTCCAGTGACACACCCGCGGGGGTTTCTACATTAATGGCAAAGGGGTGTTGTGTAGACCAACCATCCAGTACGTTAAGTGCATTTTGAGGATCTGAAAAGTCTGTGGCATCGTCTACGGGTATATTCAATGTGTAATCAAAGAAACCGTCGTCGCCAGGAAGCATTAGAAGATCGTTGGGGATATTTAAATCGCCTGAAGATGGATCGAAGACAATTCGTGAAAAAGGTGTTTGAACTTCAGTTTCAGCCTGAATGTCAGAAAGTGTATCGTCTGAACCACCACAGCCTGTTAGACCCAGTGCAAGAGCCACACTGGAACTTAATATGAGTTTTCTCATTACTACTCCCTACAAGCATTGTTGTTATTCTGTGTTTAAATAATATTCATACTGCTGGACGGCTAGTTATTGCGACAATCTCTTCAGTGAATAACGTTAATTAAACAAGTTAGACCAGTTGTATCTATTTCAATCTTATTAACTTTGTTGCAACTTTGCAAAGATTTGTTAACTAATTGTGTTAAATATTTTTACGTTTAACCTTTTTCACTGTATATGGTTTTACTTATTGCGCTAGGTAAGTATGATCGGCAAATCTATACAAATCATGGCCTAGTGCCTAATTGGGTGAGTAAATTAAATGAAGACAATGAATGCGTATCATGCCCCTGAAAATTTGTTAGCGGGGAAGATTATTCTCATTACCGGTGCAGGTGATGGTATAGGCGCTGAAGCCGCACGGTGCTACGCAAAACATGGCGCTACCTGCATATTGCTAGGCAGAACAGTGAGTAAATTGGAAAAGGTTTACGATGATATAGTCGCTGCAGGCGGCAGTGAGCCGGCCATTGTTCCACTGGATTTAAAAGGGGCAACCGTTTCTCACTATCAGCAAATGGCACAAACCATCTTAGACCAGTTTGGGCGATTAGATGGCCTATTACATAATGCGTCAGTATTAGGGCATTTAAGTGCATTTAAAGACATTGGCGAAGATGAATGGCGCGATGTTATGCAAATAAACGTAAACGGTACCATTTTTATGACACAAGCCCTCATCCCTGTGCTGGAGAAAGCGCCACATGCTTCGGTCGTTTTTACGACCTCAAGTGTGGGACGCAAAGGGCGTGCTTTTTGGGGGACATACGCCGTGTCTAAATTTGCGACTGAAGGTGCAATGCAAACATTAGCTGATGAGTACCAAAATAAGTCACTACGCTTCAACTGCATTAACCCAGGCGGTACACGCACCAATATGCGTGCACAAGCGTTCCCCGCAGAGGACCCTGCCACATTAAAGACGCCTGCCGAGATTATGCCTACTTATCTTTATTTAATGGGCGACGAAAGCATAGACGTGAATGGTGAATCGCTAGATTGCCAACCAAAATAGTGTTAAAGCTTGCCGTTTCAAAAAAGGCACAGCAAGCACATTGACCAAGCTTCTTTCATTGAATGCGCAATAAAAAAGCCGCGATTATCTTAATCGCGGCTTTTTTAAGTTTCGACTAGGCTGTGTTAGCCATTAATCGCCAATTTTAGCCCAGGTATCACGAAGTCCAACGGTACGGTTGAAAACGGGCTTGCCTTCAACGCTATCGGCATCTAAGCAGAAATATCCCGTTCGCTCAAATTGCCAAGCGCCAACTTCAGGTACATTTATGTCTAAACCTGCTTCCACCCACCCTTGCATAATTTGCAATGAGTCTGGGTTGATCGCGCTGGTAAAGTCCTCTTGTGCTGCAGGATTGGGCACGTTAAATAAACGATCGTACAAACGAAACTCTGCTGCTTGCGCCGTACCAGCATCTACCCAATGAATCACACCTTTTACTTTGCGGCCATCGGCAGGATCTTTACCTAAGGTATCTGGGTCGTATGTGCAATACACTGTTGTGACGTTGCCATCAGCGTCTTTTTCCACACGATTTGCTTTAACCACGTAGGCATTGCGTAAACGCACTTCTTTATCTAACACTAAGCGCTTAAATTTTTTGTTGGCGGATTCACGAAAATCTTCTGCTTCAATCCAAATTTCTCGACCAAAACTAATTTCCCGTGTTCCCATCGTCTCATCATTAGGGTGATTAGGCGCATTGAGAATTTCACTTTGCCCATCTGCATAGTTCTCAATAACTAATTTGATAGGGTCAAGCACTGCCATTGCGCGAGGGGCGTTAACGTTAAGATCGTCACGAATACAGGCTTCTAACATAGACATTTCTACCATGTTATCCATTTTCGTAACACCAATACGCTTACAAAACTCGCGTACCGCGCCAGGGGTATAACCTCGGCGGCGCAAGCCAGCAACGGTAGGCATACGTGGGTCGTCCCAGCCACTTACATGATTTTCTTCAACAAGTTGAATTAACCTGCGCTTACTTAGCACCGTATATTCTAGGTTTAGGCGAGAGAATTCATACTGTCTAGGGGCACAATCTATGGTGATATTCTCAATAACCCAGTCATAAAGTCTACGGTTATCTTGAAACTCCAACGTGCATAATGAGTGCGTAATGCCTTCAATGGCGTCCGAAATACAATGCGTGAAATCATACATTGGATACACACACCACTTATCACCGGTTTGATGATGATGAGCATGCTTCACACGATAAATAACAGGATCGCGCATACACATGAAAGGTGAAGACATGTCAATTTTGGCACGTAAACTACATTCACCTTCTTTGTATTCGCCCGCCGTCATTTTTTCGAATTCACGTAAATTCGTTTCAATGTCGGTATCACGATAAGGGCTATTTTTACCCGCTTCGGTCAATGTGCCGCGCATTTCACGCATGGCATCTTGACTAGAGAAGTCAACATAGGCTAAGCCTTTGCTAATCAACTCTTTTGCAAATCCGTGAAGCTGATCAAAGTAATTTGATGAGTACCTTTCTTCACCGTCCCATTCGAAACCCAACCAGTGAACATCTTCTTTAATTGAGTTCACGAAAGAAATATCTTCTTTTGCTGGATTGGTGTCGTCAAAACGTAAATTACACGTACCCTGATAATCTTGGGCAATACCAAAATTTAAGCAAATCGACTTTGCATGACCAATGTGCAAAAAGCCATTGGGTTCAGGTGGGAATCGAGTTTTGATAGTGTCGTGCACACCATTGGCAAGGTCTTTGTCAATGATCTGACGGATAAAATTGGTCGGACGATGGTCAGTCTCGGCCATTCGCATGTTCCCCTTAACGCAACTAATCATAAAATTTAGTGGAGTATAACACTGACACAATTAGTTCAACCACGTTTAATTAGTTTTACCTTTGCAAGTGGTTGAATATGCATCTATCACGCCCCCCTGCTGGTGATATCTCCCTTGTCATATTCGTCAACAAGACACGGTATTCGGTAATCGCTTAACATAAGTAGCTAAAGTCACGCCTTTAACTAAAAATATGCTAATCTGTACCGGCGATAACACTGTCGTAGCAGCAGAACATGGTGTTTATGAAAGAAAAAGCAACCTCTTTTGATATTGCCCATCTAGCGGGCGTTTCTCAGTCAACCGTTTCTAGAGCGCTGAATAATAGCTCTCTTGTAAATCAAGAAACCCGGGAACGGGTTCAACGTATTGCCCGAGAACTCAATTATAAAGTTGATAAAAACGCGAGCAATTTGCGGCTGCAAAAAAGCAGTACCATTGCCCTTTTGCTGTTTGAAGATCCTACGTCTGACGATTCAATGATCAACCCTTTCTTTCTTGCCATGCTAGGGAGCATTACTCGCGCGTGTGCGCAGGCTAACTACGACCTGCTAGTGTCTTTCCAAAACTTAGAAGATGACTGGCACGCCGAATACGAAGACTCCAATAAAGCAGATGGTATCATTCTACTGGGCTATGGCGACTACACCGATTATCAAAACAAAGTTGCCCAATTAGAGTCGCAAGGTACTCATTTTGTGAGGTGGGGCGCGCCTGACGAAAAGCATCCCGGTATCAGCATTGGCTGTGATAATTTTCAAGGCGGTGAAAGCATTACTCAGCACCTCATCTCGCAAGGAAAAACCACGTTTGCGTTTATTGGCGACAACGGCGACCACGCACCTGAATTTAAAGCGAGGTTTACGGGTTATTATCGTACATTGCTTGCCCATGGATTAGACAAAAACAGTAGTCAGTTCGATGCTATATCTACCGAAGACGCCGGTTCAGAAGCTATTCGAGGATTAATTGAAGCGGGTGAATTGCCTCAAGCCATTGTGTGTGCGTCAGACCTCATTGCCATGGGAGCACTGCGCGCATTAAGGCAAGCAAAAATTAAAGTACCCGATGACGTTGCTGTGGTCGGTTACGATAATATTGCAGTGTCAGCGTATACCACCCCTGCCCTCACCACCGTTCAGCAAAACACAAAATTAGCCGGGGAATTGTTAGTTTCTGCTCTGCTAAAAGCAATTAATAATGAAGAGGTAGACGACTACCTTATGCCGGCTGAGGTTATTGTACGTCAATCTTGTGGTAGCCAGTAGCGCTTTAAGCCAAACAATACAAATGAAAAAGCGGTGTAAGGTTTAGCCCCTACACCGCTTTTTTTGTTTTCGCATTATGCCTGTCTTATTGTCGTGCCATTTGTGATACCACGGTATTTAATAACGCTGGGTGTTTAATTTGGTCGTTCAGTACCCAAACCTCAACACCATTTGCCTCAACGGTTGTACTCAGCTGTGCTTGGCTATCTACCGTTTGCGTGTCACCTGACAACTGCTCAACCCATTCTCCTTGTTGCATGAATTGGTCTATGGTGAACGCTTTTGGTTCGCTACCTTTATTGAGTAGCACCAATGCAATTTGATTTATATCTTCGTGCTGAAGTATTCGATAGAATGCCGCGCTATGCCCTTCAAACGCCAAATTCACCTGCAAGCCACGTTGTAACGCGGGAGTGGTTTTGCGAACGTTGGCGATATTACGGAGTTTTTGATAAATAGGGTGTGCAGGTGCAGCATCTATATTGTCTTGCCCAAAGTAATTTCGGTTTCCCTGATGCTCTGAGGTTCCTCGCATAAAGCCAATTTCAGAGCCTTGGTATATGACGGGGATGCCACGAGCGGTAAATAACCAATTATGCGCATTAATAAAGCCATTGTCCGTCGCATTGATACGCGCCATATCATGATTGTCGTAAAATGTGGTTAGATCGTAGGGGTTATTGTAAGGGCCGTGCGTTAGAAACAGCACTTCTTCTAATGTAGAAAAATCACTTTCCAATGGCTTTTCAAATACTTCAACCATGGCCTTTTGCATGGGGAAATCAAGCACACTGACACCACCGTTTTTAGGTAACGTATGTTGGGCAATGAAGTTAGCATCGTACTGGAAGCTTTCGCCAAACATAAAAAAGTCAGGGTGTTGCGCTCTTATGCGGTCGGACATTTCTCTCCAAAAACTGTGGGGAACATGGCGTATGGTATCTATACGGAAACCATCCGCTCCTTGAGATATCCAATAAAGATAGCTATTTATCAGGTAATCCCGGACTTCTGGATTTTCATCATCCAGATTAGACAGCTTGACCAAGTCGGGATAATTGTGGAAAAAACGGTGCAGCGGGTTGTTTTCTGGGTCAAGATCCTCTGGGGCTAAATTTTGATGGTCAGCAACGAGTTTGCCTTTTGCATCGTAAATTTCGCCGTAACCAGGTAAGTCGGTTTCCATTGTAAAACTAGGACTTCCGTGGTTCGCTACAATATCAAACACTGATTTTAAGCCGTGATTTCGCATTTGGTCGGTGTAAGCTTTCACCGTAAGATCTTGGCTAACAATATGTTCGTCGGCTTTATAGAAATTCGTTGCCCAATACCCATGGTAACCTGTTTTACCACCATCCTTAAACGCCCCGCCATAGGTAATGGGCTCGTCACCATTAAATGCATAGTCAGGGTTATCATGAACCGGCGTCATCCATACTGCGGTAAAGCCCATATCAGCAATGTATTCGGCGTTGTTTAGAATGCCTTTTAAGTCACCCCCCATGTAACCTACGTAGGCTTTTTCGCCATTCGGGCCGATTAATGGGCGTTGCCAAGTAGAATACTCTCCGCCTTGATTTTCATAGTTATTAGACGGGTCGCCATCCACAAACCTGTCTGTCATGACAAAATACACCGCTTCACTGGCAAAAGGGGTTTGCGTACCGTATACCTCGACGGCGGCAGTACTCACTTGTGCATTCGAAGACGCATTCTGGTTAGATACGGCACATCCAGTATTAATCAACGCGGAGACGGCAAGTGCAATTAGTGTCATTTTTTTATTCATTATTTTGTTTCCTTTACTTCCCTTGTTCAAGCGGGTGTTCATTTGAGTTAGGGTTGTTTTGCGCGTCTGTAGCATGCTGGGTAGTGACTTCATCGACAAAGAAAACGGCAATAGCACCTAACACCATAGAAACCCCCGCCAGCACAATGATGTATTTAGCATCGTTGTCAAAAATGTGATTTAAAATCCAACCTGCGGTTAATCCTGAAACAATTTGAGGCGCTGCCACGGTGAAATTGAAAATTCCCATATAAACACCGGTTTTTTCTGCGGGTAATGAACCGGCTAACATTGCATACGGCATGGCAAGAATGGCCGCCCATGCGATACCAATGCCAATCATTGGAATAAGCAACTTCACTGCCCCCATAGGTACGGTCACCTCGGTGATCCACAAATTCACATTGACCAAGGTTAAATCCTGAAACAGTAAGAAACTCATATAGCTCACACCACCAATAGCTAGGGCACCTGCATATACCACCTTCCTTCCTAACGAGTCCGCTAAGCGCGCTAGGAAAACGGAAAAAATGGCGGCAAATACAGAATAAGCAGCGAATAATATACCAACCCAATCGCCGGCCTCCCCTCTAGCTTGGGTAATAGCAAGGGGTACTGCGGGTACTGACGCAATATACGCGGGGTCAAACCATTGTTTGTCCACGTTCCAGATATGTTGCGTAATAGCGGGCGTGGTGTACACCCACATAATAAAGAGCGCGAACCACGAAAAAAACTGCACAATGGCCAATTGACGCATGGTTTTAGGCATATGGATCACTAATGAGAAAAATCCTTTCATCCGTGTCACAAAAGGAGCTTTTTTCTCTACCGCTGCTGCGTTTGCATGAATACCTTTATAGCGGTTGTAGTCTTCAGGGCTGTATTCCTTCGTGCGCAACACCGTCCAAATAACACTGCCCAGTAATACCGTCGCACCAATGTAAAATGCCCATATCACAGACGGCGCGACTTCACCCATTTGTGCGGTATTTTCAAGCCCTACTACGTTCGTCAGAACAAAAGGAAGAATGGAACCAATAACCGCGCCTATATTAATAAGCAGCGATTGAATGGAATACCCTACATTCCGTTGAGATGGCGGCACCATATCCGACACAAGAGATCTAAATGGCTGGAAGCAAACATTAAAAGAAGCATCCATAAGGGCGACCATGAGGGCGCCCATCAGCATGGGAGCAATAAACACCACGAATAATGGCGCATTGGGCAATAACACCATACCGACTACTGCGGCAATGGCGCCACCGAGAATAAAAGGACGTCGTCTACCTAATTTATTCCATGTTCTATCGGAGGCTGAACCCACAATGGGCTGTACAATAAGCCCCATGATGGGTGCCACTAACCAAAATAGGGACAAGGAGTGAAGGTCTGCGCCCAAATCCGTGAGGATTCGACTCACATTTGCATTTTGGAGGGCAAATCCAAATTGAACACCAAGAAAGCCAAAACTGACATTCCATATTTGCCAAAAACTCAGGCGGGGTTGGTTTGCTTGCATACTTTGCTCTATTTATTGTTTTAGTTTAATGGATACCGTTATCGCACAATGAAAACATTTGCTGACATCGCCGGAAGGCTAATGGTATCTGTTGGCTTGAACTTTTTACCGTCACTTATTCTTGTAATCGAATCGTTCGACTCAAGCATCTCTGCGTAGTCCGATAAAGGCAAATCTACCGCTTTCTTGTTAAGAATTACCATGATGCTTTCAACATTGTTTCCGTTATCTGATTGGGCACTGCGCTTAGCCCCCTTTTCAGCCTCTCGAAAATAGGTGTAAACACCGTCAACGGGCGCATAGTGCTTTAACTTGCCTTGAAATAGTTGCGGGTATGTTTGGCGCAGCTGCAATAAGGCTTTAATTCGCTGCTGAGCCCAACGCTCATCGCTGTTAAGCCCCTTACCCGTAAAGGCGTTTTTATCACTATCTGAAGGCCACCCGCCGGGGAAATCAGAGCGTATAATACCGTGATCGTCACTGCCTTCGTTACCCATTAGAATTTCCGTTCCGTAAAATACCTGTGGGATCCCTCGGGTTGTAAGCAATAAAGTCATCGCCATATTCCACTTGGCTTTATCGTGTCCAAGTTGCGTAAAGATTCTGCTCATATCGTGGTTATCGGGAAAGACAACCAGATTGTTCGGGTCGCCATATAAAAAGTCGGTAGCCAGGGTTTCATAAACCGTAATAAAACCAGAGTTCCAACTTTCATCGCTGTTTAACGCTTTAACAACGGCAGCTTGCAATGGAAAATCCATCACGGATGGTAGCGCGCTATCATAGTCATCGTGGCGCTGACTACCCGCTTGCCAATAGGCCGTGATTGCAGGGTTTACAGACCATTCTTCACCCACGATATTAAATTTAGGGTATTCGTCCATTAAGCGATTTGTCCATTCACTTAAAAACGCTTTATCAGGGTAAGAGTATGTATCTACGCGAATACCACTTAAATCTGCAGTTTCTACCCACCAAATAGCATTTTGAACTAAATAGTTCGCCAAGTGTGGATTGCGTTGATTTAAATCTGGCATGGTAGGCACAAACCACCCATCGCTAAACCCTTTGATATCGCTTTCTATTGCATGAGGGTCGTGCAGAGATTCTCTTTTATGGGTGGTGCCGACGAACTTTCCTTCATTATTGATCCAATCCTTTGATGGCGTATCTTCCATCCACTTATGATTACTACCGATGTGATTAAGCACCATATCCATGATAACGCCAACCCCTTCGGATTTTGCTTTTTCACTGAAATCTATAAAGGCGTCATTAGACCCAAAGCGCGGGTCAATGCGGTAGTAATCTGTGGTTGAATAGCCATGGTAGCTGTACTTGTCCATCGCATTTTCAAGCATAGGCATGGTCCAAATCTGCGTGAAGCCCATGCTTTTAATGTAATCTAAGTTGTCCACGATACCTTGGATATCGCCGCCATGACGGCCACCTTTAAATTGGCGGTCTACCTTATCTTGATAACCGTCAACGTTATCATTTGCGGTATTACCATTTGCAAAGCGGTCAGGTGCAATAAGGTAGATAGCGTCTTCTGGTCCAAAGCCTTTTCTTGACGCAGAGCCTTCTTTGCGTTTTTCAAGCGGGTAATGCACCGTACGTTGGCTTCCATCATTGTCGGTTAATGTAAGTACGAGGTCTTGTGCCTGGGCGCCTGAAGTATCAAGCGTTACGAAAAGATAGTTTTCACTATCAAGTGCCTTAACTCGGCTAACTTTTACATTTCCCGTAGCGAGAGAGACGGCGTCATCAGCTACGTCTTCACCGTAAATCATCAACTCGACTTCAGGATTTTGCATACCTGCCCACCAATTAGGTGGGTATACTTCAATTTCACCCTGCTGCAATGCATAAACGGGAACCGATGCTAGTGATACAGCCGAAGTGATGAATAACGGTAATGCGCGATAGCGGTTTACACAAATAGATTGGCTTACGCTGTTAAAATTAAACACATGAACACCAATGTTAAAAATACGTTAAGTGCAAGATTATATCGAGATACTACCTTGTCCACGTAACCAGACCAACGCTATGCATACGTATTCACCGAAGTCCTTTTAAGAACACCTTGTAAAAACACCATGTAAAAAACAATAGCCTTCCACGTTGAACGCTTGCGCTGACTTGGTGGGAATCACCGTGCTTGCTTAAAAAGCAAACACCTTGGTTTCCAATGCGTCTAACGTTGTTGTAGCGCGGTAGTTCACCTCGCCTTGCTCAAGCATTAAACCGTCATGAGAAAGTAAAGGTTTAAGCTCAAGCTTGTTGCCCGAGGCCTGTATCGCAGAGGCCGGTACCGCGAGTGAAATGGGGCCCGTAGGCGTTTCGCTAAAGTTGGCAAGAACAATAATCCCCTGTCCGTTTTTCTCGCGTACAAATGCAAACTGCTGCTCAGAATACGCAGATCCTTCAACGCTTAGGTTCAGGGCATGTAGACTTTGATAACGCCCAGTAATTGCGCTATTGGTTGCAGCGATGTTCATGACGTCTTTATAAAAGCGATGCAACGCTTTTTCTTTATCTGTTGACTGCCCTGCATCAAATTTGCCGTTGTTCATAAAACGTTGATGCGCCGGTACGCCCGCATAGTCAAAAATAGTGGTTCGTGTTGGGTCGCCAAACCCAGCCTCTTCGCTACCGTCTTCACCAACATCTTGTCCAAAGTAAAGCAAGGTAGGAGCGCGACTAATTAGTGCACTTACGGCTAATGCAGGTTTTCCTTTGTCAGCGTCTCCGGCAAAATCTGGGCTGGCTATGCGCTGTTCATCGTGATTTTCTAAAAAATGCAGCATATGTGGCGCTATATCGCGAACTTCGTCATGGATAGCGACCAAATCACTTACTGCACCACTGCCCTGCATAATTGTTTTCAACGTATCGTAGAAACCTACTTTATCGTACAAATAATCCATTTTACCTTGCTGGATATAAGCACGGTATTTATCTGGTTGGTAAACTTCAGCCAACAGGAAGGCGTCTGGCGCCTTTTGTTTTATGCTGCTGTTTAAAAATGACCAAAATTCAACGGGTACCATTTCGGCCATATCATAGCGAAACCCGTCTACCCCTTTATCGAGCCAATAATGCGCTATATCTCTAAACTTGTACCAGGAATCCGGTACGTCTTTTCCTTCCCAGAACGCCGCATGTTCCGCAAAAGACTTTTCGCTAAAACCTTCAGGTAGGGTTGGGAAATCATATGTACCGTCGGGCCTTACGCCATAGTTGACCTTAACGGTTTCATACCAGTCATTAATATCGGGCTGAGCAGCACGTGCCCCATTACCTGTCCACTTAGCTGGAAACTCATCAAACTTGCCATCGGATAAGGGATGACTGTCACCACCAAGGGGCTTATAGTCACCACCATCAGGAACTTCAAACGCTTCGCCAACCACATAATAAAAGTTGTTGTCGCGGGCATATTCAACAGAGGTATCATCATGGGCACCAAAGTCGCTGACTCCCTCTGGCGCTGACAGTGATTCATAGTCGCGGGCCACGTGATTAGGCACAATATCAATGATGACTTTCATTCCCGCCTCATGGGTTCTGGCAACGAGAGCTTCAAACTCTTCTAAACGCTTGGCGGGATCATCGGCAAGGTCGGGGTTAACATTGTAGTAATCTTTAACCGCATAAGGCGAACCTGCGCGGCCTTTAACCACGTCAGGATCATCACCGCGTATTCCGTATTCTGTATAGTCGCTAATTAAAGCGTGATGGGGAACACCGGTAAACCAAATGTGGCTAGTGCCCAATGATTTGATAGATTTAAGTGCCTGAGGTGTAAAGTCACTAAACTTACCCACGCCATTTTCGTCAATGGTTCCCCAAGGTTTATTGGTGCTATTCGTGTTGCCGAATAGGCGAGTAAACACTTGATAAACCACGGGCTTAGCTTGCACTGTAGGCACACTTGCTAAACGGCTTTCCAGGCTAGCCTCCTTCAACACGTCATCGTGTTGCATCGTTGAAGATAAATAATTGTCTGATAAGTCCGCTTCATTAGCGACTTCTCCCCCACCACAAGAAGACAAAAATACAGAGGTGACAGCAACGAGAATGTGGCGGCGAAAACGTGAAAATGTCGGTGTGTACATAGAAATTAACGTGCATGGGTAAAATTTAATACAGCATACGCGTTAATTACATGTTAACAAACATGCATACGTATTCACCCAAAACTTGTTATTCATGTTGCCGCTAGCGACTCCACCAACGGCTAAATTTTGGTTTGATTGTTGTTATCTCTACTTTTACGAATTAAGCCATCACCGTGTTTGTAGTTAGACTTAGCTAACCTATCATAGAGAAGAACATTTGCGGTGGCTGCTAAGTTCATACAAGAAAACGTCGGAATATAAACAACATGGTCACACCATGAGAGCACGCGACTATCTAAACTTCCATCTTCTGGGCCCAATATATAAAACGCATTGTCAGGGTGTGTGAATGAAGGCAAAGGCGTGGCGCCTTCTACCAACTCTACCGCCACTACTTTAGCGCCCTTAGGTACCACCTCTTTGAGGTTTTCGACCCCAATAGTAGGGATGGTTTTATGAAAGGCTTTGGTATCTGCATTAAAGTCTTTGGCAAAGCGGTAACGCTGCCCAGTATAAAATACGCTGGCTACACCATAACACCCTGCTGCCCTTAGGATAGAGGCAACATTTACAGGGTTTTTAGGGTTACTCAGCCCAATACTTATTTGCTGTTTTTCTAACTGCACGAGGTGAATACTCTCGCTAACGAATGAATAGCGAGAGTGTGCCATGATAGCGACTAGACCTCTAGCCTAATATGACGTAGCGCTAACAATGCGTTTTATCACGGCAATCAACTTGCTATGGCTACTGTGTCTTTAACTAATCGCCGCGCCATACGACGGCCTTGTGCATACCCTTTAAGCAGCTTTCGTTTATCCATAGTAAGGCGCTTTACGCAAAAGCCGCTGTCGGGGGCCACTAAGGTTAATTTACAATCATCCGGGGGGTTGGAAAGAAACTTGAGAGTATCGTTGTAAATACCTGCCCGCGCTAGCATCGTCTTGAGCAACGCAGGCTGGTCACCGTACATTTTTTCCATTAGCCAGGTGGATTTAACTTCGGGTTTGGTAAACCCATGGGGTTGTGAAAGCACCACGGTAATATCCCTGGCACCCATGTCGTACGCTTGTTTGACTGGAATGGCATCGGCCACGCCGCCATCCACGTAGCGCGTTCCATTAATAATAGGCTGCTCTCTAAATGCTGTCGGCAGTGCACAAGAAGCAACCATAAGGGCATCTACATTGTCTTCTGTAGCCTGATGGTATTCGCACTGCCCTGTTTGCGTGTTTGTGATACCTACATACAGTGGCATCGCTGCACTACTGTTTGGCCCAGTGATACCCAGAGATTGTTTAGAATGATGCCATAGCCAGTGTACATCCGTCATGTGTCCGCCCTTTATAAAGCGAAGGGGGCTGAAAAATTCGCGCTTTGTAGCATATTGCGTGATGATGGTTTTACTTAACCCATGCATACGTGACACATAAGTAGACAGGTTCGTTGCACCAGCTGAAACCCCTACAGCGAAATCAAAAGGGTAATAGTTTTCTTCCATAAACTTATCGAGTACGCCCGCAGCAAAAATTCCGCGCATGGCGCCGCCTTCTACTACAATTGCCCTTTTCATATCATCTCCTTGTTACACTCGCATTCACATGCAATAGGTAAGATTTTTCCATTAACGGCTAACTAACTTATGTCGGTATATTTTTTGTTTACAAGTACTGTGCCATGGAGGTTCACATCAGTCTTATTACAAGTATTGTGCGCTATTTGGATTAATTAGGTGATGAAAATTTGCGATTGGTGAAATCAAAAAAAGCGAATAAAAAAACCGCGAGCTAGCCGCGGTTTTTATCTTTTGAGTTTTAACTACACGTAATTAATATTACTTCATCGTCACCGTTAGCGTAGGTGCATTTCCATCTGGGCCACTTACCTTAAACTCATATAAACCACCATCTATTACTTCAATGGTTAGGTTATTGTTGCTGCTACCTAAGGTTTTTGCCACCCCTTCAACGACCAGATTCGACACCGCATCATTGGGATTCCCAAGATTAACAGTGGCCCAATCTTCAGAGGCAACTTTGAATTCAATGCTACCTGCACTAAGTTCAATGTCGGTGGTATACACGCCTTCTCCCTGATAACTAAACATATCTTCAACGCCCCAGCCGTTCATGCCACCGCGAATATACACGTCTGTGTCACCCCAGTAGTTTTCTTTAAATACGCCTAGGGTTGGGGCATTGACATCGGTGACATTAAATACAAAGACATAACGGTCAGCCGATTCAACATTTAGGACCAAGTTGTCATTCGTCGCTGCGACGGATAACGTTTGCCCAGGGGTTAAAATACGGTCGGCATCATTACCTGTTAGTGCGCCAAAATTGACGGTGCTCCAATCTTCTGACGCAACTTTAAACTCGTAACTGCCCGCGTCAATGTCACGGGCAAACGTGTAAATGCGGCCCCCTTGGTATACAAACTCTTCGTCGGTTCCCCATCCGTTCATTGCACCACGAAGGTACACGGGTGTGCCAACATAGGGCTCTTCATTTTCAACAAGAAGCACCGGCGCCTCACTGTCTGTCGCATCAATCGTAAACAAATAGGTTGCAGATACGGTTGGCGTGAACGACAAATTATTATTGGTTCGAGCTAATACTTTATCCGCTTGTGCAACCACATTTACATCTTCGCCCTCGCCTGCTCCGAAATTCACCGTGGCCCAATCTTCGGAAGCAAACTTAAAGCCGTAAGGGGTGTCGGCCTCTAATGCAACCGTTACCGTGTATTTACCATCGCCTTGATATGTAAATGCATCATCAGTAGACCAACCATTCATGTCGCCGCGTAAATACGTAACAGTATCGCCGTAAGGCACCACGTCTGGCGCACCCGAGGTGGCGAACGCTGATAATCCGTAACCCTGCGCCCCAGATTGCGGTTTAACGAAAACTGCAATGGTTAGCGCTGGTACCGTGAAAATTCCGTTTCCATCCTCACCTTCAGTAAAGCTAGCCCCACGCACAGCGGCATCGACAGAGTTCATTTGAGTGACATGCAGTGAAAAGCCTGTTGCAGTGTTAACAGCAATCGATTTCTCTTCATAACCGGTATTTACAAGCACCATGATTGCATCGTTCATCATGTCGAGATCGGTACGACTTTCATCACCGTCAGTCACACCATCATCGATGCTCATGGCAATCAAGCCTTGTTGTTGACTTGCACCTATATTATGGAACCCGACTCTGTCGATAATATCGTCTGCTGTGGTTAGTCTAAACAATGGGCTACTCATACGAATACTGAGAAGTTCAGCAAAGACATCGGATGCAAACATAATGTCGGCCATAGAGGCTGCGCGGTCGGGGCTGTAAATAAACTCGCCCATTTCTTCCCACCGGCTTTCATTGTCTTGCGCTAACGGCAAACCTACGTTCCAGTTATTCGTCTCGTAGGTAAAGTCTACATAGTTGAACCAATCGCCAGAATCGTAAGTATTTCTGTCCATGGATTTAGAACGCAGCATGTCGCCGCCCATCTGTAAAAATGGAATGCCCTGAGACACTAGGTTAATACCCATGGCCACATTTTGGGCCCGTACCCGCTCTTCCAAGGTAATCGTTTGAGGTAAGGTATAATTAAGCTGATCCCACAGGGTTTCATTATCATGCTTTGACACGTAATTAATGATGTCTGCAGGGTCTTCAGCGTACCCCCCTAAATTACTGGTGGCCACAGCAGTACCCGCGGACGTTTCAAGAACATAATCCTTAAGTGTTCCAATCATGCTCATTTTTACGCGGTCTTGATCGCTTAACAGTGCATCAGAGTCTGGATTAAAGATATTGCCTTGACGGATAGCTTCCCGAATTCGGTCGTTATAGGTACCAATTTCTGTCCCTGCCATGTTCAATTGGCTAGCTTGTTCGTACCCGCGGTCAATTTTAGTCCACCCTTCGCCATAGAAATAATTGTCTTCATCAATAGCGTGTACGGCGTCACGTAAGCGAACCATGGTCTCTTTTGTTGCTTGACTCATGATGTCAAAGCGAAACGAGTCGTACTTATAGTGCTCAGCCCACATTAACAAAGAGTCTTCCATGAACTTTTCCATCATGACATTACGTGGCTCTGTGTCATCGCAACAGGTTTCCCGAACGATAGCTCCGGTATCTACCTCGTAACGGTGGTAATAGCCTGGCACGGCTTTGTCTAGAACAGATTTACTAAATACGCCTGACGCATTGGTATGGTTGTACACCACATCTAACGCCACCCTAAGCCCCATTTCATGCAAAGCTTGAATCATCGCACGCATTTCGATGATTCGTTCAACACCTTCTGCACTGGAAGCATAACTGCCTTCTGGCGCGTTAAAGTGGTGAGGGTCGTACCCCCAATTGAAGGTATCGATAGCCTGTAAGTCATGCGTGAGTTGTTGTGCCTTACCTGCTTGAGATAGTGGGTCATAAGCGTTGTAAACATCAATGATTAACGCATCTTCACTTTCTTCTTCACACACCGCAGCTTCACTATTTAGGCGGCATAAATCACCAACAGTATCATATAAATCTATCGTATTAGCGGGGTCTTCGTCGACAGTCGCTATGTCATTAGCGGGTAGCACGTGAAAATAGGTTAAGCCCGCCTCTACTAATTTTTTAAGGTGTTCAACCGGGGCGGTTCCCTGTTCAGTAAAGGCCAGATATTTACCGCGATTTTCTGGCGACGTCGACATATCACGTACACTAAAATCGCGCACATGCCCTTCGTAAATTACCGCATCTTCAAAGTGATCAACTGTAGGGATATCGTGGGTGTCCCAACCATCGGGTTTTAAGTCTTCATCAGCTAAATTTACAAAACGTGAAAAGCGGCCATTGGTACTTAACGATACTGAATACGGGTCGGTAACTAACAGGGTTTCTATTGTTTCGGTAATGGGGTGGTAAACAGTGACTTCATAACGATAAAGCTGCCTATATAGTGACATATCCCCCTCGTAGCGCCATACGCCTGATACGTCATCACGCAGCATTTCTATACGCTGGTTTAGCGTTTTATTCTCACTGTACAGCAAAAGATCAACGTTTGTGGCTGTCGGTGCCCACAGTGCGGCCGTTATGCCGGAGTCTGTGTAAATGCCGCCAAGTTGTGCTTCATCAGCGTCGTCCTCACCTTGGGTGTAAAGTGCATCAATCGCATTCGCAAGTTGAATACCCGTTGCTACCACTAACGTACCATCGGCATCATACCCACCAACAACCGCTTGTGTGGTCAAGACGGTTTTTGCATCTTCAACCGACCAATCCCCTTCCCAGGCCTGCATACTTGAAAGATGCGGCACACGTGATGCCTGCGCTTCAGTGAGGCTGCTGGACATCAGAGTGACTGCTGTGCCATTAATGCCTTCCTCTAGACTGCTTTCTAAATCAGCTTGCGCTGAATAGTGCAGCTTAACTTCTGCTACGGTATCTGGAACATTCCACAAAATGGTGTTGGCGTCTAACCAATGCGCTGCAAACCCGTCAATATCCACCGGCTGTGGGCCAAGTGACATAATGGGGTATTCAAAAAGCGTTGGTTCCCCCGATAAAGTAAAGTTCATACGAACAAAGGTGTCGTCATCCTGAACAAGCGACGCCTGAAAATCGCCGCCGCCCATCTCTTTACCGGCATCATCGGTTCCTTTGTGAATAATGAAGTTGTGGCAGTCGCCATACCCTTCTTTTAATTCCAGTATCCAATAAGCACCATAATTAGGGTCTATACCTGTATGTGTACGGCCATTTGCCCAGTCTGTATCGGCATCAGCATAGGCATCGCAGGTGTCGTTATTCCACGTGTGTAATCGCCAACCTTCATATGCTGGATCGTTGCTTGAATTATCAGCATCCACTGCTGCACGGTTATAGTAAAGCACGGCCTGGTTTTCTGAAGGTGTAAACACAGGGTCTGGTAATGCAGGGTCTGCGCCTACGACACATGCGTCGTTGGTTTCATTGGGCACGGTAGGTGCCTCACACTGAATTGGGGGTGGAGGTACGCACGCCGTTCCTGAATCATTAGGAACATTAGGTACCTCACACGTTAACAAGGTATTGGTGCCAGACTCAACGTCTGAACCTCCACAACCGGCTAACATTATTGCGCCTACTAGGAGTAGAGCTGCGCGCCATACTCGTGTATTAGTAAACATAGAATTCTCCTGAGTCATCTCACAAGGTTTGGCAAACGAAACACATTTAAGTAATCCTAAGGTGATGTTTTTCATAGTTGGTATGTCATCCCTAGGTAGTATTGCGTGCCAAAGTATTGAATGGTGCCTGTTTGCTCTTCGGAAGCGAAGTAGCTTTTCGTGGGTTCGTCTGTGAGGTTATTTACTTGGAACAGTACGCTCCAGTTATCGTTTATTTCATATGACGCTTGGTAATCAATGACCAGTTCCTCATCAAAATTAACCACTTGATCGTTCACCGCTACTTGCTGTGAAACAAATGCATCTCGATAACGACCAGATAAGCGGGTTTCAAAGCCCTCATATTCCCAAAACACGGTTACTGTCGCTACGTTTTCTGATAGGCCAGGTAAATTAGCAGCGTATACGCCGTCACCTAAAGTTCGCTGAATTTCACTTTCGGTATACGAATAACTTGCGCTTACCCCCAATCCAGAGAACATACCCGGTAACATGCTATAAATTTGCGTGTAGGCAACTTCAACTCCGCGAATGTAACCGCCTTCTGCATTATTAACCGCAGTGCTATAGCTGCCATTTTCAGTAGGTACGGTAATAAAAATGGGGTCGCCATTTTCATCTCGCGCAAGTTCGGCTTCTTGCCCAGTAAACTCAGGAGTAAGGTAAACCGGTACTTGCACGTTATCTGGAATAACAATGCCATTGGCCTCGAAGTCGTAGGGTTCAATTTCCACATCTTCTACAAAAGACTCAATGTCTTTGTAAAAACCTGCCACCACTAAGGCACCTTCAGATTCTGAGAAGTAGTATTCCCATGAAAGGTCATACTGAGTAGCATAAAATGGTTCTAAATAGGGGCTGTTTCTTGCACTTCCACTTACTTTTGCAGTGGGGTTAGAAAGGGTAATTTCCCCTGAGTCTCTATCTTGAAATGCGGTGACGGTTTCAATGGTAGTTGAGGCGTTGGCTGCAAAGCGGTTAATGGGAGCTCGCCCCATCACTTTCGCGGCTGCAGCGCGCAATTGCATATCATCGGTTAATTTAAAATTCAGGTTGATTGATGGAAGTACATCGTTATATTCATGCGATATAATTGCAGGACGGTAAAAATTATTAATGAGGCCTGCATCATCAGTAATATTTTGTGCGCCTGCCGTTGGGTCACTCACTTCAACAGACGTACCCGTTTCTACATCAGTGATAAGTTGCGTGGCACGCTGCAAAGTGGTGGAGCTTTGCTTACTTTTCACATAGCGCACACCCACATTACCCGTGATGGGTAAGCTACCTAGCTCGGTATTAATACTGGCCATTAGATAAGCGGAATTCACCGTTTCAAACACGGTGCCGCTTTCCTGCAATGTCCATGCAGTAGCAGCGCCAGTACCTGGGCCATTAATGACCCCAGCTGCGCCAGGTCCCCAGGTTTGAATGGGCTCAGGTCGTCCATTAGGAAACCATGCATCTAACGCACTGTCTAAATCTACAGAAAGATAACTTGGGAAATAAGAAAAATCGCCGCTCCAATTCACTTCCTCTACCATGGCATCAGTAAGTTGTAATGGCGGCTCACTAACCGAAAAGGCGCTGTCATTGCCGTACTCGAAAACAGAGCGATCATTTCTATATTCTCTGTCAGAATAGCGGTAACCAAACTCGATACCAGAAATAATAGGAACATCTAGGAAGTACTGAAAATCGACCCTGTAGGCATCTAATTCATCCTTATTTTCATAAGGGTAGATACCGTATTTACTTACCATAACTTTATCTAAATCTGTAAAGTCATTCATTTGGTTAAACCCAATATCCGGTAAATTTAACCCGTTGAGTAAATAGGAAATTTGAATATTTTCATCAAACACTGGGTTTGCGGCATTTGCGTCTTCTCCTACGAGCGACCACAGCAGACCGTTTCTAAAATCACTTTCAGCACTGGAGCGTGACACATCGAATTGAACCGCAAAGTCTGGCGTAATTTCCCAGGCCGCATTGACCCCTAAATTGGTGACACTGTCGAAGTCTTGATTATCGTCGTTGACTAATTCGATACGAGTGAAGCTGCTGTCGGTGCGCGTAAACGTGCCCCCCACTACGCTGTTGTTTACCACGACAGGGTTAGTAATACCTGCATTGACGCCGCCCAGTTTGACCCTAAAACCACGGGCAAAGGCTTCTGAATCAAACTTTGAAATAAAGGCATCTGCTTTTAGTGTAAAGGTGTCAATGGGTGCCCATTCAAACGCTGCCACATATCCATCACGGGTTTCTTCCCCACCTTTATGCTGCATTTCAAAGCCTTCTGAGATGTACTCACACTCTGGACAAGATTCTGGGCCGTCTGTATCCCCTTCAAGACCATCTACATCAACCTGACCATTATAGGCTAAGCCAATAAACTGAGTAGAGACACTGGGTTGGAATAATCTGGCATAGCCAAGGGAAATACCTAGCGTATCGTCAAGAAATTTACCTTGATATGAAAAACTCAGCCTGTGGCCATATTCCGTTGCGTCACTCACTTCTGAGGCGCGGTCGTTATACATACCGCGCATATTAGCACTAAATTTATGTTGCTCTTCAATGGCTAAAGGTGAAGCTGTTTTGAGTTCAACCGTGCCCGCTATTCCTCCTTCAATTAAAGAGGCTTTGGGCGATTTATACACCGCCGCTTCACTGATAAGTTCAGAGGGATATTGATCAAATTCAATGGCGCGACTGCCGCTGGTAGACACCTGCTCTCTGCCATTTAATGTTGAAAAAACAAAGTCGCCAGATAGGCCGCGAATGTTGATTTGTGCAGCTTGTCCCCCGGTACGTACAGCAGAAATACCCGGTAATCGAGTTAATGCATCCGCCATAGAGACATCGGGTAACCCACCGAGATCATCTGCAGATATTTGCTCCGTAACCATGTCGGAAAAGCGTTTCTGATTAAGGGATTGGATGAGGCTAGTACTAAATCCCCTCACTTCTATACGTTCTACCGTATCTTCTTGAGGGCGTTCAATTTCATCTGTGGGTGCGTCGGGGGCTGTTTGAGCAAGCGCTGGATGCGTGTACAACGCAACCCCACTGCTCAACAATGCCGCCATGATGGTGCTGGGTTTAAAAGTTTTCATTGGTGTCCCATTCCTTGTTTTTTATAAGCACTTTAAGCACGACAACAATTAAAAGTGCTACTTATTCCCATTCGTTTTTATCGCGACATAATGGGCATGTTTGCCCCGTCTCGTTAATGGCGAAGGAGTGTGATGGTTCAACAACAAATATTACTGGTTTGTATAAAAAGGGAGCAATGCTATGCATACGTATTCATTTACAAATAAATTACATATAAGGCATATAACTGACAATAAAGTAACATTTAAGGGAAGTGGCGAAGGAAAAAAAGAAAGCAGCCTATTAGCTGCTTTCTTTTTTGTGTTAAGTGGAAATAGCGAATTTCATACCATTTCTAGGGTGTTAGGAGCATTTTCACTCATTTTTATCACGCGTTAGCGCTCATGTCCTGCTTCGCACGTTTTACCATCCCATTTAGGTATTCATCATGACTCGGTAATTGTGAAAGCGGTTCACGTTTTATTTTTAGCAACCTTGTTAACATTTCTTTTAATTTTTCATCGCTAAATGTATTAACCAAACCATGATAATCATTCGGAGTAATACCCTGCCCATACATGACTTGAAGCCAAGAACTCTCTAAGAACAAGTCATTCTGATCTCTAAACAAACTGCCATTTTCTTTGAAAAGTGCGATTTTGTGCCTTAAGGTATCGGGTAAGTCTAAATTCCGCATATCGTTAAAAAAAGCACTATCAGTTCGTTCATTTACCGAATAATGGAGTATCAGGAAATCTCGAATTTGTTCGAATTCTAACGCTGACTGTTTGTTATATTCTGCCTCTAAACTAGGGGTTATTCCATTGTGAGGGAAAAGTTGAATTAAGCGCACAATGGCTGATTGAATGAGGTGTATGCTGGTAGATTCTAATGGTTCCAAAAAGCCACTCGACAACCCTACTGACACCACATTTTTATTCCACTGCTTGCGTCTACGGCCCGTTGTAAACTTTATAAGTTTAGGGTCGGCGAGCGGTTTTGTATCAAGGTTGCCCATTAGCGTATCTAAGGCGTGATCTTCGCTAACATAGCGAGAACAAAATACATGTCCGTTACCGTTTCTATGCTGTAATGGAATGCGCCATTGCCAGCCAGCATCATGGGCAATTGACCGCGTAAAGGGGCGTGTGGATTCGTGCCGCTCAGATGGCACTGCTATCGCACTATCACAAGGGAGCAAATGGGACCAATCGTCGTAGCCTGTTCCAAGGGTTTCTTGAATAAGTAAGCCTTTAAAACCGGTACAATCAATAAAGAGGTCTCCCTCTATGCGGTTTTTATTATCTAACCGCAACGCCTTAATATAACCATTTACGTTATCTCTTTCTACGCTGCTAATTTTTCCCTCAATACGAACAACACCCATACTTTCACTAAGTTTGCGTAGGTACTTTGCATACAAACTCGCATCAAAGTGATACGCAAAAGGCAGTTCTAGTACGGGATCTTTGGCATTAATAGGGGCAAACTTACCCGCCTCAGCGGCGTGATAGTTTAAGTCATAATCCCATAAATCTTGGGTTTTCCCCAACTGTTGGCCTTTTAACCAGTAATGGTGAAAATGACAAAAGGCCATGGCCTTACCTGGTGCACCAAAGGTGTGGTAGTAGCTTTGCCCTTTGGTTTTCCAGTTTTCAAATTTAATGGCAAGCTTGATGGTCGCTTTTGTCTCATATAAAAACTGGGCTTCGTCTATCCCCAAAACTTGGTTAACTAAACGAATAGGTGGAATAGTGGCTTCACCTACCCCTACGGTTCCTATGACCTCTGACTCAACCAACGTTATATTGACGGCCTCTCCCAACACCTTTTTCATGAGGGATGCAGTCAGCCATCCTGCAGTGCCACCGCCCGCGATGACGACCCGCTTTATTGGATTTTTTTTTGGGTTTTGCATGTCATTCTCGCTAATACTCATTCAAGCCACTAAACCTTAGTTGTAGCTTCAGAAAATAAAAAAGCCACCTTGCTTTTGTTTTAGCATAAGCTAATACAAAAAGCTTTAGGTGGCTTTTAACACACACGGAAAAGTTAGAACTTGTAGTTAAACCCTAGTAAATAGTTGGTTCCATAAGACTGGAACTGTGTAATTTGACGTGGATCGGTGCTAGATGCTTGAATATCATCTTCATCTGTTAGGTTTTGGGCTTGTAGCGTTACACGCAAACCATCCAGGTAATCAATACCTGATTCACTAAAGTCATAGCCAATTTGAGCATCAACCAAGGTACCACCTTGTTTAGTTGCATCAACAAGCGCAAGGCTTGTACCTCGCTCTTCGGTAAGGTATTGGTCACGTTTAGTTGCTGCTAAACGGAATTCAAACCCTTTGTTTTCATAGAAGAATGTCATGCTATAAGACTCTTCAGATAAACCAGGAATACGCGTTTCCGTTTGGCCTGGCGCTGGGTCTACCTCACCATCCATAAAAGTGGCACTGGCAAACAAACCAAACCCTTCTAGTGAATCATGGATAATATCAAATGGTAGTGAGCCTTGTAGCTCGTACCCGCGCACAAATCCTTCAAACCCATCAAGAACACTGCTTACTTGGCCAGTAAACAACACAGGCACCTGTCCTTCAGAACCTTGATGCAAATCAGGAACGTAGTAATCAGAGAAATCAGCGATTATCGACGTATCTCTATGCCAATTCTTTATATCTTTAAAGAAGAATGACACCGCCACATATCCGGAGTCTGCAAAGTAGTTCTCGTAGGCTAAATCAAACTGATTCGCTTCAAGTGGACGTAAATCTGGGTTACCTGCACTGCCGCCCCAAGGGCCATTTTCTATATCAGAACTGGTAATTTGATTGTCATTGAATGAAAACGTTACCTGTGTATTTGGACGCATGTCGTCCATACGAGGGCGAGAAATCACCTTGCTTAAACCTAAGCGAACGAATTGATTGTCAGCAACTTCGGCTGAAAGGTTTAAAGTAGGTAATACATCTGTGTAATCTGCGCCACCGGTCACTGGCGTTGCGATGGTGTAGCCATCAGCATCAGAAGTGGTAGAGAAGCCTGTAGATTGCTGATCTGCCTTAACGACCTGAACGCCAACGTTACCACGAACCCAAACGTCACCTAATTCCATCTCTAAATCGAATTTAGAATAAAGCGTAATAAGTTCTTCATCAACGGTGTAGGTATCACCCAAGCGATCGTTTTGAACACGGCTAGCGTCACTTTCAATGTAGTATCCGCTCTCATAAAGGCCTAAAGAATCATAAGCCAAAATACCGTCTATACCGATGAAATCTAAATTTACTACGCCAAGAACATCAGGAATCGCTGCATCATCAGGGTAAGAAGGCGCCGTTAAGTAAGCGCCGTTATTGTCTTTTGACTTACTTCTGTCAGAGTAAACGATACCTGTAGAAACGCCGGTGACGATTCCCCACTCTACATAGCCTTTGAGGTCGAGACGTATTGTGTCTAGGTCTTCTTCAAACAGAGGTTGATTCACAAAGCCATCTTGCGCATCAGATTCAAGAAGAGGACGCGCGCCCCATGCTTGTGGTCCAGCTAAACGAATAAGAGTAGGGTCGGTAAGGTCTACGGCATCAGCCGTTGGGTGGTCTGAATACATAACGCCCGTAGACGTCATTTCCCAGCTTCGCGCCGACAAAGAACGACCATCTGTACCAGCACGACCCACACCTGAGTAACTCTCGACATCAATAATTTCTTTCTCTACTGATCCAGTAGAATAATCAAGCTCTACGCTCCAAGAGTCGTTAATTTGATACTCGGCGTTTATCCCTATGGTGGTTAAATCAGCTTCCTGACGCCTTGCGTCATTACGTACAACAGAATAAAAGCCATCGGTGTAACCAGAGGTCACCAAACCGTCTTCAACACCAGTGACTGTGTAAGCACTTGTGCCCCACTCTGCACCACCTTCCTCAAGGCCACGTCGAACATCGTCTTCAACGAAATCGATATATAGTGCATCAAGTTGTATATTAAGTTTTTCCGTAGGCGCCCATTCAACTACCGCAGCAATTGAATCACGTTCTAACATTGCAGAACGTTGGAACGAATCGTGTCCGCCAAGCACAACAGTACCTTCAGGAACGTTTACCGTATCTTGACCATCGTAACGGCGAGGGTTCCAAACAGGATCGCCATCATCATTAAATGTATTTTCTGCAGCTAAGTTAACATCAGCATAGCCCCAACCACGAAAGTGCTGTTCTTGTCTTGGTGATTCCATAGTCGCTACGGTTAACGCTAAACCTAATGTGTCATCGGCAAACTGATCAACGTAGTTAACTGACACACGGTGGCCCGAATTGTCGAAATCTGGGTTTGGTGAGTCTTCTGCATTTTTTTCAAAGCTACCGTTTACCGTAAATGTACTTTCCGCCGAGAGAGGCTTAACGGTTTGAAGATCAATAGAACCACCAATGTTCTGCGTGGTCATACCGGCTTCTGGCGTTTTGTATACCAGAATATTTGAAATAATTTCCGTTGGGTAAAGGTCGAACTCAACGCCACGGTTGTCGCCCATTCCCAGTAATTCGCGACCATTTAATGACGTACCTACGTAGTTTTCATTAAAACCACGTACAGAGATACCACTCGTACGCCCGTTTCTACGCTCACCCGTAACGCCAGGTAGTCGTGCGATAGATTCGGCTATACTGGTATCAGGCAATTTACCAATATCTTCTGCTGACAAGGCTTCTACAATTGACGTGTTGTCCATCTTAATTGCTTGGGCACGTTGCAAGCTACCTCGGATACCACTTACTTGAATAACTTCAACATTACTTTCATCAATAGAATCGCTGTTGCTTTCTTGTGCGAACGTCGGTGTGCTTACAAAGGCTACACCGCCAGAAATAAGCGCAGCTTTAATGAGATTGGGTTTGAATTGTTTCATAAAACGGGTGTCCCATACGGTTATAGTTGTTGTCTTTTTGTTATTGTTATGACAATTAAATGACAATAAACATTGTCGGCATAATGCTATAGAGGACACGTTGAATGCACAATTGCCTGCATACGTATTCAATAAAATTTATGCAACACTGCATTAACAAAGCGTTTGTATTTAATGAGGTAATTTAACTACATATGGCGAGAAAATGAGGCCTTACTGATCAGGATGTAGTAATTTTGTTACATCAAACCGAAGCAATAATAAATTTGAGATACAAAAAAGCCCGCTAAAAGCGGGCTTTTAAATTCATCAATAAGCGTTAGCTTACCAACCTGTAGTTTCGCGAAGCGCTTTGCCGATTTCAGCAAGTGAACGTACCGTTTTAACGCCTGCATCTTCTAGTGCTTTAAATTTCTCATCAGCAGTACCTTTACCGCCTGCGATGATTGCACCAGCATGACCCATACGCTTACCCGGAGGTGCTGTAACACCTGCGATGTAAGACACAACCGGCTTAGTGACGTTAGCTTTGATGAATTCAGCAGCTTCTTCCTCTGCGGTACCACCAATTTCACCAATCATAACGATAGCTTCAGTTTGTGGATCGTCTTGGAACAACTGAAGAATATCAATGAAGTTAGAACCTGGGATAGGATCACCACCGATACCAACACAGCTAGACTGGCCAAAACCTTCGTCAGTAGTTTGCTTAACGGCTTCGTACGTCAGCGTACCAGAGCGAGAAACAATACCTACTTTACCAGGCTTATGGATATGACCAGGCATGATACCAATCTTACACTCTCCAGGAGTAATAACACCTGGGCAGTTAGGACCAATCATGCGAACGCCTTTAGCATTTACGTATTCTTTAACGTAAAGCATATCTAGCGTAGGAATACCTTCAGTGATACAAACGATAAGCTCGATGCCAGCATCAGCAGCTTCAACAATTGAATCTTTACAGAACGCAGCTGGTACGTAGATAACCGTTGCTGTTGCGCCGGTAGCTTCTACCGCTTCACGTACTGTATTGAATACTGGAAGACCTAAGTGCTCAGTGCCGCCTTTGCCTGGTGTAACACCACCAACCATTTGCGTACCGTAAGCAATAGCTTGCTCAGAGTGGAAAGTACCTTGACCACCAGTGAAACCTTGACAGATTACTTTGGTATCTTTGTTAATTAATACAGACATTATTTGCCCTCCGCAGCAGCAACAACTTTCTCAGCTGCATCAGTTAGCGACTCAGCAGCAATGATATCTAGACCTGAGTTCGCTAGAACTTCACGGCCAAGCTCTGCGTTTGTACCTTCAAGACGTACAACAACAGGAACACTAACGCCAACTTCTTTAACTGCGCCAATGATACCTTCAGCAATCATGTCACAACGAACGATACCGCCGAAGATGTTAACTAAAACAGCTTTAACGTTGTCGTCAGATAGGATGATTTTGAATGCCTCTGCAACACGTTCTTTTGTTGCGCCACCACCAACATCTAAGAAGTTAGCTGGCTTGCCACCGTGTAGGTTTACGATGTCCATTGTACCCATTGCTAGGCCGGCACCGTTAACCATACAACCTACGTTACCGTCAAGAGCAACATAGTTAAGCTCGAACTGAGCAGCATGCGCTTCACGTTCGTCTTCTTGAGAAGGATCTTGCATTGCTTTAACTTTAGGTTGACGATACAACGCGTTGCCGTCAATAGCTAGCTTAGCATCAAGACAGTGAAGGTCACCGTCTTCTTTAATAACAAGAGGGTTAATTTCGATAAGGGCAATATCAAGATCTTCAAACATCTTAGCTAGGCCAAGGAAAATCTTGGTGAACTGCTTGATTTGAACGCCAGTAAGACCAAGTTTAAACGCCATTTCGCGTGCTTGGTAAGGCTGAGGACCTACAATTGGGTCGATTTCAGCTTTAAGGATCTTCTCTGGGGTTTCTTCTGCAACCGTTTCAATCTCTACGCCACCTTCAGTAGAAGCCATAAATACAACGCGACGGGTTGTACGGTCAACTACTGCACCAAGGTAAAGCTCGTTAGCGATATCTGTGCAAGATTCAACTAAGATTTTGCTTACAGGCTGACCATTTTCGTCAGTCTGAAACGTCACCAAATTTTTGCCGAGCCAGTTTTCAGCGAAAGCTTTAATCGCGTCTTTATCTTTAACTAGCTTAACACCGCCAGCTTTACCGCGACCGCCCGCGTGTACCTGACACTTAACTACCCACTCTTCTCCGCCAATTTTATCAGCGGCTTCTACAGCACCTTGAGCAGTGTCTGCTGCGTATCCTTCAGAAACAGGCAAACCGTATTCTTTGAATAGCTGCTTACCTTGGTATTCATGCAAATTCATGGTGTTTCTATCCGATTTTTTTTTAAGACAAAAGCCGCTTTCGCGACTTGATTAGTTTGACTGATATTATAGGGCAAATATCAGCGTTGCGTGGAACGCTAAGCTTGCCTAAACAAGCTTAGCATCTCACCACAATAACGTGAGACGAAAGCCTTACACGTCTAGCAATAGACGAGTAGGATCTTCAAGCATCTCTTTAACTGTTACCAAGAAACCGACAGATTCTTTACCGTCCACAATACGGTGGTCGTAAGAAAGCGCTAGGTACATCATTGGTAGAATTTCTACTTTTCCATTAACTGCCATTGGGCGATCTTGAATTTTATGCATTCCCAAAATTGCGCTTTGCGGCGGGTTAATGATTGGCGTAGACATAAGTGAACCAAACACACCACCGTTGGTGATAGTAAAGTTACCACCCTGTAGTTCAGCCATAGACAGCTTACCGTCACGACCTTTAAGTGCTAGTTCCTTAATTCCTTTTTCTACCCCTGCCATACCAAGCGTGTCAGTATCTTTAAGTACTGGCGTAACAAGGCCACGAGGCGTAGATACCGCGATAGAGATATCGAAGTAGTTGTGATAAACAATATCATCACCGTCAATAGACGCATTCACTTCAGGGAAACGCTTAAGCGCTTCAGTCACGGCCTTAACGTAGAAAGACATAAAGCCAAGACGAATACCATGGCGTTTCTCGAAGCTTTCTTGATACTGCTTACGAAGTTCCATAATGGGCTTCATGTTAACTTCGTTAAACGTGGTCAACATTGCCGTAGAGTTTTTCGCATCAAGTAGACGATTAGCAATGGTCTTACGAAGACGTGTCATTGGTACACGCTTTTCAGTACGGTTGCCAGTAGGAAGGTCTGCAGTAACAGCTTCAGATGCAGCAGGTGCGGCTTTCGCAGCACTGTCGCCACCTTTAAGGTATTTTTCTACGTCTTCTTTAGTAATGCGGCCGTTTTTACCCGTGCCTTTAACTTTAGATGCATCAACACCTTTTTCGGCAAGCAAACGACGTACAGAAGGGCTTAGCGCATCGCTGCTGTCATCACTCTCGTCGGCTTCAGCGGTATCAGAAGATGCTGAAGCACCGCCTGCTGCGCCTTCAACAAATTTTGCGATAACTTCTTCAGCAGTAACCGTTGCGCCTTCTTCTGCAATAATTTCAGACAATGAACCGTCAGCGGGAGCAACAACTTCTAGTACTACCTTGTCTGTTTCAATATCAACGAGATTTTGGTCACGAGACACAGCTTCACCAACAGCAACGTGCCATGTAGCAATCGTAGCATCTGCTACTGATTCTGGTAGAACCGGTACTTTTACGTCTGACGCTTTTCCTGAAGCCGCTGGTGCAGCTTCTTTGGTTTCTTCTTTTTTCGCGCTATCAGTATTAGACTTAGCGGGAGCAGCCGCGCCACCCTCTTCTAATTTAGCAATCACTTGCTCACCTAAAACTGTCGCACCCTCTTCATTTAAGATCTCACCCATTGTACCGTCCGCTGGCGCTACAACCTCTAAAACCACTTTATCAGTTTCAATATCAACCAGGTTCTGGTCTCGTTTAACTGCGTCACCGGCTTTTACGTGCCAGGTTGCAATGGAGGCATCGGCAACTGACTCAGGTAGAACCGGAACTTTTATCTCAATTGTCATTACTGTTCCTTATTTAATAGTGAGTGCGTCTTCAACCAGGGCTTTTTGTTGCTGGTTGTGAACGGAAACATAACCTACTGCAGGAGAAGAGGATGCTTCACGACCTGCATATGTTAATTTGGCACCATCTGGAATTGCTTGCCAGAAATGGTGTTGGCTACAATACCAAGCACCTTGGTTTTGGGGTTCTTCTTGACACCAAACCCAATCGGTAACGTGGCTGTATTGCGCCACAACTTTAGCGCATTCTTCTTGCGGGAATGGATAAAGCTGTTCGAGACGAATAATCGCAACGTCGGTTTGTTCGTTCTTTCGGCGTTGGTCTAACAAATCGTAATAAACCTTGCCTGAACACATAACCACGCGCTTAACATTTTTCGGGTCGATATCATCAATTTCGCCAATAACATTGTGGAATTTACCTTCCGCTAATTCTTCTAGCGAAGATACCGCAAGAGGATGACGTAACAATGACTTAGGCGACATGACGATAAGCGGTTTACGCATAGGGCGAACCACTTGACGACGAAGCATGTTGTAAACTTGAGCAGGTGTTGAGGGAACACACACTTGCCAATTGTGATCGGCACACATTTGTAAGAAACGCTCAAGACGTGCAGAGCTGTGCTCCGGCCCTTGGCCTTCATAACCGTGTGGAAGTAGAACCGTCAAGCCACACAAGCGGCCCCACTTTGCTTCACCTGAACTTAAGAATTGGTCGAAAACAACTTGAGCACCGTTCGCGAAGTCACCAAACTGTGCTTCCCAAATGGTTAAGCAAGTTGGCTCTGCCGTAGCGTAACCGTATTCAAAAGCCATTACCGCTTCTTCAGACAAAACCGAGTCGTAAATTTCAATCTCGCCCTGCCCCTCACGAATATGCTGCAATGGCATATAGGTACTAGCATCAGCTTGATTGTGAAGCACAGCATGACGATGGAAGAAAGTACCACGGCCAGAATCTTGACCGGTAATACGAATATCTTCGCCTTCATCAACCAAGGTTGCGTAGGCAAGGTTTTCCGCCATACCCCAGTCAAGTTTCTTCTCTCCGGCTACCATCGCCTTGCGGTCTTGATAGAGTTTATTAACCCGAGATTGAAGTTTATGACCTTCTGGGAAGGTAGTAATAGACGTGCCTAACTCTTTAAGTTTTTCGACACTTACTGAACCATCATAAGGCGTATCCCAGTCGTGACCTAAATACGGTGTCCAGTCTACGCTGTGTTCCGTCATTGGTCGCCACTCTTCAACCACACAAGCGCCGTGATCTAGCGCTGCACGATACTCTTCTAAGTAACGGTCAGCATCACGTTGCTCAATAATACCTTCAGCGATAAGCTGATCAGCATAAATCGCTCGTGGCACAGGGTGCTTTTTGATCTTTTGGTACATAAGCGGCTGAGTTGCGTTTGGCTCATCAGCTTCATTATGACCATGACGACGGTAGCAAACTAAATCGATAACCACGTCTTTCTTGAATTTATTTCTGTATTCAAGTGCTAATTCAGTGACGAAGGCTACTGCTTCTGGGTCGTCGGAATTCACATGAAATATAGGTGCCTGTACCATTTTTGCAATATCAGTACAGTATTGAGTAGAACGGGTATCTTCTGTTTTAGACGTGGTAAAACCAACTTGGTTATTCACCACGATACGAACCGTGCCACCAACCGCAAAACCGCGGGTTTGAGACATGTTAAACGTCTCTTGTACAACACCCTGACCAGCAATAGCAGAATCACCGTGAATGGTAATAGGTAATACAGTATTTGTGTCGTTGTCTCTTCGTACCAAACGTGCACGAACCGACCCCATCACAACAGGATTAACGATTTCTAAGTGTGATGGGTTGAACGCAAGCGCTAAATGCACATTGCCACCCGGGGTTGCAAAGTCAGACGAGAAACCTGCGTGGTACTTTACGTCACCAGCACCAAGAGAATCATCATGCTTGCCCGAGAACTCATCAAATAAAACAGAGGGGTTTTTACCAAGTACGTTAACAAGTACGTTAAGGCGACCACGGTGAGCCATACCTATAACCACTTCTTTGGTCCCCGCAGTCCCAGCCTTGGTAATTAAACCTTTCAGCATTGGGATGAGCGCATCACCACCTTCAAGAGAGAAGCGTTTTGCACCAGGGAACTTAGAACCCAGGTATTTTTCCATACCATCGGCAGCCGTTAACCCTTTTAGAATGCTAATTTTTTCTTCTTTAGCAATTTCTGGTTTGGCTTGCACTGATTCGATCTTCTGCTGTAACCAACGCTTTTGGTCGGTATCAGTAATGTGCATGTATTCTGCACCAATCGAACCGCAGTAGGTTCTATTAAGCGATTTAAACAGTTCGCCTAATGACATTGAATCTTTACCAATGGCAAACGACCCAACATTAAACACACTGTCAAAATCTTTTTCGGAAAGGCTATGGTGAGAAAGCTCTAAATCGCGAACTCGCTCTTGTTTCCATAAACCGAGTGGGTCGAGATTAGCGTGTTGATGGCCGCGGAAACGATAAGCATTAATAAGCTGTAAAACTTTTACCTGCCTGTCGTCTGATACACTTGCGCCGTCAACAGGAACACTCGACATTCTGGCTGTAGGGCCTAGCGCAGCAAGTTTCCTGAACTGATCTTTAACACTTGTATGATTGGTTTCTAACTCAACGCCTTCAACCTTAGGGAGGTTATCAAAGATTTGACGCCAAGTATCGGATACGCTTTTGGGGTCCTCCAGATACGATTCGTACAACTCCTCAACATAGGCAGCGTTGGCACCTGCCATGTGCGAGGAATCCCACCACGCTTTCATCACGCTTTCTTGCATTTAATTTGCCTTGCTACGTTTTGTAAATTCTATTAACCATCAGTGTCTATTATAAGGTTATTCTTAACATAACCAAGTGTTATACCGATGAATACAAAAAAAAATAGCCATCCCGTCCGGATGGCCATTTAGAGCATTGCTATCTGTCACACTACCGTGTCAGATTATGGTACTAAACAGCCCGTTGTAAAAGCATAGACTTAATATGTCCAATTGCTTTTGTCGGGTTCAATCCTTTCGGGCATACGCTTACACAGTTCATGATGCCGTGGCAGCGGAATACGCTGAATGCGTCATCAAGGTCGTTAAGACGTTCATCAGTGGCCGTATCTCGGCTATCAATTAAGAATCGATAAGCGTGAAGCAAACCAGCAGGACCAATGAATTTATCAGGGTTCCACCAGAAAGACGGGCACGACGTAGAACAACATGCACAAAGAATACACTCGTATAGTCCATCAAGCTTAGCACGTTCTTCAGGAGACTGAAGATGTTCTCGTGCAGGCGGCTGTTTTTGGTCGTTGATTAAGAATGGCTTAATCTTTTCGTATTGAGTGTAGAACTGTGTCATGTCTACGACAAGGTCACGTACTACAGGTAAACCCGGTAATGGACGAACCACAACCTTACCATTACCCAATGCCGATAATGGTGTGATACATGCTAGGCCGTTTTTGCCGTTCATGTTAACACCATCTGAACCACATACACCTTCACGGCAAGAACGACGGAATGAAAGCGTCGGATCCTGCTCTTTAAGTGCTAGTAGTGCGTCGAGCACCATCATGTCCTGACCTTCCTCTACTTCTAGAGTGTAGTCTTGCATGCGAGGCTTAGCGTCTACTTCTGGGTTATAACGATAAATCGAAAAAGTTTTTTGCATGATCGTTGCCTCTCTTAATATGAACGCACTTTAGGCGGGAATGCTTCCCTAAGCTTAGGCGCCATATTGACATCACGTGTGAGCATTTTATCAGTGTTCGGATCGTAAATACTGTGGCATAACCAGTTTTCATCATCACGATCTGGGAAGTCGAAGCGGCTGTGAGCGCCACGGCTTTCCGTTCTGAAGTTCGCTGCTACTGCTGTGCTGTACGCGGTTTCCATAAGGTTATCTAGTTCAAGACACTCTATACGCTGAGTGTTAAAGTCTGAACTCTTGTCGTCAAGGCGCGCATGCTTAAGACGCTCGCGAATTTCGCTAAGCTCTCTAAGCCCTTCTGCCATGGCGTCACCCTCACGGAATACTGAGAAGTTAAGCTGCATGCATTGCTGCAAGTCTTTCTTAATTTGAACAGGATCTTCGCCCTTGCCTTTCTCAGAATTTTCCCAACGATTGAAGCGCGTCATAGATGCGTCTAAGTCTGACTCAGAAGCATCACGTGTTGGTGCCATTTCTGAAAGCGTAGTACCAAGGTGTAAACCAGTCGCACGACCGAATACAACAAGGTCTAATAGAGAGTTACCACCAAGGCGGTTTGCACCATGAACAGATACACATGCAATCTCACCACAAGCGAATAAACCGTTAACAACTTTGTCATTACCGTCGGCATCAACAGTTAAGCACTGACCGTCAACGGTAGTTGGAATACCACCCATCATATAGTGACAAGTTGGAATAACCGGAATAGGTTCTTTGACTGGGTCGACGTGGGCAAACGTACGCGATAATTCAAGAATACCAGGTAAGCGTGACTCAAGTACGTCTTTACCTAAGTGATCCAGCTTAAGCTTAAGGTGAGTTCCCCATGGGCCTTCACACCCGCGACCTTCGCGGATTTCAGTCATCATTGAACGAGCAACAACGTCACGACCCGCTAAGTCTTTCGCGTTTGGCGCATAGCGCTCCATGAAGCGTTCGCCGTCTTTGTTAAGAAGGTAACCACCTTCACCACGACAACCTTCTGTTACCAATGTCCCTGCGCCAGCAATACCTGTTGGGTGGAATTGCCACATTTCCATATCTTGAACAGCAACACCAGCACGAAGTGCCATGCCCACACCGTCACCGGTATTAATGTGTGCATTAGTGGTAGACGCATAGATACGACCTGCCCCACCTGTTGCTAACACAACAGCGCGTGATTTGAAGTAAACCACTTCACCTGTCTCGATATCGATAGCAGTACAACCAACAACATCGCCATCTTGGTTTTTAACAAGGTCGAGGGCATACCACTCAGAAAATACCTTTGTTTTGTTCTTTACGTTTTGTTGGTAAAGAAGATGAAGAAGTGCATGACCTGTACGGTCAGCGGCTGCCGCAGTACGGGCGCCCTGCTCTCCACCAAAATTCTTAGACTGACCACCAAAAGGACGCTGGTAAATTTTACCGTTTTCGAAACGTGAGAAGGGTAAACCCATGTTCTCCATTTCGATAATCGCTTCTGGGCCAGTTTTACACATGTATTCAATCGCGTCTTGGTCACCGATATAATCAGAACCTTTCACGGTGTCGTACATGTGCCATTCCCAATTGTCTTCGTGTGAATTACCTAATGCGACGGTAATACCACCCTGTGCAGACACAGTATGAGAACGGGTTGGAAAAACTTTTGATAACAGTGCACATGATTTACCAGATTGCGAAATCTGTAGTGCTGCACGCATGCCTGCGCCACCAGCTCCAATTACTACTGCATCAAACTCGTGAACGGGTAAACTCATCTTACACTCCCCACAGTACAAATAGGCCGACAGCAACGTAACCAAACGCAATAAGGTTTAGAACGTATTGCAACGTTGCACGTAAACCTGACGACTTAACGTAATCAGTGAGTACCTGCCATAAGCCGATACGTACGTGAATCATAATTGCAATCAATGCTGCCAATGTGAAAACTTTCATAGCTAGGCCAGAGAATAACCCTCGCCATTCGATAAAGGTAAGGTTATCGGTGGTGATAAAGAACCACGCCATGAAAACCGAGTACGCGAAAATAATTGCTGCTGTAGTACGTAAGGATACGTAATCTTGTACACCATTACGCTTCATGCTTGCTTGGTTGGTTAGCATAGTGCAACTCCCAATACTACGGTCAGTATAATCCATAATGCGATAACTGCTTTCGCACTTAGGTTACCCGACTCTAATTCTTCCCAGTGACCTAAATCCATTACAACGTGTCTTAGGCCGCCTAGAATGTGATATGTCAGCGCTGAAGCTGTGCCAATTGCGACGAATTTTCCAAGGAAACCATTCATGATTGCTTGCACGTCCGCGAAACCTTCAGGCGAAGAAACAGAAACTGCCCATGCCCAAATAACAAAAAGTAACGCGAAGAACATTGCAACACCGGTAACACGATGGAGAATTGACGAAATAGCAGAGGGCGGAAATTTAATAGTATTGAGTTCTAAATTTACTGGTCTTTGCTTTTTCACAATGTATGCCTGTTTAATCCGTAGGGATATTGAATTACCCACCTTATTATGTCCTGTGTAGGTGAATTCGTTTATTACCTGTTAATTGCCTCATCCAATGAGTTGTTAACAATTTGTGAATTATTCTTTAATGCCGCTAACAGAATAAATATTCTGTTTTTGAGCACCGCTGAGTATATCCAGCACAGTATATAATTACAATTTTTTGTGGTGCTGTAAGACTTTAGTCTTTTTTCACACAAATTTCATAAGCACTGTAAATTGCGTGTATCCGTTTACGCCTAAAGACGGATATGAACCGCTTTATTTACAAGGCACTAGAGTTTATCAGTACTAAAGTAGAATAACACTAGTTCAGTGGTTGAAATTAAGGTGTTTTAATGTGAACGGTGACAATTCAGCCGTTTATTGACCAAATATTCGACTAAGGTGTTAATTAAATTAGCAAACGGTGGTTTACCTTTTGTGAAAAGACCGTGATAATTAGCCCGATTGGAATAAGTGCGTTCTCCATTAAATACAATTTAGTATTCTTTTCGTAGTGATAATAAGCTACCGTAATCTAGAATATTTATTGCGCATATATGCAATTAAATTGACTTAATGGTGCATAATAAAGTACAAATACGCCACTTTTCCCAACGAGACGAGCATTTTCGTTCGTTTTCGCTGCAAACAGAACCATTCTGAGGAGAGCATTATATGGCAGATCAGAAAGCCATTCTTAAGGCCGGCGGTAAGGAAATCGAGCTTCCTATCTTGTCGGGCACCGAAGGACAAGATGTGATCGATGTCCGTTCACTAGGACAACACGGTTATTTTACCTACGACCCTGGTTTTATGGCGACAGGATCTTGCGAGTCAGCTATTACTTACATTGACGGCTCTGCGGGTGTATTGCTACACCGTGGTTTCCCAATTGAAGAACTAGCGCGCGATGCAGACTACCTTGAAGTTTGTCATATGCTTCTACACGGCGATGCGCCGTCGAAAGAAGAATATGAAGAATTCAAAGACACTATTACTCGTCACACTATGGTGCATGAACAAATTAATATGTTCTTCCATGGTTTCCGTAACGACGCTCACCCTATGGCGATGTTATGTGGAACAGTGGGTGCAATGTCATCGTTCTACCACAGTGATTTAGACGTTTCTAATGAAGAACAGCGTATTCGTAGTGCACATCGCTTAATTGCGAAAATGCCTACCCTTGTTGCTATGTGTTACAAGTACAACATCGGCCAGCCGTTTGTTTACCCACGTAACGATTTAAGCTATGCAGCAAACTTCCTAAACATGATGTTCTCTGTACCCGCAGAAGAATTTCAAATTAGCCCAGCGGTTGAACGTGCGATGGATCGTATCTTTACGCTTCATGCTGATCACGAGCAAAATGCATCAACGTCTACCGTTCGTTTGGCTGGTTCTTCAGGTGCTAACCCTTATGCATGTATTGCTGCGGGTGTTGCATCACTATGGGGCCCTGCTCATGGTGGCGCAAACGAAGCATGTTTAAACATGCTTGAAGAGATTGGCACTGTAGATCGTATTCCAGAGTTTATTGCTCGTGCTAAAGACAAGTCTGATCCATTCCGATTGATGGGCTTTGGTCACCGTGTATACAAAAACCACGATCCGCGCGCGACAGTAATGCGTGAAAGCTGTCACGAAGTATTAAGCGAACTTAATGTTAAAGATCCATTGCTTGAAGTTGCAATGGAACTTGAAAAAATTGCATTAAATGACCCGTACTTCGCTGAGAAGAAATTGTTCCCTAATGTAGATTTCTACTCAGGTATTGTGCTTAAAGCGATTGGTATTCCTACCAATATGTTTACGTGTATATTCGCACTGTCTCGTACAGTAGGTTGGATTTCACACTGGCATGAAATGATGAGCGACCCTAAACAAAAAATTGGTCGTCCTCGTCAGCTTTATACCGGCCACAATCAGCGTAAATATACACCGATCAAATAGTATTGAACGGTTTTCGCAAACCTTCGTAAAAATAGCGCCTGTTGGCGCTATTTTTTATTAGGAGTCACCCATGCCCTATTCTGCCGTTTTTCTTGGTATAGCAGGCTTAATCCCTTTCCTTTTCTTACCTTTGTCTTATGTTTTTAACTGGCTATCACTAACCCAAAGTGCACTGTACTTCATTCAGTACTCTGCGGTGCTATTGTCTTTTTTTGGGGGTGTTCATTGGTGGGACGCCATAAAAGAGCAAGCGTTCAATAAGCAAATGTATATCGCCATGCTTCCGACTATTGTGGGATGGTTATGTTTAGTGTTTAGCCACCGGGTTGAAGTGTTAGGCGTTCTTTCTTTATGCTACGTAGGCGTTTTAGTTTATGACAAATTCACCCTATCACTGCCTAAGTCGTACATTGTTGACTACATTAGCTTACGCATTGCATTAACCACTGTGGTGGTTTTATGTCACGCATGGATGATTTTTATTGTGACGTAGGTAATGAATTAAATTATTCATAAAAAAAGCGCTCCTAATGAGCGCTTTTTGACATTTGCTTAACCAAATAGGTAATTATTCAGCCCGTATTGCCGCCAACAATTCTTCTGTTTTCTCTTCCATTAATGCGATATCCCCTCTGCTTTCAACGTTCAAGCGAATCACCGGCTCGGTGTTAGACTTGCGTAAATTAAAGCGCCAATTACCAAACTCCAGCCCTAAACCATCGGTAGTATCTACCACAGAAGCTTGAGGTTTATAGGTATTGGTCACACGCTCTAACGCCGCATCTGCGTCTTTCAGCTTACTGTTGATTTCTCCTGAAGAAGGAAACGCTTCTATACGCGCTTTAACCATGCTAGCCAGGGACTGTTGCTTAACACTGACTAGTTCAGCAATCAGCAGCCATGGGATCATGCCTGAGTCGCAGTATGCAAAATCGCGGAAATAATGGTGGGCACTCATTTCTCCGCCATACACCGCGTCTTCTTTACGCATACGTTCTTTAATAAACGCGTGACCGGTTTTAGATTTTATAGGGGTTCCGCCAGCATTTTCTACAATGTCTTCGGTGTTCCAGTAAACCCGTGGGTCATAAATAATTTTGCTGTTTTTGTCTTTAGCGATAAAGGCCGCCGCAAGTAAGCCTACAATGTAGTAGCCTTCAATAAACTGTCCATCGGCGTCGAATAAGAAACAACGATCGAAATCGCCATCCCATGCAATACCAAAATCTGCGCTATGGGCTTTTACTGCATCTGCGGTATCGGCTCTGTTTTCTGGTAATAAAGGGTTAGGGATACCATTTGGGAAAGTGCCATCTGCTTCGTGGTGCACTTTAATAAAGGTAATAGGAATGTTTCTACTCGCTAATTCTGACTCAATGGCATCCAGTGCATTTCCTGCTGCGCCATTGCCTGCATTAACCACAATTTTTAGCGGTTTGAAGTTATCTAAGTTAACGTAAGAAAGCATGTGCTCCACATAGGCCTCCATGCAGGAGTCTTCTACGTAACTACCCGATTCTATTAGCAGGTCTTTTTTCACATGCGCGGTTCCGTTGAAAAACGCATCTGCATCAATTGGCTGTTGCTGAGTATAGTGGGCTAAGCGCGTTGTTACCCTATGGTCATCTAGCAGCTCTGCTTTTTCTTTAATTGCATTCAGCCCCGTATCACCACTGATGGGGATAGAGCCCGCCTTCACTAGCTTCATACCATTGTAGTTAATTGGGTTATGACTGGCAGTAACTTCAATTCCACCATCTACGCCAAGGTGCTTGGTTGCAAAATAAATTTCTTCCGTACCCGCCATACCAATATCAGTCACGTTTGCACCTGCATCAATAAGGCCTGCGGTTAGCGCTAACTTTAGAGGCGTTGAGGTTAAACGAACGTCGCTTCCTACTACAACGGTTCTTGCACTTAATTCTTGTGCAAATGCATAGCCAATTCGATAGGCGACTTCTTCGTTTAGTTGGCTGTTTAACTCGCCACGAATATCATAGGCTTTAAAGCATGTGATGGATTTTGTCATTATTTAAGGTCTCTGTTCCCTGCAAACGTGCAAATATCGAAAATTGGGATAATTAACTTCCCATTTAAATTCCTCCAACCAATGGTAATCAAGGCCTTCATCAGGTGCAATGCCTGAACACATATAATCTGAAATTGTGTGTGTTTCAGGCCATTTATTCGTCAGTCAATAGGCTATTTAATTTAGCGGTTCGTGTACTTTTCTCTTCCGTGGTTTGACGTGAAGTTTAGCGTTGGCCCAATAGGGACTACCTGGGTTGGATTGATGGTGGTTTGGCTAACATAATAGTGCTGCTTTATATGCGTGAAATTCACGGTGTCTTTCACACCGGGAACTTGATATAGCTCACACATGTATGCATAGAGATTTGGGTAATCAACGATACGTTTAACGTTACATTTAAAGTGGCTGTAATACACAGCATCAAAGCGAATTAGTGTGGTAAATAATCGCCAGTCGGCCTCGGTTAGTATATCACCTACCAAATACCTCGACTTACTCAGCATTTTTTCAACATTATCTAGCGTGGTAAACAATGAGGTTACCGCATCCTCATAGGCTTCTTGCGTAGTCGCAAACCCCGCTTTATATACCCCATTATTAACGTTGTGGTAAATCTCATGATTTATTTCATCTATTTGCGCACAAAGTTGCTCAGGGTAATAATCGTCTTCGTTGCGGGTTAAAGCATTAAACCGGTGGTTAAATATACGTATGATATCCGCCGATTCATTATTGACGATGGTTTTGGTGTGCTTATCCCATAGAACAGGCACGGTAACGCGTGTAGTAATATCGTCTTTTTCGAGAGTATATACTTGATGTAAATAATCATAACCATAGAGTTTATCGCCAGTGCTACCTGGGTAAGGTTCAAATTTCCACCCTGCTTCTAGCATATGAGGATGTACTACCGATACGTCTATGTGATTTTCCAACCCTTTTAGCTTTCTAAATATCAAGGCTCTGTGTGCCCATGGACAAGCTAAAGAAACATACAGATGATAGCGATTGGATTCGGGCAAATAACGAGAGTTCCCCTCCCCTATGCTGTGCCTAAATTCCGAGGCTTGCCTTTCGAATTTTCCACCATTTTCTTTGGTGTTGTACCATTTATCTACCCAGTTACCGTCAACAAGTAATCCCATTGCTTTGCCTCTGTGAATAATGATGTATTAGGTTACGGTATTGCATCATATTTAGACTTGTTAGTAAGGCGACATTAATGGGACAGGCTATTCGACTTATTCGAATTTTATAGGCAATAATAACCGTAAGTTTAAACTGAACGGATGCAAATAAAATGAATGTATAAGTACCAATGGCGCTTGCATTCTGATGTGTTTTTGCGATCATGCGCGCCAGATTTTAAAACCCCTTTTTGATGCAATAGGTAGCGCGAGTGAGTATTGATGTGTCGAATGACCCCAAATTTGGCGGCATAGTAAGACTGTATGGCCTAGACGGTGCCAATGCGCTGGCGAATAGCCATGTGTGCATTGCGGGTATTGGCGGTGTGGGTAGCTGGTGCGCTGAATCGCTGGCGCGTTCTGGCGTGGGTGAGCTAACGCTCATCGATTTAGACGACGTGTGCGTAACCAATACGAATAGACAAATTCACGCGTTAGCTAGCACTGTAGGTCAACCCAAAGTAGAAGCGATTGCGCAACGAATAGCAACCATCAATGAAAAATGCAAAGTTAATTGCGTTGAAGACTTTGTTCTACCTGAAAATGTACGTGAGTTACTTACTACAGATATGGATGGCGTTATTGACGCCACAGATAGTATTAGTGCAAAAGCAGCCATGATAGCCCATTGCAAACGCAACAAAATTCCTATTGTAACGGTAGGCGGAGCTGGCGGTCAGATTGACCCTACCCAAGTTACGAAAGGTGACCTTGCCAAAACAATACAAGACCCACTTGCCGCAAAGCTTCGCAGTGAACTGAGAAGAAACTATAACTTCTCTAAAAACCCCAAGCGCCGATTCGGTGTAGAATGTATATACTCTACCGAGCAGCTTCGCTACCCACAACCAGACGGTAGCGTTTGTTTCAATAAGTCAGCCATGGAAGGAGGCACCCGTTTAGATTGTGCTGGAGGATTCGGTGCAGTTGTAACAGTAACAGCCACATTTGGCCTGTTCGCAGCTGCCAGTATTATTAATCGGCTGACTGGTCAAAAATAAACAATTACGGTAACGTAACGGATACCCAAGACATCGGTAATAGACGGTGCCACCAAGGAGCTACGATGACGCCTAAAGAACTAGAAGAATTAATGAGCGATTGCGCTGAAAATGCAGTGAAAACGGCGAAAGATGAATTTGACGTAACACTGGATTTTTCAAAACAGAGCATTGCAAATGTGGATGATTTGCTGCTGAGTTTTATAGATAAATACCACGATCAAGCATTGGAAAACGAAGCCGTATTCACACTTTGTAATATATTTGGTGCTTATACTGGTGAAACGATGCGCAGATTTGTAGATAACAGTCAGTGGATTTACGATCAATCTAACCCCAATGCGCCCTATGTGCTTTTAGGTGTAGGCGAAAACACTTACGCCTTTGCTGGCATATGTTACGAACGACTAGTAAACAACAGTGAAACAAGCGTTCAGGAATATTTCACTAAAGCCTTAGCTAATCACCAATAGGTGGAGAGGGTCAGCGGGCTTTACACAACATAGTGTAAAGCCTGTGAATGCCGCTTTGTAAGTATATTTTTTATCGCTTGGAGCCCCAACTCGTACGTTATTTCCCTTTCTGCCAATCTTCTACCATCCAACGTAAATGACGACTTTGAGATACAACATATAAGCTAGCGATTGACACTAATAATCTTATACCCTGAAACAGTTCAAACTGCCATTTAACTAAGGCTTCATGATATAAGACTACGCAAAATGCACAGCTTATTCCCAGTAGCATAAGAGGTAACAGTGCCCGTGGCCAGCCAGTAAGGTTGCGCTTCCATAATCGCTCGCGCTGGCTTAACAATAATAAACTTACCACTATAGGTAAGCTTGCCAGTAGTGCGATACCCAAACTATTCGCTTGGGGGTAAAAGAGAAATAACAAAGTGTCGGTTTGAGAGGGTGACGCCAGTGAAAATATAAAAATAACCCAATCTAAGCAAAAGAATGCCAACTGCACATACAGCCATTTTGGCGGCAAAATACGACCCGACTCATCGTAGTACTTCAAGGGTAATTTGAGCATTTAATTTTCAAAAATTGTGAGGGTGTTGCTCCTACATATTGGGGCAAATTTACTAACTTAAAGACCCGGCTGTTACGGTATCTACTCCCCCCTATTTGACAATAAACCCGCGCTAAACGTGTTAAATATTTCTATACACACCCCTAAATCAGTAAATATTCGTGGATGGAAAAATAAAAAGGACAAATTCCGTACTTTAATACCGCGTTTTCAGATACAAAGTGCAGGATATTGATGTAGATGACAATACGTGCGAAAGTGAGTAGATGATTAAGGTTATATACGGATTTTTTCCACGTTGCATAAAGGATTTTTTCCGTACATTAAATTGTTATAAGGCGTCAGCCTAAACTGCGTTTGGCTTTATGAAAATCCCAGTAAAACTACCCTCACCTGTTTTCATTTGCATCGCGCTGGCTTGTGGTAGGTGTAAATCCGCCGCATTACCTTCAAAGGTCGCGCATTAGGCGCTTTATCACAAAACTCTTATTTTTAGTCAGTAACCGCCAATGCGCTTGTTAGTTCAAGTGGCGGCTTGCTCCCGTCAAATCAAAACCATCACTGCACAGTCGTTCTACTTGTTTGTGTTAACAATCAATCGTATGCTGGCATCAACAGTTTTTAAAAAGACCAAAGGAAATGGCTATGCTTATAACAAGGCGCTTAAGACCACTCCCTTCGGTCGCTCGGACGCATTTACGCGGGGCGGCTTCGCCATTATGCCCCACGCAACTGCGCCGCTTAGCTTAATGTTATAAGGCGTCAGCCTAAACTGCGTTTGGCTTAATACAAATCCCAATGCAACTGCCCCTCCTGTTTTCATTAGCATCGCTCTGGCTTGTGGTAGGTTTAAATCCGCCGCTTTCAATTCAAAGGTAGTGTAATAGGCGCTTTATTGACAAGTTCTTATTTTGAGTCAGCAAGCGCCATTACACTCGATAGCTCAGATGGCGGCTAGCTTCTTCCAAATCAAAAACATTTGTGCACAGTCGTTTTGCTTGTTTGTGTTAACAATCAATCGTATTCTGACTTTATTAGTTTTTAAAAAGGCCAAGGGAACAGGCTCTGCTTCTAACAAAGCGCTTAAGTCACTCCCTTCGGTCGCTGGGACGCCTATACGCGGGGCGGCTTCGCCATTATGCCCCACGTATCTGCGCCCCTTAGCTTAAAGTTAGCTGCCAAGAGGATTCATGGAAGATTACTCTCCGAACAAAATCCCTAATTCGACACGAATTTTTAATATCATTTTGGCTCTTTTTTTAATCGGTATATGTTTCTACGCTGGCATTAACGATGTATTGGTCTACCCTGGCGTAAGAGGCTCTGGTTCTGTTGAATTAACTGGCATGCCGTTACTATTTTTCTGCGTAGCATTAGTCTCCAGTGCTATAAACGCAGCGTTAACCGTAATTGACCACTACGACAAAAGAGACAATGAAAAAAGCTATAAGCAAATGTCATTTTATCTAAATATTCTTAGTATATTTGCAATTATCTTAGCTTTTGGATATCAGTTCATTATCAACCAAGAATCGGTGGTAGTTATTGGCAATGTCAGCTAACAAGCCAATAAACTCACTCACTGCGTTCGCTGGGACGCAAACATGTGGGCTGGCTCACTTCGTTCGGATTTTAGCCCACATGTCTGCGCCCCTTATTTAAAAAGTTATAAGGCGCCAGCCTAAACTGCGTTTGGCTTTATAAAAATCCCAGTACAACTCCCCTCACCTGTTTTCGCTAGCATCGCTCTGGCTTGTGGTAGGTGTAAACCCGCCGCAGTTAATTCAAAGGTGGTGTAATAGGCGCTTTACCTTCATGTCCTTATTTTCAGCCAGCACGCGCCATTACACTCGATAGCTCAGGTGGCGGCTAGCTTCAGTCAAATTAAAACCTTCACTGTTCAGTCGTTTTGCTTGTTTGCGTTAACAATCAATCGTATGCTGGCTTTAACAGTTTTTAAACAGACCAAAGGAACTGGCTTTGCTTCTAACAAAGCGCTAAAGACCACTCCCTTCGGTCGCTCGGACGCATTTACGCGGGGCGGCTTCGCCATTATGCCCCACGCAACTGCGCCGCTTAGCTTAATGTTAGGTTTACAAAGGAAGTTTCACCTATGTCTGCAACAGTTTTAGATATCATTGATACAGCAGTCAAAATTGGATTGGGCGCACTTATATCGGGTGTAGCAACATATAGCGTCACAAAATTAAACCATGAAAAGGATGTCGAAAAATCCAAGCAAAACCGACAACGAGAATTGTTAGAAGAAATATCGTCACAAGCAGAAAACTTCTCTACATCTGCTCTAAAATATTGGGCATACATGATTGAGCATGTCAGGTACGTCGAACGTAAAAAAGATGCTCCTGAGGACCTAAAAGCAAGAATTGATGGAGCCGCTAAGGAATTGTTTGATAAGTATACTGACTTGGCTAGTGCAGAGGGTAAGTTAATATTAATTGGCGCGACGAATGCACAAGAACTTTTTAGAGACTACGGCGATTATGTCAAAGAGTTCAGAAGAAAAGCTTGGCAAGGTAACTCCTCTTTAACTGAGGCAGACTTAGAAGATTATCGCACTATCATTCTCTCAAAACGGAAGGCGATGTATGACGAACTTCGCGCAGTTTATGCAATGTAAACCTAACAAAAAAATCAAGCACGCCCGCTGCGCGGGCTGGGACGCAAACATGTGGGCTGCTCACTTCGTTCGGATTTTAGCCCACACGTCTGCGCCCCTTATTTAAAAGTTAAGCGCCAAGTGAAAAAGGAGTACACTCATGGAAAATTTGTTAATGGTAGTGCTTGCTAAATCGTACAAGCCCGGAGGGCGCTGCATTGCGGGGAAACTGGTTGAGTACACTGGAGAGAATACTGTTAAAGTGGGCAGATGGGTAAGGCCAGTTGCTAACGATAATACTGGACATGGAGCGCTTACTGAACAAATGTATCTTTATGAAGACGGTACAGAGGCAAGAGTTTTGGATATTGTAGAAATACCAATACTTAGGCATTTTCCTATAGCTGGGCAACCAGAAAATTATGTAATTGATGATAGCAAGAAGTGGAAAAAAATAAGTTCTTTAAATGCAAGCAGCATTCCCAATATTTCAGAAAATATAAAGGATGTATGGAATGACCCAGACACTGAATCACATACAGTTACAGCAAACTATGATCAAAATGGTCTGATTTCTCAGTCTCTATGTTTGGTTAAACCTAGCAACCTATTGATAACATTGTCTAATGAATTTAATGACTACGAACAACGTTACAAGAAAAAGATAGTTGCTAGTTTTAGTTATCTTGGCGTGAATTACGAAAACATTTCTGTTACATGTCCTAGCACTAGAAGAATTTTAACAAATCAATATCCAAATGAAGGTCAAGAACCAGTTATTATGCCATTGAAAAAGGGGGATAATTATGTGTTATGCATGAGTCTTAGCCCTAGATTTGGTAATGACGATCATCATTATAAATTAGTAGCGACAGTGTTCGATTTTGACGGTTATCTTCAACGAGAGTACGCTGCATGAATATCTATACAATTGGCTTTACTAAAAAAAATGCTTCGACATTTTTCGGTTTTATCAAACAATCAGATGTAAAAACACTCATTGACGTTAGGCTTAATAATGTATCTCAATTAGCAGGATTTGCCAAAAGAGATGACCTTAAGTTTTTCTTAAAAGAACTATGTGGTACCGATTACGTTCACTTGCCAGAGTTAGCACCGACCAAGGATATTTTAAATGCCTACAAGAAGGGGGATATGCCGTGGGAAGCTTACGAGGATAAATTTTTAAATCTGATGGGACAGAGAAATATTGAGAAGTCGATAAAACCAGCATTACTTGACCATGGCTGTTTACTATGTAGCGAGCATGAGCCGCACCTTTGTCATAGAAGACTTGTAGTTGACTATCTTAATCAATACTCAGATTTAGACCTAAAAGTTAAGCACTTATTCTAATGGCAAATGTATTATTACTTTATCCAGCTCTTTTTAATTGTTACACCAAGTTCGTTAGAAAGGTTGAGAAAATCACATCCAATCTAGATGAATGTACATTCATTTACTATCAAGATCCTAATGGCTTTATTGAAAAGTATTGTCATGATTTCGGCGTGTTGTGCAGAAAACAAGATTCGTGGGAAGATGACAATATCACTCATGCGTTGATTTTTGATGATGGTGAAGAATTCCTAGAAGAAACTGTAAAGTTAAAAGCTAGCGGGAAGCCGATTAGGCGAATAAAGATATCCATTACACGCGTTATAAATATTAAAAGAGAAACAGAATATCAGAATGAAAAAAGCACTCCCGACTATGAATATATAGGTAGAGGGTCATATTGGGGAAATCCTTATTCAATGCACGAGGAAGGGGAAAGCCGTGAAGAAGTTATCCGTAAGTTCAAATATGACTTTGATTATGAAAAGTTTCCAAATAAAGAAAAATCAGAAGTATTCAAGCTGAAAGGAAAAAGGCTGGGTTGTTTTTGCAAACCAGAAGCTTGTCACGGTGATGTTTTAGCTGACTTTCTTAACTCGTGGGATGATGGAGAATAAGCGCTTAACAAAGCCGTCAAGAAGGACGTAAAAAGCTTGGCTTTCGCTCCTTCGTCGCTAATTATAGCCAAGCATTTTCCGCCTCTTACGGCGGCGTTATGTGCTCTGGAGTTAGATAATGGCTGGCGGTGCTTTTTTCGTTTTTGTTTTGCTTGTTCTTTCTACCGTTATTGCTTCAATATGGCTATTTAAAGGAAGAGGTTCTCGTAGTGGCAAGGTCGTTCGCGTTGCTTTATATTTTTGTTGTACTCTTTTTCCAGCAATAGTTATCGTGCTTCTACAGAGCATTGCGGGGTACAGTGTCATTCTTAGCAATATCAGTTTCATTTTGTTCTGTTGTGCAAGTGTGTATGGTTTTGTCCTTCCAATATTTTCAGGCTACAAAATTGAGCAAATAACTGATGAGAGCCGCAGCTGACACCTTTCCGATCCCTGGCATACTTTGAACCAGTTCACTTTTTGCTTGGTATTCTGGACAGCTTTCAATTAAGTAAGCTAATTCGCCATCCATCTTTTGAATTTGCTTTTTCAACACTGTGAGTATTGCCTTTATGCTTGATTGAACGGTTTTCGGCATAATTTGAAGACGATTTTTCTCACGGGTCTGCATCTCTAAAAGCTGATTTCTGCGGGCTACAGTGTCAGCCATCTTCTGAATGTTCTCGGGCTTTAGTGTCGACAAGGCAGGTTGAATTACCTAACTAAAATGCGCTATCAACGCCGCATCAAGTTTATCCGTTTTAGCTTTACGGCCAATGGCGCCAGCAAAGCGTTTAACATGAATAGGATTTACGACACTAAAAGGTAATGCTGCTTTCGCACAAGCACTCACAAAGGCAATTTCATAGCGCCCTGTTGCCTCAATGACTATACGCTCAACCGTCAATTTCCTTAGCCTCTTTATCGCCTCCCCTATGCCTTTCTTATCGTTACTCACTTTGAGGTATTCGCCCAAAGGCCGAATGTGTATATCGAGAAAATCTTTACCTACATCTACACCCACGTTTAAGTTTTGCACTACTAATTTATTCATAATAAGCTAACTCTGGTTTGCTAAATGCGAGCTCGAGGCCCAGTCGACTATTCGAGTATGTTGCTTGGAGCACTGTGTGGCGTTCATGTTTGTTATCGGCCTCTCAATTGAGGAGCCTTCGCTTAATCGAACTACCACGCAGCCAACTTTGGTTGCAGCCAAAGTCTGGGCCTCACTTTACCCATCTTTGAAAAGGAAATGTGGTGAATTTAGGGAATAATTATCCATACAAAGCGCTTAAGACCACTCCCTTCGGTCGCTCGGACGCATTTACGCGGGGCGGCTTCGCCATTATGCCCCACGCAACTGCGCCGCTTAGCTTAATGTTATGTTCACAAGGATGTTTTATGAGAGGCTCTAAGTTTTTATTAATAGTTTTAAGCCTTTTAGCTCTTCCACTATTTTTATTTGCCACATACTCAATATACGACTATTTAGCGTTCCCTGAAGCGGACTTACGGCATGAGAATCTGTACATTGTTGCTTTCATGGTTTTATATGGTCTGTTTCTGTTTATCCCATATAGCATCGCAATGGTTGTTGGCTGGCATGTAAACACGCTCAAACTAAAGTTAATATCAGCTTTGCCTTTCATTTTGTTGTTATTTTGTGCAGTATTTGTCGAATTAGAAGGGGTGCCATGGTAAGTAAACATAACAAAACGCTGTTGACACTCCCTTCGGTCGTTGGGACGCAAACACGGGGCCGCTTCGCGATTATAGCCCCGTGCCTGCGCCCCAAAGCTTAGTGTTAGCTGCAAAATGGAAACTCGATACAAAGTCAGAATAAAAACGAAAGTCAAAGTAAGGCTTATTGCAACAATGACGTTGATAGTATTGCCTCTAGCTTTATTCGGGCTTTATCTCTTCGAGTATAAAACCCCGCAAGTTGAAATAAGAAACCACTTTCCAGCGGAAGTCATCGAATTTCCGAAATGGAATGCGCCGAAAATAGGAAAAGGAATATACTCGAAATATGTAGGTTATCCCTATTATGCAGCAGTAAACTACAAAGGCGAGACGTATGGCGTTGGCAGCTTCAAGCCGCTATATCCCGGCACAAAGGTTTGTATTGGAGCTGTTGTTAAAGGAGATTCAAACGAAGTTATCAACTATGTTAATGTCGACTTGAGCAATTGCAGCTAACAAACGACTATGGTGTCAACTCAAACATTAAGCCGCTTTTTCTTCCCACATTACACCATCTCTAACCATTGAGTTTAATATCACAACCATCTTCCTAACACAGGCAATGATGGCGACTTTTTTCGGCTTACCTGCGGCTACCAGCCTCTCATAAGTGGCTTTAAATTTAGCGTTGCATTGCATCGCTGACATCATTGCCATAAACAAAACGGTTCTAACTTGGTGTCGGCCACCTTGAGTAACTTGCTTACCTTTGTAGCGACCGCTTTCCTTGTTCATTGGTGCGACGCCAACAAGGGCGGCCACTTGTTTACTATTCATCATACCAAGCTCTGGTAAATAACTGATGAGAGCCGCAGCTGACACCTTTCCGATCCCTGGCATACTTTGAACCAGTTCACTTTTTGCTTGGTATTCTGGACAGCTTTCAATTAAATCAGCTAATTCGTCGTCCATCTTTTGAATTTGCTTTTTCAAAACTGTTAATATTGCCTTTATGCTTGATTGAACAGTTTTCGGCATGATTTGAAGGCGGTTTTTCTCACGGGTCTGCATCTCTAAATGCTGATTTCTGCGGGCTACAGTGTCAGCCATCTTCTGAATGTTCTCGGGCTTTAGTGTCGACAAGGCAGGTTGAATTACCTCACTAAAATGCGCTATCAACGCCGCATCAAGTTTATCCGTTTTAGCTTTACGGCCAATGGCGCCAGCAAAGCGTTTAACATGAATAGGATTTACGACACTAAAAGGTAATTCTGCTTTAGCACAAGCACTCACAAAGGCCATTTCGTAGCGCCCTGTTGCTTCAATAACAATACGAACAATCGTTAATTTTCTTAACCTTTTTAATGCCTCACCAATCCCTTTCTTATCATTGCTCACTTTTAAGTATTCGCCCAACGGACGAATATGTATATCAAGAAAATCCTTACCTACATCTTCACCCACGTTTATGTTTTGCACTACTGATTTTTTCATAATAAGCTAACTCTGGTTTGCTAAATGCGAGCTCGAGGCCCAGTCGACTATTCGAGTATGTTGCTTGGAGCACTGTGCGGTGTTCTTGTTTGTTATCGGTCTCTCAATTGAGGAGCCTTCGCTAAATCGAACTGCCACACAGCCAACTTTGGTTGCAGCCAAAGTCTGGGCCTCACTTTACCCATCTTTGAAAAGGAAATATGGTGTATTTAGGGAAGAATTATCCATACAAAACACTAAAGGCGCTCGCGCTGCTCGCTGGGACGCTAACACATGGGCTGCGTCACTTCGTTCCTAATTTTAGCCCATGTGTTATCGCCCCTTAGTGGGGTGTTAGGTGTAATGATGAGAATACTTACTTTTGTCGTTGTCATGGCTACGTTCTGCAGTTTTAATGCGTATGCAGTAAAAGCGCGCAGCTGCGAAATTTTAGAAGTCGAATATATAAAGCTTCAGCTTCAAAACGGCAATTTAATTCAAAAAAACATTTCAGACAGAGAGTTTAAAAGAGGTACGTTTGGTATTGCTGAAATGTGTGAACTAAGAAGTGAATTGGTCTCAGATGGTTTAGCTTTTACTCTATTTAGACCTAAAGGTGAGTCATCGAATTATATATTGGTTCACAATGGCTTAGATGGTAGTTTTAAATTGTACGGTCCTTTTATTGGCATTTACACCTAACAAAAAAATTAAGTCACTCACTGCGTTCGCTGGGACGCATACACGCAGCGCGGCTTCGCCATTATGCCCTACGTGTCTGCACCCGTTATTTAAAAGTTATGTGCACATGAAAATTCAAATACTTTCAGTTTTATTATTACTAAACGGATGCTCCAGCATCGACAATAAAATCGGCTATGGAGTGAACTTCGAAATTCCAATTGAAGCGTCGTGCCTTATTAGTACAATCAATGAGTATGAACCGTTTCAGCCTGTTACCGCTTTAGACTCATCTTTAGAATTCACATATTTAGAAAATAGCACTAGTTTGAGTCTTCACTCTAAGAATTTAATAGGTGGGTATCAGCTAACTATCGACGGCATGTTCCTCGGAAAGAGTCATCAACGATTTGTTCAAGAGGCAGAGCAAACATCAAAATTAGTTCAGCGCCTTGTAAATCAAGGTTGTTCTTAGTGAGTGCACATAACAAAAAATTAAGTCACTCACTGCGTTCGCTGGGACGCATACTCACGGGGTGGCTTCGCCATTATGCCCCACATGCCTGCGCCCCTTAGCTTAAAGTTAGCTGTAAAGGAGACTTCGGAGATTGATTTCACAACTACCAAAATGGGTAGAACTGGGAGCCTTTTTTTTAGCTTTGATCGCAGGGTGCATTAATGCAATTGGTCTACTTGGCTTTGAGCACCAGTCTGTATCGCATTTGTCTGGCACGGCTACGTTACTTGGTACAGAATTTCTCACTCTATCATTGCAAAAGATGTTTCACCTTGTTGGTATTTTACTTTCTTTTTTAGGTGGTGCTTGCATTGCGGGCTTCTTACTACATGGCTCAACTTTAAAATTAGGCAGACATTACGATACAGCATTAATCATTGAGTCCATTTTGTTGTGTGTATCTTCATGGCTTTTAATTTCAGGATCGTTTTACGGCCACTTTCTCGCTTCCGCTGCCTGTGGCCTGCAAAATGCACTTGCCACAACATACAGCGGTGCAATTATTCGAACCACTCATGTCACCGGCATTTTCACCGATCTAGGAATAATGCTTGGCTCTGTTTTCAAAGGACAGACACTCGATAGGCGAAAAACAAAGCTATTTCTATTTATAATCTTTGGCTTTATTCTTGGCGGTACGTTTGGCGCATTGCTTTACACAAAGTTTGCGTTTAGGGCTTTATTTGTTCCTGCGACTGTATGTTTAATAATGGCGGTGTTCTATCGTGTTTATGCCAAAAATCACAGCTAACAAGCGCATGTTGTCGGACTGGTTTTCCGCTGCGCTCCAAACCAGCCGCAAATGCAGGCGTTAGCCGCTACTTGTAAATCCAGCCTTTCACTTCTCTTTTTTAGTGGTAATATCAAATCATACTCAATGGGAGTTATTTTATGTCTGATGCATTAAAAGTGATGCTTGAAAATATCGAGCAACTCAGTACTAAAGAGAAATCTCTTGCTGCCCACTGTCTTTTAACGGCTATGGATACTAAGATTGATAGCGATGTGGAATCTGAGTGGGTAAAACTTGCAGAAGCTCGCAGAGCTAGAGTCTGGTGCGGTAAAAAGCATTAGTTGGGAAGAGATAGAAAAGAATCTTAATTAAAAGATGCTGCCTGTTTCCTTTCACCCAGAGGTTAAAAGGGAAATAAAAGATTCGTTTGATTGGTATCAAAAGCAGTCACTGGGGTTGGGTCACGAATTTACCCAAGAACTCAAGGAAGCCATCGATTCAGTTAGCTCTTTGCCATCGGCATGGACAAAAATGGGGCAAACTCATCGACGCTTTGTCTTAAGCAGGTTCCCATACTCTATTATTTATAAAATTATCGAAAACAGGGTATTGGCACGAACGCGGCTAACAAAACGCTCAAGCCGGTCGCTGGGACGCTAACATGTGGGCTGACTCACTTCGTTCGGATTATAGCCCACATGTCTGCGCCCGTTATTGGAAAGTTAGGGCCAATTAATTTTGGTCTCAAGGAAAGAGCCAATGAAAATATTGAAAATTACAATCTTATCTTTTTTAACTATCGTAGCCTTTCTTGTAGTCTTTGGTTACTTATATCTTTATGTTTTACCTAAAGGACCTGAGTTAACTACTCCTAAACCACTTGAAATCGGCAAGGGTAACTTCGTAATGTCTTCCTATAAGCATACAGAAAGAAAAAGCATCCGTGTTTGGACATATAAACCGGATTCTTGGGAGCCTGGTAATACTGTACTTTTTGTTATGCATGGTATGGCACGAAATGCTGAAAACTACCTTGATGCTTGGGTTGATATTGCCGAAAGGAAAAACATCTTACTTATAGCTCCAGAGTTTGAGAATGAATTCTATCGAGTAACAACAAATGATTATCAAGAAGGAAATCTACAAACTTTCTTTGGTGTAAAGAATCCAGAAAGCGAATGGTCTTATACTGTCATAGAGAACATATTCGATTACATTAATGAAAATAATGACTTTTCACTTGATGGTTATAGTATGTTTGGCCATTCTGCGGGTGGGCAGTTCGTTCATAGAATGGTGCTTTTAGGCTCTACTAATAGAATCAAAAAAGCAATTGCTGCCAACGCTGGGTTCTACACTTTTACAGATGTTTCTACTGACTATCCTTATGGGCTGCAAAATATTAATGCTCCACTAGAAAAATCGTTTTCCACCGACTTAACAGTTTTACTTGGAGAGTTGGACAAAAGTGCAGAACTAGGCAAGCTTAGGCAAACTAAAAATGCGATGGTCCAAGGTGGTCATCGACTTGAACGAGGCACTAATTTTTTTAATTTTGCTCAAGAAGTGTCAAATCGTAAAAAGCTTGAATTTAACTGGCGGCTCCAAGTGGTGCCAAATGTTGGTCATAGCTATAAAAAAATGTCTGAAGCCGCTTCAGAGCTACTTTAGATATTAAACGAAGCCCTAACAAGCGCATAAATTCAGACGGTACAATTTGTCCGACTTTTTGCAAAAAGAAACGACGCAAAAAGGCGTCCAATTAATTTCCCCGCGTGTTAGGCGGGCGTTAGGAGACAAAGTAATGTCAGCAGGCGTCGCACAAGCAAACAGATTTTACGAAGAAGTCGCAGCGACTCAAATAGTTTGGTTTGGTTGCCTCCCAAACGAAATACTCTTAGAGTTTGATGTTAGTGACAACAAAGTATCTTTGCCCCTATGGTCTTCCAAATCTAGAATCGAGAGGCTTAAAAAACTGAATCCTGAACTGCTCGGAGACGTAGAAGCACAAAGTGTTAGCTGGGCACAATTTAAGGAGCACTTCTTACCTATCCTACAGGATGATGAGAAAGTAGTTGGGATAAACCTTTCAGGGAAAAACCTGACCGGCATAGACATTCCAGCATCAATACTAGTTACGCAAGTAGAGGCATTTGGGTAATGTCTCCTAAGAAAAAATCAAGTTCACTCACTTCGTTCGCTGGGACGCATACACGCGGGGCGGCTTCAGCAATCTTCTAAACTCGCTCATTTACCCCACGCATTCTATAACATCTGGCATTTCGCACAGAGTTGTTTTATCTTAAGTTCAATAATTTTAACAAGCTAGCAAAGCTAATTAGCTATCCTATTAAAGTAAATTTTGATTCAGGAACTGAGTATTTTAACTCTGAAAAAGAATTCATAACCCATTACTCTAAAATCGTTACCGCGGAAATGATGGCTAGAGTTAAGCGTCAGAAATTCTCCGAGCTATTTGTTAATTCGTATGGAATGCATATAGGCTACGGTGATATATGGTTTGCTGGTCGTTGTGCAGGCAAAACGCCGGGCAAAGAGTGTGACGAAGTTACAATTTCTGTCACTGCTTACAACGTAAATCACGTAAAAAGTAAATAGGTAAAACAAACCATCCAAGCATGGCTTTTAATAGTTTGCTAGAGACCGCTTCGCTTTACATGCTAACCAAACAATTAAAAGGCTCTTAATGGCGCGTTAATCGCCAACTTGGCATACTTTACCTCTATAGAACTAATAGGAATCATCTAGACATGGAGTCAACCATAATTAGCAATAATCCAGTTGAAAGCAGATATGCGGACAGTAAATTTTTTGGTCTATTTGCACTCTTTATTACTTTCATAGTATTTGGTGGCTTTGCACTAAATTGGCTATCTAATCCGAGTCATCTAGGTAGAGTGACCTTATGGACTGGATTGCACGGTGGTTTCAGTGCAGCGTGGTATTTACTACTTCTTACTCAAATAAAATTAGCAAGCAAAGGTAACTATTCAACGCACAAAATTTTCGGAAAACTGAGCGTTTTTCTAGTGCTTGGAATCTTACTAACTGGGTCAATAATGGCGTATGAGTTTTACCATCGCTTGGCAGGCTTTGGTGTCTTTAACCCAGAAGATGCTCAAGCCCGATTACGTGCTGGTAGTTTTCTAGGCGGCGCTTTTCTTCAGTGGCTTATTTTCTTAGTACTTTATGTTTTAGGTATTCTAAATATAAAAAATCCGGCTCACCACAAACGATTTATGATCGCTGCAGCAATTCAAATGATGCCAGAGGGCTTGAACCGTGTTATACACTTGCTTTCAATACCAGGCTATTCCATGTTTCTTTTCATGTTTTCAGTCTACCTAATTCTTATGTTCTATGACTGGAAAGTACACGGCCGTTTATATGCCAGCACGGCATTATCGTTTGTTTTATTTTGCCTATTAGTACTTACTATGCACACTATTTTCAAATGGCAAGCATGGGGTGACTGGTCAGTAAAAATGATCAGTAGTATTTAGTTATGGCGCATAGCACCCCGTCCACTTCCCCAACAATGCAGTTACTCCATTTGAATTTTAGCCACATGATAGCGCCTCTTAGCTTAACCTTATTATTCGAGGGAAGTGTATGAAGTTATACCTAGAGTTTTTATGTTTATTTTTGTTGTGTTTCTCACCACAGCTCTTTGCTAATAGCAGTGGGGCAAATAGAAATCTTACTGAGATACACAAATACATTGATGAAACTGGATTCAATGGGGCAGTCTTAGTTAGCAAAAATGACAAACTCATCATTGAAGAGTATTTTGGCTACGCGGATTTCCAAAAGACCACAAAACTAACGCGTAAACACCTGTTTAGCCCTGGTTCGGTCGGTAAGGAGTTTACTACTGTTGGCATTATGCTACTTGAAGAGCAAGGTCGATTATCTTACGAAGACAAGATCTCAACATTCATAGCTGATCTGCCTGAATGGGCGAAGAACATAACCATCCACCACATTCTCAGCCACACATCGGGTTTACCTAAGATAAAATGGAAAAAAGGAATTTTAACCACCGATGCGATAACGCAACTATTAAACAGTGAAGGTTTATTTGAACCAGGCAGCGGGTACCGATACTCAAATTTGAATGTTGTTGCCCGAGCATTGGTAATAGAAGCAGTAACAAACCAGACATTTTCAGCTTTTATGCAAAACAACCTATTCGAGCCAGCGCAAATGAGGGGCTCTTATCAACAATTGTCAGCGAAAGACGAGTCTCCCGAAAAGGTTGACGGTGATTACCCAACGTTTCTAAATGGCGTAACTGTGTATGTTACACCGATAGATTTAATGAAATTTGAAATTGCGCTAACATCAAATGTATTAATCCCGTTTTCACTGGTTCAAGCTAAACTGGACGGTGATGAATTATCCGGTCAAAGTGAACGCGCTCTCTATGATTTCGGTTCGTTTTCTAAAGACAGTAGGGATACTTTGCTTAGCTGGCAACATGACGGCTCAAATCCGTCCCATCACACATTGAAATTTCACGATTTCGAACAAGATTTGGTCATCCTTATTATGTCTAGCGACGGGAATAAATCGACCTTGTATCAAATAAAAGAAAAACTAGTGGCGCGTCTATCTGCATCCGGGGTTTGAATGTGACAACACGCTTAAGTCTCTTCCTTAGGAAACACTATTCGTAACATAATGGGTAGCACGCTGCTTCATAGATGTTCAAGAATAAATGCTACCGCTTCAGGAGACTTAAACGAATTATGTTTGGATACCACAATGAGTCGTTCTAAAGCGTCTGGTATATCAGCACTGTCGTAGGTAACAACGCCATCACTGAGTAACAAACACACCTCGCGGGTGTCACATTCTGTTTCTTTGCGTGAGCCAATAACAGAGTATGCCCTACCCTTTATTTTCTTTTTATATAACGCGGTCATTAGCGGGTGGCCAGGCTTTAGCATATCGATACTTTTAAATTTGGCATCTTTTATAAACGGTTGCATATCGGGTTGTACAATATCTAAACCTAAGGTTTCCAGCACGTCAGAAAATAGGTGTTTTAAGTTATCCGGAATTGATACTAGTGAAGAACCAATGTAACCCAGCGCCGATGTCGCTAGCGCTGAACCTTTGTGCGGTGTATCTAAATAAAACACGGTACTTGATTCAAACACAGGGTCGAAGAAGAACAAATCGTGAATGTCTTTTTCGTGCCGTTGAGAAATGATGCTTGGAGGTGCCACAAATGTGGTTTTCCAGAAATCATCGTTAGATTGCGTACTCAGCAATTTAGTGATAATACCGCCCATACTATGCCCAATAAACACTGCCTCTCGGGTAATCAAAGGGTTATCGATGTCATCAATCAGGCTGTGCAATTCACGTCTAATCTTCATTGCATTGTAAAAAGGAGGCTGTCCAGAGGGGTAAAGTACATGCCATATTTGATAGCGCTCATTCAACCACTCATCGTTAAGTACTGCCATGGTGAGGTAACGCCATACTAAAGGATCCGAGTTAAGTCCATGTACCATAATTAACGGCATCTTATGGTGTGAAAGCTCGCCAATAACATATATGCCACGACGCTGTTCAGCGAGTTTTGATCCCACAAACCCTTTCCAACTTAAGGCGTCTATGTTTGCATCGTTGAGTAAAGCGAGGTACGCGGCACCCGGAGAATACCTGGCGAGATAGGCATTGTTCCCAACGCGCACAGTAGTGCGCTTATCAATGGGTTTTGCATCTAAAGAAACAAAGGCTTCGCCATTGACTATTTTCACTCCCTCAAATATTAAGGTATAAGCCCGATAAACACCTTCTTGCGGGTAGTAATGCTTTGGTGCATGAAGTGAGGCTGCGTCTTTCACCACGATGGCCACCCCGTACTCGCCAATAATTTCAGGTTGTAGAGCTGGTTCTTTTGCCCGCATTAACGAAGCAAACTGGATTGGTACCGTTAAATTAATACTGGTATGTAAATGCGCTTTATCTTCTTTTTTAGCGATTTTAAGCGTAATCAATCGTTTAAGCGCATCGCGATTACGCTTTAAGGCAAACTGTCTTTTCGCCTTGCTTACATCAGTCCGCCCAAGAAGCGCTTGAGAACAAAGCAAACTATTTATCACACCCTGGGTACTTTGGGTTGGAGTGGAAAGGCACTGAGAATAAAGCGCGACTGTGCTTTTATCAGTATAGTCAGTAATATAAACGGGTTTGCGCACCAGGGCTAAGTCGAGTGAAGGCGGTTCTGGTTTATAATAGGTCGAGCCACAACCTGCTAGCCAGCATAGAGTAATAAACCCTAATACCAGAAAAAAATCACGCCGCATTAAATCGCTACCAATGGAGATGAAACCGATGAGGCCTTGATTATGCGCAATGTTTGTTCAATTTACTACTCGTACCTGTCATCTATATGTACAATTAAATTAAGTTATTTACTGCGGATAATAACGACTTCCGGTATAATCCGCGGCCATTTTCAGCGCAGTCACTTACTTGGTAATGTTTAATGTCAGTAGAAACTTTCGACCCTAAAAAAGCCGTCAATAAAACCACGACACTGGAAACCCCAGTAAAAGTGCTTAATGAGACTAAGCCAAGCACAAGTACCGCGGGTAACAGAATTGGATTTGTAAGCCTCGGTTGCCCCAAAAACCTCGTTGACTCTGAGCGAATCCTTACGCAGCTGCGTACCGAAGGCTACGATGTAGTGCCTACGTATAACGATGCTGATCTCGTTATCGTTAACACATGTGGGTTTATAGATGCGGCTGTAGAAGAGTCGTTAGACACCATAGGTGAAGCGCTAAAAGAAAATGGCAAAGTCATTGTAACCGGGTGTTTAGGTGTAAAAGAAGATGAAATTCGAGAATTACACCCTAACGTATTGGCCATTACAGGCCCTCATGCCTATGAAACAGTGGTAGAGCAAGTTCATGATCATCTCCCACAGCCTCAGCATAACCCGTTTGAAGATTTGATCCCCGACCATGGTGTAAAACTCACACCTCGTCACTACGCGTATTTAAAGATTTCCGAAGGGTGTAATCATCGTTGTACATTTTGCATAATACCTTCTATGCGAGGCGACTTGGTTAGCCGTCCTGTTGGCAACGTATTAGACGAGGCTAAACGCCTTAAAGACGCTGGGGTAAAAGAACTTTTAGTTATCTCTCAAGACACGAGTGCCTATGGTGTAGATGTTAAACACCGTACGGGCTTTTGGAACGGCATGCCGGTGAAAACCCACATGCAACAGCTGTGTGAAAAGTTAGGTGAAATGGGTATTTGGGTTCGCCTTCATTATGTTTACCCCTACCCCCACGTTGACGCCTTAATTGAATTGATGAATGAAGGCAAGATACTCCCTTACTTAGACATTCCTTTTCAGCATGCCAACAAACGTATTTTGAGATTGATGAAACGCCCAGGCAGTGCGGAACGTGTTTTAGAACGCGTTAAGAAATGGCGTGAACAATGTCCTTCTTTGGTTATTCGCTCTACCTTTATTGTTGGCTTTCCTGGCGAAACCGAAGAAGAATTTGAAGAGCTTCTCGACTTCTTACGCGAAGCACAGCTTGACCGCGTGGGAGCCTTTGCCTATTCGCCGGTGGAAGGCGCAAGAGCTAATGACCTACCGGATCCCGTGCCAGAAGACATTAAGCAAGCCCGATTAGCCCGATTTATGGAAGTACAAGGTGAAATAAGTGCTCAGCGTTTGCAAGACAGAATTGGCAACGAGTATCAAGTTGTTATCGACAGTGTGGACAGTGAAGGTGCGGTAGGACGAACGTATGCCGATGCGCCAGAGGTTGACGGTCTGGTACACTTAAATGGTGTGTATGATGTCAAACCCGGTGATCGTGTATGGGCAGAAGTTATTCATGCCAACGAACACGACGTGTGGGCCGTGTTGTCAGAAGATCAGGACGATTAGCCACTCTTACTTTGGCTAATCAAACCGTTGCAGCGCCGTAATACTTACGGCGCTTGTTACCAAGGTATTTTTTCGCCGTTAGCATGGAAAAACTGCCCGGTATTATTTAACGCAAGTTCAGCTATTCTCTCGTACAGTTGACCCGCTGCCGTATCAGCATCTATATCGCCGTTACCGTTCACCATTTCTGTTTGTACAAAACCGGGGTGAAACAAACCCACCGCAATCCCTTTAGGCTTTAAATCTTGAGCGAGAGACACGCCTGCGGCATTCAGCGCAGCTTTGGACATACGATAACCGTAATATCCCCCTGAACTGTTGTCTTCCATGGAGCCCATGCGGCTCGTTATAAGCGCAATCTTACCGTCGGAAGAAAGCGAAGGCAGTAAAGCCTGTGTGACTAGCAATGGGCCAAGCGCGTTAACCCTGAATTGATAATCTATAGTGTGAGGGTCCCAATCGCCTAGCCCCTCTTTGCCCAATACGCCGGCATTGTTAATTAACAAATCGATAGAGACATTGGCTAAAGGCGCAAGCGCGTCAGGTAAAAATTCTGGCTTTGAAACATCCACGCCTTTCACAACCGTGGCACCCGATACGTTTAAGTCGTCACAACTATTTCGGCATGTTGCATAAACATGATGCCCTTGTGAAACGTAGTGTTTAACCAGCGCTAAACCTATACCTCTATTTCCACCTGTGATGACCACGTTCATAAAGACCTCCTTTTACTTGGAAACAAACACTGGAAGCGGCCCTTTTAAATCAAGGCTTACCCTTTTAACAAACGGGCGAGATCGTCCGGCGTATCCACCCCCACAGGTGGCGGCGCTTTCGCAACATCGCAATGGATTTTATCGCCGTACCATAGTGCCCGTAGTTGCTCTAGTGATTCAATATGCTCTAATGCGCTTGGGGCATAACTTACGTAACGTTGCACATAATTAGCCCGGTACGCATAAATGCCTATATGGCGAAAATACAATGTTGGATCAGCATCACTTGGGTTAGCCATCATACGATTGCGTTCAAATGGAATAGCCGCACGGGAAAAGTAAATCGCTTCGTTATGTGTATTGACTAACACTTTCACCACATTAGGATTAAGAACGTCTTCTGTGTTTGAAATAGGCGTTGAAAGTGTGGCCATTTCACATTGCTTTGCTACCGCCAAGTTTGACGCAACTTGCTGAATATTCTGCGCGGGTATAAAAGGCTCATCGCCTTGCACGTTCACCACAATACTGTCACCGCTGATGTGTTCTTTTTCTAATACTTCAGCAATTCGCTCGGTGCCGGATTGATGGGTGCTTGCCGTCATGCATACAGTGGCAAATGAACGCGCCACCTCTTGAATGCGAGCATCGTCAGTGGCAACAATAACCTTACTGGCCCCCGCTTCATGGGCTCTGTCTACCACGTGCTGTATCATAGGTTTACCTTGAATATCTGCCAAAGGTTTACCTGGAAAACGTGTGGAGCCGTAACGTGCAGGAATGACAACTGTAAAAGACATATGCACTACCTAGTTTCGTCAACTTCATCAAGCGTGAGTGCAGTGGCATGACTCTCTATTAACACAGGGATACCGTCTTTAATGTCAAACGCTAACCGGTCGAAGCGACACACCAATTGTGTATTATTGTCTGCCAGTACCAGTTTTCCCTTACACACAGGGCAAGCCAATACTTCTAAGAGTCTTTTATCAAAAGCCATTGTTGTATTCCTAAATCATTCATCTTTAAGTGCGGTGAGCCGTGTTTAATTTGTTCTCGATAAGCGTAAACACGGCGTCATCTATTTTTGCCGTAACCGGTAAGAACCAGCAATCATCATGCGCAAAGCCAGCCACTTTCACTGCGTCCTTTTCTGTCATTAATACAGTTCCCGAAGGAATATCCTCTGGTGAGAATTGATAATGATCGGGATAGGGACAGGTTTTATCAAGGTGAACCCCTAACCCGGTTAGTTGAGAAAAGAACCGTTCAGGTGCACCAATGCCTGCTAAGGCAGTAACGCGCTTTCCTTGAAAGTATGTTAACTCAGTTCTCTTTACGTTATTTTTTACCGATGTTGGTAGTTCAGCCTTTAACGCCATCATGAACTGGGGTGTCGTACCACTCGCTAGGTGAGGTTGAGTGTTATTCTGTCGATTATGTATAATGGCATCTACGGTTGCTAGTCGCCAGCGCCCTTCTCTTAATGGCCCCATAGGCATTAAAAAGCCACTGCCAATTAGCCGTTCGTCCATGACAACCAATTCTATATCGCGAGCTAACGCATAGTGCTGTAAGCCGTCGTCACAAATAATGATATCGCAGTGCAACTCATCGCAGAGAAACCGAGCTCCGCGTGCTCTTAGCGGGTCAACCACCACAGGTACTCCTGAACGAATTGCCAGCAATCGTGGCTCATCACCCACTTCCTCTGGGCTATCGGTTTCTAAAACTTGCCTTGGGTAAGTGTCTGACTTGCCACCATAGCCTCGGCTCAATATACCAACACGTTTGCCTTTATGGGAAAAATATTGCGCTAGCGCCAGTACCACCGGGGTCTTTCCATTTCCCCCTACAGAAATATTACCCACAATAATAACGCTAGCGTTAACACGGGTGCTTTGCTTAATGCCAAAGCGGTAAGCTAACCGGCGAATATGCGAAACACTCCAAAACAGCAACACTAGAGGGCTTAACAACCAAACCCACCACGCCCCTTTATGCCATTGCCTCACAAGTGTTTCCACTAGTGGTCACCAAATTGAAGCGCATGAAGTTGTGCATAATGACCACCTTTCTCAAGTAATTCATCATGCTTGCCGCTTTCAATAATACGTCCTTGTTCAACCACCATGATCACATCAGCATTTTCTATTGTTGAAAGCCTATGGGCCACTACAATACTGGTACATTTTTGCTGTAGCGTTTCTAATGCGTCTTGAATCAAACGTTCTGACTCTGTGTCCAATGCAGAGGTGGCTTCATCTAAAATTAAAATGGGTGCGTCAGCCAGTATAGCCCGTGCAATCGCAATTCGTTGGCGCTGTCCGCCCGATAACATTAAGCCGTTTTCGCCAATGACGGTATCTAAACCATCAGGAAGGTTGTCTAAAAATTCTTCCACATGGGCCATTTTAACGGCATGCTCAATTTGCTCGCGGCTAACGGTCTCTTTTGCACCATAAGCAATGTTGTTCGCAATAGAGTCGTTAAACAGGGTGACATTTTGCGAAACCACTGCAAATTGCGCCCGTAACGACTTTAAATCAATAGTTTCTAGAGATTTATCGTCCAGTTTTACCTGGCCCTGTTGGGGTGAGTAAAAGCGAGTAAGCAAAGAGGATATTGTGGATTTACCACTCCCCGAGCGTCCTACCAAAGCAATAGACTGACCTGGTTCGGCTTTAAATGACACTTTCGTTAACGCTGGTGTATGTTTGCCTGGATAAGTAAAGGTAACATTATCAAACTCTATTTTTCCCTTGGCTCTCTCTAATTTTAAGCCACCGCTGTCGGCCTCATCGCTACGATCTAAAATATCAAAAATGCTCGAACACGCCGCCATGCCTTTTTGAAATTCATTATTTATGGTAGTGAGCTGTTTAAGTGGCTTTAATAACATCACCATACAAAACACCACGTTAATGAATACGCCAGCGGTTAACTTTTCTAGCATGCCCGGCGTACTGGCAATGTATAACACTACCGCCAGAGCAATAGAGGCAATAACTTGAATAGACGACACACTAAGAATCTGTGTCACTGCCAGTTTCATGGTTTGTTGGCGATTATGGTTGTTTTTCTGGGCAAAACGTTTTTGTTCTATTTTTTGGCCACCGAACATAATCACCACTTTGTGACCTTTAACCGCTTGCTCTACTGCGGACGTGAGGTTCCCCATTGATTGCTGTATGTTTTTACTTACCACTCTAAAGCGCTTACTAACTACTGACACAATCACGGCCACTAAGGGGCCTATCAAAAGAAATATCAATGACAATTGCCACGAGTAATAAAACATGACCGCAAGTAATCCAATTACAAGCGCGCCTTCGCGTACCAAGGTGAGTAATGCTTTGCCGGACGCATTCGCTACTTGCTCAGTATCGTAGGTAACCTTACTAATTAAGCTGCCAACAGCTTGGGTATCGTGAAATGATACGGGCAGATGAATGTACTTACTAAACAATTGCTGACGCATGCGCATCACGACTTGAGAACCAATCCAAGTTAACGTGAATGTACCTAAAAAGTTGAACAAACCGCGAATAATAAACAAAGGGACAATAGCGAACGCGGCAAGTCTCAAATATTCATGATCGTTATTCCCCAACGACTCATCAATCATGGGCTGTAACTGCGCAAACACAAAGGTATCTACGGCAGAATAGCCAATCATCCCTACAATGGCGGCGAAAAAAGGAAGTTTAAAATCACGCAAATAGCGTAAAAAACGCTTAACCTGTGAAGCGGATGTATCGGTTTGCTGCATCAGTTAATGTGAACCTGTTTGGAATTAAAGTTATACCCTACCATTGTACTCGCTTCTTGCTTTTTTCCCTAATCTTGCAGGTACCTAGGTGGTTTATTAACCATGAACCAACGTTTTGTTGAACCTGATCGTGTAGGCTCTACTATGATGCCCTTTGATGAAAATTCAAGGCGTATATAGCCAAATTCACTCGTGGTGAATTGACGGGCACCAAATGCTTCATAACGTTGATATACTTTTTTGGAAGGAAACTGCCACCGGTTCTCATACCCTTGCGTGTAAATGACATACTGGGGGGATACTGATGTTATAAACGCCTGTGTGGACGACGTTTTACTGCCATGGTGAGGGGCAATTAACACATTTGCTGAAGGTAATTGTGTTGTTTTAATCAACGCATACTCTGCTTCACGTTCGATATCGCCAGGTAATAATATCCGATAATGGCCGTCAGAAATTGAAACCACACACGAAGTATTATTGCTGTTAACGTGATTCCCCGCTCGCGGCCAGTGGAAGCTTACGATAAGCCCTTGCCATTCAAACGCCTCGCCCTGAGTACAGCCATTGAGTGGGCTAAACCACTGCGTAGGACCTGATTGAGCACGGGGCAGCGCTTTATTTGTCATCGTTTGGCTTAACCATGTCGACAGCGCATCAACACCGCCAGCATGATCTGTATCACTATGACTCACTACAACGAAGTCGACATCATTCGCATTAATTTGTGCGAGATATTGCGGTATTACACTTTCAGCAATGGGCGCTTTACCCTGATAAACAGGGCCGGTGTCTATTATGCCTGCTCTATGGCCACGTGTGAGCGCAATGGCAGTTCCCTGCCCTGCATCAAAAACATGAACGTACCAGCGTGTTGGATTGTAAGGGGTGCTGATTGCGAAAATAAAAGGGAAAAGGCACAACAAAATGCCACGCTTTTGGCCATAAAAGGTAGGCAAGATGGCAATGATCAACGCGAAACACAGTGCCATCATAACTTGAGGTTCAAAAGACACTAAAAATGCACTGTGAGGCCAATCTGACAGGAACCGCAAAAACCTAAGTAGCTGGCTAAATGCATCATCAAGAAGCCACATTCCCTGCATTGCCCACCCCGCTGCGCGGGGTAGCAAGGTGTCACAGCAAGCAGTGATGATAAACAGCGCTATGGCAATGGGCAGCAAAAGGCTGATTAAGGGCACCAACACCAAGTTAGCGACAATTCCCGTCAAACTCGCTTGGCCAAACCAAAGTAGTGTGATGGGTACCATGAAGATGGAAAGTGCAACTTGAAGCACAATGATTGAGTAATACCAAGGCAGTTGAAATAGTTGAAATCGCCAGTTTAATAAAATAATTATAAACACAGCACCTATGCTGAGATAAAAACTGGCATGCAGCCAAGATAAAGGAAATAGAACGACACAGAAGAACAACATAAACACCAAAAGCGCTGAAGGCGTTGTTGCTAATCGACTCCATACCATCGCACACCCTATCACAAGCATGCTAAACGCCCTCACGACGGGCAACGACAGTCCACTCACATAGGCATATAGCAATGTGGCTAACACCACCAAGCATAAGTTCGCATCCCGCGTGTTACTTAACACAATGCGCTGGCCAAAAAGCGGCACAACTAACAGAAACAGGGCACGAGTCATTAACAGTACAGCCCCTGCAATTATGCCCAAATGCATACCTGATATGCTAAATACATGCGCTGTGCCTGTACGCTGAATTAACATCCAGTCTTCGTTAGACAGGGCCTGCTTGTTACCTAATAATAGTGCTTGGAACCAGGCATTATTGACAAGCGCTAAATCACTGAGGCTTTCGCTTAAATAGAAACGCAGACCATGGTGATGGCTAATGCGGTTTTCGGTAAATGCCTGCTTAGCATTCGTTTTAATATAGCCCGTGGCAACAATGTGTTGACTCGTTAAATACCTTTGCTGAGAAAAACCCACTGGGTTGGCATTTCCGTAGGCCGGTTTAATTCGTGCTGTGAAGGTGACTTTATCGTTCGTGTGTACGCACAACTGGGGATCTAACGCATACAAACGCATGTCTACACTAGCATTAAGTTTAAGCGAGTCTATTCGACTTACCCTTAACGTTAATACTGGCTTCTTTTGCCCATCGCCGCTTAATTCTTCATCACTTTTAACACTATTTAAACAGCCCCCTGCGACCACTTGTCCGAAAAGTGTGACATCTTGTTGAATTTTGTCTTCTGGGAGTTGCCAAGACAGGTAGGAATACCCTACACTCGCCACCCATAGTGTTCCTGCTAGCGCGCCACTCATCGCGAAACTTAAGGTAGCGCAATGTTCGCTATATAAATGCCCCCTTACGTTAAAAGTGGGTGCCTTTCGTGTCATTACATAGCCAAACGCAGCAAAAATAATTGCAGCAATGCCTATTCCAAATTGGATTGGATATGAAGGAAGTGCGGGCCAAAGCACACTAGTTATTGCGCAAGTGCAAAAACTGCCACACCAAATTGTGATACGATTAGCCATTAGTCTACGTAAGCAATAGTGGTACATGGCTAAACTAGCCATCTGGTTTACGGTAACGAACGAATTTTATGCCTAAAAAATTTATTAGACGATTTCTTCCTGACCATCAAACGGTCAAGAAAAACAAAGCACTACGTATCTTTGGAAGTGTGTTACACGAACCAAATTTATGGCACTTAAACCGACGTTCCGCTGCGGGTGCATTCGGTATAGGGTTGTTTTTTGCTTTTTGGCCGGTACCCTTTCAAATGTGGCTGTCTGCTGGCATGGCGATTCCATTTAGAGCGAACTTGCCTTTATCTGTGGCTACCGTTTGGATTACAAACCCGTTTACTATGCCGCCCATATTCTACGGGGCTTATAAAGTAGGCACTACTGTACTTGGGACCAAGCCTGAGCATTTTGAATTTCAATTTAGCTGGCAATGGGTGGTAGAAAGTTTAACCACAATTGGCCCGGCTTTTCTTGTAGGCTGTGCCATCTGTTCTGTTATATTTAGTGTGGCAGGATACTTAAGCCTCAATTGGATTTGGCGTTTACAAGTTAAAAAAGCTTGGGAAAAGCGTAAGCAGGCCAGAGCAAACAAAACCCAACAAGCTTAAACGTTGAATACAAAAAAAGGGCGATACTTATGCGTATCGCCCTTTTTTATTTTTCTTAGCACCTTGGGCTATTTAGCCTCAGTGGCGCTCTAGAAACGCAACCAATGCTTCTTCATCCCAAACGTCCACACCTAAGTCCTGTGCTTTAGTCAGTTTAGAACCCGCTTTTTCGCCTGCAACTAAGAAATCCGTATTTTTTGATACAGATCCCGCAACTTTGGCACCTAATGCTTGTAATGCTGATTTTGCGTCGGAACGCCCCATCGTGCTTAGTGTGCCCGTAATCACGCAGGTTTTACCCTCCAATGGTAAAGTTACACCTTCCTCTTTCGCCTCTATTTCTGGCCAGTTAATGCCAACAGACAACAAAGCATCAATAACATCGGTATTGTGACTTTCGTTAAAGAAATTGACTATATGCGCAGCGACGATTTCTCCCACATCTTGAACCGCGATAAGGTCATCAATGCTTGCCTGCCTAATGCTTTCTAACGTACGAAAGTGCAAGGCTAAATTGGACGCTGTGGCTTCACCAACTTCACGAATACCTAGCGCGTAAAGAAACTTAGCCAATGTGGTACGTTTAGACGCTTCCAGTGAATCAAGAAGTTTAGACGCCGATTTTTCAGCCATGCGCTCTAAACCTATTAGCTTTGGAAGCGAAAGCGTAAAGAAGTCTGCCGGGCTGTGTACTAAATTCGCATCCACTAATTGATCGACAAGTTTGTCGCCCAAGCCGTCAATATCAAACGCTTTTCTAGAAGCGAAGTGTTTGAGTGCTTGTTTACGTTGTGCCGCACAAATAAGCCCCCCTGTACAACGCGCTACCGCTTCATCTTCAAGTTTTTCAACATTTGAATCACACACCGGGCACTGCGTAGGAAACTCGATGGGCTTCACGTTACTCTGGCGTTTAGCTTCAACCACAGAAACGACTTGCGGTATAACATCCCCAGCTCGCCTAATAACCACGTAGTCGCCAACTTTCACACCTAGACGCTCAATTTCATCTTGGTTATGAAGCGTGGCATTAGATACGGTTACGCCACCGACAAATACCGGCTCTAACCGCGCAACGGGCGTAATAGCCCCTGTCCGCCCTACCTGAAATTCTACATCAATTAACTGAGTAACCTCTTCTTGCGCTGGAAACTTTTGTGCAATAGCCCAGCGAGGCGCTCTAGCAACGAAACCAAGGGTGTTTTGCAGCTGAATATCATCCACTTTGAATACAACGCCATCGATATCGTAAGGAAGGGCATCACGTTTCTCTAAAATGTGTTGGTAATAGGCTAAGCAGCCCTTTCCCCCTTGAGCTGTGGTAATATCTGGGCACAGCGGCACGCCCCAAGAAGCAAGGGTATTTAAGCGTTCACTATGCTGTTCGGGCAATTCGAATTCACTTGGGGTTACAACTCCTAAGGAATAGGCATAGAACATAAGAGGTCGTTTTGCCGTTATTTTGGAATCTAACTGGCGCAAACTGCCCGCTGCCGCATTACGAGGGTTTGCAAATACCTTTCCTCCGCTTTTTCGCTGATTTTCATTCAGTGTTTTAAAACCGTTTTTAGGCATAAACACTTCACCGCGTACTTCAACGCGCTGTGGCCAATTTTTACCCCTTAACGATAACGGGACATTGGCGATGGTGCGTACATTAGCGGTAATATTCTCACCTACTTGCCCGTCACCGCGGGTAGCTGCACGCACTAACTGACCGTCTTCGTAAAGAATACTCACCGCTAAACCATCTAACTTAGGTTCACAGCTAAAAGCCAGCGTGACTGATTGTTTAAGTCGGTCTAGAATTCGCTTTTCAAAGGCCAACAATGACGCTTCATCAAACGCGTTATCTAGCGACAGCATTGGCACATCGTGAGTCACTTGCTCAAACGCGGTTAGCGCTTGACCGCCCACTTTTTGGCTGGGTGAATTAACGCTTTGAAACTCAGGGTGCGCTTGCTCTAACGCCATCAACTCCTGCATTTCCCGGTCGTACTCTGCGTCCGGTACGGTGGGCGCATCTTTAACGTAATATTGATAATTATATTCAGCGAGTCGAGCACGAAGTTCGTCTATGCGTTGCTTCACTTGTAGATCGGTTTCAGACATGGTTATAGCACGTACCTTGATTGATAAATTAGCAGCAAGGCTGCTGATGATATTCGCCTGTCGGCAATAAACTTTAACTAACACAAAAGAAGGGCCTGATTGTGGTCAGGCCCTTCTTTATTATATTACATTTACGCCGGTTTTAGTGGCGAGAAATAATACGCTTGCGTTCAAATTCGCGAATTTTTTCAACGTATTGCTGCAAGCCTTGCTTTGTTAACACACTGCGCCTGCCATCAAGTACTTGGGCGTTAAATTCGTCAGCCAATTTGCGTGCAGCGTTGTGCATCATATTGAATACCTGATGCGGGTCGCCTTCAATCGGTAAAATCATAAACAAAGACACACCTTGCGTGGAAAACGTCTCAAGATTATCAATGTCAAAAATTCCAGGCTTAAACATATTCGCTAAACTAAACAGAACAGGCCCTTTTCCATTTGCGTTCACGTGCCGATGAAAAATATCTTGATCGCCGAATTTAAAGCCTAATGTAAGCAGCATGGGTAACAGCGCAGCGCCACTAATGTGATCATCATCCTGTGCACGCACATTTAGCACTAAAACTTCCTGTTCTTGCCCACTGCTAGCGCTTTGGTTCGACTGGGTTTTTGCAGTATCCTGAGCTTGTTGCGCCGTCGCCTCTTTATCAAAATCAATGCGTATTTGATCGTCTCCAATAGAAGGTTCTTGGCGGCGTTTCATTGTGGACTTTTGACGCTTGGGCTTCACAAGTTTCTTTGCTTGATCACCGAAACTTGGTGATTTTATGGATTCTCTGGCTGGCGGAGCATCGGTATCAGAGTGTGATGATGGCTCCGGTTGCTGTTGTGCATCTAGGCTAAACGTGTCAACAGACGGAGACGTGGGTTCTTCAGCCGCAGGTTGTCTGGCTTGTTCGTTATCTTCCTCGTCCTTTAGTAAAAAACCAGGCGGTTCTGGAAACGCCTGCGCATTATCGGAAGTAGGCTCCCCTTGAACACGGCTGCCCGATTGCATGTGGGGCTTTGGATTGGAAACCACTGAACCGTATAATTTGGGCTTCTCAGGTTCTGGTGTACTGGGTTCTGTTTGCTTTTGCGTGGGCGACGACGCTGACTTACTTACCTCACCTGACGTGCTTTCATCATGGGAAAGAGTGCTTGCTGCGTCATCCTCGCTTTCCATTGTATCCTGCAATGGTGATGAAAGTTCACGCTCGTCTGTGTAAGGTTCAGTCTGATTTTCATCCTTCGATGAAGGTGAAACCACTCTTACCTGCCCAATACCTAACTCATCAAATTCTGGTTCTTCACGACTCGCGTAGTCTTGCACAGGGTCTTGATCGTCATGCTCGTCGCTCCATTGCCGGGGCTCCTGTCTTGGCTTCCCTTCTAATTTACTATTTTTGCGAATTTTCCAAATACCATGTGCAAGTACGGCTACGATAAAACACGTACCGGCAATAAGTAGTGATAGACGTAATTCATCTTCCATTTTAGCTTCGTCGCCCTTTGTTATGCTTCTGCGAAAGCCATAGCTTCGTCAACATCAACCGCCACCATTCTAGATACGCCAGGTTCAGCCATGGTAACCCCGGTGAGGTGACTTGCCATTTCCATCGCAATCTTATTGTGGGTGATATATATAAATTGTACGGTTTGAGACATTTCTGAGACCAAGTTACAAAAACGCCCCACGTTTGCATCATCTAACGGTGCATCGACTTCATCCAACAAACAAAACGGCGCTGGATTAAGCCTAAAAATTGCAAATACCAATGATAAAGCGGTTAACGCTTTTTCTCCACCGCTTAAAAGGTGAATCGTACTATTTTTCTTGCCCGGGGGGCGCGCCATAATAGTAACACCGGTTTCTAATAAATCATCGTCAGTTAATGCTAAATAGGCCGAGCCCCCGCCAAAGACTTTTGGGAATAAGGTTTTCAAATCACGATTAACTTGCTCGAACGTGGTAGAAAACCGCACACGCGTTTCTTTATCTATCTTGCGTATAGCACTTTGTAATGTTTCTAACGCCTCTGACAAATCTTCGTGCTGAGTGTCTAAGTGCTGTTTACGCTGAGATTGCGCTTCATATTCTTCCACCGCCGCTAAATTGACTGCGCCTAAACGTGAAAGCGCGGCCTGATTTTTATCTAATTCCTGTTGCCATTGCGTTTCATCAGCATTATCAGGTAAGGTTTCAAGCACCTCCTTGAGCGATAACTTCACCTCGTCCAACTGCTCTAACAGCGTCGTCACTCTTACGCGATAGCCTTCAATGTCAACACTCAGTTTGTCAATGTCACTTTGTCGTTCCTGCATTTCTTTCGCCAGCGCTTGATGGCCTTTTTCTGCATCAGCAAGCAGGGCTTCTACACTTTCCTGCTTGGCAGTAAGCGTCTGCTTTTCATTTTCCAACGCTTCTCTTTTCGACAACAGCTTTTGTAACTCTTGGTCTTGCTCAGCTTTAGGTGCGTGTAAATTGCGCTGCTCTGTTTGCAGGTTTTTAATACGTTTTTCATACGTATGCCATTGTTGATTGTTACGCGTAACCTGTTCTTGATAGAGTTTTTGGTGGTTCTCAAGCTGTTGCATTTTTAATGCAAGTTCATGTTTTTCCTGCGTTAACTGTTCAACACTTGCCCGCAACGCCGCCACTTTTTGTTCAACTGATTCCCGCTCTCTCTGTACATCCTCTACCCGTACTTCATGCTCAAGTATTTGCGCTTCGGCTATGGCTAATCGTTCAGACAAAGACGCCAGTTGAGTCTCTTCTTTTTCCAACATTGCTTGATGTTTGTCTAGTTCACTTCGAAGTTTAGCCTCACGCGCTTCATCCTGTGCTAATTGCATAGTAATAAGTGAACGTTCGTTTACCACATTAGACAAAACACTTTTCGACGCCTGCCATACGTTTTCACAATCAACTTTATGCTCTTCCGCGTCCTTCACACAATCACTGGCGACGACTATGCGCTCGTTAATGATTGACTCAGTATTTTCTAACTCGCTTAACTGCGCTTGTAACCCTGTTATTTTATGCGCCCGTTTAAGTACGCCATCGTTATCCGTTTCCTGACGGGTAGTCGGTATGCTTATCCAGTCTACCCCACACCAAAGCCCCGACATTGACAGTGCGCTTTGATGCGTTTTTAGTTCTCTGCGGGCGCCTAATGCCGCCTCATCTGTGTCGTAAAGGTATATATCATTAAAGGCCTCAGGCACATATTTAGAGCTTATTGCCGCTGCCAATGTGCCAGCTGCTTTTTTCTTGGTAAATTCACTTTGCAAAAAAACTGGCACATCTTGTGGCAGGTTATCTTGATTGAGTAGCTTGGTGGGGCAAGATAAGTCGCTAATGTAGGGTTGCTGCCATCGTCGTAATACCGTTTCAGTACATTTGGTTAATGCTTCTGGTACAGCTAAGTATTGCCACAACATCGACAACTGTGGGTTAATCTCATTATTGGTATTTGTCGCATCTTCTTGCAGGGTTTGTAATGCAGAAATTGATGAACTCAGCGTTTGGCATTGTTCACGTATGTGCCGCCATTCCTGCTCTCTTTCTTTTAGCTTTTGCTGGTTCTCTGACAGTGCCTGTTTCGCTTGAAGGTACGCATCTTCTGCGTTAGCTACTTTTTCTTCCGCTTCCTCTTGCTTCAAGTCGAGCACGGACAGTTTAGTGTGCAAATCACTTTGCCCTAATTGAGTAAGCTCTTCGTTTAGCTCACTGATCCTCTGGGAAGTACGCAGTTGCATACCCATGGTGGATTGCACCTGGCTATGGCAGCTTTGTACCTCTTGCTTAATACGATGGTAAGTTTCTTCGTGTTCACGTGCACTACGATTAAAAACGCGAAGTTCATTTTCAGCATCTTCGAATTGTTCTTTCGCTTGGTATAACGCTTCCTCTTTGACTTCTTGAAGCGGCAGCAATGCTTCCAGCGACAGCGTGGATTGTTCTAGTGCGGTTTCAGCTTCTGCTTTTGAAGAAATAAGAAGCTGCTTTTGTTGGTTTAGCTCAGTTAGCTCATGGCTAATTTGCGATAATCGCTGTTGGGCATGGAGGGTGTTTTGCTCTATACGTGTAATGGCAGTGGCGGTTGTAAATAAGGCTTCTTGATTTGCCTCAAGCGCTGATTTCAACTCACTTTGCTGTGTTTTGTAGGTGAGCATACCTGCTTCATCACCTTCGCGCTTAGACGTTAACGCTTCTAGTTGCTTTTTAATATTCGCTTGTTGCGACTCAAGGCGTTCAATATGCTCACTGTTCTTTAAAAAACGAAGGGCTGTTAGTTCGCCTTTTAAACGGCGAACATTTCCTCGAAGGCTTTTGTAACGGGTGGCTGCTGCCGCTTGCCGTTGTAGTTTTTCAAGTTGTTGCGCCAACTCATCGCGCACATCATTTAAGCGGTCTAAATTGTCTTGCGTGTGTCTTATTCGGTTTTCAGTTTCTCTTCGCCTTTCCTTATACTTAGAAATGCCTGCGGCTTCTTCAATAAAAACGCGAAGTTCTTGTGGTTTTGACTCTATTAACCGAGAGATCATGCCTTGTTCAATAATGGCATACGAACGAGGACCTAGCCCTGTGCCTAAAAATAAATCGGTCACATCCCGCTTTCTACATTTTACACCGTTAAGAAAATAGGTGGATTGAGCATCGCGAGTCACTAACCGTTTTACCGAAAGCTCGTTGTAAGAGGCGTACTCGCCCCCTATTCGCCCCGCGCTATTATCAAACACGAGCTCGACGCTGCATTGCCCCACGGGCTTTCTCGCTGATGAGCCGTTAAAAATAACGTCTGTCATGGCATCGCCACGCAGGTTTTTCGCCGAGCTTTCACCCAGCACCCAACGAACCGCGTCGATGACGTTAGACTTGCCGCAGCCATTAGGCCCCACTACCGCGGTCATGTCTCCGGGAAAAGGGATTGAGGTGGGATCAACAAAGGATTTAAAGCCAGCTAGTTTGATTTTCTTTAGACGCACGAGACCACCTTGCGAACAAACGCACAAAATAGCAGTCGAATCGGTACAATAAAGTTGTTCATACTAAGGCGATAAACAAGCGTAAGTGCCTGTATTATTAGCGTGGCTGTCATGTTATTTTTATTTGTTTATCGACTTTAGCAAATCTAACAGCTTGTAACAATTACCATTTCAGGCAATGTGTTAGCACGGGTATACTGCCATTAAAATAGCGATGGCAATGTAGCCAAAGGTTTTAGCGTTATACTATTTTTATGCTTAAGAAACGTGCACGTATTTAATCATCAGGAGCGGCAATGCAATCCCACAGTGGTGTACACTATTTTTTCGAAGGTTTTTCTCTTATTAAAACCAAGGGACTAAAACGCTTTGTTTTTGTGCCTTTGGCTATTAACCTCGTGTTATTTTCCGTGGCATTTTATTTTTTATTTGGCCAAATTGAATTTGCCATTGCTTACACCATCAACCTTGTCCCTGAATGGCTTGGCTGGATAAAGACAGCGATTAGTTTCTTCTTGTGGCCTTTAGCCGTTATTAGTGTCTTGCTCATCTTTGCGCTCATTTTTGGCACGTTAGCCAATTGGATTGCTGCGCCGTTTAATGGTGTGCTTTCTGAAAAACTTGAGCGCCACCTAACAGGTCAAGATCTTGGTGACGAGGGTATCATGTCACTTATCAAAGATATTCCACGAACCCTGGGCCGTGAGTTCACAAAGCTTGCTTGGTATATACCTCGGGCGCTAGGATTTCTACTCCTGTTTATTTTTGTACCTGTATTTGGCCAATTGTTATGGTTTTTGTTTTCCGCTTGGATGATGGCTATTCAATATTGTGATTACCCTTACGATAACCACAAAGTGGGTTTTAAGCGGATGCAATCCCATTTATCTGCCCATAAAGGCAAAGCGCTTTCCTTTGGTATTATGGTGAATGTGTTTTCACTGATACCCGTGGTGAATTTTATTGTCATGCCAGTGGCAATATGTGGCGCTACATCAATGTGGGTTGGGGTGTTAAAGCGAGAAGCCTTAAGCGAATATTAATGGTTCATTCACTCACGGGTTCACTTAATTCATGCAAAACAGAAGCGCGACTTTCGTATTCAGCTAACCAGTACCCTGCACGCTCTGCGCGGCCACTTTGATGGAAGGCTTGAAAAAGGTTCATTGAGATAGGCCGCTGTGTATCAGGGTTATGCAATTGTTGGCGCCACAACGTTAAATATAACGGTGGAATAACACCCACGTCGTGATGTTCCATAAAGGTAATGCGGTGACTCGGCTTGTAGGCCTTTATGCCTGACGCGTCACAAGTGCGAGCTGATGCTATAGTCAGCGTTGTATGAGCAGCGTTTACGGCCTCATGCCATTGGTTCACGGTGGCCATGGGATGGTAAGTTATTGCCCCTTCAATCACTAAGTTTGGCACCGAAAAATCTGATATCTTTTCGGGGTGACAGTAACGCTGAGCAGAAGATTTTGGTAAAGGGTATTCATCTATAAAACCCGCAAAATGCGCTAACTCGTGCACAAATACCGAATAGTCATCACTCATATCGAGAAACATAACCCCATTTTGGACATTGGCTTTCCCCTGCTCGGCAACAACCACCGCGTGGGTGAGCGTACGTTTGGTTACCGCAGGCCCTAATGGCTTAATATTACAGCCAAGTCGGTTATTGCCCTGGTACTGGGCGTGGCAATCTAATTGGTTGTTTTCAAGCCAGATTGGCGGTGCAATACACAAAGGTAAAGCCTGTAAACGCAGGTCTTGTTCAAATTGCTCGTATAAGGCATTTGCCCGAGAAATTGTTGATAACGAAGTGGCAAAAATTTGGATTCGTTGTAAGCAGGTTTTATCTGTAGGCCATGTATACTCACCCACACTATTAGCCGCTTTAGGTGAATACTGTGATAACAACATGATGACTTCGGCTGCTTTTGTATGCCCTGCATCAGCAGCCTGCTGAAAGTATTTCCGTGCCTCTTCTCTTAGATTTTCATCCCACAAGAGTCGACCATACTTAAACGCGCTTTGCATATCTAGGCTGGCGGTTTTTTCAAGCCAAGGACGGGCAAGTTCTAGCTTCCCTTGTAACAGATACCAGTCAGCCAACGCAGATTGCGCCGGAAGATAATTTAATTTTGCCGCACGTAAAAGCCATTTTTCACGTTTATTGGGGTTATCTGTGTCCATAGCGAAGGCAAGTTGAGCTTCTGGCACATTTCCAATAGCGGCCAACGCCATTAACTCTGCGTTAGATTCTGCTTCCCCAATAAGTTGATACAATGCCCATGCAGCTTCCGCATTTTCCAGCGACACTAGCTTCTTTAACCAGTACACGCTCCCATGTTCTGTCGCCCATGCGACCATCATAGATTGCGCTTTTTGATTGCCAGATTTGGCAGCGTACCACAGTGAAGAATAGAGAGATTGAAGGTAGGTACTGTTGGCGGACGCAATTTCTTTGTTCGCCGGGTAAACCTGCACTACATTATAAACAAGTTGAGAAGGATAACGTCCGGAATCACCAGCTACCAACAGAAGTGCCAACACGGCGAGTAGTAACCCTCTCATATTACTGTGCGAACTTACTCAGAAACGCTGGCAGTACGTTGGCGTAAACGATTTAATTCAAGACGTGCATAACGGTGTTCTACGTAATCGAACACATTGGTGCTGAGTGCTAATTTGAAGTAATTCGAAGCAATACCACGGTTATCGTGTTGCATATGATACTTGCCTAAATAGAAATATGCTTCACACAAACGGTCGGTTAACCCACGTTGACTTTTAACCCCATCGAGCAACGAATTTAACACGTCATTTTCGTTTTTAGTGCCTAAAAACATATCGGCAAGCGCGGTTGCCCAGTGGGCATTGTCTAATTCTGGACGAATAGAGGCCAAAAACTGTACGCCCTGTTCTGGTGACACCGCGTAGTGGGCGAAATACGCCCACAACGCTCTAAATGGATCGGAGTTATCTTCCTGGGCAAATTTCTCTAAATCAGCAACCGCGAGTTCTGAGCGACCGCCATAGTACAGAGCAATGCCTCTATTAAGGAATGCATAGTGATAATCAGGGTTAATATCTAGCGTTGAATCAAACGCATCGTACGCTTGAATAAAGTCATTTTGTTGGACAAAATGAATCCCTAAGGAATTGTAAGCTTCTGCTAAGTCAGGCTTAAGGCTAATAGCTTGATTGTAATCGAATTGCGCCAAGCCGCCTAACCCAACACTATCGTAAAGCATGCCCCGTTGAAAATGCAGTTCTGCTTTATCTTCATTGGATAGCGCCGAACTCATAAGTATTTGATTATACCGTGCGATAGCCATTTCCGAGCGAGGATTTACAGGGGCCGGTTCTGCGAGCAGCAAATTCCCCATTTCGGATTTTTGGGCGACAACAGGTGTTTGAGCACAACCGCTCAAAATAACAACACCCAGTAAAAAAAAGATGAGACTAACGTTTCGGTGCATGGTAAAAAGCATACTTCAAGTAAGAAAAACACAATCCGCTAGAGAAAAATGCGATGTCAGCGGCGTATATGTCGCAACCTTCTCGCATTTAATATAAAAAGTAAAGACTAATAGCGGTGATAAGCAGGTAGCTATGACAAATAACAAGATAAAATTACTTATTGAAAAGGCCTACAGTGCCCAACAACATTCTCACTCCCCTTATTCTCGTTTTAAGGTAGGCGCTGCCCTAGAATCAGACAGCGGCGATATTTTTTCCGGCTGTAACGTAGAAAGCGCCGCATTTCCCCTCGGCCAATGCGCGGAAGCAACCGCCATTGGCAATATGGTTACCCACGGTGGCAAACGCATTTCCCATATCGTAATAGCAAGCCCCAACGACGAGTTTTGTTTTCCCTGTGGAGGATGTAGACAAAAAATTGCAGAATTTGCGCCGGACGAGACACCCGTCACTATGGTGACGAAATCGGGCGCAACCCACGACACCACCATAGGTGAGTTGTTACCCAATGCTTTTCGTGCCCATGATTTAGGCAAGTAATTAAGCTGCGTTTTCGCCGAAAGCGTCAAAGCATGTGCTGGCTACCAGAGGGTCAGCTAGCACGTGTTATTAGGGTTCTTTGTTATCGCTATTCTTTTGACTCTCTTGCTTTTTATTCAGCTTTGCGGCAGCCACAAAGGCAATAAAAAATAGCGCAAAAATGACGACGCCTACCCAGACTAGAATGTTAATTAAAAAGTCCATTATTTGCTCTTTATTATGTATTTTCGTGACTAGACTAGCATTTTTATGAGGCGGGAAAAATGAAAGTGCCTTGCTACTTTCAACACAAGGCACAGGCTTGCTTTTAGGTACTGGTGTAGCCTAGCCGTGATTACCGTTAATACGCTTAGACCCCTCTTGAACACAGGCTTTAAAATTACCCATGCTAATTTCCTTGGCATGTAATTCTATACCGCCAGCATTTTTGTACGTGGTATAATCTTTGTTGGGCATTGCTGTTGCCACGTACCAGGCGTTTCCGTCAATGCTGTCTGAGCATGGGCCCGGAAAGGTGAGTGTCCAAGTAGAACGAAGAAAGCATTTTTTTGCTGTTTGAATATAAGTATCTTCGGTTTTTACCGTATCGTCTTTTGAACCATATATTTGGGTTACAGTGACTTCTGTAGCCGGCCCATCAATACCACCACTATGTTTATTAATAAAGTAGTTCCAGTTGCCATTGAGCCCACTATTTTCCGCAATAAAACTATCACATTTGGTGATACCATATTCATGGAATGAGTTTAGTAAGAGTTGAGTATCGTCCGCTGATGCAATGGAAGAGAATAACGTGCCTGTGGTAACAAGCGCTGCTGCTATGGTTTTTATTTTCATCTTCTGCTCCATAAATTTGAGATGAATTGTTGTTATTAAATACTGGCTTTGTTAAAAATTAAGGCAAGTAATGAAGCAGTAGGTATCCGTGGTTCTTTCATTAAAAAATGAATAGATATATCGGTAAGCGAGTACCTGAATCCCTAGCAAAAAGCGCTTCCTTGCCGTCTGTTTGCCGCCAACTATCTAGTTGATCATGGTTCGAAAAAATAACGAAAAATAAAGTATTGCCTTTTTTTCAAACGCTTATGCAGCAAAACCCGCCCATAATATAAAATCCACAGTCAAAATTAAAGTGCACTTTTTTGTGATTCTCGCCAAATTTCATCCAATATAAGAAAAACGAAATATATTGCTTTTATCGAAAATAACTATAATCTGTTGTTTTTTCGTTTCGTCATTTATCTATGGTAGTTGGCTGAGCGCTCATTTTTGAGGCAGCCAAATGGCAACCCTACGTTTAAGTTATCAAACCATTGAGTTTGGTAAGATAGATATCCACCTGTGTACGCTTCGCAATAAACAAGAGTTTCACGACCCTGAAGGTACTGCAGAAGCGCTTGGCATTTCCTCAGCCACCTGGCCTATTTTCGGCATTTTATGGCCTTCCAGCCTAGTATTAGCCCACTTTGTTAGTAATTACGATATTGGCACTAAACGTGTTTTAGAGATTGGTTGTGGTACCGCATTGAGTAGCTTACTGCTTAATAAACAGCACGTAGACATAACCGCGACCGACTACCACCCTGAAGTAGAAACCTTTTTAAATAGAAATTCTCTGCTTAATGGGGATACCGTTATCCCGTTTGAGCGAACCGGTTGGGCCGATAACAATGACAGCTTAGGCTATTTCGATTTAATTATCGGCAGTGACCTACTGTACGAAGATGAACACATCGAATTGCTATCCGATTTCATTCAGGCACATTCGAATCCAACATGTGAAGTGATTATTGTTGACCCTGGCCGCGGAAGAAAAAACAAGCTTGCCAAAAAAATGCTTGAAAACGGATATGCTTCGTCTTTTTTTAAACCTGATAAAATTGAATGCTTAAAAAGTGACTTTAAAGGCCATATCCTTCAATTTGTGCGTAAAGGCTAACGCTGAAAGCGACAATAAGAGAGAATTACCTATATTGCCCCACGTTCTTCGTGTCGGCTGTCTTCTATAGTCTGCCCATAACCGTATTACTTAAGCCAGCTTGCGCTGGCTACCGTCATTTCGTGATTTATTTTTTCTGTCTTGCAGCAAGCTTTTCGAGTTGCTCATCAGTTGCAGGTAGCTGGTGCTTTTCCTTCCACTCTGAATACGGCATTTTGTATACCACTTCACGGGCTGCTTCGTAGTCTACGTCAGCACCCTGCTCGCTCGCGGCGGCTGAATACCATTTAGCTAAGCAATTGCGGCAAAAATCTGCGAAGATCATTAAATCAATATTTTGAACATCTTTATTTGCGTCTAAATGTTCAACTAAACGGCGAAAAACCGCAGCTTCTACCCCTGTTTGGGTTTGCTTATCCATATTCTGTCCTTACTCAAGAAGATGCAATGAAAAACGAAAAAAGGGAGCCAAGCTCCCTTTTTACTTACATGTGTTTAATTAAGTTTAAGTCAACCTAATTAAATATTACTCTGCGTCGTCAGACTTAGGCGCAGGCTTTTCTAGAAGCTCTTTAATGCTTAAACGTACACGATTTTGGCGATCAATTTCCATAACCTTAACGTCAACCATCTCACCTTCTTTAAGGTAATCCGTCACTTTGTTCACGCGCTCATGAGCGATTTGTGAAATGTGAACAAGACCTTCTTTACCTGGAAGTACTTCTACAAACGCACCGAAGTCTACAATACGTGTGATCTTACCGTTGTAAGTCTTACCCACTTCAATTTCAGCGGTGACTTGCTCAATCTTGCTAATAGCGATGTCTGCTTTAGCACGCTCTGTTGCAAAGATTTTGATTGTACCGTCGTCTTCAATCTCAATGTTAGTATCAGACTCTTCAGTAATTTGACGAATCATTGCGCCACCTTTACCGATAACATCGCGGATCTTGTCCTGATCGATTTTAACAGTGTAAATGCGTGGAGCGAATTCACTAAGCTCTTCGCGGTGACCGCCAATAGCTTCGTCCATTACGTTAAGAATATGCAAACGTGCTTCCTTTGCCTGTTTAAGGGCAATTTGCATGATTTCTTTGGTAATACCTTCAATCTTAATGTCCATTTGAAGTGCAGTAATACCACCAGTAGTACCCGCTACTTTAAAGTCCATGTCACCAAGGTGATCTTCGTCACCTAGGATGTCTGAAAGTACAACAAAGTTGTCGTCGCTCTTCACGAGACCCATTGCAATACCAGCCACTGAAGCTTTAATAGGTACACCTGCATCCATAAGCGCAAGTGAAGTACCACATACAGACGCCATTGAAGATGAACCGTTTGATTCTGTAATTTCAGAAACAATACGTACTACGTACGGGAATTCTTCTTCACTAGGCATGACAGCTTGAATACCACGCTTCGCCAAACGACCGTGACCAATTTCACGACGCTTAGGAGAGCCAATCATACCGGTTTCACCAACACAGTATGGAGGGAAGTTGTAATGCAGCATGAAACGACTATCGCGCTTACCTTGAAGCTCGTCAATCATTTGTGCGTCACGTTCTGTACCTAGGGTAGCAGCAACAATGGCTTGCGTTTCACCACGAGTGAAAACTGCAGAACCGTGAGTACGTGGTAAAATGCCCGTGCCAACATCTAGCGCACGAATCATCTTAGGATCACGTCCGTCGATACGAGGCTCACCAGCTAGGATGCGTGAACGTACTACGTCAGACTCAAGGTCATGAAGAAGGTTAAGTACTTCTTTTTTATCTTGTTCTTCGTCTTCAGCAAGGATAGCTTCAAGCGCTTTTTCTGTTGCAGCTGTTACCGCATCTTTACGCGCTAGCTTGTCAGAAATTTGGTAGGCAGCAACCATTTCAGCTTCAGCAAGTGCTTTTACTTTCTCTTTAAGAGTTGTGTTTTCTGCTTCTGGCTTCCAATCCCACTTGTCGATGCTAACGTTAGCAGCAAATTCGTTTACCGCTGTTATCACCGTTTGTAGTTGCTCGTGACCGAACATCACAGCACCAAGCATAACGTCTTCAGAAAGTACGTCAGCTTCTGATTCAACCATTAATACCGCGCCTTCAGTACCAGCAACCACTAAATCTAGTTCGCTGTCAGCTTGCTCTTCAACACGGGTATTTAGAATATATTCGCCGTTAGTATAACCAACGCGCGCTGCACCAATTGGGCCATTAAATGGAATGCCAGAAATGGCTAGCGCAGCTGAAGTACCAATCATAGAGATGATATCGGTAGGGATGTCTGGGTTGGCAGACATGACTGTGATAACAACTTGTACTTCGTTTTTAAACCCTTCTGGGAATAATGGACGGATAGGACGGTCAATCAAACGTGCTGTTAGCGTTTCGCCTTCTGAAGGGCGACCTTCACGTTTAAAGAAACCACCTGGGATTTTACCCGCAGCATATGTTTTTTCTTGATAGTTAACCGTTAGCGGGAAGAAATCTTGATCTGCTTTCGCTTCTTTCTTACCAACAACGGTAACTAATACAGCGGTGTCATCCATACTTGCCATGACGGCTGCTGTTGCCTGACGAGCGATAACGCCCGTTTCAAGTGTTACAGTATGCTGTCCATACTGAAATGATTTAGTAATAGGAGTCACTATTTGTCCTTTAATTTCAATCTTATTTATCGCTTATAATCGCGGTGCATAGTATAGCGGTGAACTTGCACTAATACCATTAACAAATTTATTTATCCCACAATCTCGGCGTTGTTACTGACGAATGCTTTTTTAAGGAACGCGCGATGAACGTGAAAGCGACATTTTATGCTAGCACTGCACGGGAAGCCTACATTCAAGCGTGTGGCCTACGTCAATATGGGTTAAATAAACATGCTAATGTGAAATATCGATGAATTCTCACAAATTGACTATATTTTCATCATAATGACATAAAACGGCGTATGCTATAGATACGCGAATAAAACCTTCTGCACTATTTTTAGTAAAGCACGTTTTAGCAAAACACGCTGTTCGATTGGCTTTGCTATTTAGTACTTTGTGATTCATAAAATTAAATTAAGTACTTCCCATTTGCGCGCTAAGGGGATCGTTATGTTGGTATTGCGACTAAATAAAGCGGGTATGCCGCAAGAATGGATACATGTGGAACAAGCGGCGAAACTTTATTGTCAGGATAAAGTGCTGTTTGAGTTAGGCACGGGGTCTGTCACCTTAAAAGGAGGTTGGGACCACCATGGTAACCAAAGCGCACTCACCCTTTCGAGCATTATTGCTTGCGAAGGCAAAGTGGCAGATTTGAGCGGTAAAGTAGCGCTCACCAATCGCTATCTTTTTCGGCGAGATAATTACCTTTGCTTGTACTGTGGTCAGCAGTTTGCACCCAGAGTGCTCACACGGGACCATATTTTACCCCGCTCCCGCGGTGGCAAAGACACCTGGACAAATGTTGCAACATCATGCCAGCGCTGTAATCATGCAAAAGGGGCTAAAACACCGGAAGAAGCTAATATGCCTTTACTCGCGGTGCCCTTTCGCCCCAATGTTTACGAACGCTTTTACCTTATGAACCGACGTATTCTGGCCGACCAAATGGAATTTTTGAAAGGTCATTTTACCGCTAACCGCGATTGGTTTGTAAGCGCCGAATAGGCTGGCGTGTAACCTGTATACTAGAGCCCTGAACTTGTCGTTGACGCGGGGCTACTGTCGTGTTGAACTTGCTGGCCCTGATTCAGACTATTAACCTGTTGAGCATTCTCTTCTTTTAATGCTTTAAACCATAAGCTAAGCCAGTCAGAACACATTTTGTGTTCAAGTTCGTGGGCTTCTACCGTGGGGCAAAACAGGCTTACCTTAACCACCACCTTGGCTAACTCGTTTGTTTTAATTTCAACTTCAGGGTCAATGCGAATAAAGTCTTGCTCCAAATGGCGCTCGATGAGCCCTTTATAACGTTCCGCTACGTCTCTAAAATACTCACAATGCGCTTGGGCTCTGGCTTGAAACGCTGGCAATAAGCTATATGCGTTCACTGTAGGCTCATTAACAATTTCAAATGAGTGAAGTTTGTAACGTCGCAAAAAGTTTAAGTTACGTACCGTTTGCGTGACCAACTGGCTATTCGGCACATATACGTGCTTTCCCGTATAGTTAAAGGTTTGAGAATCGACCTCCAACAAGGCTGTTTTCGCCCAGTCCATTTCAACCACCTCACCGATGACGCTGTTCATTTGTATCCAATCTCCCACGCGAAATGGCCGAGCGCTGAGGTAATAAATGAACCCCATAAAGCATTGTATAAATTCTCTGGTTGCCAGCACAATCGCCACCATAAACGCAGCAATAGAAATTGCCAGCGTTTGAATCTCTGAAGACCACACCATCATTAATAAAATGATAATGAGTGCGTTGCCCAGCTGCTCCAGTATGTTGATTTGATTGCGTCTATCTTCGCCCTTTCTCGAACTTCGTCGTTTAATTAATCGTAAGAGGCCTTTTTTGAAGAAATGCAAAACCACCAGCAATACCACTGAGGCAAGAAACTTATATTCTGTGACAAAGTTTATTGCGTATTGCCATAATAATGTGTGGTCGAACACATTCTCCATGTATCTACTCCATTTAACCGATTGATAGAAAATAAAAAAGCGCTGTTAAATAACAGCGCTTTCATTATGAAGCATGGTGTACCTAGGTACAATGCCGACCAGTTCAGCTTGCCTGATTTAGCCTATTTTTACTCGCGAATTTGGCCTTCACCGTTCACTAAGTATTTTTCTGAGGTTAATGACTCAAGCCCCATAGGTCCATATGCGTGTAATTTCGTGGTAGCAATACCAATTTCAGCGCCAAGGCCTAACTGACTGCCGTCTGAAAAACGCGACGAAGCATTCACCATCACCACACTCGCATCAACAGCACGTTGAAACAGTGCAGCGCTTTCCTTGTTCTCTGTACAGATAACTTCAGTATGGTTGCTACCAAAGTCAGCAATATGAGCAATAGCGCCTGCAAAATCGTCCACCACGCGTACGGCGATTTCTAAACCAAGGTATTCTTCACCGTAGTCGGAATCGGCGATAACATCAGCATTATCAAAATACTCGCTGCCGGCCGCATTCACATGAACCTTTACGTTGTGGTGTTTAAGCGCCGCGGCTGCTTTGGGCAGGAAGTCAGCGGCAATAGCTTGGTGCACCACTAACCCTTCTAACGCGTTACATACACCAGTACGCTGGGTTTTACCGTTAAGTAGCAAGGCCAATGCCTTGTCTAAGTCGGCATCTTTATCAATATATAAATGACACACGCCTTTAAAATGCTGAATAACCGGGACTTTAGCGTTGTCGGTGACATAATTAATAAGCCCTTCACCGCCACGAGGAATAATAACGTCGATATAATCGCGCTGTTCCATCAATTCCTGCATAAGCGCGCGATCTGGGTTTGGCACCACGGTCACTAGCGCTTTTGGCAAATTATGCGCTTCTAGCACATCTTGCATCAACGTCGCGATGGCTAAACTGGTATCTAATGCCTCTTTACCACCACGTAAAATTACCGCATTCCCTGATTTAAAACATAGAGCGCCTGCGTCAGCAGTAACGTTAGGGCGTGCCTCATAAATCATGCATACCACACCCAGTGGGATACGCATTTTCTTAATTTCGATGCCATTAGGGCGGGTACCTATCACCCGTTCTTTGCCTACAGGATCGTCTAGGCTAATAATAACTTCGATGCCTTCGGCCATGGATTCAATGCGTTCGTCGTCAAGAATGAGACGATCGATCATGGCATCATCAAGGTTATTTTCTCTCGCGCGCGCCACTTCTTTTTCGTTAACGTCTTTAATTTTGTCTTTGTTTTCGCGAATAGCCGCCGCCATGCCTTTCAGTACGGCGTTTTTTTTGGCTTCATCTAGAATTGCCAGTGTTTGGGCTGCTTTTTTCGCTTGTTGTGCTAAGTCGGTAATAATGCTCATTCTTTCTCCAAATTTGCCACATGCTGATCAGAAATTATCGGGCCAGTCTTTTCTTCGAATTCACTGGCGAATTCATCATTTTCCTGATTAGCAATAAAATTAAGTAAACAACTGCTGTAGTTCGATTTCGCTTTCACCAATTTGGTTCCGTCTTCTTTACGTACCAAAATAGTATCGCCTACAGAGAATTCTCCTTTCACATCGATGATTTCGCTGCTCGTTAATTGCTCGCTATCTCTGACTAGAGATTCATCGAAGTCCCCTTCTACTATCACTTCGCCCTGCGCATTCGAGGTATGTGTCATCCAATGTACATTTTCTTTCATTGGCTTTTCGTAGGGTTTAAAATGCGTACCTGGGTTTTCACCCGCCAGCAACATATTAAACGACAGTTCTGTGAAGCCGTTAATAATATAAGTATCTATACCATGCGAAACGGCTTTTTCCGCAGCTTCAATTTTCGTGCGCATACCGCCAGTGCCCACACCGCCTTTCACCGCGCCGCCAGCCATAGCGTAAATGCTAGCGTCTATGCTTTCTACAGTTTTTAGCAAACTGGCATCATCGTGCTCGTGCGGGTTTTTATCGTATAGCCCATCAATGTCAGAGCAGATAATAAGTGCATCTGCATCAGCCGCAGCGGCCACCATGGCCGACAAATTATCATTGTCGCCCACTTTCAGTTTATCCGTCGTTACCGTATCGTTTTCATTCACAATCGGTAGCACATTGTGGTCGAGCAAACTGAAAATCGTTTCTCGTATACTGACATAGCGCTCACGGTCCCGTAAGTCGGCATGGGTCAATAACATTTGCGCTGATGGGAAATCAAATAACCTGTCCCACGTGGCAATCATTTCGGTTTGCCCTGCCGCCGCCATGGCCTTTTTAACGGCGATATTTGATTTCTCTTGCTCCGGGAACAAATGTGCGCCCGCGGCGACAGAACCTGAAGACACAAGTACCACTTGAGTGCCGTTCGCTCTGCAGCGTACGATGAACTGGGCGATGCTCAGCAGATAGTGACTGCTGCACCCCTGCTGGTTCGGCGAGATTAATGCACTGCCTACTTTAATGACTACGCGTTTCCAATTCGGATGACTCATAATATTTACTTTCACCTTAAGATTGTTGATCTGCTAACTCTTTGTTCGTTTCGCTGAACATCGCCTGTACGCGCGCTGAGGGCGCAAGGCTAAAATGTGTAACCAACCACAATGTGGCTGTACTTACGGCGAAACCGGGAATAATTTCGTAAACGACACTGCTTAGCGATTGCCCGTTTTCAAGTACTGGCGCATATATCCAAAACAATACAGTCACGGCACCACTGATAATGCCCGCCAGTGCTGCATTTTGTGTTAAATCCTTTTTATATAAGCAAAACAAAACAAGCGGACCAAACGCTGCACCAAATCCAGCCCACGCATTGCTTACCAGCGATAAAATGGTATTGCTTGAGTCCATAGCAAGTAATAACGCGGCTATGGCCACACCAGCGACACCAAAACGTCCAATGTTCACTGTTTTTTCATCGCTCACGTCTTTTTTCGACAACACGCGATAAATGTCCTCAGTTAATGAACTTGCAGATACAAGTAACTGAGAAGAAATTGTACTCATGATGGCCGCTAAAATTGCCGCCATGAGAAATCCACTGATAAGTGGATGAAATAATAACTGTGAGAACACAATAAATATGGTCTCTGGGTCGTCGACTGGCAAATTAAATTGGTTTGCATACGCAACCCCAACAAAACCTGTCGCTAGCGCACCGATAATGGTCACTGTCATCCACGACATACCGATATTTCTCGCCGTACCAATGGCATTCACAGAACGAATAGCCATAAACCTCACAATAATGTGCGGTTGACCGAAATACCCCAATCCCCAACCCAAGCTAGAAACCAGACCAATTAGCGTTAGCGTCTCTAGTGATTCACTAAAACTGGGTACAGATTCATACGCAGCATCTGTCATTTGGCTCACACTATCAAACTCGCTGAATGCCACGATGGGAACAAGTACCAACGCAACAAACATAATGCAGCCTTGCACGAAATCGGTAAGGCTTACCGCTAAAAAGCCGCCGAGTAATGTGTATGAAACCACCACGCCTAACGTGATAAACAAACCAAGTTGGTAATTAACAGAAAATGCGCTTTCAAATAACTTTCCGCCGGCCACCAAGCCTGCTGAGGTATACAAAGTGAAAAACATGACAATGATAACCGCAGACACTATGCGTAAACTGGCACTCGGGTTATCAAAACGTTTGGCAAAAAACTCAGGTACGGTAAGAGAATCGTCAGCCACTTCTGTGTAAACACGCAATTTAGGCGCCACCAGTACATAATTAGCAAGCGCACCGGCGACCAACCCAATGGCAATGTAAACAGCGTCAAACCCAGTGACAAACATAGCGCCTGGTAGCCCCATGAGCATCCACCCTGACATATCAGAGGCACCGGCAGATAACGCGGTTACCTGCGGACTAACTTGCCTGCCACCCAGAATATAGCCAGAGATATCACTGGTTGATTGTCGGTAGGCAAACAGCCCTATTGCTAACATGGCGACAAAATAAATAGCCAGTGATATATAACTTTCAATTGGCATAACTGTAAAACTGTCCTTTTAACTCGTTCAATACGGCTTTGTTCTCTCGTGACAATAAAAAGCACTGCCCCAATAGAGCAGTGCTATGGAATACTGTTAAAAATCACTAGAACAAAAATGATTAGAGTTCTAATAATATAAAGCTTTTATTTATTTTTTCAAGTTCAATATTTGTGCAAATAAGACAAACATGGCCTAATAGCCAAGTCTGTTGTAAGAACGGCGTTATACACACCCCTTCGTATTTTTACCTTTATTTGGCTTATTAAACAAATAGATACAAACATCCCAATAAGCGAATAGAAACATTAGCATTCATTCAAAAAGCACGTCAGATAAAATTGAACAAAATAATAAACCATTGTTATTGAAATTTAATACGAATGTCATTCAGAAGAAATAATATCCATAAGAAGGCTTTCTAGCTTGATACACTGTTCATATTCGCTACAAAATTGCTCATGCACTTGCGTGACCTTTTTTTCTACTTTTTCACGCGTTTTGGGGCAGGCTAGAACCTCATAAAGCTTGGGGTGAAGGTAATATTCTTGGCAAACTTTAGGCGTATTCCCCAGCATTTTTGCTACACACTTGCTTAATGTGGGCTGCCATTTCCTTTGTTTGTTTTCTTTAAGCATCCTGCTCACTTGCGGTAAGCACTTCAGCGCATAACGACTGGCCGCCCACGTTCTAAAGTCCTTACAACTAAAACCATCACCTAAGTATTGATGTATAAAACTGTTCACGTCGTCACTGGTAACATCATGCCATTCGTTGTTGTTATCTACATAACGAAACAAGCTGTATCCTACGGCTTGTGCACTCTCTTGTATCCATGCAGCCAATTGAGGGTCATCAACCGTTACCACGCGATTTATCTTATGCTTGCCCACATAATTCAATGTTACGCTATCTGCACATGCCTTTTTAATGTGCTTTCGCCGCAGGGTGGTTAACCCAAAGGTATTGTTTTCTTTGCAGTACTGACTATTTCCGATGCGAACGCCTGTGCAGTCAAGCAACAGACACACCAGCGCACAGGCACGAGACTGCGTCCATTCTTCTTCCGATAATAGCGATATACATGCTTCGCGAAACGCTTTAATGGCGCGTCCAAATTCATGCAAGCGCGCAAACTTTTTCGCTTGCTGCTGTTGATGCCATTTAGGGTGATAGAGATATTGCCGCCTTTCTTTCGCGTCTACACCTACCGCTTGAATACGTGCAGTTTCTACCTTGTTAATCTGCACGTGCTGCCAGTTTGGCGGGATCACGAGGCGGGAAATTCTATTTAAAACACGTTTACTCGTGACTTTCCTTCCCGATGCGTACTTGTAGTAAAACCCGGACTTCCCACAGCGGTAACGTTTAATCGTCAAATCCATTTCGTCAGTTAGCTGAAACTGTTTTCGAGGTTCGGTGCTTTTGATTTTCTTTGTTGATGTTCGTAACGCCTTCGCGTTTATTCTTTCAGCCACTGCCATGTTAGTTCCTTGCGCTATGCCTTAATGCATCGCAAGCAATTAATGTACTCATTAAATCTTTTGATAATGTATGGCATTTGTAAGTTACGCCGGTACTAGGTTAACGCGCCGTTAGCTACAATCCATACTCCACATAGGTATGAAGAGCAGAAAATGAAAGTGAGCAATATTTTCACAACCAGCGCAATATGGTAATGGTTGAGGATTTCTTGGTGTTCATTGTACGGGTGGATTTTACGCTATTACCAACGTCCTTCTTTTGTAAGTTTTTATCTATCATTATCGCCCCATTGACTAATATTTAATTATTCTCTAAATATCAATAAGTAAGGAGGGGTTATTTATTCATGCCTTAGCCTTTTCAAGCGGCATAACGATAAGGAAGTAAATTAATTTTTTGTCACTTACCTGCCTTTTCATCGGTACGCTTTTTGAATGTTCTATGACATGAATTTTACGCTTAAGGCGGTAGTAACATACAAGGAGGACTTATGAGTAAGTCTGAACATGAAAATTTAAGAGCAGACATTGCACCGACAAATAAGGTACAAGTTGCGGCCATTTTTGAAGATAAGCACGAGGCGCAAACCACTGCTGAACAACTTACCGCGAACAAAGGTATCTCTCCTCAACAAGTCACTCTTATTGATGGCCAAGATGAAAAGCTTAGCCAGAAGCTTGAGGGCAGCAGCGAAAAGATTGGTAAGCATATGTGGAATTCCCATCTTGTGTTAGGGGGAATAGGACTGCTTGTAGGGCTACTCTTTGCTTTTATTTTGGTTGAGTTTGGCCCAGCGTTGACGCAGCAGAACCCGCTATTCACCTATATCGCACTTATCAGCCCAGGGATATTTACAGGCTTGTTTATTGCGGGTTTACTGGGATTACGCCCTGATCGCTCACAGATTATTCAAACTGTTCGTCATGCAGTAAGACGCAAAAAAGTGGCTTTGGTTATCAATTTGGAAAAGTCGCAGTCGGTGTCTGATGTCTCGCAGTTTTTAAATAACCGAAGTAATACGGTGGTGGAAGCGATTCGCTAGATTAAATGGGCGTTGAGGTACAAAGGACTTTTACGGCGTTGTGATTGTCTTATTGCCATATCCCGGTTCATGATTGCCCAACGGGTATTTATTGAACGTAAAAAAACAACCGTTAAGCTAATGCTTAACGGTTGTTTTTTGTGCGTAACGCAATGTAAAAGCCCTACCAATCAACCACGTCTTTATCTCTAAAGAACTTACCATTAGGCCCGCCCTTTTCATGGGTACCTAGCCACAATGCAGTTTCCGCTCCTTCCTCTGGTGTTTTAGGTGCATCGGAGCCGCCCATTCGGGTATGCACCCAACCAGGGCTCATGGCGTTGATGGTGACATCAGTATTATCGGGAATGTGATTCGCAATATTAAGCGTTAAGGCATTTAGCGCAGCTTTACTTACCGCATAGGCCAAGGGCCCTTTCATGTCCTCACTAAAGCATCCCCACCCTGATGACACATTCACGATTCTGCCATAGCCTCTATCAATCATGCCCGTTAACGCTTGTTGTATCAGCGTGAGTGGCGCTAACGTGTTAACTTGTAACGAACGCCGCATGTCTTCGCCACTGACATCTTCCCACGACGTTTTATCGAGCACACCGGCATTATTGATAACCACATCCATGGGGCCAAATACGGCTTCTGCTCTTACAAACGGGTCGACGATAGTGGCTTCCTTATCTAAAGGCATTTCGATAACGTGAACATCGCCACCCACAATATCTTGCTTTGCCTCTTCACCACTTTCTTCGTCTCGACACGCCATTAGCACCTTATAGCCTTCTTTAGCGAATGCCCTTACTATTTCTAAACCAATGCCTCTATTACCACCTGTCACCATGACATTCTTTGTCATACTGCTATCTCCTCTTGGCTAACTCCAATTCGAATGGTGCGCTGAGCTTATCTAAGAGCAGAAAACACCCAGGTAAGGTGAAGCCCCAAACCACGCACAAGGTAATATAGGTAGTCATTAGGGAGTAGCCGAGATCAACCGCACCAAAGTTTGCTCCTGCCAAATAGCTTAAAGGAGCAAAAATCCCCCCAACCAACGCTGCCAAAAGGGGTTTCGAGCGCAAGGTATCTAAACTGTGTGCCAAGGTTGCGGCAAACGCCCCCCACAATAAAACCAACCACAGAGGCACTATCCACATTGACAATGCAGTGAATACATACGCGTCTTCCGTGAAATAGAATACGCTGCAGTACATTAAGAGGGAATCAATCGTGGCGCCCACTAACATCACGAGCAACATCAATTTTCCATCGATTTTCCTTGTAGGCGTCAGCACAAACCACAATAAAAACAACGCTAATACGTAAGGAATGGAGGCTGATTGCATTAAAATCACCAGCCACCAAATGGTTTGGAACCAGATAAAATTAATCACTTTAAGAAACAAGCTATTGGCCATATGGGGTTCCACTGCCTACCCGTTTATGGCGAGTAGTTGAAGGGCTTATTGTGCGCGCGTTTCACGCATTATTTTGTGAATACGCCATGAAGTAAAGAAAGTTCAACTTCTATAGCTCTAATTAATACCAAGATGGCTAAACGAAATGGCCGTTGCAGCCGTACCTGTTAGGTATGTTTCGTTAACAAAGGACGTGTGTAACGTGAAAATGGTAAAATATTATGTGTTAGGGGCAATACTTGCCTGCGCACTGGCCGGCTATTTTGCCTGGTATGTACCCAACCTTGGACTAACCATTATTTTTGGTTGGACGGGGTTTTCACTTATTGCAGTGAGTAGCGCGTATTTATTACGTTACCCTGCGCTTTTTAGAAAACGCGAAGACGGCGCTATCCCATTTTACATTCGTTGGATTTTCGTGCCCTTCTTGCTAGGGAGTTGGTTATATAACGAATATGCCCGGCGCACCGATAAAGTCCCTCCTTTGCAAAAAATTGAAGAATCCTTGTTCCTCGGTTGCAGAATGTCGACGCAACATGTGGATTTACTCAATGAAAATGACATTGGTGCAATATTAGACGTAACGGCTGAGTTCGATGGGTTAGATTGGACGGCTTATCAAGAAGATTTTGCCTACTTAAACATACCGGTACTCGACCATACTAGCCCAACCACCGAACAACTACTTCACGCGATAAATTGGCTAGATCAAAAAATCGCTGATGGCCAAAAAGTGGTGGTGCATTGTGCGTTAGGCAGAGGACGCTCCGTACTTGTGGTTGCAGCTTACTTGCTGGCCAAGCACCCTTCCCTCACCATTGATGAGGCCATGGCAAATATTCAATCTATACGCACCACCGCACGTTTAAACAAACGCCAGCGTAGCGCCCTTGCTAAAATACAGCAAGGCGGCCACTTAAATTTATCTAAGAGCCTTACACTCATTGCCAACCCCGTGGCAGGCGGCGGCAAGTGGAAAACAGAAAAGGCAGATATTTTAGCCCAACTAAATGAAAAGTTTCGCGTTACCGTTGAAGAAACCACGCCAGACGTTGACGGCGAAGCGTTAGCCAAAAAAGCCGTGGAAGAAGGGGTGGATATTGTGGTGGCCTGCGGTGGTGACGGTACCATTACCGAAGTTGCCAGTGCGTTAGCCGACACTGATACCACATTAGGCATTATTCCACTAGGTACCGCCAATGCCCTTTGCCAGGTACTTCATGGATACACCAGCAAAATAATGCCCGTAGGCACAGCTTGCGAAATTATTATCGATGGCCACGCCATCTATATGGATACCGCAAGGTGCAACGACAAAATGATGTTATTGGTGGCCGCGGTAGGCTTTGAGGAGCGGATGATTTCAGCCGCAGACAGAGGGGAAAAAGACAACGGTGGACAAATGGCCTATTTACGAGGGCTTTGGGATGCAATTTCTCAAAACGACAACTTGTCGTTTTCTTTATCTTTAGAAGATGGCCCGACACAACATATTGAAACTCCGAGTTTAGTTATTGCCAATGCCGCCCCTGTAACAACCGCACTCGCACAAGGTGGTGAACCGCCAGATGTAACAGACGGGAAACTAGATATTACGTGGCTCACACCACAAGCTTCTGCGGATAAGCAATTTTTATCCCTCGCCGAACTTGTACTAACGACCTCTGAGTCGAAGCAGCAATCTGACACTATTACGCACTCCCAGGCCAGTTCCCTAACATTGGAATTTGATGAAGAAGTATCTTACGCCCTAGACGGTGAAATATTTAATGCAAAACATATTGAAATTAACATTCAGCCACGCAGCCTTAAGGTTTTAAGTAACGCAGACGAATTCGAGGACGCAAAATAAATGTCAAAAAGTAATACCGAAGCACTAAATACATTTTTAGCCCAGCGGTTTCCTCATGAAAGCGAATACCTGCAAGCGACCTCTGAAGTGCTAACCGACATCATGCCTATTTACAATGCAAATGCCACTTACAAACACTACGATATAGTCAGGCGCTTGTGTTTACCTGAACGCATTATTTATTTCACCGTCAGTTGGATGAATAGTCACGGAGAGGTGGAAGTTAATCAAGGGTGGCGTGTTCAACACAATTCTGTCATGGGCCCCTATAAAGGTGGCTTACGGTTTCACCCTTCTGTGAACTTAACAATTTTAAAATTTTTAGCCTTCGAGCAAACCTTCAAAAATGCATTGACCGGCTTGCCTATGGGCGGCGGTAAAGGCGGCTCAGACTTTAACCCTAAGGGTAGAAGCGACCATGACATTATGCTTTTCTGCCAAAGCTTCATGCGCGAACTACAACGTCATATTGGTGCACAAACCGATGTTCCAGCCGGTGACATTAATGTTGGAGCAAGAGAAATAGGCTTCTTGTATGGTGAGTACCGTAGGCTAAATAACAGGTTTGAAGGTGTACTAACAGGTAAAGGGTTAGAGTTTGGTGGCAGCTACGTCCGTACAGAAGCTACTGGTTTTGGTTTAGTCTATTTCCTTGAAGCGGTATGTAAAGCCCATAATACTGATATTGAAGGCCAGAGAATCGCGATATCAGGCGCCGGGAATGTCGCGCTGCATGCTGCGTTAAAAGCGAAGCAGAAAGGAGCCATAGTCGTTACATTGTCAAACAGCAAAGGGACCCTCGCTTGTACGTCGGGTTTTCACGAAAGTGACATTCAGTGGGCTATCCACAACCATACCATGGAATCCAATGTCTTAACGGCACTTTGCCAGCAAAGTGAACGCAATATGCAATGGCATAAAGCGCAAACGCCGTGGTCCGAGGAAGTAGATATTGCCCTGCCCTGCGCCACCCAAAACGAGTTGAATCATAGTGACGCTGAATCGCTGATTCACTCTGGCTGTAAAATGGTGTTAGAAGGCGCCAACATGCCGTGCACAGAACGTGCGCAACAAGCATTTAAAAAAGCAAAGGTCGTATTCGTACCAGGCAAAGCATCGAATGCTGGCGGCGTTGCACTCTCAGGACTTGAGATGGCACAAAATGCGGTATTTTCTCAAGATGATGCAAACACCTTAGACGCACAACTTAAAACCATTATGCAAAACATTCACTACCGCTGTGAACAAGAAGGAACGTCAGACACTGGAATAGACTACGCCAAAGGCGCAAACGTGGCTGCCTTTCGCCGTGTAGCAGACGCTATGGTAGCGCAAGGCGTTTAATTTTTGTGAGTGACGGTGGCGCCATTCATACAGGGTCACCTGTAATTTATGCACTTTAAGGCGGGCTTTTTAGCTCGCCCCGTTTAAAGATGGCAATGTTTTGTATTACTTTCATAACGTTAGCCATATTAGAAAGTTGGAATACTTCTCGCATTCTCTAAATTGTTATTTTAACAATTCTGGAGAACCTTGATGAAAATATTTGAAGCGTTACGCAAAGACCATGAGAAGCAACGATTACTGCTAAAAATACTAGCAGAAACCAGTGGCGATACCGCAGCTCGCCGTGAGTATTTTCAAGAGCTAAAAGACCAATTGGAAAGTCACGCTGTGGCAGAAGAGCGTCATTTCTACTCACATATGCTTGAAAACGATGAAACTGTTGAGCTGACACGCCATGGTATTGCAGAGCATCATGAGATAGATGAGCTTATTGAAAAGCTTGATGAAACTGAAATGAGCTCTCCAGCTTGGCTTCATTATTTAAAAAGCTTACAAGAAAAAGTTGAGCATCACCTCGCGGATGAAGAACAAGAGTTTTTCCAAGTGGCGGGTAAAGTGCTTAATGAAAGACAGAAAGAAAAATTGGCCGACGGTTATCGCGAAGAAATGGCTCAAGAATTGACTCATGCATAACGCCTCTTAAGAAGAATCGATCCTTTGAAGTTAACGCGTAAAGCCAACACTTTACGCTTTTCATTCACACATAAAAAAGCCAGCTTGACGCTGGCTTTTTCAACTGTTCGGATGTTAACGCTTAGCAATAATATAAATGGCGTGGATTAAACCTGGGAAATAGCCCAACAGTGTAAGCAGAATATTGATCCAAAAGTGCGCACCGATACCCACTTGTAAGAAAACGCCCAGCGGTGGAAGTATGATTGACAAGATAATGCGTATAATATCCATAATAATTTCCTTGTTCTTGAAGTAATTTCACAGTTTACCTACCAAATTTACCGTTTGAACGTTCTTTTGGAAGGTTTAGTTTTTATAATGCATATACGCTGCCAACAATAATATATTAGCCAAAAGGCGTCTATTCACCGAAAGGTGAATTCTCTAACCAAGCTTCTAAATCAGCGCGTGGCAGTGGCCGACTAATAAAGTACCCTTGGGCGATATCACAACCCCAATCCTTCAAAATGTTCATAGATACTTCATCTTCAACCCCTTCAGCGACTACCTTTAAATTAAAAGCATCAGCTAATCCCAGTACGGTATGAACAATTTGTTGATCATTTTCATCGGTAGCAAGAGATAATATAAAGCTCTTATCAATTTTGATGGTATTTACCGGTAAATTTTTCAAATAAGCCAGCGACGAATACCCAGTTCCAAAATCGTCAATCGCGAAATGGAACCCTCTTGAGGTCAATGCATTCAAGTTTTCAATCGCGAGAGATGCGTCAGCAACGAGATCGCTTTCTGTAATCTCTAATTCTAATGACGAAGGATAAAGGGCAAACTCTGTTAATAAATTAACCAGCTTATTAAGCAGCGGCTTATTTTGTATATCTTGAGTCGATAAATTCATCGCTACCGTAAAGCGATAGCCTTTCACTCTGAAATAAGATAAATCTTCAATCGTGCGGCGCATTACCCAGCTAGTCACCTGTTCTATCAAGCCGGCTTGTTCAGCAATAGTAATGAATTCGTCGGGAGGCACAAAACCAAGTACGGCATTATTCCAACGGATAAGCGCCTCCATACTGCACACTTTCATCGTGCTCAAATCCACTTTAGGCTGATAAACCATGGATAATTCAGATTGCTCGCTAGCCAACGCCCGCTTCAATTCAGTGGTTATGGTTAATCGGCGAACATATCTGGCTTCCAGATCGGCTCGATAATGCACACACCACTGACCAGTATGAATGGCTTCGTCAGAGACAATATTGATTTTTCTAAACAGCTCTTCGCTGTTATCCGCATCTGATGGACATGAGATCACAGCCATGGCGATTTTAATAGGTATGGCTATTAGGTTACTTTCTACCGGTTGCTCTAAAATATGTTTGAGGGTTTCTAATTGCGCTTCATCAAGACGAGATTCACTGATATAAAGAATTTCCCCGCCTGCCAGCCGGGCAGAAGTGCCAGGCCAGCGCATAAGTCGCTCAGCCAAGGTTTTTAGCGCAGTATCACCGTTTGAGTAGCCATACAAGTCGTTAATGGTTCTAAAGCCAATAACTGTAATAGCCAGGACTTGGACACTTTTATTGCTGTTGATTTGAGACTCAAAGTATTGTTCAACATAATTACGATTGAACAAACCTGTTAACACGTCGTGTTGTGCCTGATAGCGTATACGCTTTTCCCTATGCTTAATACTATCTTGCATGCTATCTACGGCGGTCGCTAACGCAGAAATTTCTTTCAGTCTTGAAGGTTTACTTAAAATAGCCCCGTAGTTACCCGCTGCCACTCGATTTACCGCATTCACTAAATTTGAAACTGGGCCGCTCACGTTGCGGGCTAAAATCATAGAGAAGCCTAACGCCACTAATATGGCAATAAGGGTAAAAATTAAAATTGATAACTGAATATGAGTAAATGACTGATACGCTTCAGATACATCGATAGCAATCGTAATATCGACTGGTAACGTACCCATGGAAGATAATGTTACCGAACGGCGCATATACGTGAGTTGATTGGTGAAAGTAACATCCAGCCATGACGGGCTTTCCTGAGCATTCAAAATGGATCGTGCTTGTTCATCTACCAACGTCGAGGCAATGATCCCTTGGTCGCCCTTGCCTGAAATGATGATGTCTGCTTCTACTAGACGTCTTAAATCCTCTAGCAAAGCAGAATCGAACTCGATACCTATAATGAGGTAATACCGTAAGGTTGGAATTTCTACACGATACAAATTCAGTTGCAGCAACCTATCATTAATGAGGAAAAAACCACTTTCATACCCCTTCGCAGCAAGGGCTGTACTGGCTTTTAATTGTTCATTAGGCGTGAATAAGTCGGTATAGCTTGCCACCACGTTATGATTTAAATCTACTAAGGCAATCACGTCAGTGTTGATACGCTTAGCGTAGCTGGTAAACGCCGCTTCTATTGAAGGCGTATCCTCAGTGCCAACTGCGCGCCTGAAGTCGTACGACCGCAACAACACATTTGAAACGCTTTTAACGATGGCTTGTCTGTCGTCAATGAGCCGGTGTAATACTTTTTCCGTTACAGCAATATCTTGATTAATATTTTGCTGCACAAGGCTATTGGCCGACTCCCACACGGAAGCCATGATTAAAAAGGCCGCGACAAGTATGCCACCAAGCAAGGTTCTAAATAGGCTTTGTCTTAACGAAATCTGCACGCTAGCGCTCCTAGCGACTCAAAATAGGCATGTTCAATGATTAATAAACGGTTACAAGCAGCAAGCATAGCCCAATTAATTTCCAACGAATAGCGTTAACTGGCTGAAATAACTTTATTTTACGAATTGTTACAAATATTAAATTTAGCGCTGTAAAAAGGGGCACAAATAAAAAAGGCCAGCATAATGCTGGCCTTTTGAAAATTGGTGCGGAAAGCGGGACTTGAACCCGCACGAGCTATGCTCACCACCCCCTCAAGATGGCGTGTCTACCAATTCCACCACTTCCGCGAAATTTTAAATGAACGACTAGTTAGGTACGTCAGATGATTTGTCCACTTGGGGAACATCATCAATTGCTGATTCAGGCACTTCACCCATTGGAACATCTTGATCCGCTGGTGTTTGTACAGGTGCTTCAACGACAGCAGGAACCTCTAAGTTTTCCCACTCGTCTTCCGCACTTTCTTTATTCGCCGTTAACGCACCTAGCGTTAAGCTGATAAAGAAAAACAAACCGGCCAAAACCGCGGTTGTTCTGCTCATAAAATTACCTGAACCAGAAGAACCAAAAACAGTATTAGAGCCACCGCTACCGAAAGAAGCGCCCATATCAGCCCCTTTGCCTTGCTGGATAAGTACAAATCCAATAAGCAATAGAGCTACAATTAAATAGGCTACAAGTAGCACTTCATAAACCATAATAACCTCGTCAGTTTGCCGCTTGGCAAATTGAAATAAAATCTTCGACTTTTAAGCTGGCGCCCCCAATGAGCCCGCCATCTACATCAGCCTGTGCAAATAATGTTTTTGCATTGTCAGGCTTTACACTGCCGCCATATAAAATGCGCAGCCCTTCCGCTAGTGTCTTGTCTTCGTTCGCAAAAAACTCACGGATAAATTTGTGTACATCTTGCGCTTGTTCTGGTGATGCTGTCTTACCTGTGCCTATAGCCCATATTGGCTCGTAAGCAATAACCGATTTAGATAAGTCATCTACACTGAGATGTTCTACCAACGCTTTCAATTGCTCAGATAAAAAGGCTTCAACCTCACCTGCTTCTCTCACCGCTAAGGGTTCGCCAATGCAGATAATAGGCGTTAAGCCGCACGCTAATGCTTTACTGGCTTTTTTAGCAACATCACTGTTCGACTCGCCATGATCTTCCCGGCGCTCCGAATGGCCTACAATAACATAACTGCAGCCAACATCCTTAAGCATTTCACCAGACACATCACCTGTGTGTGCACCCGGTTCTTGAGCACTTAAATCTTGCCCGCCTAAACTAAAGTTAGCCGAAGAAAATAGCGGTAAATAAACAGCCGGTGGACATAAAACAATGTCTACATTGCTTACTGCATGACTATCAAGCGATGCACTAAACGTTGTCACCAGTGAACGGTCACCGTTCATTTTCCAATTACCTGCCACGAATGGCGTTCTATTATTCTTCACACTATAGACCTTAGCCCTGTCTTAAAGCGGGCGTGATATTAACGATTTCAAATAAAATATACAAGCATAAAACGCAAAAATTCCAGTCATGCCAATCAATTGGCGACTTTACGAACAATTTCAGCGATATGTTCAGCCCACTTCTCTGTTTGGGCTTCATCATCAGATTCAACCATAACGCGAATTAAGGGTTCAGTGCCACTTTTGCGTAATAAAACACGCCCTCGTTTACCTAACGCCGCTTCTGCATCTGCTTTGCCTTTTTGTACAGCATCATGAGCAAGGTAGTCTTCATCTAAATTTGTATAGCGCACGTTGATGAGCCGTTGCGGATACATTTCGAAGCCGCTGCTCAGGTCGTGTAAGTCCATGTCTGAACGCAACATGGCAGCAATAACTTGTAAACCTGCCACGATACCATCTCCGGTGGAAGACGCCGTTAAATTCAAAATATGTCCAGAACTTTCGCCGCCGATGGTCCACCCTTTTTCTTGCAACAATTCCATGACATAGCGATCTCCTACTTTGCTTCGTGCAAAGGGAACACCCAAGCGACTCAACGCCACCTCTAAGCCCAAATTACTCATCAGAGTGCCAACAACTCCCCCTTGCATTCGGCCATTTTTTAATGCATCCCGCGCAATCATGAACACGATTTGATCACCATCGATCACGTTACCTAAATGATCTACCATCATGATACGATCGCCGTCGCCGTCAAGGGCAAAGCCTAAATCGGCGTGATGCGTTTTAACCGCCTCAACAATGGCGCCTAAAGAAGTAGCGCCCACGTTTTCGTTGATATTTAAGCCGTTCGGCGCGGTGCCAATTTCAATAACCGTGGCACCTAATTCACGCAACACGTTAGGTGCAATGTGATAAGTCGCGCCGTGCGCACAATCCACGACAATCTTTAGTCCCGTTAAAGACAATTCAGAGGGGAATGTACCTTTACAGAATTCGATGTAACGGCCCGCTGCGTCATTAATGCGCGTAGCCTTACCCAATTTATCTGACGCAACACACGTCATGGGTTCCTCAAGCATAGCCTCAATAGCGTGTTCTATATCATCATCAAGCTTAAAGCCATTGGATGAAAAGAACTTTATACCGTTGTCGTAATAAGGGTTATGTGAAGCACTGATGACAATGCCAGCCTCAGAACGAAAGGTTTTCGTTAAATAGGCAATTGCCGGTGTGGGCATTGGCCCAAGCAAACCAATATCGATGCCCGCAGCAGATAGCCCTGATTCCAATGATGATTCAAGCATGTAACCAGAAATACGGGTATCTTTACCAATGAGTACTTTGTTAGTGCCACGGCCAGCAAGGACTTTACCTGCCGCCCAGCCAAGCTTGGTAACAAATTCAGGGTTTATGTTACTTTCACCCACTTTGCCACGAATACCATCAGTACCAAAATATTTGCGCTGACCCATTTTTAAATCCTTATTTTACTTCATGAACCATGTTAACAATAGACACGGCATCACTGGTTTCTTGTACATCATGAACACGAATAATGTGCGCTCGCATAGTGGCAGCAATTGTAGCGAGTGCCACACTTCCCGCCAAGCGCTCTTCCACTTTTCTATCAAGTAAGCTGCCAATCATGGACTTTCTAGACATTCCCACTAACACGGGGTAACCCAACGCCATAATTTTGGGCAAATATTTCACTAACATATAGTTATGAGAAAGGGTTTTACCGAAGCCATACCCTGGGTCAAGCAGGATATTGTCGCGATTTATCCCGGCCTGAATACAAGCGTCTACACGCTGTAATAAAAATCCTGTTACATCATCCACTACACTTGTGTACTCAGGGTTTTGTTGCATGGTAGTGGGCTGCCCTTTCATATGCATTAAGCAAACAGGAACCGAGGAATGCGCTGCAACCTCTAATGCATTGGGTTCTGCTAAAGCCCTTACGTCATTAATAAGCCCGGCACCCGCTTGGACAGCCTCTCTCATAACCATCGCTTTGCTGGTATCTACGGAAATGACACAGTCTAACTCACTGTGTAAACGTTCAATGACTGGAATGACTCTATCGAGTTCTTCACTTTCACTTACTGTTGCAGCGCCAGGGCGGGTGGATTCACCGCCCACGTCGATAAAAGTCGCACCTTTTTCAACCATGTCATGTGCGTGGCGTAAGGCACTGTCGAGATGATGGTGTTTACCGCCGTCAGAAAAGGAATCAGGGGTCACGTTTAAAATCCCCATGATCTTAGGGGTAGAGAGGTCTATTTCCCGGTTAGCAAAGCGCATTAAAAATCACTCGTATTGCATTAACACATACAAAAAACGCCAGATTAACTGGCGTTTTTCACGTTTAGCCTAAGAAGCTTAGCTGGGCAAATCGCCTGGCTTACCTACAGACGGCTTATCCACACCATCGTCGGTAATTTCACCTTCACGCGCTGGCTTGCCACCGCTTGGTTTGTCACCGCCTGACGGCGAGCGGTCATCCCAATCAGCAGGAGGACGCACATCTGTACGGTTCATTAAATCGTCAATTTGTTTGGCATCAATAGTTTCATACTTCATTAGTGCATCTTTCATAGAATGAAGAATATCAATATTCTCTTCTAAGATTTTGTGTGCACGGTCGTAGTTACTATCAATTAACGACTTAATTTCAGCATCAATGGCTCTGGCCGTATCATCAGACATGTTGGTTGCTTTAGACATAGACTTGCCTAAGAAAACTTCACCTTCATCTTCTGCATACAGCATTGGGCCCATTTTCGTTGAAAGCCCCCATTGAGTAACCATCTTACGAGCAATTTCAGTGGCACGTTCGATGTCGTTAGAGGCCCCTGTGGTCACCTTGTCATCGCCATAAATGATTTGCTCTGCAATTCGGCCGCCAAACAAGCTAGAAATCATACTTTCTAAATGCTGCTTAGAATGGCTTACTCTATCTTGCTCTGGCAAATACATAGTCACACCTAATGCACGACCACGAGGAATAATAGATACCTTATAAACTGGATCATGCTCTGGTACTAAACGACCCACAATAGCGTGACCAGCTTCGTGATACGCCGTCATTTCTTTTTCTGACTCAGACATCACCATAGACTTACGTTCAGAGCCCATCATGATTTTGTCTTTCGCCTTCTCGAACTCTTCCATAGAAACAAGGCGCTTGTTTCCACGAGCAGCAAATAATGCAGCTTCGTTCACGAGGTTGGCTAAGTCGGCACCAGAGAAACCTGGGGTACCGCGAGCAATGACTGACGGCTCTACATTATCAGCCACGGGAACCTTACGGATATGCACCTTAAGTATTTGTTCACGACCACGAATATCGGGCAGACCTACAACCACCTGACGGTCGAATCGACCGGGACGCAGTAATGCTGGATCAAGTACGTCAGGACGGTTGGTTGCCGCAATAACGATGATACCTTCATGACCTTCGAAACCGTCCATCTCGACAAGCATTTGGTTGAGGGTTTGTTCACGCTCATCGTGACCGCCACCTAAACCTGCGCCACGCTGACGACCCACTGCATCGATTTCATCAATAAAGATAATGCATGGTGCTGCTTTTTTCGCTTGTTCAAACATATCGCGAACACGTGATGCACCAACACCCACAAACATTTCGACGAAATCAGACCCCGAAATAGTGAAGAAAGGCACTTTAGCTTCACCGGCAATCGCTTTCGCTAGCAAGGTTTTACCTGTTCCTGGAGGGCCTACCATAAGCACGCCTTTAGGAATTTTACCGCCTAATTTCTGGAATTTTGATGGGTCACGAAGGAAGTCTACCAATTCTGATACATCTTCTTTCGCTTCATCACACCCAGCAACATCGGCAAATGTGGTCTTGATTTGGTCTTCGCCCAGTAAGCGCGCTTTACTCTTACCGAAAGACATGGCGCCGCGGCCACCGCCACCTTGCATTTGACGCATGAAGAATATCCATACACCAATAAGCAACAACATGGGGAACCAAGAAATAAAGATAGACGTTAAAATTGACTGCTCTTCCGGCGGCTCACCGTAGACACGCACGTCATTTTTAACTAAATCTGAAATTAACTTGTCGTCGAAGTAAGGAACGTTCGTCTGGAATGTGTCACCCGAACGTTTAGTACCACGAATTTCACCATCATTGTTGATGCGAACTTCACGGATATTTCCTTGTTCAGCTTCTCTTAGGAATGTTGTGTAATCGGTCTGCGTTCGTGCTGATTCACTGGGTGAAAAGCTCTGAAAAACAGACATTAACACAACGGCGATAACCAACCATAAGATTAAATTTTTTGCCATATCGCTCAATGCTACTAACCTCTAAAAAAACCGAAAGCCTGAGAATTAGAGTGAACACACAAGAGTTTGTTCACTTTACCTACAGTCTTTCGCAACGAAAATCGCTTACTCGAAAGAGTACTACACTTTATAACCACAAGCCACCAAATACACCTCCCTTGAACGGGATCGAGACGAATCTGGTTTCCGCGTTTTAAGGGTAGTAAAGGCGCTACGCAAATCTTTCAGGAATTCATCAAACCCTTCACCCTGAAAAACTTTAATTGCAAAATTACCACCTGGCTTTAGGACTTGATGACACATATCTAAGGCAAGCTCGCAGAGATACATAGAGCCGGCTTGATCCACCGCCGCGTTACCAGACAGGTTAGGTGCCATGTCTGATAACACAGTATCTACGTTCTTACCGCCGATTCTGTTCAATAATGCGTCTAAAACTGCATCATCTCGAAAATCACCTTGTAAGAAGTCGACACCCACGATTGAATCCATAGGTAAAATGTCACAAGCAATGACTTTACCGTGGTCACCCACGAGCTCTGAAGCCAATTGTGACCAGCCACCTGGCGCCGCACCTAGGTCAACAACCGTAGAGCCAGGTCTAATAAGCTTATCTTTTTGCTGGATTTCTTCCAGTTTAAAGAAGGCACGGGACCGCTTACCTTGCTTCTGCGCTTTTTGCACATAGTGGTCATCAAAGTGTTCTTGTAGCCAGCGTTTACTGCTGGCGGAGTGTTTCTTTTTTGTCATTCCAATACAATGTCATTAGGATTGTAGAGAAGATGGCGTTAGAATACGTTATTTCAAGCGTAAATTTATAGATAAATTGTAAGAATATTGACTACATGAAACTTTCAAACAAACAGAAACAATTTCTTAAAGGCCTTGCACACCCGCTTAAGCCTGTTGTGCAACTTGGTGCTAACGGCCTTACAGAGGGGGTTGTAGCCGAAATCGACAACGCCCTAAACTTCCACGAATTAATTAAAGTTAAGGTGCCCACAGATGATCGCGAGGAAAAATCGCTCATCATGGATGCCATTGTAAGAGAAACCAACGCCGAAAAACTTCAAGTTATCGGACATACTCTTATTTTATACCGTCCTAATGAAGAGCGTAAAATTCAGTTGCCAAAATAAAGTTAACATTTTCGCCGTTTAACAGCGGCAAAATGGTTTTTATGGTGATACCCCGTTAACATGTTGTTAAAAAACAGCGTTAACGGGGATTTATGAAAATTACTGAAGTCACTGCATTAGTGACCGGAGGCTGTTCTGGCCTAGGTCATGCGACTGCCATAGCATTGAGTCAGGCTGGCGCAAAAGTGTGCTTGCTAGACATGAACGAAGCACTAGGCCAGCAACGGGTAGAGGAACTCGGCACCGAGAACACGTTATTTGTGCGCGCCGATGTCCGCAATGAAGATGAAATCTCATCAGCAATTCGTCAGTGTCAATCTCGATTTAATCATATTCATTTGTGCGTTAATTGTGCAGGCATCGCCCCCGCCAAACGTATCCTTAACAAAGAAAATGCCCCTGCCCCATTACAGGACTTCCAGCACACTATTGATATAAATTTAGTCGGCAGCTTCAACGTCGCGCGTTTAGTGGCCAGTGCCATGGCTACCCAATCCGCAGTGAATGATGAGGGGGAACGAGGGGTGATTATTAACACCGCGTCGGTGGCCGGCTATGAAGGGCAAATTGGGCAAACCGCCTATGCCGCCAGTAAAGCAGGGATCATTGGGCTTACCCTTCCTATGGCACGAGATTTAGCGCCATTAGGCATTCGGGTTAACACTATAGCCCCTGGAGTTATGGGCACCCCAATGCTATTGGCCATGCCTGAGCATGTACAACAGGCATTATCGCATAATGTACAGTTTCCCAAACGGTTAGGATTACCTGAAGAATTTGCAAAGTTGGTTATTCATATTGCACAAAATGCGTATTTAAACGGGGAAACCATTCGCTTAGATGGCGGTTTACGTATGCCACCTAAGTAAACCTGGCAAGGTCAGTCGCCAACCACTCAATGAAAGCAAGCTAGATATCGCTCGCTTTCATTTTTAGCGTGGCGCTAAGACTATTCGCCATCCCCCCCATTCACAATCAGCGCAATGTTGTAAAGACGATTCACCGCGTGGTAATTGATGGTGTTTTTCGGGTATCGGCTGCGAGAACTTAGTACACCGGCTTCCTGTTCCATCAGTATGGATAATGCATCATCAACCGTTTCTACAGTATAAATGTGGAATAACCCTTTTTTCACCGCATCTATCACCGTAGAGTCTAATACTAAGTTAATGGCATTAGATTTTGGAATAATAACCCCTTGGGTGCCCGTTAAACCTCGATGTTGGCAAAGATCGAAATAGCCTTCAATCTTTTCATTTACACCGCCCACCGCCTGAACTTCACCGTATTGGTTGATTGAGCCCGTTATCGCAAGCGTTTGCAAGCAGGGTATTTCAGTGAGTGCTGAGATTAATGCCACTAGTTCACCCAGCGATGCGCTGTCTCCGTCAATGTGACCATAAGACTGCTCTAAGGCGATATTTGCCGACAATGTCAGTGGAAAGTGCTGCGCGTACTTGTTACCCAAGTACCCTGTTAGCAACATCACCCCTTTTGAATGTATGGGCTGACCCAACTCCACTTCTCTTTCTATATCTACAACGCCACTTGCACCGGCGAACACAGTAGAGGTAATTCGCGCCGGCGTCCCAAACGCAGTGTCACCTATGTCTAAAACCGTCAGCCCATTCACCTTCCCTATTGCTTTGCCTTCAGTAGCAATGAGTACATGCCCTTCTTTTATGTCGTTTAACAGGGTTTGGCTAACGCGGCCCGTTCTGCGTTTCTTCGCCGCCAGCGCCGTTTTTAAATGATGCAATTCTAAGGTGTCACTACCAGATTTCATGCAGAAAAAGTGCGCTTCGTTTACGAGTTCTATCACCTCGGAAAAATGCGCTGATAACTTTTGTTGGTGTTCAGCCATTCGCAATGAATATTCTACCAACCGACACATGGCGTTGGCGGTCACGTGTTGGATGTTAAGTTGAGCCAAATGTTTTCTCACCTTGCCCACAAAATCGAACAACGCTTGGCGAGAAACTTGAATTTCTAAGTCGAAGTCTACTAATACTCGAAAAAGCTCATCAAATTCATCGTCGTAATCTTGCAACGTATAATAGAGATCCCGGGAACCAAGAAGCACAATTTTAATATTCAAGTCGATAGGTTGAGGATGCAAAGTGATGGCATTCACCATACCGACATCTTGCTGGGGCAAGTCCATTTTTAATCTGCCAAGCTTAACGGCAAGTTTCAGGGTTTCCCACACGTAAGGCTGCTCAATGAGTTGGTCTACATCAAGCAGTAAATATCCACCGTTGGCGCGATGAAGCGCACCAGGTCTTATCATTCGATAGTTAGTGAACACGCCCCCATGAATATTGGTGTATTCGATTTTGCCAAAAAGGTTTTGGTAAGTAGGGTTTGGTTCGTATATAACCGGCGCCGTGTCTCCAACATTATTTGCCACCAGAACATTCGGCAAAAATTGTTCTTCTAAAAACACCCGTTGATCAAACTCATCGCTTTTCTCATCTTTTCGCTCTTCTTGCACAATGAGAAGGATGGCGTTAACCAATGCCGTCTTTAACTGCTTTAAGTACTTCAAAATACCAAGTTCTGCCGAATACTTATGCTCTAGCACTTTCAAGAGGGGTTTAATCCCCTGCTCTGCAGTTTGTTTGTCTAATGCTCTTAATTGTTCAGAATTTTCCCTCTTCCACGAGGGTAAGCTTAGTAGGCTCTCGCTGAGGCGATTTTCTAAATCGTCAATTAACGCATAAAAATGCGAACGCTGGCTTTCATTCAAAGCCGCAAATTCCGTATCCGTTAGTGGCTTGCCCTCAACAATAGGAGAAAATGAAATTTCGCCATTTTCTTCATACAAAGCCACATCATTGGCTTGTGCGTAACGCTCTAGCGCAGCAATGGCCTCGTCATACTTTTTATCGAATTCCCGAGAGATATTAGCCCGCTTTCGCTGATAGCCTGGATTATCGAATGCGACGGGAAAGGTATCTAGCACGTCATCAATAAGCTGAGAGATATCTTTATGAAAGGCTTTACCACCACCGGTGGGGAATTTCAGTGCCACAGGTTCACGTTCTTCGGCGAAATTATTGATGTACACCCAATCGTCGGGCGCGTTCAAATTAGCAACTTGCCGTGCAATATAGTCGCGCACCAAGGTGAATCGACCCGTGGCGGGTTCACCCATCACATAAAGGTTGTAGCCTTTCGCATTAATGCCTAAGCCAAAAGTAAGCGCTTCTCGAGCACGCTCCTGGCCAATAAAAGTAGCATGGAGTGCTTCATCATCTTTCAACGCACTATTTATCGCCTTTCGATTAATCGTGGGTGTAAGAGAAGAAGGAGTAAGTGATGTATGCTTAATTTCGCCTGACATAGTTCTTATTTTTTAAATCTTTGTGGTAAGTGAAACCCGTTAGCGCAGGTCTGTCAAACCCTTATCTCGCTTTATTGTATTGTGTGTCTCTATTAGATGAATAAACCATCAAGTGGAGCCCTCTTTTGCTATACTCGATGGCTTTTTTTGGCTCGCTGTTTTATACCACAACAACTCGCGTTAGCTAACGATGAAATAATCACACTAAGCAAACACAACACTGTGCGTTAAATCAAAGCGCGCTAAACGTTTTGGCGAGGAAGCATGCTGAGGAAGCACGCTAATGTGTTGGCAGTATTTCATGGGATTAACCCACCCATCCACGAAGAATGATTAGTTTTTCAACAAGTGAGGATAAAAATAGCACTATAACTCGCTAAGCTATTGAGCGTGGACACGTCGCTAGGGTATTCTATAAGGCTATATGTAAGTTAAATTTCTATGTTGAACCGTGGGCCTTAGCCGTTTCACTCACTCGGTTTTTCATAGACGATTTATTAACGTTAAACCAATATTAATGCGGAAGCCTAAGTTTCATGGCCGAAAATCAGTACAACCCTAAAGAAATAGAACAAAGCGTTCAGCAATACTGGGAAGAAAATCAGTCATTTAAAGCCAATGACGATGTGGATAAAGAAAAGTTCTATTGCCTTTCTATGTTTCCTTACCCAAGTGGCAGACTCCACATGGGCCACGTAAGAAACTACACCATAGGTGATGTGATCAGTCGCTACCAGCGTATGCAGGGAAAAAACGTACTCCAGCCAATGGGATGGGACGCTTTTGGGCTTCCAGCGGAAAATGCCGCAATAAACAACAACACAGCCCCAGCGAAATGGACCTACTCGAACATTGATTACATGAAAAATCAGCTTCGCAGTTTAGGGTTTGGCTACGACTGGGACAGAGAAGTCACTACGTGTAAGTCAGACTACTACCGTTGGGAACAGTGGTTTTTCACCCGCCTTTACGAAAAAGGGTTAGTGTATAAAAAGAACTCTACTGTGAACTGGGATCCCGTAGACCAAACTGTTTTAGCTAACGAGCAGGTCATCGATGGCCGTGGCTGGCGTTCTGGTGCGCTGGTGGAGCAAAAAGAAATTCCGCAGTGGTTTATTAAAATTACGGATTATGCAGAAGAACTTCTTAGCGATTTAGAGCAACTTGACGAGTGGCCAGATCAAGTACGTGCCATGCAAGCAAATTGGATTGGTCGTTCTGAAGGTGTAGATATCACCTTCGATCTTGCTAAAAATGCAAGCAACATAAGCGACCTAACCGTTTACACTACCCGCCCAGATACTTTCTATGGGGTGACTTATGTGGCGGTGGCAGCACAGCATCCACTCGCTGAATTTGCCGCGCAGTCTAATCCTGCTTTAGCTGACTTTATTGAAGAATGTAGGAACACCAAAGTGGCCGAAGCAGAGTTGGCCACGATGGAGAAAAAAGGGTGTGATACCGGCATGCAGGTAATTCACCCCCTAACTGGTGAGTTATTGCCTGTATGGGTAGCAAACTTTGTATTGATGGATTACGGCTCAGGTGCGGTAATGGCGGTACCGGGGCACGACCAACGAGATTGGGAATTTGCTACCAAATACGGCCTAACGATCAAACAAGTGATTCAGCCTGCAGACGATGCAAAAGAAGCCTGTGATTTAACAGAAGCGGCTTACACGGAAAAAGGCGCGCTTGTTAATTCTGATAAATTTGATGGCCTTACATTTAATGATGCTTTTGACGCTATTGCTAAAGCCTTGGAAGAAAAAGGCTGTGGCCAGCGTAAAGTAAATTACCGTCTTCGTGACTGGGGCGTGAGTCGCCAGCGTTACTGGGGCGCACCTATCCCAATGTTGAATCTGGAAAATGGAGAGTCGGTGCCCGTTCCTGAAAGTGAACTGCCTGTCATTTTACCCGAAGACGTTGAAATGAACGGCGTAACCTCCCCTATTAAGGCGGATCCAGAATGGGCGAAGACCACGTATAACGGCGAAGCAGCATTACGCGAAACGGATACCTTCGACACCTTCATGGAGTCTTCTTGGTATTACGCAAGGTACGCCAGCGCAACCAACCATGACGCCATGCTTGACCCTGCCTCATCGAACTATTGGTTACCTGTTGATCAATATATTGGGGGTATCGAACACGCGATATTGCACTTATTGTATTCACGTTTCTTCCACAAATTGTTACGTGACGAAGGCTTGGTGGATTCTGACGAGCCATTTAAACGCTTACTCTGTCAAGGTATGGTGTTGGCCGATTCTTACTACCGCGAAGATGCCAAGGGCAAAAAAACCTGGTATTCACCCACACAGGTGTCGGTAGAAAAAGATGAGAAAGGCAGAATTGTCAAAGCTTGGTTAACCGAAGATGGCGAGCCGGTGATCCACGGCGGCATGACCAAAATGTCGAAATCGAAGAACAATGGCATCGACCCACAAGAAGTGATTGACCAATACGGTGCAGATACCGTTCGCTTGTTTACTATGTTTGCCGCTCCACCTGAGCAAACACTTGAGTGGGTTGATTCTGGCGTAGAAGGCGCAAACCGTTTCTTACGTCGTATCTGGAAACTGACCACTGAACACGTAGAGAAGGGCGAGCCGGAAGCCTTGAACGTAAGTGGGTTAAGTAAAGACCAACAAGCGTTGCGTCGAGAAGTGCATAAGACCATTGAAAAGGTTAGCGACGACCTTGGTCGCCGCCAAACATTCAATACCGCGATTGCAGCCATTATGGAGTTGTTAAATCACCTTCAAAAGGCGCCGCAAGAGTCACCACAAGACGTGGCTATCATGCGAGAAGCCGTTGAGTCTGTATTGTTGCTGTTAAACCCTATCACTCCGCATATTTGTCATACGCTTTGGCACGTGTTGGGCCATAAGGACGATATTGAACTTGCGCCTTGGCCAAAAGCAGATAAAGAAGCGTTGGTTGAAGATGAAAAGCTCATTATCGTTCAAGTCAACGGAAAGGTTCGCGCCAAAATTACCATTGCTGCGGACGCAAGCAAAGAAGCCATTGAAGCAGAAGCGAAAGCTCAGCCCAATGTGCAGCAGTTTATTGATGGCAAAACCATTAGAAAAGTGATTGTGGTGCCGGGACGACTCGTTAACATAGTGGCTAACTAAGAATGAGCCGTTTATTTCTCTACACAATATCGCTGTTAGTAACGTTAACACTGGCTGGGTGCGGGTTTCATTTACGTAGCGCCCCTAACCTACCAGACAATGTGAATGCTGTGATTGTCGATAGCGCAAAAACACATGCCCTGTTGAGCAGAGCACTTTATAAGCGAGTGACTGTGTATGGTTTAAACGGCGTATACGCGCAAGATGCCACCACGTTGGATAACGGCGTGGTGGTATTTTTAATGCCAGAAAAACTAGAGCGTCGACTGTTGTCGGTGTACCCCTCTGGACAAGTGGCTGAATACGAACTTATTTATACCGTGCGATATAAAGTACAGTTTCCAGACCAAGAAGCCATTTTGGCCACCTTTGATGTTATCCGCGATTATCAAGACGACCCAGATCATGTACTGGCGAAGTCACGTGAACTCGATATAGTGTTAGACGAAATGCGTAATGAAGCGGCTGACATTATTATCCGCCGACTTTCCAGCCAAGCCACCATGACTTATCAAGGCCAGTAGGCGATGCAAGTTTATCCAAATCAATTTGGACAAGAGATTTCACGAGGCTTAAAATCTTGCTACTTAGTTTTTGGTGATGAACCGCAGCAAAAATTTGACGTTATTGAGCAAATACGCCAAACCGCAAAACAGCAAGGGTTTATCGAGAGAACCGTTTTGGTTGCCGACACGGGCTTCTCGTGGAATCACGTTTTGGAAGCAACACAAAGTATGTCGTTGTTTTCGTCACAACAATTTATTGAGTTGGAACTTCCTACCGGTAAACCTGGCACCGAAGGCAGTAAAATGCTGCAAGAGATAGCCAAGGCGCTTCATCAAGATGTATTGCTGTTAGTACATGGCCCTAAAATTGGCAAAGATGTTCAACGAGGGAAATGGTTTAAAGTGCTTGATGAGGTGGGTGTCTCAGTTATGTGCTACCCCCTTGAAGGCCGACAACTTCATAGCTGGATAGCACAGCACTTACAATCCCATCAGCTGTCTGTGTCAGGCAATGGTACCAAAATTATTGCTGATTTTTGTGAAGGTAACCTACTTGCCGCCAAGCAAGAAATAGACAAACTCGCTCTGCTTTACCCCCAACAAAGCATTACCGATGAGCAAATTGAATACGCGATGGTGGATCAATCACGCTACAACGTATTTCAACTCGTTGACGTTATGCTCAGTGGTGACAGTCACCGCTGTGTAAAAATGCTTTATCGATTAGAAAGTGAAGGCCTAGAGCCAAACATTATTATATGGGCACTGGTCAGAGAGTGGGAAACCCTTTGGAAGTTACATTGTGCGCAGCTAGATGGTACGCCCATCCAATGGCAAAAATTTGGTATTTGGCGCAATCGACAAGGCTTTTATCAATCTGCGTTACAACGTTTATCCGCGTCTCAGCTTAATGCTATTCAACAGGCACTCAGTGATGCTGACCTCGCTTTTAAACAAAACGTCATCAGTAAGCCTTACGTCAAACTCTGTCATCTATGTATGATGTTTATGGGCATCAATATTTTTCACCTCCCCTTGGTCGACGCCTAATCATATGAGTATTCGGGCCATATTAGGTGGAACCTTTAATCCACCGCACTTAGGGCATATCCAGCCGGCACTGTATTTACTCGATTATATTAAGGTGAACACCTTAGGGCTTATGCCCTGTAAAATCGCCCCTCACAAACCCGTATCGGTGAGTGAAGCGCATCGCGTAGAAATGGTAAAGTTAGCGTGTGAACTCGACAAACGATTGTATCCCGAGCTTATTGAGCTTTCCCTGCCTAGCCCGTCCTATACGGTTCGCACGTTAGAAAATTTGCGCCAGCACCACGCCGACACAATCTGCTTTTTCATTGGTGCGGATTCACTGTATAATATCCAGTCCTGGTTTGAGTGGGAGCGTTTGCTTGATTATTGTCACCTCGTTGTGATGCGACGAGAAGGGGATAATTTTGAACCACCATCGTCATTAACGTCATGGCTAAACGCGAATAAAACGGAAGACATAAACCAACTACATCACCAACCCAATGGTTGTGTGCTGTTGGTTAACACCCCACTACACCCAGCGTCTTCAACACAAATACGCGACGCCGTTAGTGCAACGACGTCAGCCTTGACGCCGCGTATTGAGTGGCTGCCAACGCCCGTTGCAGACTATATAAATATGCACCACTTATACCAAGATAAATCAAATTAGTGAGGAAAACACTTGGAGAGTCAACAACTCAAGCAGTTCGTAAAAGACAAAATTGACGACATGAAAGGCCGTGACATTATTGAAATTGATGTACGCGGTAAATCAACAATCACAGATACCATGATTATCTGTTCTGGTAATTCTAAACGTCACGTGGTTGGTATTGCCGAAAACATAGTAGTAGAAGCCAAGCAAGCAGACATTGCACCTAGCAGTATTGAGGGAAAAGAGACAGGTGAATGGGTATTGGTTGATTTCGGCGACGTGATCTTGCATGTCATGCAAGACGAAGCACGGGATTTTTACCAGCTAGAAAAGCTCTGGTCGTAATAACCTGTTGTGTTGGGGAGCGCAGAATAACGCTCGCCTCAAAAATAGCTTGTAAAACGGCGAATGAAGGAAATCTAGTGCGTATTCAGATTGTTGCAGTGGGTACAAAAATGCCATCTTGGGTTAACCAAGGCGTGGACGAGTTTATTCGCCGGTTCCCTTCTGACATGCCTGTAAGCTTTACCGAAATTGCAGCGGGTAAGCGTGGAAAAAACGCCGATATTAAACGTATTCTTGAAAAAGAAGGCGAACAGATGCTTGCGGCAATTCCTAAAGGTAATAAAGTTGTTACCCTTGAGGTGACAGGTCGCCCTTGGGATACTCCCACATTAGCCAAGCAACTCGATAGTTGGAAAATGGATGGCCGAGATGTAAGCCTGTTAATTGGGGGCCCAGAAGGTCTAGCGCCATCGTGCATTGCAGCCTCGGAACAAAAGTGGTCGTTATCGGCGCTAACGCTCCCTCACCCACTTGTGCGCATTATTCTTACTGAAAGCTTATATCGCGCATGGTCTGTAACGCAAAACCACCCTTACCACCGCGAATAGCAGGAACGGCGAATGCAAAGGAAGCGTCAAACCATAAGAGACCACTCCGCTGAGGCAAATTTATTTGCACGGCGAGCGACGGTGGCATTTTTCATCGTGGTTTGTATGTTAGGCATCGTTTTAAACAACTTGTATTCATTGCAGGTTGAGCAGTACGACGATTACCAAACTCGGTCCAATGGCAATCGAATTAAAGTACTGCCAGTGGCTCCCAATCGGGGGCTCATTTTTGATAGAAATGGCGTATTGTTAGCAGAAAACCGCCCGGTTTTTAGCTTAGAAATAACACCCGAAGAAACCAACGACTTAGACGATACTCTGTCTCGTTTATCGACACTCATGGCTATCACAGACGATGAGCGTGAGAACTTTGAAAGCAAACTGAAAGGCCAAAGACGCTTCAAGCCCATTGCAATTCGAACTAAACTCAGTGAAGAAGATGTTGCGCTTTTTTCTGCCAGTAAGCATCTTTTCCCCGGCGTACAAATTGAGGCTAGACTTGCCCGTTACTACCCCTATAAAGAGACACTGACCCATTTATTAGGCTATGTGGCGCGTATTAATAAAAAAGATTTACAAAAATTGGTTGAGGCCGGTCAAGAAGCAAATTACGCCGCCACTCACGACATGGGTAAATTGGGCATTGAAAAATATCACGAAGAACTGCTTCATGGCAGCGTAGGTTATCAGCAAGTAGAGGTGAATAACCAAGGGCGCATTATTCGTGTGCTGAACGTAGATCCTCCTGTTCCCGGCAAGGACATTGTGCTTAATATTGATATTGAGCTTCAACTTGCTGCGCAGCAAGCCTTAGCCGATCAGCGAGGTGCTGTGGTGGTGACTGACATTAAAACTGGCGGTGTGCTCGCACTGTATTCAAACCCTAGCTACGACCCCAATTTGTTTGTTCACGGTATTAGCCGTAAAAATTACGCTGCGCTACTTAATTCACCGGACCGCCCTCTTATTAACCGTGCAACACAAGGGCAATACCCGCCTGCTTCCACGGTAAAGCCGCATTTAGCGCTGGTTGGTTTGGAAGAAGGCATCATTACTGAAGACTACACCATCATGGATGGTGGACGTTATCAATTACCTAACGTCTCCCATGTGTGGCGCGACTGGAAAAAGTGGGGACATGGCAAAGTAAACGTTTCGAAAGCCATAGAGGTGTCCTGCGACACCTATTACTATGACCTCGCGTACAAGCTAGGTATCGATAAAATCAGTGAAGCTATGTATGAATTTGGGTTTGGTGATTTTACAGGAATAGACTTATACGAAGAATCCGATGCCAACATGCCTAGTCGTGGTTGGAAGCGCGCCCGCTTTAATCAGCCTTGGTACATCGGCGATACTATCCCTGTCGGTATCGGCCAAAGCTTCTGGACGACCACGCCGATTCAGCTTGCTCACTCACTTAACACCTTGGTGAATCGTGGCGAACGCTATATTCCACAAATAATTCGCGGCTTTAAGAAAGCCGATAATTCGGTGGACGTGTTGCCGCTGAAAACCTTACGTCCACTACAGTTCAAGCAGCAAGAAAACATTGATATTGTGTTAAACGCTATGCATGACGTAGTGCATGGTAGCGAAGGTACGGCTAGAAGCGTGTTTAAAGATGCGCCTTACCAATCGGCAGGCAAAACCGGAACAGCACAGCTGTTTTCCGTAGGCCAGGACGAAAAGTACGATGCCGACAAAGTGGATGAGCGCCTACGAGACAACGCAATGTACGTTGGCTATGCGCCCTTTGAAGCCCCCGAAATCTCAGTGACTGTGGTACTGGAAAATGCGGGAGGTGGCAGTTCTAATGCCGCTCCGGTGGCGCGTGAAATTATGGACTTCTATTTTCGAGACCGTGTTTTTGACACTGATATAGCACAGGTTCAGCCCTAACCATGAAAAAGAATACGTTAAACACCAACAAAATCAGCTTTTTGCAACGTATCCATATAGATGGATGGTTGCTATTAGGGTTACTGGTGCTGATGTCGGTTGGCTTATTTACCCTTTACTCTGCCTCCGGCCAAGATGAAGGGCAAATGCAACGTCAGTTTACCCGCCTAGGGGTAAGCTTTATTGTCATGTTTGTCCTCGCGCAAATTCCCATAGGCGCTTTTCGTCGACTTTCAACCTACGCCTATATTGTGGGCTTGCTGATGTTAATCGCCGTGTTATTGTTTGGTGATGTAGGGAAAGGCGCACAGCGCTGGCTCGATTTAAAATTCATTCGTTTTCAGCCGTCTGAGTTGATGAAATTAGCGGTGCCTATGATGGTGGCTTGGTATATTAGCCAGTTTAATTTACCGCCCCGCACTATTCACATCATTACCGGTTTCACATTGGTGGCTGTACCCACTGTACTTATTGCCAAACAGCCCGACTTAGGCACGTCTTTGCTTATTGCCAGTTCCGGAATATTCGCCATCTTTTTGGCAGGCATGAGTTGGCGTTTAATTGGGTTTGTTAGTCTCTTGGGCGGCGCATTCGCACCTATCATGTGGTTCTTTTTAATGAAAGACTACCAAAAACAAAGGGTACTGACATTTCTTAACCCTGAAAGCGATCCATTGGGCGCGGGCTACCATATTATACAATCGAAAATTGCCATTGGCTCAGGCGGTATGGACGGTAAAGGCTGGTTGCAAGGCACACAATCTCAGCTAGAGTTTTTGCCCGAACGTCATACTGACTTTATCTTTTCCGTGTTTAGTGAAGAGTTTGGGCTTACCGGCGTGATGGTGTTGTTGGGAATTTATTTATGCATTATTTTACGGGGATTAATTATTGCTAATCGCGCACAAGATGCCTATTCCAAGCTGTTAGCAGGAAGTATTACTCTCACCTTTTTTGTTTATGTCTTTGTTAATATGGGCATGGTTTCCGGGTTATTACCTGTAGTGGGGGTGCCCTTGCCATTAGTCAGTTATGGCGGCACATCAATGGTGACATTGATGGCAGGTTTTGGCATTCTGATGTCCATTGCTACACAGAAACGATTTATGTCTCGATGATGTTACGTTCCTTTGTTTTTTTAAGTGCAATAATGGCTGCACTCTGTGGGTGCCAGTCGGCACCAGAAAGTCGCTATACCATGCAACAAGATACCGCCCCCGCTTATGTGGCAAAAAAACCTGAAACACTTGATGCTGTGCCTAAGTACGAAGCCTACCGGCAGTTTAATAGCCGCCCTTATGAAGTGTTGGGGCAGCGATATTCTCCGCTAGCGTCGGGCAAGGGCTTCGAGGAAATTGGCTACGCCAGCTGGTATGGTCAAAAATTCCATGGTCACCTGACGTCTAATGGTGAAACTTATAATATGTTTGCCATGACCGCCGCCCATAAGACATTGCCTTTACCTTCTTATGTAAGAGTGACTAACTTAGAAAACGGTCAACAAGCCATTGTGCGAGTTAACGATAGAGGGCCGTTTCATGACAATAGAATTATCGACCTTTCCTATGCAGCGGCGGTAAAACTAGGCTATCAGCACAAGGGCACGGCGAAAGTAAAAATAGAAGTTATTCACTTTGACCAACACAATAACGTGACAGTGGGTAACCGCCCTACCATCACATATGATGAATACTTGGGCATTACCGTACCTGCCAGCCCCACTGCTATAGACAGTGAAAAGTCAGGGTTACCAAACACCCAGCCTGCCATTTATATCCAAGTTGCAGCGCTGTCCGATGAAAAGCGGGCAAAATCCATTTCGAATGTGCTTTCGGCATTGTATCAGGTGCCTACGCACCTCCCACGGGTCGACAACATCTACAAGCTTCAATTAGGGCCCATCGAAAATAAGTCTGCCGCCAATGTTTTACTGGAACAATTACGTAAAAATGGCTACCCCAATGCCTACACCGTTGAAGGCACCTTGTAGCACGGTCATGTTCGAATTGTGGCAACAATAAGGCGAACTGGGGTGGCTATCTGACAGCTTACAGCACGAAAAAAGGCATTCGTCGCCTAATCCCTAGTTTCTAGTAAACTTTTTCGTTAAAACCTAGTCGTACTTGTTACCTTACGTTAGAATTCGACTTAATAATACTAACGGCTATACCGCACTACATTTGCAGTTAGCCATACACGGATAATAAACGGTCAAAGAAAACAACATCATGCTCAGAACAATTCAACGCGCTAAACCGTCTTTTCTTTCTTTCGCTTTTTTACTTTTTAGTGCCTTGGCGCTAACAGCAACTACAGCGAATGGTGCAGTGGTAACGCCACCCGCACCGTCAGTTGCCGCTGAAGGATTTCTTTTAACCGATTATGAAACTGGGCATGTTATCGCGTCAAAAAACGCAGATATGCAATTGGCCCCTGCTAGCCTAACTAAAATCATGACTATTTACGTGATTGGTAAAGAGTTGCAAGCTGGCAATATTAGCCTAGAAGATGAAGTGACTATCTCGGAGAATGCATGGGCGAAGAAATTCCCAGATTCTTCAAAAATGTTTATTGAAGTAGGAACGCAAGTGTCTGTTAGCGATTTGCTTCGCGGTATTGTAGTGCAATCAGGAAACGACGCTTGTGTGGCTATGGCTGAACACGTTGCCGGTTCAGAAGCCGCATTTGCCAGCATGATGAATGCACACGCACAAGCATTAGGCATGACAGCGTCCCATTTTGTAAATGCTCACGGCTTGCACGACCCTGACCACTATACTACGCCAAGAGACATGGCCACGCTTTCTCGAGCGCTGATTGCCGAAACGCCGCAAATGTACAAAATTTATAGCGAAAAAGAATTTACCTTCAACGGCATTAAGCAATACAACCGTAACAGCCTGTTATGGGACAAGAGCTTAAACGTTGACGGTATTAAAACTGGCCACACATCAGATGCCGGGTATAGCCTTATCACCTCAGCGGAACAAGGCGGAATGCGCCTAATCTCTGTTGTGATGGGTACCGACAGCGAGCGTGCACGTAAAGTAGAAAATAAAAAGCTACTTAAATACGGCTTTAGGTTCTTTGAAACCCTTACGCCTTATAATGCGGGCCACAGCTTTGTTGCTCACCGAATTTATATGGGCGACCGGGAAACAGTAGACCTTGGAATTAATCAATCTACCCCCATTACTATTCCGCGCGGACAGGCTGCTAACCTTGAAGCCAACTTTGAACTAGACAAAAAACTTGAAGCTCCGCTTGCTAAAGGGCAAGTTGTTGGAACGCTTTATCTGCAATTAGACGGCCAAGATGTAGCCAGTTACCCACTGGTCACGTTGCAAGAAGTTAAAGAGGGTAGCTTCTTTAACCGCATAAAAGACTACGTCATGTTGCAACTGGGTTTTGGTGAAGACTAAATAAAACTCGTTGAAAGCTAGTTCAAAGGCGGCCAGATTTGTTACAATCTGGCCGTTTTTGTATTTAACGACAGTACCAAGGATATCGCATGGATACCCGTTTTGATGAACTTCTAGATTTCCCCACGCACCAAACGTTTAAAGTTATGGGTGTGGCTGATGATAAACTTCCCCACCATGTTATTTCGTGTTTGCAGACGCATGCTCCGGGTGACTATGCGCCCACCGTTAAGCCAAGCAGTAAAGGAAATTACCATTCTGTTTCCGTTAGCGTACGCGTCACCAGTAAAGAGCACATGGAACTGATATACACAGAATTAGCTAAACTAGAATTAGTTAGAGTAGTACTGTAAGTGAGTGAACAAACCTCTACGGTTATCATTCGTCAGTTAGGCACTAAACACTATGAGCCGGTATGGCAAGCCATGCAGCGCTTTACTGACGAACGAGACCAAAACACCCAAGATGAAATATGGTTGGTTGAACATCCCCCTGTGTTTACCCAAGGCCAAGCTGGTAAAGCCGAGCATATTCTTATGCCTGGTGATATTCCTGTGGTGCAAGTAGATAGGGGGGGACAGGTCACTTATCATGGGCCCGGCCAACAAGTTATTTATTTATTATTGAATATAAAGCGCCGAAAGCTGGGCGTTCGTCATCTCGTTACAGCAATGGAAAATGCCGTAGTAGGCTTGCTTGCGAATTACGAAATAACGGCCTATCCAAAGCCAGATGCCCCTGGTGTTTATGTGGATGAAAAAAAGGTTTGCTCGCTAGGCTTACGTATTCGTAATGGTTGTTCGTTTCATGGTCTTGCATTAAATGTTAATATGGACTTATCGCCGTTTCAACGAATTAACCCCTGTGGCTATGCAGGCATGGAAATGATTGATACTGCAACGTTAAATGGCCCGCAATCCTTAGTTGAAGCGGGCGTCGCTTTAACCGAATTGCTATTAGACGCGCTTTCGATAACGGACACAGAATATAAAGAAGGTTTTGATGAGTAACGCACGACCTAAAGCGGGAGTAAAACTCCGCGACGACGAAAAAGTAAAACATATCCCCGTCACCATTATTCCTACTGAAAAGGAAGAAATGCTGCGTAAGCCTGAGTGGATTAAAATTAAGTTACCACGAACCACTGACAAAATTGATCATATCAAGAAGACACTGCGCAAAAACAAATTGCATTCAGTTTGCGAAGAAGCAAGCTGCCCTAACCTAGCAGAATGCTTTAATCACGGCACAGCCACCTTCATGATATTAGGCGATATCTGTACCCGACGTTGCCCGTTTTGTGATGTTGCGCACGGAAAACCATTACCGCCTAGCGCTGAAGAACCTGAAAAACTAGCCACCACCATTGCCGAAATGAAACTTCGCTATGTGGTTATTACGTCGGTAGATCGCGACGATTTAAGAGATGGCGGTGCACAGCACTTTGTAGACTGTATTAATGCCATTCGTAAGCACAGTCCTGAAACCACCATTGAAGTACTGGTACCGGATTTTCGTGGCCGTATGGATCGCGCTCTCGACATTTTCAAAGCCGGTGTGCCAGATGTCTTCAACCACAACTTAGAAACCATTCCACGTCTTTATCGTGAATGTCGACCGGGTGCAAACTACCAATGGTCTCTCGACTTACTGAAAAAGTTTAAGGCGCAACACCCTGACGTTCTCACTAAATCTGGTTTAATGATGGGAATGGGTGAAGAAAACGAAGAGATAGAAGGTGTGCTTCGCGATTTACGTGCCCACGATGTGGATATGCTTACCTTGGGTCAGTATTTGCAGCCCAGCAAACACCACTACCCTGTTAAACGTTACGTGCACCCGAAAGAGTTTGATGCACTCGGTGATTACGCAAAATCTATTGGCTTTACGCATGCAGCCAGTGGCCCTATGGTTCGCTCAAGCTACCATGCGGATCAGCAAGCGGCAGGTAAAGAAGTTAAATAGAGTTTGTATAAACTGAATTGATTTCAATAACGCTGTCGTAAAAAGCCTGAGCCTATGCTCGGGCTTTTTTATTTTAGGCGTTTATCACTGGTCAAGGTCGAACTATAAGTAAATTCGTTACGTTATCTAGGGCGCCTCACTCTACGAAGTAACGGTTAACTTGGTTTCGCCCATTCTGTTTAGACTTGTATAAGGCTAAATCGGCAGCGGCTAGCAGATTGTCAATGTTGTAACCGACTTGTGATGTGTCACTCACACCAAAGCTCGCACTCACCGTGAGGTTTGATTTTACATGCGTCACGCGAACCCCTTCTATGGCTTTACGACATTGCTCTGCCACACAAGCACCATGAATAACATCACACCGCGGCATTAAAATGGCGAATTCTTCACCGCCCATTCGCGCCACTAAGGTATCTGCGTTAACCACTTCATAAATCGCCGCTACCGTTGCAGACAACAGCTTGTCGCCAACTTGATGCCCTTGCGTATCGTTAATTTGCTTAAAATGATCTAAATCGAACAGGATTAAGCAGCAATCTGATTGAAGATCTTTTTGAACGGGTAAAACTTTTTGCGCTGACTCAATAAAAAAACTACGATTAAACGCGCCGGTTAGCCCGTCTTTTTCTGCCAACTGTTTAAACTTTAAATGTAGTTTTCGGCTACGATAAGACCAGAAAACGAGTGCTGCCAAACATATCGCAATCACGACGAGTGCCAAAGTCACCACATTAATTTTTTCGTTGGTCAGTTGAGTTTGCTGTTCTAACAGCTTATTTTTCTTATCTAAAAGCGCTATTTCATTTTCTTTTATGGCCAGATTAAAGTTTGCTTGCTGATAAGCCACTTGTTTCACCACATTGTCTTCGCGAAGTAAGCTTTCGGCTTTAGACAGCGCTTCAGCATACTGTAATGCTTGGGCAAAATCCTGTTGCGCTTTAGCTATTTTCACCATCACCAACAAGGCATCTATTCGGCTTTGCAAAAATTCCCGTTTATCCAGCTGGTCAAGCACAAAGGTTGCTGACGTTTTTGCTTTTTCAACATCACCAAGTAAATAATAGAGCTGCGCCAACGATGCATTAAATGCTAAATCAAGAAACAGGACATCAATATCCTCTACCCGCTTTTTCATGATTTTCGAAAGCCTATAGGCTTGCTGCGGTTTATTTTGCTTTATAAGCAAGGTTAAATACGCATTGTCTAACAAAGAAATGTAGTAGCGACTTCCGCTTGCCGCACAGTTTGCTTTCGCTGTTTGGTATCTTGCCTCTTTGCTTTCGCTCACCTGCTCTTTGGCAGCAATATCCATCATTGCCACTTCGCCAAGACATCGATATGGGGAATCAGCAGGGCTATGCTTTTCAATACGCTGCGCTAGCATTTTTGCAATGTCGTATTGCTCAGCATTCAAATAGAAAATGAGCAGGCCTTGCAGCCCTTTTAGCATCAGCGTTTCATCTTTTTCATTAGCCAACGCACGTTGTAATGCATTGGCATACATGAAGCCCTGTTCCCATTTACCTAAAAACGAAGCCATGGCCGTCAGTGAAACCAGGGTGCGACTTTTCACTCGGGTAGATTGCACGTCTGTGTATACCGCAGTTAACGAATGAAACGCGTTTTCAAGGTTCCCTTCGTAAGCAGAGAGCAGCGCCTTCAAAAAGCGATGATATTCTTTGTCTTCTGGTGACAACGATTGCAAATCAAGGTTGTTCAGTAGCACTAAGGCTTGCTGATGATCATCAAAATGAATGCGCTCAATGTCAAGTAGCGCAGCGTCTTGGGCACATACCGTAGAGAAGGGTGGTAGCGCGAAAAGAAATGCAATAAGCCGCGCCCAAGAAGAGAAAATTTTCGTCATTGTAATTATTTTAAATACTCATCTAAGAACATTATAACGAACCATGTATACATAAGGAAAAAAATATAACGTTGATTATTTTCAATTTAATGAAGATAACGCCCTTTTTTGCATTAAACACAGAACAAAATGCATAATCTCTTCGATAAACTTCAATCACCGGATGACATTACTTTATGGGCTGCTAGAATGCGGCTTCAAAATTAATACCATGCGTTATGTAAGGTCTATTTATGCGTAAACACATCTACATTGCCTATACTGGCGGTACTATTGGCATGAAGCCCTCCGACCAAGGCTATATTCCAGCAGAAGGCTTCTTAAGTGAAACATTGGCACAAATGCCCGAGTTTCATCGTCCAGAGATGCCCTTGTTTACACTTCATGAGTACGACAACCTTATCGATTCTTCCGACATGAATCCGTCCGACTGGCAACGTATTGCTGACGATATTGCCGCCAACTATGATAAATACGATGGGTTTATTATTCTGCATGGCACAGACACCATGGCCTATACGTCCTCGGCCCTTAGCTTTATGCTTGAAAATTTATCCAAGCCGGTGATTGTTACGGGGTCTCAAATTCCCCTTGCCGAACTTCGTTCAGATGGACAAGTGAATCTATTAAACGCGCTGTACGTAGCCGCTAACTACCCTATTGCTGAAGTAAGCTTGTTTTTTAACAATCGCTTACTAAGGGGCAATCGGAGTAGAAAAGTTGATGCCGACGGGTTTAATGCTTTCGATTCACCCAACTTTCCCCCATTACTTGAAGCGGGTATTAATATCAGACTAAAAGCGGGAGAACTGGCAACGCCAAGCGATAAACCGCTTAGGGTTTCACCGGTTAAGGCTCAACCTATAGGCATGGTCAGCTTGTACCCTGGCATAGCTTCAGAGGTGTTAAAAAACACCCTTCAACAGCCTGTTAACGCGCTTATTTTACTTAGTTATGGTGTGGGTAATGCACCACAATCACCGTCACTTATAGCGCAATTGAACTACGCTAAAGACAGGGAAATACCGGTTTTAAATTGCACGCAATGTATACGCGGGCGAGTCAATATGGGCGGCTACGCCACCGGTCATGGCCTACAACAAGCTGGCGTGCTTTCTGGCAGTGACATGACACCGGAAGCCGCATTAGCCAAACTCCATTATCTTCTCAGTAAATCGCTTAGTTTTTCGCAACTAAAATCTCAACTGACGCACAACCTGCGTGGCGAACTCAGCGAATAATTCACAACAGGACATCAGCATACTATGGCTACCGTTTATTCTGGCGCGCTACGAAAAATGCGCACAAAAGCTGACACCAATAATAATGTCGTGTACCAACTCCCTATTGGCGAACACACCCTCGATATTAACCCTCTTATTGGGCAAAAAGTGTCGTTAACTTTTACCGGTGAAATACATTGCGTTCATTGCGCTCGAAAAACAAAGAAAAGTTTTAATCAAGGGTACTGCTACCCTTGCCTTATTTCATTGGCACAATGCGATAGCTGTATTATTAAGCCTGAGAAATGCCATTATCACGAGGGCACATGTAGAGAGCCTGAGTGGGGGGAAGAACATTGCTTTAGTGACCACTTTGTTTACCTTGCGAATACAGGCACAGTGAAAGTAGGTATTACCCGTCACGTCACTGACGCCGTATCTTCTCGGTGGATGGACCAAGGCGCCACCCAGGCTACTGTAATGCTACGCGTACCAGATCGCTTAACCAGTGGTGTGGTTGAAACCTTTTGCAAATCGTATATCGCCGATAAAACTAATTGGCGTACCATGCTCAAAGGCGCACCAGAATCGGTAGATTTAAATGCAGTAAAACAAGAATTACTGGCTAAAATCAGTGATGATTTAAACGCGGAAAAACAAGAAAAAGGCCTCCAAGCGGTGAGCGAAGTAGAAGGCCCCATCTTCGATATTCACTACCCTGTAGAAGAATACCCTGTGAAAATAAAATCCATTAACCTAGATAAAACACCCGCATTTGAAGGGGTTTTAAAAGGGGTAAAAGGACAATACTGGTTATTAGATGAGGACCGAGTAATCAACATTCGCAAGTACGCAGGTTATCAGGTGGAATTGGCGCTTTAAACGCGCCAGTTCTTAATTCCAGTACTCGAAAAAATCGTCAGAGTTGCGCTGTGGCTTGGGCGCTGGCTCAAATAATGGCGTTCCAAGGTACAAAAAGCCCACCAATTCATCGTCTTCTGCTAGACCAAGCCCCTCGCGAACTAACTCACAGTGGGCGTAACTACCACTGCGCCACATGCCATTAAACCCCTGTGCCACTGCGGCCATTTGCATCGCCATTACTGCACATGATGCAGACGCAATTTGCTCAACTTTTGGCACTTTTTCATGCTCTATATATTTTGCAATAGCCACAATGATCATGGGAGCACGATGAGGAAGCTGAACAGACCGTTCAATTTCTTTTTGCGATTTATCATTCGCTATGGCTGACTGTTCAAACAAACTACCCAGTTTTTCTAGCCCCTTGTTTTGGCATACAATAAACCGCCAAGGCGTTAAACACGCATGGTCTGGCGCACGAAGGGCCGCCTGCATAATGTTTTCCAACGCTGCTCCACTGGGCGCTGGTGAGCCGAGTCGCGGCTGCGAACTTCTATTTAATAAGAGTGACAAAGCATCCATGTAATTTCCTTAACACGTGTAACACATGAAAATGATATGTAGATCCTACGCCGCCAAGATTAAAAAGACCAGATATGGCAGCGCTTATTTATGTTATTCATTGATAACCTCACTGGTCTTCCAGGCGCACTAGCGTAACCGGCCCCTATAGACACTTTTAGAACACCAATAGGAAAGTCAAAAGACTTAGAGTAAGGTACTGAAACACAAAGGCGCATTTTGCGTAGAATAGCCTTTTTTTCATCTATAACGGCTTTCGTGCTATAAATCGCTATAATATTGGCGTTGGCACTTTGCCTGACACACACTGTTTTTAAATGGGGCCTTCGAAAAGTGGGTAAATCGTCTCCAACACGCAGAAGTACAGTAAAGGCACCTAACAACACACTGCATCGCATTTTCGTTCGCGGGCATAAAAAAGTTGATTATAAAAAAGCCAACGGCGAACTCATGATGCTGTTTAGCGACCATGAGCATAAACACATCGCAAAATTAATTGCACACTGGCTAAACGAATCCGATAATTCAAGGGGTTAGGTGCTCGTTGTAATTTATTACAATTAATTACAAATAAGTTAGGGATATTGTTGGCCATCGCTAACATAATAGGGATAAATAAATAAAAGGTACTATTTCATATGGCAGGCAAAGGAAACTGGACGAAATCGTTATTTACCGGGATTTGGACGGTACTTAACTTCTCTAGAAAACTCTTCTTTAACCTTATTTTCTTAGTGTTTTTCATCGGTATTATCGTTGCAATTTCATCACAAGATAATGAGCAACTCACCGTAAACAATGACAGCGCGCTCATGCTTACCCTCAAAGGGAACTTAGTCATTGAAAAAGTTAGCGTTGATCCGTTTGAACAATTTCTTCAAGAAGCACTAGGCTCGGAGCCAGAAGACCCAGAGATTTTAGTAAGAGACGTGGTCAAAGTTATTGAAAATGCCAAACAGGACCGTCGTATAAAGGCGCTTGTGCTTGATTTGCATCAACTTAACGGTGGCGGGTTAGATAAGTTACGCACCGTAGCAAAAGCCATAGACGACTTTAAAACGTCGGAAAAGCCGGTTTATGCCATTGGCAATTACTACACCCAAAACCAATACTATCTCGCATCTCATGCCGACCACATTTATTTAAACCCAATGGGAAGCGTATTGTTAGATGGATACGGCCGCTATGGGGTATACATTAAAGAGTTGTTAGAGAAACTCAAAGTTACCACCCACATTTTCCGCGTAGGCACATACAAATCAGCCGTAGAACCCGTGATGCGTAACGACATGTCAGAGGCATCTAAAGAAGCTGAGAAGAAATGGCTGGAGGCTTATTGGCTTCAGTATAAAGAAGATGTGGCTAACGCTCGCGGCATTTCTATGGACAATTTTGACGAAACCCTAGAGGCCTTAGTCGCCAAGTTTGAACAGGTAGACGGCGATTTTGCGCAGTATGCTGTTGAAAACAAATGGGTAGACGCCCTCAAAACCCGTGAAGATGTGCGTCAGGAGCTTGTTGAGCTTGTTGGAGAAGACGACAACCCTATGGGCGTTAACATTACGTCTTTCGACACCTACCTTAGCGTAATAAATGCACCCGTCCCTTCCATACCTAACGACCTTGACAAAATTGCCGTCGTGGTTGCAAAAGGCAGCATTATTGATGGCACACAGCAAGCAGGTACCATTGGTGGTGACAGTACAGCACGATTACTCCGTAAAGCTCGGCTTAACGACGATGTAAAAGCAGTGGTATTCCAAATAGACTCTCCAGGAGGCAGTGCATCAGCGTCGGAAGTTATTCGTCAAGAAGTGCTTGAATTGCAAAAAGCAGGTAAGCCTGTGGTTGTGTCAATGAGCACGTATGCTGCATCAGGTGGCTATTGGATTGCCGCTGGCGCCGACCGAATATTTGCTAGCCCTAGTACGATTACAGGCTCTATTGGCGTATTTGGTATGTTTATGACGTACGAAAAATCCCTTAGCCACCTTGGTGTGCATACAGATGGTGTGGGTACCACTGAAATGGCAGGTTTTTCTGCGCTACGCCCTCTTCCAGATCAGTTTGGGCAAATTATTCAATACAGTGTAGAAAACACCTATTCTAAGTTTTTGAACATCGTGTCTAACGGCAGAGATTTAAATATTGACGCTGTTGATGAAATTGCCCAAGGTCGCGTTTGGATTGGTACCGATGCACTAGAATTAGGCTTAGTTGACGAATTAGGTTCATTAGATGATGCCATTGCCTCCGCGGCAGAGATTGCAGAGTTAGAAAACTACGACACCTTTTACGTTACCCGCGATTTATCTCCCCAAGAACTGTTTTGGAAAGAGTTCTTCGGTCAAGCTTTCGCGGTGGTAGGAAAGTGGCAATTCGCGCAATCTAACTCAGCACTAATTGGCGAAGTTAAACGAGTTATCAAAGAATTTGATTCCTTTGCACAACTTAATGACCCAATGGGCACCTATGTATTGTGCCTTCCCTGTAACATAAACTAACGGTTACAGGTGCACCCATAGCAAGTAAAGATCTAACAGCGGCACACATTCATGCTATAGAACAATGTGTCGCTGACTTGTATCAGCGGGCAGAAGCCTATTTTGCCCGCACATTCCCCCGCCCTACGCTTTCTTTTAGACGTTCAGGAAGAAACGCAGGCACCGCGTTTTTACAGCAAAATAGAATTAACCTAAACCCTATACTGTACAAAGAAAATCAGGCCGCCTTTCTTACTGATGTTATTGCACATGAGATTAGTCACCTGTTGGTTTGGCAACTATTTGGGAAGGTGGCGCCGCACGGCATTCAATGGCAAACCATTATGGTAAAGGTGTTTAATGTGCCGCCGAATACAACCCATCAATTTAATGTCAGCGACGTCGTGGGTGAGACGTTCTCATACCGGTGTCAGTGTAGTGAGCATGCGTTGTCTGTACGCCGCCACAAAAAAATTGAGCGCGGCGCACAATATCGATGCAAACGTTGCGGTGAAACACTCACTGCGATTTAAATTGGAGAGAAGCGCTCAGGGGTTATCGGAACCACTGCTGGGTGAACACACGGTCTAAATCGTCAAACGCTGTCTTCAGCAACTGAGCAAGTTCTTTATATTTGGGTTTAGATTTTAGCGATGCTAAATGGCAACCTTCCGCGCGCATTTTACGGTGTATATCTTGATACCAGTGATTGAGTTGCGGCGGTAAATATTGATTTGAACGGTGCCCAAGCCACAACATACCTTGCAAAGGTAAGCTTAAGAAAAACGCACCAATAGCAATGGTTTGAGGTAAATACTGCATCCCCATGTTTTGTAGCAACAACGCGCAAGCCAAAATAGCTGCTGGCGGCATGGTTTTTACCGCAAACTTTGTTGCAGCGACCACCCTACACTCTGGGAAATGGGCGAACAACTCACGGCGAACCGGCCACGTTTCTAGGTACTGCTGACCATCTTTTAGCAGAGTTATTATTGACTGTGACATAAATCACCCCATAAACCGGAAAAACGCATTGCGAGCACAAAAATACAAACACGTATATTTAAGCGCGCTTTTAAACGAATTGTAATACGCTTTTTGTCTAATACAAGGTAAGTTCGTCTGTAGATCATGTAAATTCAGCGAAGGTGAAATAATTTTACCCCAATACCGATTTTTTCATTTATCACCCCTGACATAACAGTGACATTTTTCACCCGTCAAGGCATCATAGATACATCGAGATTTCAAAGAAACCTCGTTAACATTCAAAAGGTGGTTGAAAAAAGCCTTCAGCGGCCTCACCTAGCACAGTATGACAGTATTCGCTCACACAAAAAGAGCATAAGTTGGAGATAAAAATGGCAGAAAGTAGACACGTTCGTCTTCTTATTTTAGGTTCAGGCCCGGCTGGCTATTCCGCTGCGGTATATGCAGCGCGCGCTAATCTAGAACCAGTTCTTCTTACGGGTATCCAACAAGGCGGACAATTGACCACCACGACCGAAGTTGAAAACTGGCCGGGTGATCCTGAAGGTCTTACTGGCCCCGATTTAATGGTGCGCATGCAAAAACATGCAGAAAAATTTGATACCGAGATCATTTTTGACCATATCAACAAAACCGATTTAACCACACGCCCTTATACCTTATATGGCGACAATGGCACTTACACCTGTGATGCTCTTATCATTGCCACAGGGGCGTCTGCCAAGTACTTAGGTATGGAGTCTGAGCAAGCTTTCATGGGTAAGGGTGTGTCTGCATGCGCAACCTGCGACGGCTTTTTTTACCGCAACCAAAAAGTAGCGGTAGTAGGTGGTGGCAACACCGCAGTGGAAGAAGCACTTTATTTATCGAATATCGCTTCAGAAGTGCACGTTATTCACCGCCGCGATACGTTTAGAAGTGAAAAAATTCTAGAACAACGTCTCCGAGATAAAGCCGAGAACGGCAATGTGGTACTGCACCTTAACCGTCAATTAGACGAAGTGCTAGGTGATGAAATGGGCGTTACCCAAATTCGTATTAAAGACAGCCAAGGCGACGCCACGGAAACCCTCGATGTCATGGGCCTATTCATCGCCATTGGTCATAAACCTAATACGGATATCTTTGAAGGCCAGTTAGAAATGAAAGATGGCTATATTGTGGTTAACAGTGGCACTAACGGCAACGCAACACAAACCAGCGTTCCGGGGGTGTTTGCCGCCGGTGATGTCAGTGACCATATTTATCGCCAAGCTATTACCTCCGCCGGTACAGGCTGTATGGCCGCCCTTGATGCCGAAAAATTCCTTGATGGCACAATGCCAGAACAAGGTTAAAGAAGACGCCTAATAAGAACCCTGCTAAAATTTCAGCAGGGTTTTTTATTTTAGCTATTGTACTTCTCAATACCATGTACGTCTCAATACTATGATTGCGCTTCCTCAACTAGATGTAGATACACCGTTTCCTTCTGTTCATCATGCACTTGAAGAGCCTAACGGCTTACTAGCGTTTGGCGCAGACTTAAGCCCTCAGCGCTTATTTTCAGCCTATTCCCAGGGCATTTTCCCTTGGTTTAGTGACAATGAACCCTTGTTGTGGTGGTCTCCCACCCCGCGTGCGATTATCGAACTAGATGATTTTGTATGCGCTAAAAGCCTCCGTAAGTTAGCCAGAAAGCAGCGATATAAAGTCACGCTAAATCATAGCTTTGAGCGCGTCATTCACGCCTGTGCGACCATTCCAAGGCATCACCCTAGCTTAGACACACTCAGTGATGAAACCTGGATAACCAAAGATATGCAAGAGGCGTATTGTCATTTACATGAGTTAGGGCTAGCCCACTCAGTAGAAGTGTGGGAAGGTGAAGCACTAGTAGGTGGCTTGTATGGCGTTGGTATTGGTCAGGTGTATTGTGGTGAGTCTATGTTTCACAGGAAAAGTAATACCTCTAAGCTGGCCATGCTCGCGCTAGTGGAACATATGAAAGCCAACGGCATGGCGTTTATTGACTGCCAGTTACCTACCGAGCATTTAACGTCCTTAGGCGCTAAGGCCATCACTCGGGAAACCTTTATCAACAAACTCAACCAACATAACGATACACTCACGGAAGAAGGCCGCTTAAGCCCTACATATCAAGCGCAGTGGCGTAAACAGGAGATCACACCGTGAAATTTGGTATTACCCAAATATTTGGGTGTAGTTACCTGCCAGACGAACGTGAACAACTATTGGTGTATGCAGACAGCACCGAGCAATTAGCCTTGCGCTATGGTCAACTTATACAGGTTGGCTTTAGACGTAGTGGTGAGCAAATATATCGCCCTCACTGCCCAGATTGTAATGCCTGTCAATCGGTGCGAATTCCCGTTGATGCATTTACACCCTCACGCAGCCAAAAACGGGTTAAAAAGCGTAATGCTCACCTTTCTATTAAATGTGCGTACACGCAAAATCATCAATACTATCCATTGTACGAAAAGTACATTAATGAGAGGCACACCGATGGCAGTATGTATCCGCCATCAAAAACCCAATTTGAAAGCTTTATATTATGTGATTGGAAAAAGCCCCTCTTTATTGAAGCCTACGATGGTGACAAGTTAGTCGCCGTGGCGGTGACCGATGTGGTTGAAAATGGTGCTCAGCACAGAGCACTTTCTGCCTTGTACACATTTTATGACCCCGACTATACGTCAGATTCCCTGGGTACCTGGATGATTTTAAGCCAAATAGCCCAGGCGCAACAGGACGGCTACGAATTTCTGTACCTTGGTTATTACGTAAAAAATTGCCAAAAAATGTCATACAAACACCAGTTTTATCCCTATGAGCAGTTTCTTGGCAACAATTGGACCCGTTTTGATAAAAATCCTGCGTAATTACTTTACACGCAAGGCAAGATTGGTTAAGGTCTGCGCGGCAAAAAATTTGAATTACTGAGGTAACTGCTTTACATGGCAAAAGAAGATTGTATTGAAATGGAAGGTACGGTGCTTGATACCCTACCTAATACTATGTTCCGCGTAGAACTAGAAAACGGTCACGTTGTGACAGCACACATTTCTGGAAAAATGCGCAAGAACTATATCCGAATTCTTACTGGCGATAAGGTCACTGTTGAGATGACTCCATACGACTTAACTAAAGGTCGTATTATTTATCGCGCCAGATAACGAGCCATTAAGCGGTAACGCATAAGAAAAAAGCCCGATGAATTCATCGGGCTTTTTTAATGGTGTTTTCAGCATATGACTAGAAGATGGGGTAAACGCAGAAGCGCTTAGCCAAGCATTAACTCGGCTCTGCTTCTTCTTTTACCGCATCGACGCCAGAATAATCAAAACGCAGCTTATCGTTGTCTAAATCAACTTTAACGTTACCGCCTTTGGTTAATTCACCAAACAGAAGTTCGTTAGCCAACTCTTTCTTAAGCTCTTCTTTAATTAGCCTAGACATGGGTCTAGCCCCCATAGACTTGTCGTAACCTTTCTCCGCAAGATAAGCCCGTGCTTCAGAAGACACTTCCAGTGATACACCTTTTACGTCTAACTGAGCCTGTAACTCAATAATAAACTTATCAACCACCTGTAAGATGATTTCAGAATCAAGATGATTAAACCAAATAATGCCATCTAAACGGTTTCTAAATTCAGGGGTAAACACTTTATTAATTTCAGAAAGTGCATCGTGACTATGATCCTGTTGCTTAAAGCCAATGGATTTACGCACAGTTTCCTGAACACCCGCGTTGGTTGTCATCACCAATACCACATTTCTAAAATCGACCTTACGGCCGTTATTGTCGGTTAACGTACCGTGATCCATCACTTGCAATAGAATGTTGTAAATATCACTGTGGGCTTTTTCAATTTCATCAAGCAGCACCACCGAATACGGATTTTTAATGACAGCATCGGTTAGTAAACCGCCTTGATCGAACCCCACATAACCTGGAGGTGCACCTATCAAGCGGCTAACAGCATGGCGCTCCATGTACTCCGACATGTCGAAGCGTACAAGCTCCACACCCATTATTTTGGCCAATTGTTGGGTCACTTCCGTCTTACCTACCCCGGTTGGGCCTGCAAACAAAAAGCTACCAATGGGCTTTTCTTCAGCGCCTAGACCAGAACGAGACAATAGAATAGCGTCGTTTAGCGTCTCTATGGCTTTGTCTTGGCCAAACACGACCATCTTAAGGTTACGCCCTAGGTTTTTAAGAACTTCTTTGTCAGACGCTGATACCGACTTCTCAGGGATACGCGCCATTTTGGCAATAATCTGTTCGATATCTGCCACGTTAATGGTTTTCTTACGCTTAGACTGTGGCAACAACCGTTGACTAGCCCCTGCCTCATCCATCACATCAATGGCTTTATCAGGTAAATGGCGTTCGTTAATGTATTTAGCCGAAAGCTCTGCCGCCGCTTGAATCGCTTTTTGCGTAAAGCGCACATTATGGTGCTCTTCATAACGGCTTTTCAGACCAAGTAATATCTTAGTTGTATCACTCACACTCGGCTCAGTCACATCCACTTTTTGGAAGCGGCGTGCCAGCGCGCGATCTTTCTCAAAGATACCTTGGTATTCCTGATAGGTGGTTGAGCCAATGCAGCGTAACTCACCACTGGATAATTTAGGCTTAAGCAAGTTAGACGCGTCCATCACCCCGCCTGACGCTGCCCCAGCTCCAATGATGGTATGAATCTCATCAATGAATAATATGGCGTGCTCGTCTTTCGACAGCTCTTTCAGAATCGCTTTTAGACGCTTCTCAAAATCACCACGGTATTTGGTACCCGCCAATAATCCGCCTAAGTCCAAAGAGTAAACTGTACTTTCAGCAATGACGTCTGGCACATCGTTATTCACAATACGATAAGCTAAACCTTCAGCAATCGCTGTTTTACCCACGCCAGCTTCCCCCACCAATAATGGGTTGTTCTTGCGTCGGCGACATAAAATCTGAATCGTACGCTCAACTTCCAGGTCTCGACCGATAAGCGGGTCGATTTTCCCTTCTTTCGCGTGCTTGTTTAAGTCTGTTGAGTACTTGCTGAGCGCAGAACCGCTGTCATCTGTAGACTCGCCTTCTTCCAACGAGTCTGAATTTACCGGTGCTTCGTCATCAGACTTACTCACACCATGGCTGATAAAGTTCACAACATCTAAGCGAGTCACATCAGATTTCTTGAGGATGAATACAGCCTGAGATTCTTGTTCGCTAAAAATAGCCACAAGCACATTGGCACCGGTAACTTCATCTTTGCCCGATGATTGCACGTGAAAGACTGCCCGCTGCAGGACACGTTGAAATCCTAAAGTCGGTTGAGTTTCTCTTTCGTTAAGCTGATCATCAAGAATCAACGGGGTAGTATCTTTCACGAAAGCGATTAATTCGCTCTTTATTGCTTCAATGTCTGCACCACAAGCATGCAACGCTTCGCGAGCAGCAGAGTTATCTAACAGTGCCAGCAACAGGTGCTCTACCGTCATAAACTCGTGACGGTGCTCTCTAGCAAATACAAACGCATTGTTTAACGTCTGCTCTAATTCTTTATTTAACATATCGCTCGCCCTCTACAAATTGACTTACGCCGGCTCCATAGTACACATCAGTGGATGACCTTGCTTTCGTGCATATTGGTTGACTTGCATTACCTTTGTCTCTGCAATCTCTGCAGTGAATATGCCACAAACGGCTTTTCCTTGATAATGAACCGTAAGCATAAGTTGATTGGCTTTCTCAGCATCCATATTGAAAAAATGCATGAGCACTTCAATGACAAAGTCCATGGGGGTGTAGTCGTCATTGTTCAACAACACCTTATACATAGGCGGCGGCTGCGGTGTTTTTCGCTGCGCGTCTTTTTGCTTTTCCTTTTCGATGTCAATTGTGTTGTCTTTACTCATAACTTAATAATAGTGCTTTGCCAGCAGATGTCGTATAACTTTTGTATAAAATTAATTCGCATTTGCTCTTGACATAATATGGTTAAAAAATCTACATTTTGATAGTGATGTTGTTTTGCCAAAGGCAATATCGCAATGCCACCAATTTCTATTGTGGGGGCATAAACGTGTGAGTTCAAGGATTAAGAGGAAGTCGAAGTATGGCGGTTGGAAAAGTTAAGTGGTTTAACAACGCAAAAGGGTTTGGATTTATTGTTCCCGAGGATGGCGGAGAAGACATCTTCGCGCACTATTCTACAATCCAAATGGAAGGATATCGCTCACTAAAAGCCGGTCAAGAGGTGACCTATGATGTGCAGCAGGGCCCTAAAGGCCTTCACGCTGAGAACATTGGGTTCTTAGAAGAGCCAGAGCGTTAAAATAATAAACTAATTCAATAAAGGCCTGTTTCCGTTAATTACCTGGTGGTTGACGGAGGTGGGTTTTTTCTTGCCTATTAAATATTATTCACCTTAACCCTATCCTTCTTAGAAACCATTCACCTTCGGCTTTTTCGATTAGCTTCTTTTCGTATTAACCTAACTTTGCATTCATCCCTATTTGTCATCACCCCTTCATTACTATCAATATTCATGGGCTAACAGAAACGCCGTTCAATTATCTACGGGTTTTCCTTGTCCAAAAAAAAGCCCCTACCAAATGGCAGAGGCTTTAATAAGACTTTTTATCACTTTCTTTAACGGCGTTTACGCGTCAAGAATTGATTTCAGGGTAGCGCTAGGTGACATAGTTGCAAACAACTTGTCTTCATCAGGGTAATAGTAACCACCAATTTCTTGCGCTTTACCTTGCGTTGCATCAATTTCAGCAATGATGTCATCAATTTTAGCCGATAATTCTTCGTAGACCGGCTTAAACTGCGCCGCTAAATCTGCATCTTCAGTTTGATTCGCCACTTCTTCTGCCCAGTACAAGCCTAGGTAAACATGGCTACCACGGTTATCTAACTGGCCTGCTTTACGCAATGGAGATTTACCGTTGTTAAGCAGTTTTTCAGTCGCTTTGTCTAATGCACTCGCAATAATTTTCGCTTTCGCATTTTTGTGTTTAATCGCCACATCTTCAAGTGACACTGCTAACGCCAAGAACTCACCGAGTGAGTCCCAACGTAAATGACCCTCTTCAACAAACTGCTGTACGTGCTTAGGTGCAGAACCGCCCGCCCCTGTTTCGTACAGACCACCACCGGCCATTAGTGGCACAATGGATAGCATTTTAGCACTGGTACCCAGTTCTAAAATTGGGAACAAATCGGTCAGGTAATCACGTAGAACGTTACCGGTGACAGAAATAGTGTCTAGGCCACGAATAGCGCGCTCCATGCTGTAGCGTATAGCACGAACTGGCGACATAATTTGAATATTCAAACCACTGGTGTCGTGATCTTTAAGGTAGGTTTCAACCTTCGTAATAAGCTGTGCATCGTGAGCACGCTCATCGTCAAGCCAGAATACCGCTGGCATGCCTGATTGACGGGCACGGGTTACGGCCAACTTAACCCAATCTTGAATAGGTGCATCTTTCACCTGACACATACGCCAGATATCACCTTCTTCAACTTCATGAGAAATAAGAACGTTACCGTCTTGATCCACAATAGAGACAGTACCATCGGCTTCTAGCTCAAATGTTTTATCGTGTGAGCCGTACTCTTCCGCTTTTTGCGCCATCAAACCTACGTTAGGTACCGTACCCATGGTTGTTGGGTCAAATGCACCGTGGGTTTTACAGAAGTTAATCACTTCTTGATAAATAGTGGCGTAAGTACTTTCTGGAATAACCGCTTTAGTATCGTGAGCCTTACCATCTGGCCCCCACATTTGACCAGAGTTACGGATCATTGCAGGCATAGAAGCATCAACAATAACGTCACTCGGTACGTGCAGATTAGATATACCCTTATCAGAATTTACCATGGCCATGGGTGGGCGATCGGCGTAACAAGCGTTGATGTCTTTTTCAATTTCTGAACGCTGGCTTTCAGGAAGCGTAGCTATTTTATCGTATACGCTGCCTAAACCATTGTTAGGGTTAACGCCAAGCTCTTCAAACAGGTCGCCCCATTTGTTAAATAGGTCTTTATAAAATACTTTTACGCAGTGACCAAATACAATGGGGTGAGAAACCTTCATCATTGTGGCTTTAACGTGAAGTGAGAAAAGCACACCTGTGTTCTTGGCATCTTCAATTTGTTCTTCAAAGAAGGCACAAAGTGCTTTCTTGCTCATGAACATACCATCAATAACTTCACCCGCTAGCAAGTCAACACGAGGTTTAAGCGTTTTTTTGCTGCCATCTTTACCCGTGAATTCAATGCTCACATAACCGTCTTTTTCTACCGTGACTGATTTTTCAGCTGAGTAGAAGTCGCCACCACGCATATGTGCAACGTGAGAGCGAGATGCTTGTGACCACTCTCCCATTGAATGCGGGTGCTTGCGCGCATAGTTTTTAACCGCAGTAGGCGCACGGCGGTCAGAGTTGCCTTCACGTAGAACAGGGTTCACTGCACTACCAAGAACCTTTCCATAACGCTCACGAATGTCTTTCTCTTCGTCAGTTTTTGGCGAATCAGGAAATGCTGGAACGTTAAAGCCTTTATCATTAAGTTCTTTAATCGTTGCACGAAGCTGAGGAATTGAGGCGCTGATATTAGGGAGTTTGATGATGTTTACATTAGGGTCTTGTGTCATCTCGCCAAGTTCGGCTAATGCGTCTGGTACTTTTTGTTCGTCAGAGAGATACTCTGGGAAATTTGCCAGAACGCGAGCAGCTAAAGAGATGTCGCTCAACTCAACATCGATGTCTGCAGCTGCTGCAAACTTCTTAATAATGGGAAGCAACGAATAAGTTGCCAACATTGGCGCTTCATCCGTCTTCGTATAGATGATCGTAGACTTGGTCATTATATACCTCAATGTTGTCGGTAGTAGGATACCGTTTTAGTCCGTTATGTCGCACTCATTAGAATCGTGACCAAACTGGCCATAATCAATGCGATATGTAATTGATGTTTTGAACACCGCTTCTAAATTGGTAAATTAGAAATCAGTGCCACTTGTTGTTTTCGTCAATGTGTTAGTAAAACAAACCCTTCAACCGCTAACACAAAGCACGGCCTCTTATTATCGGCCGCGTCCAATAGTATAGGGTCGAAAGTATGAGTTACAAGTCATACCATTGTCTTATCCTTAGAGATCAACGAAATTCAGTGAATTTTCCCCTTAAACCCGCGCTTTTTTTAGATGAAGGTTAACCAAGCATGTTACCCTTACTCGCCTGATTTCACCTTAATGCGCAAAGATCTCTTCATGAAAGCCAGTGATACAAAAATCGTCCTTTTTAATAAGCCATTTCAGGTGCTATCTCAATTTACGGATGCCGATGGCCGTGAGACGCTAAAAGACTATATCGATATTCCTGATGTGTATGCTGCGGGCAGACTAGACCGCGATTCTGAAGGACTTTTAGTACTCACCAATGACGGTAAGTTGCAGCACAAACTGGCGCACCCAAATGCAAAAACAAGTAAGACCTATTGGGTTCAAGTTGAAGGCACCCCTAACGAAACCGCCCTTGACGCGTTGCGCAATGGGGTTGAGCTTAAAGACGGCATGACCAAACCAGCAAAGGTAAAGGCAATAGAAGCGCCGCAAGTTTGGGACAGAAATCCTCCGGTTCGGTTTCGTCAAGCTATCCCCACCAGTTGGCTGTCGATAACCATTTCAGAAGGCAGGAATCGTCAAGTAAGACGAATGACCGCGCACATAGGTTTCCCTACGCTTCGTCTAATTCGGTATCGTGTGGGTAGCTGGACAATCGATGGCATCGACAACGGAAAATATATCAGTTTTTAACAGGGAAAACAGATTCATTACACGCACTTCCCCCCTGAATTTTAACTAGTGCGATTAATTATTATATATAGCGATTTTGTCGCATGTGTTTTTCGCTCTGCGCACTTGAAAGTGCAATTTTTACTCTTATTTGAGACGGGGCGAGGAACGGAAACCTTTTGTTTTTACTCCCCGCCCTGAAATATGTGAATTGGCAGGATTATTCTGGTAAAATCCGCCACCTTTAAAACCGGCCTATAAATGAGTGTGAATCACGTTGTGACTGATATTGAATCAAACGCTAGCAAAAAAGTTATCGTCGGCATGTCCGGCGGCGTCGACTCTTCTGTTTCTGCCTACCTTCTGCAACAGCAAGGGTATCAAGTAGAGGGTCTTTTCATGAAAAATTGGGAAGAAGATGACAATGACGAATATTGCTTAGCCGCAGAAGATTTAAAAGACGCACAAGCGGTAGCCGACAAGTTGGGTATCGAGCTTCACACTATCAATTTTGCCGCAGAATATTGGGACAATGTGTTCGAGTACTTCCTTGAGGAATACAAGGCAGGGCGAACCCCAAACCCCGATATTATGTGCAACAAAGAAATTAAGTTTAAAGCGTTCTTAGAATTTGCTGCTGAAGACTTAGGCGCCGATTATATCGCCACAGGTCATTACGTGCGCCGTCGCGAGCAAGATGGCAAGTGGCAAATGCTTCGGGGGTTAGACAATAACAAAGACCAAAGTTACTTCCTTTACACCCTAGGTGAAGAGCACGTTGCCAAAACGCTGTTCCCTGTTGGGGATATCGAAAAGCCATTGGTTCGCCAAATAGCCGAGGAACAAGGCCTAATTACACACGATAAAAAAGACTCTACAGGGATCTGTTTTATTGGTGAACGCAAGTTCAAAGACTTCCTGTCACGCTACCTACCCGCTCAGCCTGGTATTATAGAAACCGCCGAGGGAGAAGAAATAGGCACGCATGAAGGTTTGATGTATCACACGCTTGGTCAGCGTAAAGGGCTTCACATTGGTGGCCTTGCGAAATTCGGTGACGACCCTTGGTATGTGGTTGATAAAGATGTTGAACGCAATGTGTTAATTGTAGGCCAAGGTGCAAACCATCCCCGTTTGTATTCCAAAGGCCTCATTGCTAAGCAATTGCATTGGGTAGACAGGAAAACGGTAACCGAACCTTTCCGCGCGGTGGTAAAAACCCGCTATCGCCAAGCTGATATTCCCTGCACTATCACCCCCACAGCGGATGACCAGATAAGCGTTATCTTTGACGAACCGCAAAAAGCGGTTACGCCGGGTCAGTCTGCGGTTTTCTATCTCGACGAGGTGTGCTTGGGTGGTGGAATCATTGAGAGTTATATCCGTTGATGCTAGAAAAAGATGTAGAAAATAATTTAGCGCTGGCCGGTGTATGCCAAGCGGCTGCCTTGGTGCAAAGCTTAGCGCGCCGAGGCACAGCCAGTGACGAAGCAATAGAAGCGAGTCTGTCGAGTATATTAGTTACCGACCCCGAAACACCACAGCAGGTTTTCGGAAAATTAAGTAACTTAGAGGTGGGATACAAAACCCTGTTTGCTCAACTTTCAGATAAGCAAGCCTCGAAAGATACTGAACTGACCCGTTATATTGCCAGCATTTTAGGGCTAGAGCGAAAGTTAGCGCGTAAACCTGGCGCGATGAAAGAGTTAGGCGAACGCATTTCTCATGTTCAGCGACAACTTGCCCATGTCGATTTTCAAAGCCCGCAAATTGTCGCCTCATTGGCCAGTATTTATAGCGACATTGTTAGCCCTCTTGCTCCACGTATTCAGGTAGCAGGCAACCCAGATCATCTTGGACAACCCGCCACCCAACACAAAGTTAGAGCGTTATTGCTAGCCGGTGTAAGAGCGGCGGTAATGTGGCGTCAAATGGGCGGCAAACGAAGGAATATTCTGTTTCGTCGGAAACAAATTTTAAATAGTGCTGTTAAGGCGCTTAGGTTGATAAACTAGTTAAGGAGCTTAAGGTGGAACTGAGTCAGTTAACTGCAATTTCCCCTGTTGATGGTCGATATGCCGGTAAAAGCGTTGAATTACGCAGCATTTTTAGCGAGTACGGCTTACTGAAATACCGTGTTGAAGTAGAAGTACGTTGGCTACAAATGCTGTCGTCAAATCCGCAAATTGAAGAAGTTCCTGGGTTTTCAGACAGCTCAAACGCATTGCTAGATGCCATTGTGGCAAATTTCAGTGTGGATGACGCTATGCGCATCAAAGAGATTGAACGTACCACCAACCACGATGTAAAAGCGGTTGAGTACTTTTTAAAAGAGAAGGTGGCAAATAACAGTGAACTGTCGGCGGTAAATGAGTTCATTCATTTCGCGTGTACCTCTGAAGACATTAACAACCTTTCTCACGGTCTTATGCTTACCGAAGCCCGTGACACAGTTATCCTACCCTACTGTGACAAGCTAATTGATGCCCTAACAGCGCTTGCGAAAGCCTACCGCGACATCCCTATGATGGCACGTACACACGGTCAGCCTGCTTCGCCTACCACCATGGGTAAAGAAATGGCTAACGTGGCTATGCGTTTGAAGCGTCAACGTGCTCAAATCGCTAACGTTGAGCTATTGGGTAAAATTAACGGGGCAGTAGGAAACTACAACGCGCACCTTTCAGCCTATGCCGACGTAGATTGGCATAGCGTGTCGGAGAAGTTTGTCACTTCTTTAGGCCTTACCTGGAACCCGTTTACCACCCAGATTGAACCTCACGACTATATTGCCGAGTTGTTCGACGCCGTCGCGCGCTTTAACACCATTCTTATCGATTTCGATAGAGATGTATGGGGTTATATAGCGCTTGGTCATTTCAAGCAAAAAACCATTGCCGGTGAAATTGGTTCTTCTACCATGCCACACAAAGTTAACCCTATCGATTTCGAGAATTCGGAAGGAAACTTGGGGCTCGCTAACGCGATTTTCGATCACTTAGCGGCGAAACTCCCTATTTCTCGCTGGCAACGTGACCTAACAGATTCTACTGTGCTACGTAACTTAGGCGTTGGCGTTGGTTATGCGGTTATAGCGTATCAAGCCACGTTAAAAGGCATTAGCAAGTTAGAAGTTAACGAAAAAAGCTTGCTTGATGAATTAGACAATAACTGGGAGCTACTTGCAGAGCCTATTCAAACCGTTATGCGTCGCTACGGCATTGAAAAGCCTTACGAGAAGCTTAAAGAGCTTACCCGTGGCAAAAAAGTCAATGCACAAGTCATTGCACAATTCATTGACAACCTTGATATGCCAGACACCGCGAAAGCCGAGTTAAAAGCACTCAGCCCAGCAAACTACATTGGTGATGCAATCAGGCTTGTAGATCAGTTATAAGCCTCGGCTAACTGTCTTACTATAAAAAGCGCGGACTCAACCGCGCTTTTTTTATGAGACAAGCATGGCCACTCACATCCACACAATAAAACTTAAGCCCTTATTAACCACCACCAGTTTGCTATTTTGTATGGGGCTATGCTTGCAACTTCCCCTACTTATCCGCTATGCCCCTCACCCTCTAGTTTGGCTTAATTTACTGGCGCATTTGCTTATCGCTTTGTTGGCTGTCCTATTTAGCCTTAACAAACAAATACCAATGGCAAGAACATGCTTACTTTTTGGATACTATTCTTACCTCGTGTTTGCCACATTACTGTGGTCGCAAGACGTTTATATTCAGCATTTTTTGTTAGTGGGCTGTTTGTGCTGCGCGTATTTTTTCCATTCGTTTGAACAGCGAGAACGCATGCTATGGGCACTGCTATATGCCGTTAGTTTTTGTACGTTAGACTTATATTTGAGCCACGCACTTGAAGGCTGGCTATTGGCGGTACGTAGGGGTAACAGTATTACCCTCACCCTAACCTGCGTTGCCGTGTCCATCGCAACCTATCGACACAATGCTAAACAGTGGTGGCAACTTAAAACCCAATACCAGCACGCCAAGTCATTGTTAATTCAGTCTACTCCGGCCATTCAGGTTTTATTTCATTCGCCCACAGGTGACCAGAACCGGCAACATTTCAATTTCTGCTGCGTGCTTTTTGCCGACGTAAAGGACTATCAACAACTGGTTGCACGCCATGGCGAATTAAAGGTCATCGATACCTTAGACCGATTTTACGCAGCATTAGACAGTGTATCGCCAACGTATGACGTGTTTCCGCTCAAAACCAATGGCGACGAGTACATGGCAATATGTGGTATCGCCGGTAAGGTTAACGAAACAGACGAACTAAACACCGCTGCAACGCGCCAGTCCCAACATATCGCGAATATGCAAAACTTCGCCGTTTACGCGCAGAAACGGTTTCAAGTGATATGTCACCAACAACAATGGCCTTGTTACTTGCGGTTAGGCATTGCCACTGGCGCAGTAACAGCAGGTATGCCAAATCGCCAACATGGCACATTCGATGTGTGGGGTAAAACGGTAAACTTGGCCGCCATGTTAGAACAGGCTAGCGAAGGCAATACTGTGCTACTTTGCCCTAGCAGTTATTCGTTATTACCTCGCCATCTTAAGCCTTGCTTCGAGCACACTCAGGTAGCATCGAAGATAGGTGTACTGAATGCGTACCGCCGTTTCATACCCCAAGCTTAAGTCTATGGTGGCAAGCCCGCTTTCTATGGCTCATAATACCCACCTTGTTTACTATAGGTTTTGCTATGCACACGTTCGATATTCAACACTTTCTTTCTCATTTTTGGCAACAGAAGCCAGTGGTGATCCGCGGCTTATTTTCTTCCTTTAACGATCCTATTGATGAGCACGACCTTGCTGGGTTGGCACAAGAAGAAGAGGTTGATAGCCGAATTATCCGTTACCTCGACGGTCAATGGGATGTTGAACAAGGGCCTATTAGTGATTTCACTCGCGCGTGTGTAGGCAGTTGGACTCTGCTTGTTCAAGGGGTAGACAGATACATACATGATGTAGCGCCCGTATTTGAACCTTTTCGCTTTTTGCCACACTGGCGCTTAGATGACTTAATGGTAAGTTTTGCCACTGAAGGCGCGGGTGTAGGTGCACATATCGATCAATACGATGTGTTTTTAGTGCAAGGTAAAGGGAGCAGGCGCTGGCGTGTAGGTGCCCCTGGCCATTATGAGGATATATTCCCCCACCCTAAATTAAAGCAAATACCGGGGTTTGAGCCAGTGATAGATGAAGTATTGCAACCCGGTGATGTGCTTTATATTCCCCCTGGGTGGCCCCACGATGGTGTCGCCCTTGAAGACTGCCTGACTTATTCGGTTGGTTTTAGAGCGCCTGATAGCCATCAACTGGCAGATAGTCTGTCGTTTATGTTGGAAACCGGTGAAGGCAATGACATGTACACTGATCCTAATCGTGCCCCCTCAGTGTTACCGGCTACGCTTACGCAAAAAGAGATAACGCAATTAAAGCAGCAACTCATCGCCTGTATTGAAAGTGACCATTTCACCCATGCCATGCTGGCGAGTTTAAGTGAACAAGGGTTGCCAGAATATCCCCCCGAAGAATTGTATACCCGTGACGATATTGAACAAGCCTTCCTAACCGGTGCGCCGCTGGCAAGTGCCCCTGGCGTGAGAGGAATGATGACAGATTTGCCACACGCTGACTATTTTTACGTTAACGGTGAAAGGTTTGATTTTCAGCCCGACGACAAGGCATGGGTGGAACTTTTGCTAAACTCCCACATAATTGACGTGAACATGCATGAAAAACCACCCAGTTTTGCTTTTTTAGAAACCTTAACTACACTCATTAATAAGGGCTACTGGGAATGGTTGGAAGCATAAATATTCACTATGTCGTTTACCATCGAAAACGTTGATTGGGAACGGAATCAAAGTCGACTTAAGGCACTAAGGGAACATGTCTTCGTATTAGAGTGGCAATTGTCACCAGATAGCGAATTTGACGAGCGCGATAAAAACGCGTTCCATGTGCTGGTGGTAGCGGAAAACAATACGCCCATCGCCACCGGCAGATTAACCCAATGCGGCGAAATTGGCCGCATTGCGGTTAAGCGCAATCACCGCCACTTGAGTGTGTACCGCGCACTTTTCGCGGCACTCATTGATATCGCAAAAAAGCAGCGCCTCGCCACCCTTCGCGTTAACCTTTCTTTAGATAGTGTGTCTTATCACAGTCAACTAGGGTTTAAGCCCGACGGTAAGGTATTTATGGACGGCGGTATACCAAGGCAGCGTATGTGCTGCCCTGCTGAACGTTTTCCTTTGCCTGATGTATCCCAAATGCATTAACTGCATGTCAGCGTGAGGGGTTTCAATGCTAATCGCCAAACGCTGGCTTTTGCCATCCCTGATGTGTGCTTATTGTTGTAATACCGCAAGTAAACACTGTAGCGGATGACGAGGCTTAAACTGCTCTATTCTGGCAACCTGACTACGACAAGAATAGCCCGTGGCCATAATGGCGTCTTGCGGATACTGTTTAAGCGCTTGTTCCCAACTTAAACCATAAATCGCTAAAGACTTTTCTTTTTGCTCGGCTTCATGGCCGTATGTACCAGCCATACCACAACACCCTACCGCCACAATATCAACAGGCTGGCCTACTTTAGCAAAAATAGCCTGCCAGTCTTTTTCTGAGGCTGGCATTGCCGTTTTTTCAGTACAGTGACTTAGCAGAGCCAATGGCTTCTGTGCGCCCTTGCTTACATTAGCAAATGTTGAGTCTGGCACCATGGCTAGCCATTCATTCACGGTAAGCACATGAAAATCGCCACGGGCCTCTCCCAAGGTTTTCACATATTCATCACGGTAGCACAGCACTAAAGAGGCATCGACGCCCACCATGGGAATGTTAAGTGATGCCACTTCGTTTAGAAATTCAGCGGTGTTTTTTGCTGTTTTTGCAAAGCGCGACAAAAAGCCTTTGACGTGTTCAGGTTTACCATTGGGCTTAAAGGGTAGCAACACTGGGGTAAAACCTAGCGCACTTACTAATGACACGTAGTCTTCCACCACGCTGGCGTCATAAAAACTGGTAAAAGGGTCTTGCACTATCAATACTGTGTTTGCCTTTTGCGTTTCGCTTAAGCCACGTAAAGCATCATAGTTATATTGTGTTACCTTAGCTTCCACCCGCTGGGTTAACGGCGGTTGAGACAATATGGGTGTATCAACGTAACCCACCGTTTTCTCGATGGCGCGCTGCATCCAAGGTGCTTTCAAAAACACATTTACCAGGCCGGGCACTTTCGCCATAATCGGTGCCATACGCTCTATATTGGCAACAAGATAATCCTTGGCTGGGCGCATATATCTCTGATAATAAATAGACAAAAATGTGGCCCTAAATTCAGGCACATCTACTTTCACAGGGCATTGGCTGGAGCACGACTTACACGCCAAGCAACCGTTCATTGCATCTAGCACTTCATGGGAAAAGTCATCTTGATTCTGTTTGTTACGGCTGTTTTGGAATCGCTGCCAAAACGAGGTATCAAATTGCTCAGCACTTAAGGCATGGGTGTCTACACCTTCTTTCCCCAATAAGCGGATCCACTCTCTAATTAACCCAGCCCGTCCCTTAGGGCTATGACGTCGGTCACGAGTTACCTTGCTAGACGGGCACATGGGTGATGTGGTGTCGTAATTGAAGCACAGGCCGTTACCATTGCACTCCATGGCCGGCGCGAACGCCTGCTTAAAAGCCACAGGAATAGTTCTATCAAACGTAGCACGTTTGGTGTCACTGACTTTAACCAGCTCATCCTGACTATTTAAAGGCGTACAAATTTTACCGGGGTTCATTTTATTGAGCGGATCGAACGCGGTCTTTATTTTACGCAGTTCTGTGAACAAAGACTCTCCGAAAAAAGCGGGTCCGTATTCGCTTCGGTAACCTTTACCGTGCTCGCCCCACATGAGGCCACCGTATTTCGCGACTAACGCTACCACTTCATCAGAAATTTGATGCATGAGTTTTTCTTGTTCAACGTCGCATAAATCGAGTGCCGGGCGAACATGCAATACGCCCGCGTCAACATGGCCAAACATCCCATATTGAAGGCCATGGCTATCAAGAAGCGCTCTAAATGCCATTATAAAGTCGGCAAGGTTTTCAGGGGGAACCGCTGTGTCTTCGGCAAAGGCTATGGGCTTTTGTGCACCTTTGGTTTTCCCTAACAGCCCTACTGCCTTTTTACGCATAGCATAAATCCGACCTATATCGGCTTTGTTAAACGTCACCTGATAACCAATGACGCCGCCTTCACCTGTTTCAGCGGCTTTGGTTAGCCTGGCTTCCAACTCTGCAATTCGGGCTTTTATCTCCCCTTCATCATTACTGTTATATTCCACCATGTTGAGGCCTAACATGTCTTTGTTAGGAATATCAGTGATGAGATCTGCAATGGAATGCCAAATAATGTCTGTCTTTGCTAGGTTAAGTACCTTGGAATCTACCGTTTCTACTGATGTCGCGTTGGCCGCCACCATCGCAGGCGCATGACGTAATGCCGATTCAAAAGAGTCATATTTAATGTTCACTAAGGCTTTGTGCGTCGCAATTGGCGTCAGGGAAAGCTTTGCCTCTGCCACCATCGCTAAAGAGCCTTCCGAGCCCGCAATTAAACGGCTAACATCGATACTCACATTAGCCTCATCATAAGCGTGTTCTAAATCGTAACCCGTTAAAAAGCGATTTAATCGTGGGAATTTTTCCACAATGGCTTGGCGCTTACCCACGCAAGTTTCAAGCACTTGAGAAAGAATACGGCCATAACCATCGGTATTTTCGGCGCGGGCTTTGGCTTCATCGACCGACATTGGCGACGTGTGGAGCACTTCACCATTGGCGAGTACCGAGGTTAGCCCTAACACGTGATCGCTGGTTTTTCCGTACACCAAAGAGCCTTGACCAGAGGCGTCAGTATTTATCATTCCGCCAACGGTAGCGCGATTACTCGTAGATAAATCTGGAGAAAAGAAAAAGCCGTGGGGGCGTAATGCATCGTTTAGGGCATCTTTGACCACCCCGGCTTGCACCCTCACCCATTGTTCTTCAACATTAATTTCTAGCACTTTATTCATATGGCGAGACACATCTACCACAATACCGTCGGTAAGACTTTGTCCGTTTGTGCCGGTACCGCCACCGCGGGCAGAAAAACGCACCAGAGGATGTGCTTTCACCAACTCGCCAATAAGCTTTAGATCTTCAACACAGGTAGGAAAAACTACCGCCTGGGGAAGCTTCTGGTAAACCGAGTTGTCTGTAGCGACCGCCAGCCGACTGGCGTAACTGTATTCAATATCGCCTTTAAACGAAGATGCGGAAAGTGCGTTTATGTACGCTTGATAGTGTTCTAAAAGACTTTGCTGGGGCGCGACTCGTGGCAAACTCAATGCAATACAACCTCTGGGAAATGCGTAGATGGCTTAGTATAACCAAGCCGTGATTTTCCCTCTATACAATTAAACAATTTTCATGGGGTTTATTGCTATAAGCTAGTCCTATTTAGCACTTTCCAACAACCAACCTATTTGGCAGTGACGCTTTGAGATACCTGCGCCTGACAAATCCATACATTCTTTTACACTTTATTCATTGGCTTTTTCCGGTTTTTACTACACACTTTATGTTAATAACATGCTGCATTTGCAGATATCATTGAAAGGGATACAAGCATGAAGATTGTTCGGCTTACTCTAGGTGGGTTACTTTTTATTGCTGGCATCGTACTCACTCTACTGCCCGGTTCTATTTTACTCGTTATTAGTGGGTTAATGCTGCTAAGTTACGATTGGCCGCGAGCGCGAGGCTGGCTCAAGTATAGTCAAAGCACCATGTCGGTTGGCGCGAAAAAGCTCGACCGCTTCTTCTTATTGCGTAAGCTTAGTCGAAAAAAGTGTTAGGGTTTAACCCTTCTTAATGGGCAGCCGTTTCCCCGTTGATGCGTGCTGCCAGTCACAACGTGTGACTCATCCTGTTGTCTTATCCTGCTTATCTATTGCCTATTCCTGCAAACGACTCAACTTTCCACCTTTTATAGTGCACTCTTTATCGCACGCGCCGCTAGATTAATCTTAACTTCATGTTCATTACCCTAATTCATGCTAACTTTTAGGCTAATGCTACAGCTGCATAAAATAAAAAACATGGCTGGCGCTTTATTTCGAACAGGCAAATACGTCATTTAGCCCGGGCTTAGTCCGGCAAAATGGCAAAAAATGGAGACTCAACCATGGTAACGTTTACCGTTAACGGTGAAACACGTGAATTTGCTGGCGACCCCACTACGCCCGTCCTTTGGTACTTACGCGACGAACTTAATTTAACTGGCCCTAAATTTGGCTGCGGCATGGCACAATGCGGTGCGTGTACCGTTCATATTGATGGCATGGCACAGCGTTCTTGTGTATTACCTCTTTCTGCGGTGGCAGGAAAAGCCATTACCACCATTGAAGGCCTAAGTGCCGATGGCGATCATCCCGTTCAGCAAGCTTGGGTTGAACACAAAGTGCCCCAGTGCGGCTTCTGTCAATGTGGCCAGATGATGCAAGCAGCCAGTTTATTATCCAGCAACCCAAATCCCAGTGACGAAGAAATTGTTCAAAATATGTCGGGCAATATTTGCCGTTGTGGTACCTACCCCCGTATACATAAAGCCATTAAATCGGCGGCAAAGTCGATGACAGTGAGCACATCGGGTAAATCAGGGGTGAATTACTTCACGCCTGACACCCTGGGAGAAGAAGCATGAGCCAGTATTTCGACATGAATCGACGTCGCTTCTTGAAAACCTCAGCCGCCGCTGGCGCACTGGTAATGGGCACCTACTTTATGGGCGCCGCGCCGCGGGTATTAGCCGGCGTATTGGCACAGCCTGCCAATGACGCCAGACAAGCCAACCTTTTTGTTGCACTGCGCCCTGATGGTGTGGTTGAAGTAACGTGCCACCGTTCTGAAATGGGCCAGCAAATTCGTACCGCCATTGCGCAAATTGTGGCAGATGAGATGGAAGCCGATTGGAACATGGTAAAGGTTATCCAAGGCAAGGGCGACCCTAAGTACGGCGATCAAAACACTGACGGCTCACGTAGTATCCGCTACAACATGCAGCGCTTAAGAGAAATGGGCGCAAGTGTCCGCTATATGATGCAGCATGCGGCAGCAGCAAGATGGGGCGTTGCGCCTGATACTTGTTCCGCAGTGCAACATAAGGTTACCCATACCTCGGGTAAAACCCTGAGTTACAAAGAACTTGTTGCCGATGCACTTACCTTCACGCCTCCAGTCTCAGAAGAAATCCCTCTGAAGGACAAAAGTGAATGGCGTTATATTAATACGGGTATGGCCCATATTGATTTGCACGATATTGTAACGGGTAAAGCAACCTTTGCCGCCGATGTACGTACACCTAGTGCTCTGGTGGCAGTGATTTTACGCCCACCAGTGGTTGGCGGCACCATTAAAAATGTAGACAGTGCCGCGGCAAAAGCCATTAAAGGCGTGGTTGATGTGGTTGAAATTCCCGCGCCTAAGGGCGCGCTACAATTTCAACCCAAAGGCGGTGTAGCGGTTATAGCCAACAACACCTGGGCGGCTTGGCAAGGCCGTAAAGCACTCAAAGTAGAATGGAATGATGGTGCAAATGGCAGCTACAATTCTGACGCGTTCAAACAACAACTGTTAGACACGGTCAATAGTCCACAATCTCATGTTAGAGAAAAAGGGGATGCATTAGCTCGGCTGAACAACGCCGATGATAAACTGATGGCCGATTATTATGTCCCCCATTTAGCTCAGGCGCCGATGGAGCCGCCCTGCGCCACTGCTCTTTTTAGCAACGGTGCCGTTGAGATATGGGCTGCCACACAAAACCCACAGGCAGACATGGCCACAGTGGCAGCCATGCTGGGTATTGAGCAAGATAAGGTCACCGTTAACGTCACCTTGTTAGGCGGCGGGTTTGGGCGTAAATCAAAGCCTGACTTTTCTGCGGAAGCTGCTTATCTGTCAATGAAAACAGGCCAGGCCATTCGTGTGCAATGGACACGGGAAGATGACATTCAACATGGGTTTTATCACGCCGTATCTGCGCAGCATGTTGAAGCCACATTAGACGAAAATGGCGCCATTGATGCTTATCTACATCGCACGGCATTTTCACCTATTGCCGGTTTATTTCAACCAGGTGCTAACGCGCCAATGAGCCTTGAACTGCGTCTTGGCTTTACCGACAACCCCATTAATACGCCAAACTTAAAATTGGAAGTGGGCAATGCAGAGGCCAAAGTGCGGGTTGGCTGGATGCGCTCGGTATCTAATATTTTCCATGCGTTTGCCATACAGTCTTTTATTGCTGAGGCCGCTCACAAGGCGGGTGAGGATCAAAAAGACTATTTGCTGAAAACGATTGGACCAGACCGTATTGTGGATGTGACGGAACAAGGCGCAGAATACGATAACTACGGCGCCGACAAGGCGGATTATCCCCTAGATATTGGCCGTTTACGCCATGTTATTGAAAAAGTGTCCGCGATGGCTAAATGGGGACGTACGCTACCGAAAGGGCGAGGTTTGGGTATTGCTGCTCACCGCAGCTTCTTAACGTATGTTGCCACCGTGGTGGAAGTTGAAGTTTCTGAACAGGGCGACCTTAACATTATAAAGGCGTGGTCAGCCATTGATGCAGGCACAGTGGTCAACACTGACACAGTGAAAAATCAGGTTCAAGGGGGGTCAATATTTGGCTTAACCGCGGCGTTGAGTGACGGCATTACCTTTGACAATGGTCGAGCACAACAAAGTAACTTCCACAACTACCGAGTGCCACGTATGAGTGACGCCCCGCTAGAGGTAGACGTAGAAGTGATTGACAGTGATGCGCCTCCTGCCGGTGTAGGCGAGCCTGCTACGCCAGTGTTCGCGCCTGCTTTGTGTAACGCCATATTTGCGGCTTGTGGCAAGCGTATTAGGCAGTTGCCCATTGGCGATCAATTAAAGGCCTAGCCCTTTAACCCGAACAATAAAAAACCGCGTTCGATGGAGTATCGAGCGCGGTTTTTTTTAGACATTAAGGTTAATTAATTATGCTTTTCAGCAAGATATAACCAGGTTTCTACTACCGTATCGGGGTTTAATGACACAGAGTCGATACCTTCTTCCACTAACCAGGCTGCAAAGTCTTCGTGATCCGATGGGCCTTGACCACAAATACCTACGTATTTACCGCGTTTCTTTGCCGCTCGGATGGCCATTGAAAGTAAGGCTTTAACGGCTTCATCACGTTCATCAAACAAATGTGCTATTAGTCCACTGTCACGGTCTAAACCCAGCGTTAATTGCGTTAAGTCGTTAGAGCCAATAGAGAATCCATCGAAGATATCTAAGAATTGGTCGGCTAACAGCGCATTTGACGGCAGCTCACACATCATGATGATACGAAGCCCTTTGTCCCCTTTCTTAAGCCCTTGCTCTTCTAGCAACTCAATAACTTTTCGCCCTTCTTCCAGCGTTCTCACGAAGGGGATCATTATCTCAACATTGGTTAGACCCATGTTGTTTCGCACCCGCTTAATAGCTTCACATTCTAAAGCGAAGCAGTCTCGGAAGTCTTCCGAAATATAGCGGCTAGCACCACGGAAACCCAGCATTGGGTTTTCTTCATCAGGCTCATACTGATAACCGCCCACCAAATTGAAATATTCGTTAGACTTAAAATCAGACATACGAACAATGACTTTTTCGGGGGCGAAAGCTGCGCCTATGGTTGAAATACCTTCAACCAGTTTTTCAATGTAGTATTCCGTTGGCGACGCATACCCTGCAATCATGTCGTTAATTTCATCTTTCAGCTCTTCGGGCTGGCTGTCGAAATTTAACAAGGCTTTGGGGTGCACACCTATCATTCGGTTGATAATGAACTCTAGACGCGCTAAGCCCACGCCAGCACTAGGCAAGCGTGCAAAATCGAATGCACGATCGGGGTTACCTACGTTCATCATCACTTTAAGAGGTAAGTCTGGCATGGCATCGATACGCGAGGTAACAACGTCAAACTCTAACTCATCGCCGTAGATGTACCCTGTATCGCCTTCAGCGCATGACACGGTAATTTTATCGCCAGTTTTAATATTGTCGGTGGCGTTACCGCAACCCACAACAGCAGGGATACCAAGTTCCCGGGCAATAATAGCCGCGTGGCAAGTACGACCACCACGGTTTGTTACGATGGCAGAAGCCTTTTTCATAATGGGCTCCCAATCAGGGTCGGTCATGTCGGTAACCAGCACATCGCCAACCTGAATTTTGTCCATTTCTTCAATGGAATCTAGCACCTTGGCGACACCAGCCCCAATTTTGTGACCAATGGCTCGACCTTCTACTACAACGTTGCTTTGGCCTTTTAACTGAAAGCGTTCAATGCTTTGCGAGTCTTCACGGCTGCGTACGGTTTCTGGACGCGCCTGAACAATGTAAAGCTTACCGTCGACACCATCTTTCGCCCATTCAATGTCCATGGGGCGTGCATAGTGCTTTTCAATAATTTGAGCCTGCTTCGCTAGCTCCATAACTTCATCGTCGGTTAACGAGAAGGTTTTGCCTTCGGCGGCATCAATATCAACAATAGACACTTGCTTGCCGTGAGCTTGGTCGTCGGAGTACACCATTTTCACCAACTTGCTGCCTAAGTTGCGGCGTACAATGGCAGGTAACCCTTTATCAAGGGTAGGTTTGTGTACATAAAACTCATCCGGGTTGACCGCCCCCTGTACCACCATTTCGCCTAACCCATAAGAGCTGGTGATGAACACAACATCTTCAAAGCCCGACTCAGTGTCGATGGTGAACATAACCCCTGATGAGGCAATGTCACTGCGCACCATACGTTGAATGCCCGCAGACAACGCCACCCCTTTATGGTCGTAGCCTTGGTGGACACGGTACGAAATAGCGCGGTCGTTAAACAAAGACGCAAATACATGCTTAATGGCCACTAATACCGCTTCGTAACCTTTTACGTTTAGAAAGGTTTCTTGCTGCCCTGCAAATGAAGCATCAGGCATATCTTCCGCGGTGGCTGATGAACGAACAGCAAATGACGCTTCGTCGCCAGCATCGCCTTGTAGGGTAACAAAGGCGTCTTTTATAGCGTCTTCTAGTTGAGGTTGAAAAGGTGTGTCGATAATCCACTGGCGAATATTATTACCCGCCTCAGTCAGTGCGTTTATGTCATCAACGTCAAGAGAATCGAGTACGTCGTGGATTTTAGCTTCTAGCCCACTTTGCTCTAAAAACTCATTAAATGCCTCGGCGGTCGTTGCAAAGCCACCTGGCACCTGCACACCTGCGTTCGCTAGGTTCGAAATCATCTCGCCTAATGATGCATTTTTGCCGCCCACGCGACCTACATCATGCATTCCCAGTTCTTGATACCAAAGTACGTATTCTTGCACAGCCCAAGCCTCCAGCTTTTTTGTGTAGGGTATGAGGTTAATTTCAGACCTTGTCTGTTTTATTGCCTGAAATAGATTAATTTTTTCGTATTTACCAACCGTAAATATTACCGAACTCGCCTGCGTAAACTGCCCAAAACCATGTGGTTACCTACGACAGAAATAACAACGCAGTAGCTTTTCGACAAAATCATCTTAGAATGAGAAAAATCATAAAGTAAAACTTTTATTACTTTTGTAATTAAATTACGACATTGTTAAGGAATTGTTGTGCGCACAGCTTTTTATATTTCTGATGGTACTGCCATCACCGCCGAGGTGTTTGGCCACGCCCTGCTTTCCCTCTTCCCTGTAGAATTCAATCACAACACCATTCCATTTGTTGAAACTGAGGAACACGCACAAAAGGTGTTAGAGAAAATATCTGAAAGTTTTCAAGATACCGGAGAACGCCCGCTCGTTTTTTATACAATTGTGAATGTAGATGTGCGCAAAATAATCGCTAAGTCTGTAGGGATTAATTATAATTTCCTCGATCAATTCGTTGCTCCACTGGAAAAAGTGCTAGGTGTGCCCTCAAAACCAGAGAAACATCGCACCCATAGCATTCATGAAACCACTTACGATATTCGAATTGAAGCAGTAAATTACGCTCTTGCTAATGACGATGGCAGTAATTTAAAAGATTATGATGAGGCCGATATTATTCTTACCGGGGTATCTAGGTCGGGTAAAACCCCCACTAGCTTGTATTTGGCCCTGCAGTTTGGCATCAAAGCCGCAAATTACCCGTTTACTGAAGATGATATGGGAGACATGCTAAAACTCCCCCCAGCCCTTCGCCGTTACAAACATAAACTCTTTGGTTTAACCATTGCCGCAGAGAGGCTGCACCAGATACGTTCTGAGCGCCGCGCTAACAGCAAGTATGCATCCATTCAACAATGTAGAATGGAACTTCGAGAGGTAGAGAACTTATATCGAAAGGAAAAAATCCCGTTTCTCAATAGTACCAAATACTCCATAGAGGAAATTTCTGCAAAAATTCTCGCAGAAACAGGGTTAAAACGTAGAAAATACTAAACAGGCAGTGAAGGCTATTCGAAAGTGAATAGCCTTCGTATTGCGTTATTCACCTACAATGGCTTTCAAATCCTCCAGGTAAGCTTCAAAGGGTTTCCATTGTTGCATGCCGGTTTTATAAATAGGCTGACGCACCTGTTCAGAGCTTGGGGTTTTAATGACCCTTTTCGTCTGATAGAACGACAAACATTCGGGTTCAAACGGTAAGCCGCAGAACGCCAGAATGTGACGTACCTGCCCTTCTAAATCGTGCAGCACATCTTCATGCTGTACGGTAAGAATGAAATCTGGCAGCACTGCGTGCCAATGATCCATTAGCTTTTCATACGCACGATAATAGCGCCCTATGTCGGTAAGCGAATAACTAAATTCCTGACCTTCACCAAATAGTTGCTTGAAGCCACTGAAACAGCAATCCATAGGGTTTCGCCTAGCATCAATAATTTTCGCATTAGGAAGAATGCGTTTTATAAGCCCTATATGCACAAAGTTATTTGGCATTTTATCAATGAAAAATGGCGCATTTTGTCGATAAGCTTGGGTTTGCGACAAGTATTGCTCGCCTAATGCGATACATTCTTCGTCTGTTAAATCTGCAAGGTTGTATGGATAGGCCTTCTTTTTATTACTTAAACTCGACGCAATACTTAAAATATCATGTAGTTCCATGGTGCCATCTACCATAGAGTGTGAGGCCAATATCTGCTCTAACAAGGTAGAACCCGCACGAGGCAAGCCCACAATAAATATGGGGTCGGGAGCATCGCAGCCAGAAAATTCATTCATTAATGCTTCATCGCAGGCCTCTGCTTGCGCCTCTAGCGCCGCTTCGGTGCGTGCTATGTCAAAAGGTAACGTGCGTTTTTTAAGGCTGTTTCCTCGACAGTAATACTCAAATGACTTACTTGCTTGTGCCCTATCTTCAAACCCTTTACCCAAAGCAAAACAAAGATGAATAGCATCCTCTAACTGGGTGTTTGATGCTTGCAACTGCAACTCCATTTGCGCCAGCATTTCATCACTAAAGGTATAGGTTTTCGTGTTAGCTAGGCTCCAATAGGCATCACCAAAGCTCTTGTTGTGTTTGGCCGCCGTTTCATAAGCCACAATGGCGTCGTTAGTGTCGCCTTTCGCTTTTAATGCGTGACCAAGGGAAACCCACATTGATGGGCGATCAGGGTTTTCTTCTAACACGCTATGGTAAATATCTATTGCTTCATCTAATTGACCTACGCCAACTAACGCATGGGCCAGGCTTCCTTTAACGGCATTATTGTTAGGGGCATTGGCGAGTCGCCTGCGTGCCACTTCTACCGCTTTAGGAAATTTCCCCAATTTAGATAATAATCCTTGGTAGGCCGCTCCCGCCCTTTCGTTTTCGGGGTAAAGTTCACAGCAACTTTCTAATAGAAACTCCGCATCACTATAAACCTTCAGCTGAACGCCAATTTCTGCAAGCAGCATCATGGCCTCTGGGTGATGTTTGTGCTGGGATAAAAACCGCCTACAAACCTGCTCTGCCGCGCTGAGTTGCTTTTCATACATTAAGTCGTATGCCCCTAAAATTGGGCTAGGAAGACTGTGTAAGTATGCAAGTTGGCTTTCGGCTAGTTGCTGTGCCGCTTTGTCATTGTGGTGTTGGTAAATAACCAGTAGTTTTTTCCAGCTACTCACCAAAGCAGGGTTAAAGTGGGTAGCATTAAAAAATGCAGTGGCCGCGTCTTGAGATTGGTTCAGTGCTTCATAGTTATAGGCTAACTCTTGATAAGCTCGGCCATGGTCTGGTCTCAAAGACAATAACGTATCTATGTGAGAACGCGCTTCTTGATGTTGACCAGTTAACCGGCTGGCAACAGCCGCTAAGTAAAGAACGTCTACCTGTTGTGCTTGGGTGAGTTGCTGTGACAATAACTGCTGAATGCTGGCGTTTGCTTGCGTTAACTGCGAACGCTGCAGTGCGAGCTTAACGGATTGAATATGTTGTTGAATATCTTGTGATGTCATAGCCTACATTACAATGTGAAAAAGAACCTATAGGAAAGCGCTTTACAGTATGGTGAAGGTAATAGTACAGCGTATTGCCCAATTTGGAATGGAAAAAAACGGCAGACTTCCGCCTACCGTTTTTATTTTCCTATCGCGCTAAACAATGCGTTAACGCCACACGCGATTAATAATAATCGTAGGAGAAACGCACGCCCACAGTACGAGGGCGATTTGTCACCACCTTAGGCGTATATTGTTGAGTATCAATATTTAAGATGGCTGATTTGTCGAATACGTTGTCAACAAATGCTTCAACTTTCCAGCTTTCATAGGTCATACCTACAGATACGTTTCCAATAACATAGCTTTCTTGGATATATCGTCCGCCTCGCAACACTTCACCGTCTGAGCCAAGATAGGTTGCCCCTTCAAACGTGTCGGCTTCATCTTCAATTTTAAGGCCAGATCCTGTGCCATAAATTAGCTGCGTAGCGTCTTCCATGGCATAGGCATTCATTACCATTCCTGCAAGGCGATCCCCTGTGTAGGTAAGTGAGGCGTTAACATAGCCCTCTTTGCCCCCTTCCAGTTCAAAGAAGTATCGTGCGTTAATATTGCCAGAGAAGTCAGCCGAGTAAGGCAGCTTACTGCCGACTCCAGCGGCAATACCCTCTAATTCAGGGTTAATACGCACAAGTTCGGTATCCAGAAGACTGAACGCCGCATTAATAACTAAGTTGTCGGTAGCCAACCAGGTAATATCAGCGTCTATCCCTTTTACTTCTGCGTCGCCCACATTATCAGTAAACACTAAGAAACTAATGTTTGTGGGGTCATAACGAGAGGTTTGCAGATCTTTAATTTCTGAATAGTAACCTGTTGCGTTAACACGCAAAATGCCATCTAAGAAATCGCCTTTTAAGCCAATTTCATAATTATCTAGGGTATCTGTGGTGGAATAAACCGGTACACGGAAGCCATTAAACGCGCCATCTTGATTAGCGGCTTTGTCGCCACCTAAACGATTCGTTACCGGCGGTCTAAACCCTTCTGAATAGTTGGCGAATAGCAATACGTCTTCGTTAACTTTCCAATCAATACCAAATTTAAAAATGGTGTCGTCTACGGTGAGTACGCCATCATCATCCAGTAAGCTAACGTCCAATGAACCGTCTTGAATAGCGGTAACAAGATCATCGCCATCTAGCCCCAAGTCGTCGTAGACTGCAGGGTCTAAAACGCCAGAACCGTACGCCTCTAAACGACTAGTGACGTCGCGAGTAGAGGTTGCACCACGGTATATATCGTCAATTTGATACCAACGGGCACCAAAGGTTGCGGTAAGTGAATCGGTGATTTCATAACCCAGTTGCCCGAATACAGCAATTTGTTCAATGGTGTGCGTCACATCATTAACAAAACTTATTTCAGGAGAAAACGGGCCACCGTCGCTATTAATGCCTTTGTCACCTGCTAGTGCATTCCATGAACTGTCTAAGTTTTCAAAAAGTTCAGGGCTTGCAATTTTAAACTGCCCTACCGAGCCAACTTCTTGTTCATCGTAAAACACACCTGCGGTAACTTGCCATGGTGTATCCATGGTGGTACTGAAGCGAAGTTCATGCGTTAAACGGGTGCTGGTGGTGTCTTCTTTGTAGTATTTAGTAGGGTCTAAGCAGCGTGCATCATCTGGACTGTCGAGATCAGTGTAGCTACACACGTAGAATGCCGAGTATAAACCGCCATTAGTATAACCCGTGTAATCGGTAAGCGTGTCTATTTCACGGTCTAAGTACCCGCCTGTGTAGACGACGTCAAGCTTTTCTAATCGTCCATTTAACGTCCAACTGGTTAGGCCAAACTCATCAGAGTTTTCATCAGCTTGAAAACGAATAGCAGAAGATTCACCCTCAAGGGTAGGATCGTAGGCAAACACACCCTCTGTATCTAACGTCTGCGCCGTGTGTTGAACCAAGACGTCCCAACTGTCATTAATAATATAAGACAAGCCAAAACGTGCACCAGAGTACATGGCGTCGTTAAAGTTATCTTCTACGTGTTCACTATTACGCGGGCTAACAACTGACGCTTCACTGCTTGAATAGCCGTTAATCTCGCGGCGAGCATCCATCGCAACGGGGTCGATACCTTGGGCTTGAAGGGCTTCCGCTGAAATACGGTCGATAACCACAGCACTGCCAATGTAACCGCCGTTCTCTGGATCATTCTCAACATTATCAATCCAGCCACCTTGGCTCTCATTGTAGGCTGCAATTCTAAAGGCTAGGTTATCAGTAGGCGTAATATTGAAGTACGCCTCAACAGAATTGCTCATATCGCCACCTTTGGTGGTAGAGATACTGGTATCAAAACCTGCGGCAAAACCTGAATGATCGGGCTTATTCGTAATTAAACGTACTGTACCTGCTTGTGAGCTAGCACCAAACAAGGTGCCTTGTGGCCCCGGAAGTACTTCAACGCGCTGTACGTCGGTGGCATAAACATCAAGGTTTCTTCCTGCCATCGACACAGGCATTTCATCAAGATAAAACGCCACCGAGGGTTGTAACGCTTGAACTGAAGATAAGGTAATACTGGACTGGGTTGTTGCAGCGCCACGAATATAAATTTCGTTTTGGCCAGGCCCAGTACCTTGGAATACAACGTTCGGTAAGAATTCGACATAGTCTTGAAAGTTATCAATACCTAAATTTTCAAGGGCTTTTCCGTCGAGTGCAGAAACCGCAACCGGCACATCTTGAATAGATTCGCTACGCTTTGTAGCAGTAACTTCAATGGTTTCGAGTTTGGCCGGGGCTTCAGATTCTTGCGCGGCAAGCGTGGTTGATGCCAGTGCAGCGACAATCGCACAGCTAAGCTGAGTTTTTCGCATGGTGTGTGTTTTCCCTTTGTGTAGTTTTAATTCTTTGGACTGTGTTTACTTGAAACACATATCAAAAAGATCCTTTACATTAACCCACAAACAGAAATTAATTTCTACTCTAAGTATTTCTAAAAAATGTAAAACACCTACACATCTGTTATAATCGACGGCCAAACGGCCACTTACCGTTTTATAAAATACAATAATAGACGTACTCTAATCATTTAAACTAAAGTGTAATAAAATTGCACCTTGCGGTATATTTCACCGTATTAATAACAATACGATAGATAAGACAAAGGATTTTTAGCGCGTGAACGACACTCAAGCACATTCTCCACTTAACAAACCCGTGTTTTACACGTCTTCAATACTGATAGTGGCTCTGCTTATTTTTGCTGCTAGTGCACCTGAAACAGCAGATTCACTCTTTAAAGCTATTCAAAGCGTTATTGTAACCAACGGTAGTTGGTTCTACGTTTTAACGGTAGCCATTGTGTTACTTTTTGTGGTGTACCTTGGAATGTCACGCTACGGCGAGATTAAACTAGGCCCCGATCACGCCACGCCCGAATTCAGTTTTAAAACATGGCTGTCTATGTTATTTGCAGCCGGCATGGGTATTGGTTTAATGTTTTTTGGTGTTGCCGAACCGCTCATGCACTTTTTATCCCCCCCTACCGCTGAAGCAGGCAGTATCGATGCTGTTCGCGAGGCCATGAAAACCACCTTTTTCCACTGGGGTGTGCACGCGTGGGCAATATACGCAGTAGTGGCGCTAATTCTAGGTTACTTTGCTTATCGCCAGAATTTACCCTTAACCCTACGTTCAGCCCTTTACCCGTTAATTGGCGATCGTATATATGGTTGGCCCGGGCATGTGGTAGACATATTTGCCGTTACCTCCACCGTATTTGGGGTGTCTACGTCATTAGGCTTTGGGGCGTCTCAAGTCAATGCTGGCTTCAATTACCTATTCGGCTTACCTTCTACCACCACGGTTCAAATAATGATTATGGCGGGCGTAGTCGGTTTAGCGGTTATTTCAGTGGCCACGGGTTTAGATAAAGGTATTCGTATTTTATCTGAAACCAACATGGTGCTTGCCATTCTGCTACTGCTTATTGTTTTAATACTTGGTCCTACGGTGTTCTTACTACAAGCCTATATGCAAAATACGGGGGCTTACCTTTCAGATTTAGTTAGAAATACCTTCAACTTGTTCGCCTATGAAAAAACCGACTGGATAGGTGGTTGGACTATCTTCTATTGGGGATGGTGGCTAGCGTGGGCACCGTTTGTTGGACTGTTTATTGCCCGAATTTCGTATGGCCGCACTATCCGAGAGTTTGTGATGGGCGTGCTACTTATTCCTTCTGCCTTTACCCTTTTCTGGATGACAGTATTTGGTAATGGTGCAATCGACCAAGTGTTAGTGCAAGGTAAAGATGTACTGGCAAACATGGTGAATGAAGATACCTCAGTGGCGTTGTTCGTGTTTTTAGAGCAGTTCCCCTTTTCCTCGGTATTAAGTTTAATTGCTGTACTGATGGTTGTGGTTTTCTTTGTGACATCTTGTGATTCCGGGGCCATGGTCGTAGATATGCTGTGTTCACACGGTAAAAACGACACACCGCTGTGGCAACGCATCTACTGGGCGGTAGGCGTAGGTGTTGTAAGCGCGGTATTGCTTTACGCTGGAGGGCTAGGCGCATTGCAAACCATGACCATTGCCGCTGCCCTGCCTTTCGCCATAGTGCTACTTATTGCCATTATGGGGTTATTGAAGGCGCTGCGTATAGAAGCCTATAAACGGGAAAGTTTACAAGTGCTGGCAGGCACGCCCCTTCACAGTGACACAGACAAAAACTGGAAAGACCGATTAGAGAATATTGTATCTTTTCCAGACGAAAACGCTGTGCGTCGTTTTGTGAATAAAACAGTCCGTACGGCCATGGCAGAAGTTGGCGAAGAATTTAAAGTTCAGCAGTTTGATGTTGCCATAGAGGAAACCGATGAAGCCTTAATGCTAACGGTAACCATGGGTAACGACCCTGAATTTGTTTACGCTGTGTACATGACGGCCACTGAACAGCCTGAATTTGGCCCAACTGATATGCCAGAGGTAGACGAAAGCGAAAAGCCCACGTACTATCGCGCAGAAGTACACTTAAGTGAGGGTGGACAGAACTATGACATCATGGGGTGGTCAAAAATCTCAGTGATTAACGATGTTATTGATCAGTTCCACAAGCATCAACACTTTATTCATTTGCTTAAGTAACCCTAGCGTGGTTACCTCTTTATTGGATTAAGAATGCGAAAAGAAGAAGAACTGTTGGTAGCGTTACGGCGCGTTATTCGCGCCGTAGACCTACGAAGCAAACAGCTAAGTAAGCATGTGGGCTTAACCGGCCCACAACTTCTGGTTATGCAAAATATTCAAGAGCGCCCTGGCATAATGGTGCGTGAAATTGCCGACTCCATTAATTTGAGCCCGGCGACCATAACCAATATTCTCGATAGATTAGAAGCGCGGGATCTTGCCACGCGCATTAGGAGCACCCAAGACAAACGTAAAGTGGGCGTGTTTTTAACAGAACGAGGTAAGGCGGCTGTAGTTGATGCACCTCGCCCACTTCAAGAGCACTTTGTCGAGCGTTTTTCGCAGCTTAAAGAATGGGAACAAAGTCAAATGGTAGCCACGGTTCAACGTATTGCTAGCATGATGGATGCAGAAGATATTGACGCATCACCTTTCTTGGAACTAGGCAGCATTACCGAAAAGAACATGTAGTGTTGCTCGTGATTTTTCATTAAAAATAGCCAGTGTAATAACTGGCTATTTTCATTTCTCGCCTTGTGATTCTTTTGCTTTTAATGGGTTAACGCGGCCACCCGTGACTTTGTCGGCCCGCCCTTCTTCTTTCGCTTTTTCAGCTCGGCGCTTTCTAATTTCTTTGGGGTCTGCAATAAGCGGGCGGTATATTTCTATGCGATCGCCATCACTCACGGAATCGCGCAGCTTCACCACACGACTCCATATACCCACCTTGGTTTTAGATAAATCAATGTCTGGAAACTGCTGTAAAATAGTCGACGCCGTAATTACCTCTTCAACGGTGGCATCGGGCTTTACCGCCACACTCACAATCGCTTGTTGAGTAGGTAAGGCATAAGCAACTTCACAATTAATTAAATCACTCACGCGTATACGCTCCTGGCACGCTCTGTAAAAGCTTGAACCATATTAGACGCTAAACTATTAAAAATCTTACCGAAGGCCATTTCCGCCAATTTATTGGAAAATTCAAATTCTAGATTAAGCTCAATTTTACAGGCATCTTCTGACAATGCAGAGAACGTCCATCCTCCGTTTAATGAACGAAACGGCCCATCAACCAATTGCATATCAATACGCTTACCAGGCTCCAGCACATTATGGGTGGTAAACCATTGTTTAATTCCCGCTTTTGCCACTAACAATGATGCCTTCATCACATCGTGGGAGGCTTCAAGAATTTTGCTATCGCTACAACCGGGTAAAAATTGTGGATAGGCGGCAACATCGTTCACCAAATTGAACATTGCCTCTGCGCTATGTGCTACCAAAGCACTGCGTTGAATACTTGGCATTTATTCCACTACTTCAATTTTCAAAAGCGGCATTGTAGCACAATATTTTCGCCTTACTCACCTTCGCTTTTCTGCTAACGCCCCCATATAGGCTTGAACACAAAACATTCCCACGAAGTATTAAATATTGCGTTGGGTGTACAGACATTCTTTTACACAATCAGTATAATAGCGCCTATGAAAAAGAATAAAGCCAACAAAAACACCACCGGAAATATCGCGCAAAATAAAAAGGCGCGTCACGATTATTTTCTCGAAGACAAATTTGAAGCTGGTTTAGAGCTTCAAGGCTGGGAAATTAAAAGTATCCGATCGGGTAAAGTTAACATTACCGACGCCTACATTATTATTCAGAACGCTGAAGCCTATTTGGTGGGTTGTAGAATAAGCCCGTTGAGCCAAGCATCTACCCATGTGGTAGCCGCTCCAGAGCGGGCAAGAAAGCTACTGCTGAATAAGCGTGAAATAGACCGTTTAATGGGCGCTAGAGACCGCCAAGGTTACTCTATTGTAGCAACGTCTATGTACTGGAAAAAATGCTGGGTAAAATTAGAAATTCACTTAGCTAAAGGTAAGCACGCCCACGATAAACGAGATACATTGAAAGACAAAGACTGGCAACGCCAGAAAGAACGTATGATGAAGCACAGCGTGTAGCTGTGCTTTACCCTTTCCCTAAATAAACGCCTTCAGCACCTTTTAAATTCACTCATCGTGAGCCGCTGGCTCAGCTTGACTGGCCGCTACGTCACGCTTGGTCATCGATTTTCTGTGCATTAAATCTAACAACAAGCTCCACAAGGGCGAAGGGTTTCGCAATGTCGTGAGATTATTACCTAAACGACGCAGCTGACGCCGTACCATTGCCATATTTGCTAAGCTGGCTAACGATTTATCTCGCCAGCCACAATGAGGAATAATGCCAGAATAGCTCCATTCTTGTTGCCACTTTTTAGCTAAATCTGGCGTTATGGCGAGTGCACTGGCTAACCCCACCAACTCACAGCCTTGCTCAATAACCCTTTCAGCAACTGCGGCACGTTTTATACCGCCGGTGGTCATTAAAGGGATATCGGTTTTATTTTCTAGTGTATGGGCAAATTCCAGAAAATAGGCTTCTCTGGCAAGCGTAGTGTCGTCACGGGTTTGCCCCTGCATAGCAGGCGCTTCGTAGCTACCACCGGACAACTCAATAACATCCACACCCAAGGCTTCTAAGCGGTTTACTACATCGCAGGCATCATCAAAACTAAACCCGTTTTTCTGGAAATCAGCAGAATTCAGCTTCACCATGACAATAAAGCCTTTCGCGCAAACCGCCCTAATTTGGCTGACAATATTAATCAACAACCTGGCGCGATTTATAATAGAACCGCCCCACTCGTCTTGACGCTGATTCGTCAGCGGCGATAAAAATTGGGTAAGCAGATAACCATGTGCCGCGTGAATTTCAATACCGTCGAAGCCTGCTTTTTCTGCCTGTTTCGCAGTTTCAACAAAACGGCGACACACATCGTGAATATCTTCGCAGGTCATTTCTCTAGGCTGGGCAAACAATTTTGAATGCTTACCCATATCGAGGGGAACGGCAGAAGGTGCAATCGCTTTGCCCTGCATATTCTTGAACACTTGCCGACCAGGGTGATTTATTTGCATCACCGCTAAAGCACCGTTTGACTTAATAATTTTAGCCCAACGTTCGAACGACGCTAACGGTGTATGCTTTTCAAGCGCCACACCGCCGGGCCCTGTCATGGCCTGTTTATCTACCATGACATTACCAGTAATGACCATGCCTAAATTGCCATGAGCCCAATACCGATAAAGCGTATAAAGCGCACTACCGGGCAAATTACCTTGGCTAGACATATTTTCTTCCATTGCCGCTTTTACTAGCCGATTACGCACAGTAACGCCACAAGGCAAGGTATAGGGTGTATATATTTTAGAATTAGAACACATTGGCACTTCAAACGTGATTTTAAGCCGCCCTACTTTAAAGGTTATTGATGATAAATGCATCTTTTGAAAGTCATTTTATAAAAGAAACGTTTAACAGCATTTTAGATATGTTATACTTCGCATCCACATTCGGGGCTGATTAGGATTCGACAGGATCTAGGACGCCGGAGGTGCATGCAGAGGTGCGGCTGGCCTCTTAAAAAAGCCGCATTTAAATAGTCGCAAACGACGAAACTTACGCACTAGCCGCTTAATAACCGGTATAGGCCCTTCCACCCTAGTCTTTTCCTGCTAGCGGGGATTCGGAAGGTCATCCAAGTAGGATAGCGAGGGAACCTTGTCTGAGGGTGAACCGCGAAACAGTATCAGGCCAGCTGCAAGGAAATCCTGTTTGTCGGAGTTCCAAGCAGTTAAATAAATGACAAACTAAGCATGTAGTACCAAAGGTAGACATTTTCTGGACGCGGGTTCAAATCCCGCCAGCTCCACCAATTTGTATTAAGCCCCTTCTTAGGGGCTTTTTGCTTTTCCGGCTATGTAAATTTATAGCAAATTCAGTACAAAATTTCATCACTCGCTTTAACATGAAGGTTCCTCATAGCGTGAAGGGATATCATTATGATGCGTTTATTTTGTTGTTTATTAGTACTTACGGCGTTGCTCCCTGCTTATGCTGCGCCCACTTCTGCTGAGCCTGCTTGTTCTACAAATTGTGTTTCTGTAGAACAAAGGGGGAATTTCGCTGTCGTTACCGGTTATAACGCCGAGGGTGTCGAAATTTACATGGAAACCGTTTCAATTGACGGCGAGACAACGCAGGAATCAGGTCGCGGAACCCTATCAGACAAAAATTTGAAAGCAATAACCAGAACCTCTCAAAACACTTCCATTCCTTTAGTGGATGGCGCGAGCTTGCAAACCACAGTAACAACCTTTACTGAATCCGACCGCACATTGATTATAATTGTTAATGCTATTTACAACACAAAAAACAATTTGTACGCCGTTGATGTGGTTAAAAAACGGGCTCGTATTTAGCGAGAACATCAACCGAATAGTACGAAAAGATGATAAAAGAACCTTATTCGTGCTTTACTTTGTTAAGGTTCTAAAAGCACCATAAATAAACGAATCAGCAAAATACACATGCCATAACTTATCATCGTGATGGAACGTCTACGCCGTTGAGGCAACAATTCTTTTATAATGAGCGTTTGCTTGCTGTACAAGCGCGATTGCCACAAAATTACCCACGTTATTTTGACCGTGTAAAAGATACCATCAATACAAACATCCACCTTGTGAAATGGCCGAAAACACAAATGTTTCTGTAGCACTTGGTTATTGTTGCTGTGAAGGGTGAGCTTTGTGGTTAAGGGTTGGTAACGCACGCTTATCAGATTGCCACCTACTTGATGGTTATGCTGCTGAATTCGTTTAAACACCATATAATTGCTGTAAACCTCCACTCACTTGCCTGCATATCCCCGTGGTAAACACCTAGCTACTCACGGTTATCACCTTGCTAGTCCCTATACTGCCCCACTGCTTACGTTTTGCAAATAAAAAACCTACTCTGCATTGCAAACAATAATAGTTATAATATAACATAACACAAAATTAATAGACGTATACTTTAAACAATGACAACAAATTCAGTAATTAGCGCTAACGCGTTATCGGTTCACATAGATCAACGAACGATTCTAGATAACCTCAATTTTGAAGTAGGGAAAGGCGAAGTATTTGCGCTTTTAGGCGGTAATGGAGCGGGGAAATCCACCACCCTTAAAACGTTTCTTGGGTTAATGAAGCCAAGCACGGGGAGTGCCTCTGTGATGGGTTTATCGGTAGCAGAACATACCAATGAAGTACAAAAGTCAGTGGCCTACTTACCTGAATCCGTAACCTTATATGGCCACCTTTCTGGCTTAGAAAACATACGTTATTTTTTGTCAGTGGCTGGGGTCGATAAATCAGATGACGCCGTGTTTGCTGCGCTACGCAAAGTGGCTCTTCAGAAAGGTGCATGGACCAAGGCGCTATCAAACTATTCAAAAGGCATGCGCCAGAAAACCGCAATTGCGCTCGCCTTATTGCGCAATGCGCCTGTGTTGTTTTTAGATGAACCCACTTCAGGGTTAGACCCTGCCGCTATCGATGAATTTAATGCGTTGGTGTCTGAACTAGCGGCCAACGGCGCTACCATTTTTATGGTAACCCACGACGTTTACGGCGCTTGCCAAGTGGCTCACCGCATTGTGCTTTTAAGTAACGGTAAATTGACCGGTTCGTTTGAACGTGTTGGCGACACGCCTATCGACACAGAAGCGGTACACGCCGCATTTGCAGGGCGTAAAGCATGATAATAAATGTAGCAAAAACCATTTGTGCAGATCAGTGGCGCTATTGGCTGCGCACAAAAGTCGCCGCTACGGTACTCATGCTAGGGGCAATCCTTACCCTTGCGGCACTTGTTGTAAATGCGTTTCACATTGAGGAAGCTGCACACGCAAGAGAGCACCTTCAAACTGAAGCGGAAGAACGTTTTAAAGCACAGCCTGATAAGCACCCTCACCGCATGGTGCATTATGGTCACTACGTATTTCGGGCACCTACACCATTAAGTGTGATAGAACCTGGGGTAGATACCTACACAGGTAACGCTATTTTCTTAGAAGGCCATCGCCAAAATAGCGCCATGTTTGCCCAGCAGCGACAATCAGCTGGGCTTACCCGTTTTAGTAGCTTAACCCCAAGCTTTCTTGCGCTGGTGCTTGCGCCATTATTTATTATTCTTATTGGCTACGGCAGTGTGTCACGAGAGCGTGAAGCGGGTACTCTTACCCTGTTATTGTCTCAAGGTACTACTCGCTGGCCACTCATGTTAGGGAAGTTATTAGCACTGGTTACAGCAAGTAGCTTGTTTTTGCTGCCTTTGCTTTTGGCGTGCCTGTATGTTGCATTCTCAAGCGAAAGTACACTGATTGTGCTGCTGTTTTGCCTAAGTTACGCCGTTTACTTCTTGCTATGGGCTACCGTTGTCACTGCGTGTTCAGCGTTATTTGAGAAAAGTAGCGTTAGCTTCACCGTGCTTATTGTTATTTGGATGGCTGTGTGCGTGTTATTTCCTCGCTTGGGAAGCAGCGTAGCGACAAATGCTGCCCCCTCAATAGGCAAACTAGAAGCCGATTTCAAAGTAGAAGAAAAGCTTCGCAGTTTGGGAGATGGTCACGACGTTAACGACCCTGCATTCAAAAAGCTAAAAGAAGATTTATTAGCGAAATACAATGTTGATTCTGTTGACGAGCTCCCCGTTAACTTCCGTGGTGTTGTTGCTCAGTATTCAGAAGGCAGGCAAGCAAAAGTGCTTAATGAGTTCGCTGAGAACAGAATGAACGAAGAGTTAGAACAAGCTGAAATTGCACGTCAGTTTGGATGGTTATCGCCTACCGTCGCGGTGCGCGCTATCTCAACAATATTGGCAGGTACTAGCCTTGAAACCCATCATCGTTTTCTAAAAGAAGCAGAAGCCTTGCGCTTAGCGTTTGTTCAAGGGCTGAATAAAGTGCATGTTGAGAAGTTGGACTACAAACTCGACATGAACCGTAACGCTAGCGAAGAAGCGGCGGATAAAGCGGTTGTAGCTGCAGACAATTGGGCGTTGCTATCAGAGTTTAATTTCAAACCAGAGGCCGCAAACACACGCATTTCAAACGCGCTTATTTACTTTTTACAACTGTTTGTTTGGGTATGCATTACCGCCTTGCTTTTAAAAGCGGCTGTTAGGAGGTTAAACCCATGATGCGTTTTACTGATATTAAACGTGAAGCCGGTTTTGTGTTCGGTCACCGACAAATAAAGCTTACCTTACTCGTGGTGTTTCTTTTAAGTGCGGCGTCGTTGTGGTCGGGACATGTGGAAATGCAGGAACAACAAGCCACGATTGAACGCTTATTAGAAAAAGACCAAATAGAGCGTGAAGCCGTTATCACCCACCAGTCTAACTACGGCATGGTGGCGTATTACGCGTTTCACCTAACCTACGCGCCCCCTTCCCCCCTTGCGTTTGCTGCCGTAGGTGAACGGGATGTATTTCCTTGGAAGCATCGCATACGTATGTTGGCGTTAGAAGGGCAAATTTATGAAAGCGATACAGATAACCCAGAGCTGGCATTTTTAGGTCGGTTTGATTTTGCCTTTGTTACCAGTGTATTGCTGCCATTATTTATCATATTGCTACTTTACGACTTAAAAGCGAAAGAACGTGAAGCCCGCCGCTTCGAGTTACTTAATGTAACCGCGCGTAATGCCCATGCTATTTGGTCAGCACGAGCACTAGTCACCTTAGTTCCCTTGGCGCTTGTTACACTTATTCCGTTTGTTTTTTTCGGGTTAGTTAACGGCGCCTCGTTACCGTCTATATTAACCGTTTGCGCGATAGTGATAGGTAACATTGCACTATGGAGTGGTATTGTTCTTTCAATTGGCGCGGCAAAGCGATTTACTAATTTCAGTGCAACACACCTCGCCTCTATCATGCTAGGCGTTTGGATTGTTACCACAGTTGTCGTGCCGGTGACCGCACACACGTTAATTAATGCTGTGGTAGAAACACCTGAAGGTGGCGACATTGTGCTTACCCAGCGCGAAGCGGTAAACAGCGCGTGGGATAAGCCCGTTGAAGATACGTGGCGCGCCTTCATTGCCACTCACCCGCAGTGGGCCGATTACACAACATTCAACCCTGAAAGAGACAGTTCATTTAACTGGAAGTGGTATTACGCGTTTCAGCAAGTGGGCGACCAAGCCGCTAGCGAATTGTCGCAAGGCTATCAGGCTGCAACGCTTCAAAAAGACACCATTGCAAGCTACGTAGCGCTGCTTTCCCCGTCTTTGCTCTCTCAACGTTTGTTATCAAATGCAGCTAACACTGACGTAAAAGCAATGGTGGGTTATGAAAATGACGTGCGCGCTTTTCATCAGGCACTGCGTAAATTCTATTACTACCACCTTTTCAAAGCGCCTGAATTTTCTCAAGAAAGCTTTGAAGCGCTGCCACAATTTACACCAAGCATAAAAACCTCACAGGAAAAGAAGAATGAAAACTAGTTGGGTGAAATCATCACTTGCGGCCAGTATATCGGCATTACTCAGTACATCTGCTTTAGCACAAAGCGAAAGTAACCAAGTTGAAGCTGATGTTGAAAAAATTACCGTACACGGCTTGCATCGCGCGTATCAGGGAGCGTTTGAATATAAGGAAGTTCCTGCCGCTGCACAGGATATTGATTTAGGGCTAATTGGCGATGCTGGTGCAATCAACCTCAATGATGCTTTAGATCTTTCGGCCTCTGTTGCACGCCAAAACAATTTCGGCGGCCTTTGGAATAGCTTTGCTATTCGTGGTTTTTCCGGGGACGAAAACCTACCCAGTGGTTTTTTGGTGAATGGGTTTAATGCTGGGCGTGGTTTTGGTGGCCCGCGTGATTTAGCGGGCATTGATCATGTTGAAGTATTAAAAGGCCCCAAGGCCGCTTTGTTTGGTAGAGGCGAACCGGGTGGCGCGGTTAACTTAGTGACTAAACGCCCACAGTTTCTTAGCGGTGGTGAGGTAAAAGCTACCTATGGCAGTTGGGAACAAGTTAGGCTGGAAGCCGATGTGCAAACCGTTTTAGGCAGCAAAGAAGACGTAGGCCTAAGGCTTGTTGGATTTTATGAAGATGCAGAGAGTTTTAGGGATACCGTAGAAACAGAAAAAGTCGGCTTTTACCCGTCGCTCTCTTGGGAGTTTTCAGAAGACACCCGTATTACTTACGAACTTGAATATACAGAACAAAAAATCCCTTTTGATCGCGGCGTGATAGCCATAGATGGAAAACTGGGCATTCAACCTATTGAAACCTTTGTTGGTGACCCTTCGGGAGACAGGATAAACACAGACGTGGTAGGTCACCAACTGGAAATTTCCCACAAACTTAACGATGACTGGAACCTCCTACTAGGTGCCGGTTTACGCGATACCACATTTGAAGGTAATGCATTAGAAACTAACTTTGAAGGTCGGCAAACCGTGTTTATTGACCCAGACCAAACGTTACTTTCTCGCTTTAAACGTTATCGCGACTTTGAAACTGATTATTTGGTGTTACGCGGTGAATTAGCAGGTGAATTTGAAACGGGCTCAATTAGCCACCGCATTATTATTGGCGGCGATTACGATAAGTTTGAAAATGACCAAGTGATATTGCGCTATCGCCCCGCGTATTTTTCCAGCGATACTGATATTAGTGATTTGGATTTGAGCCAATACCTGGTGATCGATATTCTCAACCCTGACTACTCACCCGTAGCGGATGTTGAATTATCTGACAACCTAGACCGCTTGGAAACACAAGAAGCTTGGGGGTTCTATATTCAAGATCAGATAGACATTACCGACAAGCTTCAAGTGCGTTTTGGTGGCCGCGTTGATAAGTTTGAGCAGCAAATTGATAATCGTTTAAACGACCCCGTTACCACCACGTCTCAAGATGACACTCGTTTTTCCCCGCAGCTTGGTGCTGTATACCTGCTGGATGACAGCCTGAGTTTTTACGCCACGTACGGCGAAGGCTTCAGGCAACTTACGGGTTCCGACTACGCTGGCAACCCATTTGAGCCGAACCAGTCTGAGTCTGTAGAAGTGGGCGTAAAAGCAGACCTCACATCAATGTTCGACAACCTACGAGGTGACGTTACGCTTTCTGCCTTTAACATTGAGCAAAGCAACATCTTAGTGTTTGATAGCAGTGAAGAAGCCTCAGACGGCTTTTTCTTAACCCCGGCTGGCAAGGCGCGCAGTCGTGGGGTTGAACTTGATATCAATGCTGAGTTTAAAAACGGTGTTTCGCTTTGGATGTCTTACGCTTTTATTGATGCTGAAAGTACAAACCATGCCGAAGATGCTAACTTCGTAGCCGCGATTGAAGCTGGAGACCCGCTCATCAATGTGCCTGAAAATCAATTGAGCATTCAGCTGAGTAAAAGCCTGTCAATCTCAGACATGCCGGTACGACTAGGCTCTGGGTTGCTCTATGTGGATGAACGCCTGGGTCAAACGGGTACCGATTTTTATCTGCCTAGTTACACCACGGTACGCGCATTCGCGCAAATCGAACCGGCTGAAAATTTGCTGGTGCGGGCAGAAGTCGACAACGTATTTGATAGAGAGCACTACACCAACTCGTTTGCTGAAGTGTGGGTAGAACCTGGGGCGCTCCGTCGTTTTAGAATTTCCGCCGCTTACCGTTTTTAAACGAGTCCTTGCATCAATACCTACATCAATCATATCTAAACAAGTCACTATTGTGCGTGGCTTGTTCTCATCATGCTGATGACGGCTTGCATTAACCCACTTTTCTCCCGCTAAGTATGTCTAATTGAGTTTTTCTTTTGCTTTAATTACCTTTATCGATTTAACAATCTTTGCCCCCGTTAGCTACCTTCCATACATATCGTTCCTTTGCAAAATTGACGCTTTCAATACATATCTTTCGAAACGGATTGTCGTTAACTCGTTAAAATACAGGGTAGTTTTATGTTGTCTTCTCTTAGGGTGAGTCACCGCAAGTACTCGCCTTGTTTATTAATATCGTATAAACCAACATTCACACCAGCTTATTCTTTCCTATGGGCGCCCCCTGCAACAGTCATATTTGCGCTATTATCTAAAATTTAAGGAAAGTGATTCAAGGCAAAGCCTGTTTATCCAGCCTAGTGTTATACCTACACTAGGCGCTAACCACATCGGCAAACAGGTAATAGCATGACTTCATTTTTCAAACAGAAACTTTCACGTATAAGCCCTACACGCAACGCGCTACAACCTCATCGACTTTTTGTACTATCTATAATGCTTGGCATGCCTTTCATGTCCTACGCCGACACGAAAGTGGTGCCCGCAAAGGAGGTAGAATGGGGATATTTAAATCCGCTTCGTGGGGATAAAAGCCCAGGCGCCGCTGATTTGTGGGGAGATAGAACACAAGATACTGCAACGGGTATGTTGGTGCGCTTTAACAAAGGGTTTGAGTCGCCGCCCCACATTCATAATATTACGTATCGTGGAATTGTCATAGAAGGGCAAATGCACAACGATGATCCTAGCGCAGCCAAAATGTGGATGCCCACAGGCTCGTTTTGGACTCAACCCGCCGGGGAAGATCATACTACCGCAGCTAACGATACAACTAACCTCATCTACTTAGAGATTGACGAAGGCCCGTATCTGGTTAAACCATCAAACGCACATTTTGACAATGGTGAACGCCCCGTGAATCTGCACATCAACAATATGGTTTGGCTTCACGACTCTGATTTAGTAACCCTATCTGCTGATGGCGTTAAGGCAACCTATTTATGGGGAGACACCCAAGATGTATTTGGTTCAATGCTTTCTTTACCGGCAGGATTTAACGGCACGATTACGGCCTATGGGCAATCATTTAAAGCTGTCGTCATAAAAGGTGCGGTGAACTATACGTATTCAGATGCGCAGGTAACTCAACACACCGCAATGGGCTCAACAGATAGCGATGAAGGGAACAAAACTATCGCCCTTGGCGCGGGAAGTTTCCTAGAATCAACCGGCGAAAGCCAACACAAGGTTAACAACACGAGTGATGGCGAGGTACTTGTTTATATTCGTGCCGATAAGCCTTTCCAAGTAAGCCAATAGCGGCGCCATCAAACGCGAAAAACTTACAACTGCAAAGAGTAGCCTGGCTACTCTTTGCTGAATTGAATTAAGTGGCTTAGATACAGGGCAACGGCAAAGACTGCCAAGCTCAAAGTGCAAAACCACCACACCAAAGCAATGCTCAGTACTTCACTCGTCACCATACTCACCCACAACGACAATACCAAACCCAGCCACCCTAAAATAACAAGGCCTCGCGGTTTTACGGCAATGCTTGGGTAGTTATTTTTGAGCACCTTATGATGCTTTTGCATAGAAAACGCCAAACATGAAAAGGCGAAAAGTTGGATAAGTGCAACAATAGTAGTCACTGCCCTGCTCCGTGACGCCTAAATTTTCTAGCCAGTATTAGCAATAATCCACCAAACACTAAAAAAGCAGGAATAAAGCTTAAATAAGTCATGTCACCGGTAATGACCCCATGCTGAATGCGGCTAAAATACATACTTAGCTCAATCATTACGAGCGAAAAACAAAAAAGACTCGCCAATAATGTTTGTTGGTACCAAGCTCGACGAGCGCTCCCAGAGTATAAAGCATGATGAAAGCTCGCCAACCATACAATAAAAAAACTATTTATTTCCCATTCACTGCGCATCGCCATGGTTTCAGGCAAAAGCTTATTGGCAAGAAAGAAGCTTATACACGCAAGCACTAACCCCATTATTGCAGCCACATTTCCTTTTTCCATTAATGCCAGGGTTAAACGGCTTTGTTTGTTCGATTTCTTACGTTGGTTTACCCAAATGATATTGCCAGTAGCGATAAGTGCGCACCCTGCCACACCTAATGCAAATAATAACCAGCGCATACCTATAGGAGCATAGTTAGCCTGATGCAACCCATACAGCACCCGTCTTATTTGGGCAGGCACAGTTTCATTTTCATAGCCGGGTAGAACGTCTCCTGTATAACTGTGAAAGACAGCGCGCTCTGCCCGGTTAGATACAGTGGTGGCCTTACTACGTTCAACAATCGTGCGACTGTTACTGAACTGGGGTTTTTCCACGGTAATTTTGGCAATAGGGTTAGGCTCTTGCCATGTTTTAGCTAGTGTTGAGGTTATTCGGCTTATTTGTATTTGCGTCTGCTCCTGCACTTTTTGCGCGGGCGGCAGTTGAGCCAAAGAGGGAATAATTTGCTTGTTCACCCCTTTTTCGCCCCTCTCAAAGTGGCTATTTGCTGCATAGGGCATGTACATAATGGCGTAGATGAAAATACCACTGACACAAATCATGATACAAAATGGCAAGGTTAAAATGCCAGCCAACGCATGAAAATCGGTAAGCCATTTTTTCAGTTTGTGGGGCCGTAAGGTGAAAAAATCTCTAAAAAAACGGCGATGGGTAAAAATACCGGTAAAAATAGCTAACAACATGGCCATAGCAGCAATGCCCACTATGTAGCGCCCTCCGTAGCCGCGTAATTGCAGGGTATAGTGGAAGTTTCGAAAGAATAAGCCACCTTTGGTTTCCATTTCTTTTTCTAGCGCGGCCGTATCAGCATTAAATGTGACCTTTTTCCGGCTTTTATCTTTACGCCATTGCACGTACCAGTGCGCGTTTCTATCTGTAGGCAAATGTACGCGCCACTCGTCAGCATCACTGGCATTCTCTTTTAAAAAAGCAAAAGAATGATCAATAAGGGTATCTTGAGGAAGGCTAATTACATGTCGCTCAGGCATTAAATAGCGGGTCATTTCAGGCGTAAAATAGCTTAGTGTACCTGTGACAAAAATGGCAAAAAGTAACCAGCCGCAGAACACACCCAAATAGGTATGCAACCAAATCATGCTTTTTCTGAATGTTGCTTTCATTATGATGTCGCTAAAGGGTTGATACGTAGGGCAAGCCAAGAAAACACAGCACAATACTGAAAAAAAGCATGAGGCTCCACGCCCGAATGTTTGCTACAGCAAAGCTGATAATAAAAATGGCGAAGAATAAAAAGTAGCTAAGCATACATGCACTCAGTACCGCCACGCCTTTACTCAGTGAGAAGCCCGTCACAAAGCAATAGGTGAGATAAAAAGTACTCAGTGCAGATACAGCATAGCCGCCCACTATGGCGGCTATGCTACGTAGCCATATTTCTACGTATTTTTTCAATGATGCAACCTACGTTAAAAGCTATACGAAGCGGTTAGCTTAACGTTACGCTCTTCGCCTGGGAGGCCACCCAAGTACATTGCGCTGCTGTAGTAGTCAGTATTGTCTAAGTTTCGAACGTTTAATTGTACGTTCCAATCATCAGACACATAGCTCACGGCCGCGTCCCATACTGTATATGAGTCAACGAATGCGTAATCGATACCAAAGGCTGACGCAGAAATAGTGCGTTCGTCTTCGTAGGTTACGCCCACACTAAACTTCACAGGCGCTGGCAGCGCATCGAAGGTATGACTGTAAGTTAGCCATGTGCTGGCGAACTTTTCTGCAATCCCTTTAGTTTGCTCTTCATCAGTGCTTGAGGCATGCGCACCAGGCTCGGTGACAGGATCTTGATATGTGCCATTCGCATTAAGTGACCATTGTTCGTTGATATCAAAGTTAATGTCTACTTCTACACCTGTGGTGCGATCTTGTTCATCGTAGTAGTATTCCGGCACATCAACGTTATACGAAGGGTCGTCAATATTGTCTTCATATAAGGGGTTGCTGTATTGAAGGTTGGTTCTAGCAGTATCAAAAAATACAATTGAACCAATAACCTGCTCTTCAAGCGCCGTGAAACGCACACCAAAATCCCACGATTCCGATTCTGAATCAGGCTGATTATCTTCTTCTGCTAGCGCATCTAAAATACCGTACGCGGTTCTTCCCTTAGAATGGTTAATGAACGTACTCAAGCTATCACTGAATAAGTAGGTTAAACCTAGGTTATAGGTAAATCCGTTGTCACTGGTATCGTACTCTGGATTACTGTCGCTATATTGGTTTAGGTAAGTTTGTTTTACCCCACCGTAGGCGCCACCAAAACGGCCAGTAAAGTGCTCATTAAAGTAAACCACTTCTTGGAAACTCACGCCCCAGCTACTCACATCTTTGTTGTATTTGCTGCGTAAGGAAGGGTTGTAATCTTCAAATGTGCCAGTAGGCCAATTAGGGTCGCGTATATCTAAAATATACGGTACAGCATCGCTTCGTGTATCGTCTGCGTCCCAAATAGACCACTGTGCGTAGCTAATGTCGTGGTCTTCATAGTTCACGCTGGCTAAATGTTCACCTCGAACATCGCCAAAAGACCATGTTTTGGTGACATCAAGGAAATACTGCCACACTTTCTCATCAGCCATTACCTTACGATACTCTTGTCTGCGTGCCGCAAACGGGTATAGCACACCATCAATAACAAGCGGCGCACGAGGCTCTAAATTAGTGGTGCCATTACGATCAACGTACACGTAATTGAAAGCACTGGTTTGACGAATGTATTCAGATTCGTACGAGCGATATTGAAGTTGCTGAGTTAGTGACCAGTTATCACCCAATTCAATATCTTGGCGTACTTTAATGCGGAACTCTTCCCCTTCATTAGGGCGTGAAATAGGCGAAATAAGACTGGTGTCACCTAAATCATAAGGCTGCACACCGTCTGTTGACGTGAGTGATGCGGCTAATTCGTCTCGTTGTTCATCAGTTAACTGTAAACCACCTGACTCTGCAGTGTCATTAACCAAATCATCACCGGTTAAACTCCCTGCGTCTGTATCAAACATGGTTAAATCGATTAATCTCACTGGATGACCCACTGAGTCAACTTGTACCGCATCGTCAATATAGGCCGCAGAGACTAAAAACTGATTGTCTGGTGATGCAATGAATTTTAGTGACGTGTATAACTCACTGCGTTCGTCACTCAAACCTCGATAGCCGTCAGATTGTTCGCGGTTTGCCACCACGCGGTAAGCAAGATCTTTATTAATAGCGCCGGTGGCATCTAGCATTATTGAATAGCTGTCCCAGCTACCGACGGACGCGCGAATTTGATACTGATCTTCAAACTGGGGTTTTTTCTCAATCAGGTTAATAATACCCCCAGCCTCACCCATGCCATACAAGCCTGTTGCCGGCCCTTTCAATACTTCTATACTTTCAACGTTGGTCATTGAACGAGTGGGGTTGTAGCTATTTCCCAGGTCAGCGCCCGCGTAAATACCATCAAAGGTATAATTCACACCAAGGCCACGGATAGCTAGGTTGTCTCCCACGCCATAGTTGTTTCCATCTTGACTCAGGCCACTAATATTTCTGATACTTTCTTGTAGTGTGCTAACCCCTTGTTCGTTAAGCAAGGTGCCATCTACGACGACAATGGCCGCTGGCGTTTCCATCAAACTCATATTTGATTTGGTAGCAGTACCTGACTCTAAAATCAGTCGATTATGGCGGCCGTAAACTGTAATAACGTCAAGATTTTCATCGCTTACTTCAGCGATATCTGTTTGTTCAACCTCTTCCTTTTCAACATTCGCTTGCTGTTGGGCAAACGGCGTTGAAACATAAAGTAAAGAAAATAGCGCTGTAGTAGCGCTGAGCGTTTTCGATTTGGCAATATTAATGTGCATCGAGTGTCCGTCTATGAAGTGTATGTAAAGTCACCTTTAATCTAGAAAGCAAAAGGCGTGCGAATGATAATTAGTCTCATTACTTAATTCAACTTAATTTACAAAAAACTGAACTTATCGCGAACCCTGCAAAAAAAGGGTGCTTGACCCGGTAGAATGAATGCTCTACCCTTTAAGTAGAACATTTATTCTACCCAAACGGTTTACCCTAAGGTGAAAGACATTGTTGCCTACTATGGATAAAAAAGTGGAACTCGCGTCACGCCTTGAAGACGCCTTCTCTCTTCATGGCTTTGCAGAGCCAAACGTAGCCACGTTGAAATCACATACGCAAACCACACTAAAAACACTGTATAAGTACTTTCCGTCAAAGGAAGATATGATAGTGGCCGCACTAAATAACAGGCACAACCGATACATCAGTTTTCTGGAACAGGGCTGCCCTCCTCACATAGACGCTGCGTTAGATCATATTCTTCAGCGTTTAGCCCATTGGCTAGAACACTATGCCCCGCGAGGATGTCTGTCGCTTCAAGCATTAGCAAGCTATCCAAATAATGAACAAATAGCGAAGGCGGTGAATTCACACAAACAGGAAGTCAAAGGTTGGTTTGAATCTCGACTTGGGGATAAAAGCCTTGCAGAGCGCGTATTTCTCATTCACGAAGGTATGTCTAGTGCTTGGCCTACACTGGGCTACCTCGCCCTTGACGCGGCAAAGGCCAACGTAACTGCACTGCTAGTAAGCCCCTCAAAAGTATGAATCTGATATTGAAAGTTAGCGAAAAGGAAACGTAATGACATTCGTACCTGCCACCATGAAAGGCGTTCAATTAACTCAGCATGGAGGGTTAGACTCCCTCACGATAAACCCTTCAATCCCTGTACCTTCACTCACCCCTAACGATGTGCTTATTAAAGTAAAGGCCGCAGGGGTTAACAACACCGATTTAAACACACGTATTGGTTGGTATTCAAAAGGTGACAATGATGCAGATGACGCTGGCTGGGGCGGCACTGCACTGAATTTACCCCTTATTCAAGGTGCGGATGTATGTGGTTACATTGTGGCGGTAGGTGACAATGTGAGTAACGCGCGTATTGGGGAAAGGGTGTTAATTGAGCCTTGTTTATTTGAGGCTAATAGCGAAGCATTGTCTTCACCCTGGTACTTTGGTTCGGAATGTGACGGCGGCTTTGCTCAGTATACAAAGGTAGCCAGTCAGCACGCTCACGCCATTCACTCTTCATTGAGCGACATCGAGTTAGCCTCTTTTCCCTGTTCCTATTCCACCGCAGAAAATATGCTATGCAGAGCTCAGGTCACTGAAAAAGATAGCGTGTTAATCACGGGCGCATCCGGCGGTGTGGGTTCGGCCGCGATTCAATTAGCAAAGGCCCGTGGCTCGAAAGTAGTGGCGGTGACCAGCGAAAATAAACGCGACGCCATATTACGTTTAGGGGCAGACGCGACCCTTGACAGAAACGCTGATTTTAACACTTACGCCAAAGCTCAGCCCTTCGACGTAGTGATTGATTTAGTCGCTGGCCCTCGCTGGCCAGAACTGCTCGACATACTTAAGCCTTTCGGTCGCTATGCCACTGCCGGTGCCATTGCGGGTCATACCGTACCGCTCGATTTACGCACACTCTACTTGAAAGATTTGCAGTTACTGGGTTGCACCATTCTGTCCGAGGGAGTGTTTGCCAGCTTAATTCAACGTATAGAGGCCAATCAAATAAAGCCACTGGTAAGCAAGGTTTATCCCTTAGAGGACATTACCCGCGCCCAGCAAGATTTTGAACGAAAAAACCATATCGGCAAGTTGGTGCTCTCAGTCGAGTAACAACTGTCTGATGTAGGGTAATTTTCACACTCCTTCCTCTGTGTAGAACTAAACCCATTTCCATTGCATACGTATAGTGAAAGGTAATTTATTGCTATTGCACAGGGAAAGCTATGGACACGTCAATGAGTAAGCTGCTTAACAAGCTAGTTAAGGAGCAAGATGGAGATAAGGTTTCTGCGGGGAAAATTATTGCTCGCTTTGAAGACAGAGGTTTTGGACCTTTGCTTTTAATACCGTCGTTAATTGCGCTACTGCCTACTGGCGCTATTCCTGGCGTGCCTACCTTTTGTGGCATTACGCTTTTCTTAATTTGTGTGCAAGCTGCCATGGGCCGAGAGAGCCCATGGCTACCCAATAAACTGACCCAGCAACAAATTGAAACCGATAAACTTGAAAGCGCCGTGGAAAAAGCCAAACCCAAGGTTCAGCGCGTAGAAAAGTTATTACGGCCACGAATGACGCAGCTCTCTCAAACTCCCATGAAAAACGTTATCGCGGGCTATTGTGCCATTGCCGCGCTATGCATGATCCCTCTTGAAGCGCTGCCTTTTGCGGTAGCTTTACCTGCGTTCGCGTTATGTATTACAGCGTTAGGGATGACCAATCGAGATGGTGTGTTTATAGGTGTGGGTTCTGTCCTTCAGTTGGGGACACTGTACCTGGTTTTGACCACAATAGGTGTGATGTAGTCCAGCGGCCCTCTACCGAATTGCTCACCGGCGATGACGGCGAAAAGGCATTAACAGTAAGCCAATGACACTGGCGTTTTGCTTTGACGCTGGAATCTCTGCTTGCCCTATTTTGATATCGTCGTCGCTAAGCGAAGCTTCATGTTGGTAGCTATTAAAAAGTTTATCCCACCACGACACACTGAAACCAAAGTTGCTGTTTGAGTCTTCAATACGTTGACTATGGTGAATACGATGCACACGTTGCGTAATAAACAGTTTGCTGATGGCATTATCTACCGCTGAGGGCAGTTTAATATTGGCATGATTAAACATAGCAAAACCGTTCAATGCCACCTCAAAAATGACTACTGCTAATGCGGGTACGCCAAGAAAAATGACCACGGCGGCTTTAATCAGTAAACTCAAGGCAATTTCGATAGGGTGAAACCGTAGGCCTGTTGTGGTGTCCACATGGCTATCTGCATGATGCATTTGGTGAAAACGCCATAATAACGGCACGGTATGAAACAGGCGGTGTTGCCAATAGATCACCAAATCTAACAAAAGCATACACACACTTATTTCAATCCAAGCAGGCAAAGATAGACGATTAAACACCCCCCAATTGGCGTTATTTGCCCAAAGCGCCACACCTACTAATGCGCCCGGCAATAAAAGACGCGTGATGAGTGCGCCGGCCAATACCATCGCAAAATTCCCCCGCCATCTTACCCAAGCAGAGAGCTGCGCTTTACGTGCAGGCCGTGTTGCTTCCCACATTGCCATCACCGTAAAAATACACACAAACGCGCCGACTCTTATCAAAGATTCATTTTCCATAGGTGGCTAACCTACTTCCTTTGTCGCCGTGAACATCATGATGCCCCCTGAAGATATCAACCCGCATTGCGTTATAAACACAGCTATTTCTCAAGTGCTTTTAGCGTGGTAAAACCAAATACAATGCGGGTAACCACAGTTATAGCGCACGCACCAGCAAAAAGGTACGCCAATGGCGCAAAATAACTGGGCCACAGACAAAACGCGAGAAACACGGCTATAGTTTCTGTGCCCTCAGTTAAACCCTGCATGTAGTAAAAGCTTTTATTTGAAAACTGCGGCCTATCGATATTAAATTTTTCAGCCGCAATGGCAAAGGCAAGAAAACTACTGCCTGTACCGATAAAGCTGGCGATTAATACCAACGCTGGAACGCCCCATTCTTGAGGGTTGGCCATACCAAAAGCCAAGGGTACGGAGGCGTAAAACAAAAAATCCAGACAAATATCTAAAAAGCCCCCTGCACTACTGCTACTGCTTTGATACCTAGCTAGCTCTCCATCAATACCGTCACAAACTCTATTTAAGCAGATACACGCAAACGCCCCGCTCCATACACCCAAAATAATAAACGGCATTGCAAGCAGACCTAGACAAAAACCCGCCACGGTAATTTGATTTGGCGTCACATTTTGTTTATCAAGCCAACTCACCAAAGGCCTAAGCATTGGCTTAATGTAAGGCGTTACTTTTGCATCTAACATGAAGAAATCTCAATAATTCGGCCACCAGCAGCAACGGCATCATCGCTATCGTGTGTCACCATTAAGGTAGGAATGCCACCTTCTTTTAATTTATTAAACACCCAGGCTCTCATGTGCGAGCGAGTCTCAGGGTCAAGCTTACTAAATGGCTCATCAAGCAATATTGCTTTGGGAGCCGCAGCTAGCGTACGCAGTAGCGCTACGCGAGACTGCTGTCCGCCGGATAAAGATTGCACCGGTCTATTTGCCATTTCATCTAAGCCAACTGAGGCGAGCATTTGAACAATATGGCGTCGTTTTTCATGTTTAGAACGCGTGGCATATTGCAGATTTTGAGCAAGCGCAAAGCCAATATTTTCAGCCACACTCATATGTTCAAATAAAAAAGGATCTTGAAACATCAGCCCTATTTTACGCTCATAGGGTGCGAGTTCATCAATGCAGTTGCCGTTGAGGTAAATACGCCCTGTTTTCGAAAAAGGCGGCATTAAATGCCCTGCAATTGCCGCCAACAATGTTGACTTTCCCGAACCGCTCGCCCCCATAACAGACACGATTTCCCCCGATTTAATTTCACTATTTAACGTTAATAGCGGTTTGCTTGTATCCAGTTGTTGATTATAAATCGTAAGACTATCCAACTTTAACGTCATACGCCCCTTGCCCTCTTAAAAAAATTCAAACGCTCACTAGGCGAGAAAAGACGCGGAGAAAACCACCACGCTAAGCTAAAAAACAACCAAGGTAATAGCGCTTGAATAACCACATATACCGCAGTTAAACGGCGACTGCTTCCAGACGCCAATGCCACAGCTTCTGTGGTAATCGTCGTATACTGCCCGGCAGCTACTAACAACGTAGGCAAATATTGCGCAACACTTATTGCTATACCTAACGCAAGGGCAATCAATAACGGGCTAATTAAAAGCGGCAGTTTTATTTGCGTAAATACCTGCCAAGGTGTTTTTCCTAAACTCGACGCAACTTGTTCGTAGCGCGAGTCTAACTTGCGATACGCCACTGCCAGTGAGATAAACACATAAGGCAGCACGTAAACCAAATGCGCAATAAACAGTGATAGAAAAATAGTGTCAGGCAAAAAGCGTTGCTGAAACCATACTAACCCGTACAAAAAGGCCACACCGGGTACCAATAACGGAAGAAACAGTAAGACAGCGAATATTTTAGGGGAATAACCTATGGCGTTGTCTTTGCCATGAGCACTTTCAAACTCTAGCGTCAACAACGTAAGCACCACCGCAACCACGCTGACGCTTCCTCCTAACACGACTGTATTTAATACCACTGGCCCCAGACTACCCAATGCTGTTTGCCAATGCAGTAGAGTAAGGCCATCAGGAAGCAACGACGAAAATGTCCAATATGTGGAGAATGACCACATGATCACACTGAATAACACCAACGCACTGACGATGGCGTAAAGGGTTAAAATACCCGTGGCAAAAAATCTCACCATGTGTTTAAACAGGCCACTTTCTTTACTCAAAAAATAGGTTTTTGAAAAAAGCCCTATTCCCTTTTCTATCAAGCACCACACCAGTAGAGCACTTAACGTGACACCCACTTGAATCATGGCGGCAGCACTCGCCTGAAAACGCAGACTAAGATCCACATGATTAAACCACTGAACAACTGCCACGCCAAGGGTTGCAGGGTTATTTGGACCTAACAACAAAGGTATTTCCACATTTGCCGTCGAAAATGCCAATACGGCTAATATAGGCAGTCGAATTTGCGGATAAATAACAGGCAACACCACTTTAAAAAAAGCAGACTCAGGTGAATTCCCCATCATGATCGCCGCTTTACTATACCCTTGCACGGTTTTAACCACCTGGGGCTGTGCCATCACCCCCAACGCCATTAGCAGGATAAACGGCAGTTCTTTTAACGCTAACGCAAAGACAATGGCCACACCGTGTTCATCATAAGGAAAAACCCAGTTAACCGGCACCCATCCATATTCCCCTACCCCAAATTGATTTAACAGCTTGCTAAACAACCCCGCTGGAGAGAGAACAAACAGCAGTGCAATAGCAATGCCGGCATGTGGCAGCACCAACAAAGGGCTTATTAGCCGCTGAACACGTGATAACAGCGTAGTGTTATACAGAAAGGCCAGAATGACAAAGGCGCCCGTTACGGCAATGACTGTCGCCATCACCCCCGTGGTAAAAGAAAGCTGAATCATCTTAAGGTTAGAGGGCTGGGCAAAAAATGCGTGAAATGCCTGCACATTGAACTGTTCACTGCCTAATGCAGGGAAATAACCAAAAGCAGGTAGAATAACCCCCACCACCCCGGCGGTAATGGGCACAAATAACACGGCCATAAAAAGTAGGCTCGCGCCCTGGGTATAGCGCTCAAAGACCGTCATTAAAAGTAACCTTGATAGCGCGCGAACCAAGCCTCTTTTAGTGCTTCTGTCCAACTTGCGTGAGGTTCTGCAAAAAGCGGCACAGACGCGTCAGAAGGTAAAGCAGAGGGGTGTTTATTGTGTTGTTTAAACAGTGCTCGTTGCGCCTCATTCAGCATGGCCATATCCAACACTGTGTCATCCCCCCATGTTTGTAACTGCATTTTCTTCGCTTGTGCCCGAGGCGATAACAAAAAATCCACCACGACTTTAGCCTCTTCGAAATGCGCCGCGTTAAACGGAATACCAATAAAATGCACATTGGCAAGGCTACCGTCATTCATGGCGTAAGTGCGAACACTAGGCGGCAAATCGTAACGGTTAACCGCGCTAGGAATTTCTGCGGCAGTAAACGAAAAAGCAAGCCATAATGACTCGCTATCCATTAAACGTTGTAACTCAGAGGCCTGACGCACGCGGTATTTCCCTTGTTGCCACATTGTTGGGTGCAGTGCATCTAAAAAGGTCCATAAGGGTTCAGATAATTGCTTGAATGCCTCCGGCGTTACCGGCTCATATAACCTATCGCGGTGTTGATTGTTTAAAGCAATAAGCGCGTATTTTAAAAAACTAATGCCTAGGTAATCACTGGGCAATGGATAAGTGAAACGCCCTGGATTTGCCTTAGAAAACTGCAACAATGCCGGCAGGGTTTTAGGAGGATGAGGCAACAATACACTATTGTGATAAAAAACCATTGCAGCTTTACCCCATGGCGCTTCTTGCCCTTCTGTAGGTAAGCCAAAGTCGGTTACCATGGCGGGATTTTCCGTGGCGTTGGTGAGTGAAAAATGAGTAAGCGTGGCCACCCAGTTTGATTTCAATAAACCATGGCGATGCATGGCAGCAAAGTTTTCGCCATTAATCCAAATGAGATCCACGCTGCCATTATCAAGATTGCCTGCCGCCTTTTCAGCCAACACCCGAGACACCGCGTCACTGGTATCCGCCAGCTTTACATGATTTAAATCGATATTATGTAGCCGCTTAACCTCTTGCTTCACCCATTGCAAATAGCTATTAACTTGCGCACTGCCGCCCCATGCATGAAATTGAACGGTATCGCCGTTCGCGTTAGCACATAGCAAACTTAACACTACACAGGCAAACCCAAGTAGTCTTAGGCGCAATACCGCAACTCCTTGGAATTTGCGCTTATTTCTCCCGATCATTCAATGCCCAGTCGTAATCGGAAAATTCAATGTTTAAGGTACCCGCTCTTAATGCTCTTTGCTGCGCCTCAGTTAAATCAAATGCGCTTACATATAACAATAAAAAGCCATTTAATGAGGTAGCCCCTCGCCAAGGCGCTTCAAAATCATCGCGATACCAATCAAATATTTTTGAAACCTTTAAGGTATTACCCTCAATATAATGCCTTGAATTATCAGACAGAAAACGTTGCGTTTGCGATTCGAGTTGCTGCGATAATTTGGCTTCTGTATAGGCTTCCTCGCGTAAGGCGGGGCAGCCTATACTGGCACAATTAACCGCGAAGTGAATGCGGGGTTCTTGATATTTGTTGCCACCGCGAATTAACCCATGCTCGATATTATCCAAGGTGCGCGTTTTTCCTAGAAGAGGCGCAAACGCCTGCTTCCATGGTGAAGAAAAAAAGCCACCAATATCTCGAATAGACTCAATATCGGGGTAATGTTCAATGATCAACGCCAGAGTGTAAGCATTATAGGCGTTAATTAAAAAGGCCAGTTGTCTGTCTTTATTCCAACCCGCAAACGTGGCAGTATCGATAGCGGCTAAGGCAGATAAATACCCATCTAATTCTGATTTATCCTTTGCTAATGCGGCGTAATCTACCTGGGTACTTTTACCATCATTAATGGCGACAACGTGCTTTTGTAATAACTGGTCAAAAGGCGCATGCAAGTTAATTTGGGCAAAGGGTGGCGTAGCCACGAAACACAAAGTAAATAACAGACACCGTATGGCTAGCCCATTGTGTATAGCATTCATCACCTTATCCTCTACGCCAAGTATGAAATTTTTCAACGTAGGTAAGTAGCTTTTCTGGCGCATTGGCACGCTTCCAGTTTCCCGCAGCATATTTAGCACCTTCTGCCCAAGTGGGGTACGTATGAATAGTGCCTAAGATTTTGTTTAACCCTAACCCGTGCTTCATGGCGATAACAAATTCTGCCAGTAAGTCACCGGCATGCTCTGACACAATAGTGACACCTAGAATTTTATCTTTCCCAGGTGGCGTCAACACTTTAATAAAGCCTTTTCGCGCGCTTTCGGCTACCGCTCTATCCAATTCTGCAAATTCGTAGCGTGTCACCTCAACCTCTATGCCCTTTTCCTGCGCTTCGGTTTCATTAAGACCTACCCGGGCCACTTCGGGGTCGATAAAAGTGGTCCATGGAATCACACGGTAATCCACTTTAAACTTCTTAAAGCTGCCAAATAAGGCATTAACGGCTGCGTACCACGCCTGATGGGAAGCTACGTGAGTAAACTGATAGGGCCCAACCACGTCTCCTGCAGCAAAGATATTGGGCATTATTGTTTGTAAATATTCATCGGTATCAATGGTTTTATCGAAGGTGATGCCTATTTCTTCTAATCCAAAACCTTTCAATCTGGCTTTTCGTCCAACTGCAACTATGACTTCGTCGTAGGCAACCGTGTGTTCCCGCCCCTCTTTAGCCACGACTAACACTTTTTCTCCGTTTTGCAATTCAAAGCGAAGCGCATCGTGGCGAGTGAGTACCTTAACGCCACTTTCTCGCAAAACAGAATCGGCGTATTCCGCCACATCAACGTCTTCACGCCCCATTAAACGTGGTGCGCGTTCTATTTGCGTTACCTCGCTACCTAGGCGAGCAAATGCTTGTGCAAGCTCACAACCAATAGGGCCGCCACCTAGCACGATTAAACGTTTAGGTGCAGTGTCTAATTGCGCAAATTTCTGCCATAAGGTATCAGAGGTTACATAGCCACTGTCCTCTATACCGGGTAAATCGGGTACAAAAGGGCTAGCGCCCGTAGCAACTACAATATTTTTCGTGGTTAATGTTTGCGTACTACCATCGCTTTTACGGATATCAACGGTCCAAGGGTCTCGAATTTTTGCGTACCCTTTAACAACATCAACACCTAGGTTGGTGTACCTTTCTACACTGTCGTTAGGCGCTATAGCCGCGATAACCTCATGCACTCGCGCCATGACCCTCTTAAACGACATGCTGGGCTCTATAGCGTTAAGGCCATAATTGTCGGCGTTTCGCATTTGGTTGGCTACTTTGGCAGTTTTAATAATGGCTTTACTGGGTACACAACCGTAGTTCAAACAGTCTCCTCCCATTTCGCCCGCTTCTACCAAGGTAACTTTGGCTTTTACCGCAGCTGCAATATAACTGGTTACCAAGCCTCCCGCGCCTGCCCCAATTACCACCAAATTACGGTCAAACTTTTTAGGTTTAGTGTAACCCTTGTATACCCGTCGACGATTCACTATTGCGACAATGGCCTTGGCAATCCAAGGGAATAGACCTAAAAGAACGAATGAAAAGATAAGTGAGGGGGAAACAATACCTGACAGGCTCTGTATTTGCGCTAACTGGGTTCCCGCATTCACATAAACCGCAGTGCCCGCTAACATGCCAAGTTGACTTACCCAGTAAAACGTACGCACTTTAAGGGCAGTTAACCCCATTAACAGGTTAATTAAGAAAAAGGGGAAAACAGGCACTAATCGAAGCGTAAAAAGGTAAAATGCCCCTTGTTTTTCCACCCCTTCATCAATCTTGTTCAACTTATCCTTAAACTTATTCCGAACCGTGTCTCTCAAGATAAAACGCGCTACTAAAAACGCCAATGTCGCCCCTATGCTTGAGGCAAACGAAACAATAATAAGCCCCTGCATCAAGCCAAATAACGCACCCGCGGCGAGGGTCAGTATGGCGGCGCCGGGCAAAGATAATGCAGTGACGGCCACATAAATTGCGAAGAATGTGGCAATACTTAATACCGGGTTTTGTGCAATTTGAGACTGAAAAGTATCTAGCGACCCTTTCATTCCTTCTAAGGTCAAATAGGTATTTAAATCAAAATAAAAGAAACCGAATATGGCAGCGGCAATAACCGCAACTAGCACTAATTTTTTAAACATCATTGGTCCTTAATTGCGCTTAAAACGCATACTGCATCGTGAGTTGTAAGTGTCTTGGCACATTCGGCATCACGAGTGTAGCGCCAAAGTATCCGCCTTCAAACACAGGCTGCCAATTTTCTTCATCGGTCACGTTGATAATATCAGCGCGAAGCCTTAGTTGCTCGTTCACACGATAATCGGCATTGATATCTAACGCTATTTGGTCACGAATATACACGGTTTGCAAAAAATCGAGTGGAAATGATTTGGTGTAAAGAAAGCTAGCGCCCACCGCAAACTTTCCATTCACTTGCCAACCTGCATTCAGTGAGGCTATCTGAGAAGGGATCCCTTGCACCCGTGTATTTGACGGTGCGAATGCCGCAAAAGAAGGCGATCCTACGCCTGTACCTTCGATGATATCCGGGCGGCTACTGTCAAATACGTCAAGCACTTGCGCGGTTTCCTGAAAGGCCGCAGAGTCATCAAACCTCGCATCAAGATAGCTGTAAGCCCCATTCACCCAAACCTGTTCGTTTTGGTAAAATACTTGTAGCTCTGCACCTTGCGTGGCAATACCACTGTTGCTGCCATCACGATTTCGCAAACTGCGGGTTTGGTCGAATAACGACGCTTCTGCATACCAGCGATCATTGGGTGTCAATTTAACGCCCACTTCGTATAAGGTATTTTCCGTAGCAAAGTTAAGCGGGTTTATTTGATTATCAGCACCTAGTACCGTTCCACCAGCCATACTGTTAGAGGTAGCATCATTTTCTGAGAATACAGCGTAAAGGTTTATTTTCTCAGTTAACCCGTATACCGCACTGAGCTGATAACTGGTTAGCGTATCACTATAATTATCAGAAGCAGCCTCCACACCTTCCGGCGCTAATGGGTCTTGCGCCGCTACATCATAGTAATCTAGCCTAATCCCCGCCACTGTCGTTAACCGTTCGCTCCACTTTGACTGCTGTTGAAGCATCAAACCGGATTGCCACGCCCGTGAATCCGTTGTATCGGATAGGTTGAAATCGCCATTACCGTCACCGTCTACATCATATTGTGCACCAGGGGACACAAAGACGTTGGGGCGAATTTCAACAAGACGTGCTTTTTGCGCGTCAGTAAGAGGAATAACGCGGTTAGATAAAGGCCCCGTTAAATCAATGGGGTTGTCTGCTTCCGTGGTAAATTGACTGTAGCCCAGAACGTCGTTTAAGCGCAGCGCTAGCCCCACCGTAGTGGTTTGTGACGTGGACCAGGTGTAATCTAATTCGCTTCGATTTTCAAAAGTGTGCGCGCCATCAATAATTTCAACGAAGCTATTTTGGGCAATTTCTTCCCGTTCTAAATATTGATAATAACTAAGGTTTCTCAGTTTTATTTTCGGAGAATATTGATAGGTAAGATGACTGCGTAATACGGTGGTATTTGCACCATTTACATCATCCGGGTGAGTAAACACACGATGGCGTGGAATTTTCACTTCGCCGGTAGGAGACACTATGGCTCCCGCTCCTGGTACCTCACTCCCATTGGCCTGCACGCCCTGCCCTGTAATATATACGCCATTATCTATCAGGTCTTGCGTCGGGCGATTGATACCCGCATTATCAGGGTAATCCGTGTCGTAATACTCCCCACTGATATCCCACGTTAGCGCTTCGCTGGGGGTATAACGGTAGGCTATAAAAAGGTTAGTACTTTCTGTTTCTACAAAATCGTAAAAGCTGCCTTCATTGACATATTCGGTGCTGAGACGAAAACCGCTTTCCCCTTCTTTAATACTTTGCCCGTAGTCTACTTGTGCTGAGTATTGATCCCATCGGGCTGCACGAAAAGTCGCTTTACCTGCGCGCCCCAAGGTGGGTGCAACCTTGGTTTGTAGGTTAACAAACCCGCCGTTACGCTGAGTGCTTCCAAACAAAATGGGCGATGGCCCTTTTACGACGTCTAACTGTTCCACACTGTTAAACGACAACGGAAGCCCAAAGCCATTATTACCGGCTTGCCGGCGGATACCGTCTTGAAAAAGTTCACCCAACTGACCACGAATACTTGGCAAGCTAGGCGTACCAAAGCCACTAGACGCATAAGCATTAGGCGCAGCTTTAACGATATCGTGAAGATCATTAATATTTAACGCCACCATTGCTTCTTTCGACAATGAGGTAACGGAACGAGGCGTGTTTGCCGCACTTAAGCTTTCGCCAAATAGCCCACGAAGTGAGTTATCAGCGGGGTTCATATTCAATAACGACGACGCGTTGCCCTTAACTTCTACTATTTCTATTTCATTTTCTGTGAGTTGTTGAGCAGAGATGCCCTGACTAACTGCAAGGGCGAGCGCACTTAAGGCAAGGCCAACGACGTTTTTCATGTAATTTTCCGTTTTTAATTCTTATTTGACTAGACCGATACGCATTTTAAAAAATTTCAGAACACTTTTTATTTTCAGAAAATGAATATAAATGAAAGTTTAAACTTGAACGGTCGTTCTATATCATTAGACTAAAGTATAGAAACGAAATTGGAGTACTCATGCAAAACCCTCAGCAAGATCCCCTCTCTTTAACCTCCCGCCTTAGTTGGGCCTTACTCTCTCTGCGCGTAGCCGTATTTATTGTGATGTTTGTTTGGACACTAGATAAATTTGTCAACCCAGCCCACAGCATGAAAATTTTCGAAAAGTTTTATTCGATTGGCGGTGTGCCAGAAACAGCGGTATATGTATTAGGCGCCTTTCAACTTGCTTTGGTATTAGCATTCGTGGCTGGCTTTGCAAAGCGTTACACCTACGGATTAGTCTTCCTTCTCCACGGTGCCTCAACCTTGTCATCATTCCAACAATACTTTGACGCCTTCAATCACTTACTCTTTTTTGCAGCATGGCCAATGTGGGCAGCGTGCTTCGCCCTTTATTTACTAAGAGATGCAGACACTAAATTCGCCATGAGTCATTAAAAACCTCGTTATTGAGTGGCAGCGCGATAAAGTGCATGCCATTCATTTTCTTCCACGGGCATTATCGACAGCCTGTGCCCCTTTTTCACTAACCCCACCTCCGTCACCTCCGGTAAGGACTTTATGATTTTTAACGGCAATACGGTGTTAAACTTTTCAACAAACTTCACATCTACCCGGTACCACCTCGGCGCATCTGCTGATGCTTTTGGGTCATAATATTTTGACTCGGGGTTAAATTGTTCAGTGTCGGGATAACCCGCTTTTACCACTTCAGCAACACCGGCAATACCTACCTGTTTGCAACTGGAATGATAAATAAATACCTTGTCGCCCAGTTGCACCTTGTCTCGCAAAAAATTTCGCGCTTGGTAATTTCTTACGCCATCCCACGGTTCAGTTTGCTGAGGTCACGCCGCTAAATCATCAATACTGAAAGCATCAGGTTCTGTTTTAAATAGCCAAAAACCCATTAATCTCTCTCACTCATGGTTAATTTGTGAGGCATAAGTATACAAACTGGGGTTATTTAATGATAGCGGGATACCGTAGCGAAGCGCTAACTGTTATAATCGCCTCACATGTCTTGGTGCCAACGCTTGCTAAGTAGAACCGCTAGCCTACGCACAGACCCCATTTCTTTTTCTATGTGTGAATGTTATGCAAGCCACCATTAAAGCCGATCGCGGCCTATTTTCGTACCCTAAATATTGGCCACACTGCCTAGGCACTGCGCCCTTTCTTCCCATGTCAAAAGACGAGATGGACGCACTGGGTTGGGACAGTTGCGACGTCATATTGGTCACTGGCGACGCGTATGTAGATCACCCTAGCTTCGGCATGGCTGTTATAGGTCGTGTACTTGAAGCCCATGGCTTTCGCGTAGGTATCATTTCGCAGCCCGATTGGAAAAGTAAAGACGACTTCATGAAGTTAGGTAAACCTAACTTATATTTTGGCGTCACGGCGGGAAACATGGATTCCATGATAAACCGCTATACCGCAGATAAAAAGCTGCGTCACGATGATGCTTACACGCCAGGCAATGTGGGCGGGAAACGCCCCGATCGTGCAGTTACCGTTTATTCTCAGCGGTGTCGTGAAGCCTTTAAAGGCGTGCCTGTTATTGTGGGTGGTATTGAAGCCAGTTTGCGCCGAATTGCACATTATGATTACTGGAGTGAGAAAGTTCGTCGCTCTGTATTGTTCGATTCCAAAGCAGATATGCTCTTTTTCGGTAATGCTGAACGCCCCCTTGTAGAAGTGACACACCGCCTTGCTGCTGGTGAAGATATTGCCGATCTTAGAGACATTCGCGGTACCGCCATTATTGTTAAAGAAGCGCTACCTGAATGGCAAGGTGTGGATTCAACCTCGTTGGACAAACCGGGTAAAATCGAACCCATTCCTAGCCCTTATCAGATGGAGCCTGAATGCGACTCGCAGGATAAGAATGCCAGTAATAGCGAAGCGCCAGAAGCCGCCCCTATTGTGATTCAGCCTCCACAAAAGGAAAAAGAGAAACGTAAGCCTTGGGAAAAGGTGTATGTGAAACTGCCTGCTTACGAAACGGTAAAAGACAATAAAACCCTGTATGCTCATACGTCACGTATTCTCCATCAGGAAACCAATCCCGGATGTGCACGGGCGTTGATGCAGCGTCATGCTGATAGACATATTTGGATAAACCCACCGGCTATGCCTCTTGAAACTGAAGAGATGGACGCCGTGTTTGATTTACCCTATCAACGGGTGCCTCATCCTGTCTACGGCGATGCCAAAATTCCGGCGTACGACATGATACGTTTTAGTATCAATATTATGCGTGGCTGTTACGGCGGTTGTACTTTTTGTTCTATTACAGAGCATGAAGGCCGTATTATTCAAAGCCGTTCTGAAGATTCTATTGTTCGTGAAATAGAACAAATTCGAGATACAGTGCCAGGTTTCACTGGGGTGATCTCTGATCTTGGTGGCCCAACGGCCAACATGTATCGTCTGCGCTGTAAAAGTCCGAAGGCAGAGGCAACTTGTCGTCGTCCTTCTTGCGTGTATCCAAGCATTTGTGCGCACATGGATACAGACCATAAACCCACCATCGACCTGTATCGCCGTGCACGTAATTTGCCTGGTATCAAAAAGATTTTGATCGCCTCAGGTGTGCGTTACGACTTAGCAGTAGAAGACCCTGAGTATGTCAAAGAACTTGCCCTTCACCACGTTGGCGGCTATTTAAAAATAGCCCCTGAACATACCGAAGAAGGGCCGCTTTCTAAAATGATGAAACCAGGAATGGGCAGCTATTATCGTTTCAAAGAGTTGTTCGACAAATACTCTCAAGAAGCAGGTAAGAAGCAGTATCTTATCCCCTACTTTATTGCATCGCATCCGGGTACCACCGACGAAGATATGTTGAGCCTCGCGATTTGGCTTAAGGAAAATAAATTTAAACTTGATCAGGTACAAAATTTCTACCCTTCGCCCATGGCCACTGCAACCACTATGTACCACACAGAAGTGAACGCCTTGCGTAAAGTGACCAAGGACAGCGAAGATGTCCCTTCTGCAAAAGGTGAAATTCACCGTAGATTGCACAAAGCCATGTTGCGATATCATGATCCGAAAAACTTTGCGCAAATTCGTGATGCCCTGACAAAAATGGGACGTGAAGATTTAATTGGGCGAGGACCACAGCATTTAGTGCCCCCTGAAACCGCCAATGAAAAGCGTCAAAAGGCGAGTAAAGGACGAAAAGGTGAACGCGCATTAACTAAGCACACAGGGTTACCGCCTTCATTTCAGCGTAAAGGTAAATCGAATGGCAAGTCTTCGGCTAACAATAATGGCCAGTCAAATAGAAGACAAAATACAAAGCCAACAAATGCAGGCAGTAAAAGATAACCGAGCACAATAAAAATCGCCGCGTACGGACAAACCTTTACGCGGCGATTTTCGTTTTGTTACGACGGTTTACTTGGCTTTACTTTGCGCCACACACGCCACGGTGGGTAATTCCAATTCAACCTGAGAAGTGTCATCTCGTATTAGGCACATGTCGGCCAACTTTAATAGAGTAAAACTTCTGGCTGGATTGTTATGTCTACCGTCTATGATAAGACCACGACTATCTACCGCAGATTGACGCTCAACGGTCATCGAGTGTTCATTGATAAAGACATCATCAGCCAAGGTGATGCTTTTGCCTCCCATAAATTCGCTAACGGCATCGACAATAGCCTGTTTCTGCGCTTTATCCGTAGAGACGCGGTTAGCATAGTAGCGTTCGCTTTCCATTGCCATGGTTGTGCACCCCGCGGCCCCAATTGTGGCCACTACCACACTGATAAATGTCTTCATAATCAATATTCCTCGCTTCATTCGCCGCTACTCCGGCTGTCGTATTGGCGTAGATATTTTATTGTGAAGAAAAATGGACGATTTAAGTTCATTTGGACGCTTAATCGATAGACCATCATCCCGACCTAAACTGTTGTTCTGCAACAGAGATGTTGAAGAAACCGTGACTGCCGGACACGAGCCCGTAGCGGAATGCGCTAATGCCGTACTTAGCATTGCTTCTTCAGGGTCCCCTAACGCGGCACTAAAGTCATCAGAAACCGTACAGCCAGGAAGCTCAAAGTCGAAGTTTGGTGATGACGATGGAATAAAACCATCCGCATAATCGCCGAACCCTTTTGCATTTACGCCTTGGAACTGAATAGTAAAATAGGTGGTACCGCAGTTATCCGTAGGATAGAAGCCGTAGGGTTTACCACAGGTTGCAGAGCCAATCTGCACAACCTCTACGTCAATACCACGCAGTGCGTTAATCACCGCCTCACTGGCGGAACACGTCGAATCAGTCGTAATCACATATATCTTACTTAGACTGACGCTAGGCAGCAGGGTATTGATGAAAACACCGGCGTTGTAATCAATTTCGTATTGGTAAAAGGGCGTGGGCTGTATCTCGTTACCCGAAATGGGATCGTAATCTGGGTGCTTATCATTAAACTGCAGGGTTTCGAAGGTCATGCCATTCGTTTGATTAGGGCCGGCAATCATATAAGACAGTTGGGACGCTAACGCAAGTAGCCCTCCACCGTTGTAGCGTAAATCAATCACAAGCTCAGTAATGTTCTCGTCGATAAAGGTTTCAAAAGACGCAATTAAGTCGTCTTGCGCAGTACGGTTAAACGTATTGAATTGAAAATACCCGACTTTCCCGCTTTCAGTATCTAGTACCTTCGTATTTTGCACAGGCGACACCACAATATCTTCCGACGTTAGGGTTTCCGTTAGCACACTGCCATCCGCCAATTCAAAGTCGAAGGTTGAAGACTGGCCGCTTTCGGCAGGGAAAAGCGCGTCGTTGAGTGCATCCACCCCCGCTTGTGTATTGTCGTTAACAAAGTCGATTCCATTCACACGCAAAAGCGACGCGCCCCGAGGAATAACCGCGAGGGCGGCTGGCGACCCAGGTTCTGTGTATCTCACCACCAATTGACGTGGTGGAGTACTACTAACAAATTCCCATGAAAACCCGTAAGAGGACGTTACTCCGGTTTGCGCTAAGGTATTATATTCATCAGTAGGTTGAGAGAAGTGAAAATTATCTTTCGCAGAACCGGTGGGCGTAACCCCATTGGTTTTAAGCTGAGCAAAATAGGCCTCAACGGTGAAATTTTCAGGCGGATTGTCGTCAACTTCGTCATACCAGAGGTACGTGTTGTTCGTCCAAGAACGCAGCCAAAGTTTTTCTTCTAAGGCTGAGCCTTCCGTATCAGGATAGTCTTCTCCCGTAAAAGGATCTATTCCTGTACGCGGTGTTTCACATCGCGCGATAAAGTTTGAAGCATCCTCGTAAACACCCGCTTCCCACGTAGGCTCGTCTGGCGTGGTGGGCGTTGTTGGTGTCGTAGGTGTCGTAGGTGTAACAGTATTATTATTGCTAGAGCCACTTCCGCCACAGCCGCTGATAATACCCGCTGCTAATATGACGGCAATCGCCCTCGATAATGTGGATACTTTAGATAATTTCACAACCTCTCCTTTTGCATATCTTAAAGCTGTTTTGCTTTATTCTTAATTATTGTTGCAAAATCATACTGCCATACTTATTCACGAACATCCATGCTCGAAAATATTTGTAACAATATTTTAGTTTGCCTTTTCCCCTTCTGGTTTACTCACAACAGGAACGCCTTTGCTCTGCCACTTAAACACCACAAAAACCAAATCTTCCTCGCCGGTATTTTTTACACCATGACCGTCCCAGGGGGCAGCATAGAGAAGATCTCCCGCTTTAGCCTTAAAGACCTTACCTTTTACATTCCACTCCCCCGTTCCTTGCGTAACCAACAAAAACTCCTCATCTGAATGCTTATGGGGGGGATGTATTTCCTTATCTGCCTGTATCACTGCCATTCCCACTAAAGACGGCGACGTTCCCACGGTTTCATCATTAAAATATTGATAAAAAACCCAACCATCGCCTTTGTCCACCACCGCTTTGTCTTGAGGAAGCACGAAGCTTGGGGTGTTTTCGGCCCTTGCATAAGCAAAAGTGGCCGCAGTGGCGATGGCGGTTAACGCAACGAAGGTCGTCACTACTGTGTGTTTTATAGTTTCTGAAATCTTCATATTCAAGCTTCCTTAAAAGTGATTACGTGTCACAAATGCGCCAATGAGAAAGCGCTTTCCTGATACGTTATGTCAAGTACATGTTAAATACAATATGGAAAACCGTTATGGGTTAAGGAAGGTTCGCGCTTGCGATGGGGAAAGACGTATTTATCTCAGTGTGCGTAAAACAAAAAAGCCCCACGATGTGGGGCTTAAATTATCATTAGAAAAGGAAGACGTTATGCTGTGGTTTCCCTCGCGGGTGAAGAAGGCTGCAAATTGATGTCATTTTGCATACCTTCTCGTTTAAGTAGCGTATTTGCGCGCAATACACTCCACACAACATACGCCAGCATTGGAATATTAAGCTGAAGTGAAGCAACATTGAGGCTAGCTTCGCCATGTACCACGACATACAAGGTAAGAAGCAATAACACACTAAAGCCAGATATCAGCAGCCAAACGGGTTTAGTCATGCGCTTGAATACCACTGTTAACACTGTATTCACTGCCATCACACACCAAAACACGGCAATCAATGAGCCAGAAATAAACATATCAGCTATTGCAGTAAGCGCTAAAGCACTCACACTGCCCCATACCACACTGTACCAGAGTCTACTAGCTAGCGGAGGGTGTGCTTTTTTAGATAACCAAACTTCCATACCTGATACACAAAGCATGGTGAGCATGACACCTAAAACAAAATACAGCCATTTGCTCGTCATGCCAGCAAAATCACCGAAGTGCAGTCGATACATTGCCCATACCAGTTGCTTGCCCCATTCACCAAATTCGTACCCGGCAACACCAACGAAATTCCCAGCCGTATCAAAGCGGTACCCTTCCGCGTAAATCATACGATTCGGCGCTTTAGCGTAAATTTCAATAAACTGCTCAGGCTCACCCACTTCATGTACCGTTAAAAATATTGGCGATTTTTCAGGTGCGAGTGTTTCCATTTGCGCAAACGCTTTTCCTATTGCAGGCTTACCTTCCTGAGGTGCTAAGACAGGGTCAGGGGTGAAAATTTGGTTCACAACTGCATCTCTATCCCCGTTGTAGTTTAACGTCGCAACGGTGACTAAAATAATGCCAGCCATGCCAAAATAGGCTCCTGTGATACCGATCATTAAATGAAAAGGGGCAGCCCACAGGCCAAAACGATTGTGAAGATCAATTTGCGCTTGCTGCCCATTACCTCCACGGCGAAGTTTAAACGCATCTTTGCTCATTCGCTTATGGGCGATGATGCCTGTTATCACCAAGGTACAAATAATTGCACCAAGCGCACTGACTAAGATCATGCCCCAACTCTGTGGCAAGTTTAAATAGAGGTGCAAATCCACCAGCATTTGGGTAAATGACACACTCTCCTCTTCTAGTAAGTTACCTTCTTGGTCAGCAAAATACGCTTTGTGGTCGTTCTCTACGACCAAGCGCGGAATGTCTGAGGTAGGAAACACCACATATAAATGGTGAGATTCCTCTGGGTTTTGGGCCAAAAAGGTATCCATCGCTTTTTCAATGACCTGGGGGGACACATTGTCCATTTCTTGAATATGAGGTTGTTCCCAACGTTCAAATTCCAAGTGAAAAACCGCTACCGTGCCCGATAAGCACACCAGAAATAAGAGCACGCTTAAAAATACGCCCACCCAATTGTGTGCGTTTAATGCGTTTTGTTTTGTCGTTTTATCCATTGTCATTTGCCTAAATGGGTAATAGCAGGAGAACAGGCACACTGACCGCAGCCAGCAGTATATAACCGCCAAGGACTTTCAATTTGCTAGCCGTGGCTAAATAGTGATAAACAAATAGTCCCCAAAGTAGGGGTAGCAATACAACCCCGGTCGCCAGCTTTCCTGCAATGCTAAACGGCATAAGCGCACACAGGGCTAAGGTAATAAGAACACTGACAACCAGCAATACCACCAACGTAACCAGGTAATTGCCTATATTGTTTAATACCTGTTTTCTTGAAAAATCCAATGGTCGGGCCGACGGCCTGTTTTTCGGTTCTGGAAGTACGGTTTGATTTAGCGCGATAAACGGCCACACCAAAATGGCAGGAATACATAACGCGTAGAGTAAACCAAACTCCCAACCCTGCGCATATGACCAACAAATAGTTGAAATAAGCCATACCAACAATCCTATATACAGAAAAGCTGGGGTCTGAGACCGCCAACTTTTGTAAACTGTTGCTACAGCAGCAAGGGTTAAACCACTTGCGGCAACGGTAAGCATGATTTCTCCTTAAAATGAATAGGTAAGCGATGCGTTAATAGTACGCCTAACACCAGGGAAGCAGTCACCTCTATAAAGACATGAAGTGAGGTATTTCTTATCAGTCAGGTTTCTGACATTCAACTGTAAATCTAGGTTATCCGTTACTGAATACGCTAACATGAGGTCTGCCAGTGTGTAGCTTGGTGTTTCATAACGAATAGCGCCATTTTCCGAAACACTTTCGCCTACGTAGCGAACGCCCGCGCCCATGCTCACCCCCGCTAATGCTTCGGGTGCATAGTTCAACCACAATGATGCGTTATTCTCAGGTTGGGCGGAAAGCGCGTAACCATTTGGATCTTCACCATCCATCACCGAGCCTGCGAACTGCGCCGACACGTCACCGAAATTTAAGCGCCCTTCAATTTCAACGCCGCTGATTTTTGTCACACCTTGTTGCTGTGCAGCTTCCACAGGCAAGCTGTTAGGATTAGGTAAGTTTGACACTTCAATATCATAATAAGCGAGGGTGATATAACCTGGTATCGCCGACATTTCATACTTGATACCCGCTTCGTACTGACGTCCCTCTTCAGGCTTTAATTGATTGCCATTAACATCAAGCCCCACCACGGTTTCGAAAGATTCAGCATAACTAATATAAGGTGATAGACCGTTATCAAATTGGTATAGCACCCCCGCCGAGTAGGAGGTTTGGCTATCTTCTTGGTCCGTTGTGCCATTATCGTTGTCGACTTTATCGTGGCGAAGCCCTAAGGTAAATCGCCAGCTATCTAACGAAATTTGATCAGATAAATAAAGGCCAGAATCAGACACGGTTTGCTCAGGAGCGTCATAATATATGGCATCGAAGATAGCTTGTTCTGGTGCGCCAGTATAAACGGGATTAGCTAAATCTAAAATGTAGCTAAAATCGCCTGCTAATGCGCCGCCACCGGCGTAGTATGCAGAATTCGTATCGGTCTCAACGTTCTGGTATTGCACGCCCGCCAGTAATTCATGTTCTAAATAACCTGTAGCAAAACGCTTTGTCACGCGGACATCCAACGCATGTTGGTTAAACGTGTTGTCAGCTTGATAGAAGGTGCGGGGGACGTAAGTATCAGTAGGCGCAACCGGCGCGCCAACAAAGGCATTAAGATAACGTGTGCCGCCCGTGAAGGTCGCCCACGCTTGATGGTAATCCGCTTCACCGTCTCGCCATAGTGCAGTAAATGAAACCGACGTAGTGTCGTTAAATATATGCTCACCAAGCAAAGTAACCTGACTGGATTTCGTATCAAATTTATTAAAATCAGGTTCGCCAACATAGACATCCTGATCCGGTAAATACGTGCCATCAGCCAACGGTAATAAGGTACCTTCAACAGGAATAAACTGCGCGGCGGTATCACTGTTGGTGTCTTGGAACATCCCAATGACCGTGAGTGTTGTATTATCGGATGGCATATATGACACAGAAGGCATGAGCACTTGAGTATCGTCAGTAACATAGTCAACTTGCGACTCTGAGTCGCGATACAGACCAACAAAGCGGCCTACCCATTTATCGTCATCGGACAAGCTTTCGTTAATGTCTACGCCGAGTTGAGCGCGAGAAAATGAGCCATAAGACAGAGTCACTTCACTGTCCTTGCCTAGCGTGGGCGTTTTGGAAACATAGTTAACAATTCCCCCCGGTGAGCCTTGACCGTAAAGCACTGACGCGGGGCCTTTTAGTAACTCGACTTGCTCCATGGTATACACTTCTGCGCGAGTAGAGTTATAGCTTCCAAACAGCTCTTGAATAGAATCTCGATAGCGGGGAATACTTAAACCTCGAGAAGAAACCGAATCTACACGGGTAGCATAGCCATACGTCTCTCCCGTGACGCCCGCCATATAGGTTGCAGTTTGGGACAAGTTAAGTGCCCCCTTTTGCTTGAGATCCAACGCGGTTTCGATAGAAATTGTTCGAGACAATTCCATAATAGGCGTATTGGTCTTTGTGGCCCCGAAGGCGCTTCGTGTTCCAACAACGGCTACCTTTTCAATGGCTTCATCTGTTTCTTGATTGGCGTCTGTAGTCGATTGAGCATTAACATTCAATGCGATACTTGACGATATTGCGATGGATAGGGCGGTGAGTGTGATGCTATGTGTTTTCATAGTTTTAGGGTTGTTATCTGTGTGTTAGTTATGATTATTTGCAGCCCATTTAGGCACTGTACATGACGTCTAGAACAATACTAACAAACCAAACTGCAAATGATAAGACTTATCATTTGTAGTAGCGAGTTTTATCCCAATGACTCGCTAAACAAGGTAGGCTCGACACGATGAAAAAATAGGTATAAAAAAAGCAGACGCGATAACGCGTCTGCTTTTTAGTGTTGCCTGTTCAATGAAGGCGTATTTTGTTGTTATGCAGCAGCACTTTCGTCTTCAGACTCAATAACTTCGTGACTGAGTAAGTATTCAAATGCTGCAAGAGAAGCTTTTGCGCCCTCGCCCATTGAAATAACGATTTGCTTGTAGGGTACAGTTGTCACGTCACCCGCAGCAAAAATGCCTGCTTCAGAAGTTTGACACTTAGTATCTACAACAATCTCGCCATACGGTGTCATTTCCACCACATCTTTCATGAATTGGCTATTAGGAACCAACCCGATTTGGACGAATACACCTGCTAAGTCAAGAGTATGCACTTCATTAGTACTTCTATCTTGATATTCAATGGCATTGACTTTACCGTTTTCAGCCAAAATCTGACGGGTAGCGGCATTCTTAATAATCGTAATATTGTCACGCTTTTCAGCTTGGTCAATCAGTACCTGATCGGCCTTAAGCGTAGGCATAAATTCAAATACGGTTACCGATTTTACAATGCCTGCCAAATCTAGTGCAGCTTCAATACCTGAGTTACCGCCGCCAATAACAGCCACATCTTTACCTTTAAAGAATGGACCATCACAGTGCGGACAATACGCAACACCATTACCAACATTCTCTCTCTCACCGGGCACGCCCAACTCTCTCCAGCGAGCACCAGTGGCAACCACCAGTGAACGGGTACGAATTTGTTCACCCGAAGACAGTGTGATGGTCTTCACATTACCTTTTTCGATATTCTCAACACGCACATGCTCTTTAAGCGTAATGTCGTAATCGTTAACGTGTTCCATCAAATTACCAACAAGCTCTGGGCCTGTGGTTTTTGGTACAGAGATAAGATTCTCAATACCCATAGTATCTTTTACTTGGCCACCAAAGCTTTCAGCCACGACGGTAACTTTCAGGCCTTTACGAGCACTGTATATAGCAGACGCTACGCCTGCAGGACCACCACCAATTACGGTGACATCTTGAAGTGGTAATTGTACGCCTGTATTCGCTTCTTTTAACGACGGATCGCGCTCAATAAGCTTGTCGATAAGTGAGGCTGCGTCAACTTTACCGTTGGCAAATAACTCGCCGTTTAGGTAAACGCTTGGAACGCCTTGAATGTCTCGCTCACTGATCAGGTTTTGATATAATCCACCGTCAATCATTTCAGACGTAATATTGTCGTTCAATAGCGCGAATTGATTAAGCGCCTGCACAACTTCTGGGCAGTTGTGACAGCTAAGGCTGATGAACACTTCAAAGTTAAGTTCGTCTTTTACAGCTTTAACTATAGATTTAACGCTGTCGTCTACTTTCAGTTCAGTTCCTGAGGCGTGAAGAATAGCAAGGATCAGTGAGTTGAACTCATGCCCGCCTGGAATGCCTGAGAAGCGAATCCCCGTATCTTGGCCATCGGCTTCAAGTAGGAAACTGATTGCGCTACGCAATTGACCTTGCGTATCACGTTCTTCAACATTTAATTTATCGCTTACACCTGCAATGTCGGACAGAAACGACACAAGCTCAGCACGCTTGCTGTGTTCACCAGTCTGTACGACAAAGGTTACGTTTTTTTGCATTGACTCGGTGTAGCCTTTCAATGCTTGCAAAATTTCTTTAGTTAACACGGTTGTTCTGCCTTATTTTCGACACGCCGATCCCTGTCAACCATTTTGATGGCTAACTGAATAGCGAAATTAGGGTTTATAAAGAAAGGGAGTGGAGAATCACTCCCTTATATAGCTAGGTGCTAAGCCGTTGCTTAGATTTTGCCTACTAGGTCAAGAGATGGAGCAAGGGTTGCTTCGCCTTCTTTCCATTTTGCTGGGCAAACTTCACCTGGGTTGTTTGCAACGTACTGAGCAGCTTTGATTTTACGAACTAGGTCGTCAGCGTCACGGCCAATGCCTTCAGACGTGATTTCCATTGCTTGCACAATACCTTCTGGGTCTACAACGAATGTAGCACGGTCAGCAAGACCCATCGTTTCACGCATACAATCGAAGTTACGTGTGATTTCGCCCGTAGGGTCGCCAATCATAGCAAACTTGATCTTGTTGATAGTGTCTGAAGAATCGTGCCACGCTTTGTGTGTAAAGTGAGTGTCTGTAGATACAGAGAACACTTCTACGCCACGAGATTGAAGCTCTTCGTATTTGTCAGCAATGTCGCCAAGCTCAGTTGGACATACAAACGTGAAATCTGCTGGGTAAAATACGAATACTGCCCACTTACCTTTGATGTCTTCGCTGCTTACGTCGATGAATTCACCGTCTTTAAATGCCGTTGCTTTGAAAGGCTTAATAGCAGTATTGATCAATGCCATGTTTAATTCTCCATTTATTGAGTTTTTGTTTAAAGCTGCAACATGTGCGCTAAAACAAGATTACGTAATTTAATGCTAAGATGTTCACTTACTTGCGCCAACACCCTTGCGCTTAACTGTTGACAAGAATAGCGCGAGAAGTTCAGAAACACCAATTGGTAAATCTGAATGGTTAAATCAGTTTTATCAATTAAAACCAACCAATTTAGCCGCTTTTCTGAACGAGGCGAAATATCGCATAATTCGTCGTTCACTACAAGCCTCGCATTCCTTCGTCAATCTCGTTAATGTTACGGCTATTATTGTTACAAGCACATGTCATTCATGAATAGATACCAGTATATACAACGAGAAATCGCCCGAGTAGATGGGAAGCGCCCTACCCCCTTATTGTCGAAACACTTGAAAATGGCACAAAGTCCTTTTGTTTTTTATCGAGGCAGTGCGCAACTTTTTTATGCTGATTTACAAAGTCACACCATTGCGGTGCCAGAGCAGTGCTTTAGCGTGCCCTTAACCAGCGTTATGGGAGATTGTCACAGCGCCAATTTCGGTTTTTTAACCGAGGAAGGCTCTCATGGCGATACGGTCATTTTTGCACCGAATGACTTTGACGATGCCTGTGTGGGATATGCGCATTGGGACATCCTTCGCTTACTCACCTCCTTCCATTTAATGCAGCGACACGTAGAAGGTGGCCAATCAGGTGACTATCAACTGTTAGATATAGACCCTCAAAAGCCGATAGTTGATTTAAATGATGTCATCGACGCCCAATCGGCTTGCCTAAAGCGCTATGTTGAAACATGCCAACGGGTCATTGAAGATAACAAGGTGCTAAACGAAGCCATGGACACAAACCCCGGTGGTAAATTAAGTAAGCTGTATCTAAAGGCATTAAAGCGCTCATCCACAGGGGACGACTTTACGTCGAAAAGTGCATTAGCTAAAGCCGTAAAGATGCATGATGACGGGCTGGCCTTTAAACACATTCCTGATAAATTCACGCCTGTCTCTAAAGAAGACTATAAAAACCTTCATCAGGCATTTTCTCCTTATATGGATGACAATGTTGTAGATATTACCTCGCGACACAACGCAGGTACCGGATCGGTTAATCTGCGTCGCTATTATTTTTTAGTAGGCCCCGAGAAACCCCACAATGAACAAAGTTTCTCTTACTGCCATATTGTTGAAGTCAAACAGCAACGTACAGCGGCGCCTTTGCACTACTTTACTGATCTGTGCCCTGTAAACAGACTTAACCCCGCGCATTTAACAGCGCGCAGTCAGCGACGCATGCAACGGCGACCAGACCTTCTTTTAGATGAGGTGCACTGGGATAACAGCCACTGGCTGGTTCGTTCTCGTCATCACGCGAAGGTAGGATTAAACCCAGAAGATATTGCTATGGGAAAAAAAGCCACTGAAGGCGGGTTTGCGGATTTTGGTGCACTGTGTGGTTATACATTGGCGTTGGCACATTGTCGGGGAGACAGAAGAAGCACACGCTTCGCTAGCCAAGCGGCGACACATTTTAATACCGTTTCTAATGCGTTAATAGAAAGCGCAAATCAATATGCCCTGCAAGTCATCGACGATCATCGAGCGTTTGTCGGCGACCTGAGAAACACGAATTCTTCAACCGCCGTTAAGTAAATATTAACGGCGCTAGCATTCACTCATTCACCCACGAAATTAAACATAGTGTTATTTAAAGCAATTAAATATCAATTTATGACAACATAAAGTCATGAGTAAATTTACTCATACAAAGTAACCACCTGAATTTATTACGCATTCTTAAAATCAGCTTGAATGTTATCAAATCATTCCTCCGCCATCCCTACTCTTATAGGCTAGTTCGTAGCAATAAAACATAGCTTGTTAAAACAGGCTCAAAACAATAAGACGATTAAAGGGAAACAACAATGAAGACATCATTGTCACTACTAACTGCAGGCATACTGTCTGCGTTTTCAGCGAACGCATCTGACCTTGTGATCAGCGGCGTTATCGATGGCCCATTGACTGGCGGTATACCAAAAGCTGTGGAGCTGTATGTTGTTAACGATATCGCCGATTTATCTGTATACGGAATTGGTACCGCCAACAATGGCGGCGGCACCGACGGCGTAGAATTTACCTTCCCGGCCGATAGCGCTTCAGCGGGTAGCTATATCTATGTCGCTTCGGAAATCGACGGTTTTACCACTTTTTTTGGTAGCGCCCCAGATTATGATTCAAGTGCAATGGGCATTAATGGTGACGATGCCATTGAACTGTTCCAAAATGATGCTGTTGTAGACACCTTTGGTGCTATCGATGTAGACGGTTCTGGTGAAACCTGGGAGTACACCGACGGCTGGGCATATCGTAAAGATGGTGAAACCGCAAACAGTGGAACATTTGATGCGGCTAACTGGACGTTCAGCGGCACAGACGCATTAGATGGTGAAGGCACCAATACAGCTGCCACCACCGCGTTCCCAGCTGGCACCTTTAGCACTGAAGGTGGTGGTGAAGTGGTGGTTGAGCCTGAAGTACCTACAGTGGAACTCGGTGAATGTAGCACTGATGCAACGCTAATTAGCGCTATTCAGGGAAGCGATGATGCTTCTGCTGAAGTAGGCAATAGCCATATTGTAGAAGCGGTGATTACAGGTTTCCGTGCAGACGGCTTCTTTATTCAGGAAGAAACTGTACAAAGCGATGATGATGCAACGACATCAGAAGGCCTATTTGTAGATGGTAGTACTGACATTGAAGCTGGTCATGTTATTCGTCTTTACGGTGAAGTGGGTGAAAACTACGGGCTAACAACCTTAACAATGGATGCTGATGTCACACCGGCTGACTGTGGTGCTTCAGACGACGTATTAACCACTGAATTGGCTATGCCTTATGACGTAGACCTTGAAACATTGGAAGGCATGCTTGTATCGGTTACCGATGCAACCGTGACGAGCCAGAACAATTTATGGCGTTACGGCGAGCTTGTCGTTAGTGATAGCATAAAGCGTCAGCCAAGTGATGTAGCAGCACCGTTAAGCGAAGCGTATGAAGACGCTGTGGAAGCTGCTGAAGCCAGCCTACTGACGATTGAAGATGACAACAGCAACTCATACCCAGACGATATCAGTTACTTCCCAACCTTTAGCTACGCAAACGCAATTCGCGTAGGTGATACGGTAACGGCTGCTGGTCCACTAAACTATAGCTTCGGCACTTACCGTATTAACCCAACTGACGTGATTACGGTGACTTCAGGCCGTGAAGCTAACCCGGTAGTTACCGAAGGCAACTTGTCTATTGCGACTTTCAACGTACTAAACTATTTCAATGGCGAAGTCACGGACAGTGGTGAAGTGACCTTTGATTACGACGCTAACCGCGGTGCAGAAGATGAAACTGAATTTGCATTACAAGAAGGTCGTATCGTTGAAGCCATCGTAGGCCTAAATGCTGATGTAGTTGGCCTTATGGAAATCGAGAACGATGGTTTCGGTGACGATAGTGCTATTCAAGCCTTGGTAACCGCCATTAACGCTGAGCTTGCAGAAGAAGAACAATATACGTTCGTTAGTACAGCTGATAGTTCAATAATTGGTACTGATGCAATTACCGTTGGTTTGCTTTACCGTGCCTCTGTCGTCGTGCCTGCCGGCGACGCACAAATTGTTGATATGCCTATTCAACAAATTGACGAAGACAGTGTTGCGCAAATGCGTGCGGCGCTTGTACAAACCTTTACCCATGTTGAAAGTGAAAAAACGTTTGCTGTAGCGGTTAACCACTTTAAATCTAAAGGTTCAGAGTGTGCTGAAGACTTAGCGGAAGACGTTTCAGATACAGACGTTATTCAAGGTAGCTGTAATGCGCTACGCGTGTCTGCTGCTATAACACTCGCTGAAGCTCTTGCTGATGAAAGCATGCCTGAGCGCGTGCTTATCTTAGGTGACCTCAACGCGTATAGTGCAGAAGATCCGGTTGCGCTATTAACCGATTACACACCTGAAGATCGTGGCTACACCATTAAGACAGCCATTAATACGGATATGGATGAAGGTGAGTCTGTTGAAGTAGAAACAAGCTATGGTTACCACAACCTTGCTGAAGAATTTGACGCTGACGGCTACTCATACTGGTACTACGGGACTGAACAAGTAGGTAGTTTAGATCATGTTCTTGCATCAGAAGCATTCTTAGCTGACGCCGTTGACGGTGCTCACTGGAATATCAACTCTCCAGAAGTGTATCAGTTAACCTACGATCAAGCGTTAACTTACTACCCTGATGAAGATGGTTATGCGTTTACTGATGTAGGGCCATACAAAAGCTCTGACCATGACCCATTCATTGCTACATTTAGCCTTGAAGCAGACGTGGAAGAAGTTGAAGAAGAAGATGATGACAATGATTCTGGCGGCTCTATGGGCGTGATATTAGCGTTTATGGCAGCAATGCTTGGCTTTCGTCGCCGTACTACTGCTAAGTAAGTACGTGAGACGTTAATAACAAAAAGGCCTGTCGCTTAACGCTACAGGCCTTTTTTACTGCCAAAATGTTAGTGAGACACGGTTATCCCTGCAACCTCAAAAAGCAGGGCGCTACGCGAGTTTTTTAATAACACCAGCCATGGTTTGTTCTTCTAGCGAGTCAGGGTCTAGCCCCAACTGCTTAATGTACTGGTCTCGCTTTTGGCATTGCGTTGGCGATAATGTAGTGGTCAACAGCACCTTAGCGGCACCTTTAGCGTTTTTAAGTTGGTCGTTGCTTAAGTTGTTTTGTAACTGCAACTGTACAATTACTTTCAGCAGGCTCAATGCAATTTGTTTATCTTTTGGTGATATGACTAACGCTTGGCGTAAATTATTATAGGCTGGAACTAAGCGGTTTTCTTTGTAGTTAGCCGTCGCCATACTCTTAAGTTCCTTAGTCGTAAACTTAATTTCTGCACGCTCAATAGACTCCTGCTTAAGATACTCATCTACCACCTGCGAAGAAAACGTATCGCCTTCAATTTGTTTACGTAACTTATCGAGTATATTCACGCACTGCTCTTTCATACCTAGTTCATGATACGCTTTCATCATATCTAGATTGTCTTCCATAGAAAGGTTATCAGGCATGGAAGGCAGTGAATTTATGACTTTCTCAGCTTCTTTTTTATTCCCTTTTAAGCACAGCAACCTGGTGTTTAGAACGTCGATGGGCACGTCCATCTGTGCTTGAACCCCTTTTTGCTTTTTGAGTTCTTCCAGTTCTATTTCCGCTTTTGCCAGGTGTTTATCGGCTTCGATGTCACCTAGGCTGGTTGCTAAATCTATGGTGGCACGAATCACATTGAATGAAAGCTGTGGCGAATCATGGATAGAGTTCTTAGCAAACTTTGCCATTTTCTGCACTGCCGATAATTGCCCCGCTTTATCATGATTTAGCCGCGCTAAATCCCATAATTTCTTATTCCGCTCTATATTTCTTGGCGCTAGTTTACTGGCTTCTTTCATCTGCTCGTAAGCAACGTCAAATTGCTCTTTTTCGATAAAATACTGCGCCAGCAGGTCGTAGGTAAGAAAGCGCGTATCCGCACGCTTGAGCAAATCATCAATAATAAGCTGTGCTTCTTCTAACTCGTCTTGACGAAGTAGTGCACGAGTAAGCCCAATGTGCACCCACGCATGATCCATGCTTTGCAGCAATTCTCTGTAGTAATTTTCAGCGGTTTCATAATCACGTAACTGCATAAGACACTGGCCAATTAAACGCTTTATCCGTGGATGATATTCCACTAAAGCGCTATCGCTTAATTGGCGCTCAGCATAGTACATGGCAGTTGCGTACTCACCTTTCTGCATGCAATATTGCATTTTGTGAAGCTTGTAACGTACTTGGAGTAAGTAATTAAGCCGGCTATCTATACGTTGACGTTGTAGTGGCTTCACCCAGAAATCGTCGGGTTGCAATTCTACAATACAGTTAACCAATTCCGGTGACGTCTCAGCACTTAAAAAGACCACGGTTGTGGTTTCAGTAATATAGTTAAGGTGTTTAAATTCTTCGAATAAATGAAAGCCATCTTTGTCGTGACTGACATTAAACGCAAGCAACACAAAATCGAACTGCGTTTTCTCGCACATGCGTTTAGCATGGTAGGCATTAAACGCACTGTGAACATGCTTAATGCCCATGTCGTGCAACGTTGAAGAAACAACATCATGAACTAACCCTTGGTTATCAATCACCAAAAAGCGAAGTTCTTCAACGGAAGGAGGTGGTGGAATCTTTTCCAGCATTTTTGTACCACTTATAACAGCTAATCCCTAGAACACATCACTGACAATCCATAAAAAAATTGGGGGGAACGGATAACATCAATAATGGTATAAGCCGACACGTGACCGGTTATTGGTTTACATTTTATTAATTGTGTTTTCTATTATACTTTCGACCTAACTTTCCGATATTAGCATTAGTCGATACGAAAATACCAATGAATCCTCATTCGGGTGGGTCAATATTGTCATTTATAGACGTATTCACGCTGAACCAGCCCGCCACTGAGTGGCGCGTTTTCTTTGCGGTTAACACCTCGTGGGGGAAAACATCACTTAAAAAAGTGACTATTGTGCCCCGCTTAGGGGCAACACGGGAAAGTGGCAAGCGTTGATTCGGTGAATAGATCACTAACTCTCCCCCATCATCTGAACACCAGTCATCATTGAGATACACAATAATGGATAGTTTACGGTTGCTTTGCCCTTTAAACGCATCTAGATGGCGCTTGTAAAACGTGCCCGGAGGATACGTGGCATAGTGGCTTTCAAAAGAAAAAAGCCCCATGAACAAAGTACGGTTAATGTGAACCCGCAAGGCTTCACACCACGCGAGCCATGTCGCCCCTTCTTCACTGGTACCTTCAATCCAACAGATGCTATCACCACGAATGGCGTGTTTCGTTTGGTAGTCTTGTGCTCGCCCAATTCCTGCTTTTTTAAATTGTCTAGCAGGTAATGCCTTCACGCCCTGGCATAGCGCATTTACAACAAAATCCGGGACACCATTTTCTCTTACGCTAATGCCATGCTCTACGAGGTCATCAACAATGTTGTCGAAAAGGGATTGGTCAAAAATATGGCCTATACCGCCATTATTTAAAGAAAAATTATCCATGCTACTGATGTCTACGTAACACTAAAGTTAACTAAGGTAGCGCGTTATACGCCTGTTTTCTGGCCTTGGCAATAGTTTGTGAAAGCGAATTTTGTAAGCACTAAAGTATCTTCGCCATTGGCACTTATAGTGCATTTATTTTGATAAGGAATCGTTAAGCAAGGGATAGGTCAGAAGGCCTAAATCATGACCTTTCCTCATGGTGTTCGCAATCCCTAACCGCTGCGACTAATTCGCCCTACTTTGGCAGCCTGTATCTAAGCAAAACCTATAGAACCCACTGATTTTTTTGGTATAAAAAGCACTAAAACCATGGTTATATACGTATTGCCTTTCATCACAACCATTGGATGATATTGTAATGAGTCAAGATCAAACTGTTATTGAAGAAACAGAACACCATTTAGCCCTAAGAAACTTACGCTTAGATGATTACAATGACATTAAAGCATTAATGGATACCGTGTACGCCAACGTGGGGGGAGCTTGGCCTTACACCAACTATAAAGCGCAAGTGACTACCTTCCCCGAAGGGCAAATTTGTATTGAGGACAAAGGCAAAGTCGTTGCTTTTGCCATTTCAGTTATCGTGGACTACGACCAGTTCGGTGATAAACACAGCTACGATGAAATTACAGGCGATGCGTATTTAACCACTCACGATCCTAACGGCGACGTACTCTACGGCGTAGAAGTCATTGTATGCCCTGAATACCGAGGATTACGGTTAGGTCGTCGTCTATATGAAGCGCGTAAAGAGCTTTGCCGTAATTTAAACCTTAAGTCAATCATGGCTGGCGGGCGAATTCCAAATTATAAAAACCATGCAAAAGAGTTGTCGCCATATGAATACATTGAGCAGGTAAAATCGAAGGATATTTACGACCCTATCTTAACGTTTCAGTTGTCAAACGGCTTTGAAGTTAAGCAGGTGATGAGTGCTTATTTGCCTGAAGACGAAGCCTCTAAGGGCTACGCCACCTTATTGCAGTGGCACAACATCTATTATGAGCCAGGGAACCCTTCTCTCATTGCCAGTCGAAAATCTAATGCTCGGATAGGCTGTATTCAATGGCAAATGCGCTACTTCAACAATGTTGAAGAGTTACTGCAACAGGTAGAGTACTTTGTTGATGCCCTGTCAGACTATTCTTGTGACGTAGCCTTGTTTCCCGAGTTTTTTAATGCCCCCTTAATGGGATTAAGCCCTTCTGATTCCTCTATAGATGCCATTTGGCACCTCGCCACATATACTGATGAATTGCTGACTGCGATGTCGCATTTGGCGGTGTCGTACAACATTACCATCATTGCTGGGTCTATGCCGGTGGTTGAAGAGGAAGAACTGTACAACGTGAGTTACATTTGTAAACGCGATGGCACAATAGAAAGCCAATACAAGTTGCATCCGACGCCGCATGAGAAAAAAGATTGGATCATGAAGGGTGGAAATAGTTTAAAAGTGTTTGATACCGATTTCGGTAAAATTGGGGTACTCATTTGCTACGATGTTGAGTTTCCAGAATTGGCGCGTATTTTATCTGAACAGGAAATGCAAATTTTGTTTGTGCCGTTTTGGACAGATACAAAGAATGGCTACCTACGAGTACGCCGCTGTGCGCAAGCCCGCGCCATTGAAAATGAATGCTACGTGGCCATCGCAGGAAGTGTGGGCAACCTACCTAAAGTGGATAACGTGGATATTCAATATGGCCAAACAGCGGTATTTTCGCCAAGTGACTTCGCGTTTCCTCACGATGCTATTGTATCTGAGACCACACCGAACACCGAAATGACACTGATTGTGGACTTGGATCTTGATAAGCTTACCAAACTCCAAAATGAGGGCTCGGTAAGAAACTACTTAGACCGCCGTCGTGATCTCTATCGTGTTGAATGGATTGGCGACGATTAACCCACTGTAGCGCCGCACAGTATTGGTATTGTGATGAAAATCAAGATAACATCATGCTGTGCGCACGTGAGTATTAAGCAAGCTTCAACGCTTCATAATTGATAAAAGAGAAACTGAGTTACTATGGCAGATAATTCGAAAAGTGATGATTTTCCCACCATTCGTTTGGATGATGAAGATCGTCGTGATTACCAGCAAAAGCGTCAACCTGTAAAGCAAAGACCGACGTCTTCTTCAAATCAACCAAAGCCGCCCTCAGCGCCCAAAGCGCCATCTTCAGGTGGAAACGGTTTGTGGATCTTTCTGGTAGCGCTTGTTGCCCTTGCCGGTATTGGCGGCTGCTACTATTTGTATACCTTGGTGGAAATGCAAAAAGTACAGGCTGAAAAAGCCGAAGAACGGATTGCGCAATTAGAAAACAAGCTATCCGCCACGGGTGAAGAAATTGGTGAGTCTACTGTGGCGCTGCAAGTTAAAGTGACCGAGCTTTCAAACAAATCTGCAGAACTGTGGGAGCAAATGGATAAGTTATGGGCCTCCGCATGGCGTCGTAATCAAAAAGAAATCGCTGACCTTGGGGATAGAGTCTCAAATGTGCAGAAAGGCATTAATGAAGACATTAGCAGTGTTGACGCGGATGTTAAATCTCAAGCCAGCCAGCTTGGCGCATTAAAAAATCAACTCGCTTCGCTAGCAGACGAATTACTCGCCTTAAATGTTCAACTTGAGCAGGCATCAAGTGACAAACAGGCCAATGAACGAACCATTAAAAACCTTAACGATAAAATCTCCGTGCTTGAAAAGCGAAACAATACACTATCAGGTCGCATAACAGGCTTAGAGAGTGAAATCAGAGAAATCGCTACAAAGGTGGTTTCAAGTGGCCGCAGCGCGAGTACGCCCTCCTCTTCATCGTCCTCAGTTACGCCCTAATCGCAACGTGAGTGCGACAACATGAAAATAAAGGGGCGATGAAAAGCCCTTTTATTTTAACTGAATAAACTTCGCCAAAAGTTGAATACTCTTACCCGTACATCTAGTGCGATACTGACGGATGTAAACCGCTAATAATAAGGGGAATATTGTCATGTTTAATCACGCTAGCGCCCATACAAATAGTGGCGAGCAACATCCTGTTCTTACCCGTAATAACGTCAAAGTTATTGGTAGTGGCCCTCAAGTTCTTATGCTAGCCCACGGGTTTGGTTGCGACCAAACCATGTGGCAATACCTGATTCCCTACCTAGAAAGCAGTGCAGAAACACGCTTTACCTTTGTTTTATTCGATTATGTGGGCTCTGGTCAGTCCGATGTTAATGGTTATCAAAAAAGTCGATATGAGACACTAGACGGCTATGCGCAAGATGTTTTGGATATCTGTGATGCACTGTCTCTTAGCGATATTACCTTTGTAGGGCATTCGGTAAGCAGTGTTATCGGAATGATTGCATCACTTCAGCAACCCGAGTATTTTAAACAACTGGTTATGGTATGCCCTTCACCCTGCTTTCTCAATCTTCCTCCTGACTATTATGGGGGGTTCGACAAAGCGGATTTGGAAGAATTAATCAATTTGATGGACAAAAATTACTTAGGCTGGGCAAGTTATCTTGCACCACTTGTGATGGGTGATGGCCATGACACAAACTTCAAAATTGAATTAGAAGAAAGCTTCTGCTCTACAGACCCGAAATTTGCCAAACCCTTTGCTAAGGCAACATTCTTTTCAGATTACCGCCAGTTGCTTCCTCGTATCGATAAACCCGTGCTCATTCTGCAAAGTCAGCAAGATGCTTTAGCCGCTGTGTCTATTGGCGAGTATATGCAAAGCGAAATTCCCAATGCCACGCTTCACGTCATTGATTCCCACGGTCACTGTTTACATATGACCAACCCTCGCGAGGTTGCCGCAAAAATTACCGCTCTGTTTATATGAAAGACGCTGATTTAGAGCGGTTTCCCTCGTTATTGTTTGTCACGAGACAAGACAGCAGTGAGATAGTCTTTTGCAATAACTATACGGTGGAAAAGATTGGTCGGCCATTAAATGCTATTGTGGGGAGTAAGTTATCATCCATTGTTACCCACGCCACAGAGGTATTCTTTGAAAGCTATATGCGGCCAATATTAGTGAGTACGCCCTTTTTCGAAGAAGCCTTAATCACATTGAAAACCCATGATAATCGCCGTATCCCTTGTGTCGCCAATATCGCGGTAAATGAGGGCATGCTTTACTGGAGCATACATTTTGCTGATAAGCGGGATAAGCTGTACCAAGAATTAATCGAAGCCCGGGACAATTTAGAGCGACAAGCAGAACAGCTTTCTCTTTTAGCGAGGGTAGATCCTCTAACCAACTTGCTAAACCGACGTGCCGCCAATAACGACATACAAATTCTGGTTACTCGGTTACAAAGGCAGTTTTGCCCCGTAGCCTTCTTACTGATTGATATAGACCATTTTAAACATATCAACGACACCTATGGCCATGACGCGGGGGATGACATTCTCGTAGCGCTAGCATCTATATTGAAAAACGCGACTCGCTGTTCCGATATTGTCGCTAGATGGGGGGGAGAAGAATTTCTTATCGTACTGTATAACTCTGATTTTCAAAGTACTTCGGATTACTGCCAGCGTCTTCATGAGAGTATCCACGCCCTTGAGCATAACGATAATCAAACACTGACTGTGAGTATTGGCGTAATGCAAATAAGGGAAGAGAACCAAGCCTTGCTTGAGCAGAAAGACACCTTAATCAAGCACGCCGACAACGCCCTTTATCGCGCAAAAGATGCAGGTAGAAATCAAACTTGCTTCGCTGAATTTAAGCAACACCAGCCGTCCCTCTCTTAAGCATTAGCCTGCTTTTACTGCCCGTGTGTTGTTTCGCATAGCCAAGCTATAACGCAACGACAGTGTAGGGCTATTGCCGAATACGTCACATTAAAAAAAAGATATAAAAAAAGCGCCTTAAAGGCGCTTTTTTCATGAAACCTCGTCTTATCGACGTAGGCCTAGACGCTTGATAAGGTCAAGATAACGCTCAGCGTTCTTGCCTTTAAGGTAATCTAGAAGCTTACGACGCTGGCTAACCATGCGTAGAAGACCACGACGTGAGTGGTGATCTTTCTTATGATCAGCAAAGTGACCTTGAAGCTTGTTGATGTTGTGAGTTAGCAAAGCAACTTGAACTTCAGGTGAGCCTGTGTCGCCTTCTTTTACGCCGTAGTCAGCAATAATTTTTGCGGTTTCTTCTTTAGTTAGTGACATGTCATTCTCCTAAGTTAAGTCCCGCCGATCACTAATTCAGCAGAACGGAATGAAGCGCGTATTATAATGACCTTTACCTACTTAGCAAGTGCAAGGCCGTTATTTCTTAACGAATTTGCCGTCGTTACGTCATCAATACAATTTGTGACCTAAAGAAAACAGTGAAGGCTAACCTTCGTCGCCATAAACCACGCGTCGTTTAGGGTTGACGTACAGCGCGTTTTTCGCCACGCCTTGGTCTTTAGGGTCTAATACCGCCTCCCCCACGCCCAAAAAAAGCCCTTGTGTATCTTCACCGTGATAAACACGGTAAGACTTCCCTTGAACAAGAGGGGTAACGGAAGTTCCTATGACACTTTGGCCGTTATCGAATCGAGCGCGTTCAGCATCGTTAATGAGGATATATGGCAACCGACTCACGGCCGTATCCATGGGAATTAGATAGGCATCAAGGGCTTCAAACTCTCCCTCAGATAACGCTTCTTGCGTCTCTATCAGTGTGTCTAATGACACCATTTTATCCGTAGGATAATCGGCCACTTCTGTACGATGTAATCGGGTGACATAGGCGCCACAGCCTAAGTTCTGCCCTAAGTCGTCAACGATGGAACGGATATAAGTCCCTTTACTACACTTAATACGCATATCGACATAAGGCAAGGCAAGGCGCGTGACCTCTAACTCATACACTTCTATATCTCTGGGTTCACGCTCGATAACAATACCTTGACGTGCATAGAAATACAGCGGCTTCCCCTGATGCTTTAGCGCAGAAAACATAGACGGGATTTGCTTACTCTTACCGAGAAAGGCCAAACACGCCGCGTTGACTTGCGCCTCATTCACCTCAACGGGCTTTTCTTCAACCACCTCACCGTCTGCGTCAGAGGTGGTGGTTCTTACCCCTAACTTAGCAGTGACTTCATAGGTTTTTTCAGCATCTAACAAAAACTGAGAAAATTTCGTAGCTTCACCTAAACAAAGCGGAAGCATACCGCTTGCCAATGGATCTAGTGCCCCGGTATGCCCAGCCTTTTGCGCTTTATACAACCATCGTACTTTCTGCAATAGTTGATTTGATGAACCACCGAGTGGCTTATCTAAAAGTACAATGCCATTAATACTGCGGCCTTTGCGTCTTCTCGCCATTTACTCCTGCTCTTCTGACTCGTCTGTATCGCGTTTAGACTCATCTTTAGCGATAGTCTGAGACACAAGGTTAGAAATACGCATACCCTCTATAATAGATTTGTCTTCAAAGAAATGAAGATCGGGCACTGAGCGCATACGGATACGCTTGGCTAAAATACTGCGAATAAATTTCTTATATTCGGCAAGTTGTTTAATCTGCGCTTTACCCTCTTCTTCTGTACTGTTGTAAATGGTGACGAAAATTTTAGCGTGCGCTAAATCTCTCGATACATCTACATCAGACACAGTAATCAGTGGCATTTCACCAACACGGTGCTTATATTCATTTTGTAGGATGCTGGCAACTTCTTTATGAACCTGTTGCGCTACCCTATCGGTACGTGAAAATTCACGGGCCATAATACACTCCTTTCCTACACCGGCATGCTAATCTGCAAGTTACGCAGACAAAAACGGGGGCATCGGCCCCCGCTTTACTATGCCGATATGTTTGGCAAATTAGATTTCTCTTTTGACTTCGACGACTTCGAAGACCTCAATTTGGTCTCCTACTTTTACGTCGTTATAGTTCTTAACGCCGATACCACATTCCATGCCATTACGGACATCTTGAACGTCGTCTTTAAAGCGACGTAGTGATTCTAGCTCACCTTCGTAGATAACCACGTTTTCACGCAGTACACGGATTGGGTTGCTGCGCTTAACCACGCCTTCAGTGACCATACAACCGGCGATAGCGCCCAGTTTAGGTGACTTAAATACGTCACGAACTTCTGCAAGACCTATGATTTCTTGCTTAAATTCTGGCGCAAGCATACCACTCATCGCCGCTTTTACTTCGTCTATCAGGCTGTAGATAACACTGTAGTAGCGTAAGTCAATTTCTTCAGCTTCTAGTACTCGACGGGCAGAAGCATCAGCACGAACGTTGAAGCCAAGCACGATGGCGCCAGAAGCCGCTGCAAGGGTGGCATCTGTTTCAGTGATACCGCCTACACCACTACCTACGATGTTCACTTTCACTTCATCAGTAGAAAGTTTGACTAACGACTCGGCAATAGCTTCAACGGAACCTTGTACATCAGCTTTAAGTACAATGTTCAATTCGCTCACGTCACCTGATTCCATGTTAGCAAACATGTTTTCAAGCTTCGCTTTTTGCTGACGCGCCAGTTTCAATTCACGCTTCTTCTGGTGGCGTTTAGCCGCAACTTCACGGGCTTTGCGTTCGTCTTTAACAACGGCCGCATCTTCACCGGCAACAGGAACACCTGAAAGGCCTAATACTTCTACAGGTGTAGAAGGACCCGCGACTTTCATTTCTTTGCCGTTTTCATCGCGCATAGCACGTACGCGGCCATATTCTTCGCCACACAATAGAATGTCGCCAGAACGTAGTTGACCTTCTTGAACAAGCACAGACGCCACTGGACCACGGCCTTTATCAAGGCGAGATTCAATCACGATGCCGCGGCCTGGACCATCAGCAACAGCTTGTAAATCAAGTAGTTCTGCTTGAAGTACAATGGCTTCAAGAAGCTCATCGACACCCATACCTGTTTTTGCAGATACGTTACAGAATTGATGCTCACCGCCCCACTCTTCAGAAATAACCTCTAACTGAGATAGTTCTGTTTTAACGCGGTCTGGGTCAGCAGTTTCTTTATCCATCTTGTTAACCGCAACAATAAGAGGTACGCCAGCTGCACGAGCATGTTGTACCGCTTCTTTTGTTTGCGGCATCACACCGTCGTCTGCAGCGACGACCAAGATAACAATATCTGTTGCCGTTGCGCCACGAGCACGCATTGCTGTAAATGCAGCGTGTCCAGGTGTGTCTAAGAAGGTAATTTCACCATTATCAGTTTCAACTTTATAAGCACCGATATGCTGGGTAATACCACCGGCTTCACCATCGGCAACTTTAGCGCGACGAATGTAGTCAAGAAGTGACGTTTTACCGTGGTCGACGTGACCCATGATAGTCACCACAGGTGCGCGACCTGCTTTTTCACCACCAGACCCTTCCGCTAATAATTCATCTTCTAGCGCGTTGTCATTGACCAGTTCAAATTTATGGCCCATTTCTTCAACAACAAGTACCGCGGTATCTTGGTCAAGAACCTGATTGATAGTGGCCATTTCGCCCATTTTCATCATGGTCTTGATAACTTCGTTAGACTTAATTGCCAACTTGCTGGCCAGTTCGCCAACAGTAATGGTTTCGCCTAACTTAACCACACGCTCTACAGGCTGTGCAGGCTTGTTAAAGCCTTGTTTAAGATGCTCACCCGCATGCTTTTTAGATTTACGACGGCGACGTGAAGAACGCTCCACTTGCATGTCTTGCTCGTCTTCTGCTTCTTGCGCATAACGGTTAGAGTGCAAGTGCACTTCTTCGGCTTCAGCTTTCTTACGACGCTCTTCTTCTTCTTTCCAGCGACGTTCGTTTTCTTCAGCAAGTTTGCGCGCTTCGTCAGCAGCCTTTTTCGCTTCTTCTTCTAGTTTCTTCTGCGCTTCTTCTTCTTGCGCTTTGCGAAGACGCTCTTCTTCCTGACGTGCTGCCTCTGCTTCCGCTTTTTCTGCTTCAGTGAGTTCAGGCTCGTCTTGTTTACGGGCTTCAGCTTCTTTCTTTGCTTGTTCTGCTCGGCGAGCACGTTCTTCATCCGCTGCTTTTTTCGCTGCTTCTGCTTGACGTGCTTTTTCTTCAGCGGCTTTCTTCGCTTCAGCAGCCGCTTTTTCTTCGGCTTCACGCTGTAAACGCTCTTCTTCAGCGCGTTTTGCTTCTTCTTCCGCTAGACGCTGTTGTTCTTCAACATCAGTACGCTTCACATAAGTACGCTTTTTACGTACTTCTACTTTCACTTCTTTCGACTTACCTACACTTAACGTGCTGGTTGTCTTACGTTGAAGTGTCATGCGCTTTGGTTCGGACGCGCTACCGTGTTGCTTACTTAAATGATCCAACAGTTTCTTTTTCTCATCTTCATTTACCTGATCGCCGGCATTCTTTGTAATACCCGCGTCTTTAAACTGGCCAACCAATCGGTCAACGGTCGTACCAATGTCGCTGGCGAGCTTTTCAATAGATACATCTGCCATTACGTATTTTTCCCCCTGTTGACCTTATTCTTCATTGAACCAAACGATATTACGTGCCGCCATAATTAGCTTGCCCGCTTTTTCTTCGTCGAGTTCATCAATATCACTTATCTCATCTGTGCCTTGCTCGGCCAGTTCTTCAAGGTCGGTAATGCCGCGGCTGGCCAACACATAGGCCACGTGTTTACTCATTCCTTCAAGGCCTAGTAAGGCTTCGGTAGGCTCTGCGCCTTCTAGCGATTCTTCTGTTGCTAATGCACGGGTTGTTAGGAAAGCACGTGCACGGTTACGCAATTCTTCAACGGTATCTTCATCTAAACCGTCAACAGCAAGAAGTTCGCTTGCTGGCACGTAAGCCACTTCTTCTAACGTGGTAAAACCTTCATCAACCAACACAGAGGCAAAATCTTCATCAATGTCTAACCCAGTGGTAAATAGGTTAAGCACTTTGGCATTTTCTTCTTCGTGTTTTTTGTTTAAGTCGTCCACTGTCATTACGTTTAGCTCCCAGCCGGTAAGCTGACTTGCTAAACGCACGTTTTGACCACTACGGCCAATAGCTTGTGCTAAATTATCGGCTTCCACAGCAACGTCCATGGTGTGACTGTCTTCATCAACCACGATAGAGGCAACTTCTGCCGGCGCCATGGCGTTAATCACAAACTGAGCTGCGTTTTCGTCCCAAAGCACGATATCAACACGCTCACCGCCAAGTTCACCGGATACCGCTTGCACACGTGAACCACGCATACCTACGCATGCACCCACAGGGTCTAAGCGTTTGTCGTTAGTTTTAACGGCAATTTTCGCTCTTGAACCTGGATCACGAGCCGCAGATTTAATTTCAAGCGTTTCTTCTGCAATCTCTGGGACTTCTAGGCGGAATAGTTCCACTAGCATGTCTGGATGCGTACGGCTAACAAAAAGTTGTGCACCACGCGCTTCTGGACGAATTACGTACAGTAAACCGCGTACGCGATCGCCTGGACGGAATGTTTCACGGGGTAACATGTCGTCGCGATAAATAACGCCTTCAGCATTGTTACCTAGGTCGATGATGATGTTGTCGCGGTTAACTTTCTTAACCGTACCAGTTACAAGTTCACCAACTTTATCTTCGTACTCAGCAATCATTTGCGCACGCTCAGCTTCACGTACTTTTTGCACGATAACTTGCTTCGCAGTCTGCGTAGTTATGCGGTCGAATTTAATAGATTCAATCTGTTCTTCCACATAATCGCCTAATTGAATATCAGGCTCATCAATTTGTGCTGCAGATATTGTAATTTCTGCAAACGGATTCTCTTGTTCTTGGTCGTCAGGAATAACCATCCAACGACGGAAGGTGTCAAAATCACCTGATGTTCTGTCGATACTTACACGAACTTCAATTTCGCCTTCGTTTTTCTTTTTGGTCGCACTGGCAATAGCAAATTCCAGCGCTTCAAAAATCTTTTCTCTAGGCACTTGTTTTTCATTTGAAACGGCTTCTGCCACTAACAAAATTTCTTTATTCATTTTCGCCTCACTAAAGCTTTCGTCGATGAAAGCATTGCTGTTCCATTAATCGAAAGTGGGAACAACGTTACCTTTTTCGATATTAGCCACAGCTAACTGGAACTGCTGGCCATCCACTTCGATACTGACTATGCCATTTTCGCATGCCAGCACTTTGCCCTTAAAATTACGTCTATCATCCATCGGCATTGATAATCGAACCTGAACGATTTCACCAATTGAATCAACATAATGCTTTTCTTTAAAAAGCGGTCTGTCCATACCAGGTGAAGACACTTCTAAGTTGTATTCGGTGCTAATTGGATCTTCAACATCCAAAATTGCGCTTACTTGATGACTAACATCTGCACAATCATCTACGGTAATACCGTTTTCATGATCAATAAAAACACGAAGAATCGAATGTTTCCCCGCTCGTACAAACTCGATGCCAACCAACTCAAAACCCAGTGCTTCAACACCCGGCTCTAGCATTTCGGTTAGTTTTTCTTCAAGTTTCGCCAATGCAAACCTCCAAAAACAAAAAAAGGGCTTACGCCCACCTGTCATCACCCAGTTCAGCGAGGCTGACTCCAGGTTTTAATACAACAAAAAGCCCCGGACTAGCGGGGCTTTTATTAAAATACTGAACCCATACCTGCCGCGCTGGCAGTTGCAAACTTATGGGTAAAAACACCGTTAGGCGATAGTTTGCTAAGAATGGAAGCGTTACTTTCCTTAACACTGAGGGAGCCCGCTACCATCGCGTAATGGGGGCATTATACTGATCGTAAGTACATTAAGCAACACGCACATCGGATTAGTCTTCATCAACCCACTTATTTTTAATCTCGAGGATGGCGTCTAAGTTTTGGTGCAGCAAGGTTATCAACGCAGGATCGAAGTGCTTGCCTTTCTGACTGTCCATAAAGTCTAAGGTTTTCTCTACACTCCATGCCTCCTTATAAGGGCGTTTACTTGTCAGCGCATCAAACACATCCGCCACCGCACAAATACGCCCCTCAATAGGAATATCTTCACCTTTAAGACCATTGGGGTAACCTGTCCCATCCCACTTTTCATGGTGAGTTAAAGACACGGACTTTGCCACTTTAAGTAAGTCTGAATCGCATTCGCCGAGTATTTCCGCGCCTATCTCTGGGTGCTTTTTCATTTCGGCAAATTCTTCATCAGTCAGTTTACCGGGTTTAAGCATAATGCTGTCGGCGATACCAATTTTACCGATGTCATGCATGGGCGCAGCATGAAGCAATATTTCGGCTTTCTCTTCATTGAAACCATAAGCCGTGGCTAGAATTTTTGAATAATGACTCATTCGCATCACGTGCATACCGGTTTCATTGTCTTTGTATTCTGCGGCGCGCCCTAACCGTTGCACAACTTGTAGCCTAGTGCGCATAAGCTCTTCAGACTGGACTAACGACAAATGGGTTTTCACACGAGCTTTAACCACAGACGGTGAGATTGGCTTCGTTATGTAATCTACCGCTCCTACCTCAAAGCCTTCAGCCTCATCGTGTTCATCGTTTAGCGCGGTGACAAAAATAATTGGGATATGCTGAGTTTCTTTGTTCGCTTTTAGGGTTTTACACACTTCATAGCCCGTGATACCAGGCATCATAATATCAAGAAGAATTAGGTTCGGCTGTCGTGCAGCCGCTAAGCGAATAGCTTCCTCGCCATTTTTAGCGAAAATAAGTTGATAATCTGAAGCTAACAGTTGCTTTAGCACACGAAGGTTTACTGGCTCATCATCGACTAATAAAAGCGTGGGTTCCGATAATTGTCGTAACATAGGGCGGGGCTAACTCTTGTCTATTAAATTAATCAACGCTTGAATTCTTACTTCTGCGTTTTCAAATTCGAACTCATCTATATCTAATAATATAGCGGACACTTCTTCTTTATACGAACCAACAGTCATAGCTGCAAGTGTACTAAGTTCTTCCTCATCAAGCATATTTTGCTTAACACTGTCACTTAGTTGTTTAAGATGACTGACCAACTCATTGGTATTAATCTGTGCATTCGTATCTTGTGTTTTGTCAGCTTCTTGAGTGACCACCCAGGCTTTTAAATCCGCGAAAGCATGACGTAAGGGTTCCACTAAGCCGATATCGAGTTCTTTTGATTTCGCGCTTTGCTCAATATCTCGGCATATGGAAAACAAGGTGGTCATGCTTAAGTTACCGGCCACCCCTTTCATGCCATGGGCTAGCATAGAGGTATCATCCACGTTTCCTTCTATGATGGCGGTGATAATGGCTTTTATTTTCTCTTCGCTTGAGGTTATAAACCGATTTACCTCTCGCAGATAAATATCTTTATCTGTCCACAATTGTAGCGCTTTATCCATGTCGACGACCTTCACGGTGGAGCGTGAGGTTTTCTTTGGCTTCTGAGCGGGGGCTTCAATAGGGCTAGCAGCCAACTCATTTTCTTTTAGCCCCATAACCCGCGCAATTTCTCTGGTAAGCACAGGATAATCAATAGGCTTATTTGCAAAACCTTCCATTCCCGCCTCTGTAGCAGCATGGCGGTCTTGCACCAATACGCTGGCAGTAAGGGCGACAATAGGTAAGGGAGAAAGCTTATTATCCCTTTCGTACTCCCGTCTACGTTTGGCCGCCTCTAACCCGTCGAGAATGGGCATTTGTAAATCCATTAGTACAATATCAATGCTGTCGTCTTGCATTTTAGACAAGGCTTCTTGCCCATCTCTGGCTATAGTTACCTGGTGGCCTGATCGGGTTAAGAGCAGAGACAGTAAATCAATATTTTGTGCAATATCGTCCACAATAAGCATATGCATAGCGGGCAACGGTAGTGGTTTCCCTTCTACTTCTGCTTTCGGCGCAGTGGCGGGAGTTAACGGCAATCTAAAGGTGAATTTACTGCCCTCACCTAATTCACTCTCAGCGCAAATAGTGCCGCCCATCAGTTCAACCAATTGCTTTGAAATAGTGGTACCTAAGCCGGTGCCGCCATACTTTCTACTCATGGAAGCATCGGCCTGTGAGAAGGCTTCAAACACACGTTGGACTTGCTCCTTGGACATGCCAATTCCTGAGTCCTTAACACTAAAATAGACAAACTCCGTATCCGTCTTAACGTTTAATTCCACCGCCCCTTTAGCCGTAAACTTCACTGCGTTTCCGATAAGGTTGTTCAATACCTGGCGTAATCGCTCTGGCACGCCCGAGTAAGCTTCGCTGACGTCATCATCTACCGTCACTTGTAATGAGATGTTTTTACGCTTTGCCTCAAGCCAGAATGTAGACACCACCGTATCCACTTCTTCCCTTAGCACAAAATCACGGTATTCAAGTTCAAGCTTACCTTTGTCTAGCTTGGCGCTGTCTAAAATGTCGTTGAGTAGATGCAACAGGGAGCGTGCAGAGCGATTAATGGTCGTTAAATGCCCGTGCTGCTCCACCGGCATATCCTCCGCTAACATTAAATCGCTAAAGCCAATGATAGCATTCATGGGAGTACGAATTTCATGGCTCATATTCGCTAAGAAGGTGGTGCGGGCCGCGGCCGCTTGTTCTGCATTTTCTTTGGCTACCCGAAGTTCTTCTTCCATTTCTTTTCGGGCCGTAATATCTGAGATAAAACCGTCTATATGCAGAACCTTACCCTGCTCATCTTTCACGTGAACGCCATGCTCAATGACCCACCTTACATCACCCTGTTTAGTAATAATTCGGTATTCTAAGCTGAACTCGCCGTCTTCTTCGTTGCCACCAGCAACCTTATCAAGATCATCAGGATGATAGAGCTCGTTAAAAGACATCATTGGTGAGGGCAACAAGAAATCCTGTGCGCTGTATCCGGTTATATCGGCAACAGCATCGCTAATAAATAGCATGGGCCAACCGTTTTCATTTAAGCACCGATAGGCAATACCCGGAATATTCGAAATAAAACTGCGAAACTTTGTCTCACTTTCTCGTAAGGCATTTTCTATTTCTTTGCGTTTGCGCAAATCTGACAGGAAGCCAACAAAAATCGCTTTATTATCAATTTTCGTGTAACCAATCCCTATTTGAACCGGAATGTGTTCACCGCTTTTATGAACCACTTTTGCTTCTCTACTGGTGCCAATAATTTGCTGCATTGGCACACTTCTTTGTGCAAAAAAGTCGTCATTATAAATATGCTTGCGATCTTCAGGAATAAGCAGTTCGGCGGGGCGACCTATGAGTTCTTCCGGTGTGTAACCTAATAAACTCTCAACCGCTGGATTAGCAGTTTGCACGAGGCCTTTGTCATTCAGGGTAAGAATGGCATCAACTGCGGTATCTGTTATTGCTCGCTGCACTCTCTCACTTGCAATGGCCCGTAAAGTGACATCTTTATATTTAAACAATAACGTTAAACCAAGCACAATCGCGATTAAGGTAACAGTCACCATGGCTACAGAGAGAGCCAAATAAACCGATATACTCGCGCTCTGCGTGCTTAGCTCCATCCCCGGAGGTAGAACAAACCGCGCGGCTGCCATACCAGTATAGTGCATACCTGCAATGGCTAACCCCATTACCACAGAGGCTAACAATACACCTGAAAAATTGCGGCTATTGTTCTTGTTTTTACTTACTCCGAACTTTATGGCTAAAGAGATCATTGCCAAAATAACAGCAACCACAATGGACAGGGCAAATAAACCAAGGTCGTACCTTAATAAAGGTGCAAGTTCCATCGCCGCCATGCCACTGTAATGCATGGTACCGATACCAGCACCGACCAATACGCCACCATAAAGAATTTGTAAAAAGGTAATATGCGATTGAGTTAATAAGCGCAGCGCCACCCATGCTGCAGCAATAGCAGGGATCGCAGAGAGAGAGGTAATGGTGACATCGTAGTTCACCGGCGTACAAAGCTCGAACGCCAGCATGCCAAGAAAGTGCATGGCCCAAATGCCGCCGCCTAAAGCAATACTCCCAGCGCACAACAGCGAATATCGTCGAATGCGATCTGTGGTTTCAGAGGCTTGGGTGGCGACATTAAACGCCATGAAAGCAGCAAAAATAGCAACGAACAAGGACAGCCCTACTAAGGCGTAATCGTAATGCCCGCTTAAGAGTGTAACTTCAGGCCCAACATCAAAATAGTTAAATATCATAGCAATTATTTTTGTTACTTCTTTTTTAGGGACACGCTGTTAACTCTGAATTTTGCTTCCACTAAGTGGTTTGTTGACGAAGCAAATAGCAGGCACCGCATTATTCTTTAGTATAATAAAACAGACTTTTACCATGTAATAAATGATTATTCAAAGTGCGAGAAGAAAAAAGTATAGACAACGAGTCAAACTCGGTACGCATCATTTGATAAAAATAGGACTTACTTTATAACGAGATACTGGCATGAAAGCCACTGAAGACAAGCTGTCACGTAGAGATAACATGCAGCAAAAAAGTCATAAAATAAAAAGAAAGAGAGACAAAAAAGCCCCGGCAAATGCCAGGGCTTAAATGTGGTTGCGGGAGCAGGATTTGAACCTACGACCTTCGGGTTATGAGCCCGACGAGCTACCAGACTGCTCCATCCCGCGTCTGTACTTTTACTTACTTGACCTGCTATTATCTATTAGGCAACTAAGTAGATATATCGTTCATTTTCTGTGGTTGCGGGAGCAGGATTTGAACCTACGACCTTCGGGTTATGAGCCCGACGAGCTACCAGACTGCTCCATCCCGCGCCAGAAAATTCGTTGTTGGTGTCAGCGTTTCTTGCTGCCTCCCTTCAACGTGGTGCGTATTATACATAGGGACTTTACTAACACAAGAGCCACAAGAGGAAATATTTCATTTTTCTGACTGTATGCGCAATTAATCAGCATTATGTGCAGTGAACGTACGATTCAGCGCGGTTTTGTTCGCCATCCCCGACATTAATCACATAACTTTTCCATTTTATCTGCAAGTTTAAAGTCTAAATCGCTAAGCCCATTAAGGTCGTGTGTTGATAATTTAACCTCTACACGGTTATAAACGTTAAACCATTCGGGGTGGTGATTAAGCTTTTCTGCCCAAATAGCAATTTGAGACATCCAACCAAATGCACGAATAAAACTTTTAAAGGTAAAGGTTTTTACAATGGCATTGTTTTCAAGTTGCCAAGTTTGACCTTCCTCCAACGTGTTATTTAATGTCGATAACGCGTGTTGAACTTCTGATGAGGTTAATTTGTTCGCCATGGGTGATTCCTTCAATCTCCGTTTTAAGCCAATAAACACTGTAAACCAGCCTTAGGTAAAATTCAGTAGACGAGAAAAAGATTCGACTTCCTTGCTTGGGGCGAATTGTTTACAAAAAAAATACCGGCACAGGGTGCCGGTATCTATACTTTCTGTGTTAGGTATCTTGCTTGTTATGATTAAAACTCTATTGCAAGGCGCGCATATATTTGACGACCTCTAGGATCATGAACTTTGGAGTCGAAACCACTGTTGGTAAACAATTGTGGAGGATCTTCGTCAAACAGGTTGATTCCACCTAGCGACAACACGTAACTTTGCGAGGTTTCAAATAACGCCCCTAAGTCTATATTGTACTGCGCGTCTACCGTGACATGACTGTCAATTTCATAAAAGCCGTCGGCACACCCCGTTAAGTTAGCGGTGCCATCTGAACAATTTTGGTCATCATCGTAAGACGAGATATAGCGTACAAATAGGTTCGCGGCATGAATGTCATGCTGCCATGCTAAACCTAGGTTCATACGCAACTCTGGAGAAGAAACACCTATATTGTTGAAGTTACGTCTACCCGCGCCATCAATATTACCGGCTTGGGGATCCTTTAGGTCGTACTTAGTAATATAGGTAGCGTTCAGTGAGGGCGTAAAACTCCCCGCCTCCGTTTCCAGTTTATAGCTGGCAACAAAGTCCAGACCAGACGTTTCTAGCTCGCTTGCATTAACATAGGTGTTGTTAATTTGAAGCAATGGCCCGGTGAGTGGGTCGCCAGCGCGGACAATTCGGTCAGGGTCAGTAGGATCGGCATTTAATACCGCCTGTGCGTTTTCCTGAATAATTAGGTCTTCAAATGCGAAGTTCCAATAATCCAATTCCAGTGATAAATCTCTAAATGGTTCAAACGAAACCCCAAGGTTGTACGCTGTCGACTCTTCTGGTTTCAGCTCTTCGTTACCCGAGGTTCGCACGGCAACAAAAGCCACGGCACCTTGCACGGGGTCGAGTATCTGCTGCAAAGACGTTGCTCCACCTTGTGCTAAAAACACCGTAGGCGCTCTGAACGAGGTAGAAATGGAGCCTCTAAACGACAAGGTGTCATTGGCGCGGTATGAAACTGCAAGTTTTGGATCTACCGTGCTACCTATATTACCGCCGTAATCCTCATACCTTAACGCCACTTGTACATCTAAATCATCAGTTAGCGGCAGCGCTAATTCACCGAATGCGGCCCACACGTCCTGACTACCGTCGATATCTGGGTTACCAATGACGAAGGTAAAACTGTCTTGATTCGATAGCTCATCGTAATCCTGCGATAGTTGATTCTCTCGATATTGCACCCCTAATGCTAGGGCTGCATAACCACCACCAACTTCAAATACATCAAATGATGTGAAGGCCTCTATGACCTCAAGATCAGCCTTAGAGTCGATGACTTGCTTGCCGGTGAATGAATCAACCACATAGTCGGAGTTAGGCGAAGACGTATAAGAAGTGGCAAACGGATTATAAAACTCACAATTTCCTTCCCCTGGCGTTCCTGCCACGGGATCACAGTTCGAGCCGCCTAAACCGTATAGTGCCAATTGGAATTCAGTATTAAGCACATCTGGCACACTGAAAACAAAGTCATTTACCGCTCGGGTATAGCTTATTTCCCAAAACCCACTGTCTGTCACCCCCTGTAGGTTGGTACTAAATCTAAACGTATCTGATTCTGTGTTGGCTGGGTCACCTTCAAAACCATTACCTTCCGCGCGACCAAAAAACGCGACAGGCTGTCCAAAGGGATTTTGCGGGTGATAATCAGGCACAATTGGCGAGGTTAAAATAGGGAAACTTGGCGCACCGCCCCGTTGAGCCCGATTTCTTGCCATACCGAATTCTGCTGTCCACGTAATGTCATTTTCAAATTCATAATTGGCACTAACATAAGTATTTACGCGACTTTCATCTGCCACATAGGAATAGAACTTACCAAAGTCAAAGCCACAGAATCCAATATCAAGACCCGGTATTGTGCCGCTAGGTGCCAACAAATTAGGTGAACCGCCGTACTCTTCACAGCCATAGGGATCAATGATGGGTAGCGCACCCATGCCAGGAATATTGAGAAAATAAGACGCGGGATTACCTAGTGAACTAGTATCATCTTCTGGGCGACTCAAGCGTCTATCGCTAAGAAATAGCGGTGAACGATTAGTGTAACTAATGGCGGCCATCACATTACCATTGTCGCCAGATGCCCCCCACAGCCCTTGAAGTATATATTCTTTATTGTTGCCATGCGCACCATCTTGATAGTCCGCACTCACCATAACGCCGTCATAATTTCGCTTGGTTATGAAGTTAACAACGCCGGCGACCGCATCGGAACCGTATAGCGCAGAAGCACCGTCTTTTACGACTTCCATTCTATCAATAGCAATCATGGGGACCAGCGAGCTGGTATCAACAAAGTTTAACCCTTCGTTCGTTGGTTGAGCATTAACTACCTGACGCTTGTTATTGAGTAATATGAGGGTAGACGCTACGCCTAAGCCCCGTAGGTTAATATTTGAGGTGCCCGCCGTTGCATTTTGCGTAAACGCATCAGGGTTATTCTCTGCTCCGGTATTAATGGTTAAGGTTTGAGTAATATCGGCAATGTTTTTTGCACCAATTGCATCAATCGCTACACTGTCGACAACGGCCAATGGAGAGGGTGATTCAAAGTTCTCACTGCGACGAACAAAACTCCCTGTCACTAAAATAAGTTCAACGTCTTTTGCTTCTTTTTTTTCGCTGTCCTGTGACTCTTGCGCTAAAGCGCTTAAAGGTGAGCACAGCAATGCAGCGCTAACAAGTGCAGCTACCGCAGTTTTACGCGTTTTTAAATTCATAGTGTGATTCCAAATCTGAGCGCATTACTAGCGGCTTAACCCACACATTCCGTTAGCAACAAGCTGATCGATTTCTCATTGTTATGGTGTAAGGCCATGAATAAAATTTGACCTACCTGATGAATGGTATGCCTGCCAACTCATTTTGTAAATTTATTGTGAATAATATGTTTACATTAATTTTACACATGGTCTGACCACATAGACTAAAGTCTAATCAGCATCTTGGGCGGTTCCCAAGGGAATGCGCCAAAGCTTAGACGCATCGGTGTGAATAAATCCTACCCAGTAAATTTTTCGATACTCAGGTAGATATTTCTTACTCTTGATTTGAGAGTAAAACCGAAACCAAAATAAAATCAATTAATTCAGATATTTACAGTTCACGCAATCGCGGAATACTTTTTGATGGTGAATACAATATTGTGAATCAACAAAGTGAAAGTATGGAATTTCCAAACATTGATGACGTGTACACCTTACTTAGCGACAAACTTGAAAGCTGGTTAGAACAAGCAATCACGCTGTTACCTAACATTGTTGTAGCCTTTTTAATTGCAATCGGCTTTGGGCTTTTAGCTAAAATTGTGGGCAAGTGGGTGGGCAAACTCATGCGCCGTACCTTCGAGTCGCGCCAAATTGCAGGGCTACTCACATCAATCATTAAAGCCGTTATTGTAGTAGCGGGTATTTTCATTGCTTTAGATTTTGTCGGTTTATCAGGCACAGTGACTTCGTTGCTTGCCGGAGCGGGTATTGTCGGACTGGCTATCGGCTTCGCTTTCCAAGATATGACAGAAAACTTTATTGCTGGGGTGGCAATGGGTATTCGCAAACCCTTCGATATTGGCGACGTTATAGAAGCGGATGGTGTTTTCGGTAACGTGAAGGAAATAAACCTGCGAAATACCTTGGTTGAAACCTTCTACGGTCAATTGGAAGTCATTCCCAATAAAATTTTATTTCGCAACATACTCACGAATTACTCTTACCTTGGTTATCGACGCATCGAGGTACCGGTTGGTATTTCCTATGCCGATGACGTGGAAAAAGCCGCTGAGGTAATTACTGAGGCCATGAGAGAAAAGGATTATGTGATTAAAAAAGATGAAACTGCAGTTTACGCAGAAGGGTTCGGTGACTCTAGCATTAATCTTTTACTTTGGTTTTGGATACGTTACCCCGGCGATCCGGGCTTTATGGTGGTGCGTCACGACGCTGTTGTCACGGTGAAACGTGTCTTGGAAGAAAACGATATTCTTATCCCCTTCCCCATACGGACATTGGATTTTAATTCTAAGGGAAGCGACAACTTAGACAACATGTTAACCAGCGCAAGCAAGTCTAAACACAGTAAGGCGCAAGAAAACCCAGATTCCCCCTCGCTAGATAAATCTGAAGAGGGAGACGGCGCCGACGAATAAATCGTGGGCACTGGCCGTCATTATCATTTTACGTAACTCAAAGGAGAAAGAAGATGGAAAATTTAACCAAAGCAAAGCAGTTAAGACACCTATTTACGGCCCTGCTGTTCGCCTCTACCCTTGGCGGTATTAACGGTTGTGCCACAATAGAAGGCGCTGGTGAAGATATTCAAAGTGCCGGTGAAGCCGTTGAAGAAGGTGCGCAAGAGGCATCTAACTAATAAGCATGACCTACTGTGTGCCTAGACGATAATAGGCACTCGTTTCCAATGTGGAAAAAAGCACGTTATTTCATGCGAATGAAGTCACGTGCTTTTTATCTTTATTTTAGTACTGCCAGCATTAAAAACGTACCTATTAGCGCAGGTTTTTCACATGACTTCAGTTGTGCAGTAGCCTCAACCTTATAAAGTGCCCCCATAGGTTTGTCGTCAATCCCCACCACGGTAAATTGAAACTTTACCCCGTCGTTGCATCGTACGGGCTCTAAAAACCTGAGTTTGTCTATGCCATAGTTGATGGTTGACGCTATACGTGGTGAATCTTCAATAACCTCAGCGAACGCTTTTGGCATAAGTGAGGCCGTGAGAAACCCATGAGCGATCGTGGTTTTAAAAGGGCTTTCGTTCTTACACCGCTCACTGTCTAAGTGAATCCATTGATGGTCTCCCGTGGCATCAGCAAACTGATTAATCATAGGCTGCGTGACGGTCATCCATTCTGCCTGCGATAACGTGTCGCCGATCTTTAAGTCAATGAGACATTTCATGTTTTTATCCCTATAGGTACATTATGCCGTTTAGACTACTATTACTTAGTTGAATATTTCAATTAACTTCTAATAATAGGTATTTATAAATATTCTTGTTACAATAACGTAAATATTGTGACCCCTGTGTTTCCGCAATACTTTTTCTTCAGGGGCAGATGTAACTGGTTGGCATTGCCAAAAAAAGGAATACTCAATGAATCTGAATAGAATTGATTTAAATCTGTTTGCTGTATTCGATGCGATATATACTGCAGGAAGCCTAACAAAAGCAGCAGATGTTCTTTGTATTACTCAGCCTGCGGTAAGTAATTCTCTGGCACGTTTGAGAGAGATGTTAAACGACCCCTTATTTGTTCGTACCGGTCATAGCATGACACCCACGCCCGTAGCGCAAAATATCATCGTGCCCGCCCGACAAGCCCTCGCACTGCTGCGAAAAAGTGTGCAAGAAAGCCACACCTTCGACCCGCTTACCGCAGAAAAATCATTTAATTTTGCCAGTCGCGATTTGTTGGAAGCTAGCATTATGCCTAGGCTTGTCGCTCGCCTACAAAATCTTGCGCCTAATATAGGTATTACTAACTACGAAATTCCTCGCAGTCAGGTGGTTTCTGCTATGGCAAGCGGTACTCTGGACTTTTTTGCTGACGCGTCTACCTTTACCGACCCGCATCTATGTAAAGAAAAAATTGCCCAAGACCGCTTTGTCGTTCTGGCAAGAAAGAACCACCCTGCCCTTAAAAACGGATTAGATTTAGACACCTTTTTGCGACTAGGCCATATCAATGTTTCCCAACGTAAGTCGGGGGCCGGGCCGATAGATATCGCGTTAGATAAAATGGGCAAGCGCCGTAAAGAAGTGATGCGGGGTCAACACTTTTTAACCGTACCCAGCACCATAGTAAAAACGGATCTCATTGCTTGCTTACCGTTTCACTTAGCCAAGCACTATGATTTAGCCATTTACGAACTGCCCTTCGACCTGGCGCCAGTAGAATACTATCTTTATTGGCACGTAAGCGCCGATCACGACTATGCACATATGTGGATGCGGGAACAGATTATGGAAGTGGCAAGCAATTTCAAAAGTCACTCATAATACCGATAGCCACCCTAAACCTAGAGTGAGGCAATACGCTATAAGTATTGACGCCTTTTAGGTATCAGCAAATAAACGCCCTTGTCGATGGCCGCTGTCACTGAATTTGTATGCTAACAACGCCGTTTATTGAGACGTTTTTCATTTAACGTCTAGATAAACGGCCTTATTTTAGCACTTAGAGTGGATATGCTTAAACGCCCGCGATGAGTGGCCTCGTCTACCTTCTTCTTTCTTTCAACGAGCGCTGCTCACAAGCCCAACACTATGTTGGAGTGACATCGTCAGGAGTTTAACTTTACCGGTCTTCTCTCATTTCACCATGGTGTTGATATTTTTATTAACGCCCTGCTTAATTATTAAAATACATACCTAAGTATCATCAAACCCGTATTCACAGCCCCGGTTTTTACGTTTAATGATTAGCGAACCAACAACAATAAAATGAAAACCGAGGAATTAACCATGTTGAAAATTGTTAAAACTTCTCTAGTTATTGCGGCCACATTCGGCGTGTCTGGACTAGCACAAGCGAACGTAAACGAAGCATTAGCTAATATTTGTACCATTGTTCAAGCGGACGACAAAGGCGAACTACGTAAAAAGATGCGTACCGTCGCCTCAGATTATCGCTTGAAGTTAAAAGATTATTACTCTGGCGTAAGCTGCAGTGGTAACAGCCTTATCCGCACAGCAATGTTAAGTAACGCGGTAGAAGCGGGTTCATTACTGGTTAAGAAGATGCCAAAGAGCGATTTATCTTCTCCAGAAGCAGATGGAAAGACCTTACAAGCGTGGGTATCTGAGCAAGGTTTAGAAAGCAGCCCTATTGCCGCGGTACTAAACGACCGCTTATAAAGCATTCACAACACCATGTGAGCCATTTCAACATGGTTGCAGAGAAATCTGCACTTAAAAGGCGACCGAGAGGTCGCCTTTTTTCTTTGCCTTTAATTCGCTAAAGCGAGCGGTTAGCTCGCTTTTGACACTTGAGGTGCCAGGGTTTCAACAATATCTAACACGGGTACGCCTTCGTGAAGCTTGGATAAATACCCTTGATATACTTCGGTGAAACGAGGATTTTCTACCAAGTCACCAAAGATGCTGCGTACTTTTAGAAACGCAAGCTTATCTTCGCTGTAACCTTTTGCCGCAGATTGTAATTCATCCGCCATTTGATCTTGAACCTCCAGCGCCTTGCCCTGTTGCGAGGTATGGAACTGGCTGTAGTAGGCCCAAGATGCAAGCACAAGCGCAGAAATATCAATATTTCCATCGTTCGCCAAATTATCATTAAGCGTTGGCAGTAAGAAAACGGGGATCTTCGCCGAGCTTTCTAGACATATCCGTGATAATGCATCTTTAATATTTGGGTTAGCAAAGCGTGCCAATAAGATTTGGCCATACTCATTCACATCCATATCGCCCACAGGGTCTAAATTAGGCTTCACCTCCGCTCGCATAAACTCGCCTAACATATCTCGTAGCGCTGTATTTTCCATACTACCGTGAATAGTATCGAAACCCGCAAGCGAACCCACCAGGCCTAGAACCGAATGCCCCGCATTAAGCATACGCAACTTCAGTTTTTCGTAAGGCGCGACGTGTTTAACAAACTGTGCCCCAACCTGTTCAAACGCGGGACGCTCGTGGCAAAAATCATCTTCAATAACCCATTGATGAAATGGCTCACAAACGACCGGCCAGGTATCTTCAATGCCAAGGCTCGCAAGTTCAGCAATATCATCTTGTGTGGTTGCCGGCGTAATCCTATCTACCATAGAATTGGGAAATGCTACATTTTCCTCTACCCACTGAGCAAAGGCGGCATCAACGAGGTTGATATAAGCCAGTACCATCGCTTTAAGCACATCACCATTATGCTGGATGTTGTCACATGACATAATAGTAAACGGCTTAATGCCGGCGTCTTTACGTGCTTTCAATGCTGCCAGTAAATAACCAAAAACAAGCTTTGGCGCGGTGGGGTTAGCAATGTCGTGCAATACATCTGGATTATCTGCAATAAACTCACCCGTGACAGGGTCAAAATTGTAACCCCCTTCTGTAATGGTAAGAGAGACAATTTTTACGTCTTCCGATGACATTTTGTCGATAACCGCTTCGGGGTTTTCAGTCGCCATCATAAAGTCACAAATAGCGCCAATCACACTGACTTTACGTTCACCGCTAGGGTGCTTTTCTACCAGTGAGTAAAGATAATCTTGACTCACTAGCGTGTCCTGCATTTTTTTGTCGGCGTCACGCAAGCCTATACCACAGATTCCCCACGAAAGGTCACCTGTTTGATTCATGTAATTGTTGACGTACATAGCCTCGTGTGAGCGGTGAAAACCACCCACGCCGATGTGAACAATGCCGGTTGTAACCTTACTTGCGTCATACTGTGGAATTTCTATGTGGCTAGGCAACGTAGAAAGGCTAGATTGACGTAAGCGAAAACTTGATTGCGACTGCATAATAACCCCTTATTTTGCAAGTGCCTTCTGGCGACGCATTGCCCAGTAAGCAGTGATGAAATAAATAACCGTGCATGCAAAAGCGATATTGAAGAAAAGTTCACGGTTACTTTCGTAGCCAGTGACATCTGCACTGAATGAAAATGTATTAAGCGCCAAGGCTATAGTGATAAATAAACTTGAAACAGAAACCACTTTTAGTACACGAGACACCAATGATGTATCTTCAACGTGATCAGGTAGCGCGTCGGCCTGCATCTGATGATGAGCCTCTACCTTTTGATCAAACGATGCCATTTGCGCTTCTTCTTGAGGGTACTCACGTTTAGCGCCATATTTGGCTGCCAATACTGTGTACACAAAGATGGTAAAGAACCAGGTTGGAATAAATAGGTAATAGAACGAAATAACATCCAACGCATTTAGACCAAAACCGAAAACCAAACCTAGTCCCCAGCTAGCTACAGCAGGAGTACTATGGGTCAGGCTTTGGAAATGTGCCCAATAGCGGGTGTAACCAATGCGTGGAAAAATAACGTGTTCGGCAAAAACAATGGCGCCCACTGGAACAACTAACAAGCCAGCATAGGTTAAAAGTGGAAGAAGCTTTGTAAAGACAAACGGGAAGCACGCGATAGCAACAGTCACTAAGCCCACAATTGCGGTAGTCTTATTACGAGACTTGTCTTTAAATATGGCTTGTGCTGCTAAGCCTGCGCGATACAAGTTAGCATTTGCTGTTGTCCATCCCGCTACAATAACAATGACTAACCCTGATAAACCCAACGCGTGGAATGCAACGTCGCCTGGATCGAGTTCTACGATAGATTTTTGTACAATTACAGCTGTACCAGCACCCATGATGCCTGCAGAAATCCACGCAATATAGTGCCCAAACAACATACCCGCAGAGGTGCATAGACCATAACGTTTTTTCTTGGCGTAACGAAGTAGCGCCATGTCGATAAGACCGAAGTGGGTAATAGTATTGGCTGCCCAAGAGAAACCAATGACTTCGAGCAAACCAATGCCAGGCTCACCACTTTGGGTTAATCCCGTCCACACAGACGTACTGCCTATGTGCATAAAGTCGGCCCAGCTAGTAAGGAATGTTTGGCCAATAACAGCGTCTGCTAATGCGGGCATAAGCACCAAGGGGCCGGCGATGAACATGGTAAATAGCCAAGGCGCACAAATACGTGAAAAGTCAGACACCGCGTTAAAGCCATACATAGCCACAAAAACCACGATAACACCCACTGCACACACCACGGCAACAAATGCCATGTTTGTGGGGTACCAATTGAGCTGGGCTGGGATGCCTAGGGCAAATCGAACGGCGGTAGCCGACACCGTAATCATAGCAGCTGAGATTACCGTAAAGATGATGACATTTGCCCAGTTATAAAGCTTGGTCATCGAATCACCTGCAATTTTCTGCAAGTAAGTATATAAACTTAATCGAGTTTCGACTGCGATAGGCGTGGTAATGAGTGTCCAACTTAGCACGGCCAGTAAATTACCAATGAGTAAGCCCAATAGAATGTCTGTCATGGTAGCACCGAGTGCCACGAACGTTGCGCCAAAGACAAATTCTGTGGCCGCTACGTGCTCACCGGCATACAGGCCCATGAAGTGTTTCCACCCCTTAAGCTCATGTTTTGCAACCGGCAGCTGCTCATCGCTAATTTGCGAAAAATCTACTTTTTCTGAAGTCGAATTCATTTTTCTCTCGCTTCGATTCCTACTAACTTCACGACTATCTTTGATGTTGTTGTTCAGATAGATAGCCGGCGTTAGTTCAATTAGGGTCTTGTTGTTACTTTTATATACATCAATGTTAATAACAAAGAACAGCGTACTGTTCAGCCTTATTAATATTGAGCATATGCCAATACTATAATTATTTGCTCAGCGCGGATACTCGCATATCAATAAACAGTTGTAAACGGATTTAACAAAATATTCGTTACTATTTCGTTAATCGAAATTGACGATTAACGGGGGCATTGGCCTTAATTTTTACAAGGCGTTTCATTTAGTGAGAATTTTATTCTCCACAAACCCCTGTTTTCGCGCTTATTTATGCAAATAGGAGAAAAGTGTTAGAATTACGTAAATCCCTACTTGCTAGTGCAGTGTGAAAGTGAAATTATATTCACCGCATGCGGCCATTGCTCACAGTTTTAGCAAGCGCAAAGGCACTTGTTATAAAAACTAGGTTCAGAAACCTCGGTTTCCCCCTCCACGTGTAGAGGGCGGAGTAAACAAAGGAGACGGCGTTGGTGTCGGACATCAAACTTGTTATTTTCGATTGCGATGGCGTGTTAATCGACAGTGAATGTTTATCAATGCAAACCTGGCAATCGTTACTGAATGACTATGGCATCACCATTACCGACACGTATTTTGTTTCCAGATTTCTCGGTAAAAGCATGCAACACGTTGAGAGTCAGGTTAAGCAAGATTTCAATTTCGAGCTTACCGAACAGGTAGTCAATCAATTCCAACAGCAACTACAAGCTCGATTCGAGTCTCATCTACACGCTTCCCCCGGTGTACTTTCAGTACTGGACAACTTAAACGTGCCCTATTGCCTGGCCACAAGTAGTTCTCAATCACGTACCCAACATGCCTTAGCCTGTTCAGGGCTAACACCCTATTTTGAGAACAAACAATTTACACGCTCTATGGTGGCTAACGGGAAACCGGCTCCAGACTTGTTTTTACTGGCGGCCGATTCCATGGGGGTGAAACCAGAGGATTGTTTGGTTATTGAAGACTCTTTAGCAGGTATTCAAGCGGCACGAGCGGCAAATATGCATGTACTGCATTATATAGGTGGCAGCCACTTAACCGCGCCAGCGTGTAACGATGTTGACATACTAGACAGTTGGGGCGTGTTTTTTTCGCAGTACGCAAACCTAAGACATAATGAGATGAATAAATGAGTAAGAAGCAACAACACGATAGCCAAAAACTAGACGACGCTGCGCGCGCCGGATGGCTTTACTACGTAGGCGGTAAAACCCAAGACGAAATTGCGAAAATGCTGAATATCTCACGGCAGAGCGCTCAACGGTTAGTGGCGCTGTCTATGTCTGAAGGGCTGGTTAAAGTACGCCTTGAACACCCTATAGCAAGATGTATGGAATTGGCGAAGGCCATTAAAGAGCGATTCGGCCTTCAGTTTTGCGATGTGGTGCCTGCTATAACCGAAGATCCCAACTCGACCCTTGGCCTTGGACAAGCTGGCGCCGCAGTGATAGAACGCACGCTTCGAAGCGAGACACCGAAGACCATTGCATTTGGTACAGGTCGGGTGCTTCGTGCCTGTGCAGATGAGTTATCCTTATTACATTGTCCTCAGCATAAGATAGTGTCGTTAGTGGGTAATATTGCCAATAATGGAGAAGCAACACGCTACGACGTAGCGGTGCATATTGCCGATAGAGTTAAAGCACAACACTACCCTATGCCACTGCCTGTTATTGCAAACTCTGAAGCAGAGAAACACGTGCTACACCAACAAAGCCACGTAGCGCGTATTCATGCACTGGCCAAAGAAGCAGATATCACCTTTGTCGGCATTGGGAACTTAGGGAGCACATCTCCTCTACATGTTGATGGTTTTATTGACGATGAAGAAATGGCGTATTTGTCTGAAGTGGGTGCTGCGGGAGAAATCATTAGCTGGATATACAATCGGGAAGGTGCCATCGTTGATTGTAAAATCAATAAGCGGGTGACCAGCAGTGAACTGTCGTTATCGAACAGTAGGCCAGTGGTGGGTATTGCATCAGGCATGAATAAGCGAGACGCTATCTTAGGCGCACTTCGCTCCAAGTTAATCAATGCGCTTATTACCAATGAAACCACAGCGGCTGCCTTATTAGAAAACTAGGCTCTTTCTCTTTTCGTTAAACGCCTAAGTGCAAACGGTAATGTGGTTGCACTTAGGCCCCCCTCTTTTCAACGTCATTTCATTCACCCACCTTTCATACCCCGCCCACTTTCTTTAATGAGCGTTGTTTTATTATTTTTCTTCTTTTTAAAGCACTTTTTCTCCGTTTTTTCTTGAAAAAAACCTTTTATTAAACTTTATGCTAAGTATATTTCAACGTCCCCAAAAATCACTAAAAACCAATAACTCATTGTATTAATGGGATTTTATTGCAACTTTCCCATAGTAGACTTTAGATTAAGGTATTATTTTAAATACCTTGTTATTGGTCTGCATGTTTTCTGACCACCACAGATCCGCTTTAATTATTCCCGAACCAAACAACAACAACCGAAGGAAATTAACCATGTTGAAAATTGTTAAAACTTCACTAATCATTGCAGCTACATCTCTAACTATTTCTAACGCGGCGCACGCTGATGTAAACGAAGCACTCGCTAACATTTGTACAATTGTACAAGCGGATGACAAAGGCGAACTTCGTAAAAAAATGCGTCGTGTACAGTCTGACTACAAAATGAAACTTCGCGATTACTACTCAGGTGTTTCGTGCAACGGCAACAGCCTTATTCGCACTGCACTAGTAAACAACGCGGTTGAAGTAGGCACACTACTTGTTAAGAAAATGCCAAGCAAAGACCTTCAGGCGCCTGAAGCAGACGGCAAAACGTTACAAGCGTGGATTGCAGAGCAAGGTTTACAATCAAACCCTATCTCTACAGAGCTTAACGAGCGTATCTAAAACAACAATTTCACAAACCATGTGATAGTCGTTTCAACATGGTCACGGCAAGATGCCGTACTGGTGGCTCCGAAAGGAGCCACACTCTTTTGTGGGCTGGGTTTGTGAAGGGTTAATCTGCAGCGTTTAAAAACAAAAAAGCCGAGTATTCACTCGGCTTTTTTTATATCGCACCTACATGCTATTGCTATTCAATGGCAAACATACTCTCAGGCATAGCCATTAAGTTATCTGCGCCTGACTGCATGGCTGAAACCAAAGAACGGGTACGAGTTAGTAGCCGGTCAAAGTAAAAGCCCGTGGTTAAAATTTTACTTTGATAATATTCACTTTCCGTGCTGCCAGCATCAAGTTGCTCTTGAGCTTTCACTGCCATTCTTAGCCAAAAGTAAGCCACGGTGACATAACCTGAATACATTAAGTAATCAACCGATGCAGCCCCAATTTCATCAGGGTTTGACGCGGCCGCTTTGCTAATGTCTAAGGTAATTTGCTGCCACTCGTCTAAGTGTGAACTGAGTGCATTGGTCCACGCACTAAATTGTGCGTTATCACGAAGAGAGTTACAGTAGTCACGCACTTCTTGAACGAACACATTGAGCAATTCACCATTCGAGCCCATGACCTTACGACCCAATAGGTCTACAGCTTGAATACCCGTAGTACCTTCGTACATAGTACAAATACGCGTGTCTCGCGCTAATTGTTCCATGCCCCACTCTTTAATAAAGCCATGCCCGCCATACACCTGCATACCATAGCTTGTTGTTTCTTGTGCTGTTTCGGTGAGGAACGCCTTAACTATTGGCGTTAAGAAAGCCAGCTTTGCTTCAGCCACTTGTTTTGCCGCAGCGTCGTCACTGTACATTGTTACATCAACCATTTGCATGCAGTAGGCCGCTAAAGCTCGGTTTCCTTCTGCAAACGCTTTTTGCGTAAGTAACATACGACGAACATCAGGATGCACAATGATAGCGTCGGCTGGACCGTCTGGGTTCTTGCGACCCGTTAACGAACGAAATTGAATACGATCTTTCGCATAGCGTAAGGCGCCTTGAAACGCGGCTTCAGAGGCAGCCAGCCCTTCAAGCCCTGTTCCAATACGTGCTGTATTCATGAAGGTAAACATGCAATTGAGACCGCGATTAGGAGGACCAATCAAATAGCCTTTTGCACCGTCGAAATTAATCACACAGGTGGCACTGGCTTTAATTCCCATTTTATGTTCGATACTGCCACAGGTTACCGCATTTCTATCCTGCTTTTCGCCATCATCAGAAACGTTAAACTTAGGCACCACGAATAAAGAGATACCTTTGGTTCCTTCAGGGGCACCCGGCAAGCGAGCTAACACGATATGAACAATATTTTCCGACATATCGTGTTCACCGGCTGAGATGAATATTTTGGTACCGGTTAAGCTATAAGTACCATCATCCTGAGGTTCAGCTCGGCACTTAAGCATACCAAGATCTGACCCACAATGCGCTTCAGTTAAACACATTGTGCCTGTCCATTCGCCGCTAATAAGCTTTGGCAAAAACATGGTTTGTTGTTGCTCAGTTCCATGCGCCTTTAAGGTTTCCATACAGCCTTGGCTTAAGCCTGGATACATGGCCCACGAGTGATTAGCGCCGGAAAACCATTCGGCAATAATAGAGGCTAAAGAATAGGGCAATTGCTGCCCACCGAACTCTTCAGGGTGTGCCATACTTGGCCAGCCACCCTCTACATAGGTGCGGTACGCTTCTTTAAATCCCTTTGGCGTTGTCACATTGCCGTCATTCCATGTACACCCTTCTTCATCGCCCGATTGGTTGATTGGCGCAAGTGTGTTTTCAGAAAATTTTGCTGCCTCTGCAAATATCGCAGAAACCAAATCTTCAGACGCTTCGTCAAAACCTAACGCCTGATAATGACGTTGATAATCTAACAGCTCATGTGTGACAAACATGGCATCTCGTTGTGGAGCTTTATAACCTTCCATATCAATTACCTATAGAACTTCAAATAAACCAGCAGCGCCCATTCCGCCACCAATACACATAGTGCAAACGACATACTTCGCACCGCGACGCTTACCTTCAATGAGGGCATGGCCCACCATACGCGCGCCACTCATGCCATAAGGGTGACCCACTGAAATGGCACCGCCGTTTACATTTAATAATTCATCTGGAATACCCAATTTATCGCGGCAATACAGCACCTGTACCGCAAACGCCTCGTTAAGCTCCCATAAACCAATGTCGTCCATGGTCAATCCATGCTGTTTTAACAACTTAGGAATAGCAAACACTGGTCCTATGCCCATTTCGTCCGGTTCACAGCCCGCCACGGCAATTCCCCGGTAAATACCCAGGGGTTGAACACTCCCCTGAGCGGCTGAATGTTCGTCCATCATAACGGTAGCACTTGCACCATCGGATAACTGACTGGCATTACCCGCCGTAATGCACCCGCCTTCAATAACAGGGTTTAAGCTATTTAGGCCTTCAAGGGTGGTTTGAGGACGATTTCCTTCATCTTTCGAAAGTGTGACCTCTTTGAATGAAGTTTCACCTGTCTCTTTATTGAATAGCGCCTGTTGTGCAGTAATGGGGACAATTTCATCGTCAAATTTTCCAGCATCTTGTGCTGCGGCCGTGCGCATTTGACTTTGGTAACCATATTCATCCTGCACATCACGGCTGATGTTGTAGCGGTTGCCCACCACCTCGGCCGTTTGCAGCATCGGCATGTAAATATCTTTGTGCTTAGCGACAAGTGCAGGGTCTACCGCACGAAACATATTCATGTTTTTGTTTTGCACTAACGAGATAGAATCTAACCCCCCAGCGACCATGACATTAGCATCGCCCGTTCGGATAGCGTTTGCTGCGGTGGCAATGGCATACATGCCAGAGCTACACTGGCGATCTAGGGTCATGCCAGCCACCGTCACGGGCAAGCCTCCTGCTAGCCCGGCCAGTCGGCCAATGTTCATGCCACCACTGCCCTGCGTTAAGGCCGCGCCCATAATAACGTCGTCAACACTTGCTGACTCAATACCCGCTTTCGCCACAGCGTTAGCAATAGCATGGCCACCCAGTGACGGGGCGGGTAAGTTGTTTAATGCCCCTTTATAGGCACGCCCAATAGGCGTTCTTGCGGTACTGACAATAACTGCGTCGCGCATAATAGTAATTCCTTATCTTTACCTGTTATTTGACTTACTTTTGGTAGTGCTTAAAAGTGCCACCGTCTTTGGCCAATGAGATGAGTAAATCGCTAGGCTGTAGCCACATGTCGCCGTAGTCGCCCAGTTGATCTCGATAGGTTACAAGCTTATCTAAAATAGTGCCTAAGCCAACTTCATCGGCATACTGCATGGGGCCTCCTCGGTAAACAGGGAAGCCATAGCCGTATACGTAAATCACATCGATATCACTGGATTTTGCAGCTATACCTTCTTCTAAAATGCAAGCGCCTTCATTAATGAGGGTAAACATTACCCGGACTAATATTTCTTCGTCGCTGATGTCTGAGCGTTGTTTCACGCCAAGCCGATGAGCTTCTTTCTTAGCGATGTCAAGCACTTCAGGATCTGGAATCGGCACTCGACTGCCTGGTTCGTATTGATACGCGCCCCGACCGCTTTTTAATCCATTGCGCCCCATTTCCACTAATCGGTCGGCTACCGCGCCGTAGGCTGGATCATGAGATATATGTTCTTGACGAGATTGTCGAACGTAATAGCCAATATCTAATCCGGCCATATCCCCCATGGTGAATGGCCCCATTGGCATTCCAAACTCGGTAAGTACACGGTCAACTTGCTCTGGGCTGGCACCTTCAAGCAAAAGCCTATTTGCTTCACGACCGTAAGGTTCAATCATACGATTACCTACAAAGCCAAAGCAGACGCCCACAAGCACGGCCACCTTCCTAATTTTCTTTGCCATTTTCATGCAGGTTTTAATCACGTCAGGCGCTGTTTTCTCGGCTTTCACGACTTCTAACAATTTCATGACATTTGCTGGAGAGAAAAAGTGCAAACCTATAACGTCTTCAGGGCGTGAAGTGGCCGTCGCAATTTCGTCAATATCGAGTGTAGAGGTGTTTGAGGCGAGAATGGCACCTGGTTTACACACGCTATCAAGGGTAGAAAATACGGCTTTCTTCACTTCCATTTTTTCGAACACGGCTTCTATAACAAGATCAACATCCGCTAAATCTTCATAAGCCGTGGTACCGGAAAGCAGAGACATTCGGGCTTCTACTTGTGCTTGGGTCAACTTGCCTTTTTTGGCTGAGTTTTCGTAATTTTTACGAATTAACGCAAGGCCCTTTTCAAGGGCCTCTTCTTTCAGTTCTAATAACGTGACCGGAATACCTGCATTCGCGAAATTCATTGCAATTCCGCCACCCATGGTGCCTGCTCCGATAATAGCTACGCGATTAATGGCGCGTTCAGGGGTGCTTTTATCGAAGTCGTTCACGTGACCTGCTGCACGTTCCGCAAAGAAAAAATGTTGCTGGGCACGCGCCTGTGGGGTGGCCATACATGCCAAAAACAACTTACTTTCATTCTTAAGGCCATCTTCGAATGCTAACGTATAAGCGCCTCGCACGGCTTCAATGCATTTTAACGGCGCATAGAAGCCCTTTGTTGTCTTTTGAGTTTGCTGTGTAACCGCATCAAAAACCGCTTGGGTCTTCTCGTCCATCGATAAAGTAATGTCACAGGTACGCTTAATGGCATTACTGCCATTAAGAGAAGAAAGGTAGTCACGTGTATCTGCGAGTAACGACTCTGGCGTTTCAGAAATTTTATCAAATACCCCTGGAAGTTTGGTGACTGGCGTAGGTTTGCCCGTAACAATCATAGTAAGGGCTGTTTGTGCATCAACTAAACGGGGAAGTCGTTGGGTTCCGCCGGCTCCGGGTAAAATACCTAAATTGACTTCCGGTAGACCTACCTTGTTTGATGCGAAAGTGATTCGGTGATGACAGGCCAGCGCCAACTCTAATCCCCCACCGAATGCGGGCCCTGGTAACACTGCCACTACAGGCTTGCTAGCATGTTCAATTTTGTCTAGCACTTCAGGTAGCATAGGCGACAAATCGCCCCCTGAAAATTCGCTTATATCCGCGCCACCAGAAAATATAGGTAGCGAAGACGTAATTACAATCGTAGAAACGCTGTCATCCTGCAATGCATTGGTGACGCCATCAATCAACCCCATTCGAAGTGCACGAGACAATGCGTTTACAGGCGCGCTTTGCATTACTAGCTTAGCAACCCCATCCTTAACCTCGTACATAACTGCATTATTTTCTGCTTGCGTCATAACCATTTCCTATTTTTCACGTTAATGGAATGTTATTGCAGTGATGTCAATCATCCAAGTTTATTGGTGTTATAGACATTCATCATAATTTTTAATACCTCAACTCAAGCCTCTTTCGCTCTGTGGTAGCGCTATAAAGCCCGACATAAGGTGGATACAGAAAAATTGACAGCAGTGAAAGGGAGTGTTTTTGTTAAAAAATAAAGCAAAAAAACAACATAGATGTTACACAAAGACATGACATGCCATCATCTGGAAGGAGATAAAGATGCAAGTACTCAAAACCCCCGAAGAGGCTTTTTCGTTTATCACTGATTTCCCTTACCCGCCTCGATACATCAACGTCACCGATACCATGGGGGGAGAAATCGTGATGGCCTATTATCAAGCAGGGCCAGATGACGGACTCCCCGTTGTGCTATTACACGGTGAACCTACCTGGGCGTATCTGTACCGTAAAATGATGCCGCGACTGGTTGATGCAGGTTTTAACGTATTCGTTCCCGATCTTATTGGCTTTGGGCGCTCCGATAAGCCCGTGCATCAAAAAGACTATACTTATGCGCGGCATCTAATTTGGCTAAAAGAATGGTTTCAACAAGTTATTAATCAGCCAGCGGCCCTTTTTTGTCAAGATTGGGGTGGGCTTTTAGGCCTGCGCTTAGTCGCCGACATGCCAGAGAAATTTGTTGCCGTCATGGCGTCAAATACTGGGCTGCCAACCGGGGATAAGCCTCCCTCGGATGCATTTATAAAGTGGCGTCGCTTTTCACAAGATGTGCCTGAGTTTCCCACCTCAGAAGTTATTCAACAAGGCACGGTATCTCTACTGAATAAACCAACATTGAAGGCTTATGATGCCCCCTTTCCTTCTGAACGCTATAAAGCAGGCGCACGGGCATTTCCACTCCTTGTACCCACATCACCGGATAACCCAGAGTCCAACGCAAACCGTGAAGCCTGGGAAAACCTACAGCAGTTTTGCCGCCCATTTATGACGGCATTCAGCGACCAAGACCCTGTCACCGCTGGCGGTGATACCATCATGCAGAAACGAATAGCTGGATGTTCAGGCGTAACACACACCACGATAGAAGGTGGCGGACACTTTGTACAAGAGGATAAAGGTGAGGAACTTGCCCACCACCTCATCGCATTTATACAACAATGATAAAAGGATTAACTAATGGATTCATTACTCGATTTTAGCGACCACGTCGTGTTGGTTACTGGTGCAGGCAGTGGTTTTGGGCGGCTTTTAGCTCAAGGTCTAGCACTACGAGGCGCAAAACTTGTACTCAGTGACATCAATGAACATGCGTTAACGGAAGTACGGCAATCGCTAGCCTCATCATGTGACGCTATTACCCTTGCCGGCGATATAGCCCTTGAAAGCGTAAATCAGTCCTTGGTAGACGCAGCGGTAAACCAATTTGGTCGCCTAGATATTGCGGTTAACAATGCCGGCATTGCCCATCAACCTGCGCCTGTTCATCAAATGACAGAAGACATAATAGATCGTCAATTTGCGGTTAATGTAAAAGGTGTAATGTTTGGTATGAAATACCAGATACCCGTTATGCTAGCCCAAAAGCAAGGCCATATCATGAATGTTAGCTCGCTAGCAGGTTTAGGTGGTGCCCCTAAAGGCGCTGCTTATGCCGCAGCCAAACACGCGGTAGCCGGTGTCACCCGCACCGCCGCCGTAGAGTATGGAAGAAAAAATGTAAGGGTGAACGCCATTTGCCCATTTTACAGCCCAACCAATATTCTTAATGTAGATGGCTATAATACGCCTGAAGCCCAAGCGCAATTGGGCATGGGAAGCCCGATGAAACGCTTGGCTGACCCACAAGAAATTGTTAATACTATGCTGTTACTGTTGTCACCAGGAAACAGTTACATGAACGGTCAAACCATTGCTGTAGATGGCGGAGTTACTGCGTGGTAACTTAGTCTTTAGTCATAAAAGGTATTGTTTCCCATACCTAGGTATGAGCGAAAACCTTTCCCTGTAACGAGACTTTAGTGCCTTTTTTAATCATGCTGAAATTCGTGTTTGAATGAGGCCAAAGATAGGCGCCCCAAAAAAGCGATTTTCTTTTATAACCGTTTGAAAATAAGTGACCCGTTAGTACCACCGAAGCCAAACGAATTACACAATGCATACTCTGACGTAAACACTTTGGCTTTTTTCGCCACAAAGTCCAGGTCGCACCCTTCTCCTGGTGTGTCCAGATTAATGGTAGGCGGAGCCATTTTGTCTCTAAGTGCTAATAGCGTAAAGATTGCCTCTACAGAACCGGCAGCGCCTAACAAATGCCCTGTCATTGACTTTGTTGAGCTCACCAACAACTCGTAAGCGTGATCGTTAAATACGCGCTTAACAGCGGCAACCTCAGCCACATCACCCGCTGGGGTAGACGTGCCGTGTGCATTAATATAACCAATGCTTTCAGGCGTAATGCCCGCGTCTCTAATGGCATTTTCCATTGAGGCTGCGGCACCTTCACCGTCTGCAGGCGGAGACGTCATATGATAAGCGTCACCGCTCATGCCAAAGCCTACTAATTCTGCATAAATGGTGGCACCACGTGCCACTGCAGCATCGTACTCTTCCAGCATAACCACGCCCGCGCCTTCGCCCATAACAAAGCCATCTCTGTCTTTGTCCCATGGACGACTTGCCGCTTGCGGATCGTCGTTACGTGCGGAAAGCGCTCTAGCCGCTGCAAAACCGGCAATACCAAGAGGGGTAATAGACGCTTCCGCACCACCAGCTAGCATAGCGTCAGCATCACCATAGGCGATGGTACGCGCAGCAATACCAATGTTGTGCACACCTGTGGTACAGGCTGTCACTACATTGATGTTAGGCCCTTTTAGTCCTTCCATGATAGACAAGAAGCCTGAAATCATGTTGGTGATAGTTGAAGGAACAAAAAACGGAGATACCCGCTTTGGACTGCCGTTAAGTAGCTTAAGGTGATTTTGCTCTATTTGCTCTAGCCCACCGATTCCAGAACCAATTGCAACACCGACTCGATGCGCATTGTCTTCGGTAATCGTTAAGCCTGAATCTGCCATGGCTTGTTTACCCGCTGCAATTCCCAGCTGGATAAACCTGTCCATTTTTTTCGTTTCTTTTTTCTCAATATATTCCAACGGGTCAAAATCATTAATTTGACCAGCGAAACGGGTGGAATAATTACTGCTGTCGAAATGAGTGATTTCACCAATACCGCTTTCGCCTGCAAGCAGACGGCGCCATGTCTCTTCACTGTTGAGACCTAAGGGTGAAAGCATTCCAAGACCAGTAACCACTACGCGACGTTTTGTCACAATAAGTCCTCGCATTGGAACCAAGGGGGGATACAGAAAACGGCTCTAAAAAGAGCCGTTTTGACACTTGTTAAAGACTTATGCGTCTTTATTAGCGTTGATGTAGTCGATTGCTGACTGAACAGTAGTGATTTTTTCTGCTTCTTCGTCAGGAATTTCTGTATCAAATTCTTCTTCTAACGCCATTACCAACTCAACAGTGTCAAGTGAATCAGCGCCTAAGTCGTCAACGAATGAAGCTTCTGGTTTTACTTCTTCTTCTTTTACGCCAAGTTGTTCAACGATGATTTTCTTAACGCGTTCTTCAATGTTACTCATAATTCTAGGTTTCCCTTAAACGTCACTAGATAGTAAAAGTGCCGCTAGTTTATTTTGCAAGGTCCGCCCTTGCAAGTACCAGTTTAAACTAATTTTCTGGTCAAACCAGCGACATCCCAAATTCTTAATACTCTATTTTTACATCCAAGTTCGGGGAAATACTACCCCAAACTTAGCTAAATTCGCAAAAAAGCGAATTATCCCATGTACATGCCACCGTTTACATGGATAGTTTCACCCGTGATATACGCGGCTCCATCGCTCACTAAAAAAGCAACAGTGGCCGCAATTTCCTCAGGTTCACCTAAACGGTTAGCTGGAATATCTTTTGAAATGGCTTCACGCTGATCGTCAGACAGCGCTTTTGTCATGTCTGTATCGATAAATCCAGGCGCAACAACGTTAATTGTTATACCTCGAGAAGCAACTTCTCGCGCCATGGATTTTGAAAAGCCGATAACACCGGCTTTTGCGGCAGCATAATTTGCTTGCCCAGCGTTACCTGAACTCCCTACCACAGAGCCAATATTAACAATTCTGCCAAAACGTTTCTTCATCATACCTCGAAGTACAGCTTTTGACAGCGTAAATATTGCTGTTAGGTTGGTATCCATAATATCTTGCCATTCGCTTTCTTTCATGCGCATGAGCAAGTTATCGCGAGTGATACCCGCATTATTAACCAATATATCAATGCCGCCATAGCTTGCAGCAATTTCTTTTATGGCCGTTTCAACACTGTCTTTATCGGTAACATTCAGCGCAAGTCCTTTCCCGCCTGACGCGGACAAGTAATCAGTAATTGCCGCAGCACCAGTGTCGCTGGTGGCTGTGCCAATAACTGTTGCACCTTGTTCAGCAAGTTGCGTGGCAATAGCTTTACCTATGCCTCTACTTGCGCCCGTAACCAGTGCTATTTTGCCTTCTAAATGACTCATAGCAATTCCCTTATTGTTTCAGCGCTTCTACGCTCTCAGGCGTATTCACTGCTAAAGAGGCAAGCCCCTTGTTAATTCGTTTGTTTAACCCCGTTAATACTTTACCTGGGCCAACTTCAATCACGCGCTCTACACCGGCATCGGCCAAGTATTGCACTGTGCGTGTCCATTGAACGGGGCAGTGTAACTGGCGTACCAGCGCATTTTTTATGCTTTGCTCGTCAGTTTCAATGGTCACATCCACATTATTCACAATGTTGATTGCAGGGGTATGAATATTTAGTGATGCTAACGCTTCTTCAAGCTTATCCGCAGCAGGGCGCATTAACTCACAGTGTGAAGGTACACTAACGGCCAGCGGTAACGCACGTTTTGCACCCGCCTCTTTGCACCCTTGTGCTGCTTTTTCAGCGGCACTTTTCTCTCCTGCAATAACCACCTGACCTGGCGAGTTAAAATTAACAGGAGCCACAACATCGCCAGTAGCGATAGCCGTTTGTTGGCAAATATCCGCAATGGCATTATCGTCTAGACCGATAATGGCATACATAGCGCCAGCACCCGCAGGTACAGCTTCCTGCATAAACTGGCCTCTCGCTTCTACTAATTTTACCGCGTCAGTAAAGGCAAGCGCGCCACCACACACTAAAGCAGAATATTCACCTAAGCTGTGGCCTGCCAGATAGTCAACATCTAAACCTTGTTCACGTAAAACTCGCCAAGTAGCCACACTGGCGGTGAGTAACGCAGGCTGGGTTATGTGCGTTTCGTTTAGCTTGCCATCCGTATCATTTTGCACAAGATCCCACAAGTCGTAACCAAGCACGTCAGATGCTTCTTTAAAGGTTGCTTCTATTTGTGGGTAGCTATCAGCTAATTCCTTTAGCATGCCCACACTTTGTGAGCCTTGCCCCGGAAAAACACAAGCTGTCTTAGTCATACGTTTTCCTTATTATTTTTCTATTACTAAAACCACTGAAAAAATTCGATAAAGTAGATTAATAGCGTACAAGGGCAGATGCCCATGCAAAACCACCACCGAAGGCTTCTAGTAATAAATGCTGACCGCGTTGAATACGGCCATCTCTTATAGCAGCATCAAGGGCTGTTGGCACAGTTGCCGCCGAGGTGTTGCCATATTTTTCTAGGGTTAATACCACTTGATCAAGTGACATATCTAATTTTTTCGCCGTTGCTTTTATAATTCTGAAATTAGCTTGATGCGGCACCAACCAATCTAAGTCAGCTTTTTGCATATCGTTTGCAGCTAGCGTTTGCTCTACCACTTCAGATAACTTGTTCACAGCAACTTTAAAGACTTCATTCCCACGCATTACACCCCAATTTTCGTGCACTGACTGTTCGTCACCACGGGTTGGATTGCCTACGTAGAGAAGATCGCCGTATGAACCTGCAGCATGTATATGCGTAGATAAAATACCAGGTTCATCACTGGCTTCGATTATTGTCGCGCCCGCCGCATCACCAAACAAAATCACCATGGTTCTGTCAGAGGGGTCAATAAGGCGGCTTAGACAATCGGTACCAATAACAAGAATGCGCTTGGCCATTCCTGATTTAATATATTGGTCTGCCACACTTAACGCATAACAATAACCCGCACACGCAGCGGCCAAATCAAATGCAGGAATGCCATCTAATGATAAAAGTCGCTGAATTTCACATGCGGTACTGGGTAATGCATAGCGGCCACTGGTGGTCGCGCATACAATCATATCGATAGATTTAGGGTCGATACCTGCCATTTCAATGGCTTTTTTACTGGCTTCATACCCCATGGTTGCAGCAGTCTCATCTGCACCAATAATTCGTCTTTCTTTTATTCCTGTGCGGTCGGTGATCCATTCGTCGCTGGTATCTACCATGCCTTCAAGGTCGGCATTGGTACGTACGTCAGTTGGATAATAACTGCCGGTACCAATAAATCGTGAATATTTGCTCAAAGCTGCTCCAACAATACCGTTTCTATCTTGGTTTTTATTTTGTCCGGAACCTGCATTCGCGCCTCTTGCATTGCCTGAACAATGGCGTAATAAAAGGCGTCTTTAGATGCGTTTCCATGACTCTTGATAACAATGCCGCGCAATCCTATCAGACTCGCGCCGTTATACTGGTCGGGGTTCACACTGTTATAGATAGATTTCAGTAACGGAAAAGCAATCTTGGCCATTAAACGTGTATAAATATTCCGCTGAGAGTGTCTTTTAACCTCACTGACCACCAGTTTCGCTAACCCTTCACTAGATTTAAGGGCCACATTACCGGTAAAACCGTCAGTAACTACCACATCGGCATGATCGGTAAAAATATCATCACCTTCCACATAGCCAATATAATTTATCCCCGGCGCATCTTTAAACAACTGATCGGCAGACTTAACCTGGGCATTTCCTTTAATATCTTCTTCGCCCACATTCAATAATGCCACTCTAGGCGACGCAATCCCCGCAACTTGTTGTGCAAGTACCGAACCCATTACCCCATATTGAAATAAGATATCTGGCGTACAGTTAACATTAGCCCCTAAATCGAGGAGAAGGACTTTGTGATGACTGGCGGTCGGCATCATACTGACAAGAGCAGGCCTATCAATACCAGAGAGTGTTTTAAGAAGATAAAAAGACAATGTTAATAAAGCACCCGTATTCCCTGCACTCACGCATGCATGGGCTTCTTTCGCCTGTACCAGCTCAATGGCTTTTCGCATAGACGAACGTTTTTTATGACGCAATGCAGAGGTAGGCGCCTCGCCCATATCAACAACTTGGTCGCAATGAGACACAACAACGCGACGTCGTTCGGCGTCAGAAAGTACTTGAATAGCGGGATTTATAATAGATTCGTCACCGCACAACGTAAAATTAACGTCGGGGTGGTGTTGGATGGCTTTTATAGCCGCAGATAGGATAACAGGGGGACCATGATCGCCCCCCATGATATCTAACGCAATGGTTAGCTTAGACAAAATGTAGTCGCCGACTTAAGCGCCGATTACTTTTTTGCCTTTGTAGTAACCGTCAGCGGTTACGTGGTGACGACGGTGTGTTTCACCCGACGTTGAATCGACAGACAAAGTCGCGCCTGTCAATGCATCGTGTGAACGACGCATACCACGCTTTGAACGCGTTTTACGATTTTGTTGTACTGCCATAACTTACTCCTGGTCTCGCTTAAGTTCTTTCAAAACCGCGAAAGGGTTTTTTCGCTCTTGTTCCGGTTCAATCTTTCCGAACGACATATCATCTCGTTTCACTGCACACGCCGACTCTGCATGAAGGGGCACAATGGGTAAAGATAACAATAGCTCGTCTTCAAAAATCTGAAGCAGACTAACTTCTCCGTGGTCGTTGACCTCTACCGGTTCGTAAGCCTCGGGAATGATGTCTTCACTCTCTTGCTCTCCTCCCTGCACTGGAGTAAAACAAAAGTCCACGTCAAGTGAGTAGTCAAGTTCACCATTACACCTTTGACAGATAAGTGTTACCTGCGTGCCTAAGTGGCCGTGAAATATAGTAAGACCCTGCGCGTCTTTTTCGAACTGTACCTCAACATCCACATCGTCACTGCATCGGACAACTGCCTCGCTCAATCGTTCCATATCTTTAGACGCCATGATGCCCCGATAATCGGAACGTTTCATAGCACTTTTAGTCGGTTCAACCGAATGAGGGAGTTTCACTTTCTGCATAGGGCGCGCATGATATAGTGTGAACCAAGCAGTGTCAAAGCTTTTATCAGCTTTACTGTCGATAAAACGCCCCTTTCGCAAGTGCCATTTCTAATCGTATTCAAACCTTACCCTACTCAACCTGGCACCCAATGTCATAATTATACTTTCGTTGGCGAAAAATGTTCTACAATAAATGTAGGGCTTCGGCTCGAACCTATTTGTTTTCGTACATTTGTGTATCAGTATGACTTGGTTACAGTGAGGCCGTAGTATGACTCAATCAAATATGCCACAACTTGTGCTTGCATCTTCTTCCGCCTACCGCAAGCAACTACTCGCGAATATCGGTATTCACGTAGAAACCTGCGCACCGGATATTGATGAAACCCCCGAAGATGGTGAATCCCCCATAAATCTAGCAAAACGACTTGCTGCGGAAAAAGCGAAAAAAGTGGCGAGGCTAAACCCAAACAAAATCATTATTGGCAGCGACCAGGTTGCCCTCGTTGATACCGGGGACGGTAAAAAAATACTGGGTAAACCGCATACGGTTGAAAATGCCCTTGCACAACTTACCCTCTGCCAAGGAAAAACCGTTTCTTTTTATACAGCGTTAAGTTTGTGCCAACACTTTGGTGATGGGACGGCCAAACAAAGTACCAAAGATAAAGAAGAAACTTGTGTCACCCGGGTAGAAGAAACATGCGTTTTCTTTCGCCGCCATAGTCAAGCCCAACTACAAGCCTATATTGATGCCGAACAACCCCTCGATTGTGCAGGTAGCTTCAAATGTGAGGGGATGGGTGTTTTACTCTTTGAGCGTATTACCAGTCGCGACCCCAATACGCTCATTGGCCTACCCACCATGTTGCTTCACAATATGCTAGATAGACACTTTAATATTGACTTGCTCGACTTAGCAACTCAACAACGCTGGGCTTGTCAGTAATAGCGGCTGTAGTTCGCTTACAGAATGCACAACAGCTTTAGGCTGCAGTGCTTCTAAATGAACCTGAGCATGGACACCGTAAGACACGCCTATCCTGTCCATGCCAATGGACTTTGCCATTTGCATGTCATAGGTTGTATCGCCAATCATCACCGCATCGCTGGCTTGAATATCGAGTTCATCAAGAATTTGCAGCAGCATATCGGGTGACGGTTTAGACTCAGCATCATCAGCACACCGTGAAGTGGTAAAATAGTGCCCTGTATTGGTTTGCTGCCAAGCACGAGATAACCCTCTGCGAGCTTTACCTGTGGCTACAGCCAGAATTGCGCCGCTTTCTTTAAGCGATGCTAGTAAAGATTCAACCCCATCAAATAATGGGCAAGGGGTGGTATCTTGCGACACAAATGCCTCTTTATAGGCTAAGACCAGCCTTTCGGCCAAAGCTTCATCATCGGTATTAAACAGTTGTTTGATGGCAGGCTTTAAGCTGATTCCTATGATATGCCCCACCTCTTCAGCACTAGGCACGGTAACACCGCATTGATCGGCGGCCAGTTGCATACAGTTTATGATTTTGGCAGCGGAATCCATTAGCGTGCCATCCCAATCAAAGATAACGAGTTTGTAACGACTTTCTCTCATGAACGACATCAGGCCTTAGGAGTGATTAAGCATGCTTGCTAAGCGCATTTAACGTAGCGCTTAATGTGGCATCCAATGGCGCAGTAAACTTCACCCGTTCCTCAGTACCAGGATGGATAAGAGAAATACTGTGCGCGTGAAGAAATAACCGGCTCAGGCCAATTTTACGCATTTGGTTATCAAATTCAGCATCGCCGTATTTAGGATCGCCGCCAATGGGATGGCCCGCATGTAAACAATGCACGCGGATTTGGTGAGTTCGCCCGGTAATCGGCGACGCCTCAACAAGGGTAGCCCCTTCAAATTGCTGCAAAATGCGGTAGCGGGTTTCAGAAGGCTTGCCATCGTCGCCCACACTCACCATGCGCTCACCTGATTGTAGTGTATTTTTACGTAGAGGCGCTTTCACTTTAAACCGTGTTGAAGGCCACTCCCCTGCGACTAAGGCTTGATAGCGCTTATCCATTTTGCCGGTACGTAATTGTTCATGCATGTGTCGCAATGCCGACCGCTTTTTCGCAATCAGAATACAGCCTGAGGTTTCCCTATCCAGGCGGTGCACGAGTTCCATAAACTTCGCATCAGGACGCAATGCCCTTAACCCTTCAATTAAACCAAAGCTTAATCCGCTGCCACCGTGCACCGCAATGCCAGAAGGTTTATTCATAACCAATATACGATCATCTTCAAATAAAATATGGCTCTCAAGGGAGGCGATTTTATCTAATTTTGGCGAAGGCGCAGGTGCACCCTCAGACACCCTCACCGGAGGGATCCGCACCACATCGCCGTCAGCCAATTTGTATTCGGGTTTAATTCTACCTTTATTCACGCGAACTTCGCCTTTACGCAAAATTCGGTAAATCATGCTTTTGGGCACACCCTTAAGTTGAGTGCGCAGAAAATTGTCAATTCGCTGGCCGGCCACATCTGCGTCTACGGTTACAAATTGTACTTTTTGGGGAGTCTGTTCTTTCATGAGGGGGAGTATACCGCATTGCAAAAGGTCTCTGGAACATAAAACACCCATGGCATGAAAAAAATCCGCCATTTGCCTGCAAAAAAATTAGCTTATGGTTGAACATTTAGCGTTGCTTGCAATTAATCATGCTTTATTTCCCTACAAACCTTGCGTAAATACGCCCTTTGGTGCGATAATGAAGGGTGTTTTTTATTCAGTAATTAATTGATAAAAAATAACATCTCGCAGGGTTGGACACACCATACGGTTTAAGAATACCGCTAATACTCCTCTCTGCGAATAAAGGAGTACTGTTCGTTTTCGGTTTGCATTATTCGATGAATAAGCCCCTTGAAGGGCAGTTTTACACCGAAACAACGAATTATAGAGGCAACGACTACACTGCCGTTAGATAATTCAGATAGTACTCGCGAGCACATAATAAGTTCGCCATTTAGCAAACAGAATTGAATTGACGAAATAAGCAGTGCGCATAAAGGCTGCTTATTTACCTGTAAGAAAGAAATAAGGGCGTGTCGCTCCCGACATCCTTTAAAACAGACAATGCGCAATAAGTTGTAATCCAGCCAAATGAATCGGCACAGGCTTATTGCGTTAAGTTTTAAGATCATGTTTTAGGATAATGCGACGTTACAACAAAGTCCCCGTCCAGCCGTGAGGTTGCGCGGTGAGGGTTTGCACATGTCACTTTAATTTTGTGTCTAAATGGCTGTATAAAACAGAGTTAGATACAATGAAAAGAATGTTAATTAATGCAACTCAACAAGAAGAGTTGCGAGTTGCCCTCGTTGATGGGCAACGTTTGTATGATTTAGATATTGAAAGCCCAGGACACGAGCAGAAAAAAGCCAACATTTACAAGGGTAAAATTACTCGCGTAGAACCTAGCTTAGAAGCCGCTTTTGTTGATTATGGTGCTGAGCGCCATGGCTTTCTCCCCCTCAAAGAAATTGCCCGCACTTACTTCCCTAAAGGTTACAGATTCGAAGGTCGTCCTAACATCAAGGACGTTATCAAAGAAGGCCAAGAAGTTATTGTCCAAATTGACAAAGAAGAACGTGGCCAGAAAGGGGCTGCATTAACCACCTTCTTGTCGTTAGCGGGCAGCTACCTAGTATTAATGCCAAATAACCCGAGAGCAGGCGGTATTTCTCGTCGTATCGAAGGTGATGAGCGTACAGAGCTTAAAGAATCATTAAGCAAACTTGATCTTCCTGATGGCATGGGCTTAATCGTTCGTACTGCGGGTGTAGGCAAGTCTTTTGAAGAACTTGAGTGGGATCTTAAAGTGCTATTGAAGCACTGGGATGCCATTTCTGGTGTGGCAGCTGAGCGTGAAGCTCCCTTCCTTATTCACCAAGAAAGTAATGTTATTGTCCGTGCTATTCGTGACTACTTACGTCGCGACATTGGCGAAATCCTTATCGACAAAACCAGCATATATGAACAAGCATTACAGCACATTCAATTGGTACGTCCTGACTTCGCAAACCGCGTAAAACTTTACCGTGGCGAAGTTCCATTGTTCAGTCACTACCAAATTGAAAGCCAAATAGAATCGGCATTTCAACGTGAAGTTCGCTTACCGTCAGGTGGCTCAATTGTTATTGATCCTACCGAAGCACTCACCTCAATTGATATCAACTCTGCCCGCGCCACAAAAGGCGGAGATATTGAAGAAACTGCGCTGAATACCAACTTAGAAGCAGCAGACGAAATTGCACGTCAGCTACGCCTACGTGATTTAGGTGGCTTGGTGGTTATCGACTTTATCGATATGACACCGGTAAGACACCAGCGTGAAGTTGAGAACCGGATGAAAGATGCAGTACGAAGTGACCGTGCTCGTGTTCAATTAGGCCGTATCTCTCGCTTTGGCTTATTAGAAATGTCACGCCAACGCTTACGTCCTTCATTGGGCGAGTCGGCACACCATGTGTGTCCTCGTTGCTCAGGTCACGGCACTATTCGTGGTACTGAATCTCTTGCGCTTTCTATCCTACGTATTCTTGAAGAAGAAAGCATCAAAGAAAACACGGGGCAAATTGAAGCGCAGCTTCCGGTCCCTGTTGCCACGTACCTGCTAAACGAAAAGCGTAAGTCTATCCAGTTACTAGAGAAGCGCCACGGTGTAGATTTATTACTTATCCCTAACGCAAATCTAGACACGCCACACTATCAAGTTCAGCGCCGTCGCCCTGATGACGTGGTGTCAGAAGCGAGCTACGAAGTTGATCTTATGCCTGCGGTAGAAGCAGAAACAGAGACCACAACAGCCGCCCCAGTTAAACGAGAAGAGCCTGCCCTTAAAGGTTTAGTTGCCCCCACCGCGGCACCTGTTGTTGCGCCTAAAGAGGCACCATCGAAGCCTGCAGATGTACCTTCTTTGTTCTCTCGTATTGGTAAATGGTTAAGCGACCTCTTTGGTAGCGAAGAAAGCAAAGAGAAAGAAACCAAGGAACAGCAAAAACCGGCAAGCAAAGGGCACCAGTCACGTCAGCGTAATAACGATGACAGACGTCGTAAGCCTCGGAAAAATAACCGTCGTCATGGTCAGCAACCACAAAACAAAGAAGGTGGTGATCAGGAACAACGTAAGCCACGTCAAGATCAAGACGAAAAACGTAACAACCGCAATCGCAAACCGCGTAAGGCGCAGCAGCCCCGTGATGAGCAACAGACCACTAAGCCGGTAGATAAAGCACAAAGCCAAGACAACAGCCAAGAACCGCAAGCGCAGAAAAAGCGTGAAGTTGCTGAACGTCGTAAGCGTCGTGATACACGCCGCAGTGTTCGAGTGAATAAAGACGAAGATACTCAAGTTCAAGCTAAGAACAAGGTGCCCGCTAAAGCGAAGCCTGTGAAAGCAATGGCGGCTGAGGAAGGCAACGAAAAAGCGCCTAAAACAACCAAGCCAAAAGCGAATGAGTCAACCCCTAAGCAAGAACAGACTCAAGCGCCTAAGAAGCCGAAAATAGATGAGACCGACGTTATTGAATCTAAGGCGCAAGAAGAGGTAACGCCTTCTACACCTAGCACACAAGACGAAAATGCTAACCAGACTCAGGATGAAAATGGTCAGAAACGAGAAGGCAGAGGCCGCTCACGTCGTTCACCTCGTCATGTTCGTGCAGCAGGACAACGTCGTAAGAAGGATGCGCAAAACGCATCAGAAGACGGCGCCAATGTAGAGTCTAACGATACCGCGCAAACCCAAGCAGCAATGCCCGGTAAGTTAGAATCAGAGGTCCAGTCTTCAGAAACAGACGCGCCTGTTGAGCCGCAAGTCGCTGTTGAGTCTACGCCAAGCAATGAACAAAGCGAAGCGCAACCTCAAGCCGCTGAAACGCCAGCAGAAGCTACGTCGCCAGCGAAAGACGTAAGCCAAGCGCCAAGTGAAGAAGACTCGACGCAAGCAGATAAGCCCGGTTTGCTAGAGCCTGCAAGCGAAGAAGCCGCTGATGTTGTGCAAGACGAACTTCAGTTCGATCTTACTTCTCCAGATGCTGATGCCAATGCTAAGCCAGCGAAGCCTCGGGTTAAAGTGCCTGTAGAAGCGCAAGCAACGCCACCTAAGCAAGTTGAAATAGATTTGAATCACGATGGCGATAGCGCTGAAGCACCAAGCGCGCAAGAAAGCAGTGCTGATGTGGCCCCAGAGGTGGTTGTGGAAGAAAAAGCTCAAAGCAGTGATGCTGACGTTGCCGACGAAAAGCCGGTAACCCCTAAGTCGGTGAAGACATCGGTTATCAACACGAGTTTGGCGGCAAGTAGCTTAGGTAAACGTAGGGCATCTCACCCTATGACATTACCGGCTTCGGTTGATGATGCATTTACTGATGTGGCACTAGTGGCAAAAGCAGATGATACACGTCCTGCCATCACGGTATGTGGCAAACAAGCGCTAATGCGTGATGTTGTTGGAAAGGCTTCTGCCCCTACCACGTTGCCGGCAAGCGTAGACGTAGCCTCTCAACATGTTGAGTCGGCAGCTGAAAGTGACGAAGAGACTGAGTCTCAAGCCGCTAACAGCTAATTCCGCTGGCCATTCTTTGGCAAAGTGAAATAAAGACAAAAGCCGCTTAATCAGCGGCTTTTTTGTCACTTCTTTCTTAACACCATTGCTAGCCCTCTTGCGGGTATCAGTAAGGCGCTTTAAAGAATAAGGCTGATGATAAAATGGTTGATGAAGTTAACTCTGAATTTATAAAGTGGCTCGCACAGGCTACCCAATGTGAAGTTAAACACGCCACGCTTATACAACCACTTTGGAGTGAGCAAGGAGCTTGTTTTAGAGCCACCTTATCCCCTGTCGGAACAAGTGCGACAAAACGTGTGGTAGCCAAATGTGCACAACCTAGGCTGGGTAGCCATCATCCTAAAGGCTGGAGCGGCAATACCAGCTTTAAACGAAAATGTCGCTCATTCAAGGTAGAAGCCTACTTTTACACTCACCTTCAACCCTTCACAACGCAAGATTGCAAAACCCCAAAGACCATTGCGCTTCTCCCCTCGCCTGCCGGGCAAAACCAAGAGGAACAACACTCAAACGACACGCTTATTGTGATGGAGGATCTTGCAAATCTTGGCTATGAGAAAACCACCATGGAATTATCGCCCGATGATGCCGTTGTTGTACTTAAATGGTTGGCGGCATTTCATGGGCAGTTTATGGGGGTTAGCGATAAAAACCTATGGCAAGAAGGGACTTATTGGCACCTTGGCACACGGCTAGATGAATTTAACGCCATGAAGGCGAGCCCCCTTAAAGATGCAGCTCATGGCCTATCTACCCGCCTGAATAAGGCAAAATACCATACCGTGCTGCATGGTGATGCCAAAGTCGCTAACTTTTGCTTCACCAGTCACTTATCGCACTGCGCCGCTATCGATTTTCAATATACGGGCCATGGCGTTGGGGTAAAGGACGTCGCCTATTTTTTAGGAAGTGCATTAAGTGAATCTGATCAACTTGCCCACAACCAAGACTTACTAGAGGTGTATTTACAAGCCCTGAAACAAGCACTCAATAATAAGGTGACTATAAAGAGGCATTCTGATCGTGAAATTAATGAAATATTACAAGAATGGCGAAGCCTCTACCCCTTTGCCTGCGCAGATTTCCATCGTTTTTTAGCCGGATGGTCACCAGATCATTGGAAAATAAATGCGGAGTTAACCAAGCAAACACAACTTGCACTGAACGCGCTGGGATAACCACAGCAGTTCGTCGTACCAGTATGTCGATTGAACGAGGGTGAGTTGGCAGGTAAACCAAAGCCACCTAAATTGAACACTCGTTCAAACTACACGATAGGTTTTTTATGAAACGGTTGCTGCTTATACTTTGCTGTTTAGTTTCACTCCCCTCCCTAGCGCATAATCATGAAACCCATGCCGCTTCTGCTGACATGCTCCCTGCCCCCAAAGTGATATTTTTCGACGTCAATGAAACCCTACTAGACTTAACTGCCATGCGCAGTTCTGTGGGCGAAGCGTTAGGCGGACGCAATGATTTACTACCACTATGGTTTTCTACTATGTTGCATCACTCGTTGGTTGACTCTACAACTCAACGGTTTCATACCTTTGGTGAAATTGGCGTAGCGTCTTTACTTATGGTGGCAGAAATAGAAGGTATAACGCTATCAAAAGAAGACGCCAAAAAGGCAATAGTCACGCCACTGAGAAGCCTTCCTCCTCACGGTGATGTGGTTGAAGGGCTTAAAGCACTGAAAGCGAAAGGCTACACTTTGGTAAGTTTAACTAACTCGTCGAACAAAGGGGTTTATACCCAATTCAAGAATGCCGACTTACTGTCCTATTTTGATAAACGTTTAAGTGTAGAGGACATTAATTTGTACAAACCTGACTTGCGCGCGTATGCATGGGCAGCTGAACAAATGCAAATTAAACCCGAAGACGCCATGTTAGTCGCCGCTCACGGTTGGGATATTGCGGGCGCAAAACAAGCGGGTTGGCAAGCTGCATTTATCGCTCGCCCCGGTAAAGTGCTTTATCCTCTTGCGTTAAAGCCAGACACCGTGGTTTCCGGATTAAATGAACTTGTCGCACAATTGCCTGACGTGAAGTAGCAGCTAGCGAAATCAGTCCTCCCCGTTAAACACAAGCACCGCCCCTTACTGGGGCGTTCTTTTCATATCCACATGAGGTATGCCATCTTCCAAATACATGTCTGAGGTAGGCACAAAGCCGAAACTTTCATAAAACGACAACAGATAGGTTTGTGCGCCAATTTCTATTTCGCTGTTTGGCCAGTAAGATTCACAATACTTGATGGCAGTTTCAATGAGCAGCTTACCCCTGCCGTTTCCGCGATAGTCTTGATGTGTGACAACCCTACCTATGCTGGCCGAAGGGTAGCTAACACCGGGGGGTAACAACCTTGCGTAAGCAACCAGTTTGTCCTGCTCAAATCCCATGAGATGGCGCATGTCGCAATGCCTGTCCTTTTCATCTAGATCAGGATATGGGCAATTTTGCTCTACCACGAAGACATCCACACGAAGTTTTAGTAATTCGAATAGTTGATGCGTCGTTAACGCGTCAAATCCAAGGCTTTTCCAATTTATCATTATTATCTGGGGCGTTTTATAGACGTTTAAGATGGTGCTAAGTTTACCCCAATTCTACTGCAATCAGAACCAACCCCTGATAGCCCACCAGGTTAGTTCATTGCCCTTGCCCTATTATGATGCAGCCATGGGACAAAAATTTCGCAAAATGCTCGCTGAGTTCGGGATTGTCCGCTGATTTTCACGCTTTTAACCCAAGTTATCTTAGGCGCAGTTCTTGTATAAATTAAGAGTGAAAGTGAAGCCAAAGACAAAACGTTAAAGGCGAGACCACTAGCAAGGGTTAGCACCGCCGTAACTGTCGTGGCTCAACAAAAACAACTCCAAATAATAAAACCAATGGTGAACAGGCAAATGAAAACATTTATTGAAAACATGCCTAAAGCAGAACTTCATGTTCATATAGAAGGCACACTCGAACCTGAACTAAGCTTTGCTTTGGCACAAAAAAATGGCGTCACCCTTAACGCGAAAACCCCAGAAGAAATGATTGCGGCCTACAACTTTCACGACCTTCCTTCGTTTTTAGACATTTATTACGCAGGTATGAGCGTATTAATAGGCGAAGAAGATTTTTACCAGCTTACCATGGCTTATCTCACTCGCGCCGCTCAGCAGAATATCGTGTATGTCGAACTTTTCTTCGACCCGCAAGCACATACCTCAAGGGGCGTAAGTTTCCACACCGTGATAAGTGGAATAGACAGAGCCAGAACTGACGCAGCCACGCAGCTTAACGTAGAATGCCAGCTAATTCTGTGCTTTTTACGTGATATGTCTGCAGAGTCAGCCATGCAGCATTTAATGATGGCTGAGCCTTACATAGATAAACTTGTGGGCGTGGGGTTAGATTCAGATGAGAAAAACAATCCACCAGAGAAATTCAGTGCGGTGTTTGCCAAAGCCAGAGACATGGGGTTAAAACTCACCATGCATTGCGACGTCAATCAAGACAACACTTTAGAACATATACGCCAAGTCATTGAAGAGATTAAGGTTGACCGAATAGACCACGGCGTCAATATACTGGCCTCTACGGAATTATGCGACCTTGCCAAAGCAAAGAAACTGGGGTTAACCGTTTGCCCAGTATCAAATAAGTTTGTGGTTCAATCCCTGACGTCCAAAGAGATAAAAGACATGCTAGCGTTGGGCCTCACCCCTTGCATTAACTCTGATGATCCCTCTTATTTTCGTGCCTATTTGAACGAAAACTTAGTCGCGCTGCAGGAAGAAGGCGGGTTTAGCAAACAAGAATTAGTGACATTGGTAGAAAATAGCTTTAAAGCAAGTTGGTTGTCTGAGGAAGGGAAAGCACATTATTTGGCGCAGTTAGACCATTACGTTGCGGCAAAGTCAGCGGCGTAAGCAGCCACTTCACCGTAAGCAAAAAGGCGGGTATCGGCATTAACATATTGCGATACCCAGCCGCCCTTACTATCCTTTACCACGTTAAATCATCAGGAATTTCATACTCAGCGTACCAATCTTCTTCTTGCTCGTCTTTGCCATCATTACCACGGGTATCTAAGTCGGCACGATAGACGATATAGCTCTCATCACGCTGGGCGATTTTATCAGCTACCGGGGTGGGTACTAGCTCGTAAGCGTCATCAAGGAGCACCACGGTTAAGCGACCTTTAGTGACTTGCTTGTGAATGTCATTACTGACATACATACGCTTGACCACATTTTCATGGGTGAAATTAAGGACAATATCCCCTTTACGTTCTTGTTTATTTGTGGTGATAAGCTGTTTAACTTGCGCGGCAATTGAACGTTTCTCTCGTTCTTGCTGTTGCTGTTGGTTCAAGGCGCGATCTCGCGCTTTCTTTTCCTCTGCCGCTTTTTGCGCCGCCAGTGCTGTTTCATCAACTGTCGGTTGTTTCTGCTTGTTTTGCTGCTTTTGCTTTTTTCGTTTATCTGCTCGAGCTTGTTTGGCGGAGGCTTTATCCGCTAGCCCCGCTTTTAATAACTGATCTTGTAGTGAAGCCATGATTTCTTCTCTATCTCTTGTCGATATATTCAATCGCAAACAGGCTTAGTTTGAGCCAATTTAGCGTGTAATCGAGTAATGTACATCACATAAATAAGCCCGACAAAATGCGGGCTTATTTGACCTAAACGTTGCGCGCATTAAGCACTATTTTTTCTTTGCTTTCGCTTTAGCAGCTGGCTTTTTCGCAGCCTGCTCTTGCCATTTGCCGTCGTCATACCACGCCGACCAGCCTGTAGCCTTTCCAGCTTCATTTTCCGACATCACATACTGCTGTTTAGTCTTACGGCTGTAACGAACAATGGCCGGATTACCTTCAGGATCCTTTTGTGGCGCATCTGCAAGATAATAGAATTTCGGCGAAATTCTATCCCTAAAGCGCGCCAACTCTTCCACTTTCGGCGCACGTGTCTCTCGCGACTTAGGGAAGTTATGCGCCGCTAAAAAGATACCTGACGCCCCGTCCCGTAACATAAAGTGGGCATCTGATTTCTCGCAAGGAAGCTCAGGTAAATCCACTGGATCTTCCTTCGGTGGCGCAGCTTCACCATTTCGCAACAGCTTGCGAGTATTTTTACACTCTTCATTGGTACAGCCAAAATACTTGCCAAACCGGCCGTTTTTAAGCTCCATGTCGCTACCACATTTATCGCACTCGATAATAGGGCCGTCATAGCCTTTAATCTTGAAGGTGCCACTCTCTACCAAGGTGCCATCACAGGTCGGGGTATTACCGCACACGTGAAGTTTACGAGATTCATCAACGAGGTAGCTGTCCATGGCGGTGCCACATTTTGGACAACGCTTTTTCGAGCGTAGCGCTTCTGTCTCAAGTTCTTCTTCGTCATCAACCTTCACCACTTCATCACCAGCGGTAAGGTTCATGGTGTTTGTACAGCGCTCTTTCGGCGGTAAGTTGTAACCAGAGCATCCAAGGAAAACCCCGGTAGAGGCGGTACGTACGTTCATTTCGCGGCCACATTTATCACATTCAATGCCCGCAGGAACCGCTTGATTAAGACGCATACCGCCTTCTTCAGGGTCCTTCTCAGCGTTCAGTAACTTGCCGTAAAAACCACTGTAGAAGTCGTTGAGCACGTCTTTCCAGTTTTTATTACCCTCAGCAATATCATCTAATTGCTGTTCCATGTTTGCGGTAAAGTCGTAACTCATTAAATCGTCAAAGTTTTCCATGAGACGATCATTAACAATTTCACCCATTTTCTCGGCATAAAAACGTTTGTTTTCTAAACGCACATAGCCGCGATCTTGAATGGTTGAAATAATACTCGCATAGGTAGATGGGCGACCAATACCACGTTTTTCGAGCTCTTTAACCAGTGATGCTTCATTAAAACGCGCAACAGGCTTGGTAAAGTGCTGCTTAGGATCTAACGCTTTTAATTCGAGTACGTCACCTTTTTGAACGTCTGGCAACATGAGCTCTTCGTCGCCTTTCTTACGCAATTGAGGCTGAACACGGGTCCAACCATCAAACTTAAGTACGCGGCCCTTCGCTGTTAGTTCATAGTCGCCAGCAGACACTCGAATGGTGGTCGCATCGTATTTCGCTGGGGTCATTTGGCAGGCCACAAATTGACGCCAAATTAATTCGTAAAGACGCTGAGCATCACGCTCCATATCGCCTAGGCTGGCAGCTCCTATGCTAACGTTAGAAGGACGGATAGCTTCGTGCGCTTCTTGCGCACCTTCTTTACTGCCATAGCGAATAGGCGAGTCAGGTAAATACTTGTTACCAAAATTATCGGAAATATACGCCCGTGCACTATCAAGGGCTTCTTGGCTCAAATTGGTTGAGTCGGTACGCATATAGGTGATGTAACCCGCTTCATATAAACGCTGGGCCATCATCATGGTTTTCTTCACGCCAAACCCTAAGCGTGTGCTTGCCGCTTGCTGTAATGTAGAAGTTATAAAGGGCGCAGAAGGTCGGCTTTGTGTCGGTTTCGACTCACGGCTTTCAACTTGGTAATTTGCGCCATCTAACTCGGCCAACGCTTTGTCTGTTTCGGCTTTATTTTTGGGCTTAAACGCATTGCCCTGATGTTTTGCCACCAACATGCGCAATGCGGCTTGTTGTTGGCTGGTTAAGTCGGCGTGCACATCCCAAAACTCTTCGGGCACAAAGGCTTTAATTTCACGTTCACGCTCAACAACTAAGCGTACAGCTACCGATTGAACTCGTCCTGCGGACAGGCCACGAGCAATTTTTTTCCATAACAGTGGCGACACCATAAAACCAACAACACGGTCGAGGAATCGACGTGCTTGCTGTGCATTCACCCGGGAAATATTAAGTTCGCCCGGATCAGAAAACGCATCTTGAATCGCGTTTTTAGTAATTTCGTTGAACACGACGCGCTGGTAAGTTTTACCTTTGCTTCCTAGCAACTCTTGCAAGTGCCACGCGATGGCCTCCCCTTCACGGTCCAAATCCGTTGCGAGATAAATAGTATCAGCGTCTTTGGCTAACTTCTTGAGTTCGTTAACCACTTTTTCTTTGCCTTGCAACACTTGATAGTGCGCTTGCCAATCTTTTTCTGGGTCAACACCCATGCGATCGACAAGTTTCAAATATTCGTGACGACGAAGATATTCTAGTCGCTCTTCATCGCTTAAAGTTTTGAGTTCTTTTGCCGGTTTTTTAGGCTCAACTTTGCCTAATGCCTTCGTTGGAAGATCTCGCACGTGGCCAACCGAACTTTTTACGATAAAATCTTTACCGAGATATTTATTTATCGTTTTTGCTTTGGCTGGTGACTCGACTATGACCAGTGATTTTGCCATATAATTGAACTAAACCTATTGATTTTTAATGACTATTTACGTCAAATTCCGAAAATTGGAGTACCTTTGCCTGCTTGATGAGATACCCGCTCTTTTTTAACATATATCTACAAAGTGAATGGAAAACAAGATCTTCTTCATACTTATTCTTTCCACTGCTTTAAACTCACACAAAAACTGTTTAAATAGTAAGCAGCACGATTGGCAATGCCCTTAAAAACCGTATAATGCCAGCCATTCGGCATACCCAAGGCGCATTCTTCTTCTAAACGCGCATACCTTGGCGTGCCTATTTGCTGTATTTGAATACCGGCGACTATATAGCCTAGTGTGCAAATGCCTAAACACCAAATAGAGGGAAAGTATGAAGCAGTTTGAAGTTAACTTTGATGGCCTTGTTGGCCCAACCCATAACTATGCCGGTTTGTCTTTCGGAAATGTTGCTTCTCTTAATAACGCTAACGCAATCAGTAGCCCTAAACAAGCAGCCAAACAAGGGTTGGCAAAAGCCAAAGCCCTCTCTGACATGGGCATGGCACAGGGTGTACTCGCCCCACAGGAGCGCCCCGATATTGCAGCCCTGCGTCGTTTAGGCTTTAGCGGCTCAGATGCTCGTGTTCTAGAAAGCGCTGCAAAGCAATCTCGCGAGATTTTCTTAGCATGTTGCTCTGCCAGTAGCATGTGGACGGCAAATGCCGCCACTGTGTCTCCTAGCGCCGATACTGCGGACGGACGGGTACACTTTACCCCAGCAAACCTCACCAACAAGTTCCACCGCTCTCTGGAGCCTCAGGTCACCGGCAATATCCTAAAAGGCACCTTTGCCAACGACAAATACTTCGCCCATCATCAACACCTTCCTGATAACGAACATTTTGGTGACGAGGGTGCTGCCAATCATACTCGGCTTTGCAGCCAGTATGGTGAGTCTGGCGTTGAGCTTTTTGTCTACGGTCGTCATGCATTTGACCCAAGCAAACCAGCACCCACCAAATTCCCTGCACGCCAAACGCTAGAAGCGTGCCAAGCGGTTGCGCGTTTGCATGGCCTCGACGACGACTCGGTGGTGTACATGCAACAAAACCCTGACGTTATTGACCAAGGCGTATTCCACAACGACGTGATTGCCGTAGGTAACCAAAATGTGTTGTTTTTCCACGAGCAAGCGTTTTATAAAAAGGACGCTGGCCTTGCGGAAATTCAAACTAAATTTGGTGAAAAGCCCCTGCACTTTATTGAAGTACCTACCGATGAAGTATCTGTACAAGATGCCATTAGAACGTACTTATTTAACACGCAAATCATTACCTTACCCAACGGCGAAATGACCATAATTGCGCCTACTGAGTGTCAGGAAAATGAAGCCGTTAGCCGTTATCTAGACAAGCTTGTCACCCTAGGTACACCGATTAAATCTGTCAATTATTTTGATGTTAAACAAAGCATGCGTAATGGCGGCGGCCCAGCATGCTTACGTTTACGGGTGGCCATGAACGACCAAGAGCTAGATGCAGTAAATCAGGCTACCTTGATTAACGATACGCAGTTTACCCGTTTAAACGCGTGGATAGAAAAGCATTACCGTGATGAATTGCGCGAAGATGACCTACGGGATCCGCAACTATTAATAGAATCTCGTACTGCCCTCGATGAACTCACGCAAATCCTGAAAATTGGCTCAGTTTATCCGTTCCAGCAAGTTTAAAGATGGTTTAGGCTCGCCGTAGTGCGCTGCGAGCCTAAGATGACTGTGGGTTAATTGGCAATAGGACAGGCATCAGAACCAAAAGGATTAGGCGGCGGCATCGACTCTTCTGAAGACAGATCGTCTGCCGCAGCTTCCAAGCCAAAACGCATGCTGGCTATCGCTTCACTGCCGGAAGATTTACCGTAAACCGTCACGACCATCTCAACCCAACCACCGTAATTTTGTGGATAGCGGTATGCTAAGGTTGCCTGACCATTTTCATCGGTGATGGCATCAGAAGCAAAATTCACAGTACCGATAATACCTGGTGTTAGCATGCCATCGTCATTGGTATCTTCATCATAGGTACTTGGCTCTGGCGCAATATCTAATATGCCGTTGTCGTTTTGATCTTCGTTTTCACAAAAATAAACCGGTGTATCAATTGCCCACACAGTGCCAGTCCAATACCAAGAGCCTTTGTAATAGCCACCACCATCTACCCATTTTACTGGGCTGATTGACGCGGTTAACTCCACGTCGCTTACTGGCTGTCCTGCACTATCTGAAACAAACACTGCAAACTCTTTTGTGTAACTGGTGTCATCTGACACCAAAATGGTGTTGCCTGTACCAAGAGAAATGTCAAAAGCGCGGTTGCCTACTGTTAGCAACACTTCATCTTGAACTTCAGGCGCTTCTACCGCTTGTGCTGTAATCACTACAGATTCATGACTCGACACGGCACCTGAGGTGTAAACCGTAGTAGCAATACCATTACTGTCAGTGGTAGCCTGAGACGGAGATATTGTCCCCGTGGAAGGGTCATCTACATTAAACGACACCAATGCCCCTTTCACTAAGTTATCGTTTTCATCTCTAATAATGGCGGTAATAGAGCTGGTTTGACCGTCGGGCCCTAAAATTTCTGTGGAGGCATCTACTTGTATGTAATAGGGGGTTGTAGCGATAAACTCTACCTCTAGCGTAGCGACCACCTCTTCGCTTCCATCTGTACCTAACCCTGACGCCGTAATCGTGGAAAAACCCGCATTGTCCGACACAATATCAAAGGAAAACTCACCATTGTTGTCTGTCACAAGAGGTTGCGCTGTGGTGACCGTGCCCCTAGAGGCCGTTATTCTTACCTCTCTTCCCTCCAAAGCGCTATTATCGCGCTGCCAACGCCCCACAATAGTGGCACTGGTTGATAGTGCGACTTCCTCGGTCGGCGCCTGCACAAATTCAAATTCGTCTTGTTGAACTTGAATCTTTTGTACAAACAGAGCCGATAACGCAGCGGCGCTAAAACTGTCTTCTCCTGAGGTGGTGGCCGTATAGAAAACACTCGCCTGGCCATCGGCACCTGACACCACTGAAGTGGTAGACAGTGTTCCTGTACCGGGCGTTAGGGTAATCGTTTGATTAGGCAAGGCTTCTCCATCCGAGTCTTGCACTCTTAACGTATATTCCACAGTGTCATTTAAGATAACCGAAGTGGCTCCGTTAATGGTCACTTCTGTGCCTGATACCTCAATATCTACGTACTCCACCAAGGTGCCAGTTTGTGCAGTAATTCTAACGTCTCTGTTAGAAGCATCGTTTTGAGAGGTAATAATAGCGCGAGCGGTGCCGTCTGCCGCTGTAACCGACTGCGTCAGTTGGAGCTCGACACCTGCATCACTAGGGGCTGAGAAGCTCACTTCCACGCCCTCTACTAGCACGCTTTGCTCATTTTTTACCAACGCAATAAGTTCTATTTCATCATTGCCACTGGACGCTAACTGCACCGCACTGGCATACAATAACAAAGACGCAGGTTGTATATTGGCCCCCCCACTACCTTCAGAAGAAAAGGTTGTGGTTCCGCTTTCTCCAGACGATAAGCTTGCGGTAATTTCACCATCACCAGAGGCAGTACCTACCGTTAAGCCTATGCTGGCAATACCGTCTTCGTTAGTGCGCGCAGTCGCAATATCATTACTAAAATTGGCTAACGTAGGTTCGCTTATCGCGAAGGTAAGTAATCTATCTGACTGAGGATTGCCGTTGGTGTCTTTCACCTCTGCAACTAAAGTAAGGGGGTTATTAATGGTGAGAGATTTGTCACTTACCCCTGCGTCGTTTTCAAGACTCAAGGTTACCACTATGGTGGCCGACGACCCGTCAGAACTTCCCGAATCGGTGCTGTCGTCCCGTGACACAGAGCCTCCTCCGCCACAAGCAAACAGAGTGAAAATTGTACTAATAATAAAGAGTGCCTGAGTCAATGATCGCGTATTTAGTGGCATAATTCGTTCCTGAACCTCTATAAATGACAATTGCGTCGTTTTTTATGTTTAAAAATCAAAAGAATCTGGCACACTAACTGTGACTAAAAATATAAAAATGCTCAGGGAATCTAAATGTCTCAATCCGCACATAAATATAGTTTAACCGCCAGGATCTTTTTCGGCATGGCTGCCGGTTTTGTTGTTGGTTTATTGCTCCAGCTCTTGTTCGATGATAGCGGAGATTTTCAGTTTTCGATATTCGGTATGACGCTTTCCACGTATGACATTTTCGTCGAAGGTATATTTTCTACCTTAGGCCAAATATTCATCGACAGCTTAAAAATGCTGGTTGTCCCGTTGGTTTTCGTTTCCTTAGTCTGTGGCACCAGCGCCTTGTCTGACCCCAGTAAATTGGGTCGCTTAGGCATTAAATCGGTTGGTTTGTATATTGTCACAACCGCCATTGCTATCACACTGGCTATGAGTATGGCTTTACTGGTTTCGCCAGGCGAAGGCCTAAGTCTTAGCACCGAAACCACCTATCAAGCGAAAGAAGCGCCGAGCTTGGGCGACGTCATTATTAACATGGTGCCTAGCAACCCAGTCAATTCGTTGGCACAAGGCAACATGCTACAAATTATTGTGTTTGCCGTATTATTTGGTGTGGCTATGGCCATGACCGGAGAAGCGGGTAAGCGATTAAGTGCAGTATTTGAAGATTTGAATACCGTGGTTATGCGTTTGGTTACCATTATTATGAACCTCGCGCCTTACGGTGTATTCGTGTTAATGGCCAAACTTTTCGCTACCATAGGGGCGGAAACCATATTGGGCCTAGCCAAATACTTCTTCCTGGTATTTGGGGTGCTTATATTGCACGGCCTAGTGACTTACTCGGTATTGCTTAAAACCCTCAGTGGATTAAGCCCCCTGATGCTGCTTCGCAAAATGCGCGACGCGGCTATCTTCGCGTTTAGTACTTCTAGTAGCAGTGCGACTTTGCCAGTCACCATGGAGACCGCACGCAATAAGTTGGGAATAGGTAACTCTGTTTCGTCATTTACTCTCCCTCTTGGCGCTACCATTAATATGGATGGTACAGCCATTATGCAGGGGGTTGCCACGGTATTTATTGCTCAGGTTTACGGTGTAGACTTATCGATGAGCGATTACCTCATGGTAATTCTTACCGCAACTTTAGCCTCTATTGGCACCGCGGGTGTACCCGGCGTGGGTTTAGTCATGTTGGCGATGGTGTTACAGCAGGTGAACCTGCCAGTGGAAGGTATTGCACTTATTATTGGTGTAGACCGCCTCCTTGATATGACCCGCACGGCGGTGAATATTACCGGCGACTGTATGGTGTCATGCGTAGTGGCGAAGAGTGAAGGTGCATTAGATGAAGATGTCTTCAACAACCCGAAAGCGGGGCAAAAAGAAGAAGATGTCGACTTTAAACATTTCGATAAAAATGATGCATAAATCTATGCATACTCACATTTAATTAAAAAAGGGGCTGAATCGCCCCTTTTTATTTGCCTGCTATTTAATCACTAATGCAAAGACTCAGCAGGCGATATTTTGGCGGCTTTATGCGCTGGGTATAATGTGGCTAGCACTGACAAAGTCAGTGCCACCACTATGGTTACCCCAACGTCTGCCCAATGCAATTGCGAGGGCAAAAAGTCGATAAAATAAATGTCGCCAGACAGCAGGCTAATGCCTAATGCCGTTTCCACACTTTTCACTATTGCCGACAAATTAGGCGCGATGATAACCGCTAAGCCCACCCCGACTGACATACCCACGAGGCCATTCAACGCCCCTTGCAGCATAAATGTTTGTCGAATTAAGCTGTCTGAGGCCCCCATGGTTTTCAAAATTGCAATAGACGCTTGCTTTTCTTTTACCGCCATCACCAACGAAGACACAATATTAAAACAGGCCACCGCTATCACTAAAACCAACGCGATGTACACCACGGTTCTCACTAACTGTATATCTTTGTAAAGGTGCCCTTGAGTGCGGGTCCAGTCAGACATATACACCGCTTGCGGATAACTATAGCCAATATCACGCATGGTGCTGTAAGCAGAGAAAGGATCGTACAAGCGAAATCTAAGCCCCATGGCTTTCCCTGTCAAACCGGCAGCGGAAGAGGCTTTTGCTAAATGCATAACACCAATGTGATTATCAAGCTCTCCGCCAACACTGATCACACCCGCCACGATTAAGGTTACTGTGGTAGGCGCTGAAAAACGCAAGTCAGCATGGGTAACCGGAATCAATGCTTGCACAGCATCGCCTTTTGAAATGCCTAACTTATTGGCAATGCCCTTGCCCACCAATACCCCGTCTTTATTGCCTTGAAACGCGCGCCAGCTATCTTCGCTGACTTGTTGTTTGAATGCACTAGGGTCATTATTAACGTCTATTCCAGTAAGAGAAACTGCCTTTAGCTCACCTTTAAACTGCAACATACCGGTAAGTTCGGTGTAAGGCACAACACTTTCTACCCGAGGGTCGTCATTGAGCCGATACAATTGAGCGTCTAAATTTTCAATCCCCGTGCTATCCACACTGTAAAGCTCACCGTGAGCCACAACCGAAAGAATTCGATGGGTCAATTCACGCTCGAAGCCGTTCATCACGCTCAATAAAATGATAAGAACGAAGCAGCCTAGTCCAATGCCAAAGGTAGAAGAGAGGGAAATAAAGGAAATAAACCTGTTTTGCGTTTTTGCATGCCGAAAACGGCGCGCCAACTGCCATGCTAGTTTCACGTTAACCTGCCCTAGTTTTGCGTACTTAGAATGCCATCTTTTATGCGAAGGATACGATCCATACGAGAGGCAAGCGCGGTGTCATGAGTCACCACCACAAACGCGGTTTGTTTATCGCGGCTGAGTTTTTCAATTAATTGATAGACCTGTTCGCCGGTAGAATCATCCAAATTACCTGTTGGCTCGTCTGCTAACACAACCGCAGGGTCGTTCACGAGCGCTCTAGCAATAGCGACACGTTGACGCTCCCCTCCCGACAAGGCATGAGGTAAATGCGCCATACGATGCGCCAGCCCCACTTCTTCTAGTAACACTTGGGCTTTCTGACTCGCCCTTGCGGCACTTTCGCCACCGATACGTAACGGCATAGCCACATTTTCTAAGGCGGTGAACTCACCAAGAAGATGGTGAAACTGATAAATAAAGCCCATTTCCTGATTGCGTAAGGCAGCCAGCTGGGCACTATTTAATGCGGTGATTTTTTTATCTTGGAAAAAGACGTCACCTTCACTGGGTTTGTCTAGACCGGCAAGGATATGCAGCAAGGTACTCTTCCCCGAACCAGAGCTACCGAGAATTGCCACTTGCTCCCCCGGTTTTACCGACAACGAGACGTGGTGTAATACAGGGGTAGTGGTTTCACCATCCGCATAAGTTTTACTGACTTTATGGCAATGTAATACGTCTTGCATGCAACTTTCTATGTCCTTTTACTTTATGCATGCATGGTAGCGCGGAAGCCCTTCCGCGCCAATAGCTTAAAGCCGCTATGTCGACGCTTTAATCGCAGCAGCTAAACTTTTCGCAGCTTGTGGTTTACCAAATAACCAGCCTTGGCCATATTTTACCGCCATATCATTCAATTCTTTGCACTGGTCTATGTTTTCTACACCTTCAGCAATAAGCGTTACATTAAGCCCTTCAGCAATATTGACGATATGCGGAATAAGCGAAGAACGAATACTGTTATCTTCCATGTCCATTACAAAGCTGCGATCTATCTTTAAGAAGTCACAATTAAGAGATTTAAGTTGGCTTAAATTAGAATACCCCACGCCGAAATCATCAATGGCTACCATGAAACCTTTGCTTTTCAGGGCTTTAATATGCTTCACCGCACTGTGAGTTGCCAGTTGCTCGTCTTCAGTGATCTCAAGCACAATCTTAAAGTTCTTCTCGTTTATCTCTAAGATCCAATCAAGATCTAACGCACTTTCGCGAGTAAAGTCGGAAGGGAATAAATTAAAGGAAACCTTAAATCCTTCGGGAATATCAGGGTTTGCGTTAAGTTCTTCCATCGCTGATTTAATCATCACCATGGTAAATTCCCAGGTTTTTTCCTGCTCTCTTACCTGTGGAATAAACTCATCTGGGTAGATAGGGCCAAATTCGTCTTCAAAACGACTTAATACTTCGCAGCCAATGACCTGTCTAGAGGCTAAATCCACAAAGGGTTGATAGAGGCAAAAAAACTTATTGTGTGCAAGGCCATTTGTAATTCTGTATTCAATCGACCGACGTCGGCGCAGATAATTAAAGGTTACCATGTGCGATAGCGCCGCCGTGGTAAGCATAATAAAAATGAATAAAACTAACTTACTGTTGTGTAAACTAAACAAACGACCTTTGTCCGATTGCACTTTCAGACACGTATTTGAATACCGCTCATCACACATAAAGAAGGACAGTGAGAAATAACGGTTTATATACTGTTGTTCATCTTTATTGACAGTGTTTTCGATTAAACGCGGGTTACCGGCAATATGATAAAACTGTTCGCCGTTATATATAAGTTGCCAGTCTTGAGAACTACTAAAGCCTACCACCCCATCCATATTCAGCACGGCGTTGTATTTTCCCCGTTTGACGATGGTACCTGTGGCTTGCGCTTCAAATAATTTAAGGGGCGTATTAATCCAAAAAGCATCATTTAACCCTGTATAGAAATCCGGTGGTGCTTCTTTGAAGGGTTCGTCTAAAACCCCCAAATACGTACTACACACCAAAAGTCCATCTTCATAGAAGCCAATTTCTTTTACAAAGCGAGAGCGAAATAGGGTTTTGCGCATTTCCGACAAGTTTTCCATGGTACAGGTGTCGTAGGGCAACATATTGAGGTAATCAATCGTGCGTTCTGCGTCTTGGAAGATAGCTCTTACACTGTCTAAAATGTCGCGGGCGCGCGCTTCTTCTTGTCCTCGGATCACTGCAAACATCAATATGCCCAACAAAAGGGTAATCAGCGAAACACTCAACAAAGATACCGCAACGGCTTTTAAATTATCCGCCACAAAAAATTGTTTTTGTTCATTACGAGTCATAAGCAAGACTCACGTATAAAAATAGGGGAAGGAAAAAATACAACGGCATTTAAGGAAATTACATCAAAACTTAAGCATAGCAATAAGCATTACATGCAATTATGATAAGTCAATGAACATACGAAAAAAATTGGCAAAAAGCCAACACAAAAACGTGTTTTGGAAAGAGGAAATACGCAGAACTGCGCATCTTTAAACGTGCTTGAAATGGCGGAGCGGACGGGACTCGAACCCGCGACCCCCGGCGTGACAGGCCGGTATTCTAACCAACTGAACTACCGCTCCGCAATATGGGAAGCGCGCTTATACTCGATTAATGGCGGAGCGGACGGGACTCGAACCCGCGACCCCCGGCGTGACAGGCCGGTATTCTAACCAACTGAACTACCGCTCCACATAATCGAGATTGCGCTGTATAACTAAATGGCGGAGCGGACGGGACTCGAACCCGCGACCCCCGGCGTGACAGGCCGGTATTCTAACCAACTGAACTACCGCTCCGAAGACCTTTTAGTTATACCATTGAAAGTGGCGGAGCGGACGGGACTCGAACCCGCGACCCCCGGCGTGACAGGCCGGTATTCTAACCAACTGAACTACCGCTCCACATTTTCAATGTTATCAGTGAGTTGATTGGGTTGCTTTAACCCCGTGCCCTCACTGCGGCGCAGATAATACGTATTCCCCTAAGTGGAGTCAACGCTTTTTAGCAATAAAATTGTCATCTGAGCACTGTTTGGCTGTAAATTAGTCACAATGTCGAAATATAATTCAATGAAGGGCAATTAATCGACAATGCCACGTGAAGGGGTTACGATTTTTTCTTGCTAAAAATGCCCAACCACTTTTTCAAACCTTTCGGTTCCGCCTCAAGAGACAATCCTTCTTCAGTCACCGGCTTTTTGTCGGATGCCGCTTGTTTAGCCGATAAAGTAGGTCTTTGTTTGGCTTTACGACGCCTAAATACAATAAACACGGCGGCAAGCACGCCTATAAACAAAATAGAGCCATTCACGGCAGCTAATAAAATGATGAGTGTTGACGAGTCCATGTTGTCTTCAACTGGCGCGCTGGGCACCTCTTCGTCCGACTCAAACGACGTCCCGATTAAAGGTATTTCTTCACTTCCGTCAACAATTGGGTCTTCGCCATCAATCAAGGGGTCGATAATTTCAGGCTCAGGGGCGTCCGCCAAAAAACTGTACTCCGGCACATCGAGAATAAAATCGCGCCCGTCGGTGGTGGTTCCATAGGCAGTAAGTTTAATGCGAAAGATACCTTCTTCATAAGCCACAATAAGGTGTTCTCGCGCTTCATCGCCACCTTCTGTTAATGAAAAATTCTGTACATCGGTATTGGGGTAGCGCACCTTGCCATCAATCAATAGTGATTGAATGTCCACCAACGCTCTATTCACATCAATAATAAGTTTATGGTAACCCTCACCGCCTCCATCAGTTTCCACGGTAATAGATACAGGGTTTGGATGCAGCACTATCGGAGGGTCAATGTGTTCACGGGTAAACATTGGCGTTTTAACGGTAAACTTTGGCTTCCATTCACCTGGCGCGATGTTTAAGTTGAATTGCCCTGTAAATACCCCATCGGCCGGCCTTTCATCCATGCCTCTACCGTTATCTTCGAAACGGGCTATTTCTTGGTCATTAGTGGCAAAGTTGTCAAAGTTAGGGTTGTTAGTGCTCAGAAAATCGATACTGAGTTCTACCACATCTCTGAACAAACTATTTTCTATGGGTTTTCCCCCATTGGTGAGGTAGGCCGTAGATTTTAAAATTTCACCTGAAAACAATATTGGGGGTAAAGGCTGCGCATTAAGCTCAATATCCGAAATAACCATTACGCGGCTATTCGGCAACACCTGCCCGACGGCTTGCCACGGACCAGGTACAGGGTCTTTAATGGTAATCATGTCGAAAGTATCAGCGTCATACCACGCCACTTTTTCTTCATCAAAACGCCCCTGAAATATCTTTGAGCCATCAGGGCGCACGAGTACGACCGGCGCTGAGCCGTACTCGCGAAAGAAAATCATCGTCACTTCTTTGACGTTGTGATCCACGCGGAAGCGATTTTGCAGTAATTTAATTGAGTTTTCGTACTCATCACCTAGCGAAGACAATGGCGATGATGCATCAGCAGCGTTACCTGTCTCATCAGATTGCTGAGCCAAGGACGGAAGGGATATCAGTAATGTCAGATATACTATTCGCCATAATTTACCCATCCCCTTCACTCGCTGCTCTCCTATTACCTAATTGCTGTGGCCGATATTTTTAGCTGTACTAAGTACGTTCGATTATGAAGGCTCCACGCTGTCTGGACGCCATAAGCATTTGCCACCGGCATCTTTTACGATATCTAGGCGCGCTTCATGCTGTAGTAACTCATCGGCGCTGGCTTTAATAACCTTTAATTTATTTGCAGTACGTTGGATTGGGCGTACTTCATTACTATCACCTTCACTACTGCCACTTGACGCTAATTTAAGCTTAGTTTGCCCACCGGTCATAAGCAGGTAAACGTCAGCCAATATTTCAGCATCCAATAACGCGCCGTGCAGTGTTCGGTGGCTGTTGTCTATACCGTACCGGCGACACAATGCATCAAGGTTGTTTTTTTGCCCCGGGTGCATCTTGCGCGCTAACATCAGAGTATCTAAAACGTCGCATATATCTCGAGTCACGACACCTTTCGTGGACGGCTCCATGGCAAATTCGTGATCCATAAAGCCCACGTCAAAGGGCGCATTATGAATAACCAGTTGCGCGCCTCGGATAAAATTCACGAAATCTTGAGCGACATCTGCAAAGACAGGCTTGTCTTGCAAAAACTCATTAGTGATCCCGTGCACCTCTATGGCTTCTTGTTCTATTTGACGTCCAGGGTTGATGTAAACATGAAAGTGATTCCCCGTTAGCTTACGGTTCACCACTTCTACACACCCGATTTCAATGATGCGGTGACCTTCTTTAGGCTCAATACCGGTGGTTTCTGTATCTAAAACAATCTGACGCATGATACCTCTGCTGCAACGAATATTTTTTGTTAGTATATCAACCCCTTTGCGCTAGGCTAAGGGAAAAGCGCAATTCCGATAAAAAATTTAAGAGGTGGCTGTGTCAAACAAAACAATTCACATATTTACTGATGGCTCATGTCTTGGCAACCCTGGGCCGGGCGGTTATGGCGCAGTATTGATTTACAAAGGGCATCGAAAGGAACTGAGCCATGGCTTTGCGCACACCACCAATAACCGGATGGAGCTACTCGCGCCCATTGAAGCACTTAATAGCTTAACCGAAGCCTGCAACGTAGAACTCACTACAGATAGCCAGTATGTGAAAAATGGCATTAACCAATGGATCCACAACTGGCGAAAAAATGGCTGGCGAACCGCAGATAAAAAAGCCGTAAAGAATGCCGATTTGTGGAAACGCTTAGATGAAGCAGTCAAAGCTCATAACGTTAACTGGCATTGGGTTAAAGGCCATTCTGGCCACCCTGAAAACGAGCGATGCGATACCTTAGCCCGCACCGCCGCAGAATCGAAACCCACCACACCTGATGAAGGCTTCGTGGGCGCTTAAGACCAACACACCACAAGTTTACCTTGGGTGTTATTGTGCTCTAAACGTTGGTGCGCCTTTGCAATATCGTCAATACGGTATTGGGTGTCTAAGTTGACCTTCAGAGCACCGCTGTTGAACGCCGGTAAACAAGTGGCGCTAAAATCCGCCACCAACTGACTTTTGTACTCATCGCTTCTGTTTCTCAATGTTGTGCCCTGTATTCGGGCACGTTTACCCAGCAATAACGCCATATCGAGATTATCGGCATAGCGCCCGGCAAGCATAGCAAGGTACACCACTATACCGTCTTGACGTAACACTGACAGGTTGCGATTAAGATAGTCGCCCGCCACCATATCTAATACCATGCTGACACCTTCCGGCCAGGCTTGGTTAATCACTTTCGCAAAATCATCTTGAGTGTAGTTTATGCAAAGTGCGGCACCATTTTGTTCACAGTACGCTAGTTTTTCAGGCGATGACGCGGTAACGGCAGCCTCAATTCCCCAAAGCCGACATAACTGAGTGGCCGCCAAACCTACCCCGCTCGCACCACCATGTATTAACACCTTGTCTGCGGGTTTGACATGGGCAATCGTCCGTAAACATTGAAAGGCGGTTAAAAACACTTCGGCTAAACCAGCAGCCTCAGCAAAACTAAGCGCTTCCGGCATTGGCATTAAATGAGAACTTAGCACCACCACTTCTTCCGCATAGCCGCCACCGGCCACTAAGCCAAATACATTGTCGCCCACTTTCCAATGATTGACATCATCAGCCACCTCTATCACTGTGCCAGCAACCTCAAGGCCCAAAATTTCACTTTCCCCCGGCGGTGGAGGATAGCGACCTTGCCGCTGTAACGTATCTGCACGGTTAATCCCAAACCCACGCACCCTTACCCTTACCTTACCCGCTGTGAGTGCAGGCGCTTCGGCTTGGGCAATAAAAAGTGAATCAGGCTCTCCGCCTTTTTGGTAGTCGACAAATCGCATGTTTTTCCTTTTTACCTAATGAATAACGCTAATACGTAAGCATGGCGAAAATCGCACACAGATTTTTGACACACTAGGCCATCCCGCGTCTAACTCAGGCGTAAATGGTCGCACAGGATTGCAATAATCGCTATACTTCGCCGCTAAACACAGGCGGGTGCGAGACTTTGCACTTCGGAGGGTGTCGCAACGTTTGCCCCCTTGCCTTAGCGATATACGAAAACAGAGAGTCACATGTCAGCACACATCGTTTTAAACACGAATAGAGATAAATCCCTTAGACGCCGTCACCCTTGGGTATTTGAAAGCGCCATTGCCGAAGTCAAAGGGCGCGCCAAAAGTGGCGATACCGTAGAGGTGTTTGATGCTAATGGTGATTGGTTGGGCCGCGGTGCTTTTTCGCCTGATTCGCAAATTCGTGTTCGCATGTGGACGTTTAAAAAAGAGGAAAGTATCGATAACGGCTTTTTCTTAAGAAAAATGGACGCTGCTCTGTCACTAAGACGGCGGCTTTTCGACCCCACTCAAACCAACGCTTTTCGCTGGATTGCGTCGGAAAGCGATGGCTTACCCGGTGTCACTATTGATGTGTACGACAATGTTGCCGTGGTTCAACTGTTAAGCGCGGGCGCAGAAAAGCACCGAAGTAAAATTGTGTGGGCCATCACCAAGCTTTTACCTGACACCCATGTGTATGAGCGAAGTGATGTAGACGTAAGGAAAAAGGAAGGTCTCGCCCCTGTCACTGGTGTATTGGCTGGTAATCCGCCCGAGCAGGTTACCGTAAAAGAAAATGGCTTATCCATCGTGGTGGATATTGTTAATGGTCATAAAACAGGGTTTTATTTAGACCAAAGAGACAGCCGCGCCGCGGCCGGTCATTTTGCGAAAGATGCTCACGTTTTAAACTGCTTCAGCTACACGGGCACATTTTCATGCTATGCATTGGCCGGTGGTGCAGCCTCGGTGACTAATGTGGATGTGTCGCAACCCGCGCTAGATTTGGCCAAACATCATGTGGACATCAATCATCTCGATGCCAGTAAAAGTCACTATGTGAACAAAGACGTATTTAAAGCACTGCGAGCCTATCACGAAGAGGGGACACAATTTGACATGGTCATTCTTGACCCACCAAAATTTGTCGACAGTAAAGCTACGTTAAATAGAGCCTCGCGAGGGTACAAAGATATCAATATGTATGGCATTCATGCCGTTAAAGCTGGAGGCTTGTTACTTACGTTTAGTTGTTCAGGGTTAATGCCTGCCGATTTATTTCAGAAAATTGTGGCAGATGCTGCCCTTGACGCGGGGCGAACCATTAAAATTGTGGGGCGTTTAAGCCAAGCCTCCGACCACCCTATTATTGGCAGCTACCCTGAAGGATATTATCTCAAAGGCTTGGTGTGCGAAGTCACTGATTAACACAATTGGGCTCTCTTATCACCACAGTAATGAAAGGCATAGCAAAGTCATCTATGGAATAGCTTGCCACTAAACGGTGAAATTAAGACGCCAATGTCATCGCTTGGCCGAACCCTTCTTCTTGCTGGTTATCGGCCTTAGTGCTTTCAATTTTTTTCCATACCAGTTCGTGGAAATAAAATGCCACCGTGTTAATCGCCGGTTCAACAAGCGCCACTGCGCCACCGACGACAAGGCTGCCTGTTAATAAGTACGCCACGGTAAATGCCACGGAAAAGTGCATAACGGCAAAAGTGATTGTCTTTTTCATAATGATGGTTCCTGAATAAGTTCTCAAAAGATGTTAATGAGAATTATTATCGAATAGGGAAGAAAAAGACAAACGATTTAATTGAATGCGTTAATTGTATTTTTAGAATCAACAAAAAGGCGAGACAGGTAAGCCCTATTCTCGCCCTTTTAGCACAGCCTCGTCAATACTGTGCCCCTGCCCTGAAATAACCCAACAGGGTGTTATTTCATCTCAGAAATTTCAACGCCAACAATGCAACTAGAGTCGCCTTCTGGCACACAGCGCACCACAGTGGCAATGGCAGCAAGAGAAGGAACTTGAGAGCTGGGTGAGTCAATAGCAACACTCACTTGGGTGCCTATTTCGATGGATGGCTCATCAACTTCTAGTGACATACCCGTCGCACTAATGTCCTTACACATGGCTTGCATTGTACGACTTGATTCATCGTCGGTAACCTGCAACTGACAAGGCGAATTTACCATCATCCTGAAAAAATTGCGCTTATCGTCATATCCCAACATCTCTACTTCTCCTGATACCTTATCCGTAAACCTCAAACGCTCTTCTTGTTATAGGGCGATGCGCTGCCGTTGTCAATCTGGCCAAGCAAATATCCCTTCGCGCGGCATTGGCTAGCATCACAAAGTGTTGCAAAAAACACTTAGTATTCATGTTGCTAGCGCGATTAAAAGTCAGCCAAAAAAAGTGAAATTCGTTTTGCCGAAATGGGGTATGCCGTTCCTAATTGCTGCGCAAATAACGACACACGCAATTCCTCTATCATCCAGCGCACGTCCAGCAGCCCTTGCGGAACCTTCCCTTTTGGATATTTAGCGCACGCTTTTTCCCATTCAGCCGTGGCTTTTTCAATGGTCATTTGGTGCATGCGATCTTTATTCGGATCGATAGGCAGCTTTTCCAAACGACGGGAAAGCCCTGTTATGTATCGATTCCAATCATCAAGCCTTGCTTCACCAATGGATGAGACGAAACCAGGGAAAACCAAAGACGCGAGGTGCGCTTTACAATCACCCAATGCATTAATCATAGTAAGCGGCACATTCCCTTTCATTTGCTTTTGGCATTGATGAGCAAGGGTTAACCCTTTTTCAACCTGAGTGGCAATATGCAGTACCCTGTCGTTTATGTTTGCTCTGACTTCATCCACACATGCGTCAAAGTCGGCTTTGCTTCGCACGTCAGTTTGATGCTGCTGCGTATAGTCGCCTACCAACGCATCAATACCGGCAAAGATGCAGTCATCAACTAACGCTTTTATTTGCCCAAAAGGGTTGAAATACAATCCCAACTTGGCTTTATTTGGCAGTTTGTTTTGTAAATAATTGAGCGGCGAAGGCATGGCATTTTTTATCAGAACATTGACCCCCTTTCGATGCAATGCCTGTGCTTTTTCTTGTTCATCAATCAGCGCAATATCAACTTTGTCCCCGCGCTCAACTAATGCAGGGAATGCCTGAACCTCAAAGCCGCCTACCTTTTGCACAAAAGTGGTGGGTAAGCGATCAAAATCCCATTCCACCAAGTCATTTCGCTCTAACTCTGGGGTGGCTGCTTTTTCAAAGGTTTGCTTAACTTGCCCCGCACAAGCTTGTTTCAACTCATGCAAACTGTCGTTTTTAGCAATCACATTGCCATCATCATCCACCACCGCAAAATGCATGATTAAATGCTTATCTAGCGCAGCAAAATTCCACTCTTCTTCATCAATGGTTATACCGGTCATTTTACGAAGCTTATGCGTTACTGCTTCCACTAGCGATATAGGACGCCCGTTTTTATCGGTTTCACTCATATCGGCCATGCAAGCATCGGCAAAATTCGGGGCAGGCACAAAATTACGACGTAAACGCTTTGGCAGTGAACGAATCATGGCCACAATGCGGTCATGGCGCAACCCAGGAACCTGCCAATCGAAGCCTACCTCTTCTACTTGATTCAACACAGGCAAAGGTATAAGCACCGTCACCCCATCATCCTCAGCGTTCGGTTCGAAGTGATAGCGCAAAGGTAAGGTAATATTGCCCTGACGCCAAACATCAGGAAACGCGTTTTCTATCGCCTGTCCTGGCTGCTGCTTGTAAACGTCGTCTTCACTAAAGGTCAGCGCATCATTGCTTCCTTTCAGCTTAAACCACTTTTTGAACCCGGCCTCGTTATTGGCATCGGTAGGAATTCGTGAGGCGTAGAAGCTAACTAGCTCCTCATCATCAACGATTAAATCCCTGCGACGGGTCTTTTGCTCAAATTCATCCGCTTGCGCAAGAAGCGCTTGGTTGTCCTTAAGAAAGGCAAAATTTAATTTGGTATTACCTTCTACCAAGGCTTCGCGAATAAATAAGTCGTGACACACTGGTGGGTCAATTTGGCTATACACTTTGGCCCGTTTCATGACAATGGGTAAACCAAACAGGGTAACCTTCTCAAACGCGATTACCGCCCCGCGTTTTTTCGACCAATGGGGCTCAGAGAAGCTAGATTGCGTCACATGTTCCGCCAAGGGCTCTATCCACGTAGGATCAATTTTCGCCACCATACGGGCGAACAATTTTGATGTTTCGACTAACTCCGCAGCCATGACCCACTTGGGTTGTGACTTTGCTAACCCTGAACCGGGGAAAATCATAAAGCGGGTATTGCGAGAACCTAAGTACTCTCTGTCTTTATCTTTAAAGCCTAAGTGAGACAATAAACCGCTGGCAATGGCCTGATGAATAGACTGGTAGTCGGCCTCTTGTTTAACAATGCCAAAGCCTAACTCAGCAATGGATTTCTTTAATTGGCTTACAATGTCTTGCCATTCGCGCATACGCAAATAATTGATAAACTGCTGTTTACACCATTTTCGTAATTGATTTTGGCTAAGGGCATTTTGTTGTTCTCTAAAGCCGTTCCATACGTTAAGGAGACTGATAAAGTCTGAGTCTTTGTCGGCGTATTCGGCATGCTTTTCGTCGGCTTGCTGGCGTTTATCTTGTGGACGCTCTCGTGGGTCTTGAATGGACAAGCCTGCCGCAATAACCATAACCTCTTGTAGTGCATTGGTACGCTCTGCTTCTACCACCATACGCGCATAACGGGGGTCAATAGGAAGGCGGGCAATCTGACGCCCCAACTTAGTAAGCTGCATGCGGCCTTTGCTTTTTCCAATGGCTTGAATTTCTTCAAGCAACCTAAAGCCATCGTTAATGTTTCTATTGTCAGGCGGCTGTACAAAAGGAAACGCGGCAATATCACCTAACCCCAACGCCAACATTTGCAGAATAACCGACGCCAAATTAGTACGCAGAATTTCTGGGTCAGTAAAAGCTGGACGCCCTAAATAATCCTGTTCACTGTATAAACGAATACAAATACCATCAGACACACGACCGCATCGCCCTGCCCTTTGGTTGGCTGAAGCTTGTGAAATGGGTTCAATTGGCAAGCGCTGTACTTTACTTCTCGCGCTATAACGAGAAATACGAGCGGTCCCTGGGTCGATGACATATTTAATACCCGGTACTGTCAGCGAGGTTTCCGCAACGTTGGTTGCTAGAACAATGCGCCTGCCCGTATGGGATTGAAAAATTCGGTTTTGTTCCGCCGCTGACAATCTTGCGTACAGGGGCACTATTTCGGTATTTCGATATTGTTGGCGGCTTAAGGCATCTTGGGTATCGCGAATGTCGCGCTCTCCACTCAGAAACACCAGAATATCCCCAGGCGCTTCGCCCATAAGCTCATCAACCGCTTTAACGATGGCATCACTTTGATCGCCATCATTATTCGCTTCGTCGGGGTCATGATAGCGAATTTCAACGGGGTAAGTTCGGCCACTAACTTCAATTACAGGGGCATGATTAAAGTGCCGAGAAAAGCGCTGCGGATCGATAGTCGCTGAGGTAATAATAAGCTTTAAATCGGGGCGCTTCGCCAATAGTTGTTTCAAGTAACCAAGCAAGAAATCAATGTTTAGGCTGCGCTCGTGGGCTTCATCAATAATAATGGTGTCATATTGATTTAAAAACCTGTCTTGTTGCATTTCAGCGAGCAACATTCCATCCGTCATGAGTTTCACGTAGCTACGTTCACTCACCTGATCGCTAAATCGGATTTTAAACCCTACTTTTTCACCTAATGGTGTGTTCAACTCTTCAGCAATACGTGTGGCTACGCTGCGCGCAGCCAGTCGCCGTGGTTGTGTATGGGCAATCATGCCCTTCACGCCCCGCCCTAACTCAAGGCATATTTTAGGCAACTGGGTGGTTTTACCCGAGCCGGTTTCACCCGCCACAATTACCACCTGGTGCGCGGCAATGGCGGCCTTAATATCGTCTTTTTTGTCACTCACCGGCAGCGGCGGATAGCTTACTTCTGGTAAATTTTGTTGGCGAAGTTCACACGCTGACACCGACTTTTGAAGGTCTGCGAGCAATTTTTCATGCTCTGCGGCAAGCCGCTCATCACCCGCGCTATTTGCCGATTTATCACCCTTGTCTTTTATCTGCTTCGCTAATTGCTGAATTCGACGCTTAAGCCTGAATTTATCGTTAATTAAGCAGTTATCCAGTTGTTCGTAGAGCGGTTTAATCGCAATGGGTGCAGACAAAATAACATCCTAATGACTATTGTAAGGCTTGCCCTGAAAGGCAGTGATAAAAAGGATGACGATCCTAGAAGAAGCCGACCGAAATTTCCAGCGTAATTCTGATAACGGCCTAAGCTTGGCTTAGCCCGTCATCATTTTTTTGGCTGAATTGGGGAAAGTTAAACCAAATAGCCAGTAAGCCGAACACGAAAATAAGCATGGGATACCAACAATAAGGTGTTATCGCTAGTGGAGAAATACCGACAACGGCAGCAGCGCTCAATAATTGTGCGCCATAGGGGACTAAGCCTTGAAAGCTGCATGAGAAAATATCAAGCAGTGAGGCGGTGCGCCTAGGATCAACGCCATACTTTTCATTAAGATCACGGGCAATGGGGCCGGCGGTCACAATGGCAATCGTATTGTTTGCCGTTGTCACATCTAAGAAACTGACCAAACCAGCAATACTGAACTCTGCCCCTTTTTTGCTGCTTACTCGACGGGTAAGCCTGTCTATAAGCCAAGCTATCCCACCATTAGCATGCATAAGTGCCACTATGCCTCCAATGGTAATAGCAATCATGGCCAAATCTTGCATCCAGCCCATGCCTTTTTGAATACTGTGCATCATGGTAAGCAAGGTGAAACTGTCTTGAACTAAGCCCACCACACAAGCGGTAATAATGCCTACCGCCAATACAGTAATCACATTAAAGCCGGTAAGTGCAAATACAATGATAAGTACGTAAGGTAAAATGCGCCATAGGTCATATGCACCGGCCTCAACCAACTCAGACGTATCAACATCAATGAATAACAATAAGGCCAGCGTCACTAAACACGCCGGTAACGCCACCATTAAATTTGCCCTGAATTTGTCTTTAAGCATCACCCCTTGCGTTCGGGTTGCAGCAATGGTGGTATCTGATACAAAAGACAGGTTGTCACCAAACATTGCGCCACCCACCACAATGCCAAGGGCTAACTCAATGGGTAATCCCAAACTGGTAGCCAAGCCAGCGCCGATGGGTGAAAGGGCAGTAATGGTGCCCATGGAGGTGCCCATTGCAAAAGAAATAAAACAGCAAATGAGGAAAAGCCCCGGTAAAATCATGGCGCTTGGCACAAACTGAAGTGCCATATTAACCGTGGCATCACGGGCACCAATGTCGATAGTGACCGCGTAAAATGCGCCAGCAAGTAAGAATATCAGTACTAACAAAATAATATTTTTATCACCGCCGCCTTTGCAAAACGTTTGAACTTTATCAGCAAATGTCTCTTTTTTTCCCTTCGGGTTTAAACACAATCCATACCCCGCACTAATAAAAAACGCCACCAAGATGGGCATAGCCGTTATATCGTTGGTAAGTAGGCCTGTTGCTACCACCAGCACTACAAACAACAAAATGGGGGTTAAGCCCAGTAAGTTAGGGGCTAAAGGCGTAGTCTTTGGGGAGGACAAATCGTTAGGTGACGTAGAAGATTGCACAGCGCTCACTTAGGTAATTTATGGTTTGCAAAATAAGCCTAAGAGGATAAAAGGTTTTTTGGCTAAAGCAAAGTAATTATAGCGCCCTTAGTTCACTTGGCGTATGGCCCGTCAGTCGCTTAACCGCCCGCCTAAAATTAGGCAAATCGGAAAATGCCATTTCAGAGGCACTTTGTTCATTGTTAAGCTTTTTCATTGCCAACAATACGATTGCCTGCTCTCGCCTTACCTCTTCTGTAAGCGCACGATAACTGTATTCGTGCTCTTTTAGTTTGCGCTTAAAGGTGGCAGCACTCATTGAAAACTCGGCGGCCGCATCGGGCAAGCTGGCGTGCAAATTATGCTCAGTAAGTAATCTCACCTTATCGAGTATACTCAGTGTAGCGTCACTGCTGGTATGGGTGCCAATTTCAGGCTCAACGAGAGAGCCATGCTGCGCTTCCCCACCCACATTCCCGCGTTCAAAGGGGGCCAGCACACTTCCTTTAGGCAGCATCAACGACATAAAAGGGGCATTAAAATTTAATCGCAAACCTAAATAGGTTTCAAAATCTTCAATATTACGTGGCCGAGACGCCGTCATGCCAAAATGAAACGGCAGGCGGGTTTTACTGCTCGCTTTCGCAAATGCCACTAACATGGATAGGCTAATTTGCATTACAAATGGCCAAATTTTGCTGCACCCCATGGCATCCCTTGCTACCCACAGACTATTCTCATTCACTTCATAGCGTGCAAAAGACACTAACGGTAAACACAGCCAACGCTGTGTGGTGACCAGTCGTATCACCTGAGTTAGGCTGCCCGCGTCTTTGATGGACGAAAATTCATGGTTTAACAAGGCATTGGCCAAATGCTTGCCAATAAGAAAGCTGGCGTCTTTCGCTTTACAATAGCTTTGTACATTGCCTATTAAGGCGATAAGTTGTTTACCACTTACCCGCAAATTAGGGGTTATCGCATCGTCAAATATCCCTGTGCCTCTCAATAACTTATGCACAGACACGCCCCGAGGTTCAGCAATAGCTAGCACGGCGCACACAAAGTGATAACCGGGGATCACCTTATCGTGTTTGCTAACTGGCAACGGTGGCGACGTCAGTGCCATTAGGCAGCAGTCCTCTGGCCTTTCTCTAACTTACCCAACATACCTCTAAGAATGTTGGGTAAATGGGATACTGGCGTAAGCTGAGCCACTTCGGCGCGGGCACTGGTATAAATCGCCTCTGCACTTGCTTGATGTCTAAAGGCGACATGCTCAATGCTAATGCAAATTTGTTTTACAATATTATAGGCTTGGGTTTCACATACGTCGGGCAATAAAAGCGCGAATCTGTCCCCTGCATACCGACAGGCCAAATCTTGCTGCCGTAAATTCATAATAAGTAATTGCGCCACTTCATGCAGATATCGGTCACCTTCAGCTTGCCCATAGCGCTCGTTAAAGTAGGAAAAATCATTGATATCTATAATGGCAACATAACCGTTCCCCCCACTTTCCTGAAACGCTGCCGCGCGGGCTTGCCAATACTCCCCGCGATAAAGCTGCGTAATGGGGTCTATTTCACCATGATCGCGATAATCCCACTCTCTTCGTCGCAACTGAATATTAATCGCCCGCTGTTCGTGGTGCCATAAATACAAGGCCCCGGTCATCACTAACATTCCAACTACAGCAGGAAAAGATTCAATCATACTGAGCCAATGGGACGCAGGGGGATAACGCAGAAATTCATCGAGTAAATCGAGGCTGGCCGAAAATAAAATACACCCCAGGCCAATCACAATATAGCGCGTCACTTTGCCTGGTGGCCGGCTCGCCAACGCAGATAAGATCCACGCCAACGTCAGTAAAACAATGCTGCCTTCCCCGAGTATGTCTAGCCATGAAATTTCGGCAAATAGCTTCGGGCTACCCGCATTAAGACTTAACACCAGTGCCAGAGATAACACGGCGACGGTGAATACTAACCACCCTTTATGGTGGCCAAACTGGGTGTGATTACGTAATTTGAACATGTAAAACTCAAGGTTAAATTTTCTGTGAAATATCCCACTTTCACAGGTATTGTCGAGGGTCACTTTGGCTCACGAATATGACAAGCGGATGTCAGCGAAAGGAAAAGCTACGATAAAATCCAATTATTTCATTTAAATTCATAAACTTAATAACGGGTCATTTTAGCTCACTGTTTTTTATCTAAGGCTAAAATCCATCATTCCTTGGTTTTTTATCTCCCCTACGTCACAGAATTGTCACATGCGCTTTCTACTTTAGCCGTGCATCGCACTCTTCATACTTAGAAAATGGATAAATAATGAAAATGAATAATCGTCTTAAACCGTTAACGATTGCTTGTATCGCTGCGTTAGGCATGTCTATTTCTCAGCAAGCCCTTGCTGGGGATGGCGCTATTGCCGGGCAAATTAATGACAGCGCCGAAGCGCGGGTTTACGTGGGCGCAAAAATTAAAATCAAAGAATTAAATTTGGTGACAGAGTCTCGTCGCGACGGTTCATTCCGTTTTCCTTCTGTCCCTGCGGGCAACTATACCCTTGAAGTGAGTTACCTTGGTGAGCAAACCAAGCGTATTCCTATTACGGTTTCTGATGACCAAACCATTACGCCGGTTGTCGTATTAGGTGAAGACGATACGTTAGAAGAGCTACTGGTGCTGGGCCAACGTAGTAGTCAAGCCAGCGCAATCAACCAGCAACGTGTGTCGAATAGAATTTCAAATGTGGTTTCTGCTGACGCCATTGGTCAATTCCCCGATCAAAATGCTGCAGAGTCCCTCCAACGTTTGCCTGGCCTCACCATAGAACGAGATCAAGGTGAAGGACGCTTTGTTGGTATTCGCGGTATCGACCCTAACCTGAATAATGTGGTAATTAACGGGTTAAACATTCCATCACCAGAATCTGGCGTGCGTTCTGTGGCGCTAGACGTTATTCCTTCAGAACTCATTCAAACGCTAGAAGTGTCTAAATCCGTCACGCCAGATATGGACGGTGATGCCATTGGCGGCTCTGTGTCTGTAAAGAGCGTTAGCGCATTTGATAAGCAGCAAGACACCGCCAGCGTGACCGTGCAAGCCAGTCAAAATGACCTGCGCGACGAAACTAGCCCTAAAATTTCTGGCACGTTTACGCAAAAAATCACCCCCGACTTTGGCGTGGCCGCGGCCCTGTCCTACTTCGACCGTGAGTTTGGGTCTGACAACATAGAAAGCAATGGCGATGATGAAGTTGAACAACGTCATTACTCTATTACCCGCGAACGTTTGGGTGCAGCGGTAAACTTTGATTACCGTCCCGATTTTAATAACCAATACTTCTTGCGCACTTTGTACAGTGAGTTTTCAGACGATGAGTACCGTATGGCGAATGCCTTTACCTTCGACGGTGAAGACTCAGAAATTGTTCGTTCAAGCAAAGACAGATACGAAAGCCAAAGTATATTTACTGTAGCCTTAGGCGGTGAGCATCAACTCGACACGTGGCAGGCAGATTGGCAAGTTGGCTATGCAATGTCGGATGAAGATGAACCTAATGCGCTCTATTACGATTTCGTCACCGAAAACGACAGCATTGAAAGTAACTTGGAAACCATGATCCCACAAGTCACCCAAGATGCTGACGCCATGGATTTGTCTACCTATGAACTGGATGAAATCGCGTTTGAAGATAACTACACAAAAGATACGGAAACCAGCTTCAAACTTGATTTAACTCGCCCTATCACCTTAGGTGACTATAAAGGTGAGTTAAAAATGGGGACTAAGTATCGCACCAGAGAAAAAGACAGAGATAGCCAAATCTTCATTTATGATGGTGATTTTGACGATATTGCCCCCGCTGATTTTGCGGGTGCGTCGCCAGACTACAGCCTAGGTGACTTTGGCCCAAGTTTAGATCGTACTGGACTGCGAGATTTCTTTAACACTAACCGCAGTAACCTAGAGTTAGCTGAACTCGATTCAGAAATTGAATCTAATGGCGCAACCTATGTTAACCAAGAAGATATTTTTGCCGCCTACGTCATGGGCAGTGTGGATATTAACAACTGGCACATTGTGGCAGGTGTACGCTATGAAAGCACAGATTTCTCCACCGAGGGAATGCGTGTAGAGCTAATCGAAAATGAAGAAACTGATGTTGAAGAAGTGGTTAACACCCCTTGGGCTTCTGACAAAGATTACGATCATTGGCTGCCAAGCATCAACGTGCGTTACAGCTTTTCTGAAAAGCTTCAACTTAGAGGCGCCTATACACAAACCATTTCTCGCCCTAAATTCGAAGATGTGGCGGCCTTTCAAATCATTGAAAGTAAAACCGAAGAAGATGATGGCGAATTTGTTACTGAGCGCGAAGCTGAAGTGGGTAATCCTGAGCTAAATCCGTATGAAGCACAGAACATCGACATTGCATTGGAATACTACCCAGGCGACATTGGCGTATTATCAGCAGGTTACTTCTACAAAGATATCGACAACTTTGTTGTATTTGCCGATGTAGCGGGCACAGAAGGCTGGGAAGGTTACGACGAGGTAATACAAGCTATTAATGGTGACACCGCCACCTTACACGGCTTAGAGCTATCGTGGGTGAAGGCATTTAATAACGGTTTCTTAGTGGCCGCCAATGCCACCTTTACCGACTCAGAAGCCACCACTTATCTGGAAGGTGAAACCTACGAAACCCAATTGCCGAACCAGTCAGATCGGGTGGGTAACCTCACGTTCGGCTACGAAGCTAACGCCTTTAGTTTACGCTTAGCCATGACCTATAAGAGCGAAAACTTTGAAGAAATTGACGGCGATATGCTGCGCTTTGAAGATGATCACACCCAGGTAGACTTCATGGCTAAGTACTTTATCAACGACGACATGCAATTGTACTTCAATGCCGTTAACCTCACCGATGAACCTTTCTACAACTACTTCGATACGCGCAACAAAAATGCGCAATATGAAGAATATGGCCGCACTTACCAAGTTGGCTTTACGTGGCAGCTACGCTAATTATTTGCCCTATACCAAGCTAAGCGGGTGCGCGTGAGCGCACCCTATCGATACAACAGAGACAACTTCATGCGACTATTTTTACTAGGTTGGTTATTGGCCTGTTCACTATGTTCAGCGCAAACCACTTCATTAGACTATTACAAACAACATGCTATTAAAGGCGTACCCACAGAAGCCCAAGGGGTTTCCTTTCTGGTACTGGGCGATTGGGGCAGAAACGGCCATTTTTATCAAAAAGAGGTGGCGAAATGGTTAGATATCGCCAGTTATCAGTTGGATGCCGAGTTTATTGTGACCACGGGCGACAATTTCTACGACAATGGTGTTGCATCAATACACGACCCCTATTGGATAACCTCCTTTGAAAACATCTATCACTATCCACATTTGTTTATTGACTGGTACCCAGTGCTAGGCAACCATGATTATCGAGGAAATTGGCAAGCGCAAATCGATTACAGCCAGGTTAGCCGTCGCTGGCAAATGCCTTCGCAGTATTATGAAAAGTACATCACATTGGACAACCAGCAACAGGTTCAGTTGCTGTTTATCGACACCAGCCCGCTAAACCCTGACTATGCGTTTGAAGAAAAATATCGCAACGCCTATTCACAGGGGCATGAAGAACAATTGGCGTGGATTAACGACAAATTGGCTAACAGCCAGGCCACATGGAAAATTGTTATAGGGCACCATCCTCTTTATTCCAGCGGTAAGCGCTACGGAAAAACGGACGCCATTAAAGACGTGCTTGAACCTATTTTTGAAAAATATCAGGTGAATGCCTATATCGCAGGGCATGAGCACGATTTACAACATAATCAAATTGCGGGCAGCGAACTGGTGCATATTGTCTCTGGCGGCGGCTCTGAAGTGCGCCCTGTGGGGCAATACGACTTTACCCAATTTGCAAAATCTACCGGTGGCTTCGTTGCCGTAAGCCTTAATAATGCGTTATTAACCTTTCGCTTTATTGACCACAACGGCCAACTTATCTATTCCCACCACATCAAGAAATTAGAGAAATAATAATGACAGCGCTATCCATACCCACGCTTCTTCCTACTCCCCTTCGTTGGGCTTTATCCCTTTTCGTTGCACTCGGTTGCAGTGCCTGCGCCACCAACACAGAAAACGCAACGCCCCCACTTGCGCTGCAAGCCGTTGAACATGAGCTGGCGGAATACCCGCTGCCTAGCGACATACGTTCAGCGTCACCTTCACATGTAGACACACTGTTTAGCAAGGGCGTTGAAGCGCTTTGTGCAGGAAAAATCGGCGCCTATTATCACATGATTAATGTTGATGCCGAAAACATGCTGCACCACTACGAATGGCGGGGCAATACCCCCACTCTATTGCGTTCTTTCGCCATCGGCCCTGGCATAAAAAGCTGTGCGATAACGGAAGCAGAAAACACGCAGCTAAAAAGCGCCACCTTATTCCTTGCCGATGAATTTTCGGGTCTTTGGGCCATGCCATTGCACCCAGAACATGAAGTATCGAAATCATTGCAATTCTATCAGCCTGACACCCCAGTAGAAGGGGTGGCAACAGGCTATTCGCACGCTACTGGCCCGTTAGTGGCGTGGGTAAGCCCAGCGCACAGCGGTGTGTGGCTGCAAACCCAATGTGCCCGTCATTACTTTTCTTTTGATAAGGACATTGCTCCTGAATTAGTCCGTTTTTCATCACCAGATTCGCCCGATACCCCAGTGCCCATGCTGTATGTTAACGATGACGAAACGGGCGCGGTTTATGCGGCAAGCCTTACCGATAAACTTAGCGCCTGTGATGCCCCAGCAGCGTCTTCGCAATCTACAGCGATACCATTACTCGCCGTGTACGAAACCACGCCCGTGGATAACTATGGCGACGCGGCTGACGACCCCGCTATTTGGTATAACAGTCAGTCCCCAGCGCAAAGCCTGATTATTGGCACCGACAAAAAAGGCGCACTAAACACGTATAGCCTGCAAGGAAAGCGCATGGCTAGCCACCCCATTGGTAAGGTGAATAATGTGGAAGTCGTCGCCATATCGTCAGCGGGCGTAACGCCTACTGGTACGCCCATTAACGCGCTCGCCATTGCGAGTAATAGAACCCACAATAGCCTGTCTGTTTTATCTGTGGCACAAGGCAGCGGCGAATTGGCTTTATTGTCAGATATACCCACACCACTTTCAGACATATACGGCCTCTGTGCGTTTAACCACAACGGCAATATTGATGTATTGGTGAACAGTACCAGTGGCGAATATTTGCGTTATCAGCTTAGTTTGAACCCTGATAGCGGTAACATTGATGCAAGCATGGTGCACGCCTTCACCTTGCCCTCGCAACCAGAAGGCTGTGTGGTTGATACACAAAAGGGGGTGGCATACCTTGGGGAAGAAAGCACAGGTGTATGGACACTAGATGTAAATCAAACACAGGCCAGCCCACAGCTTGCCATCACCATCACTGCGCCCGTAGAAAGTGATGTTGAAGGGTTAAGTTTGTTTGATGTGGATGGTGTGCGCTATTTGATTGCATCCAGCCAAGGAAACAATCAATACGCTGTCTATTCCACCGATCACACCTTTTCGTTGATTGGCATGATTGAAGTTGCCGCGAATCGAGAAAAAAGCATTGATGGCGCATCGGAAACCGATGGCTTAGCGACCTCTAATTATAACTTTGGTGGCGAATTTAGTGAGGGAATATTCGTGGTTCAGGATGGCAGAAACATTATGCCCAGTGAAAAACAAAACTTTAAAATAGTAACCGGTGCATCACTGGCTCACGCCATACGTAGCCTAAATGCCGCTAACTAAGGGTTTCAAGCGATGTAGACGTACACGCTATGGGCGAAATAATGACAAAAATAAAAACCAATAAATAAAAAAGTAAGGCAAATTCGGCCGCTGAAAAGCGGCCTTTTTATTGCAACATTCATTGGTACTGGCTAACCGAAAAAACACGTTTCGCTAACTGGCCTGCTGATAACCTGACCGTAATTGAATATCAATGGCTTTAAGTACCGACGAACGGTTAATCGTCCCCAGTAAAACGCCGTCATCATCAACCACGGGATACACCCTGGGTTTATCGCGAATAAGTAACTGCGCTAACTCAATCACAGATAAGTAAGGCTTAATGGAGATCACTGGCGTTCGCATCATCTCTGATACCCGACAAATTTGTTCTCGATAATAACTTGAAGCAATCATCTGCGCGATGCAATCTTGCTCAGACAAAAAGCCAACCACCTTCCCTTTTTTATCAATAACTGGCCCGCCACTTTGCCCACTGATTAATAGCGCTTCTACAGCTTCAGCAACCGTCATCTCTGGATTCAATTTTACCGGATGCACATTCATATAGTCACTGACTTGCAACGATTCCATACATTTCTCCCTGCCGAAGCGCACATGGTTGTCGGTTACTGCTGGCAATGGCGTTACGGCACTGCATATTGTTAATATTATTTAGATATGAAGTTAAATTAACCTCACCTTTCAAGATTAGTCACAAATCTAATTTTCGGCTACTTTTTCCAGCATAAGGTTGGTGTAAATATGGTGTCTAGTGGATAAGTTTGGTAAACCACTACAGCCAGTGTACACTTCGCCTCAATATCTTTATTCAATTAAGCAATAGTAACGCAATGCACGAACCCTCTTTTCTCTGGTACGATTTTGAAACGTTTGGTACCAGCCCACAAAAAGACATGCCTTGCCAGTTTGCGGCAATTCGCACCGATAGCGATCTCAACATTATTGGTAAACCTATCAATATCATGAGTGCCATCGCGAATGATTACCTTCCCCATCCAGAAGCCTGTTTGGTCACGGGCATTACTCCGCAGCAAACCCTTCGGGATGGCAGTAATGAAGCCGATTTCGCTAAGCGCATTTACGAGGAAATGGCGACGCCCAACACGTGTAGTGTGGGGTTTAACAGCATTAGGTTTGATGATGAAGTTGCTCGTTTTCTGTTTTACCGAAACTTTTATGACCCCTATGCCAGAGAGTGGCGAAATGGCAATAGCCGCTGGGACATCATCGATGTCGCGAGAGCTTGCTATGCCTTGCGACCTGAGGGTATAAATTGGCCAACCAAAGAAGATGGCTCACCCAGTTTTAAACTTGAAGCGTTAACCCAAGCCAATAACATCAGCCACGAGAATGCCCACGACGCACTTAGTGACGTGTACGCCACCATTGCGCTGGCAAAGCTGATGAAAAACGCCCAGCCCAGGCTGTTTGAATATGCTTTCTCATTGCGTATTAAGCATAATGTATGGCAGCAAATTGACCTTACCAAGCCGTCTGTTTTGCTTCATATTTCGTCCAAACTCCCCGCTCGTCAGGGATGCTGCACCTGGATAATGCCAATTGCAAAGCACCCGACTAACGGCAATGCGGTGATTGCTATTGATTTATCAAAACCTGTGGATGGCCTACTGAATGACACCGCAGAAGAAATAAAAGCAAACCTTTACCGTTCACAAGAGGCGTTAGGACAATCGTCGCGGCCAGGATTAAAGCTTATTCATGTAAACCGTTCTCCTTTTGTCACCACGGCGAAGGCCATGACACAAGAGAATGCCGATAGACTGGGCTTAGACAGAGACACCTGTTTAGAAAACTACCGCCGCCTCTCTCAGCACACCGACCTCGCCCTAAAACTCTCAAAGGTGTTTGAAGACGGTGAGTTTGATGACGATCAAGATGTTGATCATGCTTTGTACAGTGGAGGTTTTTTAAACGACGAAGACAGACGTTGGTGTGAGCAGGTACTAGAGGCGACACCTGATGCCTTAGCTGCACTGAGTGATCAAACTCAGCACCCAAGATTGAAAAGCCAGCTATTTAGGTATCGGGCGAGAAATTTCCCTAACACCCTAACATTTGATGAAATGACCAAGTGGCAGCGCCACCGGCAAGCGCGCTTAACCGATGCCCAGTCACCGGCTTCAATCACGCTAGAGCCTTATATGCTGCGTTTAGAGCAGCTGGCTCAAGTACACAGTGATAACCCAGAAAAACAAGCCATACTGCGTGCACTTTATCAATATGCTGAAAACCTTTGACCTATTATCTTAAGGGCATTAAATTAGTCTTTCGTCTACCAAGGAAAGTAGCGAAGCCCGCCTACATAAATGGCATAAATTTGCTTAACGCGAACAAATGACATTCATGTGTGGCAAAGCCTAGCCGATAAACAAAGATAACAATGACGTTTGCTGTCCAAAGGAATTTAAGTAGTGATGAACGGCGTAACTATTAGCTTCGACAAAACAAGAACATATATCAATCTTTCGCTGTCCCCCTCAGAGTTTAATAAAGAGGTGGATGAACGGGCGATAAAGCTTGAATTAGAAAAAGGTGAAACTAAACGCTTATTTGTTTCAGACACGGCACTAAAGTCAGCCTGCGATACCGCAAACCACTATTTTAAAACTGGCGATGGCACTGTGGTTCAGGAACGTATTGGTGAACGGAAAAACGCGGAAGTCGTCTATCGCATTCCCGAAGACGGCATGTCTGCCAACTTAGTGCTTACCACGCCCTATGGCGGAAAGCTTCCCAGCTTAGGTACACTGAAATCCCTCGCATTAAAAAATAACATTCGCCGCGGTTTAGGCACAAAAATCATCCAATCTATGCTGAAAGAGGCGAAAACGGCCCCACCCGGCACCATAATAGAAAAAACTGTCGCGAAAGGCTTACCCGCAAGAAACGGGCGCTCATCTCGTTTCATTCCTTTGGTTCCCAACGCGTTAGAGCGCGTACTTCGCCCTCAAACAGGTGCAGGCGAACGCGTCGATATGCGCAATCTTGGGGAAGTCATTTGCGTAAAGGCAAATGTGCCCGTATTAAGACGGACTGAGCCTACACCAGGTCGCACCGGGTTTGATGTAAAAGGTAATTTGCTTGACCCTAAACCCGGTGAATGGGTGGAGTTTCGCCACGGGAAAGGTACCGCCCAGTCAGACAGCGATCAGAACATTCTCGTTTCCACCATTGCCGGTATGCCTAAATACCAAGACCAAACCATGAACATTGACGACACCTTCATATGTAGCGGCGTGAATGTAGGTACGGGGCATGTGACTTATGAAGGCGCAGTCTTGGTGAACGGTGACGTTACCGAAAAGATGGAAATTAAAGCGAAAGGCGATGTCACCATAAATGGTTTTGTAGAATCAGCACGCATTGAGTCTGACGGCGACATTATTATCACCGAAGGTGCCATGGGCAAAGTGAATGACAACCCCGGTGAATTTAACTGTCAGCTGATAGCCGCGGGTAGCGTTCATGTTCAACATGGACAAGGCATAGATATCCAGTGTGCAGGCAATATCACCATTGGCAGACAACTCGCTTACAGCAGGTTACGCTGCGCCGGATCGGTTACCGTGGGGAACATCGATAATCCGATGGGCAACCTATTTGCCTGCGACATTATCAGTCAAGATAAGGTCGAGGCAGGGACATTAGGGGCAATCTCTGGCAGCACACTACAAGTTGATTTTAGTCCTGGCTTTAATTTACTCATTGAGCGCAAAGAAGCATTAGACGAACTGCTTCGTCAAATCAGAGAAAATAATTCAAAGCACAAAGAAAAAATAAACATTCTTAAAAGCAAAAAGGTACCGAAAGAACTTAAAGCCAAAGTGGCTGATGCTTTGGAAATGTTTAACAATGAATCTGCCCTTTTAGAATGGATTGAAAGCAAAGTCCTCGAAGTCAAAGAAACCAAAGATAGATATCACTCTGATATAAAACTCATTGCCAACAAACGGCTATACCCTGGGGTTTCCGCTAAGTTAAACAATCGCGCGTGGCGGTCAGATAGAGAATACGACAGAAGCCGCGTTAAATTTGAAGGGCACCAATGGTCCTGCGAACCTATGATCTCTTAAGCGGTGTTGTTCAACTGGGGTTAGGTTTTAAAGCTAAAGGCGTGATATAAACTAACGCCCTATTCAGCAATGGCTAATTTACCGAACCCCAGTCGCTTCGATTGATAAAGCGCTTTGTGCGTGCGTTCAAACCAGTCAGGAAAGCCTTCGCCTTCTTTTAAGTCAGACAACCCCACCGCCACTGTCATATCTGCCTCGGTAATATCCCTATTGGCCGTAACGGCGGTAATTAGACGCTCGGCGAGGACTTCACCTTCTGCCAAATTGGTTTGTGGGCACAATACGGCAAATTGCTCACCTGAAAAGCGTGACACCACGTCAACCTCCCTCACCGTAGCCAAACAAACCGAAGCCAGTATTTTTAGCACTTGCTCACAATGTTGAGGGTCAGTCTCATGCCTTCTGTCTTTTGTGGGGATTAACTCAAGCACAATTAACGACGCCCGAGTATGAAATCGTAAAAAGCGTGAAATTTCTTCTTCCGCTTTTTGAATCATGTGATTACGATTATACAACCCGGTCAGCGAGTCATGGGCTGACAGAAATTCCAAGGTACGGTTTCTGTCTAATAGCGTGGTTTGCAAAGACTCAATTTCTGCATTTTTCTGTTTCATTAAGCGCTTGTATAGTGCCACCGTTCTATTGCGCCAAACTAGCCCTATCACCACAAGCAGCACAAACATCAGGGTCATGACCAGCTTCACATAATCCCGTTGATAGCGCACTTGTACATCGTTCCACTGACGGTATATCTCCACACGCTTAGTTTCTGGAATAATCGCAATAGCTTGATTAATAATGGGCAGAATATCGCTGATTGACTTGTTCACCCCAAAGCCAAGGGAGTCAAAAGGTTCGGCGTAGCCCACTATGGCAACATCCTGAATATTCTGATTATTAATGTGCGTATTCACGCTCATTAATGAGCCCACCATGACATCAAATTCGCCCTGCATTAATTGCAGCAACCCTTCACGCTCAGACTTAATCAATTTTAAGCGTAATTCCGGATAATAACGGGTAATGTACTCAACTTGTCGATAACCTTTTACAATACCCACAGAACGATTACCAATACCCGCATACCCTTGCAAAATAGGCGTTCCCTTTCTGGCGACCAAAATATTAGGGGCTTCAAAATAAGGGATAGAAAAATCTAAAAATTGCTTCCTAAAATCTGACACGTTAAGCATAGAAATCATCTGACACTTGCCCGCTTGCACAAACTCTAAACTTTCCTGCCAGCTCTCTGTAGGAACCAATTGAAAAGCGATACCTGTATAATCAGAAATTATTCGCATATAGTCGGCGGATATCCCTATATGCTGGCCGTTGCGAATAGCCTCGTAGGGTGCCCAGTCAGGATCCACGCAATAAGAAATGGTATTATCGGGGAGAATAGATGAGGTTGTATCAGAGGTTGGTGCTTGTGCAAGCTGTGCCGTGGCAAACGGCGACCACAGCAAACTGATAAACAAAACGCTAACGCTTAACCGCGCAATAAGATTCAAACAACACCACCCAAGGAATACTTACTTTTAAATTTTTATTGAGGCATCAGTATCTTTTGTTAAGCATTAAAATGCAACACGACCCTCTCTCGCATGCTCACGTTGCATGCAATTTCCAGCAAATTTCCCTATTTTAGTGTGAATATCCCTTCATGATAGCAGCACGTTTGCAAACATCAGTTTGCAGTTCTGTAAAACTTTGGTAAATGCTTTTCTCTTTTTCCCATCACGCTCGCCAACAGCGCGTGGAAAAGATGCGCATTTTTTCCCATCATTTTCATCAATACCGAAAATCTGGCAAATAGCATAGGCCTAATCTAAGACAAACGCCACCAAGGATGTACATAAAGTGCCAGTCTTTTTTACCTTGACCTCAACGCAACAAAAAACATCATTGATTCGTCAAGCAAACCAATGATGTTTATGATGAATTTCGTTATACGCTAACGTTAAAGCATTTCCACAGCCAAGGCGACACCTTCGCCACCACCAATGCATAAAGAGGCAATCCCTTTTCGTGCATTTTTTTGCTTTAATGCATGAAGTAACGTCACTAAGATTCTTGCCCCAGATGCGCCAATAGGATGACCAAGAGCACAGGCGCCTCCTTTAACATTCACTTTCTTTTCATCTAATTGTAACTGACGAATAGCCATCATAGTGACCATTGCGAACGCTTCGTTGATTTCGAACAAATCCACTTCTTCTTTAACCCAATTCGCTTTTTCTAAAACCTTCTTCATCGCCCCCACTGGCGCAAGTGTGAAATTTTCAGGTTCAATAGAATGGGTGGCATGAGCGACCACTTTCGCCAGTGGGGTTAACCCTAACTCAGCGGCTTTCGACTCACTCATCACCACCAATGCCGCCGCACCATCGGAGATAGAACTTGAATTGGCTGCGGTGACCGTACCGTCTTTGGTGAATGCCGGGCGCAATGTGGGTATTTTCTCAGGTCTGGCATTACCCGGGCCTTCATCGGTGTCTACCACCACGTCGCCTTTTCTAGTCTTAATAGTAACCTCGACTATTTCATCACTAAAGCCACCACTATTAATGGCTTCGTGAGCTTTAGACAACGAACTTAAGGCGAATTCATCCATATCTCCACGACTAATATTTTGTTCATCCGCCGTAGATTGAGCAAAGCAGCCCATTGCCTTTCCGTCGTAAGCGTTTTCCAGACCATCAAGCATCATATGATCGAGTACTTGGCCGTGGCCCATACGATAACCGCTTCGGGCTTTGGGCAATAAATACGGTGCATTACTCATACTTTCCATGCCGCCAGCGACAATACTTGTAGCACTGCCCGCTTTAATAAGGTCGTGAGCAAGCATGACTGCTTTAAGGCCTGAACCGCATACTTTATTGATAGTGGTTACACCAGCGCCAAGCGGCAGACCTGCGGCTAATGACGCTTGACGAGCAGGAGACTGTCCGAGACCAGCAGGCAGCACACAACCCATGATAACTTCGTCGATATTGTCGCCGCCAACCGATTCATACGCCGCTTTTATCGCCGTTGCACCAAGGTCGGTAGCAGTAACACCAGATAACGAGCCATTAAAGCCCCCCATTGGCGTACGTTTAGCCGCCACTATCACTACAGATTCTTCGCTCATTTTTAGCCCCTATTTTATTCAAATTCAGCTACTTAACTAAGTAGCTCTACACATGCGTATACAAATGTAGACACTCATTAATGTGGGAACTGCTCACCGCCCACATGAAAAATTGACGTTAGCAAAATGTTACTTTACCTTAACGTAAAATGTAATTAACGTTAACGTAAACCTCTCACAAACGTGTGTCAACAATCACTAACAGTGCAATTTAAAAACAGCGCTTGTTATTTGTACGAAAAAAGGTAGGTGCAATGATCACCCAAAATAATGAAGCCACCTATGCGATTGGTGAGCTAGCAAAAGAGTTTGATATTACGCCTCGTTCAATTCGCTTTTACGAAGAGCAAGGCCTGCTAAGCCCCAAAAGAACCGGACAAAACCGCATTTACGACAATAAAGATCGTGTGCGCTTAAAACTGATCCTGCGGGGCAAACGTCTTGGCTTTTCCCTGGCAGAAGTAAAAACACTGTTTGAAATGTACGACGCGAACCCAAATTCCGCGGTTCAACTTGAGGCCATGTTAGCCATGACAGAAAAAAAGCGGGCGGTACTACACCAGCAGCTTGAAGACATACAAATGCTAATGACGGAATTAGATGATGTAGAAGCACGTTGCCGCGAAGAACTCGAAGAACTAAAAAGAGGAAAAATTGCATGAACACTGCCTACCCTACCCTTAATTTTGGTTTAGGCGAAGAAATAGACATGCTGCGCCAGCACGTTTACCATTTTGCCAAAAGTGAAATTGCCCCCCTCGCTGAACACGCCGATACAAGCAATCAGTTTCCCAACGCCTTGTGGCCCAAATTAGGTGAAATGGGGCTATTGGGTGTCACAGTAAGTGAGCAATACGGTGGGGCAGACATGGGGTACCTAGCGCACACGGTGGCCATGGAAGAAGTCAGTCGAGCCTCTGCTGGTATAGGCTTAAGTTACGGTGCCCATTCAAATTTGTGCGTAAACCAGATTTTTAAAAACGGCAATGAACAACAAAAAGAAAAATACCTACCAAAGCTTGTCTCGGGGGAACACATAGGTGCCCTGGCCATGAGCGAACCTAACGCGGGCTCAGACGTAGTAAGTATGAAACTTCGTGCCGAAAAAAGGGGCGATAAATACATTTTAAACGGCAACAAAATGTGGATAACCAACGGCCCTGATGCTCATACCTTTGTCATTTATGCAAAAACCGATGTTAGCGCAGGTGCAAAAGGCATAACGGCCTTCATTGTAGAGCGCGACTTTGCAGGCTTTAGCCGTGCACAAAAGCTAGACAAATTAGGCATGCGCTCGTCAAACACCTGTGAACTTGTATTTGAAGACTGCGAAGTACCGGCCCAGAACATCTTGGGGCAAGAAGGAGAAGGCGTAAGAGTACTCATGAGCGGCTTAGATTACGAGCGGCTAGTACTGTCTGGCGGCCCTCTTGGCATCATGCAAGCGTGCATGGATATTGTGGTGCCCTATATTCACGATAGAGAGCAATTTGGACAGTCTATTGGCCAGTTTCAGTTGGTACAAGGCAAGGTTGCCGACATGTACACGCAAATGAACGCGGCGCGAGCCTACGTATACACGGTGGCGAAATCTTGTGACAGAGGGGAAACCACACGAAAAGATGCCGCCGGCGCCATTCTTTACGCCGCTGAACTCGCCACCAAAATAGCGCTAGATGCTATCCAGTTGCTCGGTGGCAATGGCTACATTAATGAATACCCCACAGGCCGGTTATTGCGAGACGCAAAGTTATATGAAATTGGCGCTGGCACGTCTGAAATTCGACGCATGCTCATAGGCCGAGAACTATTCAACGAATCGGCTTAATCCGGTTAATGCGCATTAAAACAAAAATAAAAACACACCGACACGACAGAAGCGATGTGAATTAAGGAGGGGGCATGCCCGTTCTACAATCCAAAATTAATGTGAAATCCGATGGGTTTGCAAACAACGCACAGCATATGCAAACCTTAGTCGACGATTTAACAAACAAAGTAAGCACCATTAAAAAAGGCGGAGGCGAAAGTGCCGCCGAGCGCCATCTAGCAAGGGGGAAATTGCTTCCCCGAGACAGAATAAACGTATTGTTAGATGCCGACACACCCTTTTTAGAAATTGGCCAACTTGCCGCATGGGAAGTTTATGACGACTACGTCCCTTGCGCAGGCGTTGTGGCCGGTATTGGGCAAATTCACGGTACTTTGTGCATGATTGTGGCTAACGATGCCACGGTAAAAGGGGGCACCTACTATCCCCTAACAGTGAAAAAGCATTTACGCGCACAAACGATTGCCGAACAAAATCACCTACCCTGCATCTATTTAGTGGATTCAGGTGGTGCAAACCTGCCCCGACAAGACGACGTATTTCCAGATAAAGAACATTTTGGTCGCATTTTCTTTAATCAAGCCAACATGTCTGCCAATAACATTCCACAAATAGCAGTAGTAATGGGGTCTTGTACCGCTGGGGGGGCTTATGTGCCGGCCATGGCTGATGAGAGTATTATTGTAAAAGAACAAGCCACTATCTTCCTGGGCGGCCCGCCACTGGTAAAAGCGGCCACAGGCGAAGTAGTCACCGCAGAAGAGCTTGGTGGCGGCGACGTCCATACCCGTATTTCAGGGGTAGCCGATCACCTAGCCAACAATGATCATCACGCCTTACAGTTGGCAAGAGACGCAGTGGCAAGACTCAATAGAGATACCCAGCATAGCCTGCCCCCAAAGCCTGCGGTTTGCCCGCGTTATCAGGCCTCAGAAATTTACGGCATAGTGCCATCAGATAGCAGGCAAACCTATGATGTACGAGAAGTTATCGCCCGCATTGTGGATGATTCTCAATTTGATGAGTTTAAACCCCTCTACGGCACCACCCTAGTGTGTGGTTTTGCCGATATTTTTGGCTACCCTGTCGGCATTGTTGCGAACAACGGCATATTGTTTGGTGAAAGCGCGCTAAAAGGTGCTCACTTTGTCGAACTATGTGCAATGCGAAAAATTCCTTTGGTTTTTTTACAAAATATCACCGGCTTCATGGTAGGCAAGCAGTATGAGCACGGCGGTATAGCCAAACACGGAGCAAAAATGGTCACCGCGGTTGCTTGCGCCAATGTCCCCAAACTGACTGTCATAATTGGCGGCAGTTTTGGTGCCGGGAACTATGGCATGTGTGGCCGCGCCTACGACCCTCGCTTTCTATTTATGTGGCCAAATGCTCGCATTTCGGTCATGGGAGGCGAGCAAGCTGCTGGCGTACTTGCGCAGGTAAAAGCCGATCAAAAAGCCCGTGAAGGCACACCTTGGAGTCAAGAGGAGCAAAACCGCTTTAAGCAGCCTATTCTTGATAACTACGAAAAACAGGGACACCCCTACTATGCCTCAGCACGCTTATGGGACGACGGTGTCATCGACCCCGCTGACACCCGAACCGTATTAGGCCTCTCTTTAGCCTCTGCGCTTAACCGCCCCATTGAAGACACCAAGTTTGGTGTTTTTCGAATGTAGTGTTTTTCGAATAAAGTGTAAGGAGAATCAAAATGCACCAAGACGTTACCTATGAAGTTGATCAAAGGCAGGTTGCACTTATCACGCTTAACCGTGCAGAGAAACACAATGCATTTAACGACGCCATGATAAGCACCCTAACCCACTATTTCGAGAAAGCCGCACAAGATAGCCAGGTTAGAGCGGTCGTGCTTAAGGCGGAAGGCAAAAGTTTTAGCGCCGGGGCCGATGCGCAATGGATGAAGAAAATGGCCAGCTACAGCGAGCAAGAAAACCATGCTGATGCCATGAAGTTAGCCACTATGCTGCATACCCTTTACAGCTTGCCTAAAACCACCATAGCACGGGTACAAGGGGCGGCATTTGGCGGTGCCGTAGGCCTGATTGCCTGTTGTGACATTGCCATAGGCAGCAAGTTAAGTAAGTTTTGTTTAAGTGAAGTGAAAATTGGGCTTATTCCCGCCACCATTAGCCCCTATGTCATCGAAGCAATGGGCACTCGGGTTTGTCGACGTTACTTTCAAACCGCAGAAGTATTTTCGGCTAGACGCGCCCGCCGCCTGGGTTTATTAAGCGAATCCGTAACCGAAGACGAGCTAGACAGCACCATAGATCACATTATCCACGGGCTATTAAAAAATGGCCCGCAAGCCGTTAGCCAAGCAAAATCCTTGGTGGAGTTTGTGGCGAATAAGCCTATTAATGAAACCTTAATGAATGAAACAAGCCAGCGCATTGCAAAAGTGCGGGTGTCAGAAGAAGGGCAAGAAGGCCTGTCAGCCTTTTTAGAGAAGCGCGTTGCCCGTTGGCAGGAGCAATAACCATGATAAAAAAACTACTCATTGCAAACCGTGGTGAAATTGCCTGCCGCGTAATCAAAACGGCAAAACAACTGGGTATACAGACCGTGGCGGTTTATTCACAGGCAGACTGCAACGCCATGCACGTTAACATGGCAGACGAAGCGGTGTTATTGGGCCCTGCCCCTTCAAAAGACAGTTACCTGAAGTATGAAGCCATTATTTCCCATGCCAAAAACTTAAGGGTAGACGCCATTCACCCTGGGTACGGTTTTTTATCTGAAAATGCTGATTTTGCACAACAATGTGAAGCCAACAACCTTGTGTTTGTTGGCCCGCCCGCCAGTGCAATACAAGCCATGGGCTCGAAGTCAGCGGCAAAGCGTATTATGGAAGAGGCAGGCGTACCTTTGGTGCCTGGTTACCATGGCGATGATCAAACTCCCGCAACGCTTAAGAAAGCAGCCGATGACATGGGCTACCCTGTATTACTGAAAGCGGCAGCAGGAGGCGGCGGCAAAGGCATGCGTCAAATTTGGCATGAAGACGAGTTTTACCCAGCGCTGCAAGCCGCTAAACGGGAATCTATGGCCAGCTTTGGCGACGATCACATGTTGGTAGAAAAATACCTTACTCGCCCCCGACACGTTGAAATACAAGTTTTTTGCGATACCTTTGGTCAGGGTGTCTACCTCTTTGAGCGGGATTGCTCGGTACAACGCAGACATCAGAAAATTATTGAAGAAGCACCGGCGCCCAATATGCCCGAAGGTGTGCGTGAACAAATGGGCGAAGCCGCGCTAAAAGCCGCTAGTGCAATTCACTATGTAGGCGCAGGTACCGTGGAGTTTCTACTGGATGACGACGGTGCCTTTTATTTCATGGAGATGAACACCCGTTTGCAAGTTGAGCACCCCGTTACCGAAATGATCACCGGTGAAGATTTGGTCGCTTGGCAATTACAGGTTGCCGACAAAAAGCCACTGCCCAAAACGCAAGCAGAATTGAAATGCCAAGGGCATGCATTTGAAGCGCGTATTTACGCAGAAGATGCGGACAACGACTTTCTGCCTTCCACAGGTCATTTAGCCCTGTTAAAGCCCCCCGCCACCAATGCCTTTATTCGGGTGGATACTGGGGTGACACAGGGCGACGATGTTTCTGTGTATTACGACCCCATGATCGCCAAATTGGTGGTGTGGGGAGAAAACCGAGAATTAGCGTTAAGCCGTTTGTATCAAGCCCTAGGGGATTACCATATTAGCGGCGCGACCACTAACATTCCCTTTTTACGCAAGGTCGCCAATAGTCAGGCGTTTAAACAAGCCGAGCTTACGACCACCTTTATAGAGAAATTCGCGGATCAATTAACTTTTGACGAAAGCGAATCACGTGGGCTTCCATTACCCGCCATGGCACTTTACGTTTTGTTAGACAGAGCCTCCAACGAAAAAATGGGGCGACACGTTAGCGAACGCGATCACACCTCCCCTTGGCAACAACTGGGCACATGGCGGGCGAATTCCACCTATGAAGAAACCCTGTCTCTTGAAGTAAATAACCACACTATTCGTGTTGAAGTGCAACATATCAAGCGCTTAACCGTGACTGAGCCGCGCCAGTGGCGTATCAAGTTACCTGAACAAGAGGTTGTTGTATCAGGCTCGCTCAATGGCAACACCTTGCAGGCCACCATTGGTGAAGTGAAATCGGCGTTTACGGTGGTCAAGCATAATTCACAATTTAGCCTGTTAAATGCAGGGATATGTACTAACTTTCAACTTATACCCCCTGATTTAGGGCTGGATGGTAGCGACAGTAAAGATACGAATACAACAGCACCAATGAACGGTACGATTGTGGCGCATCTGGTTCCCCCCGAAGAGCATGTAAAGCGGGGCGACCCCTTGTTAATAATGGAAGCGATGAAAATGGAACACACTATCACCGCCCCTAGTGATGGAAAAGTAGACGAGTATTATTATGCGGTAGGCGAGTTAGTTGATGGCGGTGCAGCCCTGTTTGCATTTACGCCACATACAACCGATTAGGAGCTAAACTATGTTGCCTAAGCAAGTGAGGATTGTGGAAGTGGGGCCAAGAGATGGCCTGCAAAATGAGAAAAGCCCATTTTCTGTTGAGCACAAAATTAACCTGATTAATCTACTCTCTCAAAGTGGGTTGAGTTACATTGAGGGGGGCAGTTTTGTCTCTCCTAAATGGGTGCCACAGATGGCTAACTCAGCACAAGTGTTTACCCATATAGACAGAGTTGAAGGTGTCACCTATTCAGCGCTTACACCGAATACCCAAGGCTTTGAAGACGCGTTAGACAGTGGTGTAGATGAAGTCGCCATATTCGGCTCGGCATCAGAGCGCTTTTCGCAAAAAAACATCAACTGTTCCGTAGACGAAAGCCTTGACCGGTTTGCGCCTGTCATCGAGCTAGCCAAGCGGTATGAATTACCCGTAAGGGGCTATGTTTCATGTGTGATGGGCTGCCCTTATGAAGGGGATATTCCCCCAGAAAATGTGGCGCATATTGCACGGCGCTTACACGACATGGGGTGTTACGAAATTTCCTTGGGCGACACCATTGGCGTTGGCACACCCACGCAAACCAAGCATATGCTCGACGCCGTGGGCAAGCAGGTTCCTATGGCCAATATTGGTATACACTTTCACGATACCTATGGGCAGGCTCTAGCTAACATTTATGCCGCCCTTGATTACGGCATTGCCAGTATTGACAGCGCCATAGCAGGGTTAGGCGGGTGCCCATATGCCAATGGCGCCAGCGGAAATGTGGCTACGGAAGATTTACTTTATATGCTTAACGGCATGGCAATAGACACTGGCGTCAACATGGATTTGCTCTTAAAAGCCTCAGCGTTTGTGTCTGAAATAACCCAACGCCCGGTAGAATCAAAAGTCGCAAACGCTTTGCTAAACGGATAATTCCCGTCAACGCGCTTCTGGGCAACGTAAAAGTGATGCTGTACCACAGCATCACTTTTCTTTAGGCAATAAAATTGTACTGATGATGGCCACCACCAGCATAGCGGCCATAATATACACAACAGAGAAGGTCAAAACCGACGAAAGAAACGCGTACAACCCGCCAAATGCCAGCAGTATCAGCCCTATGGCGGTATTGGAAAACCCGACTAATTCTGTGCGACCTTGCCCCTCTTTCACGTCTAAACTGTAGGTTTTTCTGCCGGTTCTCACCCCAGCGTGAGCAACAGACAAAACAAAAAAGAGTAATGCTGAAAACCACAAACCATTAGGGTTAAATACAAGCAATGCCACGCACGCGCTTAACGCCAATATACCGGCTATCTGCAAGGTGCTTCTCGCGCTTTTATCAGCGACCTTTCCCCATAAAAAAGACGACAATAACGCGGCCAATGCTTGTGCGGCCAGATACACGGGCAACAAGGAAGTGGCCTTTTGATCGCTCTCAAGCATAAAATAAGGTGCCACTAATGCCGAATGAACAAACAACCCTCTTACTGCAATAAAGGTGTAAACCGTTCTATCAAAATTAACACTTAATAGCCGGCGATTTTCATCATCGCTCCCTTCTTGGCCCTTGTTATTGTCCTCGGCTTTCACATAGGTTTTAACAGGCAGTAAACAAAGAAGCGTGATGATAAACGACACGCTAGACCCTGCAACCAATCCAATCACCGCATAGTTTTGCAACGCTTGTTGGTAATAAACTAATGGCACCGCCACACACAATGTCATTAAACCTGACGCCGTTGAAGCAATGCCCACCAGCCTGCCCCGTTCCCCTTTTTCTGCGACATCGGCTTCCATATCTTTAATGGTAAGAGAACACGCCGAACGGCCTATGCTTAAGGCAACAAGCGCCGTTAGCACAACGGCGCCCGCAGCCACACCACTTAGCACTAAGGCGGCAAGCAAGGTGGTGGTAATGGCGCAAATTTGTAAGGCCATTCCAAGGCGCCATACATGATGACGAGCTTCGTGTTTACGTAAATAAACGCCAATAAAAGCTTGTGGTAACAGTGCGCCAGACTCGCGAATAGGCACCAACCAGGCCACCATCCATACGGGTGCAGAAAGGGAAAGCAACAATGCGGGCAAGGTGGTTTTTGCGGATGCCAATAAATCCGCGAGTTTGTTAAAAGCCAGCGCTAGAATTAAACGACGCTTATTATTTGCCATTGGGTGTAGGCTCTCCGACTGGGCAATAAGATATACTCAACCACAAAAAAGGGCCGTTTTCACGACCCTTTTTGCATTTACATCCACATTGTTAAAGTCACCAGCAAAATTTAGATCACTTTTTAATCTAACCACTTTACCCCTCTGATTTTAACGCTATCGGTTGCTAACCCTGGGGGTTCACAACGTAGCAGCACATGAAGGCTAACTTTGGTTTTCAATCACCGTTTTCAAATTCTCTAACCCCATTTCAAAATCGGGACCAATTAAACCATCAATCATGAGTACAAAATAACGATCAACCGGGTTCATGCCTACCTCGCCTTCATCGGTCCAGGTCACCAAGGTGCCTTCTTCCGTGGGCGTAAGCGATACAGAACCTGTGGATCCCATATCAAAATCGGGAAAATACAGTCTATACTCCACATTTTTGTTATGTACTAGCTGGGTAATTTCCATTTCACCATTGCCTTCTGTGGCACTTTGCCACACAGAACGCATACCAATTGCTCTGTCTGGGCCACTGTAGTCAATGACCATGTTTGGATCCCGTTTAAACCAAACACCCCATTTTTGCCACGCTTTTAAATCCACCACTTCAGGATAAACTTCACTGGGGTTGGCTTTAATAAGAATGCGACGTTCCACACTGTATTCACTGGGCAAGAAGAAACCAATAACACAGACAATCACGATTAACGCACCTATGCCTATTAAGAGCTTTTTTAAAAACGCCATCTAGTTCTCCACTGGTAGTTAAAGAGTTGCTATCGCATCAAACATAACATTTAATTAACAAACTTAGTAGCCCTGGTTAAAGTTGAGAATGATTATTCTTAACTACAGCCTTGTGTTTCACATTATATGGAAACGTTTCCCACATTTCGGCGACGATCACGATTATTTTACATACGTATGCAAAACCCCATGGCATTCTAATTATTCTTGTGTAATATGAAGTTAGGTTATCTACAAGCCAAGTGTCAGGGTTTACATACCATCCCCTGTCATGCTTTCTTGGCACCTATTCAAACAGAGCTTAAGCTCGCCGACACTGCAGTTTTGTGTCTCAATGATGGAGAAATAAGATATGGCAGATAACAGTTCACGCTATATCAGTAACTTGACTCGCGATACCTACGCGCTCATCTTAGCTGGCGGTAAGGGGTCTAGACTGCATGAACTGACCACATGGCGCGCAAAACCGGCGCTTTATTTTGGCGGTAAATTTAGAATTATCGACTTCCCACTCTCTAATTGCATTAATTCAGGTATTCGACGGGTTGGTGTAGTCACCCAATATAAATCACACTCGCTTATTCGACACCTTGTACGCGGCTGGGGGCACTTCAAAAAAGAACTCGGTGAATCAGTAGAAATACTCCCCGCGTCTCAACGATTTTCCGATAGCTGGTATGAAGGCACCGCAGACGCAGTTTTTCAAAACATTGATATTATCCGCGACGAGTTACCTAAGTACGTTATGATTTTGTCTGGCGACCATATTTACCGAATGGACTATGGCGCCATGCTGGCGCACCACAAAGAATCTGGTGCGAAAATGACCGTCTCCTGTATGTCGGTTCCCATTGAAGAAGCCGCAGGCGCATTCGGGGTAATGTCAGTAGATGAAAACCTTCGTATTAATGGCTTTCAAGAAAAACCCGAACACCCTGCTCCTTTGCCCAACGACGACACCCGATGCCTAGCCTCAATGGGCAATTACGTATTCGACACCGAATTTTTATTCGAGCAACTACGCAGAGACGCGGAAACCTCAGGCTCACAGCGTGACTTTGGTAAGGATATTATTCCTTCCATTATTAAAGACCACCCTGTTTATGCCTTCCCGTTTGAAAGCAGTGGCGGCGATAATGCCTATTGGCGCGACGTAGGCACCATCGACTCCTTCTGGGAAGCCAATATGGAAATGGTTGCGCCCGTGCCACAGCTCAATCTCTACGATCAAAAGTGGCCGATTTGGACTTACCAAGAGCAACTTCCCCCGGCGAAGTTTGTGTGGGAAGACCACGACAGGCGCGGTGAAGCTATTAACTCAGTGGTGTCTGGAGGCTGTATTATTTCAGGCTCAACATTGCGTGCGTCCATCTGTTTTTCAAATGTACGTGTCCACTCCTATGGCCTAATTGAAGATGCGGTTATTCTTCCTGATGTTGAGATTATGCGCCACTGCAAGCTTAAAAAGGTGATTATCGACCGAGGCTGCACCGTACCCGAGGGCACTGTCATTGGCTACGATCATGACGCAGACAGGGCAAGAGGATTCAGAGTATCTGAAAAAGGCGTGGTATTGGTTACCCGTGAAATGCTTGGCCAACCTGTGGGTGGCTTAGCCGCCGTGTAATGAGCAATAACACTACCATACTAGGTACACCTGGTGTACCTAGCGCGCATTCCACTTAGACAACGTGGTTGATATCAAATTAGCCACGTTTTCTGGGTGTTCTAACGGAAACATATGTCCCCCTTCTAAACTCGTATGAGTGATTGCATTTTGCTTCATTAACCTGGTGTACATTGTGGGCTTGCACACCTGGCTTTGCTTACCCGTAACAAGTAGCGCGGGGCACGATAATTTACCTTTATATCGTCCCAAATTGTGTGGCACATTTCTAAACAATGCCGCTTCCACATCAGCTTTAAAACCTAATCTGGCCTCATCACCTTGATGATGAATAACGCTTTTCACGTAATCCCGTACGCATCGTTTATCCATATTGCGAAACAAGGCTTTGCCATGAAAGTACGCGTCTAAATCTGTGTTAGCTGGCCAGCGCGTGTTACGAGTTTCAGCAAGTTTTGCTGGTGTAAGCTTGTTAATTAACGGTGTTTTCTTGGCAAAACGGAAGAAGTGGCTCATGGGCCCTACCACAAGCGGCGGGTCTAGCATGATGACACCGCGAAACAAATGAGGCGCCTCACACGCTGCCATATAGGAGATAACCGCCCCAAAGGAATGACCCACGGCAAACACACCGCGCTCATCCCGGTTTTCCCGTTCAACGTGGTTAATTAGCTCTTTCACTTGATTTCGCCAATTACCGTTTACTGGCAAGGCATCATCGTGACCGAACATACTCACATGTAGGCGTTGAAAATGATCAGGAAGATAAGAAAATAATGTGTTGTAACTTGCCGCAGGGAAACCATTTGCGTGGGCAAAATGAAACGTTAATGATGATTGCGACAATGATATGCTCCTTTCACTGACGTACTGCTAATAGCATTAAAAACCGATGGCGTTAACCTAAAAAAACCTTATTAGGTACTTAGCGATTAAGCACCTAATAAGGGTACAGAGTCTACTACAGGCCCCGACGCTCTGCCATCTCCCAATCTTTGACTATCTTGGTGCTTGTCCATAAGAACACCATAATAGACAGCCCATAAGGAATTAACAGATACAAGAGCGCTGTGCGCAATGCTTCCGTTTCACCTAATGAAGGAACCAAGGCCTGACTAATAACACCGGTTAACGTAGGGCCACCACCTAATGCAATAATATTAAGTACAAAGAAAAATAATGCGGTAGACATAGCGCGCACATTAAGCGGTGCTAGAGTTTGTGCCATTGCGAAGCTTGGTCCTAAGTACGAACCGCTGGTAAACAATAAAAAGCCCATTAACCCCACAGACAACCACAAATCTTGTACTTGCAACGAAAAGTAAAAGGCGGGCACGCCAATAATTAATGCGATAGCCGGCAATAACGCATACGCTTTTTTGTTTTTCTTGCCCCATTTGTCGGCCACATAACCCCCTAACCAAACGCCAGCGGCGTATGCGGTGCCGTTTATAATGCCAAACACAATGAGTAATTGCGTAATATCCAGCCCAGCAAACGCCCTGACGTAATAGTCTATTACCCAAGTGGAGATAGCATAGTTACCGAAGGAGCCAAAGGAAATCCCCAGTGCCATGCCCCACCATGTAGGCACTTTCAACAAGGTTTTTAGCGACGCGGTCACACTGGCTTTTTGCGCTGTTGGCGCGTGAGAAGCCTGAGATTCAGACTGAGGCTGAGATTGGGTTCTCACCGGTTCTTTAACGGTAAATTTTAAAAGCAAGGCCAATAGCACACCGGGAATGCCCACACTGTACATCACCGTTCGCCAATCGGCGGTTCCTCCCTGCAAAAAGAATGCAGAGGCAAAAAACGCTAACATCACACCGAAAGGAATACCAAGCGAATAAATAGCTAACGCACCCGCCCGCTTCTCTTTTGGAAACAGGTCAGAAATAATGCTGTGTGAAGGAGGGCTTCCACCCGCTTCGCCTATGCCCACACCAATTCGCGCCACGGCGAGTTGTACGTAGTTAGCTGCTAACCCAGATGCCGCGGTGAAACCACTCCATAAGGTTAACGAAATAGCAATAATATTCACGCGACTGTATCGGTCTGCCAGCCATGCGATTGGGATACCCATCACAGTATAAAGCAGCGCAAAATAAATCCCTTTTAGCCAGCCTAACTGCGCATCGTCAAGGCCCAAGTCGGCCTTGATGAACGGGGATAAAATGCCGATAATTTGCCTATCAATAAAGTTAAAGGCATACACTAAGGTAAGTACAAAGAGGACATAATTGCGATACCGCCGCGAAGGTGCTGCATTCTCGTTAGCTGGAAGCCCGTGAGCATGAGTTAAAGCCATACCATTCCCTTTTAAATAGGTTGAACGGCTAGTCTACGCACCTAGTTAATTAAGTGGCAACTAATTGTTAGTTATTTGTTAACATAAGAAGAAATGTTGAGTCAGACTTTCTGTTCACTGCCGCTTGATGTAGGATGATGACACCCTAACTGATCAGACCAGATGGATTACAATGACAGTAGATTCACTTTTAACGTTACCTGCATTAGATGCGGTTTCAGACAATAGCTGGAAAGTAGATAATCTTATTATTCCCAAAAATTGGGGGCAAGGACGCACTGCGTTTGGTGGCATAACCGCAGGTATGCTGTACAGTGCAATAAGGCAACAGGTTGAAGAAAGTCGCGTTTTGCGTTCTTTCACCACTAACTTCGTTGGGCCGTTATCGTTAGATGAACCTTTTTCCATTGAAGTTACAAAATTAAGAGAAGGCAAAAATGTCTCTCAGTTTATTGCTCACGCCACGCAACAGGGAAAAAGTTGTATTTTCGTGCAAGCCTGTTTTGGTATTGGTAGAAAATCGGGCATACGGGTAGAAAATACCGAAATTCACGGCATGCCTGAACCCACCAAAGCCAAGTTTATTCCCCAGATACCCAAGGTAACCCCTAAATTTCTGCGTCATTTTGACTTAGCCATCGACGCTGGCGGTATTCCTTTCACACGTAAAAAAGACAGCATATACCATGGCTTTATGCGCTTTAAGCAGCCACCTGCTAGCATTAACGATGCTCACATCATCACCCTTATTGATGCTTGGCCGCCTACTCTGCTACAGATGATGAAATTCCCTGCTCCGGCAAGTACCGTCAGCTGGAATATTGAGTTTATTCACCCGCATAAGCCAGTGTCACCCACCGACTGGTTTGCGTATAAAGCGCATACGCGACAAGCCGCAGATGGATACGGTCACACCGAAGCTACCATTTGGGATAAACATAACGAAGTCATTGCTATTAGCAGACAAACCGTGGCGGTTTTCGACTAGGTAACGCCAGCAACGTTGCTTGTTCAATAAGGCTACAACCGTTTGTGAGCGTAGCCTTAATACAACATAAACGCACTGGGGTTAAACAGCGAAATAACCGACACGCATTGTAAGTTCGTAATATCTAGCGCATCTTCCAGATCATTGTCGTCTAAGGCTAGCTGTTGCGGTAGGTGTGGTTCTAAATTGTTATAACTGGGGTAAATTTCCGGGTTAACGTTATCAAGCGCTAAAACGTAAGATAGCTGCAAAATACAGGTTTCCACATCGCTAGAGGGGGTCTCTGTTTTGTTCATCATGGAAATGGGTTGATAAATAGTCTCAGGCAGCGACCAAGCCTTAATAAGCGACGCACTTAACTCGGTGTAAGTAAACCCAAACACCGCTCGTTGTAACTCTACTGGAGACACTTGAGCAGTAAACCGTTGGCATTTTTTCACGCCATCGGGGTTGAAGGTAACCGCCACAAGCTCACCAATATTGTGCAAAAGGCCAGCAACGAACAGTCGCTCAGGCTCTCGAATATTTCTGACGTCAGTGAAATACTTAGCCAACAAGCCACACGACACACTTTGCTCCCAAAATTTATCCAAATCAATTATTTGACTATCAATATCTTTGAATGCGTGACTCACACCGTAAGCTAACGCAAGGTCGTAGGTAGACCGCGTGCCCACCACCTGAATGGCTTTAGTGACGGTATCAATTCGATTGGGAAAACGATAAAGCGCGGAGTTCGACACCCGAAGCAATTGCGTGGTAAGCGCAGGGTCATAGGCAATAATTTCTGAAATATCATCAATGCTGGAAGCCTGATCGTCCATACACGCTTTTAGACGTGTTACCGATTCCGGCAGCACAAACAAATCGTTCGCTTTTTCCGTCATTTCTGAAATGTTCATGTCGGTGTTAGCTCCAAGTAAGGACGGTTATTTATAGTTAGATTAGACGCCATTATTAAAAGGCTCAATCAATCTTTAGTACATTGCGCTGGATTTTTCGAGTTTAGACTAGGAAGAATATGTTACAGCCTTTCGGCTTCACCATGCTAAAATTTGCGCTTTTATTACGTAAAACTAAATGCTTGTGTTAGATAAACTGCTTAATATTCTTGTAATAGGCTATGTATGGCCCGAACCTAATTCTTCGGCGGCGGGGAAAAACATGCTTTCCCTTATTCGTAGCTTCGTGGCCAAGGGGCATACGGTAACTTTTGTGACAGCCGCCACAGACAGTGTACATAAAGCAGATTTAACCGCGTTGGGGGTTAACTGTGAAACGGTAGCACTGAACTGCAGTAGCTTTAACCAGCAACTTTTGCAATTTGCACCCCAGGTAGTGGTGTTCGATAGATACATGACACAAGAGCAATTTGCATGGCGGGTTAAAGAAACCTGCCCAGACGCCTTGCACATTCTTAATACTGAAGACTTACATAGTTTACGGCATGCACGCTTTGAAGCGGTGAAGCGGGAAAACGACGCGACTAAGGCGCACTTAAATACTGCACTCGCTCAGCGCGAGATAGGCGCCATATTACGTAGTGATATCACACTGGTCATCTCAAGCGCCGAATACCAACTGCTTACACATGTTTACCGTGTGCCCGAATCTCAACTGTATTATTTTCCGCTAGATGCAGGCAAACCGCTAGAAAGCCCTCCCTCGTTTGAGGAAAGGCAAGATCTCGTGACCATTGGTAACTTTCGCCACGCCCCTAATTGGGATGCTGTTTTACAACTTAAAGCCATGTGGCCGGCTATACGAAAAGCATTTCCTTCGGTAAACATGAAAGTGTATGGCGCATACCCACCGAAAAAGGCCACCCAACTGCATAATCCCAAGCAAGGGTTTTATGTGGAAGGATGGGCCGAAGATGCCGATAACGTTATTGCCCAGGCGCGCTTGCTGCTTGCCCCCATACGCTTTGGTGCGGGCATTAAAGGAAAGTTGTTAGATGCCATGCGCTGCAATACCCCTACCCTTACCACCGACATGGGGGCTGAGGGGCTGTTGCCGTCTTTTGACCCCAACGAGTCTGACGAGCATAACCCTCTGTGGGGTGGCGCGCTATTACCCACTCCCTGTGAAAAGGACAGTCAAATACAGCCGTGGATCAACGCTATAGCAGCCCTGTATCATCATCAAGACCAATGGCAGGCCGCAGTGGAAAAAGGCCAAGCGCTGCTTTCTAGCTACCAGAAAGACGTGCAGCCATCAGCATTTATAAACCACGTGGAAAACTTGCATCAGCGCCTTGCTGCCCACCGTGACTCCTTATTTTTCCATGGCTTGCTATGGCAGCAATCGCTGAATGCCAGCAAATACATGTCGCAGTGGATAGAAGCGAAAAACCGCGTGTAGCGGTTTGCCTCTTGCTTTTTGCCTTTTACTAAAGCGCAGATAATCTTGCCAGCACCGCATTGATCCCGTTCGCTCGCGACTGACTTAAGTGGCGTTCTAGATTGTTTTCACGTAAATACTGATGAAAATCAAACGCCCGTCTTTGTTCAGCACTTAGCTGATTCGCTTTTTCCAGCAATACTGCCAGCACGCCACGAATAATTTTACTGGGTGAATAAGCGGCCAGCGTAGTAGGGATATTGGTGTGTGTTTCTTCCTGCATTGACGCCGACGCATCTGATGTCACTTCACCTAACCATACGTCGCTGTCGCACCCTGGCACATAATGCTGTGCGGTGCGCAAAGCTTCGGGCAAAATAGGCAACTGCTTCGCTGCCAGCATCATTGCCCGCGTAGCCCCATCCCAACCTTTCGCACTGGCGACCGATTGCGCAATAGGTAATGGGTCCGATGGGAATTGACTGCTACACATAACGTATAAATTTACCTTCTTGCCTACACTAAACCATCAACAACCGAGCTAGCTTGCCAATTCTGCGGCAAGATCGTCGGCGCTCATCACCAAATTCTGCTCATCACTTTTCGTGGGAAACATCACCAATTCCACACCATTTTTTGCCAGTCCCGGCAACCACGTTTGGGTAAACTCATCAAGGGCCACGGCAACACACTCGCTATCAAGGCCGTTTTCATTGACCCAATCTTGTGCTAAATCCACATGAGGAAACAAAGGCAAGCGTACTTCATTGTCATCCTCAAGCATCACAAAACCGTCTTGCCCCTTAACCAGCCACACTTCTTTTGCTTTTGGTACGTAGGTAACCACCAGCATTTGACGGTCTTCTGCAGATAGGGATTTTGCTTGAGCAAGCGTAGCGTCGTTCAGGGTTTTGGTTAAAGTATCGGGGAACACGTTGGCGACCTTCGTGGCAATTAAAAGCGGCAAGTATACCCTGTAACTATGGCTACGCAATCTCTAAGCCATAAAGAATAAACTAGGTTCAATGGAACCTTCTTGTTACTATGCTAAATGCTTCAACAGGACACATTTATTCGCGAAGCATGGAAACCATCCATGCCGTTATTAACGCCATCAGCATGCCTTCACATAATTAATCTTTTATATGCACACATTATTTACTGAATTAAAAACAAAAACGGCTGAACGCCATCGTGAATTGGAAAACACCGCGCCTTTTTCTTCGTTTCACCGGTCTAATTCCATTGACGTCATTCAATACAGTGCCGTATTGCAAACCATGTGTCAGTTTCATGAAGATGTCACGGCTTATTTAACCTCTCAACCAAACAGCGCCGGCTTACGCGCCCTAAATATAGACAGCATGCTGCCTTTTTTAGGCTCCTCTCAGGTGTTAGCGTCGCTTAAAACAGATCGACAAGCCTTAGCGCAATATGCCCCGCAACGGGAAAAAAACCGTGAGAACGCTGCCATTACCGAAGCCCCATTTACCCACAGTATTTCTTCTGTTATTGCTGCCATGTATGTTTGGTTAGGCTCTTCAATGGGCGCAAATATGCTTGTTCGCCGAATACAAAATCGAAACGAGCGAATAAGCCCTGCGTTACCTGTCCATTACTATGGCGAAATGGCCAGTAAAGCCAAGCATTGGGTGGCCTTTAAAGCTCATATCGACAACCGTATTGCGCCGCTTTGCCAAACATTAGGCGTTACCGAAGCGCAATTTTCTTCATGGGTAGTGGATGATGCAAACCAATGGTTTGCGCATTTAATAGCATTAGGGAATCAAGCTTCTTTACAACCGCTCCCCCACGAGTATTGCGGTTAATTCAGCGCAATAATTTGATAGAATACAAAAAATTTCCATGGGAATAGAAGTAAAATGAAGGTTATCTCTTTTAATATCAATGGCATTAGAGCCCGCTTACATCAGTTGCAAGCATTAATAGACACCCACCAGCCAGACGTAATAGGTTTACAGGAAATTAAGGTTCACGACGAACAATTTCCCGTAGAAGCGGTGGAAGCCATGGGATATCAGGTGTTTTTCCACGGTCAAAAAAGCCATTACGGCGTGGCCTTCTTAGCGAAAAAAGCACCCTTGTCTGTCCAGAAAGGCTTTCCTACTGACGAAGAAGATGCCCAAAGACGGATGATCATTTTAAAAACCACCGACGATAAAGGTGATCCGGTTACCATACTAAACGGGTATTTCCCTCAGGGTGAAAATGAAAAGCATGAAACCAAATACCCAGCCAAGCGCAAGTTTTATCAAGATTTAATGCATTACTTGAATACTTACCACACCCCTGATGAAAAAGTGATTGTGATGGGAGATGTGAATATTTCACACACAGACCTTGATATTGGCATTGGGGAAGAAAACAAAAAGCGTTGGCTACGTACCGGTAAATGCAGCTTCTTACCTGAAGAAAGACAATGGCTAAACACGCTAATAGACTGGGGCTTTGAAGACAGCTTTAGAACCCTAAACCCAGATACAGACGATAAGTTCTCATGGTTTGATTATCGCTCAAAAGGCTTTAACGATAACCGTGGTTTACGTATTGATTTAATATTGGCCACTCAAAGCTTGCACGCTGACTTGTCTGAAGCGGGCATTGATTATGAACTGAGAGGAATTGAAAAGCCCTCAGATCATGCGCCAATTTGGGCAACCTACACTAGCGAGTAAATTCAATAGGTTAAACAAAGAACCAGAATATGACGTTAATTCAATGGGTATGTTTAGGCGTTTACGCCCTTGTTCTTGCCATAAGTATTAAGAACATCTCGCTTATAGGTTTATCAAAAGACAAACACCAACAACATTTGGTGTTTGGCACCGCTGCCACCCTTTTCGTGTTGTGGATGTTTAGGGCAGGTATTTTTGATGGGCTAAACGTGCATATTCTGGGGTTGAGTGCGGTGACCCTTATGCTGGGCTTTCGCTACGCGGTGATAACCGCCACCCTAACCTTGGTTGGTGCAACGGCCGCAGGCTATGGGTCATGGCAAAGTATCGGTGTAAACGGCGTTTTTGGCGTGCTATTGCCCATAGGTATCACTTACTTGGTACTTATGCTGACGTTTCACCGCATTGCTAGACATTTGTTTGTTTACATTTTTTTGTGCGCGTTTTTTCCAGGGGCATTATCCACCGCACTTAAAATTCTCACCCTAAGCGGCTATTACTATGCCGACAATCTGTATAGCTGGGACACCATTTACAATAATTATTTATTGCTCACCCCCTTACTCGTATTTCCTGAAGCGTTAATTAATGGCATGGCTATCACTATTTTGGTGATTTACCAGCCCAAATGGGTATACACTTTTCAAGATAAATTTTATTTAGACAAATAAAAAAACCGCTTATAAAAGCGGTTTTTAGTGATTCGGCTTTACCAGCAAACTTCATGTTTAAGGCTGGTTTTGTACGGACTACTTTTTAAATAAAATATCCATAACATCAGCCAGCTCGCCTTTACCTTCACGAATTTCTTCTTCAGATAAACCTGCAATCTCGTGAGGGAACACCAACCACTCATCGCTTTCGTTTACATAGTAATCTGGCACTATGTCAGTGGTGTTATTTTGAGGCTTGTACCACGGGCATGCAATACGAATGTCTTTGGGCATATTCAAGCGCATTAATTTGTTAATTTGCTTTATAAGCGCATCTACGCTGCGGCCAGAATCAAACACATCGTCAACAATTAATAGCTTATCGTTGGCGTTAGCGTTTTCAACCAAATAATGTAACCCGTGAACACGGATTTCTTTCGATTGCTTATTAATGCCATAGTAAGAAGAGGTACGAACGGCAATATGATCAGTAGGGGTATCTTTAAATTCAAAGAACTCTTGAACCGCGATACCAATTGGCGCCCCACCACGCCAAATACCAATAATGAAGTCGGGACGAAACCCGTCCTCATAAACCTTTGCCGCTAAGCGAAAGGAATCCTGTAATAGCGATTGCGAGGTAATAAAATTCTTATTCATGACGTCCCACTGGCCAAACTTTAAAAGACCGCGAGTATAGTGAATTTCACAACTATTTGCACGGCATATTCGTATTCTTATTCATTTTGAAGTGCCAAAGATGGCTGGGTTTTCATCGCTTTACGGGCTGGATAAATACTTGCACATAGGCAAAGTAGTAAAGAAAGTAAAACAACAGTTATAATTTGCGATAGGCGCATATCAATAGGCAATCCTTGGCCATCGGCAGACAGCGCGATAGGCGAGCCTATCCAAGCTAAGAAAGTATTTAGCTGCAAGGTAACAACCACCCCCAACACTAGCCCTATACTTGCGCCTTTTACCCCATTAAATAAGCCATTGAAAATGAATATCCACATTATGGTACTTGGGGTCATGCCTTGGGTTTGCAGCACCGCAATGTCCCCTTGCTTCTCAGAAACCACCATCACTAAGGCAGAAACAATATTAAAAGCGGCTACAGCGATAATTAACACCAACATGAGAAACATCATGTTTTTTTCCATTTTTACCGCATCAAATAACGGCCCTTGGCGTTCTCGCCAGGTTTTTAATTGCAGCCCTGGCTGCTGTGCATTTAATTGCGCAACAGGCACCGCGTACTCAAAAGCATCATCTAAAAATAGGCGGGTAGATTCCCCAGCGCCTTTTGGGTCACGCAATAGTCGATTAACGTCATCTTTATGCATGTAAATGGCTTTGTCATCCATTTGCGAACCCATATCAAAAATACCACTTATGGTAACCAGCCTTTGACTGGGCATGCGGCCAAATGGCGTGTACACACTCGCACCGGCGACCATAATGCGCAGTTGGTCGCCTATTCTAGCGTCTAGTTTTATGGCCAGCGCGCGGCCTAAAATCACATGATATTGCCCCGCTTCAAGACTATTAAAACGCCCTTGTTCCATTTGTTGCGCCACCATGGCATTGGCTATCATAGTGTCGGGCACCACACCATGCACCTGCACGCCCCTTAACTCTGAGCGAGACTGCACCACGGCTTCTGTTTCTCTATAGGGCATCGTTGTTATAACGTGAGGCAAGGCGCTCAGCGTGCTTTCATCTACATCGCCCAGTACTTCAATGTGTGGCACTATGCCGAGAATTCGGGTTTTAAGCTGCCCTTCAAACCCGTTCATTACCGAAATAACAATAATAAGCGCGGTAAGTCCCAGCGCGATGCCTGCCACTGAAAAGCGATTAATAAAAGAAATAAAACTGTTTGCACCTGCAGATTGGCTAGGTCCAGACTTCGCATAGCGATATGCAATAAAGGCAGAGAGAGGATAAAACAATGCTACGCCCTAACGGTTGTGCCCTTTTCTCGTTTAATCCGTATTGAAAAGCAACCAGCTTATTCAAAAGGCGAGATGACGGGCTAATCTCAAAATAGTAAAGTGCGTATACTACGTGTAAGCTACTGGCCGTACAAGATAAGTGGCGGGAGAATGAAGTGGAAAACCTGAGCCTAGAACAAAAAAAAGCACAGTTTGAAGAATACTTTTCAATTGGGCACAGCATAAACGCCAATGTTATTGCTGTACCCAATGATGCGGTTCCTCAGGATGAAGACGAACTTGCCGCCGCTATGCCCTATGCATTTCGCATTGCCAGTGAAATGGCGAGTATAGAAGCCCAAGCCTTACGGCCACTGCGCCACTTAAGTGATCATGCTGAAGCCTTAACCGAATACCTTAACCATCAGGCGAAAAAAATTGACCTAATGATGTCGTTTATTTTGCACCAGCAAGATCAAGCTGACCATCGTTTTGAAACGGTAAAGTTTGGGGGTGGCGGCGTGGTTATTAAAAGCGCCACGCCGTTCGAACTAGGCAGCTTTGCCGAAATAAAGCTATTTTTAGATTCTGAGGCCGCGGCCATATTTTGCTTTGGTGAAGTAATTACTTGCGAGAATGTAGAGGATGATTACCATATAGCCTTTATCTTCACGACCATACGCGAGCAAGATCAGGAACTGCTTGTTCGAGCCAGTTTACATTTGCAAACGCAACAGCTTCGTAAACGCGCACAACAGAAAAAGTCAGGCGAATAAACACGCCTTTCGTAAACGTATTAAAAGTTTTAGGAACACATGACTGCGACCCTATTATCACTGCCAATACCCGCGCAGAAAAAAGCCACATCTTCTCAAGATCATAAACACTGGGGGCAACTGCAAGGCAGCAGCCCGGCGCTTTGCATTGCACAAGCCCAAGCACAATATAACGGCCCCATTGTTTTAATTACCGCCGACACACCATCGGCGTTAAAACTTGAAAAAGAATTGGCCTTTTTTATGGCCGACGATAATGTACCTATTACTCTGTTTCCAGATTGGGAAACCTTACCTTACGACACTTTCTCTCCCCATCAAGACATTGTTTCTCAGCGCTTAGAGACCCTATTTAGGTTTACCCAACAGGTAGATGGCATTTTCATTGTGCCCATCAACACCCTGATGCAGCGCCTTGCCCCCACCGACTATTTAGCCAAATACTTGTTAATGCTAAATAAAGGGGACACCTTAGACAGAGATCAATTTAGACGCAACTTAGAGCAAGCGGGCTATTTGCATGTAAGCCAAGTAATGAGCCATAGCGAGTTTTCGGTACGTGGCAGTATTATCGACTTGTTCCCTATGGGCAGCGATAGACCCTTCCGCATTGATTTATTTGACGATGAAGTAGACTCCATTCGCTTTTTCGATACCGAAACCCAGCGTTCTGGTGATGCTGTAGACAAAATACGTTTATTACCCGCCAGGGAGTTCCCTACCGATAAAGCGGCACTGAATTTATTTAGGCAACAGTTTTTAGAAAAATTCGATGCCAACAATGCGCAAGAGTCGGTATTTTCGCAGGTTACCAAAGGCACAATGCCAAGTGGCGTAGAGTATTACTTACCGCTATTTTTTGAAGCCACCGCCACTTTATTCGATTATTTACACCCGAAAAGCCTGTTGTTATTGCACGGAGATGTACAAGACGCCAGCGAGTTTTTCTGGGCCGATGTTCAAGAGCGCTACGAACAATACCGCTATAACCCGGCACGCCCTTTCTTGCCTCCAGAAGATTTATTTTTGCCTATAAACGAGTTGTTTGGTGCCATAAAGCAATGGCCGAGAGCCTCGCTAAGCGCCTACGTATTGGACGACAAACCTGGGGCATTTAACCTTGGCTGCGACAAGCTTGACGACATTGCCATTAACTCGCAGAAAAAAGCCCCAGCGCAACAGCTAATTAACACGCTGAATGACGCCACCCAGCGTGGTGCCAAAGTGCTCTTTTGTGCAGAAACCCAAGGCCGTAAAGAAGGGCTATTAACGGTATTACGAAAAGCCGGTATAAAACCGAGTTTTACGCCATCACTCAATGCATTTTTAAGTGAAGGCGAGCAAGTAGGTATTACCGTGGGCATGGTGGAACACAGTTTCAGATGGGTGAATAACCAACAAGAACTGCTGTTCATTACCGAAACCGAACTGCTTGGGCACAAAGTAAGCCAACGCAGGCGCAGAGACAAACGCACTGCCACTGACGAAAGCGCCATTATTCGAAATTTGGCCGAACTGTCTATTGGCCAGCCCGTGGTGCATCTCGATCATGGTGTGGGAAGATACTTGGGCTTACAAACCTTGGATGCCGGTGGCGTGGCTACCGAGTATCTGTGTATTGAATATGCCAAGCAATCGAAGCTGTACGTGCCGGTGGCTTCCCTGCATTTAATTTCACGCTACACAGGCGGCGATGCAGACACCGCCCCCATTAATGCGTTAGGGTCGGATGCCTGGTCGAAAGCCAAGCAAAAAGCCGCTGAAAAAGTACGTGATGTGGCCGCCGAACTGTTAGACGTTTACGCCCGCCGTGCTGCCAAGCCCGGTTTCGCTTACCCGATTAATTGGGAAGATTACCAAGCCTTTGCAGACAGTTTCCCCTTTGAAGAAACCCCCGATCAGGCGCAGGCCATTGCGGCGGTTATTCACGATATGGGGCAACCGCAAGCCATGGACAGGTTGGTGTGTGGTGACGTGGGCTTTGGAAAAACCGAGGTAGCCATGCGCGCGGCTTTCCTTGCCGCAAACCAAGGTAAGCAGGTGGCTATATTGGTGCCCACCACCCTACTTGCCCAGCAACATCATGAAAACTTCAAAGACCGTTTTGCCGCGTGGCCGTTTGAAATTGAAGTCATGAGCCGTTTTGTTAGCGGTAAAGCACAAAAAAGTATTATAGAGCGCATAGCCGAAGGAAAAGTAGACATAGTGGTAGGTACCCACAAACTGCTTTCCAGTGAGCTGAAGTTTAAAGACCTTGGCCTTGTAATTATTGACGAAGAACACAGATTTGGTGTTCGCCAGAAAGAAAAACTGAAGTCGCTTCGCGCCGATGTAGACATATTAACGCTAACGGCCACGCCTATTCCAAGAACCTTGAATATGGCGCTATCGGGTATGCGCGACTTATCTATTATTGCCACCGCGCCAGCAAGACGTCTGTCGATAAAAACCTTCGTTCAGCAACGCAATAAAGCCGTAATCCGCGAAGCAATCATGCGTGAAATTTTACGCGGGGGTCAGGTTTACTTCCTTCACAACGAAGTAGACACCATTGCCCGAACCGTAGAAGAAATTGCCGAAATTGTGCCCGAAGCCCGCATTGCCATGGGTCATGGGCAAATGCGTGAGCGCGAACTAGAAAGTGTGATGAGCGACTTCTATCACCAGAGATACAATGTATTGGTGTGTACAACCATTATTGAAACCGGTATTGATGTGCCTACCGCGAACACCATTATTATGGATAGAGCCGATCATTTAGGGTTAGCACAGTTACACCAGTTGCGTGGCCGGGTGGGTCGCTCCCATCACCAAGCCTACGCCTATTTACTGACTCCGCATCCTAAGCGAATGACGAAAGACGCGGTTAAACGTCTGGATGCCATCTCCCAATTAGAAGACTTAGGTGCAGGGTTTGCGCTTGCCACACACGACTTGGAAATTCGTGGAGCCGGTGAACTCTTAGGTGATGACCAATCAGGTCAAATCGCCAGCATTGGCTTTAGTTTATATATGGACATGCTAGATAAAGCCGTTACTGCCCTTAAAAACGGGAAAGAGCCTTCGCTTGATGACGCTTTAGCAGGCCATACGGAAATTGAACTTCGCATTCCAGCCTTGTTACCCGAAGACTACATTGCCGATGTTAATACTCGCTTGTCGTTGTACAAACGCCTTGCCGGTTGCGCCACGCAAGATGATATTGATGAATTTCAGGTAGAGTGCATCGACAGGTTTGGCTTACTGCCAGATGCTGCGAAAAACCTCGTGCAAGTGGCTGAACTAAAAATAAAAGCAGAGGCCTTAGGTATACTTAAAGTAGACTTGTCTGCCCAAGGCGGTACTATTGAATTTAAAGAGACCACCAAAGTAGACCCCGGCTTTATTATTCAGTTAGTACAAACTAAACCGAATACCTTCAAATTTGAAGGCAGCCAAAAATTAAGAGTGGTTAAACATACAGAAACCGCAGAGCAACGTATTGCACTGATAAGCGGTATCATTGCCGATTTTGCCAAGGAGTCGCGATAGCATGATGTTTTCTCGCAAGCACGCTATTAAACGCGCTAAGTCACATTCGTTAGGTTCGTGTTCAGTTCGAAAGGTGCCCATGTTAGTGTCAAGTGCACTGCTAAGCGCCTTAACAGTGATGTCATCGGCACAGGCCAACGACGACTGGTGGTTTGACGTAGAAGTGATTGTTTTTGAGAGAAAGCTGTCGCTTAGCGAGTTAGACGAGCAATTTGAATTTGTGTCGTCATTGGCAACACCGGATATTGAAGCCGATGTGATTGGCGATGTTATTCGACCAGACATTCGTTGGATAAAACAGAATTTACCCAGTTGCACGGCAGACACGCCTCCCCCCTACCCTGAAGAATCGCTGATTACCCTTACGTTTGACGACGCTATACCTTCTGATGAAATAGCAGAACAAGATTCGCCTCAAACACCGGCAGTTGAAAGCCCCGAGGTAATACAACCCTTCGCAACTCAAAGAGAAGAAGCCAGCCCGTCGTCGGCTGAAGAGCTCAGCGTTTATGCAAAAGATTATGGGCCAAGCGCAGACACCATAGCCGGCTATTGGTTGTCTTTTTATACCGAAGAAAACGCCTTATTTAACCCGGTGACCGTGCCCGAAACCCAGTTTTGCGAGCCCGCGTTTACCACCGACACATGGTTAAGCTTTGAACAAGGTGAATGGCAAACCCATTACCCTGATAATCGCTTGCCTGCACCTGCGGCCTTGCCCATTACCCCAGAAGGCAACGATTGGCCTTACGCCAGCCATGCGCACCTATTGCCTGCGTCAGCGCAAGAGCTTACCAGCTTGTCACGACAAATTCGCCAGAATAGAGAACTCACCCGATTACTCCATGTAGTGTGGCGACAGCCTGTTATGTTTGGCAAAGACAACGCCTTTAATGTGCGGTTATTCGCCGGTAAAAACTATGCAGACAGTTACGATATTATGGGTAACCCCATTCAAACGGCTTTTGAACCAGGCAGTACACTGGCAGATGAAAGTGGTGAAAATGATGACAGCGTCGAAAACCACGAAAATAAAATTCAGCTCAACGAAGACGCTAGCCCAACTAGTGACAGCCTAGTAAGTTCAGGAACACAAAACGACATTTTCAGTAACCTAGAGAAGCGGTTAGCCCAACCTACCCCAGTAGAGTTTGACCACTTCACTGACGACGATGCTCACACTCAAAGCAACGATGAATTATTGAAGGTAGATGCTGCATTTCGCCCCCCAATTTGGCAACTAGACGGCAATGTTAAGGTGTTTTTGAAATACATTAACCGCGTACCCTATTTACACATTGACAGTAACTTGTTTTATCGACAACCCATTCCCCTTAGCGATTTGATAGACAGTGATGAAAGTGGCTCAGCAACCAATACTTTTGCGAATCAACCTGAAGATGGGCGACTTAATTCTGAAACATTACCTGAGTATAAATTAGCATCGGTGCCATTTAGCGAACAGCGTCGCGTCATTAGTAAGCAGCTGCACTACTTTGATCATCCCTTGTTTGGCATGATCATAGAACTAAGACGCTACCAACCTCCTACGGCAGAAAAGGATTAATTGCGCTCATGAAAATTTATACGAGAACGGGTGATAAAGGCAGCACGCAAGTTTATGCCGACAAAGCATTACGGGTAGAAAAAGACGACACGGTAGTGCAAAGCTATGGCGATATTGACGAACTAAACAGTCAACTTGGCTTACTTGCCGCCGTAGCAGCCCCAGAACACAGAGAAAGTATTTACACCATTCAGCGCAATTTGTTTCAGGCCGGTTTTGCCATTTCTGCAAGCTCTACCCTTACCCAAGATGACGTAGCGACACTGGAAACAGACATTGATGCGCTAAGCAAAAAAATGCCTCCGCAAACCGATTTTGTATTACCCGGGGGAAGCAAAGCAGGCGCCCAATGCCATGTGTGCCGTGCGGTATGTCGCCGAGCAGAGCGCGCGGTAATCTCGTTAAGCAAACACTACAACGTACCACCCGTAGTGCCCGCTTATTTAAACAGGCTTTCCGATTACTTATTTACCCTAGCAAGGTACATGAATGTGCAAGCTGGGGTAGAAGAAATAAAAGTATAAGCGCTTTAGCACTTAGTTTATTGGGTAGTGATTTAATAACGCTTTTGCGTGTTGGTATGCTTGAGCAGCGCGGGCTGGCAAAGGCAGGTCACACATCGCTTTTAATGAGTCGCGTCCTACGCTGTTTGTATAGGTTGCCTCGTCGCACACTGTTTCAAGTGCATCCAAAATGGCTTCTGCCCCTTTCACGTTGTTACAGGCCAATACCATGTTGCAGCCCGCGTTTAACGCCGCCCTAGCCCGTTCGGGATAATCGCCAGCCACACTGGCACCGTGCATCGATAAATCATCAGAAAATATGGCACCTTTAAACCCTAAAGCTTGGCGCAACTGGGTTTGAAGCCACCAGGATGAAAACCCTGCAGGTGCACTGTCTAGCGCTTTATAGATGACATGGGCAGGCATGATACCTTGCAATAAATTCGCTTGAATCAGCGCCTCGAATACCACCATGTCGGTTTGTGCAATGGCGTGGAACTCCCGTTCATCAACGGGTAACGCCACATGAGAGTCTGGCGCTACGCTGCCATGCCCAGGAAAATGTTTTCCAATGGCTGGCATATCACAGGCTTGCAGCCCCGTAATCAAGCCTGTGGCAAGCGCAATCACTTCGCTAGCATTATCGGCGAATGCCCTATCGCCAATCACCTGAGACACCCCATTAATGTCTAACACGGGCGCAAAACTAACATCGATAGAATGTTGCTTTAATTCATAGGCAAAGGCAGTACCACATGCCTTTGCTAAGGCTATCCCGTCGGCTGTGTTGCCGGTAAGTTGAGAAATAGCCCCCATGGCAGGAATTGCCGTGAAGCCGTCTCGAAAGCGTTGCACTCGCCCGCCTTCGTGATCCACAGCAATAAGAATGGGCTTGTTTGCCGCCGCGCGAATTTCTCGGGTGAGTTCGCTTAGCTGTGCTTTGTTGTAATAATTTCGACTAAAAAGAATGACCCCGCCGGTGACCGGGTGTGATAATTTCTCTTTCTCTTCAGGCAGTAAGCGCTCTGCCTCGCAATCTAACATCAACGGGCCCATGCTTGCCTCTTTTCACCTGTCATAAAACATCACTTTAATTTTATAGTTTCGGTGGTTAGGATAGATAAAAAAAAGGAGTAATACACGTGTTAACTTGGATTAAGTGGTTGGTTTTAAGCGTTATTGCAATAATCGCATTAGGAATAGGCGCGATTTACCTTTCCTTATACCTAAGTTTGCCCACGTTAGACGGTAATGCCAGTACTGAGCATATCCACACCAATACCCTGTTGTCTCGCGACGAGATGGGCCATGCCATTATTACTGCCCAAAATAAGCGCGACGCTGCCTACGCGTTGGGCTTTGCCCATGGGCAAGACAGGTTTTTTCAAATGGATTTACAACGCAGAACTGCATCGGGTGAATTGTCTGAATGGGTAGGAAGCGCCGCCCTTAATTTAGATAAAAAACACCGTTTCCATCAATTTTCTCAGCGCGCACAAAAGGTTTTCGACACCTTACCCGCCAGCCAGCAACAAGTGCTTATTCACTATGCCCATGGTGTTAACGCCGCCCTTGAAGAAATGACCGTAGCGCCCTTTGAATATTTGGCTGCTGGCGTAACGGTTCGCCACTGGCGACCTACCGACAGTATTTTAGTGGCCTATAGCATGTACTTAGACTTGCAAGGCGGACAAGTTGCTATAGACCTTGCCCGTACAGCGCTAAAAGGCACCTTTGGTGAGCCCTTATATCGCTTTGTTACCCAACCGAGCAACTATCAAGCGGCCTTAGATGGCAGTGAAATACCATTAAGTGACGACCCCATACCCGATTACCCGCGCTTACCAGAAGCCAAACAAGAAGATATGGCCAACGCCAACATAGCGGGTGAAACCCATTACGATGCTACCCCACCCCCAGATATTGGCAGTAACAACTGGGCGGTTAGCGGTAAACTTACTGCCACAGGAAGCGGCATGCTGGCCAATGACATGCACCTTGGTTTACGGGTGCCCATTATTTGGTATAGAACCCAATTAAACTATACCGACAAAGGCAAAGACGTACAGGTAACCGGCGTGTCCTTACCTGGCCTTCCTGGCGTTATCGTGGGCACTAACAATTATATCGCGTGGGGTTTTACCAACGCCAACTTAGATAACGTGGATTGGATAGCCCTTGATGACGACACCCCAACCACACAAGTAGAAGAAACAATTAACCTCGGGGATGGCACCACCACATTTACGTTACACACCAGTGAATTTGGCCCAGTAAAAACCATCAACAATCAGCGCTACGCCTTAAACTGGGTAGCACACCACCCCTTTGCCGTAAACTTGTCGGTCACCGACCTTGCCCTTGCTCGCAGCGTAGACGAAGCCATTAACATTGGAAAGCAAATTGCCATTCCAACACAAAATTTAGTCATGGTAGATGTTCAAGGCAATACAGCTTGGATGCCTGGCGGTGCGGTGATGGAAAGACGTAAAGCAAGTTTTACTGCCATTCCCCAATCAGCCGCCGAAAATCTCCAGCCCCGCAAAGCCACTACACTGCCGGTAGTTAAAAACCCCTCCAGTGACAGAATATGGACAGCAAACGCAAGGGTGATTAGCGCCAACGACCTTTCACGCTTAGGTGACGGAGGGTATGCACTAGGCGCAAGGGGAAGGCAAATTCGCGACCGCTTATTCGAAAAAGACACTTTTTCGGAAGAAGATTTTTACGCCATTCAATTAGATAACCACGCCCAGTTTTTAATTCCGTGGCACGACTTGCTTTCTGGCTTGCTTATTCAGCATGACATCGAGTTTAAAATGGACATTGCCTATTTGGGCAAATGGAAAGAATGTGCGTGCGAAGACTCAGTAGGCTATACCCTTGTTAAACACTTTAGACGCCAGGTAATACAAAAACTATTTGGCCGGCTTTTCTCTACACTCGACAGCCAAGGTGTGAATAGCCGTACCTTACTAAGAGGCATAGAACCCGCCGTATGGCAGCTTATTCACACGCAACCCAATGATTGGCTTCCTGACAACACCGACACCTTCGATGAACTGTTAGTAGATGCCTACAGAGAAGCAAAACACTCCCTTCTAGATACCTATTCCCCCAAAGAAGCCGACATGGAAACCCTAAGATGGGGCGCCGTCAACGCCTTAAAGGTAGAGCATCCCTTTGCCTCACAAATCCCCTTAGTAGGCAGCTTATTGAACATGGATGACGTCGAAGGGTTTGGCGATACTTATATGCCATCGGTACAAGCACCGGGGTTTGGTGCCTCTGAACGCTTCTTTGTTAGCCCTGGTCATTTAGACCGCGCCATTCTCACCTTACCCGGCGGGCAGTCTGGTAACCCGCTTTCGCCATTTTTCTCCCGTGGGTTTAACGATTACGCCACCCACGCCGCAACGCCGCTGCTACCCGGCGAGGTACTATATACCCGTCGCTGGTACAAAAAAGAAGAGTAACAGAGCAGTGAAAGAAAAAGAGGACAGTAAAAAATAATGACACCTGCCATCACACTGTTAAAAAAGAAAAAAGTACCCTTTGAAGTATTGCAATATAGCCACGACAGCAACGCCAGCAGTTATGGTTTAGAAGCGGCTGACAAGCTTAACCTTGACGCCAACAGTGTGTTTAAAACACTCGTGGTGGCAGACGACAATAACAAGCTAGCGGTAGCGCTAGTGCCGGTAAATACCAAACTAAGTGAAAAGAAACTAGCTAAAGCATTAAAGGTAAAAAAAACCGCCATGGCTAGCGCCGATGCGGTTATTGCGGCCACAGGGTATATTCTAGGTGGGGTTAGCCCCATAGGGCAGAAAAAACGTTTGCCCATGGTGATAGATGACAGTGCCAAGGCGTTAAATACCCTTTATGTTAGTGCAGGCAAACGGGGGCTAGAAGTAGCGCTATCACCGATAGATTTAGCCCAGATCACCGCAGCCAAGTTTGCCGCAATCGCCACCACCCAATCATAAACGGCTAATTCGACGTAGCCTGTGCTTGCCACTGAGTTTCCGCTTCTTTTAACGCAGTCTCACTGGGTGGTGTTTCACCAGAAAGTGTCTCTGCAATTTGACGTATTATGGCGTCACGCTTGGAAAGTAATGCTTCAGCGCGAGGGAACAAATCTTTCGCTTCCGGATACTTAGTTTTAAGCGATGCGATATCTTCCAAGGCATAATACCGTTGTTCAAACTCTTGGTTAAACAGCTGACGTTTCGCATTAAAAATAACATACTCGCGGGCGTGATTAGAGTGAAGGTAATCAATGTCTTGCTGCGACAGCGAGGCCGCCTTCCCTACTTCTACTGCTTGTGCTATCCAGCCATCAATAGCGGCGTAATCGTTATTTTCTACCGCTTGCTTTACACCGGCTTGTAAGTCAGAGGCGTGTAAAAGTTCCATCACCGTAATAAGCGGAACCTGCGCCGATTCATCTGCTTTGTTGTAAGCATGATTAGACAAAAAAACAAGCCAAGCCGCGGCGGCCAAAACTACAATAGAAAGCGCTACCAGTGCTTTTTTCACACTTCCCTCCATTTACTTAATAGGCGAAATAAAAATACAGATTCAAGGCGTCATCACAGAACGTGAAAAACCTAAATTGAGGAAACACAAAAAAGAGCGAGATCAGTCCCGCTCTTTTTTAGTCTTGTAACAACCAGCAGATTACTGGTCGACAGGCGAAGAGTTTTCTACACGACTCTTCAATTTTTGACCCGGGCGGAAAGTAACCACGCGGCGCGCTTTAATAGGAATGTCTTCACCGGTTTTAGGGTTCCGGCCCGGACGTTCGTTCTTATCGCGCAAGTCAAAATTGCCAAAACCTGACAGTTTTACTTGCTCACCAGCTTCTAGCGCGCCTTTAATCTCTTCGAAAAAAAGCTCGACGAGATCCTTTGCATCACGCTTGTTTATACCCAGTTTTTCGAATAGGTGTTCAGCCATCTCGGCTTTGGTCAATGCCATAGTTTACTCTCTTAACGCGGCCCCAAACTCAGATTCCAGACCTTTAACCACAATATCCACAGCCTGCTGAATTTCAGCATCTTCCAAGGTTTTTTCCGGATCTTGTAAATGAAGTGACAAAGCAAGACTCTTGTAACCAGGTTCAATTCCCTTGCCTTTGTACTCATCAAACAAGTTTAGGCCAACTAGTTGATTTACGCCAATTTTTTGTATGTAAGAAAGAACATTTCCTACACGCACTTCATCTTTGACCGTAATAGCAATATCACGGCGGTTAGATGGGAAGCGCGATACAGGTACCGCAGACGGCAACACTCGTGTTGTTATTGCATCTACTACTAGCTCAAACACAAACACTCGCCCGTTAACACCCAACATTTTTGAAAATTGTGGATGCACAGCACCAATATAGCCAACTTCTTCATCATTAAGCAAAACTTTTGCAGTCATTCCCGGATGCAACGCACTATGTGAAGCTGTTTCAAAGGTAAATTCACCGCTTTTACCCGTTAAAGACAGCAATGCTTCTACATCGGCTTTAGCATCAAAAAAGTCGACTGGGCTATCTTCCATATCCCAGTGCTCTTCGTTACGACGCCCTGCTACTACACCACCAATTACCTGCTGTTGCAATACTCCATTAGGTGTATCTGCTTGAGGTATAAAGCGTAATCCAGTTTCGAACAAACGTATACGGCTTTGCTGACGTTTTTGATTATACGCAGTAGCACCTAAAAGACCGGGCCACAAACTCACTCGCATTATCGACATATCGCTAGAAATTGGATGCGGTAACACTAACCCTTTCGATTCTGGGAAAAGCGCGTTTTGCACCTTGGGGTCGACAAACGAATAGGTAATGGCTTCATTGTAGCCGCGGCTTAGCAATAAAGACTTCAAATTATTGATATCAAGCTTAGCTTCTTGCGACGGCAACATGGCCAAGGTAGCTTTTGGCGCAACATTTGGAATGTTGTTGTATCCGTACACCCGCGCAATTTCTTCAATAAGATCTTCTTCAATGGCAATGTCAAAACGGTAACTCGGCGCAGTGGCTTCCCAACCTTCATTGGTTTCGGTTACCTGCAAACCTAAGCGTGTTAAGATTTCTGACACCTTCCCATCGTCAATGCTAATGCCCAAAACACGGCTTAAACGTTCACGACGTAATACCACTTTAGCCTGTTGGGGAAGCTTGTCTTCTGCAACAGCTTCAACCACAGGGCCAGCGTTGCCACCACAAATGTCAAGGATAAGTGCCGTAGCACGCTCCATGGCTTTAGCCTGTAGTAGCGGGTCTACACCACGCTCATAGCGGTGAGAAGCATCAGTATGCAAACCGTACTGGCGAGCACGGCCCATAATGGCATCGCGACTAAAGAACGCGCTTTCAAGTAAAATGTCTTGAGTTTCGGTAGTCACACCTGAGTGAAGCCCACCAAAAATACCCGCCATGGCTAATGCTTTATTATCGTCGGCAATCACCAAAGTGTTGCTTTCCAGCTTAGCTTCAGTTTCGTCGAGTAACGTAAGGGTTTCACCTTCGTTAGCCAAACGCACATTAATGTTGCCTTCAATGCTAGCCAAGTTAAACGCATGCATTGGCTGACCAAGTTCAAGAAGAACAAAGTTAGTAACATCCACAATAGGGTCGATACTGCGAATACCACAACGACGTAGCTTTTCAACAAGCCACAATGGCGACGCGGCGTTTACATTAACGCCTTTTACCACACGGCCTAAATAGCGTGGGCAGGCATCATCAGCGCTTAGCGTAATATTCAGCGTGTCATCAATCGTTGCGCTGACGGCTTCAACAACAGGCTCGCACACGTCTAGGTTGTTCAATACACCCACTTCACGGGCAAGACCACGAATACCTAAACAATCGGCACGGTTAGGAGTAAGGTCTACTTCAATGGTGTTGTCGTTTAGGCCAAGATATTCACGAATGTCCTCGCCTATTGGCGCATCAGCCGGTAATTCAATAATACCGTCGTGATCATCGCTGATACCTAGCTCAGAAAAACTACACAGCATGCCAAACGAAGGCTCGCCACGTAATTTCGCTTTTTTAATTTTAAAGTTGCCCGGTAACACGGCACCTACACAGGCTACCGCCACTTTAATACCCAAACGGCAATTAGGCGCGCCACAAACAATATCTAATAGCTCGTCGCCACCCACATTAATTTTTGTTACGCGAAGTTTGTCGGCATTAGGGTGCTGGCCACATTCAACCACTTCACCCACCAACACACCTGAGAACTCACCCGCTACAGGCTCTACCCCATCCACTTCAAGGCCAGCCATGCTCAACTGTTCAGACAGCGCATGCGCCGACAGCGACGGGTTAACCCACTCACGTAACCAATTTTCACTGAATTTCATGTGTACTCTCTGCCTTAGTTAAACTGCTTAAGGAAACGTAAATCGTTCTCAAAGAACGCACGTAAGTCATTCACGCCATAGCGCAACATGGTCAAACGCTCTACGCCCATACCAAAGGCAAAGCCAGTATACTGTTCAGGATCGATACCTACCGACTTCAATACATTGGGGTGAACCATGCCACAACCCAGTACTTCCAGCCACTGGCCGTTTTTACCCATCACATCCACTTCAGCAGAAGGTTCAGTAAACGGGAAATACGAAGGACGGAAGCGAATTTCTAACGATTCTTCGAAGAAGTGATGAAGGAAGTCGTGCAGAATACCTTTAAGATCAGTAAAGCTTACGTTTTTATCTACCATTAACCCTTCCACTTGGTGGAACATTGGCGTGTGGGTTTGATCGTAATCGTTACGATAAACACGCCCAGGGGAGATAATACGTAAAGGCGGTTTTTCCGCTTCCATAGTACGAATTTGAACACCAGAGGTTTGCGTACGAAGCATCATGTCTGGGTTAAAATAAAAAGTGTCGTGATCGGCACGGGCTGGGTGATTGGCTGGAATATTCAGCGCATCAAAGTTATGAAAGCCATCCTCAATTTCAGGCCCTGTTTTCACGGCAAAGCCTAGCTCACCAAAGAACGACTCAATACGCGCAATGGTTCTGCTTACAGGGTGTAAATTACCTGGGTTTTCAACACGGCCAGGTAAAGTGACATCCACCGCTTCTTCAGACAACTTACGGTTTAACTCTTCGTTACGTAAAAAGTCACCTTTTGCCGAAATAGCCTGCTGAATAACCTGTTTAGCTTGGTTAATTTTTTGACCAGCAGCAGGACGTTCTTCGTTAGATAACTTTCCTAACCCTTTAAGTAAGTCGGTAAGTTTACCTTTCTTACCCATGAATTCGACCCTAACCTGGTCTAGAGTGGCTGCATCTTGTGCAGCGTCAATCTGGCTTTGTGCCTGATTGATAATAGCGTCAAGCTCCATGTTTTCCTCAATTGACATGATGACTGGATAACCACGGCGAAACGGCACACGGCCTTAAAAGCGCCTAAATATGTGGTTTGCCTGATATAAAGGCAGTAGTTTACACGAGAGTGTGGCGAAACCGCTACCCTATATAGCTGATATTGGCAGATTTTGTTGATAAGGCTTAGTCTGTTGAAGGAAGTTATATATTTTCCCGCCTTTTTTTGTATTTTTCTTGTATTAAGGTATAAGGCCTTTTAATCTGACTCTAAGATTGGATGAAGTTTTCAGTTATACTTAGTACAGAGCGAGGAGCGGTTATCTTGTCAAATTTATTTACACCAGCAGACATCATTGGAATAATTGAACCAAAAAATCAATGAGTTACATCATGGCACGTATCGTGCTTTCTATTGTTAGGCAATTTTCCTAAATACGCAGGATTAAAGAAATGAGAAACTTAAAGCGCTTTTTATCGACCGCAATTCTAGGTCTCGGCTTGACGAGCTTTAATGCTAGTTCCGCTTTTATTAATTTTAACGACTACACAGCTTCAGGATTTGCTAACCAAGCAATATCTGGCACTGCAACTTCAAGTGCTGATGGTTCAACACTGACTTTAGAAGGAAACCTTTGGGTTTCTATTAGTGAATTGTTCAATATCACTGCTGATTCTACTTTATACTTTACAATGGAAGCGGCAGGAGTAGCGGCTGAATGGTACGGTATCGGGCTAGAGGACGACAACAGCATTACTGCGAGTACTATTTTTCAGTTGGGTGGTACAGAAAGTACCTCTGCAAACCAAATCTCAACATATACTTATGGTGACGGAGCAGTTGACTTCGTTATAGATGTTGGCTCCTCGTTTACAGGGGTTTTTGATAGGCTTTTGTTTATATTGGATGCGGACAACGTTTCTGGTGCTTCTGTATCATTTAGTAATGTTGAAATTTGTAACGATACTGTGAATTGTGAGTCCTTGTCATCTCCGTCGGTTTCAGTTTCCGCACCAGGTGCTCTAGGGTTGTTCACTCTATCTTGTATAGCTCTTGCGGTAAGAAGAAAACGTTTTATTGCTTAGTTACTTACGCTCTTTCAGAAAATAAAAAGCCATTGCACACGCAGTGGCTTTTAATATTCAGCTCTTATACCGCTCATTTGATAGCTTTTCATTTTTAAACAGAGCACATGAAAATGGACTTCTATATAATTCTATTTTTCATTCACCTCTTACTACTAGTTCAACTTTCACTCTTGATCAAAAAAGTCATACTGAGAAAATAGTGGGTTTCCAACAGATAATTGACATCCCCTCCACTCTGCCAGAACACTTACAAATATTAAATATGAGACCTGAAAAGACAACTTGTAAAATTAACTTAATTTTATGGGCAAGAAAATATTATTTTCTGCCACTTTAGTAGTAGACGGACGAATAAAAATCTGTGAAAGTAGTGTAATCGTCACTGACGACTGTTTTATTTCAATGTAAGTAAAGTCACTATTCCTTTATGGCTAAAAACGATACTTCTAATATTGACAAACCAAATATCAAGGCATCGAATTTTTTAAAATCGTAAATGAAACCATATAAAAAGAAACCTCTTTCATTAAGCCATTTAAATTAAATTCACGCAAAGAGGTAATAACTATTCCTATTCAAGCAAACTCAGGCGTAAGCATTAACATTTATTTAACCAAGAATAGGTGATGTGTATTTTTAGTCTAAAAAAATTTTTGCTCTTAAATTTATTTATTTTGGTTTATGTTTCAATACAATATTAATTTATTATTGATATCTTTTGATGTGGAATAACCCCGAACATGAGAAAAAGAATAATTACTCGAAAGGTGCCATATTATGAGTAATAGTAAGAGTTCCGCGCTTAGCTCCTCTGTGTGGACTATTGGTGTTAAAATGGTCGAGAGAATTTTCGCTCTCATTATCTATATATTCTTAGCCCGCTATCTAACTGTAGAAGAATTCGGCGCTGTTGCATTCGCGATGCTTTTTTTAGAGTTTATAACTGTCCTAATCGGTAGCGGGGTAAAAGACTATTTATTGACTAGAAAAGACGTAAATGACACCCTCATAAACACATGTGTATACTCCGTTTTTGGAATAACCCTTACTGTTTCTCTATTATTCTATCTGATTACTACTTTTATTTTTAGTGACAAATCAACTCTAATTCATAACGTTTTGCTAGCTCTTTTATTTTTACCATCAATTTCCTCTTTCAATATAGTTCAAACCTCTGTTCTTCAACATCGTAATCAATATAAAAGCCTATCTATTCGGAGCTTTATCGCGACACTTATATCAGGCTTGGTTGGTTTGTATTTTGCTTTCAAAGGTTACGGTGCATGGGCATTAGTTATCAATCAGTATTGTAGTGTAATTATAAATACTATTATCTTGCAATATATTGTTCGGTATCGTCCAAGACTCGAATTTTCGATACTTCAGTTCAAAGAATGCATCCAATTTTCACTCCCTCTACTAGGCGCTGAGATACTGAATTTTGGTGCTGCAAAAGTGATGGAACTATTTGTAACAATATTTCATGGTGTGGCAAATCTTGCCATACTGAATATCTCCAGAAAATTTACAAAGTTAATCCAACAATTATCCTTATCATCTATGCGTCCCGTAGTGTTAGGTTATGTTTCAAAATCGGACAATCAGAGTAGACAATTTTCAAAATTTGTTGGTTACATGACATTGTTCGTTTCACCAGTTCTCATCGGTGTAGGAGTTTATGCTGACTTCTATATTGCTTTTGTTTTTGGCGAGCAATGGAAACCTGCAACTGAAATAGTGGAAATACTTTCATTTTCAGCTCTAGCGCAATGCCTCACTTGGTATTTTGGATTAATTTTAATATCAAACCAAAAATCGAAACTTCTATTTAATCTAAATATCATCTTCACAGCTTTCTTCTTAATAACTGGAGTGTCTTCTTACAAATTTAGCTTTCATGACTACATAACCATCCAAGTTATCGCGATAAACATAATATCAACCGTAAAATTAATCTATTTAATTAGAAAGAAATATATCCAATTTGAAGACTTTAGAACATATATTATTCCTGCTATATTTAACTCTCTCATATTTAGCTTTTCTGCATACTTTAGCAGGACATTTATTTTAGATAGCGACAGCTTATATCATTGGTTGCCAAGCGTTTTATCAATAGCTTTTGCTGGAGCTGCATTCTTTTTTTCGCTATTTTTAACTCTGGCATTATTTAAGAGTATTAGAGAAGACTTTATTTTTATTCTTAATAAATTTCAATAGAAGAAGTAGTTAAACAGGCCTAACACAAAGGAAGTTAGAATACTATGATTAAAGTTTCAATATGTATGGCGTATTACAATCGTAGCGAATATGTTCTCGAATGCGTGAACTCTTTGCTTGAACAAAACTACGACGCTTTTGAAGTAATAGTAGTCAATGATGGCAGCAGCGACACTTTAACAAAGGAAAAGCTAAATTCAATTCAAAATTCGCGATTAAGGGTTGTCCATCAAAGTAATACAGGCTTTGTGGGAGCTATACGGAATGCTATATCCTTATCGCAAGGAGAGTATATTGCAATTCAAGGCGCAGGCGATGTTTCACTTCCCACCAGAATAGAAAAACAAGCCAATGTATTAGATAAAAACCCTGAAATAGGTATGGTAAGTTGCCTTTTCGAGAATGTTGACTTCGGCGGTGAGAAAAATGGCTTTCGCACTAAACGCAGCTACTCTAGGACTAACATAGATGCGACTGACTTTTTATCAGGTGCAAACCCATTCGGTCATGGTGAAGTCATGTTTAGAAAATCTATCTATGAAAAAGTTGGGGGTTATAGAACCTTTTTCAAATTTTCGCAAGATTTGGATCTCTGGCTAAGAATGATTGAACATTGCAAGGCAATTATCATTCCGGAGTATCTTTATGAACGCAGAAAGTTTATTAAAGATGGTGTATCTACGGATGAAAAAAAGTTATTTCTTCAAAAATATCTAGCTGAGTTTGCTCGACAATGCTATGTCGACCGAAAAATAGAAGGCAGTGATTTTATAGACCTTTACGGTATGCATGCTGGACTGTTTAAATCTCCAAACAAAGAGATTTCGAAGCTAATATCAAAGCGAATATTCAAAGCTTTGAAAGATGAAAACCCTTCATTGGTAAAATTTTATACCAGGTTTTCTAAATCAGAACCAAAAACTATAGGCTTGACTATTGCTTTGGCCTTAGCTGAAGTGAATAAATTTAAGCTAGGACAGAAGCTAATTGCAAAATCAATTCAACTCTATTTAAAAATTCGATAATAAAGATAGTATATTCCTCTCTATGAATTAACGTAATCTTCATACAAAACTACAGATAGAACATTAGAATGTTCTATCTGTATATTCATGTGCCTGTAAAACTTCGCCGTTTGGCCTAACGTACCTTACCTCACAATCCATCAAGAAACCTGTGTCTGTTTCGACTTTTTTCCTCGCTAAAGCAATTAGATACAATACATCATCGCTACTCGCACCACCTAAGTTCACAATAAAATTAGCATGTAGTGGGGAAATTTGAGCGTTGCCTTTTCGATAGCCCTTTAGGCCACTCTTCTCTATAGCAAAGCCAGGGGGACCAACAAAGTCATACATCTTTGGGTCCGATAAAAACACTGAACCACAGTTAGGAAGCTTTCGTGGAAACTTTTTCCTCCTGCTCGACAAAATATTCAACATAGACCGCCTAATGGTCGAAGGTCTTTCAGCGTGGAGTTTTAAATTCACGGCGGCAATTATGAGAGGCTTTCCTTGGAATGGGGACTTTCTATAAGAGTAGTTCATGTCTCTTAAATAATACTCTTCTCTTGTGCCCTCCTTAGTAAAAGCAATTACACTTTCTACATTTTCTAAAATCCCCCTCCGCTGACTCCCCCCATTCATGTAGACTAAGCCACCTATACGACCCGGTATCCCGCATGTATGCTCGATTCCAGATAACCCTTGCTTATAGCACCTAAAGGCCAATCCGGGAACCCAGACACCAGCTTCACAATATATCTTATTTTCAATACATTCAAATTTACTTAGGTTATTTCCCAACTTGATTAAGATGCCCTTGTAACCTAAGTCATCAAAAAGAATATTCGAAGTATCCCCTATAACTAAGCTAGGAATCGTCGGATAAGCGTGAGCGATCGATAAAGCATCTTGCAATTCTTCGAGATTTGATGGCGATATTACACATTCAGCTTTCCCTCCGATTTTCCAATAACTCAATGTATTCAGAGGAACTTGGAAGTTTACAAGATTAGAAAAACGCTTCACCAACTCAAGTACTAATTGCTCAGGAAGTCCCGTAGACATATTGCCAAAACCTTATTTTTGAATTTCGATATCTATACCGAGTGCAGATAACTTGCCTTCAAGGTTGTTATACCCTCTTAATGCCATTTCTACATCCTCGACTACGGACTCACCTTCCGCACACAAAGCAGCCATAACAAGAGCCATACTTCCGCGTAAATCGGTCGATGTAACTTTACCTGCAATAAAATTCCCTGGTCCTCTTGTAGTGATTTTTCCTTCCTCAGTTTCGATCACTGGTTTGTCTATTAGTTTCTGTAACTCGTCAGCGTAAGCGATTCTTTTCGGGTAGCGATAATCAAATATGCGCGAATCTCCCTGCGCTACAACACCCAATAAGGTATAGAAGGATTGCATATCGGAAATTATTCCTGGGTGAGCCCCACAGGCTAATTCAAACGACTCTACTTGTTCGTTTTTGAGGCATTCAGGTGAAAAGTAAATACTATTTGAATTTTGAAGAAAATCTATTCCCATTTTTTTCAAATGAAGGAGCGGAACTTCCATTGACTCGAAAGGAACGTTGTTGATTAAGATTGTACCCTTCGCTAAAACTCCATAAACTAACCATGTCAAGGCTTCTATTCTATCGAACATTACGTTTTTAATTGTTCCCTTTAGATAATCAACGCCTTTGACGATAATGTTGCTACTTCCATTTACCTCAATATTACTGCCCATTCTCCGGAGAAAATCGATTAAATCTTCAACCTCAGGAGTTATATAAGCGTTTATTATTTCAGTAGTGCCTACTGCAATAGCCGCACAAATTAACGCATTTTCAGTTCCACCCACAGTAGAAATCGGAAATTTAATTTTCCCTCCAGTGAAATTATTACCAACAACATGAATGTAATCGTTCTTTTCGGTAACCTTACATCCGAGCGTTTCCCAAACCATTATATGTAAGTCGTAGCCCCTACTCCCAATTTTACAACCACCAGGGTAAGGGATTTTAGCTTCACCTGATCGCTTAATTTGAGCTGCGGCGAGCAAATAGGTGGTACGGATAGGGTAATCATACTCTTCTAATAATTGACACTTTAGATCACTACTTCGGATTTTTAAAATTTCGTTTTTATCATCTACGTCAATTTCAGCTCCGATATTTTGTAAAAATCGAATTTTATGCTTTGCATCTACAAGGTGAGTAGGAAAATTATTTAAAACCACCTCACCATCTGATATACAAGCTGCAGCTAGTAAACGCGTAGCAGAATTCTTCGCGCCGCTAACATTTACCTTCCCTTCTGGAGTTTTCCCGCCCTTTATTATAGCTCTCATATCTATTCCTTAATTAAATTTAAATCCAAAATGAACCAATTAGCTTTATAAATCAATATTTCTAATTCTTACTCTATAAAAGGGTTACAGTGTATTAATAATAATCGCATCCCACACCACCTTAAATCTATCTCCGTTAACACTACTGACTTTTAATTCGATATCCAACAATTCCTCCCCATGTGGAACAGAGCTAACAATTGGAATAAAATGCCAATTTTCTTGCTCTATGGATGAATAAGCCTCTTGAAACGAATTGCCAACCGACTTATTTTTCGTTACTTCAAAGATTTGGCTCCTATTAACCGTAGTAATGCACACTTGTACTAATCCAGACGTGTAAGAAGATAACACTTGATACTTACCGTAGCCAACAATGAGTTGCATACCCGCACACGTTAAATTCTGAGAAATTGACGCCGATTCAAGCTCCACGCCACCGACTTCCATTAACACGATTTTTTTATTTACTTTATTTTCACTTTCATTTAATCGAACGCTTCCGGTGATATTATTCCAATTCAAACTTAGAGTTTCATCATTAAAACTATAATTTTTCAAACTTCTATTAACAAGATTTCTGGAAATAGGTGTCGCTACCTCTCGATAAAAAAGTGAATTTATATGCGCCCCCCCTTCAAGATAAACTCGACCACCGCCACCAACCAGTTCTAAGTAGCCATCGCTTTCATATTCAATGCCATCATCTTGATACGCGGCTAAATCGGGGCGATAATTGGGCGCCGCGTTGTAGCTAGGGCTTATAAATACTAACCCGCCAGCGTAAGGGTGCTTATTTTTGCTGGAGCCCGCTTTGCAGTAGAACAAAGTGCTGTAAATTGGCGTGTCTCTAATCACTATTTGGGGCTTATCCAGCACACAATAGGCATGTGAACCTATAACCTCTAAAAAACGCTTATTTTTGGCGGTAGATTGAGGGTTTTCAAAATGCGGGCAGTTCATCTTCACTACAGCATCACCATTAATAACAACACGCATGTTATTAAATGAACTTCCGTAAATGATGAACTCACCTGTGTTAAAATTAACCTTACCTAGTTCATTATCTGCCACTCTTCGATGGTTATCGGCTATAAAGCAATTTGTTAGCTTTATACTTTCACCAAAATCAATGCCATTAAAATAAAAAGGGGTCTGCCAAGAGCCCCCCATAGTATTAACTTGCCGCAGCTCACAAGCCCACACCCCAGGGTAAAAGCTAACAACGTCATCAAAGTCGAAAACCGATACACGTGCTATGGTGAACTTACTGGTAACCACTGCCCCATTCATAGAACGAAGCGATTCTGAATGCCCAATACATAAGCCTATACCTGCTAACATATTGTTGTAACTACCAATATTGAAACCTTCTAATGGATGGTAGTTTGAGTTATTAACCAAAGACGCGTAATGATGGCCATACTTAAATCGGCCTAATATTTTAACGGCGTATCCGGCCTTAGGGGCACTTTTCCAATGTAACTTACAGGTCCCGCTGCAATACCAACCGCCCGACTCTACATAGATATCGAAGGATGTATTGCTTGAAAACTCGTAAACAACATTTGCATCAAAAACCAGTCTGTTTCGGGAACTTGCTGCCATGCAATATTTGTTGGCGAGCTGGACATATTCAGATTGACTTAGATCTCCATCATTGAAATCTTCAACAAAAACGTCACCGATGGCTTTGAGGTATAAGCCGTTATTTACTATAAAGGGTGATGGCTCTGTTGAAACCACCCACCTAGTCAGGCCACTGGTGAGCACATCTCCATTTTGATGCTTTTTAAAATTTAGTATATCCGTCACATGTTTAAAATTTACTAAACCGAATGCACGAAGGATGGTTTGCACCAATTCATCAACGCTAGAAATTTTATTTTGTAACAGTTGCTTTAAATCTATCATAAACTAGTTTTCTAAATACATAATAGTTAATTGAGTCCTTTATAAATGCCATCGAGCAGCATAGTAAGGTCTCGCATGGTATACGTTAAGTTAAACTCCTGATTTAGTCTTTGCTTCAAAGAAACTAGTGATGATTTTGTCGTATGTTCAAACAATTCTAGAAGCGAGCTCATTAATGGAGCGCTTAGTTGTGTCGAAAATTCGCTATTAGGTAATATTTCAGGTAGCCCTCCTGCCCCACTGTGAAATACAGGGCAACCACACACTAGCGCCTCTAGTGCTACTAATCCGAACCCTTCCCACCTAGACGGCACAATAAGTCCATCGCACCCCTTCATATACTGTAAGACTTCTTTTTTTTGCTTCCAGCCTAATGCAATTAAACGGGGATCTTTAAAGCACTCTGCGGTATCAGTGTTTGATACCACTGCGCCACCAATACAATAAACACGAAACTTGCTATTGTTACTTAATCGAACGGCCTCAGCCAAAACATCAAAGCCTTTTTGCTTATCGAAACGCCCTACGTATAAATAATTTATAAAATCATTATCTAACGATATAGGGAGAATTTCATCTTCTGCTAGCTCTACTGTATTTCTAACAACTTTTAGCTTTTCTTTCGCAATTCCAAAAGACACAGCAGATCGTTTGTCGTGTTCACTTATACACACCACATTGTCAGTGCACCCTAAAAGGCTTTTTTCTATAAAAGCAAATAAACGCTTAACCCAAATGGGCTTTTGCATATCAAATGCCCAACCATGGCTACAATAGACTATTTTGTAAGGTTTCTTTTGTGTGAATAGCAAAGGTAGACGAAACCAAAAACCAGCAAACGTACTATGAAGGTGAACCACGCTGGGTTGAAACTCATTAACACCCTTTAAATATGTACGGGCCATTTTCCATTGGGCTGGCACACTCCTTCTGTTTAGCTGTTCAAATGTATCAATAATACTAAGTGGTACGGTAAGCTCTTCTAGTTGCTCGCTAGCAACAATTAACTTAACGTTTTCTATTCCATATATGCTTATTTGGTGAGGTATAAGTTCGTTCAGGTAGGTCGCAATACCTCCCGTAACCGATTCGCAAATATGCAAAACTCTCATTTATAAATTACTCAATTAAAAATAGTGTGAAGTAAGCAAAGATAATGCCGTGCTAAATGAATTTCTTATATGTATAGGCACAAGAATAATATGTGTGAGAAAGTACCATTTATCTGATACATAAAAATGACAAGCCTTTGTTGAAGTGTCTGTTTCTGTCGATAACATGAAAAAGTGAATTCACCCATTTTACTCTAAGTGATATATGCTATTCATCATGGTAAAAAGAAAAGATTGAAAATGACTTCATTAGATAGGCGAGCCTTTATAAAGGTATTTCTAGCATCAACTTTGTTTCAAGGTTGTGCAGGGGTGCCCTTCAACAGAGCATACACAGGGCAATTACTTTTTAGTAATGAACTAACAGGAAACTTGCACTTTGGAACTGAAACACTTAGTTGGTCGAGCGAGACATTAGCGTGGATGTGATTACCTAAGCTACTGCATCGCTCAAAACTAATCGCTCACTTGCTACTTTCTTGAAGGCTGCGCTAAGTTGAGCGCCAAAAGCCAAATATTTATAGAAGTGTACACTTTAAGCATATAAAAAAGAAAAAACAGTATGACAGTGTTTTTGGTGCTTTGCAGCTTTGCATGCACTATTGTTTTATAAGCGCCAACAGGAGGCAATATGCCTCTGGTAAACGACCATTTAATGGCCTCCGAGCGCTCTTTCTTATATCGCCCACCAGCAACTCTTTTCGCCTTAATGAGCAACTCCTTTAATGTATCTCGTGCGGGGTGCTGAACCATCACGTTATCATAATAACGCATGGTAAGCCCCTCTTCAGTCGCTCTTAAATTCCATTCAACATCACCGCCAGACATTAAGTCAGAATTAAATGGGCCAATCAATTCAAAACACTCACGTCGAGCGATTAAATTGGCCGTAACAGCAAAGCCACTTTCCACATAATCGGCCTGTTGAAATGCAAATACTGAATCGTATAACTCTACTAACTTAAAAGTTTCGTGCGCTGAAAATACTTTCACCCTGCCAGCAATTCTTTTAACCTCGGGAGACGCATTAAATATAGTTACTGCACTTTCAATCCAGTCACTAGCAGGCTTGCAATCGGAGTCAGTAAAAAATATCAACTTTCCGTTCGCTCTTGATAAGCCTAAGTTTCTAGCTGCATAAGAACCAGGTTTACTTTCAGCCAAAATAGTAACATTTTCAGCAAGTTCCATAGGTGGTGGTGTATCTTGAGGATCATTATTTACCACAAATATTTCTATAAGGCTTGCACTGTAACTTTGCATTTTAAGCGCATCTAAACAAGCAGATAAACGCGGCCAATCGTGGTATGTGGGTATAATTACAGTTACTAGAGGGTTAGTCTCTATCATAGTGCTTTCCATAAGTATGATACAAAGATTTATTAGCAGATAGTCTAGACTCTATGTTCACATCATTATCAAGGCCACAACTTTCTATCCACAGCGTATTATTTACTACTGCTCTATAAAATTTATTAGTTCTTGGGTTAAATTAACAGAATTAAATTCATCTTCAACTTTCTTTCTTGCATTTTCTCTAATTTGAGCTAAGTCTGCTCGCGATACAGCTTGATTAATTATTTTATTTAACGCTACTGCATCTTTCTCTGGTGCCAGAAATCCGTTAACACCATTCTCTATCAACTCAGGTATACCAGAATGTTCTGTAGAAATGACGATAATGCCCGCAGCCATGGCTTCCATCAGTGAAACCGGAATACCTTCCATATCACCTTGAGTGTCTATCACCGAGGGTAAGAGAAAAATATCTGCTTTACGCAGGTATTCTTTAACTTCACTATGAGAGCGCGCACCCAGGAAATTTATATTTCCCGTATTAGCCTGCTCCACTTGATCTTTTAATTGCTGAACCAGCTGACCATTACCAATGTAGTTATATTCATATGGAAAAGACAAGCCTAAACTAACCGCTTCAAAGGCATAGGTTAGCCCTTTTTTCTCGGTAGCTCTTGCTACAGTCAGTATGTTTATATTTTTTTTGAACGGCTTGGGGTTGAATGGCAGCGTCTGTACATCAACGCCCATGTGCATGACTGAAATATAGCTTGAATCAGCCCCCCATTCTACCAATCGCGATTTCCAAAAATCACTAATTGGCAATAACTGATTATTTCCCTTACATAATTCGGTATATTTCTTTTTCCATACATTTATCTGAGCGTACTCACTCATTTCATATCCGTGAAACACAGTTAGTAACTTACCGGAGATAGCACGAGCATCTATTGACGCCTGCGTCATTACCCCAAACTGACCAAAGTGCGCGATAAAAACGCCATTTCTATACTCTGAAGGTAAAGATGAATGATGAGCAAAATGGTTGTAGAGACGAACTGTATCGATTGCACTTTTAAAATCCTTACATTTTAACAAATGAGTAAAGAGCCCCAGCACAGGCTTCGCCTGTCTGTAATTTATAATCGATTTAGCTAATGCAAAAAGTAATGACAGTGCTTTTTGATGCTTTGACTTTCCTTGACACACAAATTCTGTTCGGGATAGTAAATCAAACTTTTCAACGTTTTCCTGTAGTTTTGCATCAACTTTTTCAGAAAAAATCGAAATTATTTTTACATCATAACCACTAGCAATAAGGTTATTTATTTGATCAATTACAAAGGTCTGCGATAGTACAGGAAACGATTTTAAGATGTATGTAACCTTTTTCATTGATTATTTATACCTCAATTATTAAGTCAAATATGTTCATGACTAAGGATTAATTGTCGTAAGAAGGTAGTTCATTGCTTCTTCAGCAAACCAAGGTCTAGCATGATTACTATCTTTATAACGAAAACGACCGTCGTCAGATAAAAATTCACACACTTCAGTACATAAATGTTCTATGGGATTAATCAGGGAAACATTTTTTGGAATGTTTAGCTTACCTAGCGCCATATCATGAAGTTCATAGGATGAAACAACGTCTTCTACAGGAATAGGAGCATATGTCCCAACTCGAACTGTCCGTCGAGGATCAAACTCTGGCCCTCGGGGATCACCTAAAAGTAAATAAACATGCTCTGTCTGGTCCGCAATGTCGCTCAAAATATCATTGTAATCTTCAATACGCTGCTGAACTTCCTTCACGCTAACTTCTTCATCTTTGGGTAAGTAGCTATCAAAAGAATAAAACGAAGTTACTACTTTCTTAAAAACGACTTCTTCAAGTAGGGACTGATAATTTTGGATATTCTTACAGCTCCACTTAGGATTTTTCATAGAAGGAGTAATGAAACATCCACCTTGTGTTAAATAATAAACATTATAAAAATCGTTATATTTTTTTACAAAGGGGTAAGTATGCTCTATATGACTAGCACCAATAAAAAGTATATTATCTTGTGACGTGCCTTCAATAAAACGGACATCATGCCCCGCCACTCTCAAATTTGGCTCTGGATAATCAAAATCACCAATAGCTTCTAAAGCTTGTAAATTCAACTCCCGTTGCTCTCCACTAAACCTTGTTGCCACACCGTTATTAGCAATAATAAATGCACACACTGCAATAACGGGAATACTTAATATGATAGGTTTAGCTTTATAAAAACGGGTTAAAGGTATTTTATTGCTTAAATTAGCACTCTCTATGAAGTGGTAACTCAATGCTCCGGCAACAATTGAAAGTAGAATACCGATTAAAAACCAGTTTTCTAAAGAATAGTAGTAACCTAATGTTACTATAGGCCAATGCCATAGATAAATGGAATATGACCATTTGCCTAAAAACTGGGCAACAATATTGTTTGTTATTGGTGAGCGTTGCTGATTCGATATAAGAACTAGATAGGTCGCGAAACATGGCAGCAGAGCCATATAACCAGGCCAAGCCATTTCACTTGAAATCACAAAACTTGATACCAGCATGAGTATAACACCAACTACATGCGCAATTCTTTTTACGTTTTCGTTAAGTGATAGTGGGTAAACAAACGCAATTCCCCCCAGTAGCATTTCCCACGCTCGCGTTGGCAACAAAAAGTACGACGCTACACTATGGCTTTCAGAAAAATAAATGCTAAATAAAAAGCTGAGAATCAAACCTATAATTAGGGCTAATTTTGTTATACCTAAACCTAGCAACCTGTAAATGACCGCTAGAACCACTGGGTATATGAGATAAAACTGCCATTCAACTGATAAAGACCAAGTATGTAAGAGAAGCTTTTCATTTGCAGCCGCAGCAAAATATCCAGATGTTTTCCAATAAGAAAAATTTGATAAAAATAAAATTGAAGCAATACTATCTTTAGCCAACGCTTTATAGTCAATAAGCGAAAATAAAAAATAACCTATAAATAGCCATGCCGCACACAAAAAGATAAGTGCTGGCAGTATTCGATTTGCCCGTGACAAATAAAACTGCCAAATCGAAAGGTTATTCGATTCTAGCTTACCTAATACAATACCCGTCATAAGAAAGCCAGATATTACAAAGAAGATGTCTACACCAACAAAACCACCTTGCAATAGGCTTTCGTCAAAATGAAAAATAACCACAAATGCAACAGCAAGTGCTCTTAATCCATTAATGTCAGTTCTAAATTTCATTAAATTGCCTTAACAATAAAGTGTCATATACGCTTTTGCTATAGTAATAACGCGCATTCAAGCTAAGCGTTTTTCATTCAAGCTTTTCATTAAATAAGCAACCACTAGTGGCGCTATATAGTGGCCATCGGCAGGAATATAGAAAGAGGTAGACACTACAACAAACAAAAACATGACGTATAAATAAAAATCTTTCTTTTGATTGAGTTTATTTAAGAAATACCTGATTGCTTTTATGTAAAAAAACAAAAATACCATGCCACCGATAATTAACCAGTCCATTAAAAACGTTTTTGTTCCTACACCTTTCACTTGGCCTACCACAAAGTATTTCATTACTTCGCTGTAATTAAATGTATTTGGGAAAAGGTAATCCAGTATATCCATAGCTATAGGGCCGCAGTTATAAATGCTAGGAAGAAAACCAAAGTAACCTGCACCAATGGGATAATGAAACAAAGACACTATTGCAGTTAGTGAAATAGTTGAACGAGTAGCCACGCTAGTATATTTTTGAATATCCGTTGCAAACATGGCCGCAATCGAGTCTTGAGAAGCAAGTAATACCAGCGGTATTAATAATGCAGAGCTTAAATATTTTACTTTTGTAGATACCCTGAAAAAACAGATTATGTACGAGAGAAAAAAAGCTAACATAAAGCTTAATACACCGCCTTTCGATGTAGTAATGAATGTGAGTAAACTAATTGCAATGATGCTGTAAAGCGGTCTAATTTTTTTTATATGACAAAACAATAAGCATGCCAAAACAAACTGAAACGCAAAGGTACTAGCTTCTAATGTAAAACCACGCATACGGTGCGGTGAGAAAGCTGCATTGTGCTGCAAAAATGAGGGGGTGTTTACCACACTTGGCGCCAATAAATTCACTAAATAAATAAGAAAAATCATACAAGAAAGTATGAAGCACCCTGTAACCATAGTTTGCATACTTTGCCGCATTGTAAACAAGAAAACCGTGAACGTAGGGATAACAATTAAGACAAATCTGCTTCCTCTATCAATGAGAAACCCCGTATCGAACTCTAAAAAGAAAAGCAAACTTACAAAAGAAAGCCCTAACGTTAAGAAAAAGAACTTAATTACATTTAAATCGAAAGCTGGAAGTTTGCGGATATCGGTAAGAATAAGAAGCAGCATAACAGGCACTAAAATGATACCAAGCGGCGCGGTAAAAACGCCACCAATTGACGCTAAAGCCGTGTTCTCAAACGGCAATAATACACAGAGCAAATAAAATACAATTCGTTTAATATTCATGTCGAACTTTACAGGCTTTAGTTAGCATTGGCTTTAAGATTGCGGAGGGAAAAAAACTAAGTATTTTGAAAACTAATGTCGCAAAATACCTTATGGAAAAACTACTTTTTAAATTTACTTGCAAGTAGGTTTTCCTTGCCAATGTTTCATCAATTACGCGAGAGCTATTGCATTTATTAGACATAAGTTTAAACAAGTAATTAAGATACATCGTTGCTACAAAATAGTTTTTATACTTAGTCGTATTGTCAGATACAGGTATATTCTTAATTACGTCGAATGCTTCAAAATGATTAAGCACCTTTTCGGTAGCCACTACATTAGTGACCGAGCCTTTGTGAATGAGGTAATTGTAATACCTACGTTGGTCAATATGCACCCACTCCGCATTGTTTATACATTCAACCATAAACAGTACATCTTCAGATAGTGCGAGTTTCTGGTTGAAAAAAATACCTTTACCCAGCAAAAATTCCCGTTTACAAAGAATACTACAAATATGACTAAATATTTCTTTGTTAAAATAATATTTAAGCGCATTCGAACCAGAATAAATGCCTGGTGCACATTTGTGAGTTTGGTAGAGTGTTTTATTATTTATACGATCTATTATTCTGGAATCAAATATTAACAGCTCTGCATTCTGGCTTTCTCTGGTCGCCGATTCCCACATTCCGATAACATCAGAGTCATAAAAATCATCAGAATCCAAGAAGGCTATATACTCGCCTTTCGCAGCCTTTATTCCATTGTTACGAGCTCCAGACACTCCGATATTCATTTGCCTTATTAAATTAACACCCTCTATTGCTTCTACCGTAATAGGTTTGACAGAACCATCGTCAATGATAAGGAGTTCAACTACTGTGCCTAGGCAGCCCATAGATACAAACGTATTTACTATTTGGCTGATGCCAGTTTGATTGTTAAATACAGGAATAATGATTGAATATTTAATGCTATTCATAACTTAACGTACTCGACCAAAGCTTGTTTATGTTTTCTTTCTCAGTTTCTCGTGCAAATTTAATCGCATTTTCAGACAGGCTTAGGTAAGTCTCTTTGCTTTCAGCAATCGTTCTAATTGCATTTACGAACAAATCAACATTATAAGGAGGCACTATATAGCCGTTCTCATCCTTTTTTATAACCCATTGCAGCGCATCGAAGGTATCGTAAGCAATGGTAGGCAAACCTTGACTTCTCGCTTCAATGAGCGTTTGGCCAAACCCTTCGTAATGGGAAGTCATCACAAATATATTGTGTTTTCGTAACACACTTTGAACGTCGGAAGTTGGGCCGTAAAAAGTGACATTAGAGAAGCCTTCTATCAATTGTTCTAACTGCGCTATCTCGTCTTTTGGCCCATCTCCGAAAATAGAAAGCGTATAGTCGGCAGGAAGATTACGCATTATTTCAATAAGCCCGGTGAAATTTTTCTGGTGTTCGTGAATTCTCGCAATCGTGATAAGTGCCTTCCCTGGTGTAGCGACACATTCTGCAGTAGGTAATTTACATCCTCTTGGTATCACAACAACCTCTTTAAACCACCCTCCATAACATTCATTTACAACTTGTTTATCTATTTCAGTATAGACAGTAAACACATCAACATATTTAGCTAGCATACGCATTACAAATGTTTCAAGGCCAGAGAAATAAACGTCTAGTCTATTCGTTTGCACTAAAACAATCTTACTTGCCGACCTTACATGATGGGGCATATAAAGAAGATCATTTGGGTGGAAAATAACGACAGTATTCGCTTTTTGATTGGTGACAACTTCGCCAATCATATTTCGCTGTTTAAACTTAGTAAAAATTTTATGGACAATAGCAGGGCTACCATTACTTCCATAACTTACGTACTTCACCTTTGGGTTTTCAGAGAAGTTTTCTAAAGATGGTGTATGTTGAAAAAGCTCAATGATAGTTTGCCCATCAAAACTTGTTTGAATTTCACGAATAAGTGTTTCTACACCACCGATAGTTGTGGATTTCATGGGGTTAATTGTAACCAATGCCATGTACAAAGTCCCTTTAACTCTAGCGTACCTCCCCCCCACTGCGTGTAGAGGCGAGTACTTATGATCTATTGAATATGTATCGAGAGTGCAACTTTTAAACACGTTGCTTGAGTTGTTGTACTGCTACTTTTTACTGTATACCGTCTCGTCGACGACTTAAATAGAATTTTTTATTATTTGGTCATTTCGCATACTAACGTGTTTTTTCAATACTAATTTGTACGTTTAGGGTTTAACGTCAATAAAAAGATATGCTTTCTTGGTCATAATATTATTATTTTATGGTACATTTTTAATTAATAGGCGAAATGCAAAGATTCTAATTTTGGTTCATCTCTTCCTTTACTCTAAAGCGAATTGCTCTCAGCGCCCCCATTTAGCAGGTAAATCTATAGCGTACGGATTTAGTTGCTTAATTATTGTGGCGTGCCTGCTTCCTAATGCGCTAGCCTCACTAAAAAGCATTTTCACTCAAGAGGTTTACACGCGAATTTCCGAACGCTATGGCAATACGGCATCACGAGAGATATCTGAATGGAATGAACTACTCGTAGACTTACAGGCTGATGACATTGATGAGAAGCTATACAGTGTTAATCGTTTTTTCAATCGATTTGATTTTGTCAGCGATATCGAGCATTGGAAAGTGTCTGATTATTGGGCTACGCCCATTGAGTTTATTGCAACGGGCGCGGGAGATTGCGAAGATTATGCGATAGCGAAGTACTTTTCGTTAATTGAACTAGGCATTCCAGAGTCGAAACTTCGACTAATGTACGTTACAGCATTAAGATTAAAACAACCTCATATGGTACTAGCATATTATGATACTCCAACCTCAGTTCCACTGGTGTTAGACAATATAAATAAGCGTATACTCCCAGCAAATAAACGCCGGGATTTAGCGCCAATTTATAGTTTCAACGGTGAAGGGTTGTGGGCTGCTAAAGCAATGGGTAATGGCAGAAAACTTAGGGGCGGTGGTTCCATGAAAATGTGGGACGATATGATTGCCAGACTAGATGAAGTGATTGAAGGGAAATAAATAAAACCATGAAACTCTCGAATCAGCTTAGTATAAGCCTTCTTATATTTTTGCTTGCCGTATTTATCGGGTCATTCTTGATAAACGTGAAACTTACTCGCGAATATGTGAATGAGCAGCTTGCAACACATGCACAGGATACTGCGACTTCACTGGGTTTATCTATTAGTCCATACGTTTCTGAAGATGGAGGCCTCCCCATTGCAGAAACTATGATCAATGCAATATTTGATAGCGGCTATTACCAAACTATTTTGCTTACAGATTTAGACGGAAAGCCCGTTATTGTGAGAGAAAACCCAAACAAGATTGATACGGTACCAACCTGGTTTACTAATGTAGTAGAAGTCACTCCACCGACTAAAGAAACAAACTTGACTGACGGATGGAACATGTCTGGTTACTTAGCTGTAAAAAGCCACCCTGGATTAGCAAATGAAAAGCTTTGGGAAAGTATCACACAAAGCGCGATTATGTTCTCTGCCGCCTTTGTAGTCGCGTATATTGTGTTGTTTTTTATAATACGCGCTATTACTAAACCCCTTAGTATCGTTATCAGTAAAATAACCGATATTCAGCAGCTTGAATTTTCTCAAATAGAGTACAAGCCATTCACAAAAGAGCTTTCTTTTATTGTCGCGGCTGTGAATAAGCTTTCTCACTCTGTTGAATCTATGTTTAAAGAACTATCGCAAAAAGCCGAGCAATTTAAAGCGATAGCTTTTGAAGACTACGTTACAGGCTTATTAAATAGAAATGCGTTTAAACGTCATTTGAATGCACTGTTAAGTTCTTCCGCAACGGGTGAAAATGGCTATTTAATCGTTATACGCTTAGCGCAATTAGCGCATATCAATAACATGAAGGGCGCATCAGAGGGCGATGAATATCTCAAGCGCGCAGCTAATGTTCTTCGAAAATTGGTAACTCGGTACGACGACAAAGCAAATTGTTTTAGAGTTTCAGGAGCTGATTTTGCAATTTGTATGGAAGGGATCCCACAAGCTGAATGTGCCCAACGCGTAGAGGAATTAACTCAACAACTAACGGCTGTTGATATGCTTAAAGATGGGAGTAAGGTTGTATGGGTGGGCGGCACAGAGTTTTCAAATGGAGAAATATTCTCTGATGTTATGGAAAAGGCTGATAGCGCCCTGCTAGCCGCAACAAAACTAGACAGGTGCTGGCAATTAGCATCAAAGCTTTCCTATATTCAAAGTAATACGGAATGGCGCGCTCGCTTAAATGGCATTATTGCCCACCAGAATGCCGATATTTTTATTCAGCCTATTTTAAACATGACGAATAACGAGGCTATTTATTGCGAAGCATTTGCTCGATTTAAAGACTTATCCAATGATGCGTATATCCCTATGTCGCAGCTTATACCTGCATCTGAAAGACTAAACCTTATTCCACAAGTTGACACACTTGTAACGACATTAATTGTGAGAAAACTCCATACTAGTGATTTAACTATTGCAGTGAATTTATCTGCCGCCTCCGTATGCGATGACGAATTTGTTAAATGGCTAAAAGACTATCTTGCAGACAACAAAATTGTTAGTTCAAGGCTAGTCTTTGAAATCGAAGATGATGCGCTTATTCATAATAAGCGTGCTGTCATTGATTTTGCTAAAATAGTTCGCAGTGTTGGCGCTAAGATAACAATTGAACACTTTGGGGCTAACTTGGCATCTTTAACAGGCTTAAGAGCCATACATCCCGACTTTGTTAAAATTTCAGGAAACTTAACTAAAGAAATTAATGAAAGCAGCGACAATCAATTATTTATCAGCAGCTTAGTGAGCATAGCTACGAGTTTACAAATTGGTGTTATAAGTGAACTGGTTGAAAGCGAAGACGAATCCAATACGCTAACGAGTTTGAAAGTGACTAATCAGCAAGGATATTTTCACGCTCGCCCTGAAATTTGGAAATAATGGCCAAAATACCTAAACTATTTTTGGTTAATACGTATACAATATTAAGTGTATGGGATATTATTACGGTTATATAAAGCAATAACTTCTGAGGATGCTTTTATGAATAAATTTCGCGCTCTACTTTTTCTCGTTTTTTCAATATCACTGGTTAATGTTGCCAGCGCTCAAGACATCGTTGAGCCTGGAGAACAAATTAAAACTATTATCGTAGATAATACTAACGACGATTCAGCAAACGACGCTGTTGTGCAACAGGTTGTTGCTGCATTGCTGTCAGGTGATGTTTCAGGTTTATCTGAAGAGGCCATCGCTTACCTAGAAGCTAACGAAGATCTTCTTGTACAGCTTCTAGCGCTGATTGATGCCAACACAACTGGTTTTGACTTAGCAGCTGCAGGTATGGCGCTTTATCCTGATAACGCTGAGAGTGTGGCTATTATCGCAATGATGCTATTCCCAAGTAATAGACAAGAAGTTTATAACTTAGCATTACAAACCGGCGCTTTCACATCAGCTGAAAATGCTCAAATTGCTCTTGTGTCTGCGGGTGTTGATGTTTCAGGTCTATCTGAAACTGCTGCAGGCGGCGATGCACTTACAGCAGCGGCAGATTTACCAACTGGAACAGACGATACTACACCTGGCGCAGGTGGTGACACTATTTCAGCAAACTAAGACTACGCACGGCAATAATCTAAATAACAAATGCCTAAAATGACAAGATATTCAAAGGTCGAAAAATCAGTTTTCGGCCTTTTTCTTTTATTGATGCTTTGGCTTCCAATTCCTCTTGGGTCTAACCGTCCATGGGCATGGGCAATACTAGAGTTAACCACTTTTACACTTTTAATCGCTTTGGTGATATTTTACTCTGCCGCTGTTTTTAAAAGCATCAGAGAAAACAGGCTTGTATTCATTCTAGCGTTATTGTTTATTGTGGCCCAAGCTATTACTATATTCCCTCTACCCTACCAATTAGTGGAAACATTACGGCCTGACAGGGTACTCGGTGTTGAGCAGTCTGTATTACCTTACCTATCGATGAGTTTTGATGTAGCACAAAGTAAAATAGCACTGCTAAAAACGGTGGCTTATTTTTGTTTATTTTTGCTAACCCTCAGTTTAGTCACATCAACCAAGAGAATTAAATTACTTCTACTTACTCTCAGCCTTGCAGGTATATTACAAGCTACCTATGGTGCCTTTGAGGTTTTGCTACATACAGAGGAAAGCTTAATTTTTAAGTATAATGTGAGCAATATTGCTACTGGCAGCTTTGTCTATAAAAACCATTATGCCAATTATTTAGTGCTTACGCTCAGTGCCGCGCTGGGCTACCTAATTGCTAGCAGTAAGTTTAAGCAAGGGAGCAACTCTAAGCGAGAAATTCTCAAGTACTGGTTAGATTTCATACTTAGTAAAAAAGCGTTGGTGCGTATAGGCATAGTTATAATGGTCATTGCACTCATCATGTCACGCTCCCGCATGGGAAATAGTGCATTTTTTGTAGCTATGACCATAACTTCATTGCTAGGCTTGCTGCTATTCAAACGAAAAAGCAGATCGTATGTATACCTCTTTATTAGCTTGTTAGTTATAGACATACTTGTTGTAAGTAGCATATTCGGGTTGTCCGAAGTTAAGCAAAGAATTGAACAGACGAGTATGGAAAAAGAAACCCGCGATGAAGTAATAGATGACACTTTACCTATTTTAAGCCAATTTATGTTTATAGGTAGCGGTGGCGGCACCTTTTATACCCTATACCCCAAAGTTCAGAATGAAAAAATTCAGCACTTTTACGACCATGCTCACAATGAATACCTTCAGTTTGCAATGGAATTTGGCTGGCTAGCTAGCGGTATTCTGATGATATTAGCTTTAATATGCTTTGCTACTTCTATAAACGCTTTACGCAAGAGAGAACGGCAAGCATACCTGGGAGCAGCATTCACATGTACTATGGCATTTATTGGTATGGTGATGCACAGCAGCGTAGACTTTCCGTTACAAGCGCCGGCTAATGCTGCAACCTTCATGGTTATTTTAGGCATTGGCTTAAAAAGCAGGAAGGTTTATTAATATTTGATTTTAATTTTTAAATAAATGTAATAAGTTAGTTGATAATTCTAAAGGCGTTTGGAAATTGCAATGACTGTTACAGGGAAAGATTTAAATGTAGGTATAGTGCACGATTGGTTACCGACATTGGGAGGCGCAGAAAAAGTTGTACAACAGTTAACCGATTTGTATCCCAACAGTGAAATATACACCCTATTTAACTTCCTCGATGAAAAAGACAACAACTTCATTGGCTCCCAAAAAATAAACGTCAGCCCGCTTAACAAGCTCCCATTTGTAGAGAAATACTACAGAAACTTACTCCTTCAATGCACTCGACAAATAGAACAATTTGATGTTTCACGACACGATGTGGTTATCAGCTCATCAGCAGCGTTAGCGAAGGGCGTCATTACCAGCGTAGATCAGCCGCATATATGTTATATGCATAGCCCCGCCAGATATGCATGGGACTTAAGTCACGAATACATCAACGACATTCAAGGCGTTCTAGCCCCAATAAAGAGAATGATAGCCAAAGAACTTATTTATCGCTATCGATTTTGGGATATGAGAAGTGTTAATACTATTGACGCCATAATCTCAAATTCTAACTTTATAAAGAAACGTATTGAAAAGGTGTATAAGCGAAGTTCCCACGTCATCTATCCACCAGTTGATATTGAAAAGTACGCATTAAATACACGTACTAGGGATGAGTATTATGTAACAGCCTCTAGATTAGTTGCTTACAAGAAAATAGACCTTATTGTAAAAGCATTCTCATTGAACAAGGCGAGGAAGTTAGTTGTAATTGGTGATGGTCCCGAACTAGCAAACATAAAAGCTCTCGCGACTCCTAATGTAGAATTCGTTGGCTACCAAGAGCAAGACAGTATGGTGCAACTTATTCAAAACGCAAAAGCTTTTGTTTTTGCTGCTTTTGAAGATTTTGGCATTGTACCAGTAGAAGCTCAGGCATGCGGCACACCGGTAATTTGTTTCAGTAAAGGTGGCACATCCGAGACAGTTATCGATGTAAATGACAGTATAACGCCTACGGGAGTCTATTTTCATGAGCAACATGAGAAACATATTGAAAACGCAATTACTCAATTTGAAAGTCAAATTGATAAATTTTCCGAAATAGCATGTAGACACAATGCAGAGAGATTCTCTCAAAAGCGATTTAAAAGTGAAATTTCAAGCTTTGTGAATAATATGATGAATCGAAATACGTAAACCGCTTTTAGCTATCTACAATCTTTAATCTTCGACCGTATACGAGACGGCTCACCTTCTAACAATCTACAGGCAAAGTCCTGCAACTGAAACATATTGATTGAATGCAGTATGTCGCGCTCACTCAAAGGGTTTCTCAACCCTAGCGCGAGGTGCTTTGGCAATTGCTTGTACACCAATACATACCCTGAAGATCTTGCCCTGTAATGTGCCAATCCAAACTTTACTATAAATTTGTGAACAGAAGCTTGCTGCGGGCCTGTGATTATCGCTTTCTCAAGATACTGTTTAAACTCTTCATCTAATTCCCCCAACTTCCATTTAACAGAGGCTAGGTTTATCCACGTCGGAGCCCACAAGGGTCTGTATGCCAAGCTAGTTTGATAATTTTGCATAGCTTCTTGCAATAGCAACACACTATTTTGTTTATCAACAATTGCTTTCCACTCAAATACTTGGCCCCTAGATTGGTAATACAATGGATTATCTGGCATTAGTGCAACTGCGCTATTAATACGCTCTAAGTTTTCATCAACATCTTTTAGTCGCAGTAACTCTGGATTTTCTCTCCAAAAATCAAGGCTGTTTTTTACATTATAATAGTGAAGTTGGGCAATCCCGAACACGAAAGCGTAGTAAATCGAGCAAAGCAATACTGCAATAAAGCTTAATGTAAAAACTCTTCTCATTATTTATCACTATTTACTGCTGAAATAATGAGAGAGGGTGTGGTCACAAAGATCTTTTTCGCGAACTCAGCGTCTGTGTTAGAAACGAACTGAAATGCCTCTCTCATATCATTGGGTCGCTTAGTAAGATTATGCGTATCAGACGCGACGATGTGAACCTTTTTAGTTTCAACTAAGCTACGAGCAAAACCCTGAACCTTTTCACCGAACCTACCTGTAAGCGATCCTGCGGTGATTTGAAAAAGAGCATGAGTATTTCTTAGCCGCTCGAACTTTAAAGGCTCAGCAAGAAGTTCTCTGTTTCTTTCAGGGTGGGCTATAACGGGCAAGATATTTTTAGAAAGTAACCATTTAATAAGCATTTCCACCCCCACCGGCACGTGACTATGGGGCATTTCTAATAGCAATACTTTTTTAGAGTTGAGAGTGCCTAAAAAAGGAATAGCATTGTTTGCTACCCACTCTGGAATTTGCTCAGAAACTCTCACTTCTGCACCATACGACAGCGATAAGGGTATTTTATCCTTAATCAGTGCGTGTTGTAACTCGTGAAAAACTGGTTTGATAGTTTTTAAACTGTTATCAAAATAGCCCGAATGTATATGAGGTGTGCATATCATATGGGTAATGCCATTTTCCACGGCTTGTTTAGCCATCTCTAATGACATCGATAGAGAGCGAGAACCGTCATCAATGCCCGGTAAAATATGACTGTGTATATCGATCAAGGTTACAAAAGCCTACTATGCGTTTTCACTAGTATAGCCGTATTGATCGTAAAAACCGGCATATTTATAAGATACATCAGATTTTCGTAAATCGACTTGATTAAGTACAACACCATCAACTCTGTGACCAACTTGAATCAGGCGAGATAAGCCATTATTAATTAGCTTGTCACTCGTAGTGTCTGCTCTTACAACATAGACTATAGAGTCTGTTCGTTCAGCCACTATCATTGAATCACTAACCGCCTGCGTGGGTGCAGTATCAATCACCACATAGTCATATTTTTCTTTTAGCTTGGTGACCAATTCAGTAAACCCTCTACTTGCCAGTAATTCCTGAGGGTTTGATGGTACAGTTCCAGCGGTAATAACATCTACACCCGACTCGTCATCATGATTTAGACACTCATCAATACTATGGGTTTGCATTATCAAATTTGCCACACCGGGTTGATAAGAGGGTATACCAAATTGCTTGCCAATACTGGGGCGCCTCAAATCCGCATCTATAAGAATAGTTTTCTTTAATTGTCCAAACGCAAAAGCTAAATTAATGGAAACCGTCGTTTTGCCCTCTTTCGGCACACTTGAGGTTACCATAACAACCTGTTTTTCTTTATCAATATTCAGTAAAGACAAACTGGTTCTAAGTGTTCTCAACGCCTCAGCAAATTGATGCTTAGATGAGTCAAAGTAAGACCTAACGGGTAAATCAGTTTTCTTTTTATGGGGCATCCATGGAATAAGCCCCAACATACGTTGCCCTAGCTTTTTCTCAACATCTTCTACAGACGTTATACCGCTATTCAACGTTTCCATAAGAATGGCAACGAATACCCCAAAACCTATGCTAAATACGAAAGCAGCAGCAATAAGCAGTTTTTTATTTGGTTTAGAAGGCACACTTGGTGCAATAGCCTTATCCAAAATTCTTGCATTTGCAGTTTCGAAGCCACCTAATTCGTCAGTCTCTTTCAAACGCGTAAAAAATGAATCGTACAGTTGTTGGTTAATATCCACTTCTCTTTGTAGGGCTAAACGTTGGTTTTCTAACGTTGAAAGTTTGCGGTAGTTCGATTTCGCTTCTTCGACCTGCGCTTGTAATAATTCTACTCGTTCTTTCGACAACAAATACTGTTTATTAATACTAGACACCAAGTCTCGCGTTTGCAGGGCTAAGGTTTCTCTAATAGAGCTTAATTCAGCATTTGCTGCAATCATGTTGGGATGTTTTGGCCCATAGACTTTACTTAATTCAGACACCCTTGTCATGGCTTTCGCTTCGTCTCGTCTCACATTTTGAATAGTGGGATGATTTAAAACCTCGGGTAAACTGGCTACGCCTTCAATTGAATTATTGGTTTGGGTCTGTCTGTAAATAGTCTCATTAAGTTTTAGCGCATTTTGCGCGTCAAGTAACTGCTGCCCTAACCCCTCAAGTTCGTCTGCAGCTAACCCAACGACACCATCCAGATTAACCACTTGATTTTTCTCAAAAAATTCTGCCAGATTCTTCTCAGAAAACACCAGTTTCTGCTTCAAGCCTTCTAAACTGTCCGTTAAGAATGAAGTGGCTTTAGATGTCATTTCTAGCTTAGCTAACAGATAGTTATCAATATACTCTTCCGCCAACGCATTCGCGATGGTAGCCGCCAACTTTGGTTTGTCTGAATTAACTGTCACTACCATTACTTGAGTTTTACTTACAAGAGACAGCTCGACAGAGCGCCTGAGTTTACTTGTTGCTATACGGAGGTCTATCGCTTCTTGCTGTTCTTCCGTTCTTTCTACTTCTATTTTTTGAGGCATAAAAGGCAGAACTTCAGCTAGTGTCTGTTTTAAAGACGTCATTAACGGTTTGTCATCTTCACTAGGCATAAAATCAGCGTTTTTGTGGAGATTTAATTTCTTAACCGTTCTTTCAGCTATTTGACGTGAACGCAGAATTTCAAACTGTGTTTGCATGTAATCTTTTCTATTGCTATCGAAACCATAGACTTCTTCGATAGAAACAAGATTGGTATTTTCTGAATCAACCAAAATAGTGGCTGATGATGAGTAAATAGGCGTCATCCTAAATACAAGAAGTGCAACAAGTACTGTAAAAGCAATTGCTAAAAACACGATACGTAAGGTGTGACGTTTTACAATTTTGAAGTAGTGGGCAACGTCTATTGTGTCCATATCCGTTGTTTTTTGCCCTGCATCATCCATATTATTTACTGCCATTTTCAATCTCGCGCTCTTAAAAGAATCGTTGCTTTATGGTAATAATATCCCCAGGCTGGATCATATCAGATACCCTAACATTCAATTCTTCCGCTACACCATCTAGTTCACGTACAATAATGACATTATCTTTTGAAGCTCTGTCGGTATACCCCCCCGCTAAGGCTGCAGCCTTATTAACAGAGAGGCCAGGTTGATAAGGGTAGCCACCTGGGCGTTTAACCTCTCCGTCAATAAAGAAGGGCCTGTATTCTAAAAACGTGACTAATACTGAAGGCTCAACAAGATAGTCACCTTTAAGACCATTATATATTAGTTCTTCAACTTCGGCGGTGGTTAAACCTACTATCTTAATTTCTCCCAGAAAAGGGTAATTAATAGTACCCACATCTGGAAGCCTAATTTCCATGGACAAGTCTTTTTGACCAAACACCGTAATGCTTATTTTATCCCCAGAGCCCAATTGATATTGACTCATTCCTAAGTTACCTACTTGGGCTAACGCCTTACTACAGCAACAAATTAAAACAAAATAAAACAGCGATTTTGCTAATAGCTTCACAAAGTAACCTCAAATGAAACGCCAATGTTATTTCTATCGTAACCTAGGGTATCTCGGTTACTCGATAACTCTGAATACTCGTAGAAGAACGAAACACTCAACCATCTTCTTGCCTGATATGAAGCTGACATTGTATAGATGGTAAAATCATCCTCACGTTCAGTGATGGTATCGTCATTTAAAATATAGGTGTTGTCTATAGTGGTAACGCCCACATTAGTTGATAAGTAATCGTACCAATCGTGATTCCACGAAACACCGTAGTCTCTACTTCTAATTAAATCGCCTTCGCCGTTTGTTTCTCTTGTATCTGCACTGGTTGACAAGGTAATTGTGGTGTACTCAATTGGTTGCCAGTCTACCCCTACTTCCCAATCGGTGCCGTAAAAGTTATCTCGTTCCGTAGTTTCAAAGTCTTTTTCCTGATAACCCACCTTCGCGAAGCCCGTTGTAGCAGCGGTACTCTCCCACGTGGCACCTAGTAGAACCCTTGTAACATCACTGTTTCTGATAGTATCGGACTCAGGTTGATAATCGTATCGAACAAACGACTTTGCAACATCGACAACAATATTTGTAGATGGTGAAATACTGTAACTAAATTCTGCACCAAGTTTATTGATAAACCGATCTCGAATTAAGTAGGCCTCTTCTTCCTTGTCGTAGTCAAGAGTGTTACGAGATGCGGAAAATGTTAGCAGCCCTGCGGATGTTACACTGCCATAGATATAATCGGCATTAATAACTGTACTTTTGTAAGTATCAGGTGACGTAATATCTTCCCCACTGCCGATAGACAGTCCTGTACCTCTATCCTCGTGGCCATCTTCGTATAGCGCACTTACATCAATAGCGTGTCGACTATTTAACTCAAATTCACCATTGGCTGACAAAAAATGATCTGTGTAATCATCGTCGGTACTTGTGAGGTACTCGCCTCGCTCAATTCTATAACCCAAATTTATGGGGTTACTATTCACTTGCGTACCTAAGACTATTCTAGGAGAAAATGTAGCTTTCCAACTGTTAATGTTTTCATCATCATCAGTTGTACGCGTAATGTTATCTATATAGCTAAGAGAAGAGTCAAACGTAGGAATGATATCAAAACTACCGGCTTGAATACGTCCTGCGTCCTGTGCTTGGGTGGCTGCGGTGGCAAAAATTGCCATCATGGCAGCTAACTTATTAATCCTTACAATCATATTTGCTCCTAATAATTAATATCGGCTTTAATGAACTAAAACCGTGCAATATTAACTACCATTGCACCATTAAGCGTTTCAACGTGGTTAAAATAAAGGTTTTTTCGAGAAAACGGAAGCCAACATAGCTATGCTAAATACATGCCACTGTCTACTACTCTAATTATGAAACATTGCAACTTTATTGCAAGGTTCTTCGTATACTGCACAGAGCATGAATACCGTTACGATAGTGTCACATATTGTTGATAAGCTTGGAATACTAAAAATAAAAATACTTTCAACAAAAACCGATTGTGGAATCAGTTTTGCTTATACTTTAGTGTACCCACAGCCATAATTATGAAAGTTTATTACCTTTTTTGCGATAAATACGATCACATTTAGCCCCAATAGCTAAATAACCACGTTAGCGACACTATTCAGATTCACAAAAGGGAGCAGTCTACATTGAATCAGGAGCACCATGTTCAGCGTAGTAAGAACGGAGCCATTATTGTAAAAAGCCAAAATGGGTTTTCTACGCTATATCGCCTTGTTGATATTTCTATTATCACGTTCTTGTTTTTAGTGGTTACAGGCTTTTCTCACACGTCGGTTACTACGGAAAATCTTTTACTTGTATGTACTTACATTATTATGTTCCAGCTTTCCGCCGAAGGTATGGAGCTTTACCGTTCGTGGCGCGGATTTAGAACCCCAGAATTATTAAGGGCAGCAGCAATCACCTGGCTGTTAAGCTTATTAGGTACTTTTGCCTTGGGTTTTCTTTTTTCGCCGAAGGTCAATTTAGCGCCGGTGCTTATTTTAGGTTGGTTAGCGTTATGTTTTTTCTCGCTACTTATTTGGCGTTTTGTTATGCGGAAGTTTTTGTTTCGTTTAAGAAAGCGGGGGCTTAACTCTAGACGTTCTATTGTTATAGGTGCTACTCAGCTTGGCTATAATGTCGCACATCAGATACAGGAAAACAGTCATTTAGGTATTACCTTTAACGGCCTGTTTGATGACAGGAGCGAAGATAGACTCGCGCATGAATTCAAAAATCAAGTTTTAGGCACAATTGAAGATGCCATAGAGATGGCAAAGCGGAACGAAGTTGATTATCTCTATATTGCCTTGCCAATGAGTGCTGAGAGCAGAATACGGCACATTCTAGATAAATGCAGTGACACTACTGCCAATGTTTATATTATCCCTAACTTCTTTATGTACAACTTGTTAAATGCGCGCTGGCAATCTGTAGGCTCTGTTCAGGCACTCAGTGTTTACGACACACCCTTTCAGGGTGCTAGTAACGTATTGAAACGTACCGAAGATATTATTTTGAGTTCTTTTTTCCTTACTATGCTGGCTTTGCCCATGCTAGGTATTGCTGCCGCAGTAAAATTAACCTCTAAAGGGCCTGTTATTTTTAAGCAAAAGCGCTACGGGTTAGACGGTAAGCAAATCACGGTATACAAGTTTAGGTCTATGACCACGCAAGATAATGGGCCGGTCGTTAAGCAAGCCACAAAAAATGATAGCCGCTTAACCAAAATTGGGGGTTTCTTGCGCCGTTCTTCCTTAGACGAGCTTCCCCAGTTCATTAATGTACTGCAAGGGCGTATGTCTATTGTAGGCCCCCGCCCTCACGCGGTTGCACATAATGAAGAATACAGAAAGCTCATTACCGGCTATATGCTTCGCCACAAAGTGAAACCTGGCATTACCGGCTGGGCACAAGTCAATGGTTTACGGGGCGAAACAGAAACCGTCAATAAGATGGTTCAGCGTGTAGAGTACGATTTAGATTACATTCACCGCTGGTCAGTGTGGTTCGACATTAAGATTATCTTTATGACGGTGTTCGGTGGCTTGGCTAATAAGAACGCTTACTAGAATATGTGATTACTTAATGCTGGCATAAGTACCTTCTGTTTATGTCAGCATTAAAGATAAAACACACAGAAACGAAAAAAGGCGAGCATCCTGCTCGCCTTTTTCCGAAAGAACTTAAACTTAATTAGTTAATAATTAAGCTAATGCGCCTTTAGCCGCTTCGACTAATGCGCTGAAAGCTGCTTTGTCATGTACTGCGATGTCGGCAAGGATCTTACGATCGATTTCAACAGACGCTTTCTTCAAACCGTTGATGAAACGGCTGTATGACATACCATTTTGACGTGCCGCAGCGTTGATACGTGCAATCCAAAGTTGACGGAATTGACGTTTACGTTGACGACGGTCACGGTAAGCATATTGACCAGCTTTAGTTACGGCTTGTACCGCTACGCGATAAACACGTGAACGAGCACCGTAATAACCTTTTGCCTGCTTGAGGACTTTTTTGTGACGAGCACGTGCGATAGTGCCGCGTTTTACTCTAGCCATTTATCAGTCTCCTAAGTCTTAAACGTAAGGCAGCATGCGCTGAACTAATTTAGTATCAGAGTCATGAACCAATTTTTTGCCACGTAGGTGACGTTTACGCTTAGTGCTCTTCTTAGTCAGAATGTGACGTAAGTGAGACTGTTTGCTTTTAAAGCGGCCAGAACCCGTTTTCTTGAAACGTTTGGCGGCACCGCTTACAGTTTTCATTTTAGGCATTGCTAAAACTCCGCATTGTTAAGTATCGACATATTTTGCGTGCAGTCGCGTTAATGTCGGTTAATGTTTAGCAGCAAGGTGTTTCAGGTTGCAGATTCCTGAAAACTTTAGACCGTTACTACTTCTTATTTGGGGCTAGCACCATGATCATCTGACGGCCTTCCACACGACGTGGGAAAGACTCGCAGGTAGCGATATCTTCTAAATCGCCTTTAACGCGATTAAGGAGATCGATACCGATGTCTTGGTGCGCCATTTCACGTCCGCGGAAACGGATTGTGACTTTGGCTTTATCACCACCTTCAAGAAAGCGACGCAGGTTGCGCAGTTTGACCTGGTAATCGCCTTCATCAGTGCCAGGGCGAAATTTAATCTCCTTGACCTGAATTTGCTTCTGTTTTTTCTTCTGCTCTTTTTGAGCTTTACTTTTTTCGAAGAGGAATTTGCCATAGTCCATAACTTTACAGACTGGCGGCTCGGCATTCGGACTGATTTCTACTAGATCTAGGCTCGCTTCTTCAGCGGTACGCGTTGCTTCTGCAAGCGAAACCACACCAACCTGTTCACCGTCTTTGCCAATTAATCTTACTTCTCTGGCTTTAATCTCATCGTTTATGCGGGCTTTGTCGCCCTGAGCCTTGTTGTTAGCGCCTTTAATGTGCTATTCCTCCAAACATTTAATTCTTCTGTCTGCTTCTGGGTGGTTCGTATGAACCTGAAACTAAAAACCAAAAGCAGACACCATCTGTGCATTATACACAAAAATTGCTCAACTACTTAATGGTCTTTTCCATTACTTCTTGTTGAGCCATGGCAATAAAGTCTTCTAAGCGCATTTTGCCTAGGTCGTCGCCGCGACGAGAGCGTACTGCTACTTCGCCCGCTTCCATTTCTTTATCGCCTACCACCAGCATGTACGGAACACGCTTTAAGGTGTGCTCGCGGATTTTAAAGCCAATCTTCTCATTTCTCAAGTCAGACTTTGCTCTAAATCCACTTTCTTGCAGTTTTTTTACGCAATTAGCGGCGTAATCTGCTTGTTTGTCAGTAATATTCATTACCATCACCTGCTGCGGTGCTAACCACAGAGGGTAAAAACCAGCAAATTCTTCGGTTAAAATACCAATGAAACGCTCAAGCGACCCTAAGATTGCTCGGTGAATCATAACCGGTACTTTGCGCTCGCCATCTTCTGCTACATAGGTAGAACCTAAACGACCCGGCATTGAGAAATCAAGCTGAACCGTACCGCACTGCCATGCACGATCTAAACAGTCGTGTAACGTAAACTCAATTTTAGGGCCGTAAAATGCGCCTTCGCCTGGCTGATAATCAAATTCGATATCGTTGGCTTTAAGGGCATCGGCTAACGCGGCTTCTGATTTATCCCAAATTTCATCTGCACCTACACGCTTTTCAGGGCGCGTAGACAGCTTCACTTTGATATTTTCAAAACCAAAAGCGGCGTAAGTTTCGTACACCATCTTAATACAGCCGCTCACTTCTTCTAGGATCTGTTCTTCTGTACAGAAAATGTGAGCATCGTCTTGTGTAAAGCCGCGAACGCGCATTAAACCGTGCAGCGCACCTGAAGGTTCGTTACGGTGACAACAGCCAAATTCAGCCATACGAAGGGGTAAATCGCGGTACGATTTTAAGCCTTGATTGAAAATTTGCACGTGACCCGGGCAGTTCATGGGCTTAACCGCATATTCACGCTTTTCAGATTCTGTGGTGAACATGTTTTCTGCGTATTTGTCCCAGTGGCCTGACTTTTCCCAAAGTGAACGGTCCATCATTAATGGGCCTTTCACTTCGTCGTAACCATATTCGCGCAGCTTTTTACGTACAAAGCTTTCAAGCTCGGTGTAAATAGACCAGCCGTCGTTATGCCAGAACACCATACCCGGCGCTTCTTCCTGCCAATGGAACAGGTTTAACGCCTTACCAATTTTTCGGTGATCACGTTTTTCAGCTTCTTCTAGACGCTGAAGGTAAGACTTAAGCTGCTTTTTATCAGCCCAAGCGGTACCGTAAATACGTTGCAACATTTTATTGTCGCTATCACCGCGCCAGTATGCGCCCGCCACTTTCATTAATTTGAAGTGGTGGCAGAATTTCATATTAGGCACGTGAGGGCCACGACACATATCTGTGTATTCTTCGTGATGATAAAGTGCTGGGCGGTCGTCCTGACTGATGTTTTCATCTAGGATTTCCATTTTGTAGCTTTCGCCGCGCGCTTCAAACGCATCGCGAGCTTCTTGCCAGCTTACTTTGTTTTTCACCACTTGATAGTTGGTTTTGGCCAGTTCAAGCATACGCTTTTCTAGCTTGGCTAAATCTTCCTGGGTGAGGCTCTCTTCCATATCAACGTCATAGTAAAAACCATTGTCGATAACAGGGCCTATCGCCATTTTGGTATTTGGCCAAAGTTGCTTAATGGCGTGCCCCAATAAGTGGGCACAGCTGTGACGAAGTATTTCTAAGCCTTCGTCATCTTTAGCAGTAATGATTTGAAGCTGCGCATCGCTATCAATCATATCAACGGCATCGACAAGCTCGCCGTTAACTTTTCCTGCAATGGTTGCTTTGGCTAAACCAGGGCCAATATCGTTTGCAACGTCTAGTACAGAAACAGAATTATCGAAAGCGCGTTGGCTTCCATCAGGAAGGGTAATTACTGGCATTTGAATTCCTTTACAGTGGTGACGCCTACTCTGCGCCACTTGCGTATTTTAAATAAAATGCGTGCGTTATGCGCACGTCAACGGTTTTAGCTAGCCGTTCTAGTGCGGCTACGCATACAAAAAGCTGTTGCGGATTATAACGGCTCATAGGTCAACTGCAATGGGCAAAACAGGAATTTCGAAAAGGAGGCTGTCACTATTGGCGAATTTTGGGGTTTTCTATCATTTTCATCCATACTTATCAGTGAATTAACCCTTTGGGGCAGCTATACGTATGTGGCATTTTATTAGCGAACATATCTCTCAGGCTACTGGGCAGTTATTTATTTGTGAGCATGCGCGTGTGGCGCAAGGGGGAGACAGCCACGCTTGCTATATTATTCATGACCACCAGCATCGCTTTTTCGTTAAAACCCGCCCATATGATGACACCCAGCAGCTTAGCCATGAAGCTGAAGGGCTTACCGAATTAGGTGGTACTCAATGTGTACTTACGCCCTCGGTTATCTGCCATGGCGTAACACAGGACGAATCGCCTGAAATGGAATATCTCGTATTAAGTTATGTGAAATTTATCACGCCTTCCCAAGACGCTTATCAACGACTTGGTGAACAGTTAGCCAACCTGCATTTATACAATGGATACTCGAGCTATGGCTGGCCCCACGACAATTACATTGGGCTTAGCATACAGCGCAACGGAAGAAAGAGTGATTGGGCCGCGTTTTTTGCTGAATGCCGTATCGGCAGTATGTTAGAGCGCTTAGCAGAGCAAGGGCATTACATCGTTAATATCGATAATTTTGTTGATGACACCAAGCAGTATTTTTCTCATCACCAACCTCACCCTTCACTGCTGCACGGCGACTTATGGCACGGTAACGTGGGGTTTTGTCATAGAGGCCCTGTGGTTTTCGACCCTGCTATTTATGTAGGCGACAGCGAGTCAGATTTAGCCATGGCCGAGTTATTTGGCGGTTTCCCCGTCGACTTCTTTCACGCCTACGCAGAGGTAAAACCCATTAGTCATCATTATGCTGAAAGAAAACTTTTTTATCAGCTGTACCATATTCTTAATCACGGGTTATTATTTGGCGGGCATTATTTAGCCCAAGCTAAAGATATCATTAACACGATTCGCTCGTAGTACGTACTGAATAATTCTAACGTGAATGAAGCATTGCTATTGATTGGAGTTTTCTTTTTATGCCCCGTAACGCCTCCTCTCCTGTTGCCTTAGTGACAGGCGCTGCCAAACGATTAGGCTTAGCCATGGCCACCCACTTACATCAACAAGGCTACAATATTATTGTTCACTTCGGCGGCTCGAAAGAAGATGCGCTTACCCAGGTGGCTACGTTTAATGCCCTGCGCAGTAACAGTGCAGTGGCCTTGGAGGCAAACCTTTGCGACATACAGCAAGTAGAAGCACTGGCTGAGCAAAGTTTAGCAAAATGGGGGCGTATTGATGTGTTAATTAATAATGCATCTAGTTTTTACCCTACCCCACTTGGAAACATTGGTGTGCAAGATTGGACCTCGTTAGTGGGTAGCAATGTGCAAGGGCCGCTATTTTTATCTCAAGCGCTACATGCAGCGTTGAAAGCTCAGTGTGGCTGCATTGTTAATATGGTTGACATGCATATTGACCGCCCGTTACCCCACCATAGCGTATACAGTTTAGCAAAGGGCGCGTTAGCCACGTTAACTAAGTCACTCGCCTTAGACATGGCGCCTGACGTTCGTGTGAATGCGATTGCGCCTGGGGCAATATTACTTCCCGAACGCGCATTAACGGAGCAAGAAAAACAACAGATGTTGGCAAGCATCCCATTGGGGGAGCTAGGTCGCAGTGAAGACATTGCACAAACAATGGCGTTTTTAGTGAATTCACCCTACATAACAGGTCAAATTGTGTACGTGGATGGGGGCAGAAGCTTGCATACCGGTGCGAGTGCTTAATTGTGGCTTATAACAGGTGGCAGGCCGCAATGATAAGCACTCACGTTCATCGCAAACTTAAGGGTGTGCCTATAGTGGGGAGTTCATGGGTTCCTGCAACAATAGTGAGTTTACTGCTTTGCGCAGTATTAGGTTGTGCGGGGCAATCTCAGCTTGAGTCGGCGGTAAATGAATATCGAGCTCGCTTAAATCGGGTGTTAGGTATTTCTATTCCGGCTGCTAAATGGGATGATTCGCTTACGTCTGCCCTTGCCTATCCTACTGCCTCTGCACTTAACGTGAACATAGTTCCTATGAACATCAACCTTAGAGACTTTTACGCCATTCAAGATTGTGAATTAGGCCGAATTGTCGCCGAGCGTAACACGGCATTAGGAAAAACTCAGCTGCCATCGCAGCGTTTTATCTATGAACAAAAATTGCTGACGGTATTGGCCAAATGTGCCGCAATAAGCGCCGAGGGTAATCAAAAGCTGTCGACACAAATTGAACGCTGGCTAGAGCAAAAGCAGGCTCAGTGGCCAAAAGTTTGGGCACAGCTTATTCAAAATAGTACTGAAATGAAGCAAGGCCTTAGCTTGGCTAGCGCCCCTTTAAATACCCGTGATGGAAACGAGGGTGTTAGCGCGGTTAATGCACTGTTTTACCTTGATCATTTACGCCAAACTCAGCATGCCACCATCCCATTAAACAGCACGGAGCTTGAAGCTCAACTTCAAATGATTGGTTCGGTACGTCTACCGGCAAAAATATGGCTAACCCAACGTATATTAGCCACCGAGTTACACCAGCTAACAGAGCAACTAAAGCAACCCCTTGCGACTGTCAGTTGCCCTAACGGTAACGCCAGCGACAAGGCTAAAATATTACGAAATGTCTTTTATCTGTTCTTTATTGAAGAGATTCAGCCCATTGGCAGTAAGGTAAATCAATTTCACTATCAGCTTAATCCACTATGGCAAAGTTGGAGCCAATCAAGGGCGCTTTCACCTGCGTTTAAAGCCTTTATTGAAGGTAACGCAGAGCACGGATTTCAACAATATCAACAGTCAATGAAGGCGCATGTCACTATGTGGCAAACCTTTCTTTCTCGTTGCAACCTTGCGCCTGTGGCTGGTTGACGTTGCCGAACAGCCTAGAACCGGGCCCTACACCGCTTTCTAACGGCGAGTTAATGCCTAGAAAGCCGCTAGGATAGAATATTGTCGCCGCTTTCTGGGTCGCGAGCGCGCTGGGCCTGTTCACGTATTTCGTGGGCTTCGCTAGATACATCATCATGAGAGATATCCTGTGCTTTCTCGCCCTTATTTAAGGTAGCGTTAGAGGTGTCTATTTCGTTGGCTTTATCAGTTGGCGAAGGTGCTTTTGCCGAAGGTGTATTTTCATGCTCTTGGGTGTTGTCATGTTCACCTTCAGAAGTCCCATTGTGTATGACTAAGCCTTCAGGGAAAATTCGCTCTCTTGCATCGTCAGGCATGCTAATACCTTCTTGTGTGTAAAGGGCAACTAATTCGCGCATTAACACCGAGGACATTTTCAATACACTGGTATCCTCTACGTTTACCCAGAAATAGACTTTCAAATTGTAGGTGGACGCACCAAGGTTATCGATAAGTATCTGTGGTTCAGGGTCGTCGAGTACATTAGGATGCGCGTTGACTGTGTTAAGCGCCAATGATTGGGCATGTTTTATGTCAGCATTGTACCCAACACCTAATACAAAGTGCCCGCGCATTAAGGGGTTAGCCGTCAGGTTTTTAATCACTCCTTTGTAAATAGTGGCGTTTGGAATTTGAATGTGGTTTCCATCAAAATCCACCAATGTGGTGGCCCTTGCTGTCACCTTTTGAATAATGCCGGTGAATTCATTTATTTGAACAATATCGCCAATTTTAAAAGGCCGCTGTACCGTGAGTAGCAGGCTAGAAATAAAGTTTTCCGCAATATCACGAAAGGCAAAGCCTAAAATTAGCCCCACTACCCCCGTACCACTTATCACCGCGACGGCAAAACCGGTTAACCCCGCGAGAAACAGAAACAGGTACACACCTAAAAGCATGATCACTAAACTGATACTTCGCTGTACCACCGACTTTATTAAGGGGGTTAACGAGGAAGATGCCGCGGGCTTTAACAATAAGCGAGAAACAGGCCCCGCAGCTAAAATAAACAGCACCATAATAAGCAGACCAAGAGCCAGACCTGGTAAGCGGTAGAGAAACCCTTGCCATAGCTCAACCATTAACGATTGAGCTTCTCCTAGCGGCACTGGGGCGTTGATATCTTGCTGCATCAGCAACACTTGTGGTGTTTCGAATACGGGTAGCTGGAATACGCCGTGTAACTGATTATTCATACCCACGTTTATGTGCCTCCATGTCCATAAATTTGCCCGCTAATGCTAAGCAATGAATACGCAAAATAAACTTGCGCCTGTTAGGTAGATATCACCAAATACGAGCCTAAACCTACCGTAAATAAAAAACTACCCCAAATGGCGTGTTCAATAACCACAACCGGTGTGGAGTTTGTTTGCATGTATCGGTACCCAAAAATGGCGCCACCTACCCATGAAATCACCACGGCAACCCAATTGCCGTACACGAGATGAGCCAACCCAAACACAAACGTACTTAGCCCCCATCTTGCATAGCGCGACGGCAAAATACGCTTGTAACGGTGAAAAAAGAAGGTACGAAAAATAATTTCCTGCGGGATCACCGAGACCACAGGATAGATAAGTAAGGTAACTACCCACATCCACGGTTGGTTAATTGGCCAGTGTAAAAATAACTCTGGTTTAACGAGGTATACCACAAGGGCAAGTAAACTTGCCCAGGGAATAAAAAGCTTCAACGTACTTTTTATATGCGTTTTGTAGTCGTCCCAATGCCATAATCGTACGCGGTGAAACTGCTTGTCGGCTAACAGGGCGGCTAAGCAGCACACCCCAATAATGCAAAGAATCGGCATTAACCAGTCAGCGAAATGTTTTATCCAGTAGAGTACTGCAAAAGGAAGCGCTACAAAAAGCAGGATCAATTCAGCCCACAACTTTGCCACAACACACTCCAAATCATTACCATCTAATGACACTTTTGTGAAAGTGCATATGAAAGTGTAGTGCCAAATTGCGGTGATTGACGATATTATTGAATTAGTCTTTAGAGTAATTCCGTAAGTTATTGGTGTGTATTAGCTTTTCAGAAACACTAAATTATGAGTACACTAGAGGCTAAATGAATGGCTTTGCGCTTGGCAAACGCATTGTGGTTACAATGTGTAGGCCTAACAGACTGCGGGCAATTTTTACTGCCTGACAAATCGCCCTTAAAACGAATAGCAAAGGCAATGGATAACGATGCCAAGTAATAACTATGCCAAATAACAATACTGCGAATGTTTTAAACCAAATAGAAAAATATTACGCTTTGCTATCGCCCGCCGGCAAACGAATTGCGCAGTATTTGCAGCAAACGCCACTGGCGGTAATTTCTCAATCTACCGCCCAAATTGCGGAAAAAACACAAACTTCAAAAGCCACGGTCAGCCGTTTCTTTCGGCAACTGGGGTTCGACTCTCATCAACAAGCAAAAGACACCTTATTATCGCTGCGAGAGCAAGGTGTACCAGTGAATACCCACACTTCCTTTAGTCACCATCAGGAACATGAATTTAGTAATTTAACGCAAACCTTTGCCGGCATTCATGAAGATACCTTGCTTGATATTGCCGAACGCTTAGCAAAAGCAAAGCAAATTACCCTGATTGGTTTTCGTAATGCCTACCCCTTAGCGCTACACTTTCGACAACAACTAAAGCAAATTCGAACGTCAGTTAGGCTACTTCCACAACCTGGGCAAACATTAGGGGAAGACATTGTGGATCTCGGCGACGATGATGTTGTCATTCTATTCGGCTTTCGTCGTCGTACTCGACAATTTAAGTATGTACTCAGTGCCATTAAGCACGCTCAAGTCATTTTGATTACCGATCCCACTGGGCAAATTTATCGTAACCAAGTTAGCAAGCTTGTTGTTTGTCATTTAGGTAACGACGCACCGTTTGACAGTTACGCTGCGCCCATGAGTTTATTGTCTGCTATTTGCAATCGTACCTACTCTCTTTTAGGTGATGCGGCAACAGAACGCGTTAACTCAATTACGGAAACGTATACGTCTTTAGACGAACTTGAACGTAAATAGTTGTAAAGAGGCTTGAAAATCCATTAAATTGATTAAACTTTAAGCGATAACAGCCGATAGTAAGTACGAGGCATTCGCTTTTACTAATAATACGTGTTGCCCAGTGCCGGATTTCTAACTAGTCGCGCTGCCAAAGCAACCTTACTACGTTGTTGGAGTTTACATGGACAAGCCCCACCTTGTGCTTGAAGAAGCAAGTCGAGTACTTAGTTTCTGGTTTGATGACCTGAGTTCGGAGCAATGGTTTACGCAGGATTCTGCGTTAGACCGAACAATCTCATCACATTTTTACTCGTTACACCGGTCTGCGGCCTTAGGTGAACTGTGGCCATGGAGAGCCACACCAACAGGCAGATTAGCGGAAATTCTCGTATTGGATCAATTCTCTCGCAATATGTTTCGCCATACCGCACAAGCCTTTGCCTATGATGGAATTGCACTTGTACTGGCGCAAGAAGCGGTGAGCGTAGAAGCCGACAAAACCCTTACACCACAACAAAGCGCCTTTTTATATATGCCCTTTATGCACAGCGAGTCTTTAGCCATTCACGATATTGCGCAGCAGCTATTCTCTGCCCCAGGCTTAGAAACTCAGTTGGATTTTCAGCAACGCCACGTTGCTGTACTTCAGCAATTTGGTCGTTACCCACATAGAAACCAAGTGCTGGGGCGTAAATCCACCCCAGAGGAATTAGCGTTTCTTGAACAAAACCCTCAAGGTTTTTAGCTTACCCATTTGTTTCACCCTAACTCTCTGACCAAGCGAGTGAAAATGTAAGGATGAAACACCCGCACCAGAAAAAGAAACGAACGTTTCACTTGACAAATATTAGAAACGATTGTTTCATGGTGATATTGAAAATTTAACCAAATAGTCTGCTGTGTCTTCTCCATTTATTAGTATCTCAAGCGAATACGCTGTCGCCCGCGAGGCTTTTAATAGTGCCCGTGGTGAAAGCGCCACAAGCCAACCCTTAACTGGGCTTAGACTTGCAGTAAAGGACTTGTTCCACATGGCGGGCTTACCCACTGCGGCTGGCAACCCAGACTGGTTAGCCACACACCCGCTGCCTAAGAAGACAAATAGCACGGTAGACACCTTACTCGATGCGGGCGCGCAATTTGTCGGGAAAACCATTACCGATGAGTTGGCCTACAGCCTACATGGGCAAAACAAGCACTATCCCACATTGCTAAACCCCGCTGCACCAGCGCATATTCCAGGCGGTTCTTCGTCGGGTTCAGCGGTAGCAGTGACTGAAAACTTGGCCGATATTGGCCTAGGCACAGATACCGGTGGGTCTATTCGCGTTCCCGCCAGCTACCAAGGTTTGTGGGGCTTACGCACCACCCATGGTGCTATTTCCTGTGACAACATGGTGCCATTAGCGCCTGCTTTCGATACCGTAGGTTGGATGACAAGAGACCTAAGTACACTTGAAGCGGTAGCTCAGGTTTGTTTAAATCAAGAGCACCAGCGTCCCGGTGCCACTGAGGTTAAACTGGGTGTGGCTGAAGGGTTGTTTAAGCAGGTAGCCCACAAACATTTATGTCGCGATTGGTTAGATCAGCTTCCCAAACACACCACGCTAAGCCAAGTAACACTCAGCGCGCTCCCCAGTTCAGCCCTTGATTTAGAGGCACTGGCCACCGCAAATACGTTTCGTATTTTACAAGGTGCTGAAATTTGGCAGCAGCACGGCAACTGGATAGACGCCCACCATCCCGACATTGCAAACGATATTATGTTGCGCCTCAACTGGTGTAAAACTATCACCTCTAGTGATATTCAAAGCGCCAAGGCCCAACAACAGGTAATAATTAATCATCTTGATTCGCTATTTGCAGAGATAGACATATTAGTTATTCCTACCACCCCCGGCGTTGCACCACGTTGCGACGCCGACGATGACACACTGGCAAAAGATAGAAACACCCTACTCGGCTTTACCGCACTGGCAGGCTTAGCAGGGTTACCACAACTACATTTGCCCTTATTTACCCTACACAATGCCCCCTGTGGTTTATCACTGGTGGGCAAAAAAGGCAGTGATCTTGCTTTAATTAGTATGGCAAAAAAACTAGCGAATACCTGAGTTGCGCCTTTAAACAAATAAAACAAGACGTAACACAATAAAGAAAATATCGCTGTAATAAGCTTGCATCAACGCCTTGACAACAAGTGGAAAGAACAATGACTGAAAAACCGAATATTGCATTTACAGCTCCTCACTTTGCTGCCTCACAAGTGGGCTTAAATATACTTGAAAAAGGCGGCACGGCGATTGAAGCCATGGTGGCCGCGGCAGCATCCATTGCTGTTGAATACCCCCATATGAATGGGTTAGGCGGCGATGGTTTTTGGTTGATAAGCGAACCTGGAAAGGCACCGATAGGCATTGATGCATCGGGCATTGCTGCGAAAGGCGCTACACCTGAATTTTATGCAGGGCTAGACGCTATCCCTAGCCGTGGTGGAAAAGCCGCGCTGACCATGGCGGGTGCCGTCGCGGGGTGGAACGAGGCACTAAAAATAAGCCACGAATGGCAAGACGGCCTTAAGCTTAGTACCTTACTAGACACAGCAATTAGCCAAGCCAATTGGGGTATTGAGGTAACACAAAGCTTAACCGATGCCAGCAATAAAACCTTCGATGACCTCGCCGGCGATGAAAACTTCGCGCAATTTTTAATTAAGGGCAAAGCGCTTAAGAAAGGCAAAATTCTTAAACTAACTGCCCTGTCGAAAACCTTATCTCACTTGGCAGAAAAAGGGCTAGACGACTTTTACAAAGGCGAGTTAGCGGAAAAGTTAGCAGCAGATTTAGCGGCGGCGGGATCACCTATTCGCCTTGAAGATTTTCATGAATACGAAGCCAAACGTGTTACGCCGCTGTCAGTAGATACCAGCAAGGGTAAGATCTTCAACTTGCCTGCGCCAACCCAAGGGGTGGCATCGCTCATTATTTTGGCGTTATACGACAAAGTACAACACCTTGGAAGCAGTGATGCAGATATGGTGCATTTGCTCATTGAATGCACCAAACAAGCGTTTATCGCCAGAAATGCCAACGTGACTGACCCATCACGTACTCCCGTCGACCTGCAAAGTTTATTAAGTGACGACGTGCTCGATGACATGGCGAAAAACATTTCGCTAGACACCGCGCAGCCGTGGCCCCATGTTGCCAAACCTGGCGATACTATTTGGATGGGATGCTGTGATAGCGAAGGCAGAATGGTGAGCTACATCCAATCTCTTTATTGGGAATTCGGCTCTGGCGTGGTTAGCCCTCAAACGGGGATTGTTTGGAATAACCGGGGCACCTCGTTTTCCCTTGACCCTGCCAGCAATCAGTATCTTGCACCAGGCTTAAAGCCTTTCCACACCTTAAACCCAGCGTTTGCTGAATTAAGTGATGGACGACGCATGAGCTACGGTACTATGGGGGGCGAAGGTCAACCACAAACCCAAGCCGCGGTATTTGCTCGCCATGTGTATCACAAGCAACCTATTGCGAAAGCTATCTGGCTAGGTCGTTGGCTGTTGGGCAGAACATGGGGTGACGAAAGTCATAACCTAAAAGCCGAAAGAGATTTAGTGGAATACGTAGGCGAGAGTTTAGTCGCTCGCGGCCACGACATGGTTACCGTTGACCCATGCAATGAACTTATGGGGCATGCAGGTGCTATTATCCGTGAGACCTCAGGTGAAGTCAGTGGTGCCAGCGACCCTCGTAGTGACGGTAAAGCCTATTTAGGTCACCGCTAAGCCCTTAATCAACTCAATAAGAGACCTTTTTACATGCAGTTTATACTCGATAATTTAACGGTCATTTTATCGTTAATTGGCACCGGCGTTTTCGCTGGTCTACTGGCAGGAATGCTAGGTGTAGGTGGCGGTATTGTTATTGTCCCCGTGTTGTTTTTCCTGTTTCAGGCACTTGGCGTGTCGCCGGAAAGTGCCATGGTCATTGCCACTGCCACGTCTTTAGCCACCATTGTACCTACATCGGTTAGCTCTATTCGTGCACACCATAGCAAAGGCAATGTGGATTTTGCCCTATTAAAGGCATGGGCGCCCTTTATTTTAGTCGGCGTGTTAGCGGGCAGTTATTTGGTCACCGTGCTTAATGCCACCTATCTCACACTGCTGTTCGGCGTAATAGCGACACTCTCTGCCATCAATATGCTGTTAGGTAAAAAAGACGCCATATTTTCGTCTTTGCCGGGCCGAATTGGCCAGTGGATAATGGCAGCTTGCATTGGCTTGTTTAGTTCAATGGTGGGTATAGGTGGAGGCACACTAACAGTGCCAACGCTAACCTTTTGCAACTACCCAGCCCATCGCGCGGTGGGTACTGCAGCAGCAGTAGGGCTTATTATCTCTCTCCCTGCCGCCATAACCCTGTTATTCGCTGGAACAACCCCTATTGATGCACCTTTTGCTACCTATGGTTACGTTAACCTTCTTGGCTTTATTTGTATTGTTCCCCTCACCGTGTTTTTTGCCCCTATTGGTGCAACTATCGCGAGTAAATTAGATGCAGCCATGCTTAAGAAAGTATTTGCTGTAGTTCTTATCATCACTGGCTTGCGTATGCTAGCGCAAGTTTTCCTATAGGAGCGTATTCATGTCAGTTCTTTCTCCCCTTACACCGCCGCCACGTTTATTAATGGGCCCAGGCCCAATAAACTGTTATCCGCGAGTGTTATCGGCCATGGCCACCCAATTAGTAGGTCAATACGATCCGGTCATGACAGGTTATATGAATGAAGTCATGGCCTTGTACCGTGATGTGTTTAACACAAAAAACCAACAGACTTTCCTGGTTGATGGTACCTCAAGAGCCGGTATCGAAGCGGTGTTAGTGTCTGCCATTGAGCCCGGCGATAAAGTGCTAGTGCCCATTTTTGGCCGCTTTGGACACCTACTTGCAGAAATTGCAGAGCGTGCCGATGCCGACGTTCACACCATTGAAGTGCCATGGGGTGAAGTCTTCACTGCCGCTGACATTGAAAAAGCCATTCAAGAAGTTCAGCCGAAAATGCTTGCCATTGTACAAGGTGATACGTCCACCACTATGCTTCAGCCACTAGAAGAGATTGGTTCTATATGTGAAGCCCACGATGTTCTATTTTATTGTGATGCAACCGCTTCGGTGGGTGGCAACCCATTAAAGGTTGATGAATGGAAACTGGACGCCGTTTCAGTGGGGCTTCAAAAATGTTTAGGCGGCCCTTCGGGCAGCGCGCCAATTACCTTAAGCGATAAGTTTGTGAAAACCGTTCGCACCCGTCATCACGTTGAAGCCGGTATTCGCGACGCCCATCACGAAAGTGCTCGCGGCCCTAAAATTCGTTCTAACTATTTCGACTTACCTATGATCATGGATTATTGGGGAGAAGAACGCTTAAACCACCACACTGAAGCCGCCAGCATGCTTTATTGTGCAAGAGAGTGCGCACGGGTTCACCTTGAAGAAGGCCAAGAAAACGTCATAGCCCGTCACAAAGTGGCTGGCGATGCCATGTTAGCTGGTGTGCAAGCAATGGGATTGGCTCCCTTTGGTGACTTAAAGCATAAAATGTATAACGTGGTAGGTGTGTATATTCCTGACGACGTAGATGGTGAAGCCGTACGCGAAGCTTTGCTTTTACGCTTTAACATTGAAATTGGCACCAGTTTTGGGCCACTTAAAGGCAAAATCTGGCGCATAGGCACCATGGGTTATAACGCTCGAGAAGATGCCGTTCTTCACACACTCCAATCGCTAGAAACCGTGTTACGCATGCAAGGTATGACGTTGCCACAGGGTGCAGGTGTAGATGCGGCATTAGCCGTGTTTACGGAGGCGGCAAATGACTGAATTTGCCGATGCTGCTGCCCAGGTAATGGCGCGATGCGAAACCTTGGGAACACTAAGCCAAGATCCTTCTTGCCTTGATAGACGCTATCTCACAGAGCAGCATAAATTAGCCAACCAGCTTACCTCTGGGTGGATGATTGAAGCAGGTATGACAACCTGGCAAGACGCCGCGGGCAATATTTGGGGGCGCTATTCATCGGCGGTTCCTAACGCACCGCGAATGATATTAGGTAGCCACCTAGACACCGTTCCCAATGGTGGGAAATACGATGGCATGTTAGGGGTTGTCGCCGCCATTACGCTCGTCGCCTTGTTTAATGGCGAACAAAAGAAGTTTCCTTACCACATCGATATTGTTGGTTTTTGCGATGAAGAAGGTACCCGGTTTGGTACCACCTTGCTGGGAAGTCGTGCACTTACCGGCAAATGGCAGGATGAGTGGCGTCGCTTAAAAGATGAAAACGGTGTGTCTTTAGAACAAGCCATGGCCGAATTTGGTCTTAACTTTGATGAAGTGCCTAGTGCCGCTATTCCAGCCACTGACGTATTGGCTTACTTAGAACTACACATCGAGCAAGGCCCCGTTCTTGAACAAGAGAACTTGCCCATTGGCGTGGTAAGCGCTATTGCCGGTGCAAAGCGTTTTAATATTAATGTTCAAGGTATGGCAGGGCACGCCGGCACTGTGCCTATGTCGATGCGCCATGACGCGCTTTGCGCAAGCGCTGAGATGCTGTTGGCGGTAGAGTCAATCAGCCAGCAGCGAGCGGGCGTGGTAGCCACTGTAGGTAAAATTGAAAATGCCCCAAATGGGGTGAATGTTATTTCGGGCAAAACTGTATTTTCATTAGATATTCGCAGCGAAGACGACAATTTGCGCGATGCCGTTTTGGCAGAAATATTGCAGAAATTTGAACACATTGCAGCACTTCGCAATGTAAAACTCGAAATAGAACAAACCCATAGCGCGCCAGCGGTATTGTGCGATGAAGCACTGAAGGCGGCTTTAGTTAAAGGTGTTGAAGCAAGCAATATTCCCGCAAAAATATTGGCTTCTGGTGCAGGTCACGATGCCATGGCCATGGCAGAACTATGCCCAGTTGCAATGCTCTTTACTCGCTGTAAAGGCGGTATAAGCCACCATCCTGCTGAGTCTATTACTCATCAAGACGTGGAAGCGAGCCTAAGCGCGTTACATCACACTATTGGTGCATTGCATTCAAATATAAGTGCACTGGGTTAAGCATAACAGGTATTTAAAGCATGAAAATTAAAAGGATATATAACGACGAGCATGGAAAAAGCCATTTTGGCGAGGTGGAGATCCCGCTTGCCGATGGTGGTCCCATAGGGCTGTTGTCTGAAAAGTATGGCGCTGGAAAAATCATTTTCCGTGAAACGCCCGCTGACTACGACTTTAAATGGCACCCTGCCCCGGCTCGTCAGCTATTGTTTATCATAAAAGGTCGTGCAGAATTTACCGTGTCAGACGGTGAAAGGCATGTATTCGGTGCTGGCGATGTTTTACTGTTGGAAGACACCGAAGGCGAAGGCCACTGCTCAAAAGCCATGTATAACGAAGTAAGACACTCCATTTTTGTTACCCTTGCGCCAGACGTCACCTTCTAATGTTTTTGTTCGCGGTAAACGGATGCGCGCCAAAATAGCGCACGCACCCGTTACTGCACCATAAAGGTGCGCCTTAATTATTCAAAGGTTCCTTCTCTTTTCCAGAGTTATATAATACCTCTTTAAATTCAACAAATTACAAATTTTTAACACCCCTAACCAAATGGTCAGCATCTTGCAAGTTAGCTGTTTTCACCGCTATGAGCTTGTATGTTGTTTACCCGTTTCTTTCTGTTTTGCGCTGCTTCTTTCTTCTTTAGTTTCCACTTGTTCGCCAACACGCTATCTCACCCGGTGTCGATGGATAGCTGGTTTAGCGAATTTAAGCGCAACGCTTCACCCTCAGAGCTATATCAGTTTGTGCATTCTCTTCCTAAGGGGGGCGATTTGCATCATCATTTATCGGGCTCAGGTTACGGCCAATGGTGGTACGACATTGCGTCGTCAGCGGAAAAAAATGGCGGTTACACCTACTACACTCGGGTAAGCGATAACGGCTGTACGGCCTTTGGGGATAATGCATTCGACTTTGAAACCCCGCACTTTCTTTTTCATACCATCGCCCAGCCTACATGGCAGGGGTTAACGCAATGCCAACAAAAAGAATATGTTGCGCTGGCGAAATTGGACCACAACCAACGCCTTGGCTTTATAAATAGTATTCAATTAGATAAACCCCATGAAGGCAGAGACGAGTTTTTCGAGCGCCATTGGCAACGGTTAAACGAACTAACCGCCAACCCTGTGCTTATGGCGAAAATATTGCTGTTAAACATGCAAGCCTACCAAAAAGAACATTTATATTACCTGGAAACACAGGTGAATATACGCAACAAAATGTACCCAGATGGCTCCCTATATACCCCCGAGGATGCGCTGGCCGTGTTTACCGACATGCTTAACAGTGCAGAAGCCAAAGCTACGGGAGTAACCGTTAGGTTTCAATATGCCCTAGTACGGTTTACCCCGAATACCGATGAACAATTAAAATGGATATATGCGTTTGTAGACCAACATCGTGATTGGTATGTGGGTATTAATCTGGTCGGGAGAGAAGATGATCCCAAAGGCCACCCAACGCGATTCAAAAAGGTGTTACGTCAATTACGGGCCCAATACCCTAAAATAAACCTCGCCTTTCATGCCGGGGAATCTGAATCACCTAACGAAAATATTAAAGACACACTTTTGCTTGGCGTAGACAGGATTGGCCACGGCATTAATTTACTGAGTGATGATGATACCTACCTGTTAATGAGAAATAACCGCTACTTAATAGAAACCAACCTTATTTCTAACTTGAAATTAGAATACATTGAACGTTTTAGTAAACATCCCTTTCCACAGTATTTGCGAACCGGCGTGCCCACTGCACTTTCTACCGATGATAAAGGCATGTGGAATTCTTCTTTAACCGACGAGTATTACGTTGCGGTTACCCAATTTAATTTAAGTTGGACAGAACTAAGGCAGTTAAGTGAAAACAGCTTGGCCTACAGCTTTCTTCAGCCAAATGACAAGGCACAACACTTGCAGAAGCTCTCTGACGCACTCGATATATTTGAGCGCAACAGCGTCATGCAGCGGGGCACTAAAACAAAGCCCCGCTACAGCCCCTTTATTTGCCAATTTGAACCTGTGCTTTGTACTGAAAGGAATAGTCAATAATGTCTTCAAAAAGTCATGATTTACTCTATAGCTTGCATGACAAGCCTGGGACGTTGGCCAGTTTCACTGCGGCCTATCAGCATATGCTAGCAAGTTTTGTGGGCATTATTACACCCACCCTGATTATTGGTGCCACCCTTTCACTGCAAGAATATGTTCCCTACTTAATCAGTATGGCCTTATTTGTTAGCGGCGTGGGCACAGCCATTCAAACCAAGCGAGTTGGCCCTTTTGGCAGTGGGCTTGTGGCCATACAAGGCACCAGTTTTGCGTTTATTAGCGCGCTACTACTTGCGGGTGCAAAAGTGAAAAGCGACGGTGGCACAGCCGAAGACATCTTGGCTATGTTGTTCGGTTTAACCATTGCTGGCGCCTTCGTTGAAATATTGTTTAGCCTTTTTATTACGCGCCTAAAACGTATTATTACACCGTTAACCACGGGCATTGTGATCACCTCCATTGGTTTGTCGTTAATCAATGTGGGTATGACTGATTTAGCCGGTGGTTTTAACGCTGAAAGCTTTGGTAGCCTATCGAATTTAGGTATTGGCGTGGCTGTATTACTGGTTATTGTCTTTTTAAATGCGTCGGCCAACCATTGGTTACGTTTGTCGGCCATTTTTATTGGCATGATTATAGGCACCTCATACGTTGCACTAACCCAAGGCATGGACTTTTCTCACCTTGCTACACTGCCCGCCATTGCCGTACCCACGCCCTTTGCCTTTGGCATAGATTTCGATATAAACCTCTTTTTACCTATTGCGCTTATTTACCTGTTTACTGCCATTGAAACGGCGGGCGATCTCACTGCCAATAGCTTGTTTTGCAAAGAGCCGGTGAGCGGGCCACTTTACCTTTCCCGCATTCGTGGCGGTATTCTAGGCGATGGTTTTAACTCAATTTTAGCGGGGGTGTTTAACACCTTCCCTAATACAACCTTTGGGCAAAATAACGGCGTAATTCAACTCACCGGTATTGCCAGTCGAAAAGTCGGGTTTTACGTGGCGGGTATGTTTATCTTTATAAGTTTCTTCCCTGTGGTAGGCGGCATCCTTAAAGCAATTCCAAAGCCAGTATTGGGTGGCGCAACCCTGGTGATGTTTGCCATGGTGGCTGTAGGCGGCCTAAAATTGCTGGCAAGCTACGCACTCGATAGGCGTAGCAGTTTAATTACTGCCTGTGCTTTGGGCATGGCCATTGGGGTAATGATGGTGCCCGAAGCATTAGACCAACTTCCTTTGTGGTTGAAAAACGTGCTCTTATCACCGGTCACCTCAGCAGGCTTAACGGCAGTCATCCTTGACCTTACCCTGCCCGGGGCTAAAAAAACCACTTGTACTGAAGATAGCCCGAGTGCTACGCCACAGACTAAGGAAGAATCTGATAACGCCCTGCCATGCTTTAAGCAGGAAAAAGAAGCTTAACTGTAATTGGCCTGCTTATTAACCCGCTCATTAATCAGATATGCCGTTTGTCGCAAAAATGCGTTCATTCATCGTGCAATCGGCGTATTTTGGTGCATAAATTCCCCGCGGTTTTATCGCTAAGTTTAGATCTTACGTTTTAGCCATCAACTTTTTTGTTAACCCCCTTCTTTAACTTTACTTAAGCAATTGAATTTACGTTATTTATTTCCTGCGCCTAGGATTCAAGAGATTGTGAGCCAATGGAAAATAAAAAACTGACCACTTGGTTATGCTTGGCACGCCTTCTGCTCTTTCTTTACAAAACAGACTTAACTCACACAAAACATACATTGAAATGAAAGGGAATTTTATGGCACTTACCTATAAACCAAATCGTCTGTCACGTGTTGTGGCCATCGCATTATTGAGTTATCACCTACCAAGCGTGGCTCAGGAACAAACCACTTCAGACGAAAAAGATGAGGTTGAACAAATAGAGGTTCTGGGTAAAAAGTCGGATTACTACTCGATAATGCCAGAAGAAGACTCCAGCGGCGCATTTGGACTCAATAAAAGCCTTTACGAAACCCCACGCTCTATTACTGAAATTAGTGAAGATTTAGTGGACAAGTTTGCCTTGCGCAGTGTCGATGACCTAGTACGTTTAACGCCTGGGGCTTTTACCAGTTCATTTTTTGGTATAAAAGGTGCCATGGATATTCGCGGTGAACCTGCAGACAACTACTTTCGAGGCTTTCGCCGTATTGCCAACCCAGGCGCCTTTAATACCATCGTGCGAGGCGCGGAGAAATTAGAAGTTATGCGCGGCCCAGTTTCGCCTTTATATGGCAGTGGTAGTGTTGGTGGCCAACTTAACTATCTTCCTAAATCAGCGAAAGTAGACGGCAGCAAATACATTGACGACGTTACCGGTGAAATATCGGCAACCTATGGTTCGTATAATCAACGAATAGTATCGGGTAGCCTAGGCATTCCCCTTCAAATTGGCGGCAAATATGGTGGTTTACAGCTTTTCGCGGAAGTTGAAGACTCTGAATCCTATTTTGATGGCTATGAACCTAGCAGCGAGTTAATACAAGCCGCAGTCGATTTTGACTTAAGCGACAACACCACCCTGCAATTCGGGCTTCAATATCAGACGACAGATAGCATTCAGGTTCCGGGTTGGAACCGTGTTACCCAAGACTTAATTGATAACGGCACTTATATTACAGGTGCAGCACCTACTTTAAACTCCGACAACGGGATAGGTGCAAACACATTATTGCCTCAAGAGTCGTCGTTTATTACTCCGTTTGCGCCAGGCTTTTTAAACAATGCATTTAGTAATGTGAACAGTTGGTGTACCGCAGCAGATGCAGACAGTGGAAACGCCACTTACAACGGGCTATCAGTTAGTTGTGCAGGTGGTTTTGGTAACTTTTTAGCCGACCGTAGTTTAGACAACCCTTACGCGTTAACCAATGTTGGCACCACACAAATTGACCATCAAACCACCTTCATAGACGAGGAAGATTACGCTGATACCACCGCCCTCACGGTATATTTCGATGTAACCCACGAGTTTGAAAGTGGCACCATTTGGAAGAATGAGGCATTTTACGATTATTTAGACCACACAAAGTATCAAAGCTGGGGCTTTACCGCCTATTACCCAGATGCCTATTTGTATGAGTTACGCAGCAGTTTAACCTTTGAGTACGAGGCGGAAAATTTTACTGCCACCAGCATTGGCGGCGTCAACTATCGAGAGGAACACCTCGATAACTACGCAGCCTGGCTTGATGAAACCTTCGATTTTCGCGATATTTCCGTGGGGCCGACTGCCAACGATCGTATATCTCCGGCCACCTTTGACCCCTACGAAAATGCTGAGCTTATTTATGACGATGAAGGTAATGTCACCGGTGTAGAAGGCACACTAGAACGTAATTTTAATGAAGTTCACCTGTCTAAATCGGCAAACGCGGGAGTGTTTTTCCTCACCGATATAAACTATGGCAAAGTGAATCTACTGCTTGGTGGGCGTTACGACTATTTTGATGTTGAGTCTGAAAATGGCTGGGTAAGTCTACTGGGGGCAGAGCAAGGCAACGGCGTGGTTAGCGGAAGCGATACAGCGTTTAGTTTTAACACATCACTTTCCTATGATGCTGACGGTATTATTCCTTACGTAACCTATTCCGAGTCTAACTCACTGAGCACTAATCAGTTGGGCGGCATTATTCCTACCACTATTGAGAATAGTCAATACATTCAAGAATCTACACTCACTGAAATTGGTCTTAAGATGAACTTGTTAGATAACAAGCTTTATTCCGCTATTGCGTACTATGACCAAGATAAAACCTACAGAGAAAGCCAAACCGGTGCGCTTGTTGCCGTGTACGGTGAAGGCTTAGAGTTTGAAGCGCGCGCGTTAGTGACTGAAAACTTGTCGATACTTGCCACTGCCACCCATACTAAAACGGAAGAAGTCAGTAATAGCGCACTTGCTGTGATAAACGGAGTCGACTTTGCGGCACAAAATGGCCTAAACCCTGACGACGTATACGGTGGACGTATTGCGGGCCCGCGTGCCGCATTCGTTGGCGACAACGTACGCTTAGACAGAGGTGGTCTGCCAGACAACATTGTAAGCTTGTATGGTACGTGGGTGCAGCCTATGGGTGATGCAGCCATAACTGGTAGCTTAGGGGTCACCTGGGTAGATGAAACCTACACCGACATCATGCAAACCGTTATGCTGCCAAGTTACAGTATTTGGAATGGTTCATTAAGTTATTCAAACGGCGCTGTAACGGCATTGTTGCAAGCGAATAACTTACTTGACGAAGAATATTATACCTCAGCGGATTTATTCGACTCTGTGGTTGTTAAGCCCTCTGCAGGCAGAACGTATTCACTCACGGTCACCTATACGTTTTAACCTGCACAAGGTTAATCGCTATGCGGTTAACGCCGCATAGCGATTAACTATTGGGGCTCCTGTATAATAAGCTTCGCCGTGAGTTTCTGTACAATAGGGGCAACCACAAAAATAGTAGGGAATGCAATAACAAACGCCTTCCAATATGCGTCCATCCAGAGAACAAAAAAATCACTCACCCAGCCCAAATTAATGAAGGTAATTATTCCACTCATTAGAAAGCTCATTAATAACGACATAAAAAAAGCGAAAACCAACCGCTGATATTTTGCAGAGATCATACCTATCCAGAATGTGAAAAGATTAACTGACGATCGCGGTCTAACGCCAAACACTGGCGAAAAGTGTGTCTGCATTAAAAAGAACCATAACCGCATAGCTTCAATATTGAATGATAGAAGTTTCAGTATCTTGGCGTCAAAGCAGGGATAGCACAAGTCTAAATGTGCATCAGCTAAAAAGAGATTAAGCCGTTTTGTACGAGGCAAGTTCTCTTTTGGTGCAATGCTTCACGGGATATCACTCTAGTGGTGCAATTAGGGCAACCCACCGAAATTTTACAAAACTATAACATATGCTGAAATTTCTTACTTTAAAATGTCAATATTTATCAATAACTTACAAATACCTCATAAATTGACCAGTTGGACAGGAAGCTGGCACTTATTGTGCTAAGTAACGACATGCATACTTTTATTATCCCGTGCATAAAAACCTGTTCCAAGGTTAATAAAAATAATGAGGAAAACATGATTAACACTACATTCAAATTAAACCCGCTTGCACGTGCTTTAACCGTAGGTTTGGCATTGTCTGCGTCATCACTTGCTGTAGCGCAAGAAACAGAAGAGACCGTTTCTGATGCAGATATTGAAAAAATTGAGGTTAAGGGTTCACTAGGCAGCTTACCTGGCCAAGACGTAGAGTCTGTATTCGGTTTTGGTAAGTCAATCCTTGAGACGCCGCGTTCAGCTTCAACCATTTCGCAAGAGCAAATGGAACGTTTCAACGTAGCCGATATTGATGAACTTGTGGCATTTGCACCAGGTACCTTTACCCAATCGTTTTTCGGGGTAGCAGGTTCATTGGATGTACGTGGTACACCCGGCGAAGTTTACTTTCGTGGCGTTAGACGATTAGACAACCCTGGTAACTACCCTACGCCTATCGGTGCTTCAAGTAGTGTTGATATTGTACGTGGTCCAGCTTCACCTATTTATGGACCAGCGAAAATTGGCGGTTACTTAAACTTTAACCCTAAATCAGCGAAAGTTGGCCGTGGTCAGTATTTAGATGAGCCTACTGGCGCAATGTCGTATACCACAGGTTCGTGGGATAAAAATATTGTTACCGCAGAAGTCGGTGGCCCAGGTAAAGTCTCTGGTAAAGACTTCGGTTATTACATCTACGCCGAAATTGAGAATTCAGACTCTTACTACCGCAACAGTGAAACAGACCAGACTGTGGTTCAAGCGGCTTTTGATATGGATCTTACTGATAAGCTAAGCATTGAGTTTGGCGGTATGTACCATAAATATGATGGTAACCAGAACGCAGGCTGGAACCGTGTTACTCAAGATCTTATCGATAATGGCACATACATCACGGGTGATGCACAGCCTCTTGATACAGACGGTGATGGTAGCATTAGTCATTGGGAATACTTTGCTGAGAACTTATTTGTTGAAGTTGACCCGCTTACTGAAGACGGTTCTAGCTTCAGCGATGCTATGGCATTAGTTAACGTAGGTACTGCGAAACTTGGCCGCGATCAAACGCTAATTGCGGCAGACGATGTACTTGCAAACGAAGTAAGTACGTTCTACTTCGACATGCTTTACTACACTGATAACGGCTGGGAAATCAAAAACCAGTTTTTCTACGAAAGCTATGAAAACTTAAACGAAAACGCCTATGGTTTTTCTCAATTCCACGATGCTTACGTAGTAGAAGACAAAATTGTATTTGGTACAGAATACGAGTCTGACACCTTATTGGCACAATTCCAGTTTTCACCCTCTGTTCGTTACACTGATTTCGAAAGTGGTGACGATTTTATCAACGAATTCTTCGATCGTCGTGACCTTACCGGTGAATCGACTGCACTTGATAGACGTTTACTGGCAACCCGCGCAGGTTGGGGTTACTCAAACTACGACGTAGGTAACTACCTTAACCTAGGTATGGCAGCCATGACTGACCTAACTTGGGAAAGCGGCCTAAACCTTGTTCTAGGTGTGCGTTATGATTCAGTAGATGTTGAAAGTACTACACCAGGTGGCTCTACACTGTTTGGTGGCGATGCAGACGTTAGCGCAGAAGATACAGAAGACGGTTTCTCTTGGAATGCCAGTATCTCATTCAAAACTGAATTTGGCTTAATTCCTTACATTACGGCAGCAGAGCAAGCGACCATTGTAGCAGGTCAAGGTGCGAACATTGACGTAGAGAACATTCCAGGTGGCTATTTCGATACCTCTGAACTGTTTGAATATGGTGTTAAAGGTTCATTCCTAGACGATAGCTTGTACTTTGCTCTATCAATCTATGAGCAAGAGCGTACTGATATTAACGCTCAGTCTACGGTTACCAACAATACCACCAACAACGAAGGAACTGAGTTTGAGGTTCGTTGGGTAGTGAATGAGCAGCTAGTACTGTCAGCCGTTTACACTAACATTGAAGTGACCAACCTGACCGCTGTTGCAAGTAGCTACCAGTTTGGTTTCTTAGGTGCAGAAGACTTCGCGAATATCGACGATCCTTCAATCTTCTTCGGTGGCACACCAAACGGTAATACTGCCTACGACAACGTTGAAGCCATTAAAGCCGGTATTCCTGAAAACACGTATGGCTTAACCGCTACCTACGATTTCCTTAACGGTTATGCAGCAAGCGTTAGCGTTGTGAATGCTGACGAAGTGGCATCGGGTTACTCTGGTGCGGTTACGCTACCTTCTTACACCTTGGTGAACGCAGGTTTATCTTACCAAGCTGAAGACTGGAGTGTTAACCTTACTGTTAAGAACCTAACTGATGAGAAATATTTCCGCTCTAACTTCCCTGACTTGTTCGGTAGCCAAATTGTACTACCTGAACTACCACGTCACTGGAACGCGAAGTTCTCATACAAATTCTAAGCATTTAACGTTGAGTGCTTAACTTTAAAGGTGAACCTGTTATTCAGGTTTACCTTTTTTTTAATCTCGAAAAAGGACCACTATGCGCTTAGTCATTCGCTTATCCGCCCTTCTATTATTTTCATTTTTTTCTTTTAATACGGCATTGGCCGAATCCTCTTCACCAATAGAAATAAAAGCAGTTGTTGTTGCCATGTTTGAAATTGGCGAAGACGAAGGCGACCGACCTGGTGAATTCCAGTTATGGAAAGAGAAACAAAAGCTAACCAGCCATTATCCGCTTCCTCATGCTCATCATGATATCTTCGTAAACGAAGAAACCGGTGTTTTAGGCATAGTGACGGGAATGGGTATCGCCCGCGCTTCGGCAGCTATAATGTCACTTGGGTTAGACCCTCGCTTTGACTTAACTCACGCGTATTGGTTGGTGGCCGGCATTGCAGGGATTGACCCTCAAGATGGCACCATTGGTTCGGCTATATGGACAGATTATGTGGTAGACGGCGATTTAGCACACCAAATAGATGCCAGAGAAATACCCGCAGACTGGTCCACAGGCTACTTCCCTTTATTCGCGCATTCTCCGTATGCCAATGCAGAGGACGTTGACCCGCTCAATGCGCCAAACGGCGAAGTGTATGTGCTTAACCATGATCTCATGCAATGGGCATTTGAAAAAACAGCTAATATTCAATTACCTAATACATCAGCAATGGACGCCCTGCGCGCCAAATATGTCAAATTCGCCAATGCACAGAAAACACCTTCGGTAATGAAGGGGTCGCATCTGTCAGCTTCAACATTTTGGCACGGTAAGTTACTGAACGATTGGGCCAATCAATGGGTCTCTTACTGGACAAAAGACAATGGAAATTTCGTGACGTCAGGAATGGAAGACTCAGCAACATTACAAGCGCTGACATACCTTGATAATGCAGGAAAAGTCGATAAAAACCGCCTTTTAATTTTACGAACAGCAAGTAACTTTACCATGCAACCAGGGGATTTAACGGCGGCAGAAAACCTAAAATTAGAAAGCTCTGGTGAAGGCTATGCTGCCATGTTGTCAGCGATTGAGTCGGCTTACCTTGTGGGTTCGGTTGTCATTGACGATGTAGTGAAACATTGGGATAAACGTAAAACACAGTTACCTACACCCTCACAATAATGTGTTAACCCCCGTTGGCTAGTGCTGTCGAATGGCTGAGGCTTTATTGTGCAGCACTTGCCTTAATATGTTGGTCACCGACGTTTGTTCAACTGGCTTGGCAAGAAACTCTGCCATTCCCGCCTTGTGGCATGCTTGGCGATCGTCATCTGTGGTGTTTGCCGTTACTGCAATAACACGGCCATTCACAGGAAGATAGCCCTCCTCCACGATGATTTTCGTGGCGCTCAACCCATCCAACACCGGCATAGAACAATCCATAAAAATAATATCGTAAGGTTTGGCCTTGGCCATTTCTACCGCTATTCGCCCATTCTGTGCCTCGTCTGCCTTAAAGTTAAACTTCTCGAGCATAGAGCTAAGAACGATTCGGTTAATATCGTTATCATCCACCACTAAAATAGATAATGGCAACGCAAGTAGCGTGGAAGGTAAACTGTCTGTATCAGACATTTCTTGTTTTTTTGCAGACGGCTTTTCAATAGGAATAACAATGTCAAAACAACTGCCCTTTCCTTCCTCAGTGGTAATGTCTAACTCCCCTTCCATCTTATCAATGATCTGTTTTGCAATGGATAAGCCCAAGCCACTGCCACTGCCCTCAACAGACGAAAACTTATCGCCATGAATTAAAGGAACAAACAGGCTTTTCACCGTGGCCTCAGACATCCCTTTACCAGAGTCTTCAACGGAGATGAGCAAGTGCTGCACGCCCGCGACATCTTTGAGTGTCACATGCACGGAAATATGGCCTTGCGCGGTGTATTTCACGGCATTACTCATAAGATTATTCAAAACTTGGCTTATTCTTGCTGCGTCACTGTGTATATAAGTGTTGGGAGGAAAGGTCACTCCCGAATAGAGCCGTAAGCCTTTTTCTTGGCATTGCGGCTTGAACACATCAATCAAATCTTCCACCAGTGCACGCACACAAAAATCGGACGTGACAAGTTCAAAATTTCCGCTAGACATATCTGTGTAGTCAAGCACATCGTTAATTAAGCTAAGAAGTTTGTCTGAACTTTTTAACGCCAGTTCTGTTTTTCTTGCGCGAATATGCTCTCTGTCTTCAAAGCGAATAGCTTGCAGCATGCCAGTAATACCATTTAATGGTGTGCGCAATTCATGGCTAATCCTTGAAAGCAATTCACCTCGAGCATTGTACGCTTTCACTGCGGCTTCACGCTGTTCGTCCAACTCTAACCGCAGCGCCATGGCCTTATTCACATTCTGGCAAGTGCCAAACAAACGTACGCACACGCCATCTACCATTTCTGCCATACCGTGGGTTTCAATCCACACAGGATTCCCCTTTGCAGAAATCAATTGCAAGGTGGCATTCCATGACTCACCGGTTTTTATTGCAGTACTGACAATTCTAGAAATCTCGTCTCTATCGTGCCCTTCTTTATAAAAATAGATTGCCGTGTCGAGTTGTGGAATAAAATTCTCATCAACTTCATGGATAACCCGTGTTTGACTAGACCAAGTCAATGAATTATTGAGTAAATCGACTTCCCACGTACCTATATTCGCTACGCTTTGCAGTTTTTCAAACAGGAGGTTATTTTTAAATGAGTCTTTGTATTCTACTTCGATTAAGAGGGATTTAAGCCAGCCATTTAACAGCGTGAGCTTATCTTTAAGCTCACTGCTATAGGTGATAGGGGTATCGAAAATAAATATAAATACAACTTGGTAAGAACCATAAGCATAAATGTCTCCACAAACAAAGGACGTAGCCCCAAGGTAAAGATTCGCCCAATGCAGAAATCTCGGTTCTGCTTGCTCATGAGACGTAGGCAAGGGAGAGGATTTTGCAAATGGCAAGGGAGGCATTAACGGTAACGAAGGCGGCTTTTGCAGTGTGGCGCGTGCAATCACATCGGTGTAGTCGTCTGCAAGACACAAGGCGACGCCTTGCGAGGCATTAAGCGACTCACACCCACATCGTAACAACTGTTCGATGCGGGCTACTTTTGTAGTATCTTCACTTGCCATGGCTTGCTGAAGGCCTGTACCGTTTACCATTAACTGCTACCTATTGCTTGCTCTACAAGTAAGTGGTTTTATTCAAAAACCTGAATGCTTGTTAAGTGTAGCGAGAATAGCGTTAATGAAAATTAAACAATAGGCTAGAGTTTATCGGCCTACGGCTCTATTTCTTCCAAATTCTTTTGCTTCGAACAAGGCGATATCCGCCTTTTCGATTAAATCAGAGATGCCTTCTTCAAGCACGTGCGAAGCCGATTGACTACAATAGCCTGCACTTAACGTCACTCTTCCTTTACTACTTGAGTCATGAGCTAGGTTCAAATCATACACAGCTTTAATAAGGTTGTCGGCCACTGTTTTTGTACCCGCCAGATCGGTATAAGGCAACAGTAAAATGAACTCTTCGCCGCCAAAACGAATGGCCGCATCCTTTGGTCTTTTCACATGACTATCAATTGCGCTGGCAACTTTTTGCAAACAAATATCACCTTCAAGGTGCCCATATCTGTCGTTGAACATTTTAAAGTAATCAATATCCATCATGATCAAGCCGACTTTTTGCTGATCTCTTGCCACCTGCTTAATCATGAGTGGCACTTCATTAGTCAAATACAATCGGTTGTATAACCCTGTAAGCTGATCATGAAATGTCATTTTCGCCAGCAACTCCATACGGAGTTTGTTTTGCAGGTGATTTTTAATTCGGTGCACTAAGGTGGAGGAGGTAACGGGCTTTACAATAAAATCTGACGCCCCTACTTCCCAGCACGCATTTTGAGTTTCTACGTCATTGGTAGACGTCACAAATATGATTGGAATATGCTGCCCACCCGGCATACTTTTAATATGCTCACAGACTTCTAGGCCATTCATGTCTGGCATGTTCATATCGAGCAACACCAAATCGGGCTGAATTTGCTTGCAGGATTCAATGGCTTCTTTACCACTTTCTGCAGAGTCACACGAAAAAAAAGGCGTAAGAATGCTAGACAATATTGTTCTGCTCATTGCTTCATCATCAACAATAAGCACACGACATTGTGTATAAGGCTTCAATTCTAACTGCATTTAATTTATTTAAGTCTAGCTATTTCATTAATAATGTCTAAAGTACCAATAAATTAGGGATTTACAAGCATTAGCATGCATTAAGACTTTTAAAAACCGTAAAGACACTTTACCTATACGGTTGTGGAAGATTGCTCTGATAGGTATTTTCGCAAGAAAGCGTTTTCAGCCAGTGGCCTGCACATTAAATAACCCTGCCCGGTAAAGCACCCTAATTCCTTTAAGGCAGTAAGGTGCTGCTCAGTTTCTATACCCTCTGCGACTAACGCTAAATTTAAACTTAATGCTAGACGTACTATCGCATTAACAATATCAAATGCTTGGCTATCAGTATCCATGTCTTGTACAAAAGATTTGTCTATTTTAAGCACTTGCAACGGAAACCGGCGTAAATACGATAGGCTGGAGTAACCTGTACCAAAGTCATCTAGCGCTAACGATAGCCCCAAACGCTTTAGGGCGGTAAGCATGTCTTTAATTTCTTCAAAATCAGCCATTAACGCTGACTCTGTCACTTCTAATTCTAATAGCGACGGGTCTATTTCAGACACGCGAATAATGTCTTCCACTTCGTCAGCGAAAGCTTGGTTGGCAATTTGTTGCGCGGAAACATTCACAGCGAGCTTTATCGGCCTACCTTCTCGTTCGCTCGAGCGAATAAAGTCGCACGCTTTTCGCATCACTTGCGCCCCTAATTCATGTATAAGGCCCGTTTCTTCGGCTAAGGGAATAAATTCGTCAGGGGGAATAACACTACCATCAGCGTCTATTAGACGTACAAGACACTCAGCGCCAATAATCTGCATTGTGTTTAAATCGTATTTAGGCTGATAAAACAAGGTGAGTGCGTTTTCCTTAATTGCCTTGCGTAGCTTGGCTTCCGTTTTTATTCGTGACTGCATGGCAAAGTGCAAATCTTTAGAAAAGAAGCTGAATTTGTCTTTCCCCGTAGATTTTGAACGGTACATGGCCGAATCTGCATGACGCATCATTTCTTCTGCGCTACTTGCATCTTGAGGATACAAGCTGATACCGATACTCAGGGTAACCTGGTGTTGATGCCCTGCAACGTGAATAGGCTCCCTGACGTGTTGTAGGCAGGCCATCGCAGTGCTTTCAGCCGAAAAACTGCTGTCAATATCAACAAGCAAACAGGCAAATTCATCCCCGCCAACCCGCGCTAGCGTGATTGAGGTGCCACAAGCCTGCTGAAGTCTGCTTGCCACCGACGTAATAATAGCATCTCCAATTTCATGACCTAGCCCGTCATTGAGGTACTTAAAATTATCTATATCGATAAGCAGTAAAGCGACGCTCTTGTTTACCACACGACTTCGGTTAATCGATTGCACGAGACGGTCGTGCAGGAGCAACCGATTTGGCAAGCCGGTGAGTTGGTCATGATTGGTAAGGTGAGTCATTTGCACGGCCATTGCTACCGCTTCCGATACATCCTGAAAGACGATAACCGCCCCTTTCAGCTCACCGCCATCGTCATAAATAGGCGATGCGGTATCTTCTACCCGAAACTCTTTGCCATGTTGGCTTATTAATTTAGCGTTATAGGCCATGCCCACGGGGTGCTTTAACTTTAATGCGAACAAAGCGGGATTAGCGAGAGGCTCGCTGGTGGTGGCATCGGCTAATAGCATGACTTTATCAATATGAACACCAGTGGCTTCAGCCTCCGAGAAACCGGTTAAGCGCTGGGCTACCGGGTTAATATAGTTCACCTTACCTTTTACATCTATCGCCACTACCCCATCTGCAATAGATTTTAAGGTAATGTCTAGGCGCTCTTTTTCTTCTGAAACCTTTTTATTTACCCGGGCAACTTCACGCTTTTGTTTTTGAATAAGCAACTGGTTTTTAACCCGCGTTCTACATAGCTCTACATCAACTGGCTTGCTGATAAAGTCGATGGCACCTAACTGTAGCGCTTTTCGTTCATTTTCCGTGTCGTTGAAAGAGGTGATAAATATAACTGGAGTATCTTTTAGGGAAGGATCGGATTTTAAAATAGTACAAATATCAAACCCGGTCAGTTGAGGCATGTTGATATCGAGAAGAATCACATCGGGTCGATGTTGTTCTATAAGCTTTATTGCACGATGACTCTCTGATGTACTGATAACAGTACCCAGTGTTTCTACAGCGGCTTCAATGATTAAAACGTTCGCCGGTTCATCGTCTACAATAAAAACCTTTTGCTTAACGTCGTCCATAATACTTCTCATTTCCTTTTTTGACGCATTAAGTATCGGCTAATGAATCAGATCATCTATTGTACTTTAGTATAAGTTAACAAAGCTTTTAGTAAACAACAACTAACACCTAACCAAACGACTAACATCATAAACTTTTATTGACCTTATGCTATTTAACGTTTTGAATACGGGATAGAACCAAAAATGGAAAGAGCCATGCGTACAGAAAATGAATTTCGAAACCTGAGTAATCACCAGCCGATTTGGGACAAGCAAGAAGCATTGAGACGACTAGGTAATAACGCGTCGTTATTAAACACCATCTCTGGGATGTTTATTGCACAAATGGAAGACAAATTAGCCGAATTAAACTCAGCGCTAGAAAAAGGAGATCATGAGGCTACGCGTTTTGTTAGCCACTCTATAAAGGGTAATGCCGGTGATGTTGGCGCAGTAGCAGTACATAAAATGGCAGCTGAACTAGAGAAACTGGCAAAAGCACAAAACCTTGATGATATAAACGCGGTTATGCCCCTTTTTACTGCTACCGTATCCGCTACCCTGGCCGCCATGGGTGAAGAATAAGAATAGACTAAGCCGCTACTCAGCGGCGGCGTGGATATAGGCTTCAAAAGCCTGATTTATTGCATTCAAATGCAGCTGTTTTTCTTCCTTCGATAAGAAGCTGGCTTTGAAGCTGTTTTCAGCCAATGCTTTAATTTGATGTTGAGTAATGGGTAACGCACGGGCCAACGCTTCAAAATTTTCATTCATAAAGCCACCAAAATACGTAGGGTCGTCTGAATTGACGGTAACCAACAACCCTTGCTCTAGCAATTCCAGAATATTATGGCCTTCCATATCGTCAATAACACAAAGCTTTAAATTGCTTAGCGGGCATACCGTCAGTGGAATTTGCTTCTCATTAAGATAACGCATTAAGGCATCATCTTCTTGGCAGCGCACCCCATGATCAATTCTGTCTACTTGAAGTAAGTTAATGGCTTCCCAAATATAGGATGCGGGCCCTTCTTCACCTGCGTGAGCAACAATTTTAAAACCTAATGCTCGCGCCCGCTCAAACACCCGCTGAAACTTAGACGGCGGATGGCCCAGTTCAGAGCTGTCTAACCCTACTGCAGTAATCTCACTATAATACGGCTCAGCTTGCTCGAGGGTGTCAAACGCCTCTTTTTCCGGCAAATGCCGTAAGAACGACATGATGAGATAGCAACTAATACCCAGTTCGCTTTTCGCCTTTCTCATTGCACGTAAAAAGCCAGGCATAAAAACGTCGAAGCCTATGCCTCTTTGCGTGTGTGTTTGCGGGTCGAACATAACTTCGGTATGGGTAATATGCTCTTCTGCGCAACGAGATAGGTACGCCCACATAAGCGCAAAAAAATCATCTTCATCAATGAGAACACCGGCGCCTGCATAATAAATATCTAAAAAGCTTTGCAGGTCTGAAAACTGATAGGCCGCAGCAATTTCCTCCACGCTTTTATAAGGCAGTGTGATATTATGCTTTTTTGCCAGGTGCCACATTAGCTCAGGCGTTAAACTGCCTTCTATATGAAGATGCAGTTCAGCTTTTGGGAGTTTTTGTATTAATGATGAAAACGACATGGCCCTCTCCGTACCGAGAATACATTGCACCATAAAAGAGCATGCAAAGCTCAAAATCGTGCAATCTCTTGATTGTTATTGTGGATTTTAGCGCAATATCACGCTCTATACATAAAGCTTGTAAAAGTACTTGCAAGGCTTATGCACTCTTTCGCTGGCGTCCTGCTAACGAAGCGTCATCTGGCTATGATTACCGTAGCACAAATCGCACCAATAAACTGACTAATTGGTCAAATTATTGCAACGCAAACAATATCAACAAGCGCTGCTGTTAACATTTGCAGCAATTACGCTCAAAATGGCACGGTAAAATAGACGCTTTGTACTATTTTTAGTGTCGCTATAATAAAAATCGATTCAACGTATAGAGAAAACTGCATGTCCAACAACGTATTTGAACGCCTTTTTAAGCTTCAGGAACATGGCACAACCATTAAAACAGAAATTATTGGCGGCTTAACAACCTTTGCTGCCATGTCTTACATATTGGTGGTGAACCCAGGGATTTTGGGGTTAAGTGGCATGCCCGTAGAAGGTTTAATTACCGTCACAGCTTTGGCTGCCTGTATAGGTACATTACTGATGGCCGCTATGACAAACTACCCCATCGCGTTGGCGCCTGGCATGGGCTTAAACGCATTCTTCGCGTTCACGATTTGTATGTCGAGAGAAATTCCCTGGGAAGCGGCATTGGGCATCGTGTTCTGGAATGGGATACTTTTTCTTCTGCTATCACTTACAGGGGTGAGAACGAAAGTGGCCGAAGCGATTCCTCCCACCCTTAAAATTGGGGTGCAATGCGGTATAGGCTTGTTCATTGCGTTTATTGGGTTGAAAAATGCGGGGCTAATCGTGGATAACCCTGCCACCTTCGTGCAGTTAGGTGACCTTTCTGACCCTGCGGTTATGTTAGCCTTGGTAGGTATTATCTTTACGGTGGTGATGATGGTTAAAAAGGTCACCGGGGGCATTTTACTTTCCATTATTCTACTCACCGTTATTGGTGCTTTCATCCCCACCGAGAATGGAACCTTAACCGCCACACCCGAAGCGATTATTGGGTGGCCTGAGCCAATCTCTGATACCTTTTTTGCGATGGACTTTTGGTACCCCATTGACCATATCGGTGAAACTTGGGATCTTATCTTTGCGCTAATGTTCGTTAATATGTTCGACACTATTGGCACCTTAATAGGCGTTTCCCGTCGCGCAAATTTGCTGACTAAATCGGGTAAGCTACCAAAAATTGGCCCTGCCATGACCGCAGATGCATCCGCCAGTGTATTAGGTGCCATGGTGGGCACATCGCCGGTCACCAGTTATGTAGAATCTGCCACTGGGGTGTCAGCGGGCGGTCGAACTGGGCTTACCGCTGTGGTTGTTGCCATCTGTTTCTTATTGGCGCTCTTTTTAACACCATTGATGAAAGTGATTCCTTTAATGGCCACTACGCCTGCCCTGCTTATGGTCGGTATATTAATGATGGAATCTATTCGCCAATTAGACTTTGAAGATTTGGGTGCTCTGGCAACGGCAACGGTGGCCTTGTTAGCGATGCCACTAACGTTCAGCATCAGTGAAGGGATTGCGTTGGGCTTTATTACTTATGTGGGTGTGAAAGTCGGTACCGGTAAATTTAAAGAGGTCACGCCCCTTACCTATGCGCTCGCGATCATCTTTATATTGCGTTACCTGTTCGACCTAAAATAGGGTTGAATGAAACTGATTTAAAAAAACCGAAGCGGTTTGAAGTGCACTGCTTGTACGTGCGCTTCAAGACTCAGCTTCGGCTTTTTTGTCAAGACGCTGTTTTGCTAAAATGGGCGGCGCTTAGCAGCCTATTCCAGCCCTTCGTAATTAAAGGTAACGGCCTTATTTCCCATAAACACAATTTTCACATGTTTGGCTTCTTCATTGCCCCATGTGCAAGCCACTGTACCCAGTGTTTTGCCGCAGTTATCAGCACTGCCTAAAATCGCTTCTACTTCTTTTTGAGACATGCCCATTTCAAGCTTGTCGTAATTTTCTTTGTTTAATTTAGAGCAACCGCTTAACGCGAGTGCGCCACATAAGGCAATTAACAGTTTTACTTTCATTGTTATTCTCCTAGTTATTCTTCTAACCTTTCGCTTGCTTCAAACGGATGAGTCGCTAACCAGTGTTGGGCAATTTGTTCGCGGGTTGCTAACCACACTTTGTCATGAGACTTTACGTACTCAATAAACCGTTTCAACGCCGCCATGCGTGCTGGGCGGCCTATAATTCTACAGTGTAGACCAATGGACAACATTTTGGGGGCTTCATTCCCCTCTTCATAAAGAACATCGAAAGCGTCTTTGAGATACTGAAAAAACTGCTCTGCGCTGTTAAACCCTTGCGGTGTTGCAAATCGCATGTCATTGGTATCTAGGGTATAAGGCACCATGAGCAAGGGCTTGCTGTAGTGACAATCGTAATACGGTAAATCGTCAGCGTATGAGTCGGCGCAGTACATAATGTCGTCACGCTCAGCGATTAACTTAAGCGTATTAGGGCTGGTACGCCCGGTATACCACCCTGCGGGCTTGCTACCGGTCAATTGTTCGTGAAGTAAAATAGCGTCGTCAATTTGCTTTCGCTCTTCGGCTTCATCCATATCTTGGTAATGTACCCAACGCATGGCATGACTAGCAATTTCCCACTCAGCATCAAGCATGGCTTGCACCGCTTCAGGGTGGCGCTGCATTGCCATGGTGACGCCAAACACAGTAACAGGAATATCATAATTGGTGAGTAATCGGTGCAAGCGCCAAAATCCAGCGCGGCTACCATATTCGTAGATTGACTCCATACTAAGATGGCGATCTTTATAGGCTTGCGCACCTATGATTTCAGACAAAAAGATTTCAGAGGTGTCGTCGCCGTGCAATACACAGTTTTCGCCGCCTTCTTCATAATTCAAAACAAAGTTAATCGCGACTTTTGCTTTGTTAGGCCATTGAGCTTGCGGTACGTTTTGCCCGTACCCGACAAGATCTCTTGGATAGTGTGATGAATGTGCCGTCATTTATTCCCCTCTATACTTCTCTGGAATTGGCAATTTACAGCCGCCTAAAATCAGTTTCACAAGTTGTGCTTTGGCGTCTTCAAAGTCTTTTTTCACCATTTTTTTGCCTCTAAGGCGAGTTATCTGAGCGGCAAAATCGGCATAGTGCTGTGTGCTCGCCCAAATGGTGTATAACAAATATTCGCCGTCTACTGGCGCGAGTTTACCTGCTGCAATCCAATTATTAATAAGCTTAAGCCTGCCTTTCATCCATTTGGCATGCTCTTCATCGAAGTAGCCCGTTAAATTCGGTGCACCGTTTATAATTTCCATGGCGAAGATTTTGGAGGATAGCGGGTGAGTGCGAGAGACTTCAATTTTCTCTGCGATGTAGTCAGCGAGTACGTCTGCAGGGTCGTCTTCTACCGTTGCCCTATCAAAACGAGAGTTCCATAGTAATAAGGTTTCTTCTAAAACCGCAACATACAGCTCTTGCTTAGATTTAAAGTAATAAAGCACATTGGTTTTAGGTAAACCGGCTTCATCTGCAATTTTCTGTACTGCTGTGCCTTTGAAACCAAACTGAGCAAAGCATTTCTCAGCGGCTTGTAGAATTTTTCGTCGATTCATTGCGCCAACGCCACCGTCGGCTCCGTTTGTTCTTGTCATTCCTATCTACTTTCCTTCCAAAACCATAAGTGGTTTGTACTTAACGTCAACACGTTAGCATGCTTTTGGTGCAAGCTTAAAAGACTAATTATGCAATCTCTTTTTAACGTTTTAACATCTTAATAGTAAAAAATTGATTTTACTTACTTTTCTATTACCGAATTAGATACGTTAATCCTTGCACGATTCTTGCCTAATTTAAAACATACCAGGCTAAAACACTGCACGATTTGCAGCCTCATTTATGGGCTACGTCAAGTGAGCCTTTTTTTATAAGCAATTATTTGACCATATGGTCTACTTTTATTTTAAAAATCCAGCTATATTAGTAGGTACAACAATGAACTCTAGTTTTAAGGTGCGGGTATGATTCGCTTTCTTATTAATAAGGACTTAATTGAGCTTGACGATGCCCGAGCCGATTTAACCTTACTTCAATTTTTACGAGAACATCGTAAGCTAACGGGCACAAAGGAAGGCTGTGCGGCCGGAGACTGCGGCGCATGTACCATTGTGCTTGGCGAAGTTAATAATGACGGTTCTGCTTTACACTATAGAACGGTAAATAGCTGTATCACTTTAATGTCTGCGGTGCATGGTAAACAGTTGATTGCTGTTGAACATTTAGCTGATGAAGGCACGCTGCACCCCGTTCAACAAGCACTGCTAGATTACCATGGGTCGCAGTGCGGCTTCTGTACACCTGGCTTTGTTATGTCCATGTTTGCCCTTTATCATAACGCAACGGCCCCCACCCGCGACGATGTTTTACACGCCTTGTCAGGCAACTTATGTCGATGTACTGGCTACCGCCCCATTATTGAAGCGGCGCTAGCTTCATGTCAGGGTGAAGCGGCCGATCACTTTGCAAAGACGGCATCAAACACACTCGCTAAACTGAAAGACATTCAAGACAATGCAGGGACGGCTATAGGCTCATCTGGCGTTATTATGCCAACTAGCAGAGAAGAGCTGGCTAACGCGATACAAGGTTACCCCGCCGCCCCGTTAGTGGCCGGTAGTACAGATTTTGGTTTGAGCATCACTCAGCAGCTAAAAAATGTCGAGAAGGTAATCAACCTTTCAGCCATGGATAGCTTGAAAAAATGCACCAAAACAGAGCAAGCACTTATTATTGGTGCAGGCGCTCCCCTTAATGATATTGCGTCACCGCTACTTTCCGCTTTCCCGCAATTGGCAGAATTAATCACGCGCTTTGCTTCGCTGCCCATTAGAAACCAAGCAACCCTAGGGGGAAATATTGCCAATGCCTCCCCTATTGGCGATATGCCACCCGCGTTACTCGCTTTAAGAGCCTCATTGCATCTCGACAACGGACAACAAGTTCGAGTAATTCCTTTGAAAGGCTTTTTCACCGGCTACCGCCAAACTCAGTTGGAAAAAGGGGAATGGATAAGCGCCATTGAAATCCCGCTATTGTCCAAGGACAATAATGTTGCTGCGTACAAAATATCTAAGCGCATGGAAGATGACATTTCTGCCGTATGCGCCGTGTTCAACCTGACATTGGTAGATGGCGTGGTGACGTCTCTTCAAACGGGGTTTGGTGGCGTGGCAGCCACACCTGAAACGTGTCCGACACTTGAGCGGGCGCTAATAGGAAAGCAATGGCAAAGTGCCGACTGCTTGCACCTAGGTAAGCAAATGCTGAAAGACGCGTTTAACCCTATTGATGATGTACGTGCCAGTGCAGCCTATCGTAATCAAGTGTTAAGTAATTTGTGGCATCGATTCTGGCTTGAAAAGCAAGCCCAAAACACCATTGAAACTCGGGTGGTTCAACATGCGTAAACTCATTGAAGCAGGCAATAGACAGCACCGCCAATCGGCAGTACATACCTCGGTTAAGCATGAAAGCGCGGCACGACAAGTGCAAGGCGGTGCCAACTACATTGATGACATCGTTGAACCTCAGGGTACGCTTTATGCCGCGGTAGGTTTGAGCCAACAAGCCGCTGGCAATATCAAAGACATCGACTTAAGTGACGTTCGAGCCAGTGAAGGTGTGGTTGACGTCATCACCATAGACGACGTACCAGGCCACAAAGACATAGGCCCTGTGTTTGCGGGTGATCCGCTACTGGCTCATCATGAAATTAAGTTTTATGGCCAGCCCTATTTCGCTGTACTTGCCACATCGGTAAATCTCGCTAGACAAGCCGCATTAAAAGGTAAAATCACCCTAGAAGAGACCTCTCCAACCCTTACCGTAGATAGCGCATTAGCGAAACAGTCTTTTGTTCGCCCCACCCATGAATTTGGCCAAGGCAATGTTGAACAGCAAATGGCTGACGCTACGCATAAAGCGTCTGGAACTTTATCTATCGGTGGTCAAGAGCATATGTATTTGGAAGGGCAAGTTTCGCTTGCCATTCCTGATGAAGACGACCGCATGAAGATTTACACGTCAAGCCAGCACCCCAGTGAAGTACAAAAACTCGTGGCTGAAGTATTAGATGTTAAGCTGCACCGGGTGATGGTTGACATGCGTCGTATGGGCGGAGGCTTTGGTGGTAAGGAAACGCAGGCAGCCCAGTGGGCATGTATTGCGGCCTTACTGGCCTCGCGTAATCACTGCGCGGTGAAATGTCGACTTCCTCGCCAAGTGGATATGCATGTCACGGGGAAACGCCATCCCTTTGAAAACCGTTTTGAGGTAGGGTTTGACGACACCGGCCGTATTCTGGCCACCCACATGGACATTAACGGTAACTGTGGTCATTCGCCTGACCTATCCGACGCCATTGTTGACCGCGCTATGTTCCATGCGGACAACGGCTACTATTTAGGGGCCAGCCACATTGTAGGTCACCGTTTGAAAACCAATATGGTGTCTCATACCGCCTATCGAGGCTTTGGTGGCCCACAGGGCATGATCATGGCCGAAGCGCTAATTGATAAAGTCGCCCGCCATCTAGAAGTAGACCCGCTCACCATTCGCAAGCGCAATCTTTACGGAGAAAGCACTGGCACAGTCACGCCATACGGCATGGAAGTAGAGCATAATCTGCTGCCTGAGATAATGACCAAGCTAGAAACTGATGGGCACTATTGGGCGCGCAGAAAAGCGATAACGGCGTTTAACCGTAATAGCCCGGTGATTAAAAAAGGCTTAGCGCTAACCCCCGTTAAATTTGGTATTTCGTTTACTGCAAAGCACCTTAACCAAGCCGGCGCTCTTGTTCACATTTACACCGACGGTAGCATTCAAGTGAATCACGGTGGTACGGAAATGGGACAAGGCTTACACACCAAAATTGGTCAAATTGCGGCTAACGAGTTTGGTTTATCTGTAGATATGATTGAAGTTACCGCCACACGGACCGATAAGGTGCCAAATACCTCGCCAACGGCGGCATCAAGTGGGACCGATTTAAACGGTAAAGCGGTTCAAAATGCCTGTATCACGCTAACCACCCGTTTGGCAGAATGCTTTGCTGCGTCTCTCGGCATGGCCGACCAAGCGAATATGGTTCGTTTTGAGCATGGCAATGTCATTCTGGGCGAGCACAGCAAACCGTTCGCCGAATTAGTTCAAGCCGCCTACTTTGAGCGTGTATCGCTTTCAGCCAGCGGCTTTTATAAAACCCCAAAACTGCACTATAACCGCGATACCGGTGAAGGCCGTCCGTTCTTTTACTTTGCCTACGGTGCGTCGTTGTCAGAAGTATCAATAGATACACTCACCGGCGAATATACCGTTGACAGCGTTGATATTCTTCATGATGTGGGTGATAGCCTCAACCCCGCCATTGATAAAGGGCAGATTGAAGGGGCATTTATTCAGGGTATGGGTTGGTTGACCACGGAAGACTTGCGCTGGAATGAGGCAGGTAAACTTATTAGTGAAAACATGGCCACGTATAAAATTCCTGCAATTGGCGATACCCCCAAGCACTTTGACGTGCAGCTGTTCGGTCGTAAAAACGCCGAAGACAGTATTTATCACTCAAAGGCGGTGGGTGAGCCTCCGTTTATGCTGGCGATTTCAGTTTGGTGTGCGCTTAAAGATGCCATATCAAGTTTGTCGGGTTACAAACTAGACCCCCAACTTGATACGCCTGCGACGCCAGAGCGCGTGTTAAACGCCGTGCTTGCAGCGCAAGGGCAATAAGGAAGGCATGACAATGATGAAACCATCCAGATGGTACGAGGGCGTTGCCCATTGTCAGCAAAACGGTATTGGCTATGTGTTAATTACCGTGGTGAGCGTGGCTGGTTCAACGCCCCGTGAAGCTGGCAGTAAAATGGTGGTAACCGGTACAGAAAGCATTGATACCATTGGTGGTGGCCATCTAGAATTTGACGCGATTAAACGTGCCAGAGAAATGCTTGCGAACCAACACTGTGCAAGCAGACGCACGGGCAACGATGCTAATCAACCGTCTCGCACCTATACCCACTCTTACCCATTAAGTAGTGCGTTAGGGCAATGCTGTGGCGGCGCAGTAAAAGTGCTATTTGATGTGTGTAACTTAGACGCACAACATATTGCCATATTTGGGGCTGGACATGTGGCTAAAGCACTGGTGCCCATTTTAGCGCAACTGCCTGTGAGAATTAGCTGGATAGACAATAGAGCATCGTTGTTTCCTGAGCAGGTGAGTGACAATGTGACGGTTGTGGTTGAAGAGCAGCCCGAAACCGAGGTAAATCGCCTTGAAGACAACACATGGCTTGTGGTGCTTACTCACGACCATCAACTAGATTATCGTATTGTGGAGCGTGCACTTAAGTACCCAGCATTGCCCTTTGTGGGCTTAATTGGCTCAGATACCAAAGCAAAACGCTTTACGACAAAGCTTTCTCACCGAGGCTTCGATGAGCAGGCGTTATCTCGTTTAGTCACGCCCATTGGTCATTTATCCATTCCAGGAAAACGGCCAATTGAAGTGGCGGTATCTATTTCCGCCCAGATCATTACCATGCTGAACAGCCCGCCAACGTCTGTAGCGCCTGGGGTAGAGAAGCAGGTTGATGCACTAACCCTACGTGATGAGAGATGCTCAACCTCGATAACATCAGAATGACGAATTCAGGACACTCCACCATGACATTAAACGAACTAAATGCGCTGACGCCCAGCCAGGCCTATCAGTACTTTGAACAGGCTTGCGCGGCAAAAAACTGGGTTTCTCAGATGGTAGAGGCTCGCCCCTACTACAGCCTTGCGCGTATTGAAACCCAAGCCAAGCTAGCTTGGAAAGCCTGCAATAACGACGATATTCTCGAAGCCTTTACGGCGCACCCTATGATTGGCGATGTAGACTCCCTACGTGCGAAGTTTGCGAACACAAAAGCCATTGCCTCAGGAGAGCAGTCAGGCACCGCGCAAGCGTCTGAAGAGACCCTGTTGGCACTGAAAAAAGCGAATGAAGACTACCTTAAAAAGCATGGCTTTATTTTTATCATTTGTGCCACGGGCCTGTCTGCTGACACCATGTTAAACGCGCTTTTAGCACGTTTACCCAATTCAACCGATGAAGAAATAACCATTGCTGCCGGCGAACAGTTAAAAATTACCTTGTTGAGGCTGAATAAAGCACTAACAGAAGAGGAAAAAAGTGAATGAATACACTCTCTAGCCACATATTAGACACCACAAGCGGCAAACCCGTTGAGGGGATCAAACTGACACTATCACGTCCAGACGGCAGTACCCTAACCGGCACTACAGACAGTGATGGCCGCTTTAAGGATTGGGGTACCCCATTTGAAGCAGGTATTTACACCTTGCGTTTTCATTGCCACGAATACCTTATTTCTACCCACGGCAAAAGCTTCTACCCTCATATCGATATTTGTTTCGAACTAGGCGATGAAGGCGGGCACTATCACGTGCCTTTACTTATTTCACCCTTCGGCTTTAGCAGTTACAGAGGCAGCTAAATAACATGCAGCTTATTCGTGCCAACATTGCGCACTTTCCCACAGCCACAAAACAACCCGAACAGGATATTAGCATTATTCTGGATGGCGGCCTTGTGATTGATAACGGCACCATTGTTGCCGTAGCCCCATTTAACGAGGTTAACGCTAGCTTTCCACAAGCAAGCATTGTGGATCATTCTGGCAAATGGCTAGTGCCCGGTTTTATCGATAGCCACCTGCACTACCCACAAACACAAAGCATCGCCAGTTATGGCGAACAATTACTAAGCTGGCTTGAAAACTACACGTTTCCTACAGAGCGATTATTTAGTGAAACGGCTCACGCCAGCGATATTGCCCAGGTGTTTTTACGTCAATTATTGAAAAACGGCACCACCACTGGGTTTGTTTTTTCATCGGTTCACAAAACCTGTTGTGATGCTTTATTTACTGCCGCCAACGAAATCAACATGGCCATTGTGGCGGGTAAAGTGTGCATGGATCGTAACTGCCCTGAAGATTTGCAAGATTGTGCTGACTCGGCGCAACGAGATTCCGCTGACTTGATTGAAAAGTGGCACAATAAGGGACGAAATAGGTATGCCATAACACCGAGGTTTGCGCCCACCAGTACAGAAGCACAGATGGCCAGCTTAGGTGAGTTAGCCTGCCAGTACCCCGATGTATTTATTCAAACCCATTTGTCAGAAAACCTAGACGAAATCGCATGGGTAAAAAGTTTGTATCCTAATGCAAAGAGCTATTTGGATGTGTACGACACTTATAACATGGTGCGCCCCCGCGCTGTGTTTGGTCATGGTATCCATTTGCACGAAGAAGAATGGCAGCGTCTGCACGACACTGGCGCAACCCTTGCTTTTTGCCCTACGTCTAATTTGTTTTTGGGTAGTGGGTTGTTTGATAGGGAAATGGCTAAGCAACAGGATGTTCATGTTGCCCTTGCCACCGATGTGGGTGCAGGCACTAGCTTTAGTATGCTTAAAACCTATGGGGATGCATATAAAGTAAGTCAGTTGCGTCATGCCCCTATAAACCCGTACGACGGCTTCTATTTAATGACGCAAGGGGCTGCGGTAGCACATAAGTGGGAAAATGAAATTGGAAATTTAAACCCGCAAAGCGCCGCAGACTTTGTCATTTTAGACCCCCATTTTGACGAATTAACCTCGTTAAGAATAAAACCTGACGCCCCCTTCGATGACGTGTTTTTCGCACTTAGTATTTTAGGTGATGATCGCGCGGTAAGTGAAACATGGGTAAACGGGCATTGTTGTTATAATAAAAAGGAGTTAACCCATGCCATGGTTTGATTGGTTTAGTTTATTTATTCGCTGGTTTCACGTTATTGCGGGCGTGGCATGGATTGGCGCGTCATTCTATTTCATTTGGCTAGATAACAATTTACGTACTCCGCCAAAATGGAAGCAAGACAAAGGCATAAAAGGTGATTTGTGGGCCATTCATGGCGGCGGTTTCTATGAGGTAGCAAAGTATGCCTATGGCCCAGAAAAAATGCCAGAAACACTTCACTGGTTTAAGTGGGAAGCCTACACCACTTGGCTGTCGGGTTTTGCACTTTTAGTCTTGGTGTATTACTTCGGTGCATCCGCCTACCTAATAGACCCTAGCGTAAACAACCTTAGCCCCACTGAAGCGATTAGTTTAGGCTTAGGATTAATATTTGGCGGCTTGTTTGTGTATGAAATGGCGTGCAGAAGCCCACTAGCAAAATACCCATTACTGTTTGGCTTATGCCTAGTCGCGCTGATATGTGCGGTTACGTTTCTGTCGACACAATGGTTTAGCGGCAGAGGTGCTTATATTCACGTAGGTGCGCTAATCGGGACCATTATGGCCGGCAATGTCTTTTTCAACATTATGCCCAACCAACGCAAGATGGTAGCAGCGGTGGCACAAAAAGGTGACATTGACCCACAATGGGGAGCAGGCGCTAAGTTACGTTCAGTACACAACAACTATTTCACCTTACCTTTGTTGTTCATCATGATTTCAAATCATTATCCGATGACTTACCAACACGAGTATAACTGGTTAGTGCTCATTGCAATCATGGCGAATGCGGCTTGGATTAGACACTTTTTCAATCTGCGTCATGTGGGTAAAACTAAACCTGCCATTTTGGTGTCAGGTGCTATTGGAATGCTGCTTATTGCACTGGCTGTCTCTTGGCCTTCAAGCCAAAGCGTCTCAGTAGAAAAGAGCGAACATGGCGACCAAGCCCTTGCTGTGGTTACCGACAGCCGAATTGAGGAGTTAGTCAACACACACTGTGTTAGCTGCCATGCGAGCACGCCTACCGACGACATTTTCAAAGTGGCGCCACTGGGGGTTGTATTCGACAACTGGCAAGATATTGAACGCCAGTCAGCCCAATTTGTTCGACGCACAACCGTCACTAGAGACATGCCGTTTTTGAATAAAACGCAAATGACCGAAGAAGAACGACAAGAGATTGCGACTTGGTTTGCTCAGCGGCAAGCGGCCCAGGATTAGCCTACCTCTTTATCCACGCCAGCATTCGAATGATGCTGGCGTTTTTGTTCGTACATTGACGCATCTGCCGCATCTATCCATTGTTGGGGGTCGTTAATATCGGGGTTCCACTCACTTATTCCCACGCTAAAAGAAAGCGGAATAGTATTGCCAACCTCGCATTCTACATTGATAGGTGCGGCCAATAAGCGGTTAAAAAACTGTGTCGTGTCATTCCCATTAGTACCGTACAAAAGCAAAACAAACTCATCACCGCCTAGGCGGGCTAATTTGTCGGTTTCCCGTAAGTGCCCCTGCATATATTGCGCGAATGAAGTCAATGCTAAGTCACCGGCTTTGTGCCCGTAGGTATCGTTAATGACTTTAAAGTTGTTTAAGTCGATGAACACCAAGGTAGACACAAGCTCACTGCGCTTCATTTGCACGATAGATTGATCAAGATGCTGGAACATCTCACGCCTATTGGCTAACCCCGTGAGTGAATCTGTTTTCGATAATGCTTCTAACTTTGCTACCGCGTCCACTAAGGCTGCTTCTTGCTCTTTTTGCTGGGTTATATCATCAGCTGTGCCGGCAATCATAGAAAGCTTATCTTCTTCATCATAAAGCGGGATCCCCCTATCATGAATGTACTTAACCTTACCGTCAGGATCGTAAATACGGTACTGTACATCCCAAGGTGCTAGGGGCTTATTTGCAAAAACCTGCGCCACCCGCGTTCTATCCTCTGGGTGCACATAGTTTAAGAACTTTAAGGGGTCGTTCGCTAACACGGATACATCCCGGCCAAATATATTTTGAAAACCCTCATTGGCATAGTGCAGTTTAGTTAAATCTGCCGAAGCAACCCATATATAAGTACGTGAAGAAAATGCCGATACAATTTCACTGAACAGTGCTTCTGCCTGAAACAGCTCCGACTCAACCTTTTTCATGTTGTCGATATCTTCAACAACGGAAATAAAATAATCTGGCTTGCCCTGTTTATCTCTCACTAACGAGACCGTGAGCTTCCCCCACACCTCGTGCCCCTCTTTATGCAGGTATTTTTTTTCTAGGCTGTAGGTATCAATTTCACCACAAAGGGTTTTGTTTAGCAGGTTTAAATCTGTTGCAAGGTGAGAAGGCGCAGTGATTTCCTGAATAGACAGGGTTGAAAAAGCCTCAATGTCATAGCCGAGAAAATCGCTCAGCGTTTTATTTACCCGTATGAATTCCCCAGAAGGACTTACATGAGCCAAACCCACCGCACAATGGTGAAAAGTTGTTTCAAACATTCCCTAATACTCCGTCACCATGGCATTCCATTACGCTGGTGTGCAATTGCTTAACTTAAATTGTTGCTATGCTGCTTCGTTGAAGTGTAGCTTAAAAAAATAAAAACACCTTTATTTTTTACTACTTTTGTCTAATAAAAATTAAAGAACAAAATAGACGTGTAGGAGAAGATAATTAACGGCTGAAGCGGCCCCCCGTATGACTAGAGCTGCGAGAGGCAATAACCCTAAACAATGCAAATTTAGATGAAGTTCACCGCAATGCGCCACGTTTATTTGAAATGAACTAAAAACGCGCATCAAGGGTGCGACACTTTTTGTCGCACCCTATCTCTATGATATCGTGAAGTTACTCACGTAAAAGTCGGTTCACCACAATGAGTGCATTTCAACGCAAGTTAGACATTCTCCAATTCGTGCCGTTTGCGCCTAGAAAGGTATCGAGTCGGCAAATATTCGAGAACCTTCAAAACTGTGGGCATCATAATATCGACATGCGCACGGTTCAACGAGACCTAGTGAGCTTAGAAAACATTGGGCTTTTTGGTTTAGACGTTGACAAACGCTCCAAACCTTACGGCTGGTTTATCAACGCTAATTTTAAAAAGCTCAATGTAAGCTTAATGGATGGCAATACCGCGTTAGCCTTTAAAGTGCTAGAGCAGTCAGGCGCAACGCTTCCTAATTCTACGTTAAAAGAAATGCAGCCCTATTTTGCAAAAGCGTCTCAGGTACTTGAGCAAGACAGCGAATCTTTGCTAACGCACTGGTTAAGATCGGTGGCCGACTCCCAAATTTCTCAACCACTTATACCGCCAGAAATAGATGCCACCTCCTTTGAACGGTTGAAAAGCGCCATCTTCTTTAAGAAGCAAATTTCTGCTGATATTAAACGTATATTTAGCGGTAGCACTGACATGGTTTGGAAGCACTACGACAGGGTTAACCCCATGGGGTTGGTTAAGCAAGATGGCCGACAACTATTTGTATGCACCTTCGGCGCGCTGCACAAAAGGCGCTACGCTTTACCGCTACAATTCATTAGAAACGTTACCGTAACTGATGAAGACTGCCAACAAGCCTTTGGCGAGTTGGAAAATATTCAGACATTAACAGCCAAAAATAAAGAAAACATACAGCTAGAGCTACGCGTGAATAACAACGCCCTATTTTTACTTCACGGCTATAGGCTAAGCGATGATCAGGTTATTACTCCGTCAAACCAGGCTGATAAATCGCGGTTAACCGCTACAGTTGAAGATACCAATAAACTGCGCGCATTTTTAAGAGGCTTAGGTGACAACATTGAAGTTATTGCGCCGCAAAAGTTACGGCAATACTTCAAAGCGCTGTCGAGCACACTGCATATGACTTATTTGGGAGACATTGATAGCAGTAGTTAAACGGCTATCAACGATAAAGCGGCCTAATGCTCGGGCGCAATCAGCGTCATAGCAGCTCTTTTCCTCGAAGCCTTAAGTACGTTGGAATTTCAAGGTAGCCAGATGCGTGCTTCATCGGTATCACATTTTTCTCTTGGTCAAATTGCTGTTTCTCCACAGGCACCCCTGTTGCGATAATTAACACTTCACCAAAATGCGGTAGCTCGGGGGATAAAGTCACGCCAGTAATAATGAGAGTTTGGGGCCCATCTACGAGTAATTGAAGCGTGGCTAGCATTTCTTCATACATAGCCAAACTAGGCTCTTCTCTGCAGGTTAGCTGTGCGATAACCCCCTGCGCCCCCATTATGTTTTGCTTATCAACCAGCGGGTTTTCTAACGCATGCTTAAGTGCACTACTCAATGAACTGTCGTCCTCTGCTATGCCAACACCTAAGGCAGTGTCACCCTCTAAGGAGAGAATGTGACTGAAGTCATTGATATCGACGTTGATGTACCCAGTGTTTGTTAACATCACGATGATGGCTTCCACTATGCTATGGATTTGGGCATCGCAATGGCGAAAAGCAGAAAGCAGGCCTACAGTTTCATCCAAGGCCGATATCAATGAATCGTTAGACATCACAAGCGTTGCGTTTGCTTTGCTACGTATTTCCGCTAGCGCGTGCTCAGCAATATCCACTCTCAGCCCTCCTTCAGTTTTAAAGGGGAGAGTGACAAAACACATGACATCAATTTCATTCTCTTTGGCTAAGTCAATAAGAACTGGAGAAGCACCACTTCCCGTTCCTCCGCCTAACCCTGCGACAATGATAATAAGGTCTGCTCCCTCAATAAGCACTTGTAGCGCGGCCTCACTTTGACTCGCAGCGCGCCTTGCCACCTCAGGATCAGCGCCCGCGCCAAACCCCTTAGTGGTGCCCTCACCAATCAACACCACTTCATGATTATGACATCGATGTAAAGCGGCGATATCTGTATTAATTGAACTGAATCTGATACGTTCGTGAGAGCACAGACTGGCCATATTTGTTACCGCGTTGCCACCGCAGCCACCTACACCGATGACGTGAATATTGATTTGACTGGTTTGAACGTTTTCCATGCTTTTACTCGTAATGGCTCACCTTTAATAAGCATGAAGCATGGATACGACAAAATGTGACGCACGCGGTGTATTAGAAGAAAATTAACGACGCTAACTGAACAAACGCAATAAAGCTCGCCACGAACAATAGGTAATTGCGCCGCCGAGATATGATGAAAACTGAGTATAGAAGAAGTGGTGCGTCTACCCTGATTCGAACAGGGGACCTCTACCATGTCAAGGTAGCGCTCTAACCAACTGAGCTATAGACGCAAATTGAAATGCTAACAACCATGAGGGTGTAGAGTTGTAGCAACGGCGCGTATAATACTGATGCAGCGCGCTGGCTGCAAGAAAAAATTCACGCCGTGGCATTCAAGTGCCTAATAAGCAACCAAATAGACGAATTAGCCCCCACGCTGGGCAAACGTGAATGGCTGTATTTTATCCACAATACTGCCATCTCCCGCTATTTTCATAAAATACTCGCCTAATCTGTCTGTTTCACTCAGCACGGTTTGCCAATATGCGATTCGGGCTGGGGCGTCTAGTACTTCAAAATCTTTTCTATCGGGAATTTTGCCAAAAGGTAGGCTGGCGATAAATGCTTGTGAGGGCACCATCATTACTACGTTGTCGTAACTGCTCTTATGAGGAACGCGACGTTTTAAGCCCTTATCGAACCATCCCGGTATTGGCTTGTTGTAAAAATGGGGATACAGCACTAATCCATCTTCAGGGCCAAGGGATATATCGAAATGGTAGTCGATAATGCCCCCGTCTCTATACATGCCAGGGGGGGCGCCTTCTATGTCTGTCACACCTTCAATGACCACTGGTATTGAACCTGAGGCCAATAAAGCCGCATGTATATTACCCTCGGTTAACAGATGATACTGCGTGGGTAGATGATAGGGATCGCTTATGCTTAGGTTACTACCTGGCGATGAAAATACATAGCGGGTATACAACTTTGCCAAATGCTTACGGCCTATGGTGTTTGTTGCCGCGCTCATAGCAAGGCCGCGTAATTGTTGAAATTTACCTTCAAAGCGAGTGGCACCTAGGCATTTTGCTACAATTAAATGCGCTTTGAATCTGTCATTTTCCAGCGCACTTTTCTTGCCTTCATCGTCAATCATATAAGTGAGAAGATCTAAGGCTTTGGCGGTGATTTCTCGTGGAGTAGGCTTGTTGCTTGAGTAGGTGGTGGTGGAATAGGCACTGGCTAAGCGATTAATAGCCGCAAGGGGATCCTGCTGTACGGCACACATGGCTCTAAATGCGCCAGCAGAAGAGCCTATGACTTGTACTTGGTGGTGAATGCCAGCAAACCATTCTGGAAATAGTACTCGGTCTAACCCAGCCAATGAAAACCATTTTGGCCCACCAGAGGCACCAAGAAAATACTGAAACAGTTGTGGCGAAAACCCCTCTTTTTGGATTCTAGCGCGCGCCGCTTCACCTGCGTAAATATCTAAAGGAACCAACGAATTACCCTAATTTGTTCACCGTGGTGCACAATTTACCAGTAATTTATAGAAAAGTAATAACTTCACACCAATTTAACAGAAATCATCGTGCTTATGGTTTAACCAAGCCATTTCTTTCTATGCTTTCTGCTGCGCTTATTCCTCCGGCTTGAAGCAACCTAGCTCAACACGGTGTAAACCCTGTCCAACTGCAACGTAAAGTTTCTAGAACACCGTAATCTAAAGCAATACCTATCATATGCACGTTAACAATTGATTTACCTTTTCACCTTCTCTACTCTTTTGCCTATTAACCACATCATAACCAGACTTACCGCCTCCCTTCTTTACATCAAGCTACGTTCGAACAAACCATGAAGGCGGTAAAGGTGTTTAAGGAGCCGTCTGTGGCAAAACTACAATACCTAACAGGTTTTAATAATGAACATGAAACAGAGGCCTTAGCAGGTGCGTTACCTATGGGGCAGTTTAGCCCGCAAAAGGTGAAGTATAACTTGTATGCGGAACAACTCAGTACTACAGCGTTTACGGCTTCAAGGGCAAGCAATAGGCGTAGTTGGACATACAGACTGCGCCCTTCTGTTGCCATGTCAGACTTTGCGCCTATGGCTTTAGGTAACATCGTCACAGCCCCTCATACAACACCTTGTCCACCCAATGCAATGCGCTGGAGCCCCTTCCCTTTTACAGATGAACCCACTGATTTTGTAAACGGGTTAACTACCCTGGCGGCGAACGGCAGTGCGCATACTCACATCGGCATGGCGATACACCTCTACAGTGCAAATGCCAATATGGAGAAGAAAGCCTTTTATAACGCTGATGGGGAGTTATTAATTATCCCTCAACACGGGGAGATGTTGATTAAAACGGAGTTTGGCAGGCTTAGCCTTGAGCCGGAGGAAATTGCCGTTATTCCACGAGGTGTAAAATTCTCAATAGACGTTATCTCTAAACATTGCCGCGGCTATGTGTGTGAAAACTACGGGCAACCTTTCACGCTGCCAGAACGCGGGCCTGTGGGGGCAAATGGCTACGCTAATCAGCGTGATTTTCACTATCCTGTGGCCTGGTTTGAAGATAACGACAATCCACATACGTTAGTCACTAAATTTGACGGTCAGCTGTATCAAGCCACTTTGCTTCATTCTCCTTTTGATGTGGTGGCTTGGGTGGGTAATTCTGCGCCTTATAAGTACAACCTGAACGCGTTTAACGTGATTAATTCAGTGAGTTTTGATCATCCCGACCCCTCTATTTTTACCGTATTAACCTCGCCGTCTGCCCATGAGGGCACAGCAAACGTGGATTTTGTTATTTTTCCTGAAAGGTGGATGGTTGCAGAGCACACCTTTCGGCCACCGTATTATCACAGAAATATCATGAGTGAGTTTATGGGCTTAATTAAAGGCGCCTATGATGCGAAAGAAAAAGGGTTTGAACCTGGAGGTGCTAGCCTTCACAACTGTATGACGCCCCATGGCCCTGAGGCCGCCGTGTTTAATAAAGCAACCCAAGAAACGCTGACCCCTCAAAGATACAAAGATACCCTGGCGTTTATGTTGGAATCGAGTTTAGTGATTAAGCCCACGCCTTTTGCATTGAACACCCCCTGCCGACAAACCGACTACATAAACTGTTGGAAGGGATTGAAAAAGCAATTTACCGGGCAACCTGAGTAACGCGTACATGCACTGTACGCTTTACTGCACACTTGCGTGTTTTGAAATGCAGAAATAGCAGTTAAATTTCAATAGTTTAAACAATCACTCTGGAAGTTTAATACGGATTTTTCTGAACTGAAAACTATTCGTTACACTTGGTACCGTACTCTCACTATTCCTATTGCTCTTCCACCATTGCTGAATAAACCCGCTCGCGTTTACAATATTTTTACAAATTAAGCATAAACCCTAAATGAAAGCTTATTAGGGTAAGCACATAAAAATGTGAGGGATGTAATGGCTGACTTATTCGAAAACCCTATTGGGCTTGATGGCTTTGAATTTTTAGAGTTTACCGCCCCTGAAAAAGGGATACTTGAGCCTATTTTCGAGGCCATGGGCTTTACCCGCGTAGCGCGGCATAAATCAAAAGATGTAGAACTCTGGCGCCAAGGAGACATCAACTTACTGAGCAATTACGAAAAGCACTGCCACGCGGGTTATTACGCGGAAGAACATGGCCCATCTGCATGCGGTATGGCGTTTAGAGTGAAAGACGCACAACATGCTTACAGTGAGGTGCTCAGCCGGGGTGGCCAGCCTATGGATACTTATACCGGCCCCATGGAACTCAAACTGCCAGCGATTAAGGGCATAGGTGGCGCCATGCTCTACCTCATTGATAGGTACGAAGGCGAGAACACCATTTATGATATTGATTTTCATTGGATTGAAGGGGTAGACCGTTACCCAACAGGGTGTGGCTTTCATACCTTAGATCACCTTACTCATAACGTTTACCGGGGCAGAATGCAGTATTGGGCTAACTTTTATACTGCTTTATTTAATTTCCGCGAAATTCGTTACTTTGATATTAAAGGTGAGTATACCGGCCTACTATCCAAAGCCATGACGGCGCCAGATGGTAAAATTCGCATTCCTCTTAACGAGGAAGCCGTGGGTGGGGGCGGCCAAATAGAAGAATTTCTAATGCAATATAATGGAGAAGGTATTCAACATATTGCCTTCGCTTGTGACGATTTGCCTGCGTGCTTAGATAAACTGAAAGCCAAAGGCATGAAGTTTATGACACCGCCTCCAGATACCTACTACCAAATGTTAGAAGAACGCCTGCCCGGCCATGGTGAGCCCGTTGACGAATTACAGGCTAGAGGCATTCTATTAGACGGCACGACGGAAAATGGCGAACCTAGGCTGCTTCTACAAATCTTTTCAGAAACCGTGTTTGGCCCCGTATTTTTTGAGTTTATTCAGCGGAAACAAGATAATGGTTTTGGTGAAGGGAATTTTAAAGCCTTGTTTGAGTCCATCGAACGCGACCAACTAAGCCGAGGTGTGTTAAAAGATAAAGCCAGTTAACCCAGCCTTACCTTTTTTTCGTGCAGACCCAATTGGCCGTACTGATATTCACGGCGAATTGGGTTGCCGCGCTTAGCTGTTTTTTTCAAACAAACCACAGCTTATCCCCGCGGGATCCGTCACAATACAAAACCTATCTTCGCCAAACTGTCTAATTTTCCCTACCAGGGTGCCGCCTAAACGTTGACTTTTTTGCAATGCCGTATCTAAATGGCTCACGGTAAAATAGGGGATCCATCCATTGGGCATGTTTTCATTACAGCCTTTTTTATGACAGATACCCCCCGCTGGGGTACCGTCTGCTTTCATCATCACGTAATCGTTGTAATCGCCCATGTCGATGGCTTCTTTTTTCCATCCCATCACTTCAACATAGTAATCAGCTAACGTATCTGCCTTTTCAGTGGTGAGGTCGCACCATAAACTATCGCTCATTGTCGTCACCTTATTTTTATCTTTGTGTCTTTCGATTTGCTTATTAACAATCGGTTTTACAATTATAAACCCTACCCCTTTTAGGCCTATTTCGTCGACAAAAAATACGCACTGTCAAGAAAAGAAATTCAAAAATAGAAGAACATTTTCATAAAATTGTATAGACAGCGGTTGTGGAAAATGCTTGCAATACAGTGAATGTTATCCACTGACTATTGTTTGTACAGTTTATTTATTTGTTTATTTTCATGCACTTATAATTAAGCCCCAAACTACTCAACAAACTTATCCACAGATTAAGTGGATAACACTTGGCAGTTAGTCACAGATGGTGGTTTAATGTGGATACTTTACTTCGTTAACATTTCCTTGGTTTTTCATGCCCAAACAAACCCTAGAGGTGCTCCCTCAATCTTTTACCATTCACAGTTTAGATGGCGACAGTGATATACCTGCTGAGGTGCTCAAAAGCCCATTATTTTTTCTCGGCAAAACCCAAGATGAACTGTCGATTGTGGTGCCTGATTCGGTCTCCATAGACTCCCTTGAAAGCGACGAAAATTGGAAAGCACTTGAACTTATTGGCCCACTTCATCTTTCAATGGTGGGCATTATGGCGCAAATAGGCGCGGTATTAGCAAAAGCCAAAGTGTCTATTTTCGTGGTTTCTACTTTTGAAACCGACTTTTTTCTTGTGAAAGAAAATAAACTCAACGATGCGCAAAAAGCCTTGGTGAATGCGGGATATTCAGTAAGAGGAATGGTGTCTTGATCACAGATAAATTGCTTGTAGAGGCGCCAGACTCTTTTCAACGCGCCATTCCCATTGCGGCCCCCGTGTCTGGGAAATGTGCGAGCTTGTCCACACTCTCTGATCCCCTCTTTGCAAAGGGCGCGTGGGGCCCTGGCTTCGCCATACAAACTTCCGAAAGCAAAGCCCGCGCCCCATTCGAAGGAACTATTCTTGCTGTGGATCCCCTCAATTACGCCATTACCCTGAAGTCGACGTTTGGATTAAAATGCATCGTTAAGTTTGGCGAGCAAACGAATGGGTTAATGGGTGAGAAATTTCAGTGTGAGGTTAAACAAGGCGATAAAATAAAAAAGGGTAGCCTGCTATTTTCTGTAAATTCTGCATGGTTGAAGCAACAAGGCGTGGCAAATATTTGTATAATGTCCGTATTAAATGCGCAGGCCTTGAAGGGGCTGCTGCCTACACAACAAAAATACGTTGACGGCATGCAAGACAGTCTCTTCACGCTTTTTTTATAAATGCACCTATTAACGTAGGTAAAATAGGTAGGTCGCCAAGACATAAATCACATTTTACACCTTCAGGATAGACATATTATGAGCACGACGCTTTACGGTATAGCCAATTGCGATACCATAAAAAAAGCAAAGAAATGGTTAACTGAACACAACATTGATTTTGTGTTTCACGACTATAGAAAAGATGGCATTTCAGCGGCGTTCCTCACCACTGCTGAAAGCGCATTGGGTTGGGAAGTGATGCTAAATAAACGCGGCACCACCTACCGCCAACTTGATGATGCTGATAAAGCCAATTTAGATAAAGAAAAAGCGCTTTCGCTTCTAGAAACCCACCCTGCCATGGTTAAACGCCCTATTTTGCTTCACAATGGCACCTTTCACATTGGTTTTAAACCTGCGCAGTATGAGGACATATTTTGATTAACGATACCGTTATCGATATTGCAAAGAATTTAATGAATCGCCGCTCGGTCACACCCGAAGATGAAGGTTGCCAAGAAGCGATGAAAGCGTTTCTTTCTACACTAGGTTTTAATAATGAAACCATGGTGTTTGAAGATACCACTAATTTGTGGTCTCGCCGGGGTAATGAAGGCCCAGTGTTTTGCTTTGCAGGGCATACTGACGTTGTTCCTAGCGGCCCAGAAGATGCCTGGAAAACGCCGCCATTTACCGCAACTGAAGTAGGCGAATTCTTGCATGGGCGCGGCGCAGCCGATATGAAAGGAAGCCTCGCGGCAATGCTTGTGGCAACAAGAGAGTTTGTGCGGGATTATCCTGCCCATAAGGGCAGTATTGCGTATCTGATTACCAGCGACGAAGAAGGCCCATTTATTAATGGCACCACCCGCGTTATTGATACGCTAGAAGCCCGCAATGAGAAAATTACATGGTGTATTGTTGGTGAACCCTCTTCCACCACAGAAGTGGGTGACATTGTTAAAAATGGACGACGAGGCTCGTTAACCGGTGATTTAACCGTGAAAGGTATTCAAGGGCATGTGGCCTACCCTCACTTGGCCAGCAACCCTATTCACCTTGCCACCCCTGCACTGACTGAACTTGCTCAGTCTCACTGGGACGATGGCAATGCGTTTTTCCCGCCCACCAGCTTTCAAATTTCGAATATTCACGGTGGTACAGGGGCAGGAAACGTCATTCCTGGTGAACTTCAGGTATGTTTTAACTTCCGTTTTTCTACCGAAGTTACCGATAAACAGTTAATTGAGCGTGTTACCCATATCTTAGATAAGCATGAACTCGATTACGACATTAAATGGACATTCAACGGACAGCCGTTTTTGACCGATACTGGCGCATTGCTAGATGCTACCCAAGAAGCCATTTTAGCGGTTAAAGGAGAGCCCACTGTATTGTCTACGGCAGGTGGTACGTCTGACGGACGCTTTATAGCACCTACAGGTGCGCAAGTGATTGAGCTTGGCCCGGTAAATGCGACTATCCACAAAATTGATGAATGCGTAAAAATGTCGGATTTAGAGCAACTTGCTGATATTTATTACGGCATTCTTGTGCGATTACTCGCCTAGTCTCAGCCCCAATATCATGTTAACCCACCTTTCATACTCTTCATCTCGTTGGTTAGGCATATCGCCTCACCAACTGATGGACGCCGGCAACGGCCATTTACTTCTCCCCGCTGTATTAGACGCATTTAGCGCCATGCAGCAGGATGCCAAGCAAGAAGGTATAGACTTACAATTGGTGAGTAGCTACCGCAGTTTTGAACGACAGTGCGTCATTTGGAATAGAAAGTGGCGAGGAGAAGCGAAGCTTCTTGATATCAATGGCGTACCGTTAAACCCTGACCGTTTAAGCAACGTAGAAAAACTGCATGCTATTTTAATGTGGTCAGCGTTACCGGGCGGCAGTCGCCACCATTGGGGGTCTGATATTGACGTTTATGATAAAGCCGCGGTATCCCAATGGGATGGCGACTTTCAATTGGTTGAAACGGAATACGCCGCTGATGGCCCTTGCTATCCGTTGGCGCAGTGGTTAAATGAAAACATGGCGCACTATGGTTTCACTTTACCTTTTGCGCGCTATTGCGGTGGCGTGGCTCGCGAACCCTGGCATTTATCCCATGCCGACAGCGCAAATTTGTTTGAAAAACAAAGAAACCTAGCAAGCCTAGTCACGGCCATTGAAAATAGCGATCTTGAGGGCAAAAGCACCGTGCTTGACCACATCCACATGATTTACCGTCGCTACATTCTAAATTTGGGAGAGTAATACGCACATGGATACCACTTGGGTCGTTGTTATCATTGTATTGGTATTAGGCGTGGTGATTGGCAATATCACCCTACTAAAATACAGCGCGAAGTTTAAATTCCCGCAAGAAGTGAAAGATCAAACCCAGAAACACAAAGACAACAATAAAAACGGAAACGGGCAAGCAAAAAAAGGGTTCGATGACGAAGAAGACGAGTGGTAAGTCAAGCGAGGGAAATCCGCCATTTCCCTCGCCTTTCTGCGGCATTTAGCCGCAGATAGTGTATTGTAGGGGTTACAATGGTGAGGTCTTCACCGCGGTACCACTGATGCTGACCATCAACATGCTGCCTTTATCGCCAATAACCTGGTAGTCTAAGTCAATTCCCACCACGGCGTTTGCCCCCATGCTTCTTGCCTCGTGCTCAATTTCATTGAACGCCAGCTTTCTAGCACGCGTAAGCTCTTCTTCATAAGAACCCGAACGGCCGCCCACGATATCGCGGATAGACGCAAACAAATCTTTGAAGATATTGGCGCCCATGACAGCCTCGCCAACTACAATGCCGCAATACTCATCTATTTTCTGACCTTGCAATGAAGGCGTAGTAGAAATAATCATAAACAAACTCCTTTGTTAAACGCCACTACTTTTTCAGACTATGTAAAAAAGTAGAGTAAATTAACGTTAGGCTAGCAAGCTCAATAAAAAAGTGCGAGAGATTCTCTGTAAGTAGATATTAATACACTAGCCTTTTCGATGTGGTAAGGGCATGCTGGTTGATTGCCCCAAACGGGCTTAGGCCAAGCCACATCATGGGTAAACCTTGCTACATGGTGAATATGCAGTTGCTTCACCATATTGCCAAGGGCTGCCACGTTAAGTTTATCGCACTGTGTTTTTTGTTTTAGTACATGGCTTACAAATCCAGACTCTTTTAAAAACTGCTGTTGCTGGGCTTCATCTAAATCAATAATCTCTGCCACATCGGCTACCCGAGGCACTAAGATTAACCACGGGAACTGGTTGTCGTTCATCAACAAGACGCGGCACAAAGGTAAGTCACTTATAAAAAAGGTATCTTTATCTAACCGCTCATCTAACTTAAACATCTAGCGTCTCCAGCTTGGTGGGGACCACGGTAAGCATAGCCCGTTGACCAATCGCCACGTCAGCATTAGGAAAAACAATCGCTTCACCGTCTTGCTGTGCGACATAGGTTTTACCTGACTCAGAAGCAAGCACAGTGCCCTTTGTAAAATCGGTAAAATTGGGCGTGTCGTCGTCAAAGTGCAAGGTAAAGTCATCTGCGTTTTTGATCACCACTTGATTCACCCGAAAAATATCCAATTCATCCATAGACACTTGCGGTGAAAAATCTTCACGACTAATCAGTGACGTTATCGCCTCTTTCGCTTGCGCAAACCGTGACATATCGTTTTCACCAAACGGGCGCACTTTACCTAGCTCCACGGTGAATGCATGAGCACCGTGCTGGCGTGACGAAAAATAGCTAAAGGTAGTCGTTGGGTTTTCTGAAAGTAGAATTGTTTTTACCCCGCAGGCCGCCAGAAAAGCGAGCTGCCCTTTGCTGTAGCGCCTCTCGTGCAAATAAGGGTAAACCGCAAATTTCTCGTTTTTAGAGCTTCGTATTGCGGTGTGTAAATCGTAGTGGAATTTCTGTTCGTCGGCTTGTGCATGAGCGAAAAACTGGTTTATTGCCTCTTCCAATGCTTTTGCGCGCTGTCTTTCTATATTATTACAGCCGTCGCCTTCCGAGTGAGCACCACTAAACAGGCGGTTCATGTTTTCTTCAACAAACCGCTTGGCAATATCCATTGCAGGTAAATTACCAAACAAAAACAAAACGCGATGGGTCACTTCAAGCCGCCCTGTAAGAATTGACTTAACCCAGTCATCGCACATTTCTATTGGTGCCGTTTCGTTGCCATGAACACCGCAAGATAAAACAATATGCTTAGTGCTTATGTTGTCTAAAGAAAGGGGCGTGAATTCAATAATCCCTGGCGCAGAGATAGCAACTTTCGTGTGATTATCGAGTTCAAATTGAATAGGGGTTTGAAAGCGCTGAGGCTCGGTTCGAGAGAGTGAAAGAAACTCACCGTGTTGTATAAGTTGTTGCATCAATTAAGCCATACGTGTTGCGAATGGCGATAGTCTAGCGACTTGCGGGGACTATTGCACGTTTGACGGTTTTAATCACAACCCATTTTTAGTTTTTCAATACAATATACTGTTAGGCTTGGCGAGGTGACGTGCCAACAATAATATCTCGCTGCGCTAATTGAATGAAACTTCCTAAAGGAACGGCCTTAGAAAACAAGTAACCTTGCCCTTGGCGCACGCCAACTTCACGCAAAATATGCAATTGCTTTATGGTTTCTACGCCTTCGGCGATAACGGCACAGCCTTTCGCCTTCCCAATGATATTTGCCGCTTCGATAATGGCACGGTTGACTGGATGATCAGTTAGCTCCATCACAAAGGTTTTGTCAATTTTAAGGGCGGTGAGATCTAAGTCTCGTATGTAAGCTAAATTGGAATACCCTTTTCCAAAATCGTCCACCGAGATCGCGATCCCCATAGCCCTTAGCTCATCTAGTTGCTTTTTCACCATCAAGGAATTTGACAAGGCGACGTCTTCTGTTAATTCAAGCTCGACGCGATCCAGCGGCATACTGTATGTTTCGCTAAGCAGCTTTAACGAAGGCAATAAGTGATTGTCGTATAATTGGGTTGGCGAGATATTGACAGAGAGTGTAATAGGCAGGCCGTGCTTTTCCAATTCAACCAAGCTTCTAAACGCTTGCTCTAGTGTCCAATACCCCAATTCATTCATCATGTTATACGATTCGGCTGCTTCAATGAGCGGCCCGGGGAACAACACGCCGTCGAGCGGATGATTCCAACGCAATAAACATTCTGCACCAATAACGTTCAAGGTATTTAGATCGACCTTTGGTTGGTAGTACAGCTCTAGCTCGTTTTGTGATAATGCCCGTTTGAGGTCGGCTTTTAGCGCTAAACTACGACCGGTTTCGGTCTTATCATGCATGCTTAAAGCGTAGTAATTTTCGTACTTATTTTCTTTTGCTTGTTTTAAGGCCGCTTCAGCACGAGAAACAAATGCTGTAATTTCAAACTCGTCACACCGGCCCTGCACCACGCCGACATTAAAGTCTGCAATAAAGGCATGCTCGTCGTGATACATAGGTGTTTTGAAATGCTCCACTAGTCGCTCAAACATATCGCGAAGAAACGTTGCATTTGAGGTATTAAGGAACACTACGCCAAAAACATCGCCACTTATTCTTCCAATACGCACTTCCTTGTTGAAAAGTACGTGAAGCCTGTTTGCAATCTCTAGCAAGAACCTATCACCCACGGTGATACCCAGACTCGTTGTGACATCGGAAAATCGCACGACATCGATAAGCATAAGTGACAAAGAATGACACTGATGTGCAGAGGCGTCGATGGTGTTGATAAAGGCGTAACGATTGGGAATGGTTGCCAAAGTCGAATGCATTCGGCTCATAATTATATCCTTGCACAAAACGGCGGCTAGGTGTCGAGCTAGTGTAGAAAACTCTGTCTTGCCTGACTACTCACCGGGCGCATAAAAGAGTATATTTTTTAATACCTACTTATAAATTTTTGAAGTTTTACTTAACTAAACGCATCATTTACTTTCTGTTAAGGCCAAATGTGGGCACCTCATTGGCTAACCCAAGGTGCGTCAACCCTTAGCCCACAAAAGAAAAAGGCTCAGAAAGCGTAACACTTCTGAGCCTTTAGATACCTAAATGTGCGATTAGTTCTCAATCTTACACGGCGAAAGCTTCCAAATTCTATCGACGTAATCTTTTATGGAGCGATCTGACGTAAATTTACCCATCTTCGCCGTATTAATAATTGCCATTTCAGCCCAGCGTTCTTTGTCTCTGTAGGCTTCATCTACGGCAATTTGTGCATCAGAATAGCTTCTGTAATCCGCCAAAACCATGTAAGGGTCGCCATGATCCAATAGGCTTTGTTTGATAGAGACCAGCGCGCCTGGCTTACCCGGCGTGAAGTAATCCGTTTCTAACCAATCCAATACCGCTTTAATTTCAGGATCTTTATAGTAGTAATCAAGAGGGTTATAGCCCTTGGCTTTAAGCTCATTCACTTCTTCAACGGTAAGGCCAAAGATGAAGATATTATCGTCGCCTACTTCCTCGGCGATTTCCACATTTGCACCATCTAGCGTACCGATAGTCACGGCCCCATTAAGCGCCAACTTCATGTTACCTGTACCTGATGCCTCTTTACCCGCGGTACTAATTTGCTCAGACACATCTGACGCAGGAATCATTTTCTCTGCCAAAGACACACGGTAATTCGGTAAGAAAACCACCTTAATTTTGTTATTCACACGAGGGTCGTTGTTAATTTTATCTGCTACCTTGTTGATGGCATAGATAATGTCTTTCGCTAACTTATAACCCGGCGCCGCTTTTGCACCGAAAATAAATACTCTTGGGTGCATATCGTAGTCTGGGTTCTCAAGAATACGACGGTACAAAGCCATGATATGAAGTAGGTTCAAGTGCTGACGCTTGTATTCATGCAGACGTTTAATTTGCACATCAAAAATGGCATTAACGTCCACTTCTAAATCCAACGATTGACGGATTTCTTCAGCCAGCAATTCTTTGTTTTCTAACTTTACTTTCATGAATTGCTTTTGGAAGGTTTTGTTAGACGCAAATTTGGCTAACCCTTCTAACTTGTACAAATCTTTAGGCCAGTCTACGCCAATCTTCTTATCAATCAGTTTAGAAAGTGACGGGTTACACGCCTTCAGCCATCGTCTTGGCGTGATGCCGTTGGTCACGTTAGTGAGTTTGCCCGGGTATAATTCGTCAAACTCAGGAAACAGAGAAGATTTCACTAATCGAGAGTGCATTTCGGCCACACCATTCACGGCGAAAGAACCGATAACAGACAAATGGCCCATGCGCACCATCTTTTCATGGCCTTCCTCGATTATAGACAGTTTGGCTTTCATGGCGTTGTCGCCAGGCCACTTTTTGTCAACCTCAGCCATAAATCTGTGGTTAATTTCATAGATAATTTCTAAATGACGAGGCAGAATTTTTTCAATCATGCGAGCAGGCCATTTTTCCAACGCTTCTGGCAATAGCGTATGGTTCGTGTAAGCAAACACTTGTGTACAAATGCCCCAGGCTTGATCCCAATCTAACTCAGCTCTATCTACTAAAATTCGCATAAGCTCTGGGATGGCAATGGCTGGGTGAGTATCGTTAAGTTGAATCACCACCTGGTCAGCAAAACGGCTCCAATCATCACCATGAGCACGCTTGTAACGACGAATAATGTCTTTCAGTGAGCACGAGCAAAAGAAGTATTGTTGTATAAGTCGTAATTCTTTACCCGCTTCGGTTTCATCATTGGGGTAAAGCACTTTCGAGATGGTTTCAGCCTGCACATTTTCTCGTTGTGCATCCACGTATCCCCCCGCGTTAAAGACATCCCAGTTGAAATAATCAGAGGCTTCTGACTGCCATAAACGCAGTACATTCACAGTTTTGCCTTCATATCCCACCACTGGGATATCCCAAGGCACCCCTTTTACGATAGAACCAGGATGCCATTCTTTAAGCACTCTGCCATTTTCGCCATATTTGGTTTCAACATAACCAAATAGAGAGACTTCTTGAATAGACTCTGGTCGGCAAATTTCCCAAGGGTTACCATAATCGCGCCAACTGTCTGGACGCTCTATCTGCGCGCCGCTTTTAATTTCTTGTCGGAATAAACCATGCTCGTAGTGAATACCGTATCCAATTGCCGGTAACTCCATAGTGGCCAAAGAATCAATAAAACACGCGGCAAGACGACCAAGGCCGCCGTTGCCTAATGCCATATCAGGCTCTTGCTCCATGATGTCAGTCAGCTCAACACCAAGTTCTTTTAGTGCCCCACTGGCCACCTCAAAAAGACCAAAGTTTTGCAGGTTGTTTGACAGCAAACGCCCCATAAGAAATTCTGCAGAAAAGTAGTGCACAGCGCGGGTGTCGTTAAGATAGTGGGTTTTCTGTGTTTTACGTAATCCCTCTAACACATGCTCTTGCATTGCGGCACAGGTGGCCTTCCACCAAGCGTGATTGTTCGCTTTGTTTTCATCCGTACCCAAGGTACAGTGAAGGTGCTTGACTACAGCGGCTTTGAAGTCAGATTTGTCAATTTTTGCGGGAGATTGGGTGTTGTTCGCTTTAGCGTTCATTGTGCGGTCTCACTCTATCAGAGAAGGTTTTCCATCACGCCAACATGTAATTAAATTACATAAATAGCACGTCACATGAGAGCAATATAGCAGCACTTAAACGATATTGTTGTGATAATTTGGTTAAAAAACGAAAAAATCGACTGAATTCGTATGCATTCAGTCGATTTTTAACATATTTATTACAAGCCATCGATTATCTAGGTTATTTTTTAACCTTATTTGATGATTTTACCTACTAGTGCCTCGGCTTCAGCAATCAATTCTTGTAAGTGACTTTCACCTTTGAAGCTTTCAGCATAAATTTTATAGATTTGCTCGGTACCAGAAGGACGCGCAGCAAACCAGCCATTTTCCGTAGAGACCTTCACGCCACCAATTGCTGCGTTGTTGCCTGGAGCATGGGTTTGCACAGCAAGAATGGGTTCACCGGCAAGGGTATCGCTGGTTATCACAGAGGCGTCCATGGCGGATAGTTTTTGTTTCTGTTCCAATGTTGCAGCAACATCTACGCGGCTATATACGGGAGCAGAAAATTGTTCCGTTAATCCTTTATAGTGTTCACCCGGATCTTTTCCTGTCACTGCCGTGATTTCCGCCGCAAGTAAACAAAGAATAAACCCGTCTTTATCTGTTGCCCAAGTTTCGCCGTCGCGCTGTAGAAAAATCCCCCCAGCACTTTCTTCTCCGGCAAAGCCAATTTTGCTTTGCGACAAACCTTCAACAAACCATTTGAAGCCTACCGGCATTTCAGCAAGTGGCTTATCTAGACTTTTTGCAACCCTGTCTATCATGCTGCTAGACACCAGTGTTTTACCAATATTTAGGCTCTGTGGCCACTGAGGACGGTGGGTATAAAGGTATTGAATTGCCACCGCAAGGTAATGATTGGGGTTCATTAAACCTGCGCTTGGACACACAATGCCGTGGCGATCAAAGTCAGGATCATTGCCCCAAGCTAAATCAAAATCATCTTTTAATTCAATTAATCCAGCCATGGCATACGCGCTTGAGCAATCCATACGTAATTTACCGTCTTTATCTCTGCGCATAAAACCGAATTGGGGATCGACCGCTTGATTAACAACGGTAATGTTCAGGCCATACTTTTCTGCAATCTTAGACCAGTAACCTACTCCCGCACCACCTAGGGGATCGGTGCCAAGTTTAAGGTTGGCATCGGCAATGGCTTGCATATCTATCACGCTGGCCAAATCGTCGATGTAGGGTTCCATAAAATCTTCTTCGCGCACCAAGCCTCGTGCTTTGGCTTGGCGAATATCTACCCGTTTTACTGCCACATTTCCATCAGCAATAAGCGCATTTGCGCGATCTTGAATTTGTTTGGTGACGTCGCTGTCGGCTGGGCCGCCATGGGGAGGGTTATACTTAAAGCCGCCATCTTCTGGAGGATTGTGTGACGGTGTAATCACAACACCATCGGCTTTATCACTGCTATTGCGGTTGTGTCGAATAATGGTACGAGAAATAACCGGTGTAGGCGTATACCCCATACTTTCGTTGTCACTGCGCTGAATAACAACATCAACCCCGTTAGCACCTAGCACTTCTATTGCCGTTATCATGGCCGGTTCCGACAAGGCGTGGGTATCTTTACCTACGTAAAGTGGGCCCGTAATACCTTCTTGCTCTCTGTACTCAACCAAAGCTTGGCAAATTGCCGCAATGTGGGTATCAGTGAAGGTAAAATTAGCCGCGCTGCCTCGGTGCCCTGACGTACCAAAACTTACCGCTTCACCGGGTGCAGAAGCGTCTGGCTTATAGCTGTAATATTGACTTACCAATGCGGCAACATTGATAAGTTGTTCGGGAGCGGCAGCTTTACCTGCTTGCGGATGTAATGCCATGAAATCGTCCTTATTCAGTATTGACTGTTTTTATTTACCTTCCGGTGCAAATCGGTTCACCACCGTTTCAACTACCTCTGGTGCGTAACCCAGTTTACGCAAAACTTGTTCCAGCATGTTTACTTTCTTTGCCGTATTGTTGTTAGTCACAACCCAATAGTCGCTATCAGGTATGGCTTTCGGATTGGTACTGCTGCCATTTTCAAGCAAAGCTTCTTTGCTTTTTGCGAAGTAAGTTCTGTTTTTACCCACAATAGACTCAACCTGACTAAAGCTATTCGCGTTGAGTTTGTGCGCTGCACTTAAGATAAACAAGAATTGATCAACGCGCTTGGTGAAGGTTGCAAGCGCATCCTGTGACACCGCATCGACAATATCGTTTTTCTTGTGCGTTTGAATATCTTCTGAAACAGGCGCTTGCGGAGATGGCTTAGCCGTGGCTGCTGCCTTCGGCGTTCTCGCTGGGGCTGCCGTTTTTGTGGGCTGCTTTGGCGCAGCCGCGGTCGTTTTCTTAACGGCGGGTGCAGGCTCTACTGCCTCCGTGGCTTTAGGCGTTTCTACCTTAGGGGCTGCGGGTGTCGCTTGTGGTGTATTTACCGCTGCGCCATCTTCAGGCAACAATAACCTACGAAGAATTTGTGATGCACTCTCGCCAATATGCTTGGTTTGGCTAGCGATAAATGCATATAAATCGTCATCTATTTCAATGCTTTTCATAACTACTTCCTTAACATGAGGCACCATTATAGACAACCCAACTCGCTAACGCAGCACTATTTATGATCTGGTGAGTATTTTATCCATTAGGTGAAAACCGATTCACCTTGGATTTAAGATTATGCGTATTAAACATGACAATAACATGTAACTCAGTGCCAGGACGTTGTAGAAAATACCATGACGATATTCATGAGTGCTTTGCACTTCCCCCTCTTTAGCGGCGAGTAAGCTTTGCTTCCTTGACGTTATTTATGTGTTCATATTGGTGCATCCAAGGCTAATTTTGCACCAAGTTCGAAAAGAGCGGGTGTCCTCGCCTTGTTTCCATCGCAGATATCACAAATACAACCAATTGAAATAAAACGAGTAAATATAAAGTTAATGGCGATGGCATTAATTTCGCTTAGTAATAATCACTTGTACTCGCACTGACTTACAATGACGTAAGTGCTTACATCGATGTAAGTAATAGCGGCTACATGAGGAATCTGCACTGGTCACCCGCAGTACGTGCATTCACAATTTGTTTATTCGGATAAAGACGTCCATAGCACTTTTCTTCATTGAAGAGCGCTGTGGACGTCTTTTTTCGTTTTAGGCAGGTGAAAACGGCAGTGACTTACATTTAACTGAACAACAACAAAGGTAATTAACTATGGCGTATTTACAACCCGCTGAATTTGCCACAAAAATGGTAGATGCAGGTGAAGCTAAAATTTACATGTCTACCCGAGACACTCTCATTCGCGCATTTATGGCTGGTGCTATACTGGCTCTAGCGGCTGTCTTTGCTATTACCGTTGCCGTGCAAACAGGGGTGTTCCTCATTGGCGCCGTTCTCTTTCCCATCGGCTTTTGTATGCTGTACTTAATGGGCTTCGACCTACTCACCGGTGTTTTCATGTTAACGCCACTGGCGTGGTTAGCGAAGCGGCCCGGCGTAACGCCCTCACAAATTCTCCGTAACTGGGGGTTTGTTTTCTTGGGTAACTTTGCAGGCGCACTCACCGTGGCCTTTATGATGTCGTACATTTTCACCATGGGCTACAACGTCGATGGCGGCGCTATTGCCACTAAGGTAGCCAGCATTGGTGAAGCAAGAACCTTAGGTTACGCTGAACACGGCGTGGCTGGCTGGATCACCATCTTTATACGCGGAATGCTATGTAACTGGATGGTGTCATTAGGCGTTGTGGGCGCGATGATTTCAACACATGTAAGTGGCAAGGTGTTGGCAATGTGGTTCCCTATCATGCTGTTCTTCTTTATGGGTTTTGAGCACTCGGTTGTGAACATGTTCCTGTTTCCATTTGGTTTAATCATGGGCGGTGACTTCTCAGTGATGGATTACTTCGTATGGAACGAGATTCCTACAGCCTTGGGGAACCTGGTTGGCGGCTTAGCCTTCACTGGCTTAACCATTTATACCACCCACGTGAAAACTGCACCTAAGCGCAAAATTCCGGTAGCAGGTAAACCTGCGACTAAAGCCGCGGTAGTTTAACGCTCAGATAACCGCCGGCCATTCGCTGGCGGTTTTTACTTATGAAAAACCAACTCACCACACTTACCTACAGCGAATATTCTAGCGCAGGCGCTAAACCAATTAATCAAGATGCCTGTGGCTGTCATATTATTGATGTCGCAGCGGTTACATCAAACCTTAGCCAGCAATTAAAAGGCCATTGCTTTGTCCTCTCAGATGGGATCAGCAGCAGTTCGGTAAGCCAAGTCGCGAGCGACCTCGCTGTGAAAACGTTTTTAGAAAGTTACTATCTCACGCCAGATACCTGGACAGTCATTCAAAGCGCGACCACGGTGATTCGCAATATCAACGCCACCCTTTATCGACGTACTCAAGATAGCCCTTATTGCTACTCGCCAGATAGAGGGTATGTATGTACCTTTTCCGTGATCATTATTAAGGGAAACAACGCCCATATTTTTCACGTGGGCGATGCATGTATTGGTATTTTTAAAGCAGATAATTATGACATTATTACGTCCGCCCACCGCACGGTAGGCGAGCATGGTGGTAGCTTTCTCGCGAATGCCTTAGGGTTCAAATCAAAACTGGATATTGAATACCACAGCATTGGGTTAGAAACAAAAGACACCCTGGTCATGATGACAGATGGCGTGCATGAATTTGTGCCAGCGCATCAATTAGGCGAATTGGTGCTCGGGGAGTCTCTCAATAACACCACTGCCGAACGTATTGTAGATTGTGCAACCGCGAATAAAAGTGATGACAACCTGACTTGTCAGGTGATTACAATTGATCAACTGGCTAACGCGCCGCTCGCGATAGAAGACACCCCACTCCCTTTGGCGAACGCATTAGAGGAAGGCGCAAATTTAGATGGTTACCTTATAGAAAGGTTACTGTATCAATCTGCACGCAGTGCTTTGTATTTAGCTAAAGAGACAAATACACAAGAAAGGTTAGTCATAAAAACCTTAGCCACCGAACTTGCCCAAAGTGAAAAGCAAGTGACGTTATTTAGCCTTGAAGAATGGCTGGCAAAGCGGATAACTAACCCCCACGTGATTAAAAGCCCTCCCCGCAAAACTGCACCAACGCAGCAGTATAGTGTGTTTCAATACGTCGAGGGCCAAACCCTTGCGCAATGGTTAGTTGATAACCCTACACCGAGCGTCTCTCAAGTGCGGGATATTGTGGAACAGATAGCCAATGGCTTAAACGCTATTCACCGTGAAGGTATTTTGCATCAGGATATTCGCCCAGAAAACATCATGATAAATAGCGCCGGTAAATGCACGATTATCGACTTGGGCGCAGCCTATGTGGCAGGAATAAGCGAGTTAAACCAAGACGAAAATGGCGATCAACACGTACTAGGTACCGCCACTTACAGTGCGCCTGAATATTTTCTCGGTGATACCGGCCGAGAAGTCTCTGATTTATTTTCATTAGCGGTACTTACGTATTACATGCTCAGTGGCCGATTTCCTTATGGCACAAATGTGGCCAAGGCGCGCACGATTTCAGCCCAGCAGCGTCTGCGCTACCACAGTGTGTTGTCACCGCATCGAGAAATCCCCCCTTGGTTAGACGATACACTTAAACGGGCATTGCAGGTGAACCCAGACAAACGGTTTCAGGTTATCTCTGAGTTTGTTTACCACCTTTATAACCCTACATCGTCTTACTTAAATAAAGGCCGTTTACCCCTTATCGAAAAGCACCCTATTCGTTTTTGGCAGGGCTTGTGCCTTGCTTTAGTCATAAGTCATTGCGTCACCATAATTTTGCTGAGCTCGCAGTAAAGCTCTTTAACAACATAGAGGAAATATTATGATTACCAGCCGAACCCAAGTTACCGATATGATCCAGTCAGCAAAAGTGCTCAAGGGCATTAAATGGCGTCAAGTTGCTGAGGTTGTTGGACAGTCGAAGGAATGGAGCACCGCGGCCTGCCTTGGTCAAATGGCCATGACAAAAGAACAAGCGACCGCCGTTGGTGAGTTATTTGAGTTAACCGACGAAGCTGTCGCTTGGTTACAGATAGCCCCCTATAAAGGTTCGCTACCTACCGAAGTGCCTACCGATCCACTTATTTATCGTTGGTATGAACTCGTCAATGTGTATGGCACCACATTAAAAGAACTTATTCATGAAGAGTTTGGTGATGGCATCATGAGTGCCATCGACTTTTCCATGGACTTACAGCGAGAAAACGACCCAAAAGGCGACCGTGTGAGCGTGGTGATGTCGGGTAAATTCTTACCCTACAAAATGTATTAAACGGATTGCCTTGGCCAAGCAATAGCGCATCTTTATCTATTGTTTGGCTAGAAATCTAAGACCCATTCGCTAGAGCAATAGGGGTGCGGTAAACCGTGTAGGACGAAAGCGCCCTAGTGTTGCCACGCTGACAATTTGTGAACGAGGCCGTTTTTTACTGCCGGCCATTCGTTCGCAATAATTGAAAACACCACCGTATCTCTGATAGAACCATCGGCAAGCACTTGATGACTGCGCAATATACCGTCTTGTTTTGCACCCAGTCGAGCAATGGCAGTACGAGATTTTTGATTATGCCAGTGAGTTCTAAACTCCACCGCTATGGTATTTAGCGTTTCAAACGCGTGGGTTAGCAGCAATAACTTACACTCCGTGTTTACCCAAGAGCGCTGAAAACTTTGTGCATACCAAGTATACCCAATTTCAACACGGCGATGATGGCGGTCTGCATTGCACAAACGCGTTGAACCTATGAGGGTATTACTTTGTTTATCAATCACCACATACGGCAGCGAAAGGCCTAAGCCTTGTTGCTCGAGCGCAGTATCAATGTAGGAATCAATAGCGTCCTCATTTGGCACAGAGGTAAACCACAACTTCCATAGCTTACCGTCAGAAGCCGCCTGTAATAGCGCATCTTTGTGCGTAACTCGCATTGGCACTAGCTTAACCTTATTCGATTCTAGCGCTGTTTCTATTAACTGCATGAACCTGTCACCGCGTTGACACTGAATACCGTAACTTATCGTGGCTTGGAATACATCGTCAAGAAACGTGACGTAGTCAGTGTTTAGTTTTCTAGAAAATTTTGCCGTCAGTATGAAGGAATACTAGTAAAAGTTATTCAGCGATTTTATTGCACCCACAAAAAAGCCGGTCATTCGACCGGCTTTTACAATGCTTAAGCAGTAAGCGAGATAAACTCCCTCAACGGTAAGGGCTAATTACTTAGCCGCTTTACGCGCTTTAGCTTCTTCAATCACTTTGTCAGATACGTTCTGAGGACATGGTGCATAGTGGCTGAACTCCATAGAGAACTGACCACGACCTGATGTCATTGTACGTAGTGAACCGATGTAACCGAACATTTCTGATAACGGCACGTCAGCTTTAATACGAACGCCTGTTAGGCCAGCTTCTTGGTCGCTTAGCATACCACGGCGACGGTTAAGGTCACCGATTACGTCACCCACGTGATCTTCCGGCGTGAATACGTCAACTTTCATGATTGGCTCAAGAAGTTGTGCACCCGCTTTCGGGATTGATTGACGGAATGCGCCTTTCGCTGCAATTTCGAACGCGATTGCTGATGAATCCACTGCGTGGAAGCCACCGTCAAATAGCTCTACTTCAACATCAAGTACTGGGAAGCCAGCAAGAACACCTTCGTCCATCATTGACTTGAAGCCTTTCTCAACCGCAGGCCAGAATTCTTTAGGTACGTTACCACCAACAACGGTAGATTTGAACGTAAAGCCTGAGCCTTGCTCACCTGGCTTGATGCGGTAATCAATCTTACCAAACTGACCAGAACCACCAGACTGTTTCTTGTGCGTGTAGCTATCTTCAACTTCTTGCGTGATAGTTTCACGGTAAGCTACCTGAGGCTGACCAACGATAAGGTCTACACCGTAAGTACGCTTAAGGATGTCTACTTTGATGTCTAAGTGAAGCTCACCCATACCTTTAAGGATGGTTTCACCAGAGTCTTCGTCAGTTTCAACCTGGAACGATGGATCTTCTGCAACCATTTTACCGATAGCAATACCCATTTTCTCGTTACCGCCTTTATCTTTAGGCTGTACAGCAATCGAGATTACTGGCGTTGGGAATACCATTGGCTCTAGGGTTACTTTATCCTTCGGATCACACAGAGTGTGACCAGTTTGAACATTCTTCATACCCACGATAGCGATGATGTCACCCGCTTGTGCGCTGTTTAGCTCAATACGATCATCAGCTTGCATCTCTACCATACGACCAACACGCTCAGTCTTACCTGTGAACGAGTTCATGATGGTATCGCCTTTGTTCAGCTTACCTGAATAGATACGTACGAAGGTTAGTGCTCCAAAACGGTCATCCATGATCTTAAACGCTAACGCTTTAAACGTTTCGTCAGCAGATACGATGGCGTGCTCACCAGTTTCGTTACCTTCTTCATCCATCAGTGGCTGAGGGTCAACTTCTGTAGGCGCTGGTAGGTAATCAACAACAGCATCAAGTACGAGTTGAACACCTTTGTTTTTGAATGCAGAACCACAGTATGTTGGGAAGAACGCAAGATCACGAGTACCTTTACGGATACAACGCTTGATATCTTCAATAGAAGGTTCTTCACCTTCCATGTAAGCTTCCATTAGATCATCGTCTTGCTCTACAGCAGTTTCGATAAGTTGCTCATGGTATTCGTTAACTTTGTCTACCATGTCCGCAGGAACATCTTGGATTTCATAGTTTTCAGGAAGACCTGTGTCATCCCAAACGTAAGCTTTCTTAGTAAGTACGTCTACAACACCTACGAAGTCATCTTCAATACCAATTGGTAGTGTCATAACTAGTGGCACCGCACCAAGTACTTTACGTACTTGCTCAGTAACACGGTAGAAATCAGCACCCATACGGTCTAGTTTGTTAACGAAGATAATACGTGCAACTTCTGATTCGTTAGCATAACGCCAGTTGGTTTCTGATTGTGGTTCAACACCACCAGAACCACAGAATACACCGATACCACCGTCTAGTACTTTAAGTGAACGGTAAACTTCAACGGTAAAGTCAACGTGTCCGGGAGTGTCGATTACGTTGAAACGGTGATCTTTCCAGAAACAGCTAACCGCTGCAGACTGGATGGTAATACCACGCTCAGCTTCTTGTTCCATGAAATCAGTTGTTGATTCACCATCGTGAACCTCACCAGTTTTATGGATTTTACCAGTAAGCTTCAAGATACGTTCTGTTGTGGTCGTTTTACCCGCATCTACGTGGGCAAAAATACCAATATTTCTGTAATGAGATAAGTCTGACATTAGTTCACTTTCAATTGGTTCAGAGTAAAAAAACGGCTGGATTATAAGGATTTCTGTACCAAATTTACACCTTTTTTAGCACAAACAGAAAAATCGTTTGCACAAAACCAAGCCACCATCAATTCTTTTTCTTAAGTATCAGCAACTTACTAAGTTATGATACTTTTTTTAAAATAACAAAATCACACCTCATCTTCTGAAGTGCGAATAATTGTTACTGTTACTTCATCTCTGTCGTGGTAGAGATGCCTCACCTTTACCGAAAATGCATCATTAAGCGCATCTAAACGGCTTACCAGCAACGATATGGCCTGAGTTACGGTTTCATAACGTCGCTTCATTGGTAGCTTCAAATTAAAAATGGCGTGGGTGGCCCAATGCTTTACCAGCCAATCCCCCATTAATTTAGCTACTCTGTCGGGTTGTTCAATCATATCACATACAAGTAAATCTACACGACCAAATTGTGGTTTATACGCAAACCCATCGGCTGCATGATGTTCAACCAACCCTGTAGCCATTAAGCTATCTGCAATTAAACCGTTATCAATCGCTTCTACGTACATGCCACGTTTCACCAATTGATAGGTCCAGCCCCCGGGGCACGCCCCTAGGTCCACTGCCCGGCCGCCACTGCGCAATACGCGCGTTTGCTGTTTGCTGCTAAGCATATTCACCAGCGCGTCTTCAAGCTTTAGGGTGGAACGACTTGGTGCATCACTTGGAAACTTAAGACGACATATACCTAAGTGATCCTGACTGGCATAGTTGGGTAGGGTATAGCCAATAAAACAGTTTTCAAATGATTCGAAGAAAATATGCAATTTTGGCTTACCCGCATTTTCTTTTGCCGTAAGCCAACCTGCTTTGCGCAGCGCCTGGCGTAAGGGAACCGTAAATTTACGACAAAACTTTGCCAGTGTTTTTCCGTCTTCTGTATCAGGGTACTCCACATCGATGGCACCAAAAATAGAATAGGGTAATTCACCTTCTTTTAGTGCTTCTAAAACTTGCCCCACCCTGTCGTCTTTTTCAATATCCTTCATTGCACAAAACACCGCCACGAGTTGGCGAGGAAAGATACTTTGACTCACAGCAAACTGCGTAATTGCATTTTCTAACTGGGTGTCGTCATACAGATGATATAACGCAAACCCACTTTGTTTTTTCGATACCGGGTACCCATAAATTGCAGCTTCGCCATATCGGGTGGTTAGCTCATTCGCCGTATCGTTTTCGTAACCCGGCCTACAATAGGCAAGTACGCTTGTATTACTCATGTCGGTTGCCTTTATTTCGTTTGCCTGTTTGCTTATTTCCTTTCAAAAGCGCCACCACTAACATTCCCCAACCGGTGATAAAAAACACCCCGCCTAACGGAGTTATTGGGCCAAACCATTTTGCACCAGTCATCGCTAGCGCATAAAGGCTTCCGCTAAACATCAGGCAACCGAGGACAAAACACAAAGCGACGGGATTGAGCCATCGGCTATGTGAGTACGTGATTAACGCGGGTAAAGCGAGAATAGCTAAACCGTGATACATCTGATAGCGCACCCCAGTTTCAAAGGTAGCTAAACTTTCTGGCGATAATACCTGCTTAAGCCCGTGAGCGCCGAAGGCGCCAAGAATAACAGCCAGCGCCGCTAGCGCGGCGCCTATTACCAAGTAATACCGGGAAAAGGTTGAATAAGGATCGGTATGTAAGTTCATTTTTGACACTTGTATTAGATAAGTCGGGAGATGAAATCAACACAAAGCTTGGCAGCGTAAACCATGTGTTCGTGTTGTGTTTTTCCGCTCGCTTTGCGCGGTTTAAAGCTATGATCGCCATCGGCTAAAAACACGCAATCAATGCTTGCGGGCAAAGTGTAATTGAGCACTTCTTGTTCGGTGCCAAAGGTATCTCTTTCACCTTGAATAATGAGCATGGGCTTTGTCAGCGTTGGCATATGGGCAATGCGAGTTTTCTCAGGTTTACCCGGAGGGTGAAATGGATAACCGAATACCATCGCGCCTTGTATCTCGTCATGTTCTTGGTACAGCATACTGGCCATTCTGCCCCCCATTGATTTGCCGCCCACAAAGGTGGGTAAACTACTATGGATATTTTCAGTGATATGGGTAATAACCTCGGCAAAATGCGCTAGCAATTTGTCTGCTTTGTCTGGCGGTCGGCGTTTGCCCGTTTCCTTCATCTGCTGCATGTAAGGAAAGTTAAATAACACAACTTCTATGCCTCCGGCGACCAAATGAGAGGCCATCTCTTGCATAAAAGGGTGCTCTTTCCCTTCCCCAGCACCATGAGCCAAAATGAGCCTAGCAATGGGCGTTTGCGGTGACTTAACGTCTATATCGACGATACTGCTTTTATCGATAGTCATTAAACATCCTCTTGTTCTTCTTCCACCAGCGCCAAGATCCAGTCTCTAAACGCGGCGATTTTACCCAACTCAGCCTGGGATTCTTCACACACTAGATAAAACGCATCACGACTTTCCACGCGTTCTTCGAACGGCATAACGAGGCGTCCTGCTTCAATTTCAGGGCGAGCAAGTATGGTATTACCCAACGCAATTCCCTGCCCCAAGGCGGCCGCCTGAAGTACCAACATTGAGTGGCTGAAAACAGGCCCGTGATTCACATTAACGCCAGTAACGCCAACATGCTTTAACCAATTTTTCCAAGCGGAGCGACTTAAATCATGAAGCAGCACGTGATGGCGTAAATCTGCCAAACTGGCCAACGGCTTAGGACTATTAAATAACAAAGGCGAACAAAGTGGCGTTAAAAACTCGCGATGGAGCTTATCGGCTTGTAAACCGCTCCATCGCCCTTTGCCATAATAAATGGCCACGTCCACGTCATCTTCTAAAAAGCCCTCATCAAAATCCACGGCTTTAATGCGTACATCGATGTCTGGGTGGGCCAAACTAAATTTATTGATACGGGGGACTAACCATTGGCTGGCAAAACTTGGCGGCATAGCCACTGTTATCGCCCCCTTGCTGCCCTTCGCAAGAAGTCTTTCTGTCGCCTCTTGCAAATGCTTAAACACATCTTTTAGTTCAAGGAAATATGCTTGACCTTCTTCCGTTAACAGCAACGTCCGATTCCGCCGTAAAAAGAGTTTCATTGATAAGAAATCTTCAAGGGCTTTAATTTGATGACTAACAGCAGCCTGGGTGACAAAAAGCTCGTCTGCCGCTTTGGTAAAACTTAAATGACGCGCGGCGGCTTCAAAGGCTTTAAGCGCATTTAGAGGGGGGAGTCTTCGGTGCATGCTGCCCTTTTAAACCTACTATGACCATTTGGTTAAATATACATTAGATTTTCTAATGAACACCCATACATTTACTCGTTTTATTTTTGCTCAATAAGTGTCTATTATTTACGCAAATCTTGAAAGAGTTAATATATTTCAAAACTTTACAAGGTTCAATTGTTAAACAATTTAACAATTAATACAAACTTTTATATAAATTAAATTAGGTGTGAATTATGAAAACCATGAAAAAATTACTTGTCGCTAGCGTCTCTGTTATGGCGTTTGCTAGCGCCGCTGCGAATGCTAACGTAGAACCAGAAAAGATCAATCTTGAATCACTTATTAATGATGCAATGATCAGCATCAACATGGCAGACGTTTTGCCAAAAAATGATGCGCATATTGTAGTGAAGAAACAATCCACCATGATGTTGAACGAACAAACTCAAGAAGCGTTGCATAAAAACCTACTGGCCATGGCTAAGGCTAAAAAGGACGCACAGCTTTTAGTCGAAAGCGAATAAGTCGACATCACACCTGATTGGTATGCCAGCACTTCCTGTGCTGGCATTCACCATGATGCTTACATTCAAGTATTGCTCGTATCGAGCGGTGCGAAACCTTTTACCAATTCATCTAATGCTTTCATTTGTTGCAAATACGGTTCTAGCTTCGCTAACGGCAACGCGCATGGTCCGTCACATTTTGCTTCATCAGGGTTCGGATGAGCTTCAATAAATAAACCTGCTAACCCTAATGCCATTCCACTTCTGGCGAGCTGCGCTGCCTGCGCACGTCTTCCATCCGCAGAGGTTGCACGCCCTCCAGGCATTTGAAGTGCATGGGTAGCGTCAAAGATCACAGGCGCATAACTTTTCATTGCATCCATGCCCAACATATCAACCACCAAATTGTTGTAGCCAAAGCTGGTACCACGTTCACATAAAATCACCTTTTCATTTCCCGCTTCACCCAACTTAGCGATGATATGGCGCATTTCGTGAGGCGCAAGAAATTGTGGTTTTTTAACGTTAATGACATTGCCGGTTTTCGCCATAGCCACCACTAAATCCGTTTGGCGAGCGAGAAAAGCAGGTAGCTGAATAACATCGACAATTTCAGCCACTGGCGCGGCCTGATGTGGCTCATGCACATCCGTAATCAATGGCACATTAAAGGTAGACTTTATTTCTTCAAATATACGTAAGCCTTCTTCCATACCTGGCCCGCGGTATGACGTGACAGATGAACGATTAGCCTTATCAAATGAAGCCTTAAACACATACGGTATTCCCAGTTTTTGGGTAACCTCTGCATAGTGCTCAGCGATTTTCATCGCTAGATCTCGTGATTCTAAAACGTTCATTCCACCAAACAAGACAAAAGGTGAATGATTCGAAACGTCAATATCGCCTACGCGAATGACCTGATTAGACTCTGACATAGTGTTTACGTGTGTCCTGTAAAGTTTAAAATAATGGCTGCTTAGTAACAGCAACCATGGCCGTCGTCATAAGTACACCTAAGGCAGCAACAAAAGCCACCCATTTCCCCACCGAAGTTTTTGCTTTTTTCAGGGCAATAAGGCCTAACACAATATAACCAATGACCCCGATAACTTTATACGTAAGCCAGGCGTTAACAATGGGGTATTGAGATAAGATGAAACATAACCAAATGGCGCTTGCCAGCAAAATAGTGTCGATAATATGAGGGAGAATTTTCACCCATTTTTTATTAAGTGCTGTGCTGTCAAACTGAGACCAAATAAATCGGAATATAAAAAAGAGAATGCTTAATCCCACAGCGGTTAAATGGAGGTGCTTAGCCATCATGTACATAAATATTGTGTCCTGTTCGTTTTCATTATTTTTAATCTACGTATTATACGTAGTCTGGCACATCTGGGTATTGCTTTTGTATAAGCATGAAGTCATCAATGTGGTCGATGAGGTATTCAACCAGTCTAGGGTCAAAATGCTGCGCTTTTTCCTGCTCCAATACGCTGATGACTTTTTCCACCGGCCACGCATCTTTATACGGCCGTTTGTTCACTAAGGCATCAAAAGCATCCAGCAAAGTGGCAATTCGGCTTTCCAGCATAATATGTTTCGTTGATAAGCCGTCGGGATAGCCTTGTCCGTCCCAACGCTCGTGATGTTGCTTAGCTAGCGTGGCTGCCAGCTGGATAGTGGGACGCGTAGAATCTTTTAAAATTTGATAACCAAACTCAGCGTGTTGGCGAATGGCAAAAATATCTTCATCGCTCAACGGTGCTGTCTTTTGTAAGATGGTTGCCGGTACCCGTGAGTTACCCACATCGTGTAATACAATGGCTTGTTTAAAAACGTGCACTTCCGATTCTGATAAACCTATGCCCTGTGCCAGCACTTCTGCCATTTCTGCCATACGAGTAAGGTGGTGACTGCCTTGCTCTTCATGCTCCATGGCTTTACCCAAGCGTTCTATTATCTCCCGCTGAGTTTCCTCCACATCCATGGTTTTAAGTACATTATCAAAAGCCAGTTGTACGCTATTTGAGAAACGTTTAATCAAATGCTTGTCACCTTCACCGATGCGCCTCGGTAGCCCCGATAAGTAAAGTAATGCACCGTTCTGGGTTTTGCTATTACAGTAGGCCACCACGTGATCTTCAGCATAGACAATTTCCCGTGTCGCCATGGCACGCTGGCACAGCTCATATTCGGTACGCGACACAGCGTCTTTTAAGGGTACGCCTTCTTTCTCTGCGTATTCACCATTCCCGGCAAAGACATAAAGTTGGTTGGTTTCTGTGCGATGCATTCGCTTTGGTGCAGCTTGCGGGGTGGCGGCGACAGCAGTGGTTATGTATGCTGCATCACGGGAGCATCCCAGTATAGAGGCCAACTGCTGAATAATACCCTGCATGAACTTTTCCAGGGAGTTCGACGAAAAAAGATCGACTGACGCATCGATAATTTTTTCAAGACCCGCTCGGTTCTCTTCAATAACCACGATGTCACGATAAGAACGCAGTGACGCAATAATGACCGTGAAGAGTTTTTGCGCTGTCAGTTCAGTCTTTGATTTATAATCATTAATATCATAATTAATGATTACATCTTTTTCTGGCGCTTGCCCCGGTTGCCCGGTTCGCAGGATAATCCGCGTAAAATGATTATCTAATTCGTTTCGAATGTAGTCGGCAACCTTTAATCCCGCATCGTCGGTTTCCATCACCACATCTAACAAAACCACTGCAATGTCATTATTTTCGCGAAAGCATTGCTTCGCTTCTTCCCCACTGTACGCACTAACAAATGTCAGGGTTTTACCGTTGAGAGAAAAATCATTTAAGGCAAGCTTGGTGACGGCGTGAACCTCAGGTTCATCATCGACAATCAAGATTTTCCATGCACCTAAATCTTCTTCTATCTCATCATCATCTTCATCGATGAAAAGCAAGTCATCACTCATTAAAACATCCTGTTAGGCATTGGGTATAGACGAAATACTAATGCAAATAAGATTATTCGCAAGTTTGCCAATAGCCTACGGTGACTCTATCGAGTTGGCTATAGTCTTGATGTGTCTCAATATTGACAAATCCGCGCTGGCCAAATAGCGCCCTTATGGCGTCACCTTGGTTAAAACCATGCTCAAATGCCAGCAGGCCGCCTTCGTGTAAATAGCGGGGCGATTGCTGAATAATATGGCGAATATCATCGAGGCCGTCGTCTCCAGATGTCAAGGCTGAAGAGGGTTCAAACCTTACATCACCTTGATGTAAAAAAGGGCTAGATAATTCAATATAAGGCGGGTTAGAGGCTATGATGTGAAAACGTTGACCTTCAAGTGCGTCAAACCAGCTACTCTGCTTAAACACCACATTACTGATATTATTCCGCGATGCATTTTCCTTTGCCAGCGACACGGCCTCAGGTATAAGGTCAACGCCGGTAATGCGGGCATCGGGTAATTCTGATGCCAGGGCTAACGCGATGGCGCCGGTTCCGGTTCCCAAATCACAAATAGACAGTGGTGATGAACCAGAAAACTGTGACATATTGGCAAGCACCTGTTCAACAAGCACTTCCGTATCTGGGCGAGGAATAAGGGTATGCTTGGAGGTGGCCAAGGTTAACGACCAAAAATCCCGAGTCCCCGTTAGATAAGCTACAGGATAACCCTGTTTACGCCGTTCAATAAGTGCTTGGTATGCACTGAGTTCAGAAGCAGTGAGTGTGTTGTCTGGCCATGTAAACAAATAGGTTTGCGTTTTGTCGAGTACATGGCACAGCAACACTTTAGCATCCACAGACGGAGATTCCCCTCCTTCAAGGGCAATCACCGCCTGTTTCAAGGCTTCATCAATGGTGATCATTACTCGTCTGACAACGAGGCTAATAAATCGGCCTGATGTTCTTGCATGATAGGATCAAGCAATTGCTTTAAATCACCTTCAACCACTTCATCTAAGCGATAGATAGTGAGGTTAATACGGTGATCAGTAACACGCCCTTGTGGGAAGTTATAGGTGCGGATACGTTCAGACCTGTCGCCACTCCCAACTAAGCTCTTACGGGTTGACGCTTCTTCAGCTGCACGCTTCTCTTCTTCAATTTGATTAAGACGCGCTTGCAATACCGACATCGCTTTAGCCCGGTTTTTATGCTGCGAACGCTCATCTTGACATTCTACCACCAACCCTGTGGGTAGGTGAGTAATACGAATGGCTGAGTCAGTTTTGTTAACGTGCTGACCACCCGCACCCGAGGCCCTGAAAGTATCGATGCGTAGATCTGCTGGGTTTATCTCGATGGCTTCTGATTCAGGCACTTCCGGCAGTACTGCCACAGTACAAGCTGAAGTATGAATACGCCCCTGAGATTCGGTTTCAGGCACGCGTTGCACACGGTGACCACCAGATTCAAATTTTAAAACGCCGTATACGCCTTCACCGCTAATATTAGCCACCACTTCTTTGTAGCCACCATGCTCACCCTCGTTTGCATTCACAAGTTCTACACGCCAGCCCTTGCTCTCGGCGTATCGACTGTACATACGGAATAAGTCGCCGGCGAAAATGGCGGCTTCATCCCCACCGGCACCGGCACGAATTTCTAAAAAGCAGTTGTTATCATCGTTAGGATCGCGAGGCAGGAGTAGTACTTGAAGCTCAGTTTCTAGACGCTCTATTTCGCCTTTTGCCTCTTTCATCTCTTCCTGCGCCATTTCACGCATTTCAGCGTCGTCTTCGTTCATCATTTCTAGCGCAGATTCGAGCGTTTCCTGCGCTTGCTGATAGGCATTAAACCCAGCAACAACGCCTTCTAATTGACTGAACTCTTTCGACAAATTACGAAACTTATCCTGATCGCCAATCACCGCTGGGTCGCCTAATAACGCCTGAACTTCTTCGAAACGCTCAACCAGGTTTTCGAGCTTTCTGACCACCGACTCTTTCATATTTTTCTTTTTACCTTATTTTTTAATATCTGACGTGGTGTCAGATAGCGATAATGCTTGCCCTAACCAGCGACTTAACGCTGGGTCGTCGTGCATTGCGGCCTCTCTTAGCGCCAATGTGGTGGGATGTAGCAAGGTATTGGTAAGTTTATAGGCCATTTCCGTTAATACTGACTCTGCATCTTTACCTTCGCCTAATTGCACAAGGGCTTTTTCAACTAATTCATCCCGATGCGTTATCCCTTTTTGACGATACTGCCTAACCAAATCAATAGACTGTTGAGATTGCTTCCAGCCCATGTAGTCGCTAGCCTGCTTTTCAATCAGCTTCTCTGCTTCTTGTGCAGCTTGCTCTCGGTTAGCAAGATTCTTCTGAACAATATGCTGTAAATCGTCCACTGTATACAAATAGGCGTCGCCGAGCTCGTTCACTTCAGATTCAATATCGCGAGGAACGGCTAAATCAACTAAAAACATTGGCATGTTTCTACGTTGTCTCAACGCTTTTTCAACCATACCTTTACCTATTAAAGGCAGCTGGCTCGCAGTAGAACTAATGACAATGTCAAAATCTTTTAAGTGTTCAGGCACCTGTGACAATGTAAATACACTGGCATCTAAGCTTTCTGCGAGGGCCTCTGCTCTTGCCACAGTGCGGTTGGCTACAGCCAAACAGGTCACACCCTGCTCTTTCAAGTGTTGCGCCACAAGCTCAATGGTTTCCCCGGCACCCACCAATAACACAGAACGTTTAGGTAACTCTGCGAAAATATGCTTGGCAAGTTGCACGGCCGCGTAAGCCACGCTCACGGCATTGGCCCCTATTTCGGTTTCACTGCGCACCCGTTTAGCCACAGAAAACGTGTGCTGAAATAGTTTGTCAAATTCGCTACTTACCATGCCTGAATGCTTGGCATCGCCAAAGGCTTGTTTCACCTGCCCCAGTATTTGAGGCTCACCTAAAATAAGTGAATCTAAACCACTGGCTACACGCATAATATGCTTTACAGCGTCATCTTGACTCAAGATATAACTGTTTTTCTCAATTTCATCTACGTCGAGGTGATGAAACTCTGATAGCCAAGATAACAGTGTCGTGGCAGAGTCATGTTGAGCATTGACATATAACTCCGTTCTATTGCAGGTAGACACAATCACCGATTCATTAACCCCCTCTAACTTTTTTAGGGACGCAAGCGCTTCCACCAGTGAATCTGGTGTAAAAGCCACTTTTTCGCGAAGTGCGACGGGGGCAGTTTTGTGGTTAATACCAAGGGCGAGTAGTGTCATTAAAATCTATGCTGGCAACGTCGGAGCGGCATTGTACGAAAAAGCCAAAATGATTGAAAGTGTTGGTGAAACTGTGTTCCCATAAACTGATAGAATTATTATAGACAAATATCATGACTCGACATTTACTCTTTTTGCTTATTATGTTGCTCACCGTGAGCGCCTGTACGGTGACCCCAGACGGCCCACAGCACGCGGTAAACCTTAGCGCGCAGCTACAGCAGGTGGCAAAAGTGCAGCAGTGGGAATTGCGCGGAAAGATGGCCTTCAGGCAAGGTAAAGAAGCGGCCAGCGCTAACATTTCGTGGAAAACAGATGGCGACGATTTTAATTTTCAATTAACCAATTTACTTGGCATTACCCTAGTGCACTTGGTGGTTGATGATGATCTGGCCACTTTAGAGGCAGACGGTAAAACCTATAAAGACGCCATCCCTGAGCCACTGATTTACTACGCTACCGGAATGGCGATCCCCGTGGCGCCTTTATTATCATGGATTAAAGGAATGCCCTTGGCGAATGACAGTTATCAGTTGAATGACAAAGGTCTACTCGCCTCTCTGGAAAGTCAATGCAATGCCTGCGAAGGCTGGCAAGTCACTTATGGGAATTACGGTAACGTGGCCACGCCCACAGGTGGAGATATTTGGTTACCGCATGCAATAACCTTAACACAGGAAAGCCCGTTACCGATTAACGAGGCACCAAGTAATAAACCTGTTACCACTGTTTTAAAAATAAAAATATATCAATGGACATTACCGTGACCGTAAATAAAGACTGGTGGCCATCACCGGCAAAATTGAATCTCTTTTTACATATCTTAGGGCGATACGACAACGGCTATCACAAGTTGCAAAGCCTATTTCAAATGCTTGATTATGGCGACAAGCTCGCGTTTGATATCAACCATACAGGCACTATTGCCATGTCGACGCCCTTAAAAGGCGTAAAAGACGAAGATAATTTAATTATCCGCGCCGCTAAATTGTTGGCCGCGCAGACGAAAACTAAGCTGGGTGCCCACATTAGTCTAGAAAAATGCCTCCCTATGGGCGGCGGTATTGGCGGCGGCTCATCCAACGCAGCAACCACCTTAGTTGCCCTAAATGCCCTTTGGGGTACAAGGCTATCTGTCCATCAACTCGCTGATATTGGCCTACAACTTGGTGCCGACGTGCCCATTTTTGTACGTGGCGAAACCTCTTTTGCCGAAGGCGTAGGAGAACAAATTACGCCTGCCCCACAGCCTGAACAATGGTTTTTGGTGGCTAACCCCAATGTACATATTAGTACCGGCGAAATATTTACTGCACAAGAATTAACCAGAAATACCCCATCAATGGATTGGGCCGACTATAAATTCGAAGAAACTCGAAATGATTGTCAGCAATTAGTCGTTAATCGCTATCCGGAAGTTGCAAAATTATTACAGTGGTTGGTACACTACGCACCGTCGCGAATGACGGGCACGGGTGCTTGCGTATTTGCGCCTTTTTCTGATGAATCTTTAGCCAATGATGTTCAGGGTAAATTACCCAGTTCATGGCAGAGTTTCGTGGCAAAAGGTGTTAATCGCTCACCGCTATTAGAAAAACTAGAAAAATACAATAGTGTGAACGCCACATCGGACACGAACTAAAAATTGGGGTATAGCCAAGTTGGTAAGGCAGCGGGTTTTGATCCCGCCATTCGTAGGTTCGAGTCCTGCTACCCCAGCCAAACCTCTTTTATCAACGCACTGAGGAACCCACTTGTGCCAGATATGAAGCTCTTTGCAGGTAATGCCGTACCAGAACTTGCCCAGAAAGTTGCCGATCGCCTTTATACCAAACTTGGAAACGCCAAAGTTGGCCGTTTTAGTGACGGTGAAATCAGCGTAGAAATTCATGAAAACGTCCGTGGTTCGGACGTTTTTATTATCCAGTCTACCTGTGCACCCACTAACGATAACCTAATGGAACTGATTGTCATGATTGATGCGCTTCGCCGTGCATCAGCAGGTCGTATTACCGCGGTCATTCCTTATTTCGGTTATGCACGCCAAGACCGTCGTGTTCGCTCAGCAAGGGTGCCAATTACAGCAAAAGTCGTGGCCGACTTTTTGTCAAACGTGGGCGTAGATCGTGTTCTTACCATCGACCTTCACGCAGAGCAAATCCAAGGTTTCTTCGACGTACCTGTAGACAACGCATTTGGAACGCCCATTCTGCTTGCCGATATGGTACAACGCGACTTTGCTGATCCTGTTGTTGTTTCCCCCGACATCGGTGGTGTTGTGCGCGCTCGGGCAACCGCTAAGCTGCTTAACGATGCCGACCTTGCCATTATCGACAAACGACGCCCTAAAGCGAATGTTGCGCAGGTAATGAATATCATTGGTGATGTTAATGACCGCGACTGCATTATAGTAGACGACATGATTGATACCGGTGGTACACTAGCGAAGGCCGCTGAAGCTTTGAAAAGCCATGGCGCGCGCAATGTTTACGCTTATGCGACCCATGCTATTTTCTCTGGCAATGCAGCGAATAACCTTAAAGAGTCTGTGATTGACGAAATTATCGTTACCGACTCTATACCGTTAGCCGCTGACATGCAGAAGATTGGCAAAGTAAAACAGCTTACCTTGTCTGAAATGCTGGCCGAAACCATTCGCCGTATCAGTAACGAAGAATCTATATCAGCGATGTTCGAATACTAACGTTGAGTTAGTGCGTTGCTATATTTATAGCAGCTATATCGCTGATTGATGACCAATAAAAAGCGAGCTATTAAATAGCTCGCTTTTTTGTTTTGTAGCCCTGCATAAATAACGGTTGAAGATTAATTTTCCAGCGCTACTTTTTGCACACTTAGCCATTTTTGCTTATAACATCGCGAAAATTAATGGCGCCAATTAGCAACATAACATTGTTGGTTTTACCCAATTCATGAGAAATTTTGAAAACTTTACAGGCTCTCGGTTCCATTCCCACTTTCCTTTTTACCACGTCATTGTCAGGTCTGCTGGGTAAAGGGCTTCTCGCTCATAAACAAAAACAGCCTCGTAAGAGGCTGTTTTATTTATTCAAGTGAATTGGCCATTAGTTTTTCGGCTCAGGGTCCACTTCTTCTTCATCTTCATCTGGCATATCGATGTCTACCACGGGTACTTCAACTTCTTTAGTTTCCGTACGTACGTCAACATCGGCGGTGTCTACGTCGTATTCAGGCATGTTACCGCCCTCGACATCGATATCTGGCATTTCGCCATCATCTTTTTTTACCACATCATATTCAGGTAATTCACCCCCGTCTGCATCCACGCTGGGCAATTCACCTTCTTCTGTTTTATTTACATCACAGGCACCGAGTGCAAGGGCTACAGCCGATACGGCAAATAGTTTATAAAGTTTAAGCATGTCTCTCTCCTTAACGTTGCTTATTAAAATACTTAACTTAAGATGGATAAAGCACGACGCATGCCAAGCTAACAACACACGTATATACAAGGGTAAAAAAATACCCTATTGAGTCAGCCGGCGATGAATGAGGCTTTCAATCAGACGCGATTCATTTTATGGTCACGTTATAGACAAAGAAGGATTTTCATTATGATGACGCTTCCCCGCAATCGGTGGCTTATTTCTGTTACCGCCTTATTGTTTACTGTTTCATGCTCTGGTGATGATGAGGCAAAAAACGGAAAGTCGGCCGACAAGACAGTCGAAAAGCATGTGCCCAAACTTCACGATGCTGAACCGTTAAAACCTGAGTCACTGAAACCTTTGGAGAACGCCCCCGTGACTCCCCTTCCTCAACAAGGTCATGAAATGAAAGAAGAAGTGACGCTTACAGGATCTATTTTTTATAAATCGCTAGAAGGTGGCTTTTATGCCTTTGTATCAGAAGACGGAAACCGCTACACCTTGCATGGGTTAAACGAAGCATTTCAACAGAACGGGTTAATTGTTGAAATCAGCGGCCACCCAAAACCTGACATGATGACGACCACTCAATACGGCACTGTCTTACAGGTAAACCACGTGAAGGTACTGGACGCGTCAAGAGTAATAGGTAAAGACGGAAACCCCACTCATTAGTGAATTTAGTTAGGGTTAGCGTGTTCATCTTGGGATTAATCTAGTTTGAACTCAAATCACCCCATTTTTGCCTGGCTAATAATTGTAAGTTTTAAATACTAGTGGTAGAATTCGCCGCCCTAAAAATTTGGGGACGCTCATTATTCGCTGTTTTAAATTAAAAACGGTCGGTAATGTTAGCGACAATCACCGTGAGTTTTGGTCGCAAAAACTCACACCATTACATTTATTTTTGGAGACATATAATGTCTGACGCTATTTTTAACCTAGACGCTTCTATTCGTACAGACCTAGGGAAAGGTGCGAGCCGCCGCCTACGTCGCGAAGAGAAACTTCCTGGTATCATTTACGGTGGTGAAGAAGCACCTGTTTCTATCACGCTAGATCACAACAAAGTAAACAATGCTGCTGACTTTGAAGCGTTCTACTCTCACGTTCTTACACTTAACGTTGACGGTAAAGCGACTGAAGTACTGGTTAAAGACATGCAACGTCACCCGTACAAGCCAAAAATCATGCACATCGATTTCCAACGTGTTGTTGCTGGTCAAGACGTTCACACTAACGTACCTCTTCACTTCGTAAACGAAGAGAAGTCTGCAGCAGTTAAAGCTGGCGGTATTGCAGAGCACCACGTAACTGAAATCGAAGTAACTTGTCTACCTAAAGATCTTCCTGAGTTCATCGAAGTAGATATGGCTGCTGTTGAAATGGGTCAAACCCTTCACCTTTCAGACCTGACTCTACCTGCTGGTGTAGCTTCTGTTGAGCTTGCAAAAGACGACGAAACTCACGACCTTGCAGTAGTGACTGTTAAGCCTGCGCCTAAAGCAGCTGACACAGAAGAAGGCGACGAAGAAGCTGCTTCTGAGGAATAATCAGCTTGTCTGATATTCGTCTTATCGTGGGCCTGGGTAATCCAGGCCCCGAATATGAAAATACCCGACACAATGCCGGTGAGTGGTTTCTCAACCAACTAGCCGACACCTACCATACCCCACTTAAACCAGAATCAAAGTTTTTCGGTAAAACTGCACGCATAACAATGGCGGGTAAAGATATTCGTTTGCTCTATCCCACCACCTTTATGAATAAAAGCGGTCAAGCAGTCGCCGCCCTAGCAAACTTCTATCGAATAGAACCAGAACAAATTTTAGTGGCATTTGATGAACTTGATTTGCCTCCTGGGGTAGCCAAATACAAAATTGGCGGTAGCTCTAGCCAAAATGGCGTTAGAGACATTGTGGCTAAATTAGGTAACAATAAAAACTTCTTGCGTCTGCGTATAGGCATTGGACACCCTGGACATAAAAGTCGGGTTACAGGCCACGTATTAGGCAAGCCGCCAGCGGACGAAAAAACAGCCATTGAAAGCGCCATTGATGAAGCGGTTCGATGCACTGAGTTACTGTTAAAAGAAGACTTAAAACAAGCGCAAAACCGGCTTCATTCGCACAAAGCGTAAATTGCCAGATTAACTATTTCTAGACAAGGGTCCATCACATGGGTTTTAAATGCGGTATTGTTGGCCTACCAAATGTAGGTAAATCAACGCTCTTTAATGCACTCACAAAGGCAGGTATTGAAGCGGCCAACTTTCCTTTTTGTACTATTGAGCCAAACACAGGCGTTGTACCTGTTCCGGATCTTCGCTTAGATAAACTTGCAGAAATCGTTAATCCACAGCGTGTTATTCCTACCACAATGGAATTCGTTGATATTGCTGGATTAGTCGAAGGCGCATCAAAAGGTGAAGGCCTAGGAAATAAATTTCTTGCTAACATTCGTGAAACAGATGCTATTGGTCATGTAGTACGTTGTTTTGACGATGAAAACATTGTGCATGTTTCTGGAAAAGTCAGCCCGCAAGACGACATTGATGTTATTAACACAGAACTTGCATTAGCCGATTTAGAAACAACAGAAAAAGCACTACACCGTGTGGCTAAGAAAGCCAAAGGCGGAGACGCAGACGCTAAATTCGAATTAAAAGTGCTTGAGAAAATTAAGCCTCATTTGGATGAAGGCGAATTATTGCGCTCGGTTGAGCTAAGCAAAGAAGAATTAGCTGCCATTAGTTACATGAACATGCTGACGCTTAAGCCAACCATGTACATTGCCAACGTAGATGAAGACGGGTTTGAAAATAACCCCTATCTAGACATGGTAAAAGACATTGCTTCAAAAGAGAATGCCGTTGTGGTTGCTGTTTGCGCCTCAATTGAGTCTGATATTGCAGAACTCGATGACGAAGAGCGTGACGAGTTTATGCAAGATATGGGGTTAGAAGAGCCAGGCCTGAACCGCGTTATTCGAGCGGGCTACAACCTGCTTACCTTGCAAACCTACTTTACTGCAGGCGTAAAAGAAGTACGCGCGTGGACCTTCCCTGAAGGTTCAACAGCACCACAAGCCGCTGGTAAAATTCATACCGACTTCGAGAAAGGCTTTATTCGTGCTGAAATAGTCAGCTACGATCATTTCGTCGAGTTCAACGGTGAGCAAGGTGCAAAAGATGCGGGCAAGTGGCGATTAGAAGGTAAAGACTATATCGTTAAAGACGGCGATGTCATTCACTTTAGATTTAACGTTTAATCAATGTGATTTGCAACTGAGCAGCGCCAACTAAACCTAATAGAGAAAGCCGATACTCGCGTATCGGCTTTTTTGTGCTTTAGATACAGCTCTCGTTAAGAAGGGGCGAGAATTGAATTCTACGCTTTTTCAGCACGCTTTCGATTACTGAATCCTACTACACCTAATGCACACCCCATCATAATGAAAGTGCCAGGCGCGGATACATCTACCACATCGTAGTTGTATACCAGTGTTGAGCGTGCCGTAGCGTCTGCAAAAATCTCAGAAGTCACATCACCACCACTAAACAGCGCTTCTAGAACTGACGTGGCGTCTAACCCCAACGACACGGTTCCATTACCTATAAACTCACTGAGTATAGCTTCGTCAGTCACTGTTTCAGAGGCGGCATCCGTGTCGCTAAAAAATGCGTATGTCACACCAGATGTTCCAGAAAAGTCAGTGGTGCCGTCATAAGTTTCTGCGAGAAAGGAATCCGAAAAGCTTGGGTTTACCGTTAATAATGCGTTATTTGATGGTGAACTTAACGTAAGGGCAACCAATGCGGAAAAATCGATATCTGAACGGGCCAGACCATCTTCATTTTCTGCTTGCGCTTGCCCCATTATTTCGCCATCGAGGGTAAGGACAGCCGAGGTTAGTACTCGGGTTCCCCCCATAGTGTCGAATTGTTCGAAAAAGAAAGTGTCAAAATTAGGGTTTACGCCTGGTGTGCCAAAGTCTTGCACGCCATCTTCACCTAACCCCCCACTACTGTTATAAAAATCAACGAAGTCCACTTGCGCATCCGTGGAACCACTGCCAATAATTGTGGCTGCATTAAGCGCTCCACTCACTAAAAACCCCGTTAATGCTAACGTACCTATTCCTAACCGTTTATCCATATGTTTTATCTCACTTTTTTACAAAGAAAACGTCCCTTCTCTGTATTAATTCAGCAAGACCTATGCCGACAGCCACCTTACTAAAAATAGATAAAATAGTTATAAAACAGTAAGTTAAAACAAAACCCCTCCCATCAAATGGCCCCCCTACCAAGAGAATGATCTACACCCTAAAATAATTTCAATCGTTGTATAAACATTACAAATAATACATGGTGAGCAAAATGATAGTGCGTGAGCTGTAGTTGATTATGTAGTAGCGAAAGAGTATCAAAGTTGGAGGATAGCTATGTGGCAGGCATAAAAAAACTGGCCATCAAGGCCAGTTCTTTTTTTGATAATACTAAGTCACTTCTCTAAATAGTGAGAAGCTATAATATTAACTGATTTTTTTACGGTTAACCATTCCAAGAAATATCAATACGCCGCAGAAAATGCCAAGGGTATTTGGCCCAGAAGCTGAAACGATAGTGTTCTCGTAAGTATACACGTAATTTAATGAGCTAATTGCTTCATAATCCCAGCTTACACCGGCTGCACCAGATGCATCTGCAACTGTTTGGCTTAAGGTTGAGAAGAATAAAGAAACAGTGTCTGTACCATTTCCAATAAAATCACCAAGAGTATAAGCAGTGCCTGTAGTCGAACTATCAATGTTCAGCGTATCCGAAGCAGTTTCAGCCACATCGCTACTATCACCGTCAGCTAAATTACCGATAGTAACTGAACTTTCAGGGTCCACCATCTCAATATATGTTGGACCGGTAAAATTATTTGTAAAGGGGTCGTACGAACCTAACGCCAAACCCATTAGCAAATTGCTCTGGTTAGCGTTAGAATTACCCGTTTCGGAAGACCATAAACCAAATCTTAGCGTGAGTTCTGCTGTGATCTCTTTCGCTGTATTAGAACCGTTATCTGGGTCGTCATTATCCAGTTCAATCTCACCATAGGTTGTACCGGAGAATGATAGGGATACATTAACCAATGTACCCAAAGAAGAATCGAATGTAGGAATTGATAAATCTTCGTAGGTATCATAAAGCGATCCCGAAGACCCAATAGGACCACCTGAAACGCTACCAGAAACGGTTTCGGTTACAACCGCAGCCTTTGCAAATCCACATGCTAAAAGCACAGGCAGCGCAATCAGTTTTATTAGGTTACTTTTTTTCATATTAGGGACTCGGTTATTTAATAAACGCCGTAGCGCTTATTTATTTTAAATTATGCTGAATCTAACAAGAACTAGCATAGACAAAGCAGGAAGCGAGCCAACTTTTAAAGCACTGATTTACAATGAAATTATCAGATATAAATTTCAAATTGTAAATAATTCTGACAGAAAACATACATAAAACCGGCTTTACCCCCATTCGCTCAGATAATGCCTTACTCGCTAAGGTTTCTTAAATATCATCCGTCTTTAACTATATTTTTGGCACTCGCCGACTTTGGCTAGCTTCGAACAATAAATCTGCTATTCCTATTTAATGACTTATCGACTTACGTCTAACTGTAAAATAAATACCAAAAGCGGGACGCATTCATTTACGTTAGTATGAACAAACTATACCAATAAGAGAGTATACTTATGCACCTTAAACCCTTAATGTCATTGATGGTTAACTTCAAAGCTATGCCTTATAGTTCTGCACGAAGCTTCACTACCGCTCTCGTTGCCTTGCTGGCCCTCATTATTCCTTGTATACCCAGTTATGCAGTAGAAAATACTCATTGGCAGAAAGTTGTGGCTGACAATCTTGTTACCCTCCAAACCCACTACGGCCCGGTCACCATTGCCCTTGAACCCGATCTGGGCCCCCAGCACGTTGCACGTTTTAGAAACCTTATAAAGGAAGGGTTTTATGATGACCGTTATTTTTACCGCGTAGTTGATGGCTTTGTGGCGCAAGGCGGAAGTAACGAGACTCACGAAGTCACACCCAAAACCAGTCTTTTAAAAGCAGAGTTTACTGTTCCTTTGAAGGAAGCAGCAATGGTAGTTGAAAACAATGATCCCTTTGCGCCTGCTACCGGGTTTTATCATGGCTTCCCTGTAGGCATCGATAAATCAAGACAAGAAATGTGGGCTCTGCACTGCCCGGGTACCGTTGCTTTTGCCCGAGACAACGAAAAAGATACCGGCAGCACAGAGTTTTATATTGTAATTGGACAAGCTCCGCGTCATTTAGACAGGAATATGTCAGTGGTAGGTAGAGTCGTCTCTGGCATGCCCGCATTACAAAATCTGCCTCGGGGCGACAACGACAAAAGCGGCTTTATTGAATCCCCCCCCGCAGAAAGCAAAATTGTGTCTACCTATATAGGTGCAGCAAAAGATGTAAAAACAAGTGATACGCAAAATGCGGCGCCTTTTTATCTACAATTACCCACCCACAGTGAATACAAAAAACGCATAGAATTAGGGGAAAACCTTGAGAGCCCTTTCTTTCATGACAAAGTTTACGCCCCTAGACCCATTGATGTTTGTTATTACACCACGAAAGCGACCCAGACGCCTTGGTAGTCAGTGTGGGTGATTAGCGCAATTTTGACTAATTTACCCGCATTTTGCTGATAGTTTGGCTTGTAAAGAACACATATTGACCAGTTAGAAAAAGTTAGTTAAAAAGGGGTTGACGGGTGCAGGGTGAATACGCATAATACGCGCCACTTCCTGAGAGGGAAGAGAAAATAGAAGGCTACGTAGCTCAGTTGGTTAGAGCACATCACTCATAATGATGGGGTCGCAAGTTCGAATCTCGCCGTAGCCACCACTTTCTCATATATCTCTTTTAGGAATGTCTAGCTGCGCGGAAGTGGTGGAATTGGTAGACACGCTGGATTTAGGTTCCAGTGCTTCACGGCGTGAGAGTTCAAGTCTCTCCTTCCGCACCACAACTGGGGTATAGCCAAGTTGGTAAGGCAGCGGGTTTTGATCCCGCCATTCGTAGGTTCGAGTCCTGCTACCCCAGCCATTCTTTTTGAGTCAGCTAGTGTCTATGCGGAAGTGGTGGAATTGGTAGACACGCTGGATTTAGGTTCCAGTGCTTCACGGCGTGAGAGTTCAAGTCTCTCCTTCCGCACCATTTGGGGTATAGCCAAGTTGGTAAGGCAGCGGGTTTTGATCCCGCCATTCGTAGGTTCGAGTCCTGCTACCCCAGCCATATTCTAAAAAGCCGCTCCCTTGAGCGGTTTTTTAATGAAGTTAGAAAGAAAGGCTACGTAGCTCAGTTGGTTAGAGCACATCACTCATAATGATGGGGTCGCAAGTTCGAATCTCGCCGTAGCCACCATTCTTTATAGTTTCAATCGTTTTGTATGTTTACGCGGAAGTGGTGGAATTGGTAGACACGCTGGATTTAGGTTCCAGTGCTTCACGGCGTGAGAGTTCAAGTCTCTCCTTCCGCACCAATTGGGGTATAGCCAAGTTGGTAAGGCAGCGGGTTTTGATCCCGCCATTCGTAGGTTCGAGTCCTGCTACCCCAGCCATATTCTAAAAGCCGCTCCCTTGAGCGGTTTTTTTTCGCCTTTCGTTTGCTGAACACAGCAGAAACAGGTGAAATAAAACACACTATTAGCATTTGCATAAACTTTCGTTAACCAAGCATAAATCTTCACTTAGTAACTGGCTTTTCTAGCTTCATTTCACCAAGGGGCATGCTAGTATTGACCTTTAATCAACGATGGGCTTCACCTATTAACACGCTAAATAAAGCATGCATGCTCTTATTCTAGCTGCCACTGGCGCTTTATAGTGAAATTTCAGCCCGAATTAAAACAATAACAAAGGACAGTACGTGATAAACGAATTCGTTTCATTTGTGAATAATATTTTATGGGGCGACGGCCAAGTTCTCATTATTATGCTACTTGCTTGTGGCATTTGGTTTACCGTTAAACTTGGCGGTGTACAACTGCGGCATTTTGGCCATATGTTTAGCCTACTCAAAGGCAGTACTACAGCAAGTAAAGACGGAATAAGCTCCTTTCAGGCATTATGCACAAGTTTATCTGCACGTGTAGGCACGGGTAATCTAGCTGGCGTAGCTGTCGCAATTTCTTTAGGCGGCTCAGGCGCAATCTTCTGGATGTGGATGATAGCGTTATTAGGCATGGCTACGGGCTTTGCAGAAAGTGTATTAGGCCAACTGTATAAAGTGCGTGATGAAAATGGCGAATTTCGTGGCGGCCCAGCTTATTACATTAAGCAAGGCTTGAATAAAACCTGGTTAGCCGTCGCCTTTTCTCTTTGCTTATTCTTCGGCTACGGATTTGTGTTTAGCGCGGTTCAAGCCAACACCATTACTGATGCACTTAACAATGCCTACGCTTTCCCTAGCGAGTACGTGGGGATCGCCATTATTGCATTGGCTGCATTAATTGTTGTGGGTGGCTTACGAGGTATAGCGCGTTTTGCTGAGTTTGTGGTGCCTTTTATGGGCATAAGCTACGTGTTAGTGGCGCTAGCTATCACCTTTATTAATATTTCTGAACTGCCTGCTATGTTGATGGACATCATTACATCGGCATTTGGCCTTCAAGAAGCCGGAGCTGGTGCATTAGGTGCAGCCATTAAAAATGGTATTCAGCGCGGTTTATATTCAAATGAAGCTGGCAGTGGTTCAGTACCTCACGCGGCAGCCAGTGCAGTACCTAACCCTAATCACCCCGTTTCCCAGGGATACATCCAAATGTTAGGGGTATTTCTAGATACCCTTATTTTATGTACTTCCACTGCATTTATCATCCTTCTTGCTGGTGGCTCAAGCTCCGAACAAATGGAAGGCATTCGGCTCACCCAAGATGCCATGAGTAGCCACTTAGGCGAAGGTGGCACTGACTTTGTTGCCGCTGCCATTAGTTTATTTGCCTTTACCTCTGTGGTTGCCAACTATGCTTATGGCGAAAGTAATTTGCATATGTTTAAGCTAGATAACAAAATTGGCCGTGCCGTTTATACCATTGGTTACTTGGGAATGATTTATTGGGGCGCACAAGCCGCTCTACCTCAGGTATGGGCCATGGCCGATATGGCACTTGGTTTAATGACCGTGATTAACATCATCGCCATTGTGTGGATGACACCCACCATAGTGTCAATAAGCAAAGATTACTTTAAGAAAAAAGACAGTGGTGAAAAGGTAGAATACAACGTTGGCGACTGTGACATTCAAGGCAAGTCTGAAGACGGCGTGTGGGATTAAAACGAGTCGCCTTTTTACGCCATAGTTATGAAAAAGGGCTAACACACTGTTAGCCCTTTTTCTTTCTAACCTACAATTCAACCAACCCTATCCACTTTCCCATCTATGGCTATTCTGGTCTTAGCAGCTCAAAGTAATTTTCTTGAGAAATGGTGTAGTAGTCGCCCTGCCCGCCCCCACGACTGACAGGGGCACTCTTTAGCGTACTGTAAACACCGTTTTCTATCAGTGATTTATCAATATGCACTCCCACGACCTCACCCATAATAAACCAACTGTTCACCATATCGCCAGACGAGGATTTTAGCTGAACCACTTCGGTTAATTTGCATTCCATACTGACTTTACTCGCCTTAACACGCGGGACATTCACTATTTGACTTTCTACCGTTTCAAGACCCGCCGCTTCAAATTCACTTTCGTTAGGCGCCAACGGTTTACTGGTTACATTCATTGCCTCTACCAGGTCTTGAGAAACAAGGTTCCAGCAGAACTCGCCGGTTTCTTGCACATTGATGAGCGAGTCTTTTTTGCTACCCACACACGAAAAGCCAATAATGGGCGGCGTATAATTTAATGCATTAAAAAAACTATAAGGAGCAATATTAAGCACTCCCGCTTTTGATTTTGTGGAAATCCAACCAATGGGCCGCGGGGCAATAATGGCATTAAAAGGGTTATGGGCTAAACCATGTCCTTCATTAGGTTGATAAAAGTGACTTTGCGACAAAACCATTCCTTAAATTTTATGGTAGGGTAAATAACTATGAATACATATCTATAGCTTTTCAAGAATAACTAACCCGAGGTTTTATATGACTGCAAGAAGTGTCGCTTTTTCACGAACAAGACTCACAGAGTTGATGGTACCTTCATTTGCGAATTTCGGTGGAAAGGTTCACGGCGGCGTTATTCTCTCGCTTATGGATAAAGTTGCATACGCCTGTGCAAGTAAGCACGCGGGCGCCTATTGCGTTACAGTGACGGTGGATGGCGTTGAGTTTTTACAACCTGTTGAAGTAGGCGATTTGCTGCATTTGGATGCCACGGTACATTTTGTTGGTAACACCTCCCTGGTTGTAGGCATTAAGGTAACGACGGAAAACATTAAAACCAACGAAGTAAAACACACCAATAACAGCTTCTTTACCATGGTGGCGAAAGACGACAGTGGCTCACCGGTTCAGGTCCCCGAATTAGAACTGGCTACCCATAACGAAATGCGTCATTTTGTGACGGCCATCCGTCGAGCTAAGATAAGAAAAGAAGCACAGGTGCGCCTACAACATGACTACGATGCCTTTATACCCAAGGAAGACTTTGCCTTGGTCGACACACACAGAGGAAAGATTACCTTCGACCGAAAAAGCTGAGTAAAGGGGATTGCGTTAGAAAATGCGGCGAGGCTTTATTTAAAACAATTCCATTCCCCGCCGCACTGCTTAGCTGAATACCAAAAACGTGGCGCGAGCACTACGCCTTTTTAAGTTTCTTCTTTAACTTTTTCAGCTTACCTTCTTGCTTTGAAATTTTAGCTTTCGTTGCTTTGATTTCTTTTTTTAGCTCTTTTTTCTTAGCCATATTTTTATTCCTTCCGTTATTATTGTGTTTGCTACACAGTGACTACTCACTTTTTAGCTTAATATTTTCATCGCTCTGTCCTTCACCGTTCAGTGCAATGAAATCTCGAATGAAGCGCCTCACTTCCCGAGCGGCTGAAGTATCAAGCGCTTCACACAGCGCGATAAATTCTGCTCGCTCTTCATCGTTAATGCGAATAATCATCTGACTATTCTTTTTCTTCTTTTTATTGTTTTTTTCAGACATCTTGAATCCTATGTTAGGCAAGACAACGCCATTCACTTTAAAATGTATATCTAATGTATATACATTTCAAGATGAATTTACCCTTTTTACGGGATGGTTTATAAAACGAGCAAGAATGCGGGGTATGGCATGATAGCGCTGGAAATGTAGGCGAAAAAAAAACGGAAGCAAAGCTTCCGTTTTTTCATTTGGTATTATTTAGGTGACCATTCAAACTTTTTGAATGGTTCATCCACCGGTGTCTCAGCAATGTGATTGGTGTAGTTACTCATCACTTTTTGCGCAAGAATTAAAATAATTTCTAGCAATTGCTGATGCTTATAACCAGCGCTATAAAAAGCGTCTAATTGGGCGCTATCAATGTTACCTCGGTTGCGGGTTACCGCCAGTACAGTTTCTTTCAGCGTATTTAGCTTAGCATCCGAAAGTGTATCGTCATTACGTAACTCTTCAATTAAGTCGTCGCGTACTTTCATGCTTTTAGCAATACCAGTGTGAGCAGGTACGCAATAGTGACAACCATGTTCGACATTCACTGCCTGCCAGACAACTGTCAATTCTTCTGCATCAAATGAAGTTTCTTGCGCTAACTTATGAAGTACTTGGTAACCTTCAAGTAACGTAGGCGCTTCAGCCATAACCCCATGCAAGTTCGGGATCATGCCGAAAGCTGCTTGTGAATTATCAAGTAAAGGCTTCGCTGCTTCTGGCGCTGACTCTTTCGAATGTATAGTAAAATCGCTCATGTCACTCTCCTATTGATGTGAACAAAAATATGGCATAACGCAACTTAGCGTTACCCAAATTCAATGCTATGAGATCAATAATAGGTTTACTTGAACGATCGTTCAAGTAATAATTGAACACATGTTCAAACTATTCACGTATAAGGTATGCAGCTATGAAATATGACCATGATAAAGTCATCGAGAATGCCACAACCCTTTTTTGGAAACGCGGCTTTCATGCGGCAGGTATGCGTGATATTCAACAAGCTCTCGATATGCGCCCAGGCAGCATTTATGCGCGATTCCAAAGCAAAGAGGGGTTATTCAAACTTGTTGTAGAGCGCTATGCAGAAAACAGCCAAGCAAAATTAAAGGCCGTGGCGAATGAAAGTTCTCCACTCGCAGCGCTGCGCGCTTTCTTCGAAAATGCCTTAATTAGCCCCAACGAACAACGATACATGCGTCAATGTCTGTTGGTGAAATCTATCGCTGAACTGGATGTGATAGGCGATATCGCGAAAAAAGCGGTGATTGATAGCATGGAAAAAGTGAAAGGCTGCTTTATTGATGTCGTCAACGCCGCCATTGAAGCGCAAGAGTTACCTGAATCTACACCTGTTACACTTGCCGCTGACTGGCTTCAAAATCAATTTGTCGGTATGCGCGCCTTTGCGCTATTGCAAGATGAAGAAGCGCCCATACAAACGATGATAGATAAAGTGTTGTTAGATATTAAAGGCCAATGGCCGGCCAATACCACACATTAGTCTGTATGTGCCGTCGCCAAGTGCTGAAGCTTGCTGGTGTGTCTTGAGCGTGTTAGGAATAGCCTACGGTTCTTTGCACACCATCAGCGGCTAAGAAAATAGTAACCGTAATAGCTGTGCAATGAGCAATATGCCCATAAGGGGCCAGATCCACTTTGCCCATTTTGCAGCGTCTTGGTGACTAATGCGCAATTTAGAGCGCTCGATTAAAGGAATGATTAACGCTAGCGCGCCAAACAACACCGCCAGTAAAATTAGCACTTCCATTATCTTAATCCTATCGCGTATTTAAGCACTTCTCTCTTTGCAGGTTCAATACGCTGAGCAACCGAAAGAAGTTGGTTTCTAAACCATTTAATGGGGGCAAGTTCGTTACTAAACAAGGTATAAAACCCATCCATGGCACTCATCATTAACGCATTGTCACGTCGCCGAGGCGCTTCATAGTTAGCTTTAAGCGCAGCACGAAAGTCATGGGAAGATAACGCAGTATATTGGGCTGATACTGCCAATAACGCCTCAACGTCTTTGAAACCTAGGTTCACCCCCTGCCCCGCTAGCGGGTTAATCGTATGTGCAGCATCACCAATGAGCACACAATTCCCTCTTATATATTCACTCGCATGGGCGCGAGTCAAAGGAAATACGGCTTTATCTACAATAGTGAAGCCATTTCCATCAGCGGTGAGTTCTAAAGGAAACGCATTCATGATTTCTGAGGATAACTGCCCATTATTAAGCTTGGACAAATTCGCAAGCACATCAGGATTATCGTACCAAACCAACGAACCATAATTGCCAAACATGGGCAAAAATGCTCTTGGGCCTTGTGGTGTAAATTGTTGCCAAGTGATGGGCTTTACAGGTTTATCCAATAAAATGGTAATGCCCATTGCCTGTTGTTGATACTGCCAGCCCGAGCTACCAATTCCCATGGCTTGCCTCACTTGAGAGTGCGCGCCATCTGCGCCAATTAACCAGGTTGCACTCACGCCCTCCCCATTACAAAGCACTACCGAAACCTGTTTATTTTCTTCACCGCTGTCACTTTGCTCGATATGTTTTACCGACTGGCCACTGTAAATATCGACTTGGCTACATGCCTCTAGCGCTTTATGACAACCTAGTTGGATGAGCCTGTTTTCGACAAAATAGCCAAGCTGCTTTTCGCCCACACTTTGTGAAGTGAAATCGGTACGATGCTGTGGTGCATCCCATACACTCAGCCCGGTATACGCTTTGTAACGCATGGATTCAATGTATTGCCAGGCACCGAGTTTACGCAACAAACTTACCGATGACGCACTAATGGCAGACACCCGCAGGTCTGGGCCATCTTCCGCATTAAACTCTCGAGGCGGCGTAGGTTCGATAACTGCAACTTTGAACCGCTGCTGCGCAAGCCCCAATGCCAGGGCGGCACCCACCATGCCACCACCGTTTATACAAAAATCGTACATATCGTCTCCCGCTGCCGTTTAGGTGTGCGAATTAGTATTAAATCATACGCTTGCATTATGTCGTAAAAGCTTAAGCTGTGGAAATGAAAACCTAGTCATGTCATCAGCTGAAGGATTTATCAAGGAATCCTATGAATACGCTGGGAAATTGCGACTATTACAGGTAAAATATGCGGCTATTTTGAACATCTTCCCAAATCTGCGCGCACCGGCTTTGTGTATCAACACCTAACGTGTTCATTTTTAATGGCTGGGCAATAGCTTACGGGAACTTTAACAGGTTATAGAATAGTTGTTATGACTAAAAAGCTGTATATCAAAACCTGGGGCTGCCAAATGAACGAGTATGACTCGGAAAAAATGGCAGACTTGCTCGATTCCACCCACGGGTACACGCCTGCAGAAACCCCGGAAGAGGCAGACGTGATCTTGTTGAATACTTGCTCTATCCGCGAAAAAGCGCAAGAGAAAGTGTTTCATCAACTTGGCCGTTGGAAAAATTTAAAACAGGACAAACCCGATTTATTAATTGGCGTGGGCGGCTGTGTGGCATCACAAGAAGGCGATGTTATTCGCCAACGCGCTCCCTACGTGGACTTAGTATTCGGCCCTCAAACTCTGCATCGTTTGCCAGAAATGATTAACGAGTTACAAGGTGGCGCTAAATCGGTTATTGATGTTAGCTTTCCAGAAATTGAGAAATTCGATCGCTTACCGGAGCCTCGTGCAGAAGGCCCTACTGCGTTTGTTTCCATTATGGAAGGTTGCTCAAAATATTGTACTTTCTGCGTAGTGCCTTACACACGTGGTGAAGAAGTGAGTCGCCCGGTAGACGATGTACTTTTAGAAATAGCCCAATTAGCGGGTCAAGGTGTGCGTGAAGTTAACCTGTTAGGTCAAAACGTTAATGCGTTCAGAGGCGAACACTTTGATGGAACAATATGCACCTTTGCAGAACTTTTAGAGCTTGTTGCGTCTATAGACGGTATCGACAGGATCCGTTATACCACATCGCACCCCGTTGAATTTACCGACGATATTATTGAAGCTTACGCGTCTATTCCTGAATTGGTCGATCATCTGCACCTTCCCGTGCAAAGCGGTTCAGATCGTATCTTGAACTTAATGAAGCGTGGCCACACCGCCATAGAATATAAATCAAAAATCCGTAAGCTTCGTAAAATTCGCCCGAATATCAGTATGTCGAGCGACTTTATTATTGGGTTCCCAGGTGAAACGGATGCCGATTTTGAAGCAACCATGGATTTAATTAAAGCCGTTGATTACGACCTTAGCTTCAGCTTTATTTATAGTGCTCGTCCAGGTACCCCCGCCGCTGACGCAGTAGACGATGTTAGCGAAGAGACGAAGAAACAACGCTTACACCTTTTACAACAGCGCATTACTCAACAAGCATTGAGAATTGCCCGCCACATGGTAGGCACCGAACAACGGGTGTTAGTAGAAGGGCCATCGAAAAAGAACCCAATGGAGCTTTCAGGACGTACTGAAAACAACAGAGTGGTAAACTTTGAAGGCACGCCGGACATGATTGGTGAGTTTGTTGATATTAACATTACCGACGTTTTCACTAACTCATTACGCGGCGATGTAATACGTAGAGAAAGTGAAATGGGCTTGCGAGTCGCGGTTTCGCCCCAATCTATTATGGCAAAGCATAACGCTGAGCAACCTGATGAATTAGGTGTGGGTACTTTCACCCCTGCCTAACCACAAAGAAAAGTGAGGAATACAGTAGTTTGAGTACATTGGTAAGTAACGAATTTGAATTAGAACCGGCAGATACTAAGCGTTTGTCGAGTTTGTGCGGCCCATTTGATGACAATATTAAGCAAATTGAACGCAGGCTAGGTGTAGAAATCACCTACCGAAACAATGCTTTCAAGGTGCTAGGTGAACCACAACAAATGAGCAGTGCTGCAGAGTTACTTAAATCACTGTATGTGGAAACTCAGCCCATTAAAGGGCGTATTCCTGAGCTTGAGCCCGAACAAGTTCACCTGGCTATTCAAGCGTCTCGCGTTATCGAGCAAGATGCTGAAGGTGGTTATGGCAAAGAAATTAATATTCGCACCAAACGTGGTGTCATTAAGCCACGAAACCCCAACCAAGCTCAATACGTGGCTAATATTGTCAATCATGACATTACTTTTGGTGTTGGGCCGGCGGGTACAGGAAAAACTTACCTTGCCGTTGCCGCAGCCGTAGATGCCTTAGAACGTCAAGAAATTCGCCGTATATTACTGACACGCCCAGCCGTTGAAGCGGGTGAAAAGCTTGGTTTTCTACCAGGTGACTTGTCGCAAAAAGTAGATCCTTATTTACGCCCACTGTACGACGCCCTATTCGAAATGCTTGGTTTCGAAAAAGTAGAAAAGCTCATGGAGCGCAACGTCATTGAAGTTGCACCATTAGCTTATATGCGAGGCCGTACACTTAATGACGCCTTTATTATTTTAGATGAAAGCCAAAACACCACGGTAGAACAGATGAAAATGTTCCTTACCCGTATTGGCTTTAACTCAAAAGCCGTGATTACTGGCGATATCACCCAAGTAGACTTACCTCGCGGCGTGAAGTCTGGTTTGCGCCACGCCATTGAAGTGTTGAGTCAAGTTGATGATATATCATTTAACTTTTTTAACGCTGAAGACGTTGTCCGCCACCCAGTGGTCGCTCGTATTGTCAGGGCCTATGAGCAATACGAAGCGGATCAGGAACGTATAAGAAAACAACGCAAAGAAGAAGCGCTGCAAGCACAACGGGATGCTGAAGCTAAAGCGTCTGACAGTAGCGAAAACAAGCAGTGATTGCGATAATTGACTACCAACAAGCGTTTGAAGGTGATGAAGGGATAGCCAGTGCAATCCCTTCTTTGCCACAAATAGAGCAATGGGCAAATGCAGTACTTGAATGTCAGGGTTTAGGTGAACATGAAATTACGGTTCGTTTCACCGATGAAGAGGAATCGCAGTCTCTGAACTATGAATACAGAGGAAAAGATAAGCCCACGAATGTGCTTTCTTTTCCTTTTGAAGCGCCACCAGGCATAGAAATGAATTTGCTGGGTGACCTTGTTATCTGTGCCCCTGTGATAATGCGAGAAGCAGAAGAACAAAACAAACCTCATTTGCACCATTACGCTCACATGGTTGTTCATGGCATCTTACATCTACTTGGCTTTGATCACATTGAAGATGGCGAAGCGGAGGCCATGGAAGCAAAAGAAATTTCAATTCTAGCCACATTGAAGATAGACGACCCCTATCAAATTAAGTAACGTATTACTTTAACTACCGCTCAGCTGAAAGGCCATGGATGACAACGCCAATTCACCCTCGTGATATTAAAAATGACCCCGTTATAAGTCGTTTACTGGAAAAAATGCCAGATAAAGTGGCAGATTCATTTGACGAAGAACAGCTGTCTCATATTAGAAACGCTATTGGTGCCCGTGAATGGGGAAAACATAAACTTGATATTCGAGGCACCATTAAGTTCTTTAAATGGCGCTATTATTATGTTGTTTTAGCCGGTAGAAACCGACGTTCGTTGTCTGATGCTGAAGTTAGGTTTGCCACGTTAGTGAATGCCGCTTTTTTTGCTGTTTTTTTGCTGGTATCCATTTTAGTAGGTCTGATCGTTCTCTATTTAGTAAAATCAGCGCTTGGCATTAACCTTATTGACGGTTGGAGCCTTGGACTGTGGAGTTGGTTTAAAGAGAGCGTTCTTAACTAAATACAAGAAACCAAACACCACAACGTTAAATTTTATAATAACTTCTATACCAGTTTACAAAATTTGTTATGCCTTCCGTAATAGATACCTTGGGCATATAACCTGTATTTTTATTTAAAGCATCAACATTTGCGTAAGTAGCAGGTACATCTCCAGCTTGTATAGGAAGTAAATTCTTTTTCGCTTTAACACCTAATGCATTTTCTAAGGTTTCGATAAAACTCAGTAAATGTACGGGCTCGTGGGCGCCAATGTTATAGATTCGATAAGGCGCTTTACTCGTTGAAGGATTTGGTGTTTTCCCGCTCCAAGACTCATCTGAAGCTGCGTTATTGTCAAGCGCCTTTAAGACTCCATCGACAATATCATCTACATAGGTGAAATCTCTATAATGATCGCCGTAGTTATACACTTGAATTTCATCACCCGCTAATATTGCTTTTGTAAACTTAAACAAAGCCATATCGGGGCGCCCCCAAGGGCCGTAAACTGTAAAGAATCTTAACCCAGTCGTAGGAAGCCCGTATAAATGACTATAAGAGTGGGCCATTAGCTCATTCGCTTTTTTAGTGGCGGCGTAGAGACTTACGGGATGATCCACATTGTCAGACTCTATAAATGGCATGGTTTCGTTCGCACCATATACCGAACTAGAAGAAGAATAGACGAGATGCTTTATATTCTCGTGTCGACAGCCTTCAAGAACATTAACGAAACCGACTAAGTTAGAATCTACGTAAGCATGTGGGTTTTCAATTGAATAACGAACACCAGCTTGCGCTGCCAAATGCACTACTTTATCGAACCTTTCGTCTTTGAATAATGCTGCGACGCCTTCTTTATCCTCAATCCCTAACTTCACAAATGAAAATTTATCGCCATGGGAACTTTGACTAATGTCCTGAAGCCGCGCTTCTTTAAGCTCTACTTCATAGTAGTCATTTAGATTGTCAATACCTACTACAGTATGCCCTGCGCTTAACAACGCTTTACACGTTGCTCCACCAATAAAACCAGCAGCGCCAGTAACCAAAACCTTCATGTTATCTTTATCCATATTTTAATATATTTGTATGTTCTAATTTTGCGCCATGAGATACAAGAAAACTTTTTATTTTTCCACCCACTTTTCAGTGTATCGAGTGTCGTTTCATTCGTTTAATGACTCTTAGCCAACAATATGCTTTAATCAATGATGGCCGATGAAAAATAAATTCTTACAAAAATCATGCTACTCCATACTATATTTCGGCTACCCTTAAAAACGCTTTTTACTGAACAATATTTGGTCGAGAGTTTTAAAAATGGATAAAGAGGCTTTAGCAGTGCACAGCGACATGGACCCCGATAAAATAAACACATCGTCAAAAGGGGGCTTTATAGTAAGAAACCAAAGCGGCTTCTCTACTGCTTATAGACTCGTTGACTTAGTTATCATCACTTGCATATTCTATGTTTGCCACCTTTATCTCGTCAGTTTTATCCCCGACAATAGCATTGTTGCCCTACTCATTTTTGCAGTTATATTTCAACTAGTTGCAGAAGCTATGGACTTATACCGCTCTTGGCGCGGATATAGCACCACTGAAATACTGAAAAATACAGGCTACTGCTGGAGTATCACCTGTATCCTCTCACTGACTGCGTATTTTATATTGGGTATTAACACCTTAAACAATGCTGTTTTGATTTCGTGGTTCGTCACCTCTGCCGGCGCATTACTCAGTTGGCGTTTCGTCATGCGAAACTTCCTATTTAAAATTAGAAAAAGCGGCATGAACACCCGCCAAGCCATTGTTATTGGCGCCACCAAAACTGGGTATAGCTTAGCGCATCAAATTGTTGATAACGAACAGCTGGGCATTAATTTTCAAGGCATGTTTGATGATCGCGCCGAAGATAGGCTGCCACACAAGTTCAAAAACCAAGTACTTGGTGGTATTGAAGATGCCATTGAAATGGCGCGAGCGAATAAAGTGGACTACATCTATATTGCCCTTCCTATGAGTGCGGAAAATCGCATCCGCGACATTTTAGAAAAGTGCGCAGACACCACCGCAAACGTTTATATTATCCCTAACTTCTTTATTTATAATTTGATGAACGCGCGATGGCAAAGTATTGGTTCAGTGCAGGCGCTTAGTGTTTACGATACCCCGTTTCAAGGGGCCAGCGACCTTCTCAAGCGCGCTGAAGATATTGTACTCAGTAGCATTATTTTGCTTATGCTGACATTACCTATGCTATGTATTGCCGCAGCGGTCAAGCTCACCTCTCCCGGCCCCGTCATTTTCAAACAAAAACGTTATGGTTTAGATGGTAAGCAAATTCTTGTTTATAAGTTCCGCTCAATGAAGGTACAGGATAATGGCCCCGTGGTGAAGCAAGCCACCAAGAACGACCCAAGAATTACTAAACTCGGTGCTTTTTTACGTCGAACTTCGTTAGACGAACTGCCTCAGTTTATTAATGTCTTACAGGGGAGAATGTCAATTGTGGGCCCCCGCCCCCATGCTGTTGCGCACAATGAAGAATATCGTAAGCTGATTAAAGGCTATATGCTTCGTCATAAAGTACGCCCCGGCATTACCGGCTGGGCGCAAGTTAATGGGTTGCGCGGTGAGACGGAAACCATAAACAAAATGGTGAAGCGTGTGGAATACGACCTTGATTATATTCATCGCTGGTCTGTATGGTTAGATTTGAAAATTATTTTCATGACAGTGTTCAATGGGTTCATTAACAAGAACGCGTATTAGTCGCTTTTTTCAGGTGCAACCATTCACATCAGGAGAGCATTTACCGCTCTCCTTTTTTATTCGAATTTAACCGTTTTTTCTTGCCGATTTGCCCATACTATTGCTACAAAGTAATCACTTAATGTATGTTTTTACACTTTCAATCAATAAAGCATTGACGACCTGTCGTAAGACATTTAACGTTGGCGTTGATTTAATAAAAAACTGGACACTATGAGCGACGATAATCCTCACTCTACCAACGGCTCCTCAGGCAAAAGTTGGTTAGATAAACTCAAGCTTTCAATCTCTGGCGAGCCGAAAAGTAAAGAAGAACTGGTGGAAGTTATCTCTGAAGCCGAGCGTAGCGAAATTATTGACCCGCAAACACGGGAAATGATTGAAGGCGTGATAGGTGTTAACGAGATGCGTGTGCGCGATATTATGATCCCGCGGGCACAAATGACCACTATTGATGTCGAGCAAGACGTAGAAGCCTTTCTTCCCGTGATGTTGGAATCTGCCCACTCACGTTTCCCTGTTATTAGCGAAGACAAAGACCATATCGAAGGCATTTTGCTAGCGAAAGATTTGCTTAGCTATGCGTTTAATGCTGAACGGGAATTTAATTTGCGCGATGTGTTGCGCCCTGCGGTTATTGTGCCTGAAAGCAAGCGTGTTGATGTGCTTTTGAAAGAATTCCGCCAACAACGCTATCACATGGCCATTGTGGTCGATGAATACGGCGGTGTGTCAGGCTTAGTGACGATTGAAGATATTCTTGAGATTATCGTAGGTGAAATCGAAGATGAATTTGATACCGAGGAAAGCGGTACCGATGATATTCGCCCGTTGAACAAATCGACCTATTCGGTGAAAGCGCTCACGCCCGTGGACGAATTTAACTCCTTCTTTGAAACCAGCTTCAGTGAAGAAGAAGCCGATACTATTGGTGGTATTGTGCTCAAGGCATTTGGCCATATGCCAGAAACCAATGATGAAGTCACCATTGGCGATATTCAGTTTAAAGTGACAAACTCAGATAAGCGTCGTCTTATTCAACTGAAAGTCTCAGTCCCTTCTTTGGAGTAATTCTTCTGAAGACATTACTCGCGTATTTGTTGCTAGCCATTTGCGGTGCAAGCCTTACATTAGCGTTTGCACCTTTTAGTATATGGCCCCTAATGATTCCCGTATTGGCCTTGGCTATTCGCCAAATTGCCAAACTTCGCCACAGAGCTTTCTTAGCTGGCTGGGTGTTTGGCATGGGCTGGTTTGGTGCGGGAATTAGTTGGGTACATGTCAGTATTGCCGATTTTGGTGGCCTACCGCTGGTAGGGTCGCTAGCTATCATGGCGTTGCTTTGCGGTTACTTGTCATTATTTCCTGCATTGGCCTTTAGCCTCACTTCCCGCTTTTTCACGGTGAACTTGTGGCCATTAGCGCTCCCGTTTTTCTGGTGTTTAAGTGAATGGTTGCGTAGTTGGTTGTTGACTGGTTTTCCTTGGCTGTCCTTAGGCTACAGTCAAATTGACAGCCCCTTATCGGGTTGGGCGCCTATTATTGGTGAAACAGGGTTGACGGCCCTGTTACTTATTGCCGCTTCTCTTCTTGCTTGTAATGGGTTTAAGCGAGCAACCCTCAATGGCGGATTAATATCACTGGCCATTTACGTTAGTGGCTGGTTGGCTTTACAGCATGCTTGGGTTTCGCCAAAACAGACTTACTCTGTCGCCATGGTACAAGGTAATATTCCACAATCCTTACGCTGGGTGCCTGAGCAAGATCAACCCACCATGGATAAGTACTTACACCTTACCGAGCCCCTTTGGAATAGCGATTTAATTATATGGCCAGAGGCCGCTGTGCCAAAATTAGAGCCGCTGGCACAGCCCTATTTGGCTAGGGTTAATGAACGTGCATTTAACGAAAATACCGCGCTAATTACAGGCATCGTTAACTTTAATTGGGAAACCCAAGAAGCGTGGAACAATTTAATTGTTTTGGGTAAACGCACGCCTACGGCGACACTTCCTGATTACCAGTACTTTCATAATAATCGCTTTGCAAAACACCATCTGTTACCTGTGGGTGAATTTGTTCCTTTTGAAGACTGGTTGCGCCCTCTTGCGCCCTTGTTTGATTTACCTATGTCTTCGTTTGCTAGAGGGGCGTATCAACAAGCAAATTTAGAGGCAAATGGCATTCACTTAGCCCCTGCAATTTGCTTTGAAATTGCCTTTCCTCGCCAAGTGGCAGCAAACCTTTATGCCAATACGGATATGATTATTACTGTCAGTAATGACGCCTGGTTCGGTCGTTCTCACGGCCCTGCTCAGCATTTAGAAATAGCCCGTATGCGCGCCCTAGAGTTCGGGCGGCCAGTCTTACGGGCTACCAATAACGGTATTTCTGCGTTTATTGATGCGAAAGGACAAATTACCGCCCGCTTACCTCAATTTGAAGCGGGTAGCCTAACGGCACCGGTCACGGCAACCGAAGGGCTTACTCCCTATCGTCAACTTGGCGACCTCCCTATGGGGATATTATTAACGCTATTGCTCATCGTTAGCATCACCAGCAAAAAGCACAGACGTTTATTTAGCTAGTTCAGCGGTTTGACTCGCAAGGTGAACAGGTAATGACGCAACAAAAAAGCGGAAATGACAGGGTCATTTCCGCTTTTATCCATGCAAATGAGCACTCTCTTTGTATTACGCGCCCGCCGCTTGAATAGCCGTAAGTGCAATGGTAAAGACGATATCATCAACTAAAGCGCCACGGCTTAGGTCATTAACCGGCTTTCTCATACCTTGTAGCATGGGCCCTATGCAAACAAGATCAAAGCTTCGCTGAACAGCCTTATACGTGGTGTTACCCGTATTTAGGTCTGGGAATACAAACACATTGGCCTTGCCCGCCACGGGGCTATTTGGCGCTTTACTGCGCCCCACACTTTCAATGGCAGCAGCGTCATACTGAAGCGGCCCGTCAATAAGTAAATCAGGGCGTAGCGACTGTGCAATTTTAGTGGCTTCTCTTACCTTTTCTACGTCAGAGCCTGCACCTGAGTCGCCAGTACTGTAACTGATCATGGCCACCCGTGGCTCGATGCCGAACATCTCTGCCGATGTAGCAGATTGTATTGCAATATCAGCCAACTGCTGTGCATTAGGATCGGGGTTGATGGCGCAGTCGCCGTAAACCAGAACTTGGTCTGGTAATAACATAAAAAACACTGAAGACACTAGCGACGCATTTTCAGCGGTTTTGATAAGCTGCAAAGCGGGGCGAATCGTATTCGCAGTGGTGTTGACCGCACCGCTGACTAATCCATCGACATCGTCGTGTTGAAGCATCATTGTGCCTAAGGTGACATTGTCTTGCAGCAGTTCATTAGCAACCACATCGGTAACGCCTTTGTGACCTCTTAGCGCGACCAAGCCTTCCACGTACTGCCCGCGAATAGCTGAAGGTGAGAGAATTTCCACCCCTTCACTCAGGGAAACACCTTGTTGTGCTGCCACCCTTTGAATTTCGGCTTCTTCACCTAAAAGTACTGGCCGTGCCAAACCACGCTTTGCACATATCGCAGCAGCTACCACTGTTCTTGGTTCATTACCCTCGGGTAAAACAATGCGCTTATTCACTTGTCGAGCACGATTCGTGAGATAAAAACGAAAGGCAGAAGGAGAAAGCTTTTTCTGACGAGACACTTTTTCTGTTAGCGAGGTAACCCAGCTAGCGTCTAAACTTTCTGCGGTGTGCACCATGACTTTTTCGATACGTAAGCTATCATCAACAGGGACTTCTTGATTAAACGCATGCAAGCCTTGTGCAGTTTGCCAGGTATTAGTATTCACTGACATCACTGGTAACCCGGTTTCCATAGCTTGGTTACAGAGTTTTTGAATATTCTCATCAATACTATAACCGCCGGTAAGCAATAGTGCGCCTAATTTGGTGCCATTGAGCGCCGCTAAGCAACAAGAAACGAACACATCGCTTCTATCTCCCGACAGTACCAGTAGCGCCCCGGGCTTAAGCGCATGTGTCATATTGTGAATTTCTCTCGCACAAAACGTCACACTGCTTAGACGGCGAGAGGCAATATCCCCTTCGTTTATTAACTGAGCGTCGAGGTGTTTCGCCACATCAATTGCGCGAGGCGACACTAAATCAGCATTCCAATCAACACTGCCCAAAAAGGCTAAACCTTTAGAGAAAATAGGCAATGAACGAAGCGCTTCGCATCTTTCTTCATCGTGCTCAGGCGCGTCTATTGCACCAATATCAGCGCGAAGCCTTCCATGCTCATCTAATGGTGCATTCACTTTATTGAAAATGCAGCCTACCACTTTCTTACTTTTGTGGCCGCCATAAGTGTCCACCACAATTTCAAGACGATGGTTAATATCCACGGGGTTTTCATTGCCTGGTACGCACACAAATACGATATCGGCGTCTAGCGCACGACTAATTTCTAAGTTCAATCGCTCTGCATAAGGGTGGTGGCGAGTGGTCACTAGCCCTTCAATCACCGTGACCGCGTCACTTTGCTGATGCTGTTCGAATCGCTCAATAATCTCTTCAAGCAATTCATCAGTATTGTCGCTACTGATCATCTGTTCCACATAGCCTAATTCAAATGGCTTTATTGGCTTTACACTGCAGTGGTGACTAATGATGGTTGTAGAGCGCTCTTCACCATTATCACCTCTTCGTGGTTGGGCTAGTGGCTTGAAAAAATTTATCTTGATGGCTTGTTCTTCTAAAGCGCGAACTAACCCCATGCTAACCGTAGTAAGACCCACACTGGTACCTACTGGAATTAACATAATTCTGCGTGACATATAAACTCCTGGTAAATTAGGCGAAGGTTGCGGCTTCAGCAGCAATCACCCACTCTTCGTTAGTGGGTACGACAAAAACACGCTTATTGGATGAATCAGACGCGATATCGCCGCCTTTACCAAACCGCGCCTGTAGATTTCTGTCGGTATCAATATCTACACCTAAATGAGAAAAATAACCCATAGTGGTCTCACGAATAAGGGACGAGTTTTCCCCAATGCCGCCAGTAAATACGATGGCGTCTAGTGATGGCACCGCAATCATGTACCCGCTAATATATTTGGCTAGCCTATAACAGAACATTTCAATGGCTAATTTCGCCCCCTCATGCCCTTCAAGTGCAGCATCTTCTAATGTTCGACAATCGTTGCTTAACTCCGAAATGCCTAACAAACCCGACGACTTGTTCAGCAAATCATTAATTTCATCTGCCGTTTTGCCCAGTTTATTTTGCAGGGTTCCGGGTAGGCTTGGGTCTAAATCACCGCTTCGGGTCCCCATAATGAGCCCTTCTAACGGAGTAAAACCAAGGCTGGTATCAACGGCAATCCCCTGCTCTATGGCTGTCACACTGCAACCATTACCCAAATGAGCACTAATAATACTGGTTTGTGCCACTGGTTTATCTAGCAGCGCAGCCGTACTGTCTAAAATAAACTTGTGACTGGTGCCGTGGAAGCCATAGCGTCGAATGCCGTGATCGCGATACAACGCTTTCGGAAGCGCATAAAGATACGCCTTTTCAGGCATCTTTTGAAAAAAGGAGGTATCAAAAACCACCACATGAGGCAAATCTGGGTAGGCTTCTTGCGCCGTTGTAATACCTTTTAAATTCGCCATATTATGCAAAGGTGCCATACTGGCGTACTTTTCAACGTCAGCGAGTACACTGTCGTCCACCAATGCGGCTTGCTTGAAACGCTCACCACCGTGAACGACGCGATGTCCAACTGCAATGGGCGCGACCCCAGTATCGGTAATCACCGTTTGAATCGCATTCAGTGCTTCCGTATGGCCGGCATTAGGCGACAATTGCACTTTATTTTTACTGCCATTATGTTTGAAAGTGAGACTAGCATCGCTATTTCCTAAACTTTCCGCTATCCCTGATAATCCTGCTTCACCGGTATCTGCATCTATGATGGCAAATTTAACCGATGAGCTCCCACAATTTAAAACAACGACGTCTCTTTTCATTCGATCACTTTAAGGTATGAAGTTAACAATACAAACACGGATAAGTGTAACAATTTTGGGCATTTTCACTTAGTAAACAATAGTTTTAATTGTAGCTTAAATATCATGAAAACAACATCTTAAATGAAAGTAATTCTCAACAACCGGGTTAATAATTACTCCTTTCACTGAACGAAAAATAACGATGACAAAAAAATTTTAATTTTTTTTTGCTATTTTTTCTTGAAAAGCCATTTCCTCACCCTATATATGAATTGTCGGCGCTGAAAGGTCAGGTCGACAGAAATGCCGCCGAAGTATCGGGGCACAATTTTTTTAAACATATTGCTTTATATTGAGGATATGACTATGCGTACTATCGATCTATCTCCACTTTACCGTTCATTTATTGGTTCAGACCACCTAGCTTCATTAATTGATGCTGCGTCTCGTGCTGAAAAACAAAGCACTTACCCTCCGTATAACATCGAACTTCTAGACGATGATAAATATCGTGTCACTATGGCCGTTGCTGGTTTCAGCAAAGAGGATGTCACCATAGAAGTTCAGGAAAATACGTTAACGATTACGGGTAAAAAGGCCACTGAAGATAAGGAAGCCACTGAACGTAAGTTTTTACATAAAGGTATTTCAGAGCGTAACTTCGAACGTAAGTTCCAGTTGGGCGACCATGTAAAAGTACTTGCGGCCGACATGGAAAATGGCTTATTACACATCGATATGGAGCGTGTCATTCCAGAAGCGAAGAAACCAAGACAAATTGAAATTGGTTCAAGGTTGCTTGAAAACAACTAATTGATCTTCATGTTCCCTGGTTTTTGACGGCGCCTTATGGCGCCGTTTTTTATCTTTCCCGATTGATTAGAGTAAACCTTTCAGCTTCGCTAGCCCATAAGCGTTGCAGGTTGACGCATCTTTTATTTCACCGCCGACCACTTTTTCATGAAATTTTTGTAGAGGCATGGGTACGATTTTTAAATCTTCCTCTTCAACATCTAGCGATTGCTTACCTTGGGTCAGACCTTTTGCCAAATAAATATGGTAGCCCTGATTACAAAAACCATAGGCGAGATATTGAAACCCCACATAGATCATTTCATCGGCAAGCATTCCCGTTTCTTCCTTAAGCTCACCTTTCGCTAATTCACAGGGATCGGCTTTTGGGTTGTCTTCCCAAGCCCCTTGAGGTAATTCGAGTTGGCGAGAGCCTATGGTATAGCGATATTGTTCAACAAGATAAATGGTATCCTTGTGTACCGGTAAGATAATGGCAAAATCAGGCTTTTCCACCACGCCGTAAATGCCTTCTTTGCCGCTCTCTCTGACTATTTTATCTTCTCTAACGGTTAGCCATTTATTCTTGTAAACGGTGCGAGACGCTAATGTTTCAATGTCCTTTTTCATTGCTTTACTCTTCACGTTTAAATAAGACCAGTGTAAAGACGCAAAACCGTATAAACAATGCGTAAAGGCAACATAATTCAGTTAATAACACGTTGCCCCTATTCGTTGTCCACTTTAAATCCGTCTATTGTGCGTTGAAGCAGAAGGTTATTCTCCTTCATTTCGCCAGATAATTCAGATAAATGTGTGGCAATGTTGACTTCATGTCGGGCCGCTTCTTCAACATTTACCACATCTTGTGCTATCTCTAAAGTGGTTGCAGATTGTTGTTCTGCGGAAGATGACATCGTGTTAGCCATACCTTCTACATTGGTGGCAGCTTCCTTTACTTTTTCCGCGGTGGAGCGCCCTTCGTTGGTCACTTCCATAGAATTGGTGATAGAGGCCACGTTTTTATTGATATCAGCAACGACTATCACACTGGCATCTTTTAAATTAGACAGCAAACTAGAGATTTTATCAGAGGAAGCACGACTACTTTGCGCAAGCTTCCTTACTTCATCGGCAACCACAGCAAAACCTCTGCCATGCTCACCTGCACGGGCTGCTTCAATAGCTGCGTTTAGCGCCAATAAATTAGTCTGATCGGAAAGCGAGTTAATGGTATCCAGAATAGAACCAATTTCTGTCACTTGCTGCTCCATGTCGGCGGCATTTTGTTGTACACCTTTAATATCATTAGATAATACTTCCATACTATGACGAATTTTGTCATTCGCCATTAGCGACTGTTCAGCTAATCCGTCTAACTGCTTACTGGCACTTAACGTATCTACCGCTGCTTTAGCAATTTCTCGACTGGTTGCCGCGACTTGCTCAATGGCTGAAGCAATATTTGCCGTAAGCTGTTGGGTTTTCCCAGCATCTTCGAGCATTTCGCCACTGGAGTCTTCTAATTGATTAGAGAGTCGCGTACTCGTCAAAATGGATTGGCCTAACCCACGGACAAGATCTCGCAATGCGAGAATGGTGGCATTAACTGAACGAGATATTTCACCCAGTTCGTTCTTGGTGCTCATTGATAAATCGATGGTGAGATCACCCTCCTTGGCTATTTTATCTAGGTTTGCCACCAACTTATTTAACTGTTGCGTAATGATGCCGTGCAAAGTGCGATATATGACAAAAATAAAAAGCGTGAGTAGCACAATGGCTACGAATGTTACCACTAGGTTTGTGTTCGCGCGGTTTGCTTTCGCGTTAACATTATTGACCACGTAATCAAACCGCTCACTTAGCAGGCCTGCAATTCCACCGATTTGCTCTGTGGCCATGGCGAACCACTCTGTATTCGTGGGCAGTGTAGAGAAGTCAGGGTTATCGGAGGTGACATCGTTGACTATTTGTGTAATTTGTTGGCTTGTGCCACTGTTCATCAACGCCTTAAACCTCATTAATGGGTCGCCGTCTAAATTCAGCAGCAGTTTTTCTTCTATGTACTGGGTTTCGTTCGTATAAGCCGCTATCTGCTGGCTAACCGGATTAGAGATACGTCTTGCGGCTAATACGGCGTTCACTTTGCCTCGACGCTGCCCCATTTTTTCTTTGGCTTGTGCAAATAGCAAGGCTTGCGACAATGCCCGTTTAGCATCCGGGGCATTGACTAGCATGGTCAGTGCGTTGGTGGCATTTAACGCGCGTTTATTCAGGTTACTGTAATAGGTAAAGGCGTGCTTCCCATTCGCCTCGTCTACTTGCTTTCTCACTTCAGCCTTTTCGTTTAATAGCGCCAATACCGGTGAAAGAATGACGCTAATCGACGGTGACTCCGACCAGTCTGAGTCCATTATGCTGTTGACTTTTTCAACCGCTGCGTCGGCTTTCTTTCTCTGACTTATCACTTTGTTTCTAGATGCGTCACTTGGATTACCTAAAAAACCTGCCGTTAATCCCCGTTCAACAGCATGATGATGAGCCACTCGCTCTACAGCCGTAATAATTGTCACTAGTTTAATGTCTCGATTAGCAGAAGATAAAACGTCTCTAGAGGCGCTTATGTCTTTGTAAGCGAGGAACATAATTGATATGAACAAGCAGGCTGTACCTAAAATGGTAAGCTGTAACACCGAAAGTTTTTTCAACGCCATAACGAATGACAGCCTCTTTGTAGATAGGGGTAACGGGTTATGTCATTTAATCAACACCATGTTGGCAATACGGGAAACGCATCAGGTTATTGCTAAATAACACATACACTATCAAAAAGTAGCCTATTATCGGTGTATTTCACATCTATCAATTAGTTTAAGGTTTGTCGACATTGCAGGGCGTTGCACAGATATTTTTGGAGATAAAGAGGGACTTAACAATGAATGAGAAATGAAGCTATGACGGGCACAAGGGGTGCCGAGAAGACTGAGTGAAACCAGTGGCCTGAGCCACTGGCATACGGTTTGTCAGACGTATTCAACTTCTATGATTTCGACTTCAACAGTGCCAGCGGGCGTTTGAATAGTCACCATGTCATCAAGTTCTTTACCTATTAAACCTCGAGCGATAGGAGAGTTAACCGAAATAAGGTTATTTTTAATATCTGCTTCGTCATCACCCACAATGCGATACGTCGTTTCTTCATCAGTATCTACATTTAAAATGGTTACGGTAGTACCAAAAATGACTTTACCTGTATTTTCCATTTTTGTGACATCGATAATTTGGGCGTTAGAAAGCTTTCCTTCGATATCTTGGATACGACCTTCACAAAAGCTTTGTTGTTCACGCGCAGCGTGATACTCAGCATTTTCTTTTAAATCGCCATGCTCACGGGCTTCGGCAATAGCCTCGATAATCCGTGGGCGTGTTTTAGTTTTAAGCTCATTTAGTTCGTCACGCAGCATTTGAGCGCCACGCGCTGTCATTGGATACTGACTCATGAATACAGTCTCGTCTAGCTAGTTAATTTTAAACAGAAAAGTGCGCCTTCTGGCGCACTTTTATTCATTCACATAAATGTCATATAAATAGGATACCGCGTATCCCTTGTTATGTCATTAGTGTTCGAGTCTTGCGTGAAGCTCTTGTACAGACGCGACTTTATTACGGTCATCGGCAGATTTCGCACGAATAGTGGCAAATGCCGCATTCATTGTAGTGGTATAAGTCACCTTATTCACAAGTGCTTCGCGACGAATATAGACAGAATCCGTAATGGCTTGTCGACCTTCTGTGGTGTTAATCAAATAGGCATATTCACCATTTTTGATAGCATCAACAATGTTTGGGCGGCCTTCAGACAGCTTATTCACTACCGTGCTTTCAATGCCGGCTTCATGAAGTGTCGCTGCCGTTCCGCGGGTAGCTTCAATACTAAAGCCAGCTTCGGTTAGCGCCTTCGCCAAACCAAGGATTTTACTCTTGTCTGTATCACGTACAGAGATGAGAGCCTTTCCTGCCTTGGGTAACGGTGCGCCTGCACCTAAGTTAGCTTTCGCATACGCTTCCTCGAAAGTATCACCCACGCCCATTACTTCACCTGTAGAGCGCATCTCTGGGCCCAATAGTGGATCGACACCTTGGAACTTAGCAAAAGGAAGTACAACTTCTTTTACCGAGTAGAAAGGAGGGATAATTTCTTCAGTAACACCCTGTTCAGCCAGTGTCACACCAGCCATGGCACGTGCTGCAACTTTGGCGAGTGGAACACCTGTCGCTTTCGATACGAAAGGCACAGTACGCGCTGCACGCGGGTTTACCTCGATGAGGTAGACTTCGCCGTCTTTAATCGCAAACTGGGTATTCATCAAACCCACCACCCCAAGTTCGAGTGCCATGGCACGTACTTGCTCGCGCATAACATCTTGAATATCTTTAGACAGTGAATGTGGTGGTAATGAGCATGCCGAGTCACCTGAGTGAACACCTGCTTGTTCAATGTGTTCCATGATACCGCCAATCACCACCTCTTTGCCGTCGCAGATGGCATCGATATCAACTTCAATTGCGTCATCCAAGAAACGGTCTAACAAAACAGGGGCGTCATTAGACACTTTCACCGCTTCATTCAGGTAACGCTTAAGGTCTTTAATGTCGTAAACAATTTCCATTGCGCGACCACCAAGAACGTAACTTGGGCGCACAACCAGAGGGAATCCAATCTCTTCAGCCATGGCTAGGGCTTGCTCGACGTTGGTAACTGTCGCATTCGCAGGCTGCTTAAGATTAAGCTTGTTCACCATTTGCTGGAAGCGCTCACGGTCTTCCGCGCGGTCAATGGCCTCTGGAGATGTGCCCATAATGGGTACGCCGGCGGCTTCTAACGCACGGGCGAGTTTTAGTGGGGTTTGGCCACCATACTGCACGATGACGCCCTTCGGCTTTTCCTTTTCAACAATCTCAAGGACATCTTCAAGGGTAACTGGCTCGAAGTACAAGCGATCAGAGGTGTCATAGTCGGTAGAAACCGTTTCAGGGTTACAGTTAACCATGATTGTTTCATAACCGTCCTCACGCATAGACAGCGCTGCGTGCACACAGCAGTAATCGAACTCGATACCTTGACCAATACGGTTTGGACCGCCGCCCAAAACCATAATTTTGTCTTTGTCCGTAGGCGCAGCTTCACATTCTTCATCGTAGGTTGAATACATGTAAGCGGTACTGGTAGAAAACTCTGCCGCACAGGTATCCACACGCTTATAAACCGGTGAAATACCAAAACCTCGGCGGGTTTCACGTACATCATTTTCCGCAACTTTGGTCAACTCAGCTAAGCGAGAATCAGAAAAGCCCTTACGCTTAAGCTGACGCATAAAGGTTTCATCAATACCTGCCAAGCCCGTTTCAGCAACCTTTTTCTCTAGCAAGACTAAGTCTTCTAACTGAACCAGGTACCAAGGGTCAATATTCGTGAGGTTAAACACCTCCTCAACACTCATGCCCATACGAAATGCATCGCCAATATACCAAATGCGCTCAGCACCTGGCTCACGCAGTTCGTAAATCACCTTGTTACGGGCTTCCGGGTCGTCTAAATCCACCATGGAATTTAGCCCGTTTGCACCAACTTCCAAGCCACGAAGCGCTTTTTGTAGTGATTCTTGCTGGTTACGACCAATGGCCATCACTTCGCCCACCGACTTCATCTGAGTGGTTAGGCGGTCGTTAGCGCCCGCAAACTTCTCGAAGTTAAAGCGTGGAATTTTCGTTACAACATAGTCTATCGACGGTTCAAAAGACGCCGGCGTTAGGCCACCTGTAATGTCATTAGCAAGTTCATCAAGGGTATAGCCAATAGCTAGTTTGGCTGCGACTTTAGCAATTGGGAAACCGGTTGCTTTTGAAGCCAGTGCAGATGAACGAGACACCCGAGGGTTCATTTCAATGATAACCATACGGCCAGTTTTAGGATCTACACCAAACTGTACGTTAGAGCCCCCGGTTTCAACACCAATTTCACGTAGTACAGCCATCGCCGCATTACGCATAATTTGAAATTCTTTGTCGGTCAGGGTTTGTGCTGGTGCCACTGTGATCGAATCGCCAGTATGCACTCCCATAGGGTCGAAGTTTTCAATGGTACACACAATGATGCAGTTATCGGCTCTGTCGCGAACCACTTCCATTTCATACTCTTTCCAACCCAACAACGATTCATCAATAAGAAGTTCGTTAGTAGGTGAAAGATCTAAACCTCGAGTACAAATTTCGTTAAATTCTTCGATGTTGTACGCGATACCGCCGCCGGTGCCACCCATGGTAAACGATGGGCGAATGATACAAGGAAAACCAATGCGGCTAAGGACATCATGCGCTTCGTCCATGCTATGAGCAATCTCTGCTCGCGGACACTCAAGGCCAATGTTTTTCATTGCCTGGTCGAATCGCTCTCGGTTTTCCGCTTTGTCGATAGCATCTGCCGTTGCACCGATAAGCTCACAACCAAATTCGTCAAGTACACCATGTTTGTCTAGGTCAAGGGCACAGTTAAGTGCAGTTTGTCCGCCCATGGTGGGAAGAATAGCGTCTGGACGCTCCTTCTCAATAATTTTGCGTACCACTTCCCAATGAATTGGCTCGATGTAAGTTGCATCTGCCATTTCAGGGTCAGTCATAATGGTTGCTGGGTTAGAGTTAACCAAAATAACACGGTAGCCTTCCTCTCGAAGGGCTTTACACGCTTGAGCGCCTGAATAATCGAATTCACAAGCCTGGCCGATAACAATAGGGCCAGCACCAATGATAAGAATACTTTTTATGTCGGTACGTTTTGGCATAGCGGGCTAATTCCTACTGCTTGTGTTGTTCAATAAGTTCAATGAAGTGGTCGAATAATGGCGCCGCTTCATGAGGACCTGGACTGGCTTCAGGGTGGCCCTGAAAACTAAACGCAGGCTTGTCGGTGCGATGTATACCTTGCAACGACTTGTCGAACAACGAAATGTGAGTTACTTCTAGGTTATCTGGCAAGCTAGATTCGTCTACAGCAAAACCGTGGTTTTGGCTGGTGATCATAACTACATTACGCTTAAGGTCTTTAACTGGGTGGTTTGCACCGTGATGACCAAACTTCATCTTCACTGTGGTTGCACCACTCGCTAAAGCGAGTAACTGATGCCCTAAACAGATACCAAAGACTGGCGTACCTGTTTCTACGATGGTTTTAATCGCTGTGATAGCATAGTCACATGGCTCTGGGTCGCCTGGACCATTTGAAAGGAAAACACCATCTGGATTCATGGCAAGCACGTCTTCAGCGGGCGTTTGTGCTGGCACTAGGGTAATTTTACACCCTCTGTCGGCTAACATGCGAAGTATATTGCTTTTCACACCGTAGTCGTAGGCGACCACATGGTATTTGGCTTCTGCAGGAGTGACGTAGCCTTCGCCAAGTTTCCAACTGCCCTCAGTCCAGGTTTTTGACTCAGAAATACTAACAACTTTTGCCAAGTCCATGCCTTTGAGGCCCGGGTAGGCTTTTGCTTGTTCTAATGCTTTGGCTTCGTCTAGCTCGTCGGTGCAAATAATACAGCCGTTTTGCGCACCCTTGTCACGTAAAATACGCGTTAAGCGGCGGGTATCAATATCAGCGATTCCCACAACACCTTTTTCTTTAAGGTATTCAGACAGTGTCTGCTGTTGTCTAAAGTTACTCGCAACAAGAGGTAAGTCACGAATGATAAGACCTTTCGACCAGATTTTATCTGCTTCAACGTCTTCTTCGTTAGTACCAGTGTTGCCAATGTGAGGATATGTAAGGGTGATGATTTGTTCAGCGTAGGATGGGTCGGTGATGATTTCTTGATAGCCGGTCATTGAAGTATTAAAAACAACTTCACCAACGGCCGTGCCTTGCGCACCAATCGCCGTACCTTTAAAGACAGAACCATCCTCTAACACCAAAAGGGCAGAATTAGCCAAGTCAACCTCCAGATTAAGGATAACTATGTGTTTGCGCACTTATTTGCACAAACCCCACAAAAAACGGGAGGTAATGAAAACAATACATCCCGTTTTACGATCTTTGCAGCTAATAAAACCGCACTCTTCAGCCAATTTCTTGGCTTCAAAATACGAAATTCTGGCAAATTCCGGCGAGTATACATGACTCATCGAAAATGTCTAATTTATTTGCGTTAAACATGCAAAATAACGCTTATATCAGCAATTTTGCTCAGAAGCTTCGAAAATACAGCTTATCGTACAAATTTAGCACTATTTAGAGCCTCGAAGGTTTCTCTATTCCCTTCCAATTTACGATTAAACGTCGCCCTTTTAGGATACGTTTAATTTTAAATTGAGCACGTCTACCATGGAGTATAGGCCAGGCGTCTTGCCGTGCAACCATTGAGCAGCATGCACCGCTCCTTTAGCGAAGGTTAAGCGGCTAGACGCTTTATGGGTAATTTCGAGTCGTTCGCCAATATCCGCGAATAACGCAGTATGCTCACCTACAATATCGCCGGCGCGTACAGTGGCAAAACCAATGGTGCCCTGATCTCGCTCCGGTTCTTTACCTTCGCGACCATACACAGCACAGGTTTTTAAATCACGCCCTAATTCATCGGCAATCGCTTCACCTATTGCCATGGCGGTGCCTGAAGGGGCGTCTTGTTTAAAGCGATGATGCGCCTCGGTAATTTCAATGTCAGCGGAATGTCCGAGCACGCTTGCTGCTTGACGGACAAGCGAAAGCATCAGGTTAACGCCCACGCTATAATTAGCGGCAAACACAATAGGAATATGCTGAGCTGCAGCATCTAATAGACCAAGCTGTGTTTCACTCAACCCTGTGGTACCAATAACAACGGGGGTTTTGGTGTCTACGCACCACTTCAGGTTGCTTTCCAGCGTTACCGGTAACGTAAAGTCAATCATCACATCCGCATCATTTTCAGATAACGATGAGATAGCACTGCAATTCACGTCTTTTTTACCAATACCTGCGAGTTCTCCTACATTCATACCAACCCAAGGTGAATCATCGCGCACCGTAGCCACACTCAACACGGTGTTTTCATTTTGATCCAGTGCATCAATTAGCACTCTTCCCATGCGCCCATTGGCGCCAAACAACCCTACCTTCATCTCGTTAAACTTTTCATTTCAATAGCTATACCTAGGTGGCATTTTGCCAAATGCTTGCACTATTGCAATGCGAACAGCGAAAAATCGCAAATAAACTTTTAAACGGGGGCTTTGGCGTAAATATTTACTGGTTCTCTCGTCTTTCAGTCGTCATTTGCGCTAGCATAGAAAAAAGCGCTTTAACTCTTTTTAATTGGATTGACTGCCATGCAAAGACAACTCATTTGGGACATCCCTACCCGTTTATTTCACTGGCTATTAGTGCTCAGTATTGTGGCACAATATGCGACCGCTGAATGGATGGATAATGCGACTCAATGGCACTTTTATATTGGCTACTTCACACTGGGCTTACTTGTGTTTCGCATAATCTGGGGAATTATTGGCCCTGAATATGCGCGCTTTTCTCAGTTTGTTACCGGTCCAAAACAGGTCATAGCGTATTTACGTACGCTCTTTGATAAAAATAGCCCAAGTGTGGCAGGCCATAACCCTCTAGGGGGGTGGTTTGTCATTGTCATGCTTACCCTATTAATTATTCAAGCGATAAGTGGGCTATTTATGACTGACGACATATTTTTAGATGGCCCGTATCGGGCAATGGCCGACGACAGCACGCTAGATGTCATGAACACGTTACATCACCTGGCTTTTGATATCTTAATATGGGTCATTGCGTTGCATATAGCGGCTATCCTTTTTTATGCCGTTTACAAGAAGCAAAAACTCGTACCTGCCATGCTGCATGGTAAAAAAGACACACATTCACCAGCCATAAAATCGTCTAAATTGGTTTTAGCGCTTATTGTTGCTGTATTAAGTGCAGCTGCGCTTTACTATGCAATTGACGTGCTCCCCCCTGAACCAGAAATAGAAGAGTACTTTTAACAGTCGGCTGCATTAACAGCCCGCTATTCGGGCTGTCTAATGCGGACTTTCTGCCGACGCAGTGTCGCCAGTGTGGGCTTTTTCAGAAAGTAGCTTTTCACGCCAAACGTGTACACGCATTGGTTTATCGAGGAAGTAGCCTTGAAAGCCCGTACAACCACAATCTTTTGCGTACCTAAGTTGGTGAGTATTCTCAATGCCTTCAGCAACGGCTCGCAGGTCGAATATTTTCGCCATGTCACAAATACTGTTTATCAGGAGGCTTTTACTGCCGTCAAGGTTCACTTCATCTATAAAATGACGATCCACTTTTAACTCTTTAATGGGTAACTCTTTCAAATAGCTTAAATTGGAATTACCACGACCAAAATCGTCGATAGAAAAAACGAAGCCTTTCAGGGCGAGTTCTCTAATTCGCTTTCTTACTAATCCAAAGCTGTGAATAAGCGTACCCTCAGTTAATTCTAAGGTAATACTGCCAGGGGGAACTTTCCAACGGTCGACAATGGACAACAAACTTTCACTAAAATCAGCACGGGCAATGTGTTTAGCGCTAACATTAATCGCTAATCGTGTTTGAATACCCACCTCTTGGCAATCGCATAGCAACTTGCAGGTTTCATTCATCACCCATTGGCCAATTTCGACAATAATGTCACTTTCTTCAGCAATGGGAATAAACTCACCAGGGCTGATAAGCCCTAACTGTGGATGTTGCCAACGTAACAACGCTTCAGCACCAATGATATTTCCCGCATCACCGTATTGAGGCTGTAACACGATGAAAAGCTCTTTGTTCTCTACCGAGCGAAGTAAGGATTGCTTGATATATTGATAGCGTTCATAGCGCGCCGTAGAGCCTTGGTATAACCGCACTCTCTCGTGGGTGTTTTGTAAGCTGCCTTCAGGAGGCGTTTGAAAAATCATATGTTTCACTTTTTCAAAACATAGATTTTTTCCTTCCAGCCAACAGGTATTCACGTTAGCTTGCAGATAGTGAGGGCTATTGTGCAAGGTAATATGACCAAACACATCGTTAACCAATTTCCACTCTACTTCGTTAATTAGCGCGCTGGCGCCATTTTCTCCGTCCTGCAATGGCGCCTCGTACATCACTAGGTAACTGTCTCTGCTTTCGCTGTAAACCGTGTATGTGCCGGAAAAACTACGCTCTAATCTAGCCGCAATAATACGAGTAATGTAATCGGTGGTAGCTCCACCAAAGGCTTGTCGGTACTGATCTAAATTAACAATATTAATTCGCAAACAAAACAAGTAGCCTAGGGTAGCTTTGCATTCTCTAATAGTACGCTTTAGCGTAGTATCGAACGCGTGTAAGTTGGGTAACTTGGTCACTCTATCCAGATAGGCGGCATCTTTAAGCTGTTCTAACTGGAAATTTTGTTCCGTCATATCACGGCACAAGGCCACAGTGCGCCTTTGATTATCAAGGAAAAATGTTGAAAAAATAACATCTGCACAAAAGTTGCCGCCATTTTTTCGTTTCATGACCAGTGCTTTTGCCATGCTTTCGCCCTTCATACAGCTGCTTTGGGCGAGAAAATCTCTAACATCCTTAATTTCTTTTGCCGCCGACTGTTGCTGACTATATCCTTTGGCATAACTGCTTAGCTGACCACTTTCATTTTTATCCATGAGAATAAATATCTCTTGCCCTATCATTTCGTCAGGGTCGTAACCAAATACCTGCCTAACCAAATTGTTGGCCGTTATTACCGTTCCTTCTTCATCGAGGGTAAGCAGTGCGTGCCCTAAGTTATTCAGGATGGTAGAGAGGTATTGGGTGTAATTGTGTTGCGTGTCAGACAGGCGCTTGGTTTCGGTGATATCTTGTGCAGAACCAAAAATGCGATACACCTTGGGGCGCTTTTTACTCGCGATACACTGAGCCTTGCCGGTCATTTTCAACCATCTTTTATGCCCTTCCCCATTGATAAACTCGGCCTCCAGCGTAAATGCGTTGCCTTTTCTAAGTACTTCAAGGATAGCCGCCCTAATATGCTTACGGCTCTTTTCTGTAAAGTTGCCTAGTGCTCGATCTAACGTGACTTGTCTACCTGGCGTCATACCAAACAGGCAGTAAGTTTCGTGGGTCCAGGTTATTTCACGTTGCGCAACATCAAACTCCCAACCGCCGGTATGGGAAATTCGGCCAATTTCATTCAGTAAAGCAACTTTCTCTTGGAGTTTATCGGTGAAAGGGTGCTGAAGTAATTGATATTGCAAACGCAGCTCAATTTTCTGACGTGTGATATCAGCGAAGCTTTGCTGCTCATTAGTTAACGATAAATTGGGATGAATCAGCAGTAGCGCACCAATGCGGTTGCCGTGAATATCGCATACTGCCCCCATGACGACGTAATGGGCGCTGTAGTCACCAAGTGTGGCTGGCAGACTAAACTCATTCGCACTTATCGGCGCACTGAGTGTAGTTAAAGACAAAAGCACGTGTGCATGCTTTGGTAAACTGATTACCGTTTCTTCTGATACGGTGTTCTTACTATCACAACATACCACACTGACTTTATTTTCTTTATGGTGCTGAGACACGAAGATGACACAACTGGCACCGCTGTTAACTCTGCCTTCGTTAAGGTGCTCTATTAGGTCGGAATGTGTACTGTTTCTCACATAAGCAAACATTCCATCGTTAAACTGCATAAGGAGCCACTCCACCTCTTCTCTTCTGGTATACGATAATCCACCGCTAACGGGCTTCCATGATGAACCGCATGACAAAAATAAAGCGAAAATAAAAAGATCGTTTGGGACTTTGAGAAAGTCAGATTAGGAACACAGACAAACGATTCAAATGAACATTATTTCGCCAACAATAGAGAATTTTTGTACACTTTTCCAGCAGAAATGCGTTTTATTCGCAAGAAGTTTCTAAATTGTATCAATATCAAAACGCTACGATTTTAGAAATATTGTCCACAGGGGATAAAAGACGGGATAAAAGAGGGATACGTGAGGAGTACGTAAGGCTATACTCCTCATTGATAAAGCTTAGTCTTTCTTATAATCGTCGTGACAAGATTTACAGCTTGCACCAATTTTGCCAATTGCCGCACGGTAGGCACTTTCATCGCCGGTTTCAACGGCAGCCTGCAACCCCAGTGATGCGGTTTTCAATGCATCGGCTTTACTTGCAACGTCTGAGAAGTTTTCCCAAATGGCATCTTTTGCACCGGTTTCAACGTCGAAACTACGTGTATCTACCGACAAGTAGTCTGTCATCATATCAGCGAGTTGCTCTAAGCGAACCGCATTGGTTTTCATCACACTTTCGTCATAAGGCAATGCGCCTTTCGCCATGCCACCAAGTGGCCCCATGTTGCTCTTTACAAGCTGGAATATTGCTTGGCGATACTGTGTGGCCGCCTTAGCATGCTTAGCCGATGATGCTTCTGTCACTTCAGCTGCCACTGCTGCCGATGACGCTAAAGCCCCTAAAGATAAAAATACAGCCAATGATTTCTTTACTGTGTTCATGCCTATTCCTGTAAAAATTAAAACGGTCATCTCTATCCTGAACAATCGCCATAATATTGGCAAGGTTTATTACGCTAAAGTTAAGATAAACAAAGATTAAAGGAATAAAAAAGCCCTCAAAATGAGGGCTTTATATAAAATTGGCTGGCAATTTTAATTAGTGAGGTCGTCGAAGAACTTTTTGACGCCATCAAAGAAACCTTGTGCCTTTGGGCTGTGCTTGCTTGAAGCTTTACCCATGGACTCTTCCAGTTCCTGTAGCAATTCTTTTTGCCGTGAAGATAGATTAACCGGGGTTTCTACCACGACCTTACACATTAGGTCGCCAATGGCTCCACTGCGAACTGATTTTACGCCCTTACCACGTAACCGGAACATACGTCCAGTTTGGGTTTCTGGGCTTATCTTCAATTTAACTTTGCCATCTAAAGTGGGGACTTCTAATTCGCCACCCAGTGCAGCTGTGGTAAAACCTAACGGCACTTCGCAATACAAGTTATTGCCATCGCGTTGGAAAATATCATGTTCGCGCACATGCACTTGTACGTACAAGTCACCTGCCGGTGCCCCATTTTCTCCAGCTTCCCCTTCGCCCGACAAACGAATTCTATCGCCTGTATCAACACCTGCGGGGATTTTAACGTTAAGGGTTTTGGTTTTTTCTTTACGACCATGCCCATGACAGCTGTTGCAAGGATCTTCAATAATCTTACCTTTGCCAGAACACGTAGGGCAGGTTTGTTGCACCGCAAAGAAACCTTGGCGCATTTGTACTTGGCCGTTACCATGACAGGTTGGGCATGTTTTTGGTGAAGAGCCTTTCTTCGCACCCGAGCCATCGCACACGTCACACTCAACTAATGTGGGTACACGGATATCAACGCTCTTACCGCGAACGGCTTCTTCTAGAGAAAGCTCTAGGTTATAACGAAGGTCTGACCCTTGTCGCGCACGAGATTGTCGGCCACCGCGACCGCCGCCACCAAAAATATCGCCAAATACATCGCCGAAAATATCTCCGAAATCGGCACCACCACCGAAGCCTGCGCCACCACGATTAGGATCGACGCCTGCGTGACCATATTGGTCGTACGCCGCACGTTTTTGCGAGTCTGATAGTATTTCGTAGGCTTCTTGGATTTCTTTGAATTTGTCTTCCAGCCCTTTATCGCCCTGTGTACGGTCAGGGTGGTATTTCATCGCTAGTTTTTTGTACGCCTTTTTAATTTCGCGTTCACCAGCGCTTTTATCTACCCCTAGTACTTCGTAGTAGTCACGTTTCGACATATCGTTTACTTATCCTACTTTTTGTCGACAGCCCCTATAATTGGCACTCTCGAATCTACATCTGTGAGTTGTGAGTCCTTACAAGGATTGCATTCATGCTTCCCTCGACACTAACACAACAAAGGCGCAACAAGAAATTCCTGCTGCGCCTCAACTGCTAAATCAGCCCACCAGCTCTGTGTCAGCGGGCGTATCGCAACAGCTTACTTTTTATCGTCGTCTTTCACTTCTTCAAACTCAGCGTCAACAACGTCATCGTTCGCTTGACCAGAAGCTTGCTGCTCGGCACCTTCTGCACCACCAGCGGCAGCACCTTGTTGTGCTTGCGCCGCTTCCATCAACTTGCTAGACGCTTGAATAAGTTCTTGCGTTTTCGCTTCGATTTCTGCTTTGTCTTCGCCTTTAGACGCTGTTTCTAGCGCAGTAAGGGCTTCTTCAATTGGCGCTTTATCTTCTGCACTTAGTGCATCGCCAACTTCTTCAAGCTGCTTACGTGTAGCGTGGATCATGCCGTCAGCTTGGTTACGTGCTTGAATTAGCTCTTCAAACTTCGCATCCGCTTCCTTGTTCGCTTCGGCGTCGGCGACCATTTTTTCAACTTCTTCATCGCTTAAGCCTGAAGACGCTTTAATAGTGATCTTCTGCTCTTTACCTGTGTCTTTATCTTTTGCAGACACATGTAGAATACCATCAGCATCTAGGTCGAAGGTGACTTCGATTTGCGGAACACCGCGTGCTGCTGGACGAATACCTTCAAGGTTAAACTGACCAAGAGACTTGTTGCCGCTTGACTGCTTACGCTCGCCTTGTAGTACGTGTACGGTTACCGCAGACTGGTTGTCTTCCGCTGTAGAGAATGTTTGCGACTTCTTCGTTGGAATCGTCGTGTTTTTCTCGATAAGCGCAGTCATTACACCACCCATTGTCTCGATACCTAGAGACAGAGGCGTAACGTCTAGCAGTAGTACGTCTTTAACGTCACCAGAAAGTACACCACCTTGAATAGCTGCACCTACGGCGACCGCTTCATCAGGGTTAACGTCTTTACGTGGCTCTTTGCCAAAGAATTCAGTGACATACTTCTGTACTAGCGGCATACGTGTTTGACCACCCACAAGGATGATGTCGTTGATGTCGCCTACAGATAGGTCTGAATCAGCTAGCGCTTGCTTAAGTGGGTTAAGCGAGTTTTTCACTAAGTCTTCAACCAAAGACTCAAGTTTTGCACGCGTTAGCTTAATCGCTAAGTGCTTAGGACCTGTTGCATCGGCCGTGATGTAAGGCAGGTTAACTTCTGTCTGTTGTGAAGAAGAAAGTTCAATTTTCGCTTTTTCACCGGCTTCTTTAAGACGCTGCATAGCAAGCGGATCTTTACGAAGGTCGATGCCTTGGTCTTTCTTGAATTCTTCAACAAGGTAGTTGATAACACGGTTATCGAAATCTTCACCACCAAGGTGAGTATCACCGTTAGTCGCCAGTACTTCAAAGGTGTGTTCACCGTCTACTTCATCAATTTCGATGATAGAGATATCGAAGGTACCACCACCTAAGTCGTATACCGCTACAACGTTATCGCCTTGCTTTTTGTCCATGCCGTAGGCAAGAGCAGCTGCAGTCGGCTCGTTGATGATACGCTTAACTTCAAGACCTGCGATACGACCCGCGTCTTTCGTTGCTTGACGCTGAGAATCGTTAAAGTAAGCAGGAACAGTGATAACTGCGCCAGTCACTTCTTCGCCAAGGTAGTCTTCAGCGGTTTTCTTCATTTTCTTAAGTACTTCGGCAGAAATTTGCGGTGGCGCCATTTTCTCGCCTTTCGCTTCTACCCATGCATCACCGTTGTCAGCCCCTACAATTTTGAAAGGCATGATGTCGATGTCGCGTTGTACTTCTTTGTCTTGGAAACGACGACCAATTAAACGCTTGATTGCGAATAATGTGTTTTCAGGGTTAGTAACTGCTTGACGCTTTGCAGACTGACCTACTAATGTTTCACCGTCGTTTGTATATGCAATAATTGAAGGCGTTGTACGATCGCCTTCCGCGTTTTCAATTACGCGAGGTTTGTCGCCGTCTAGAACTGCGACACATGAATTCGTTGTACCTAAATCGATACCAATGATTCTACCCATTTTGTGTCTCCGAAAAAGTTTCTTAATTCTGTACTTTTAGTGGGGTTATTCCCCGTTCTTTTCAATAGTTGCCAGTAAAAAAACTGACAATTTTGTATCGTTTTACCCGCTTTACCTAATTAGGCTTGGGTGTCGACACCACCACTTGGTGCGCGAGATACCATTACCATGGCTGGGCGCAACAAACGGCCATTAATTTGATAACCTTTTTGCATGACGGCCATCACTGTGTTTGGCGCGTGATCTGCACTTTCTTGCATAGACATTGCCTGATGCAGGTCAGGGTTAAAGGTTTCACCCTGTGGATCAATAAGGCTTAATCCAAATTTCTCAATAGTGCTTAAGAAAGTTTTGTGGGTCATTTCCACACCTTCTAGTAACGGCTTAACCGCTTCGTCTTCACTGTCGGTCATTTCAATTGCACGTTCGAGGTTGTCGATGACCGGAAGTAATTCGCCAGCAAAGCGTTCTAGCGCAAACTTACGCGCTTTTTCTACTTCACCATCTGCACGGCGGCGCGCATTTTCAGCATCGGCACGTGCACGAAGTACACCTTCTTGCTGCTCTTTAATGGTGGCTTGCGCTTCAGATAGTGCTGTTTCCAACTCGTAAATGCGCTGTGCATTTTCATCCAGCGGCGCTTGCTCACCCTCTGCCACTTCAACTTCAACCTGTGCATCTTCCGTTGCCTGCACGGTTTCGTCTGCTGCACTCTCTTGTTCTGCCTGCACGTCGCGATTTTCGCTCATGCCTACCTCCAACGTTTTTCTTAATTTGGGCAATGCGCAATGACGCTTCGTCATTGGCTGTATATCTGTTGCGGTTATTTATGGGGCTAGTTTTAGGGTGTTCAAGGGTATCCACATAATTTTTGTGGATGAAGGGGAAAAAAATGGCAATTAGATGGAATGAAATGAAAATGAGCGGTACGATGCCACTAAATGTAAATAAAAAGTTAAGTGTATTTTCGCCGCCTTGTAGCCAACGAATTTGCTTTTTATCGTTCTTTTGATATGGATATTACATGCTCAGTATCTGGACTGTAGGTATTTTAGTTAGCTTGTATCTTGTGGCGCTATTTGCCCTTGCCTTTTGGGGCGATAAATACCTACGCGACAATCAGCAACATCCTATTTTGTACAGTTTAGGGTTGGGTGTGCACTGTACTTCCTGGGCATTCTTTGGCACCACATCACAAGCCGCTGAATACGGCTGGGCCATTATCCCCACTTATTTAGGTATTGTCCTGACTATGGCCTTTGCCTTTCCCGTACTCCTCAACATCAGTCGCTTATGCCAGCAACATAATATTAGCTCTTTGGCAGATTTAATTGCCATGAAATATCGCCATTCCCACTTAATTGCGGCGCTAATCACAGTGTTATGCTTTATTGGTGTCATTCCTTATATTGCCCTTCAACTTGATGCTATTACTAAGTCGATAAATTTGATCACGGCAGACACACAAAACAGTGGGCCAAAGGTAAGTATATACGTGGCAGCGTTAATGACCCTTTTCGCAATAATATTCGGCACTCGCTCACTAAACCTCACCGACAAACACCCTGGATTGCTGCTAACCATTGCTTTTGAATCCATTATCAAACTTTGCGCACTGTGTGCCATAGGTATTTTTGCCTGCTTCTATTTATTCGATGGGGTATTAGATTTAGTCGCGCATGCATCACGCGATCAGGCGGCAAACGAGGTGCTATATGCCGATCGTGCCCCTTGGGTGTATTTAACTCACGTCTTGCTCGGCGTGTGCTCAATGTTCGTGCTGCCGCGTCAATTTCAAATGAATTTTATCGAACAAAATGGGGAGGGTGAACTTCGTACAGCTCGTTGGCTGTTTCCCCTTTACTTACTGGGCATGACGGTGTTTTTACTGCCTATTGCACTGGCTGGAAAAATGTTGCTCCCCACTACCATGGCGTCGGACACGTATGTTATTGCTCTGCCACTTTACAGCAATAACCTTTATTTATCGGCGTTCGCCTTTATCGGCGGTTTATCTGCAACCACCAGTATGGTTATTGTGGCGACACTGGCGTTGGGGATTATGATAGCGAATAACTTGGTGACGCCCCTATGGCTAAAGGTCAGACTTAAACGCACGCCCAATCATACCATGCAGCCCACGAAAATTTTGGCGATCCGACGTTTGACCGTATTAGTGGTATTGTCTGTGGCGCTTTGGTATCACTTGAACATAAGCCAAGCCGCGCCCCTTGTTAAAAGTGGTGTAATTGCCATAGCGTTGCTGGCGCAATGCATGCCAGTTCTCATGTTTGGTCTTTATTGGAAAAAGAGTACGAAATGGGCGGCGATTTGCGCATTATTGAGCGGTCTAGGGTGTTGGTGTTATTTTCTTTTATATCCTAGCTTACTGTCGAGCTACTATTTTAACCCACCACCAAGTGATGCTGAACTTGGCTCAGGTTTCGTTTTCTCCTTGTTAGTTAATTGCACCACGTTCATCATTATTGCTTTACTCTCTCAACGAAACAAAAGCAGTGGGAAAGGACAAAAAGAATCGCAATCAATCCCGCCGTTTCTCTCTGTGAAAGTCCGAGACCTCATTACTCTCAGCCAGCGTGTGCTAGATAAGTCGTCTCATCAAAAACTGACTCAGCAACTGTCGGTAGATTTACATCAAGCCTTCGCTAACGGCTACGCTAGTCATGCTTTGGTAAATCGTGTTGAAAAGCTACTGGCCGCCCAAGTTGGCGCGCCTAGCGCGCGTATTTTACTTGGCGCAATTGCGGACACCGGCGGTGATACCCTGCCCGATTTAGTGGACTGGGTAGAAGAAGCGTCCCAGTCATTTCAGTTTAACCATGAGGTGCTTCAGTCTTCGGTTCAGAATATTGAGCAGGGTATTAGCGTGCTGGACGAAAAGCTTAGGCTATTAGCGTGGAATGATAGATACGTGCAGTTGTTCAACTACCCTAAGCACTTTTTAAAGGTGGGCATGCCCATTACTGACATTCTCAACTTTAATGCAAAACGAGGGCTATTCGGCGCACTTCATCAGCCTACAACCACGTTAAAACCAGCAGAAATATCGTTAGAAGAAAGTAATAGTAGTGCTCAAGCTGAGATAGAGAAACGTGTCGGTTATATGCTCAATGGCAGTCGCCATAAGTATGTGCGAAAGCAACCCGACGGCAAAGTGATTGAAATTAATGGCGCTCCACTTCCTGGAGGCGGCTATGTAACCACTTTTAGCGACATTACTGAGTACATTTCTATTCAGAAAGCCCTGGAAGGGGCAAAAAGTGATTTGGAAGCCAGAGTGGTGCAACGCACCTTAGAGCTGGAAACGGCAAAACAAGACGCGGTGAATGCAAATGAAAGTAAAACCAAATTTTTAGCGGCAGCGGGGCATGACCTAATGCAGCCTTTCAATGCAGCCAGCTTGTTTGCCGCGATGCTAAACAAAAAGACCGAGGGGAGTGAATTAGCTAGCTTATCCGAAGGCGTAGTGAATTCTCTGAACAATGCACAAACGCTCCTCTCCATGTTATTAGATATGACCAAGCTGGAATCTGGCATTTTAAAACCCCAGAAAACCACCTTCCCTCTTGATGATATTCTTTCTTCTCTGCAGCAAGAATTTGGGGTTATTGCTAGCCAAAAAGGAATCACACTGAATTATATTAAAACGCATGTCTGGGTGTATTCTGACAAAAATTTGTTACGCAGAGTCATTCAAAACTTAGTGTCTAACGCTGTGCGCTATACTCAGGAAGGTAAAATTCTGGTGGGTGTACGGCGGGGACGTCAGTCATACTTACAAGGCGATTCCCCTACTGTTAAAGTCAGTGTATACGATACTGGAATGGGCATAGCACCGCATCATCAACAGGACATCTTCGGTGAATTCCATCAGCTAGACAATAGCAAAACCAATGAAGGTATAGGCTTAGGTTTAACCATTGTCGATAAAGTATGCCGATTACTAGACCACAGTGTGGACATCACGTCTGAGCTTAACCGAGGTAGTTGTTTTAGCGTGTGTGTAGAAAGGGTGAGCAATAATGAAAGCGAACATAAACACGTTGTCACCTCCAATGAAACAACCTCGCTCTCCCAAACACCTAGCAGCCTAGATAAAGGCCAAAATTTCCTTTACAACAAACGCATAGTGTTGGTTGAAAATGACGAGCAAGTCGCGTTAGCAATGACACATTTACTTAGTGATTGGGGAGCACAGGTACATTGGCTAAAAGACAAAGGTGACGCAAGCCGTTTAACCGCACGGGATTACGACGTGTTAATTGCCGACTACCATTTAAACTTCGGTGAAACTGGATTTGAAGTGGCTGAGACGCTGGAGCGCCTCAATATTACCTTTTCATTTAAGTTACTGATCACGGCGAACAGAAGCATAGAAATACGAGAAGAGAGCGCGCAAAAAGGGTTCGCCTACTTACCCAAGCCGGTAAAACCATTAGCACTCAAACGCACCCTAAAACAGTATTAAATGAGGTTACTGCGGCACAGCAACATGCAACTTGCCTCTCTTGTAATCTAAGGTCACGATAAAATCTTTCAGAAGATCGTAGCCAATGAGGCCGACAACGCGTTTTCCGCCAATACGGCTGCCCGTTTGCTCGAACTGGCTCTCCAAATGGGTTTTTTGACCTTTTGCGGGAAAGCGTATTTGCACATCACTAATTTGATAGGGGCCGAACCGCACGGTTTCAGCTGTTGCGTATTCGTTTACGCCCATACTATTCGCGCCGAAAGACGCATTTGCTCCCTCTACATTTTCTAGTAAGCCCGCCTTGGATGCCGAACTGCGATCGATTAACACCGAGCCTGCATTTCCCGTATCTACGCGTAACCACATTGGCTTACCATTAATTTCGATTTGGGCAATCGGCATACCGCTACCTTTCTGGGTGACGGCTTTCACATTGGCCATTTCTCGCATATCAACTACATCACGAGTGAGTAACCGCATTTTTTTATTGGGATAATCTAACTGCACAATAAAGTTGGAAAAAAAGCCGGCCCCCAAAAGCATACCATTTGAATGATGACCTAAATTCCCTTCAACTAAACCGTCTAACTCAATAGGCAACCCAAAGATTTCCACTGCCACATTGTTGTACGCGTTTCTAGTTTCAACATCGTAAACCCCTTTAACGTTGACTTTGCTTCCTCTGTTCAATTCAAGTTGATGTTTACCTATAAACGCTTTATTTATACTGTTAATTTGCGCCCCTGAGTCCAACATTACACGGGTGGGGATCCCTTCTATGTTTACCGGAAAGAACACGTGACCATTGTCGAGAGTAAAATCGGTCCACTGAGATACAGCAGCGTTAGCGAAAGAGTAAAAAACAGAAGTGAGAAAAAAAGACAATACAAAGGTAGCTAGCTTCATAACGTTCCTTGTTTAACCTAACAATGTACAAATTTCGTTCGAAAACAATAACGTTAGCACAGCTTATTAGCCTGGGTCGAGTCACCTAGTGTAAAATTAAAAGAGGAAATGTCAGCATCGGGTCACTTAAATTTACACTACATCGTTATAATGGTGAGCTACTTACCCCTAATTCGTTAGCATGGCATTTTTAAATGCAATGCCCGCCTTAGTCCGATTGATGACACCCAACTTCTTTAATACCGCTGATACATGCTGCTTTACCGTAGACTCTGAAATAGCAAGTTCATAGGCAATTTGCTTGTTAAGCAGGCCGTCTGCCACCATCTGAAGCACCTTAAGTTGATGAGGCGTAAGCAGTTTCAATTTACTGGAAAATTCATTGCAAAAGTGCGTTTGTGTTTCATTATCCAGTAAGGCCGCAGTGGGTACCCACGTATTCCCTTCCAATACCGTTTCCACAGCATCAATAATACAATCTACCGACGCCGACTTTGGGACAAAGCCACTAGCGCCAAGGGCGATGGCCTTCTCAACGATAGTGGGCGACTCTTGTGCGGTGATGATCACCACTAACACATCAGGGAATTGAGCTTGAATTTCCACTAAGCCATTAAGCCCCTCAGTGCCCGGCATGGTCAAATCAAGAAACACCATTTCCACATCGGGATGGGCATGTAAACGTTGGAGCGTTTCTGGGTAACTCGACGCTTCTAGCAATTGAATATCCGGTAAGGTCCCTAAGGCATGGCACATAGCGGCTCGAAAAAGCGGATGATCGTCGGCAATAAGCATGTTAACTGACATGTAGCCACCCATTTGTAACTAATTTGTTAATATAATAATACCATGGTCTTACCAAGATGGATAAACAGAAATTAGGCAAACGCGCATTTTACTGAACAGAAACCTGTTTTCATAAGAATGCGCGCTGCGCTAATGCCTACTTACTCTAGATTAAAAGCGATAACCTACCGTAAGATGAACGGTTCGAGGGTCGCCGTAGTAACCTATCAGCGTGGTATCACCACCTAAACCCGGGCCGTAGTTTCCGTCTTCATCTCGGGTGACAAAGTCGTAGCCGCCAACCAGATATTCTTCGTCAGTAAGGTTTTTAACGTGGAGCCCGCCATACCAATTTCCACTAACACTTTCCCAACGGGCACTCAAATTAACCATGCCGTAGGCATCTTGCTGTATAAGATCGCTTGTTTCAAAAATAAGGTAGTCGTCGCGGTAGTAATAATTTGCATTAAATGTAATATCACCAAAGCTGGTCTCCAGCAGGTAATTTGCATTCAAATTAAAGGTATTTTCAGGGGTACTGGCTAAACCAATTAAGGGGGGAATCGCGTTGTTTTCCTTGATTTCAAAATCAATGTAGCCGTAAGCCACATCAAATTGAAGGTTGTCTGTGGCTACCCAGGTTAACTCCAACTCGGCCCCTTTTGCCGCCGTTTCAGCTGCATTTCTCAAGCGCTGATCTAGCGCTGTCGGGTCGGTCAAATCCCCTTCTACCCCTATGTACTGTCTGTCTTTATGGTCGTACGAAAACAAAGTAACATTCAGGCGAAGCGCGTCAGTCAGATCGCTTTTCATGCCCACTTCTATGCTGTCTACCACTTCGGGTTCTACACCAGGTTCATTGGTGGTTGCCCGGGGGTTGAAAGTACCTGACTTAAACCCTTGAGAATAACTGGCAAAAAACATCATATTGTCGTCAAATTGGTATTCCACGCCGACGCGAGGCGTAAACCGAGACCAACTTTCAACCGCAGGGGCATCAAGCACATCGTCACCATTGGCGTCTGCCCCGAGTACTTGAGGCACTAACTCGCCATCCGGGCGCACATAGCCGTCAACCCAATCAGAATAAGGATACACATTGGCGAAAACCAGCCCGTTATACACGGTAGCGGTTTTTTCTTCGTCAGTGAATCTAGCGCCAACGGATAGCGACAGTTTATCGGTAACATCATAATTTAGCTGCGTATAGGCGGCCCAACTTGTTGAGTTGTTGCAACCGGAGACTTCGCGGGTTAACCCCGTTGCCCCTAATGACACGCCTAACACCCCTAAAATAGCATCAAAGTTACCGCAGCTTTCGCCGTCATAGAAATAGAGGCCTGAAACAAGACTGAGTTGATCCCCGATATAGTTCGCCTGAATTTCATGGGTATCGTTGCTGTCGTCATATTCAGCTGGCACGTCAAATATAGGTAAGGGGGTGTTATCAAAATCGATGTTAGTTGGAGAGTAACTTTCTCGGTGTGAACCTATGTATTTAAGCTCTAAATTGTCAGACACTTGGTACCGCGCCAACCAATTGTACCCTTCCAACTCAACTTTATTCCACGTTGGCAAGCTGGTGTAGGAGTCGTATTTTGAGTCGGGTACAGGCGCATCGGTTAACAGGCTAGGTAGCAGTCGGTAACCCCCTTTTGCGTTTGAGGTGTCTTCGGTTTTATCCCAGCCAAACCTAAAGAAGAGCTGATCGCTTGGATGAATTTCTAACGTTACCCGCGCGGCCCACAAATCTTTATTGTAGTTTTCTTTATCCTGATTGGGCAGTGCACTGATTAAATATTCGCCAAACCCATCACGATTTAAATTTGCATACCCCACGCCCAGATACACGGTATCTTCGATTAGCGGAAACTGACCCGTTAGCTTTACATCTCGCTGACTGTAGCTACCAAGCGTAGCCTCAAGGTTCATTTGCATTTCACCCGTCATTTCCTGGGTGACGTATTTCACTGCGCCACCAATGGTATTTTTCCCATAAAGTGTTCCTTGGGGACCACGCAATACTTCTATTCGCTGCACATCGAGTAAGTCCAGTACCGCCCCTTGAGGCCGTGCGATATAGACATCATCTACATAAATTCCAACCCCCGGTTCGTAACCCCAAAGTGGGTCTTGCTGCCCTAAACCTCGAATAAATGCAGTAAGAGTAGAGTTGGTACCCCGGCTTGTCTGCAAGGTTGTATTTGGCGAAAACTGCTGTACTTCGGTGAGTACGCTAATGCCTTTTTCTCCCAGTTCCGCAGCACCAATTGACGTGATAGCCACGGGGGTTTCTTGTAGCGACTCCACGGTTTTACGCGCGGTAACCTCTATGCGCTCTAGCTTGCTGGTTTCTTGCGTGGTTTCCTCATCTGCTTGTTGTGCCTGCACAGGTGAAATCCATAGTCCTGTGGCCACTGCCATGGCACATAAAGTGAGAGAAGTATTAGGTAACCGCGCTGTACGGTTGCTGTGTGTGGTTAATGACATGAGTGAGTCCTTTTTTGTTTTACGTTGTTTTCACTGCCGGATGTTCTGCCTACGGTCAAAACCACTTTAGTTAAATATTTGTTAACAGTATGTAGTACCATCGTACTATGGGAATTTATATAAAGTCACGCCACACTCAGTGCTTAAGTTAAATACATATGTTTAATTTTCATTCGTTTAGAAAAGTCATTGGCTTGCTAAGCATTTACATACAACCCCATCAACTTAACTGTTCCGGATTATCTGCGGTCACAGATTCTTAAAGGAAAATAATTATGTTAAGTATGATTGGCCTGGTAGGCGGGCTGCTGTTGCTTATTGTATTAACCATTCGCGGGATGAATTTATTCATTGCTGCGCCACTTTGTGCGCTAGTGGTTGCCATCACCAATAATATTTCGGTGTTTAGCGGTGAGGTTAACTTTGTCGAAACTTATATGAACGGATTCTCAGGCTTTATTGCATCTTGGTTTTTTATGTTCTTGCTCGGTGCGCTTTTCGGCAAGTTTATGGAAGACACGGGGGCAGCTGAATCGGTTTCACGGTGGATAATTTCAAAAATTGGGTTTCAGCGTGCCGTGCTGGCAGTGGTATTGGCATGCGCCATTTTAACCTATGGTGGCGTGAGTGTATTCGTGGTCGCGTTTTCGGTATACCCTATGGCGGTAAGCTTATTTAAAGACGCCAATTTACCTCGGCGCTTTATACCCGCCGCAATGGCTTTTGGCTCTGTTACCTTTACCATGACATCGGCCGGGTCGCCCGAAATCCAAAATTGGATCCCCATCAAATACTTAGGTACCTCGCCTTTTGCGGCGTGGGAGGTCAGCCTTGTTGTCGCAGTATTTATGGCATGTTTCGGATATTGGTGGCTAGCCAAAATGATTCGCAAAGCGGTCGACAATGGTGAACAGTTTACCGCACGTGACACCGACCCCGAGCTGACAGCGCGCGCTCTGCCTCATCCGCTCACGGGTATAATACCGCTTGTGGTGGTGCTGGTGATATCTTTCTTATTTCATGAATCATTGGCACAATTAGCGTTAATATTGGCCTTGGGCGGCGGTGTACTGTGTTTATTGGCCATAAACTATTCCCACTTTCATAGCCTATCGATGGCTGTTAATACGGGAACCACTGGCGCGCTAATCGCCATCGGTAACACGGCGGCAGTGGTGGGGTTTGGCGCCATCGCTAAAAATACAGATGCCTTCCAACAAACCGTATCTCTTATGACACAAATTCCTGGCAACGAGCTTATTGGCGCCGCCATTGCCGTTAGCGTTATTGCCGGGTTAACAGGCAGTGCATCGGGCGGACAAGCCATCGCACTGCCCTTGGTTGCCCCTCATTATCTCGACCAGGGCGTAGAGCCTGAACAACTGCATCGCATTGTCTCAATATCATCGGGCGCACTGGATTCTCTTCCCCACAATGGCTATGTGGTAACCACCATTCGCGCCATTTGTCATGAAACCCATCAAGCCGCCTACTGGGCGGTAGGGGCACTGACCGTGGTGGTGCCGCTCATTGGGCTGGGTATGGCCATTGTATTATTCAGCATACTTTAAGGAGGTATAGCTATGTCGATTAAACAACGCACAGATTGCACACCGAGCCCCCATAACAAGAGGTTAGCTTGGTCGTTTTTCACCCAATGCGTTTGCCTTTTTATGCTAATAGCAATGCCACCCAGCCTTTTCGCTAAGCAGTTAGGTAACACCCAAAACACCGCCCCACTTCTCGTTAAAAAGCACGTGTTCACTATGGCTAACTTCTCCACCTTCGGTGGCAAGGTTATTGACGAAATAAACGTTGGATGGGAGGCGTATGGCAACCTTAATGAGAACAAAGATAATGTTATATTAATAACCCATTACTTTTCAGGGTCATCACATGCTGCGGGAAAATACACGCCAAGCGATGCCTCTGCCGGTTATTGGGACAGCATCATTGGTCCTCATAAGGCCATTGATACCAAAAAGTATTTTGTTGTCAGTGTTGATTCACTCGTTAACTTAAACGCCTACGATGACAATGTAATAACCACGGGGCCAGCATCGATAAACCCTCGCACGGGCAAAGTCTATGGATTGAGCTTTCCCGTCGTGACTATTCGCGATTTTGTTAATGTTCAAAAGGCATTGCTAGAAAGTTTAGGTATTAAAAAGCTTCACGCTGTTATTGGCCCATCGATGGGGTCGATGCAGGCCATTGATTGGGCTAGCGCTTACCCCGATTGGGTACCACGAATGATTTCTGTCATTGGCGCTGGAGAAAGCGACGCTTGGACAACCGCAAATCTCGCTCACTGGGCTACTCCCATAAAACTGGATAGCAAGTGGAACAAGGGGGATTACACGAGGGATAACGGCCCCACTGATGGTTTAACCGCGTCGCTTATGCTGATTACACAAAATGCCTTAACCCCTGAATTTTTCAATGCTCAAGGTGCTCAACTCGGGTTTCACAATACCGAAAGAGCGCCTCTTGAAAACATTAACCAATCGCACTCTATTGTTTCTTGGCTGGCATCCCGCGCGCGCGCTCGTAGTGCAAAGATGGATGCCAATCACCTTTTGTATTTAGTAAGAGCCTGCCAATTGTTTGTGGCGGGCCATCGGGAGACCCTGACTTCAGGTATGGAACAAATCACGGCAAAAACCCTCTTCATTCCGTCTTCATCAGATCTTTTATTGATGCCCTATTTATCAACATCCGCATACAGCGCGTTAAAAGACATGAATAAAGATACGTTTATTGATGAGTTACACGGGGATTTAGGCCATTTAGAGGGCGTGACCGGTATTCATGCTCAAGCCGAACGCATACGTGCTTTCTTAGAAAGCGAATAAAGAAAGGAATAGTCATGAAAGTAAACGCACCACTTTTAACTTCTCTTATTGCATTGTGGACGATGACACCTTCAAGTGTGGCACAAGACAACACGGTGCCGCCTCCACTTTCTCTTGATATGACAAACGTCACTGTGTCAGGACTTTCTTCTGGCGGGTATATGGCGACACAGTTTCACCTGGCCCACAGTGATTGGGTGACTGGCGTGGGCGTACTGGCAGCAGGCCCCTATTATTGTGCTCAAGGTGATATTACCCAAGCGCTGGCGAAGTGTGTTGACAAACTAGCGTCGCCCATTGATATCGTTGCGCTAAATAAACACGCTAAAACGTACGAAGAACAGGGAAAAATTGCGCCACTAGAAAACCTTCATGCCGCGAAAGTTTGGCTCTACCATGGAACCAAAGACACTCGCGTTATTCGCAAAGTGAGTGATCGCCTCTACGAACAATACCAAGCGTGGGTAGACGAAAACAACATAAAATACGTGAATGATAAGCCTACCGCGCACCTATTCCCTACGCAAAAAAACGGAGGCGATTGCCAAACATCAAAGGCACCTTATATTGGAAAGTGCAATTATGACGCTGCGGGCGCGATGCTTTCTCATTTGGTGGGCGATCTCAATTCGCCAGACGATCAGCTTTCGGGCGCACTTTACACCATTGATCAACACGCGTCTTCTGGAGGACACGCCAGCACATTAGCCAAAGAGGCTTTCGTTTATGTGCCGGAAAATTGTGCTAGTGGGGAGCCTTGTCGAGCACATATTAGTTTTCATGGCTGCAACCAATACGCCGATGCGGTGGGCAATGCCTATGTGACTCAAACGGGAATCAATACTTGGGCGGATGATAATAACATTGTTGTATTGTACCCGCAGACGAAAAAGTCGTTATTTATGCCGCTAAACCCCCAAGGATGTTGGGACTGGTGGGGCTACACCTCATCAGATTACGCTAACCGTGATGGCGAACAAATTAAAGCGGTAACCCAGATGCTGAAGTCGCTAAATCACGAAGGGGGAAGCGCACGTCATTTTGAGGCAGAAGGCGCCCAAATGAAGGAGACCCCAAATGAATAAACGCACAGTTTTCGTCACCGGTGGCGCTAGCGGTATTGGCTATGGCATCGCGAAGTCCATGGTGTTGAACGGCCATTATGTTGTTATCGCCGATATTAACGAGCACGCAGCACAAGAGGCGGTATCGCGGCTAATTAACGAGTGTGAGCAACAAGGTGTTGACTGTAGCGCCAACATACGTGCCGTTGCGGTAGATGTATGCGACGCCCAACGCGTTTCCGCCTTACCCGATAAATTAGGCGAGCTGCATGTCGATGTGCTTATTAACAATGCAGGCATTCAACACGTTGCTAAATTAGAAGACTTTCCAGCCCATAAATGGCAGCAACTTATCAATATTATGCTGGTGGGCCCCGCCTTATTGACTCAAACATTTTTACCCGCCATGCGTGAAAACAACTTTGGCCGCATAATCAATATTGGCTCTATTCACTCTCTTGTGGCGTCACCCTATAAGTCTGCCTATGTGTCGGCCAAACACGGGCTGCTCGGCTTCGCGAAAACCCTCGCGCTCGAAACCGGAAACAGCAACATCACCATTAACACCCTCTGCCCTGCCTACGTAAAAACCCCATTGGTGGAGCAACAAATCGCGGCGCAGGCAAAAGAAAATAACCTAACAGAAGACGACGTGATTAATAAAATCATGTTAGAACCTATGCCCAAAAAACAATTTGTTGAAATTGATGAATTGGCTGATACCGCTTTATTTTTAATGTCAGACAGTGCGCGTAATATTACTGCGCAAGCAATAGCACTGGATGGGGGCTGGACGGCGCGGTAATGCGTTTCTTTTGTTAAACACCTGTGCTAATGTCCAATCCATTGGAAATGAAGGACATTAGCACTGTATGCCCTATCAAACCGTTGCTCTAATTGGAAAACCTCAACACGCGGCTACCCACGATAGCCTAAATATACTCGCCGATTATCTACTTGAAAAAGGCTGTAAATTGCTGGTGGAAGAAAGTATAGCTAAAGAGCTAGACACAGATAACCTACAAAGCTGTAACCTCGTCACGATTGGCAAAGAGGCCGACTTAGCCGTGGTGGTGGGCGGCGATGGCAGCATGCTAGGTGCTGCCCGCGTATTAGCCCGCTTCGACATACATGTTGTAGGTGTAAATCGTGGCAATCTTGGCTTTTTGACCGATATACATCCAGATGAAATAAGTCAGCAACTCGACTTAATCTTTGCCGGACAATGCGTGGTTGAAGAACGGTTTCTTTTAGAAGTCGGCGTTTATCGCCATGAAAAGCTGAAAAGTAATAACGCGGCAGTGAATGAAGTGGTGCTGCATCATGGCAAAGTTGCGCACATGATGGAATTTGAAATTTACATTGATGATCAATTTGTGTTTAGTCAACGAAGCGACGGCCTCATTGTTGCCACGCCCACGGGTTCAACCGCCTATTCATTGTCGGCTGGCGGCCCTATCATTATGCCAAAGCTCGACGCGCTAACCTTAGTTCCTATGTTTCCGCATACGCTTAGCAGTCGCCCCATTGTGGTAGACGCTGATAGCCAAGTTTCAATGAAAGTGTCGAAAGTGAATAGTGACTCCCTTCAGGTAAGTTGCGACAGCCATATTGTACTGCCCGTTCTCCCCGGCGACGAAATTCGCATTAATAAGGGCGCAGACAAATTGCACTTAGTCCATCCAAAGGGTTACAGCTATTTCAACGTTCTACGTAAAAAACTGGGATGGGGAAGTAAACTTTATTAAAGCACACTGAGTCTCCCGCCTAAGTTCCAGACGGGTGACTCTGCATTTATTACACGCCCCATTACAAAACTCCGTACCTTTTTCTCAAAATCTATCACATTGAAATCTAAAGATTTTTTTATACATCACCAATTTCCCTTTCATATCGGTAACTTACCCTTTTTTTAAGTTAGTCGGCATATGGGTTGCACCCTGCTAAGTAAGATTCTTACACACAAAATTGTGAACGTTACCTGCGTCTGTCGTCGGCAAGGTCGCTTTCATTAGCACAGGCCTGCTCGCGAAATAATAGATCGCGACGCTGGACGAAATAGCGGTTTTGTGTGGAACAATAATCGATATATAGGAGATGTTATGAGTAACAGTGAAATTAAATTTACTGCCCCAGGTATGGACAACGAAACCGCATCAAAAACTATCGAGGTTCTTGAGAAGCGCCTAGTGGCGCTGCTTGATCTTCAACTTACCTTAAAACACATTCACTGGAATGTAGTGGGCCCTAATTTTATCGGCGTCCACGAAATGCTAGACCCTCAAGTAGACGCTGTTAGAGGAATGACAGATACCATTGCAGAGCGCATAGCCACCCTAGGCGGGGTGCCTAAGGGCACACCTAAGGCTATCGTAGAAGGTCGAAGTTGGGAAGATTACAGTCTAGGCAAGGGATTAGTACTCGATCACTTAAAAGCGCTGGATAAAGTTTATGAGGGCGTTAATGGTGATCATAGAACTGCCATTGAGCGTCTTGGCGACATTGACCCCGTTTCTGAAGATATGGTGACGGGTCAACTGGCTGATTTAGAGCAATTTCAGTGGTTTGTTCGCGCGCACATTGAGTCTGGCAGCGGCGAATTGAGTCAATAATCAAAAGACGAAAAAGCAACGTCGTTTGGAAGCGGAAACCTATGGTTTCCGCTTTCTATTACGTATTCCAATCACGAATATTTAGCGGAGACAAACGGTGCTAAACCGCACTATTCTTCACCGCTTAAGATAGCAATTATCTTTATTTTCCGTCATCATTCCCCCACCTTTCTACATTTTAGTTAGATGATTCTCACTGTATGTTATATCACCTTCTTGGAACGCTAAGTGCCTGTGCATTTTTACTAACTTGGTATGGGCTTGCGCATCAATGGCTAGTGATAGAACGAAAAAAAAGAGAAATAGGAAAGGCAACGGCGAGCCTATCGACTAACCAATTTGCCTCTAGTTTTTTCGCATTTTACGCTAACTTTATATTCGGCATCGCGATTAGCCCCTTTAATCACTACTTGGTATGGACCCGACTCGGCGCCTTAATCTTAATTTTGCTTATTCTTTTTAGAATATGGCAAGACAGGCATAACCGCACTGTAAAATGGGTATTTATAACTGCCCTATGCGCATTAACGCTAGGCTTAGTTTCTATGCTTTTTCGACCCTATGAAGGTATTGCACAACTTGGCGCAAATGGCTTGATGCTTGTTGTTACAGCGATTCTTGTTCAAGGTACCCTGCATCAATGGTTAACGTTACGGCGAGCTAATACTGTAGGAACTTTATCTAGCCATCTATTTCGCAGTATATTAATTAAAGACCTGACAACGCTGGCCTTTGCACTAACAATGCCGATAAGTATAGCTTGGCCATTACTGGTGCTTAATGGCGCAAGTGTTGTGACACGAGGCGGGCTGCTTATTCAAATGGAAATAATGAAAAGAGAGCCGCAGTGAAACGTCAATCACTCCCCCTTTGTGCAAAATTTTTTCTCTATTGTTATTACATAGCAATTAACTAACTCATTGATCTTAAAAGCGCTCATTAAATAATCGCTTTAACTTGCTATCACAGCCTAACGCTTTTTACTTTACATTGGCGAAATACTGTATATATTTACACGTACTGTATATATCATCATGTTCAACGTTTGCGAGTGTGGTTATGTTAGCGCATCTTTCTATTTCAAATTTTGCCGTTGTCAAACAGTTATCTGTACAACTAGAGAATGGCTTAACCGCCATCACAGGTGAAACCGGTGCAGGTAAATCAATTGCTATTGATGCCTTAAGCTTATGTCTGGGTGAAAGAGCCGACGCTAATGCGGTGCGCAAAGGGGCAGCAAAAGCAGAAATTATTGCCCATTTTTCGCTAACCGATAACCATAAAGCAAAACATTTCCTTAACGAGCATGAACTCACTTCTGACGAAGATGAAAACAGCTGCTTTATTCGACGTATTATTTCAAAAGAAGGGCGCTCTAAAGCCTTTATCAACGGGGTGCCTGCCTCGCTTCAACAGCTTAAAGGCTTGGGTCAATCTTTGTTGGCTATTCACGGCCAAAATACCCATTTACAGCTGCTTAAGGAAGATTATCAACGTCAATTAGTGGATAGTTTTGCGTCGCACTCCTCCTTGCTTAGTGAAGTAAAAAGTACATTTTCTCAGTGGAAACAAAAGCAAAACACCCTGACAACGCTTAAAGCGCAGGCACAGCAAAGGGAGGATCGCCTGCAGTTATTAACTTACCAAGTCAAAGAGCTGGATGAATTTGCCTTAGAGCAAGGAGAGTTTGAAGAGCTTGAAATAGAGCATAAGCGATTAAGCAACGGCCAAAGTTTACTCGAACAAGCTCAAACCAGTGTGTACAACTTGTATGAAAGTGACGAAGGGAATGCCCTTTCAGTCATTCAAAATAGTATTGAAAGGTTAGGCGAATTAGAAGCGCACGATGCAACCTTAACGCCTATCATATCCATGTTAAACGATGCTTCAATTCAAATTGAAGAAGCCGCCAGTGAATTAAGAAGTTATTGCGATCAATTGGAAATTGATCCCTTACGCCTTCAGCAGGTTGAAGCTAGGTACGCAAAAGCCATGGAGCTTGCGCGTAAACACGCTGTCATGCCTGAGGCGTTGTTTTCTCATCACCAATCCCTAGTCAGTGAGTTTACTGCGCTGGGTGAACAAGAGACTTTGCTAGGTACGCTGGAATTAGAGGTTGAGCAAAGCCACAGCGCTTATCTCCTGGCCACCAAAAAGCTCTCAGAAAGCCGGTCTATAGCTGCATCGAAGTTAGCCAGTGCAATTGAAGCACAAATTCAACAAATGAATATGCCCCATGCAAAAGTGAATATCGGCGTTGAATACGATGAACTGAAAAAACCGGTGAGTTATGGCCTCGATACTGTGCAATTTAACGTGTCTACCAACCCTGGCCAGGAAACAGACAAATTAGAAAAAGTGGTCTCAGGAGGCGAACTGTCACGCATTGGTTTGGCAATTCAGGTTATAGCAAGTGATAACCATGCGACGCCGACGATGATTTTCGATGAAGTGGATACCGGTATTAGCGGCCCCACGGCGTCTATTGTAGGTGGTTTATTAAGACGCTTAGGAAAGGCTCACCAGGTCATGTGTGTGACACATTTACCTCAAGTTGCAGCACAAGCGCACAATCAGCTTTTCGTCACCAAGTTAACCGATGGTGAAAGTACAGAAACTCAAATGCTAGCCCTTACAAAGCAAGACAGGATAGACGAACTGGCTCGCCTATTGGCTGGTGACAAAGTCACCAAATCAGCCTTAGCGAACGCAAAAGAGCTACTTAAAAGCGCATCATCGAACTAAAATGCAGTTGATTGGTCATAGTTGTCAATGTAGCATGCCTTCGCGCTTGCAATAAAATAGCTTAGGTTTTAGATTTTTATAAACCTTTAGGCACTAACAAAGGCAATACTGGACTTAAAAACGCATGAAGTTGCAACATCTTTTAGTAATACTTGGCATTACCCTAACCTCTACCGCTTGTACGAACTGGATCTATCGCATTGATGTCCCTCAAGGGAACTTCCTTGATGAGCGGGACGTTAAAAAACTACGCGTAGGCATGACGAAAGAGCAAGTCAAATATGTACTGGGAAACCCGGTGGTTAAAGACTCTTTTGATGATGACACTTGGTATTATGTGTATGACATGAAAAGAGGTATGAGAAAGCGTGGGGAAGATTTTCAAAAACAAATGACCATTAATTTCGTCGATAACAAAGTAGATACCGTAGAAGGTGACTTTGAACTATCTGAAGAATTTAACGTCCCTCTAGACAACTAACATAAACGATGAGGCAGTTAACTTAACTGCCTTTTTTGTGCTCTACCGTTTTACTACATCACAGTGAGGTTATTCTATGGAACACAATTTCTGGCACAGTAAGTGGCAAAATAATGAGATTGGCTTTCATGAACCCACAGGTAACCCATTTTTGGTTAAATATGCCGATGTGATATTGAATACATCACCTGCCCTGCCCCCACGCATTTTTGTACCGCTTTGTGGTAAAACAAGAGACATTGCATGGTTACTATCTCAACAGTGCCAGGTGATAGGCGCTGAGTTAAGCGAAATTGCTATACAGCAACTATTTGAGGAATTGGGCGTTATCCCAATCATTCGGGAATTTGCACATGGCAAAGTTTATCAGAAAGATACGTTAACCGTTTTTGTGGGTGACATTTTCACGTTAACGAAAAACGACATAGGTCCAATATCTGCGGTTTACGATAGGGCTGCCTTAGTGGCACTACCAGAGGCCTTAAGAGCACAATATACTCAACATATAGTGGCACTCACCCAATGTGCTCCTCAACTTATAGTGTCATTTGAATATGACCAAAATGCCATGCCTGGGCCGCCGTTTAGCGTAAGTGAAGACACCGTTACCGCTTTGTATCGTGAACACTACAAGGTTGAATGTATAGAGCACTCTAATCTAGAGGGCGGGTTGAAAGGTAAAGTTAATGCCAACAACTTGGTTTTCACGTTAACTCCCAATAAGACGCTCGACCGCAAATAATATAGCACCGATTAAACCACCCACTAGGGTGCCATTAATACGCACTTTTTGCAGATCTCGCCCGATATTAAGTTCAACTTGCTCGGCCATTTCTCTTTCATCCCAACTGTTGATGGTATCTCTAATATGCCGGGTTAAGAAGTCAGCTAATTCTGGTGCCATGTATTTTGCCGCCTCGCCGATATGGGTATTAAATGCCTGTGATAAATCACTGTTTTCAGTAAGGCTAATACCCAACTCTTGAAGCCAGCGAGAAACCTTGGTTTCTACCAGCCCCTCACGTGCTTCTAAAGATGCCAGAAGCCAAGCGTGAAAACGTTGCCAACTTTTGTGAATATAACCGTTTAGGGCGGGGTCGTTAACCAATTGCGCTTTGTACCTGTTAACCTTTTCCTCCATTAAAGGGCTGTGCTGAAGTTCATAAAGAAATTCATGCACCTGTTCATCAAAAGCGTGTCGAATTGGGTGCTCTGCGTCATGATAGATATCGTCAAGGATGCTGGAAACGGCCTTAACAGCGATAAGTGCTCCCTTTTCACTTAACCAACTTGAGGGAAGAATTTTTTCCACCCGGCTATATTCTGTCTTTAGCCATGCCACTAAGGTTTCAGCAATATACTCTTGCGTACTAGACTGCGACATTAAACTGGCAAGTTTGCCAAGAACCTTATCGAGCACAACCTGATGCTGCCGCTCTTTTGTTACCGAATTTAAAGAAGTGACCATGAGTTGCCGTAAGTCGATTTGCTTTAACCCTTTATGTGCCGTTTTTGCGATAAAGGCTTTTACCGGCTTGTCGTCAATCACCCGCAATATTCCGCTTAATGCATCACACAAGAAGCGACTTAATCGTGTACTGTTATTTACGTTAGATAGCCACCTCCCTGCGCCTTTCGCAGGATCACTTTCTTTAATCAGCTTCTCAATTGCCGTGGCGTGAAAAAATTTATCCTTAACAAAAAGGGATAAGTTATCAGCGATTGCTCGCTTATTATTGGCCACAATATTGGTATGGGGAATGGGGTATCTAGCAGGAATAGGCTTAAATAAGGCGGTGACCGCGAACCAATCGGCTAGCCCACCAACCAATGCAGCTTCGCTGGCCATTTTTATCAACCCAAGCCACCAAGCACTGGCGAGCTCTGGGAAAAACTTCGGTATCAGAATAGTGCCGACAAAAATACTCCCGGCTACCACTAAACACCACAATGCTAACTGCTTTGCTTTTCGCAACTGAACTTGCTTTTGATGCACTGTGATCTCCTAACCTACCTACTCATTTATTTGTGTAAAACTCGCTGCCCTGACGTATCGATAATTAGCGTACCATCTTCTTTTTGGTAAGGGCCCGTTGGCCATAGAGGTAAAATATCCAAAATAGCATCACTAGGCCTGCACAAGGCAACCACTTCTTGAGACGGCCGTTTTGGCACTCTCGTCGCCTCAACCTCATATTCATCAACTGATATGCAAACCATAGGCCTATTCACCAAAATGGGGTGAGCTAACATAGCTTCAAAGAGAACATCATCCGTCACTGATTCATCTAAAAGCCCTAGAGCGCCTGCAGGCGATTTTGTGGTTCGAAGCGCCTGCCTTGGTGTTATCTTCGCCGCGCTTAGCAAATAATCGAGTTGATCCCCATCCCAACCTTCTTTTACATATTCAATAACCTGCGGGCTGTACCCTGCATCTCTTATTATTTGAAGTACATTGCGAGAAGTGCCGCACTCTGGGTTATGGTAAATGGTAATCACCCTTATCTCCTTTACGTAAATTATTCGCTATAACAATATCCTACCTCTGTTACCAAAATATGGACAATCATCAAATAGTACCCCATGCGACTGTCCAATATGTGTTTTTGACTGACCCATTTTTTCTTCTTCAGTTTTGACTGTCCAATCCCGTTTGACTGTCCAATCCCGTTTGACTGTCCAATCTGTCCTTCTTCAGTTTTGACTGTCCAATTCCGTTTGACTGTCCAATCTGTCCTTCTTCTGTTTTGACTGTCCAATTTATCTTATGACTGTCCAATCTGTCTTTTTGTACTGGAGACGGCTACAGGAGAGTTATTTGAAAACTCAATAAGTTAGTCAAAATGACCACTCCGTAATCATCCTGACTAATCCGCATTTCTCACAAGAGGAAAAATATCAGTAACACATTGAATAATATGAACTATATAACTTGGCACAACTTGTGGTTACTTTTTTACAGCTTTGGCTAATATCCATCTTGGTTTTAGCATCTGTGCGAGGAGCCATACCTCATCATGTGCTTTTCAGTGAACAAATAACAAAATAGGAATAATCATGTCTCATCACCGTACCTTACTGGCCGCAGTGCTCATTTCTTCTACTTTTTTAACCGGCTGTATCATTCAAGTTGGTGACGCCAAAGCCAATAATGGAGACGGCTTAAGCAGCCTCTTTGGCAATATTCATGTGGAGGAACACGAGCATGCAGGTGAAATTTCATCGGTTAACGGTAACGTGTCTTTAGACCATCACGCTCACGCAGAGCAGGTCAGCATCGTCAACGGGGATCTCGATATCGAACAGCACGTGAATCTACGCGCAATCGATATTGTGAATGGTGATATTAACGCAGGCGACCACCTGCAAGTGCGCGCAGGAATAGCCACTGTCAACGGTGACATAAACCTTCACAAAAACAGCCAGATAGAAAACAGCATTACTTCTGTAAACGGCGATATAAATTTAGTTGGCGTAACGGTGAAAGAAGATATTGAAACCTTAAATGGCGATGTTAATCTTTCAGATATGAGTGTTATCTTCGGTGATATCACCTATAAAAAACCAGATTCTAAATGGTTCGATTCCGATGACAAACCAACATTAACGATAGATAAAACCGTTAAGATTCATGGCAGTATTATATTAAACCGTCCTGTCTCCTTGGTTTTTGAAAATCCAGCGCATCACCAGAAAGTAGTTGAAAGTTACCATGTTGAACAGTAAGGTCAGTGGCTATTTTCACCGTTATCGTAAGTTATGACTGAATTAGAAAAAATGCTTTCGGGGGAAATGTATTTCCCCTCAGATAAAACCCTCACAATGATGAGGGTTGCCTGTCGCCAACAACTCGATGTATTAAATCGCACCTGCCAAAGTGAACATAAAACCCGTACCCAACTGCTTAAAAAGTTGTTTGGTGGTACAGGCAAGCGTCTTTATATTGAATCTACGTTTAAGTGCGACTATGGTGAAAACATCTTTGTTGGCGAGAGCTTTTACGCCAATTTTAACTGTGTCATTCTTGATGCTGCACCCGTCACTATTGGTGACAACTGCATGCTTGCCCCCCAAGTCGGGCTCTATACCGCTACTCATCCCATTAACCCCACTCAGCGTGCGACCGGCGTCGAGTTTGCTAAACCCATCACTATTGGCGATAACTGTTGGATAGGCGGCATGGCAGTGATCAACCCTGGTGTGACACTTGGAAACAACGTGGTTGTGGCATCTGGTGCTGTAGTAACGAAAAGTTTTGGTAGTAACCTAGTTATTGGCGGCAACCCTGCTCGAATCATCAAAACGATTGATCCTGACGCCTCTTAAACACCGCGCCTTTAACGTAAAGGCGCGGCTTAAGTTTTAATAAAGCATGGCTAAGGGTGACAAGCCCTTAATCCCAGTTGGGCGCAAAATCAGGGTTAACAATGCGATCGCCATTATCCAAATCGTCAATACGCTTTAAATCATCCGCGGTTAAAACCACACGGCTATAATCTACATTTTGTGCCAAATGAGATTCACTAGTAGACGAAGGAATGGCAGAGATTTTTCGCTTTTCCATCCATGCTAAAACAATTTGAGCTGGACTAGCATCATGATCCAGCGCTATCGCTTTAAGGGTTTCATCTTTCATGACTTTACCAACGGCAAACGGCATATAGGCCGTTACCCCTATACCTTTCTCTCTACAGGCTTCTACTACCTGTCTATTTTGCATAAACGGGTGTAATTCTATTTGGTTAGTGTAAATTTCACCTTCACCTAGAATGCGTTCAGCCTGCTCTAATTGGCCTATGGTAAAGTTAGATACCCCAATATGGCGGGCTAAGCCAAGCTGTTTTACTTCTTTTAAGCTTCCCAAATAGTCTTCCATGGTTAAGTCATCACCAGGGTAAGGCCAATGGATCAAAAGTAAATCAACATACTCTAACTTTAGCTTTGCCAAGCTTTCGTGAACACTTGGAATAAACGCATTTTTGCCTAAGTTTTCGTGCCACACCTTTGTGGTTACGAAAAGTTCAGAGCGGGCTAGACCACTTGTTTTGATGGCGTCTCCAACGTTCTCTTCGTTATCATAGAATTGCGCAGTATCAACATGACGAAATCCAACCTTAAGTGCCGAGGTTACCGCTGAAGTCGCCTCATCCCCTTCTAAACGAAAGGTTCCCATTCCTAACTGTGGCATGTCTTTCATAAATCTCTCCTTGTCGCTGAAAATATTCGTATCTTGCGTTTGCTACGAATGAAGCCTAGGTGGAGATCGCCCGAAGTAATCATAGATGTAGGCGCGGGAAGGCGTTTTAAGGTCTTATAGAATGGTAAGGCGAGATGATTAATGACTTAGGAGACTATTTGGCAGTTTATCATTTACAATAAACCGCCAAAAAATGTGGATAATTAACGTTTGGTGTTACGCCCCACCCGCTTTTTCACACCTTGCTCTTTTTGCTCTTTACGCACTTTGTGCTTTTTAACAGAGCGGCGCATACGGCTTAAGCGAACATGGTCTAATTTATTTTGACGGACATTAATCATAGACTGGGTTTCTTCCGGTAATTGCACAATGCCTCTTAAAGCATTGACGTCCTCTAGCCCAAGTTCAACCCACGCCCCTTGAGGTAAACGTTTTTGTAACGCTAGAGGCCCGTACTTTACCCTTATCAAGCGGCTAACTTGCACACCTTGGGATTCCCAAAGACGTCTGACTTCGCGATTACGCCCTTCTTTCAAGGTAACGTTAAACCAGCGATTCATGCTTTCGTCTTCCGCCCCTACAGGGGCCACTTTACCTGTAATAGACAAAAACTTAGCTTCGCCATCTTCCAGCTGAACGCCTTTTTGCAACGTCGTAAGGGTTTGGTTAGTGACGTCGCCAAATACGCGTACAGCGTATTCTCGTTCAACTTCGCATTTCGGGTGCATTAAACGGTTTGCCAATTCACCGTCATTGGTGAAAAGTAACAAACCACTGGTGTTCATATCCAACCGCCCTACGGTGATCCAACGCCCCAATCTAATCGCGGGCAGGCGATCGAAGACAGTATCTCTGCCGTCGGGGTCATGACGACTACACAGTTCACCTTCTGGCTTATTGTACATAAGCACACGGCATACTGGCTGTTCGGTTTGTCGTGATAAAAGGTGGCCATCTACACGAATTTGCGCAGACCCGTCGACTCTGTCGCCCAATGTAGCAAGCGTACCGTTTACAGATACTCTGCCTTGTTCAATCCAACGTTCCATTTCTCGTCGCGAGCCTAGCCCTTGGTTGGCCAGCACTTTTTGCAACTTTTCAGTCATGGGTTATTTCACTCTTTGTTTGCTTGTTTACGGTCGCACGGTCTAGCTTTCAGACGGTGCCTCATTTAACACCTTAAGCGACGAGTGGGTATCTAAATTATCAGCTAACGTTTCAAACGCTTCTGCACTAGGAAGTTCAGAAAGTGACGTCAACGAAAAGTAATCTAAAAAGGTTTTTGTTGTGGCATATAACGCAGGTCTCCCTGGTACTTCTTTATGCCCAACAATGGTTACCCATTCTCGTTCTGTGAGTGTTTTCATAATATTGCTACTTACCGCTACCCCTCTTACTTGCTCAATTTCTCCACGAGTAATAGGTTGACGATAGGCGATAAGTGCCAATGTTTCCAACATGGCGCGAGAATAACGCGGCGCGTTTTCTTGCCATAAATTGCTTAACCAGGGGCTAAGCGCATCTAACGATTGAAAACGAAAACCACTACTAACTTCTACAAGTTGTACGCCACGAGGCTGATAGTCGAGCTTAAGCTCGTTCAAAACTTTGCTTAAGGTTCTATCAGCTACGGAAAATCCAGCTAAAACAGTTTCTTTAAGCTCTTGTTTTGTTATTGGTTTATCGGCCACAAAAATAGCAGCTTCCACCAATTGTTTAAGTTGCGTGGTATTAATCTTTTTCATTCGTGCCTAATTTTACATGAATTCGCGCATAAGGACCTGCCTGAATACAAATTATTAGTTGTTCTTTTACTAACTCTAAAATAGCGAGGAAAGAAACCACTACGCCGGCCTTCCCTTCATCAGTACTGAATAACGTGTCTAAGGGCGTAAATGCGTCTCGATTTACCATGCTCAAAATCATAGACATTCGCTCTCGCGTGCTCAGTGCTTCTTTCTCAATAGTGTGATGTTCAAACGCCGCGGCTCTTTTTAGTGCCGCGCTAAATGCCAAGACGATCTCGGCAAGACTTACCTCTGGATCCACCCTCACAGGGGCAATCCCCTCATCAAGATCAACCTGTGTAAGAAAAATATCCCGCTCTAGTCGGGGTTGCTCATCTAAATCTTCCGCGGCCTGCTTCACCACCTCATATTCTTTTAAACGGCGAATCAATTCTGCCCGTGGGTCTTCTTCCTCGTCACTGTCACTTTCTCGTTTTGGGAGCAACAATCGGGATTTTATCTCAGCCAGTATTGCCGCCATTAACAAATATTCAGCGGCGAGCTCAAGCTTTAACGCCATCATGGCATCGACATATTCCATGTACTGCTTGGTTACAACAGCCACGGGCAAACTTGTTATATCGAATTTTTGCTTCCGAATAAGATACAAAAGTAAGTCTAATGGCCCTTCAAAGGTATCTAGAATAACCTCTAGGGCATCGGGAGGAATAAACAAATCTTCGGGCTTTTCAATTAAGGCTTCGCCATTGATAAAAGCCAAAGGGAGCGGTTGCTGAACAGGGGTAGACACTGCATCGTCAGTGGTAGTTACTTCGCTCACCTGTTCATCCTCACGTTAATGCCTTCATAATGAAGCGTATTTGAAACCACCATCGATTACTCAAATGGGGTTGTATCTCCAGTACCTCGACGCAAAATGACAGGTACATCGTCGGATAGGTCTACCACCGTGGTTGGTTGCTCACCAAGGTATCCGCCGTGAATAATAACGCCCACCTGCTTTTCAAGATTATCACGTATAACATCAGGGTCTGACTCAGCCATTTCATTGCCAGGTAAAATTAGCGATGTAGACATTAATGGCTCGCCTAAGGTTTCAAGCAATGCTAACGCTATGGCGTTGTCTGGCACACGTAATCCAATGGTTTTACGCTTAGGGTTTTGTAATCGTTTAGGGACTTCACGGGTGGCTTTCAACACAAAGGTGTACGACCCCGGTGTATTGTTTTTGATTTGCCTAAACGCGGTGTTATCCACTTTTGCGTAAATAGAAAGCTCAGACATATCTCGACACATCAGGGTGAAATTATGATCTTTGTCAATTTGTCGAATTCGGCAAAGCTGCTCTAAAGCCCGCTTGTCTTCCATTTGGCAACCAATGGCATAGCCCGAATCCGTTGGATATACCACCACCGCACCTGCTCGAATCAATTCGCAGGCTTGATTTAGTAATCTTTGTTGTGGATTTTCTGGATGAATATAAAAAAACTGGCTCATACTAATGCTCTCCTTTACGCGAGGGGCGTGCTTTGATTTACGGCCCCAGATACATAGGGCCAATCGTGCCAAACCGGAGTAAGTGCGCTATTAATGCCTAAATTTTTGCCAAGTTCTGTCCAACGCGAAGGAAAATGAAAATCAGACCCTGCCGATGCTAACAAACCATGGCTTTTGGCGAGTTCATTAATAAGTTCTTGTTTACTTTTGTTTATACCTGGAAACGCGGTTTCAATGCCGTCCCCCCCTGCGGTAGCAAACAAATCGACCAATCTGCGCAGCCATTTAGCTGTCATATCATAATGAGCTGGATGCGCTAAAATGGCTTGCCCACCTGCTTGATGTATCCAAGCAATTGCACTTTCAATAGACGGCCAATCGGCCTTAACCGCGGCGCGCTTCCCTTTACCCAGATACTTTTTAAACGCCGCCTCCATAGATGCAACACCATAATTATTCACCAGCACTCTGGCAAAATGCGCACGGGTTACCTGCCCCACGCCAGCGAGGGATTGCGCACGTTCAAGTACACCTTCAAACCCACATTTGCTGAGTTTTTCTGCAATGCGCTCGGCGCGGTCTTGTCGCACTTGAGCTTGGCCGGCTAAATTGGCTAAAAAGGCACTGTGTTTTCGATCTACGTTTAAACCAACAATATGGATATCAAAACCATGCCAATTGGTTGATATTTCAACACCATCCACAATGTGCAGGGGCCGTTTCTGTGATGCCTGGGTAAGGTGTGCTTCTTCTAATCCCCCCACCGTATCATGATCGGTTATGGCAAGAACGTCCACCTGCATGGTATGCGCCCTAAGCACTAATTCTTTAGGGGTAAGGTGTCCGTCTGAATATTTTGTATGACTGTGTAAATCTATTTTCAAGGGTCTACTTTCAAACTTTTATGCAAATAATGGGTTGACACAAAGGCCAAATTGTTTTCTTCTATATAGTAGAGTATACGGATTAACAAACTCGATGCCTATCGAAGTTTGAAAAAGTTCGACATAAACACGAGATTATTCATGCATCAAATGACAATCACAACAGCAATTAAGCTTGCAACTTGGTGGTGGCACTCCCTCGATTAACGGGTGGTGTGCGCTTTGGTGCGTAAAAAAAACACAAAAGGCCCGTTTTAACGGGCCTTTTTTTTATTCTTTTGCAGTTGGAGAGTGGCAAAAATGAGTTTAGCGGAACTGGGAACTGTCCCAGGAAAAGTGGAGACGATTGAGCAGGTTGGTCACTATATTGATGACCCGCTTGCCGCGTTTTCACATCTGTGTGCAGAGCGGCCAAATGCGTTATTGCTTGAGTCAGCTGAAATTGAGTCGAAAGACAACTTGCAAAGTTTGCTGATGGTTGACGCGGCATTACGAATGGAGTGCCATGGCAACCGAGTAATGGTAAGCGCATTGAGCCACAACGGAGCATCTGTGCTTCCACTATTTAGTCAGCATTTGCCTCAAGGGCTAACCTGTATCGAAAATGATGACGCAACGCTAACCTTATTGTGTGAAAGCGCTGATGCATCCTTAGACGAAGATAGCCGACTAAAAGCAGCAAGCGTAATGGATACGCTGCGAGTTGTAATTAACGGCATCACACCTATCAGACAACACCCTCATGCTTTGTTTTTAGGGGGGGTGTTTGCGTATGACATGTTAGCCGGTTTCGAAAACTTACCTGCGGTTGGTGAAGGTGAAAACGATTGTCCTGACTTTGTGTTTTACTTAGCTGAAACCCTGATAACCGTTGACCATCAAACTCGTGAAACCCACCTCATTGGCAGTGTGTTTAGTGGCGAAGATGTGGCTCGACAGTATTTTGCGGTATCACAACGACTAGAGTCCTTGCACCAGCAACTGCATACCATGCCAGCCACGCCGTCATTCGTTAACAAAAACGCCAATGCGCCAGACGCCTGCGACGTTTCAGTAGACAAAACAGACGCTGAATTTTGTCACGATGTACACGCCTTAAAACAGCACATTTTGGCTGGCGATATCTTCCAAGTGGTTCCTTCACGTACCTTTTCACTTCCTTGTCCGTCTCCTCTTCTCGCATACGCCCAACTTAAAGTGCAAAATCCAAGCCCTTACATGTTTTATATGCAGGATGAGGCTTTTTCTATTTTTGGCGCGTCACCCGAGTCAGCATTAAAGTACGACAGTGAATCTAACCAAGTTGAGATTTACCCTATTGCGGGTACACGTCCTCGCGGTAAGCGGGAAGACGGCAGCATAAATCACGATTTGGACAGTCGTATAGAGTTAAACTTACGGGAAGATGAAAAAGAAAAAGCAGAACACATTATGTTGGTGGATCTTGCCCGTAATGATGTGGCGAAAGTCAGCCGTCCGGGCACGCGCTACGTAAAAGATTTACTAAAAGTAGACCGCTACTCTCACGTTATGCATTTAGTGTCACGGGTAGTCGGCCAGCTTAGAGACGATTTAGACGCCTTACACGCCTATCAAGCCTGTATGAACATGGGAACCCTGGTGGGCGCGCCAAAAGTAAGTGCTGCCACCCTAATTCGTGAGACTGAGAAAAAGCGACGAGGCAGTTATGGTGGCGCGGTAGGCTATATCAACGGCCAAGGCGATATGGATACCTGCATTGTGATACGTTCTGCGTTTGTCAAAAATAACACCGCTTATATTCAAGCTGGCGCTGGCGTAGTTTACGACTCTGTAGCGCAAGCCGAAGCGGACGAAACTCGCGCAAAAGCCCAGGCGGTGATAAGTGCGGTGCAATCAGCACTGGCCATGGAGAAACAAGCATGAAAGCGCAAACCACCTTATTCTTACTTGATAACGTAGACTCATTTACCTACAACTTAGTGGATGAACTACGTACCTTAGACTTGGCGATTAGTGTTTATAGAAACACCGTATCCGCAGAGGTTATTTTTGCAAAAATGCAAGAGCAGGCAGCCAAAGGCCCCGTATTATTAATGCTATCTCCCGGCCCTGGCGCACCTAGCGACGCAGGTTGCATGCCAGCATTGCTGAAACAAGTGGCTGGCGTTTTCCCGGTCATTGGCATATGTTTAGGCCATCAGGCCATTGTGGAATACTATGGTGGAAAAGTTGGGCGTGCCAGCTATGTTATGCATGGTAAATCATCGGCCATTTCTCATACGCAAACAGCCATGTTCAATAAGTTGCCACACCCCTTACACGTTGCCCGTTATCACTCTTTGGTAGCTCACACCCTACCTGACGCACTGGAGGCTTGTGCCACGTGTGAAGATGAAGACGGTTCGCAGACTATTATGGCTGTGATAAATAAAGCCGACGGCATGCTTGGCTTTCAATTTCACCCTGAATCTATTTTAACCGCGCAAGGTAGTATGTTGCTTAAGCAAAGCATCGACTATTTAACGTTGCAGGAATAAGCATATGGTAAACGCAACAACTCTATTAGACGCTTTAATAGCAAAAACATCGCTGTCGCAAACAGAAGCTTACTCGCTATTCAACAGTATTATGCATGGTGAACAAAGTGAATCTATGATTGCAGCAGTGCTTACTGCCTTAAAAATGAAAGGTGAATCGCCGGGTGAAATTGCGGGTGCCGCCAGTGCCATGGTAGCGAATGCATTGCCCTTCCCTACGCCAGAATACGACTTTGCTGATATTGTCGGTACCGGTGGAGACGGCCATAACACGATTAATATTTCCAGTGCGGCTGGCGTCGTCGCCGCTTCTTGTGGTGTAAAAGTAGCTAAACACGGCAATAGAAGTGTGTCGAGTAAATCGGGCTCGGCAGATCTCTTTAAACAGTTTGGCTTAGCACTCGACATTTCCCCAGAAACGTCTAGAAAATGCTTAGATGAAGCAAATTTCACATTTCTATTTGCGCCGGTTTATCATGCAGGCATGCGCCATGCAGCCCCCGTCAGAGCTGCGCTGAAGACCCGAACCTTATTTAACATATTGGGTCCATTGGCAAACCCTGCCCGCCCAACCCATGGTGTATTCGGGGTTTACTCACCGGAACTGCTTGAACCTTACGCAAAAACCCTTATGCTGCTAGGCCAACATCGCGCCATGATTGTACATGGTGATGGTTTAGACGAGTTAGCCTTGCACGGTGAATCTACTATTTTCGATCTTGAGCACGGTGATATTCGTAAGCTTACCGTTACCGCAGAAGACTTTGGGCTACCATCCTTTCCCCTTGTGGCCATTGAAGGGGGAGAACCAGAAGAAAACAGAAAATACATTGAGGCTGCCCTTGCCGGTGAAGGTGAAGAAGCTCACCGCGCCGCTATTGCAATGAACTGTGGGGCATTACTTAAGGTTACGGGACACGCCAACACGTTTAAAGACGGCGCTGAAATGGCCATGGAAGCCATGCACGCAGGACGCCCGCTGAATGTGTTATCCCAGGTTGCTAAAATTAGTCAGGAGGTTAGCACAAATGCCTAATGTGCTAGAAAAAATTGTTGTCGATAAGCGCCATGAAATAGAAGAAAGAAAACGCGCGTTTCCACTCTCTTCATTTAAAGATGAACTCGTGCCTTCTCAAAAAAGCTTGTTTGCAGCGCTTAGCCAACCCAACGCAGGGTACATCTTCGAATGTAAAAAAGCCTCACCTTCAAAGGGGCTTATTCGAGAGCATTTCGATTTAGATGAAATCCTTGAAGCCTATAGCCCATATGCGGCAGGTATCTCAGTGCTGACTGATGAGAAATATTTCCAAGGTAAATTCGAATACCTTGAATATGTCACTGCCCGTGTCACGCAGCCGGTTTTGAATAAAGATTTCTTTGTAGACACCTATCAGGTATATCTTGCACGTTATTACAATGCAGATGCTGTGCTGCTCATGCTGAGCGTTTTGAGTGACGAAGAATATCAATCTCTCGCCGCCGTAGCAGACACCCTTTCCTTAGATATTCTAACTGAAGTGAGTAATGAAGAGGAAATGGCTCGCGCCATCGCGCTGGAAGCCAAAATAATTGGCATTAACAATCGTAACCTACGCGACCTTTCTACTGATTTGGCCACCACCGAACGCTTAGTTCCGCTGCTAGAAAGCGCCACTCATGATTATGTGGTTATTTCAGAGTCAGGCATTTATACCCACCAAGATGTATTGCGTTTATCACCCTTATGCCAGGGTTTCTTGGTGGGCAGTGCACTCATGGCTGAAAAAGACCTGAATGTCGCCGTTAAAGGCCTAGTGTATGGCGGTGTGAAAGTGTGTGGGTTAACCACACCTGAGTACGCTAACAACGCGTTTGCCGCCGGGGCGAGCTATGGGGGGCTTATCTTTGCAGAAAAATCTCCTCGCTACGTAACGCCAGAAACGGCACTCGCCATAGTCAATGAGGTGCCTGGCCACTATGTGGGTGTGTTCGTCGATAAACCCATAGATGAGGTGGTTGCAACTGCCACACAATTGTCGCTACGCGCGGTTCAGTTGCATGGTAGCGAGGATGCGAACTACCGTGAACAACTTAACAGCAAACTGCCTTCCCACTGCACTATTTGGCAAGCCGTTGGGGTATCCGACAACATCCCGAATAACGTTTACACCTTGTTGAATGACAACCACGTAGAACGCATATTACTTGATTGCCAAGTGGGAAATAGCAAGGGCGGCACGGGCAAACAGTTTGATTGGTCGTTACTTCAAAACATCGACAAGAAAGAAAAGCTAATTATTGCCGGAGGTATTAATCCGGACAACGTTGCCGACGCCATTTCAACAGGTTGCGGCATGCTAGATGTAAATTCAGGGGTAGAAACCGCCCCAGGCGAAAAGTGCGCTGACAAGCTTGCAGCACTTTTTACAATTTGTCGCCGCTATTAAAGACGAAATACAGGACATTCCATGAATCAACTTGATACCAAATTTGGCGAATTCGGCGGCATGTATGTGCCCGAATTGCTTATTCCTGCACTCGATCAGCTAGAAAAAGCGTTTTTAGACGCCAAAGAAGACCCGAGTTTTAACGAAGAGTTTCTTGCGTTACTAAAAGACTATGCTGGCCGCCCAACGGCCATGACACTGACCAGAAACCTCGTCAGCAACCCCAAAGTAAAGCTCTATTTAAAGCGTGAAGACTTACTACACGGTGGTGCTCATAAAACTAATCAGGTACTTGGGCAAGCCTTATTAACAAAACGCATGGGCAAAACTGAGGTAATTGCAGAGACGGGGGCGGGCCAACATGGTGTGGCTACGGCTCTGGCTTGCGCATTGTTAGGTTTAAAAGCACGTATATATATGGGCGCGAAAGACGTGGAGCGTCAAGCGCCAAATGTATTTCGCATGCGTTTAATGGGTGCCGAAGTTATTCCCGTAAACGCGGGCTCAGGCACACTGAAAGATGCCGTTAACGAAGCAATGAGAGATTGGTCAGCCAACTATGATAAAGCCCATTACCTATTGGGCACCGCTGCTGGACCTCACCCTTTTCCTACTATTGTTCGAGAGTATCACCGTATGATTGGTGAAGAAACCCGTGCACAAATACTAGAGAAAGAGGGACGCCTTCCTGATGCGGTTGTGGCTTGCGTGGGTGGTGGCTCTAATGCCATAGGCATGTTTGCAGATTTCATCGACGAGCCTTCAGTGCGCTTAGTGGGTGTAGAGCCTGCAGGAAAAGGCATTCACACAAAAGAACATGGCGCCACTATAGTGACAGGTACCAAAGGGATATTGCATGGCGCCTATACCTTTATCATGCAAGATAAAGAAGGCCAGATTGAAGAAAGTTACTCGGTGTCAGCCGGGCTAGACTACCCAGCGGTAGGCCCGCAGCATGCCTATCTTTCAGAAATAGGTCGCGCAGAATATGTTGCGGCTACCGATGAAGAAGCCCTCAATGCGTTTAAACTGCTCGCGCGTAAAGAAGGAATTATTCCTGCGCTTGAGTCGTCTCATGCACTTGCTCATGCTCTTAATATGGCAGATGAAGCCGAAGAAGAAACCCTTATCGTTGTCAACCTTTCTGGTCGCGGCGACAAAGATTTAGCACATGTAATCAATATACTTGGGGATGAAGTATAATGGATAGATATTCAGAAATGTTTGCGCGCCTTAACGACAAAAATGAAGGTGCCTTCGTTCCTTTCGTTATGATTGGCGACCCCGACCTAGCAACGTCCGAAGCCATCATTTGCCAGCTAATTGAGGCTGGAGCAGATGCGCTAGAATTAGGTATTCCCTATTCAGATCCTATCGCGGATGGCCCCACCATACAGGCCGCCAGTATTCGAGCACTCAGCCATAAAGTGACTGTCGCAGATTGTTTCGCATTACTTGGCCGCGTGCGTGCTAAATACCCTTCGATCCCGATGGGTTTATTGCTATATAGCAACCTTGTTATGGCACAAGGGATTGATGGCTTTTACGAGAAGGCCCACCAAGCCGGCGTAGACTCCATTTTAATTGCCGATGTTCCAATCCGAGAGGCCGCACCTTTCCAGAACGCAGCAACGGCGAATGAAATATCACAAATTCTGATTGCGCCGCCCAACGCAACTGAAGAAACAATGGAAAAGATAGGCGAGTTTTCAAAAGGTTATACCTATTTATTGGGAAGAGCTGGCGTTACAGGTGCCGAAACCGCAGCCAATATTCCAGCGTCAGAACTTATTGAGCGGCTGAATAAACACAATGCAGCTCCGGCACTTCTAGGGTTTGGCATCTCAACCCCAGAGCAAGTAAAATCTGCAATTGAAGCTGGCGCTGCAGGGGCTATTTCGGGTTCTGCTACGGTTAATATCATCGCCGCGAATTTGGACGATACGGACGCAATGTTAGCGAGTCTGGGTAGCTTTGTTCAAGCTATGAAAGCGGCAACAGTAAAAGGGTAATTAAATGTTGTACATGATATGTGCTACTGATGTTGAAGGCAGCTTGGATAAACGACTTCAAGCTCGTCCGGCGCACCTAGAGCGATTGCATCAATTAAAAAATGAAGGCCGTTTAATACTGGCTGGCCCTTTTCCTGCCATAGATAGCCCAGATCCCGGCCCTGCTGGGTTTACCGGGTCGCTTGTTGTAGCCGAATTTGGAAGCTTGGAAGACGCCCAGTCTTGGGCTAATGACGACCCATATGTTGCCGCTGGCGTATATGAGAGTGTTGTGGTTAAGCCTTACAAAAAAGTTTTACCTTAGCAGCGATTAAACAGGTGCAAGTATTATCCTTGCACCTGCCTGCTTTTACACTTTCGGTACTTTCATCACCGCTACATTTGTAACACGTCATTCAGATTCATTGCTGTGACTTATAGCGAAACTTTGTCGTGCTCGCCCATTTCGTCGCCATTCAATGTTTTCCCCGTCATCATTTTAAACATGCCCTTCAAACTCGGATCTGCATGCCATATTTCAGCGTCTACTAACTCAAACCTTAGCATACGCAGATTAGGGTCATTTTTGCCTTCGTCGTACCAAGCTTCAACCGGGTTAGACCAATACTTATCAATAATTTCAGGTCGTAATTCCCTCACCAATACGCCGCGAATGCAAGCGAAGACGTCATGGCCTTTGGAAGAAAAATGAACCATGGCCTCCCCGCCTTCAGCGATACGGTTATCTTTTCTGGTATAGAACCAAAATTCACCGTTAGCGTGCTTATCAAGTTGTGCTCGCATTGGCTCTGCATGCTGATATTTACCCACTAAGCTCACCATAACATTAGGACTGCTCGCCATGGCTTCCCACATTTCTTTTTTCATGTCCGTCGTCATACCTACTCCTTTCTAAATCAACTAAATGTTAAGCAAGTCACTCGCTTTGCTCCACCTATACCTAACGAATGCATAGCCTAAGCCAACTGCTGTAACACCATGAGAAAAAGCCCCAAAACCATTAAAAATGTGGATAACAGCTAATTTGTATGCGGATTGGACAGTCAAAGAAGCGGATTGAAACAGATTGGACAGTCAAAAGTACGCTGTCTAAAAGCGACTCCCTCAACCCAACGCGCCTATTTTCCCTACGCCCAGAAAATTTTTCACGGTGAGGCCAAGCTTGTGACGCAACGACTTAAATTGGACAGTCATAAAGTTTGGCGGGTATCGCCTGAGATTGGACAGGTTTTAAACAACTTTCTCTATTTCGATTAATCTACCCTCGTCAATTAAATGATTATTGTTGTAAAGTTTAGTTGTGCGAGGCTCTGTTTTATATACACTTCATTAGGCTGAGAGTAGACTAAGCATACAAGATTCAGCGTTCATTCAGCTGGTATCATTAATATGGTTAGGGTAAGTAAGCAGTGACATGGGTTTTGAGAGGTTTTATGTTCAAATTGCTTAAATCAAAGGCTATTTTACTAGTGGTTGCTGGCGTATTGTCGGTAGGTACAGCTGCGGCTCAAGAAAAGGAAAAAGACCTGAGTAAGAGCCAAGCGGTAGAACGTGCAAAGCAAGTTGAAAAAGGCCGTGTGTTAAGGGTTGATCAAACCTCAAGAAATTACCGTGTAAAAATGTTAAAAAAATCTGGGCGCGTTGTGTCCGTAGATGTAGATAAACGCTCAGGTAGAGTAAAAGACTCTCAAAAAGGAAGTAGCGAACACTAATGAGAATTCTAATTGCCGAAGACGACAGTCGCTTGTTGACGCAACTCGACACATTACTCCAACAAAATGGATATAGCGTAGATTTAGCAGATAACGGTGAACACGCCCTCTATCAACTTAACGAATTCCCTTACGATTTGGCCATTATTGACATCGGCCTTCCAAAATTAGACGGGTTTGATGTAATTCGAAAGGCCAGACAGGCAGATGTATCCTGCCCAGTGCTTATTCTTACAGCAAGAGATAGATGGCAAGAGAAAGTAGAAGGCCTCGATGCTGGCGCCGACGATTACCTCACCAAACCTTTTCATAATGAAGAGCTACTGGCCAGGACTAAAGCCCTAATTCGCCGGGCATCTGGCCAAGCAAACCCCGTTGTTCAGTTTGGGCCTGTTGCGCTAGACACTGTGGCAGAAGAAATTAGAGTAGACGATGCGCCGCTAGATTTAACCGCCTATGAATACAAAGTCATGGAATATCTAATGCTTAACCCGCAGAAGGTGGTGTCGAAAACGGAACTGACAGAACACATCTACGATCAAGACTTTGATTTAGATAGCAATGTAATTGAAGTTTTCATAGGTCGCCTACGCAAAAAAATAGATCCTTCAGGTGTGTTAAAGCCCATAGACACCTTACGGGGGCGAGGTTATCGGATTAATAGAAACCTATGAGGCAACTTTCTCTTAAGCTTCGTAGCCTTCTTTTTGCCGTCAGTATCCTCGCTATTTTTACCCCTGTCAGCGTATTTGTCCTCGACGAAGCCTATACCGATAGCTTAACCCAAGCGAAAATGAGTGAGCTAAGGCTCATGAATTTGGGTTTACTTTCGGCTTTCGAGTTAGATGGCGATGTACCCTACATGCCGGAAATTTTATACGAAGAGCAACTGAACCTACCAGGTTCAGGATATCTTGGGCTTATCGTATTCCGTGATCAAGTAATTTGGCAGTCGGCATCCGCGTTGGAATATACCCTATCGCCTCCCGATTTAATCACCCAAGTTGGGAATGAGGCTTTTGTCGAGCATTATTCTACGCATTTCGATACTCAAGGTGACTACTTTGCGTATGCTTTCACCGCTGAATTCGCCTCTAGCGCTGATTTTGAGCCTGTTCATTTCTATATTTTCAATGACAAATCACACTTCTCAGAAGAGCGTGGCACCTTCATGTCCACTGTATGGCAGTGGTTAGCAATGTTGGCCTTAGTCCTTCTTGTTTTTATTGTGATAGGTATCAACCTCATTTTGAGCCCGGTACGATCCCTTATTGATGAAATATCACTGACATCGCAAGGCAAGCAGCAGAAGCTAAATAACCGTTATCCTAAGGAATTCACTTCGCTAAAAGCCAGCATCAACGAATTATTACATTCTGAAGCCGCGCAACGGGTAAAGTACAAAAATAGCTTAGGCGATTTAGCTCACAGCTTAAAAACTCCGTTAGCGGTAGCTTTAGGTACCCCTCGCCTGCCAGAGGAAGCGAGTGAATCACTAGGGCAAATCGACCGTATTATTCAGCGACAATTAAAGCGCGCGGGGGCTGGCGCCACGGGTTGGCAAACATCGATTCTCATTGAACCTGTACTGCAAAAAGTGGCCAATGCAATGGATAAAGTACACAGAGACAAGCAAATATCGATTACGCTAGATATTGAAGAACAATCACGGTTTAGAGGGGATGAAACTGATTTGCTCGAGATGTGTGGCAACCTTATCGATAACGGGTGTAAAGCTGCGAAAAACAGTATTTTGGTGACTGTCGCTCGCGATGAAAACTGGCTTTCTATCACCGTAGATGATGATGGCCCAGGGATAGCGCCGGAACAAAAGCAAACATTGTTGGAGCGCGGGGCACGCCTTGATACCTATACAGAAGGTCAAGGTATAGGGATGGCGTTAGTTAACGATTTAATATCCGCTTACGAAGGAAAACTCATTATTGATGATGCGCCACTAGGTGGAGCTAGAATTATAATGAAGTTTCCTATTCACTAAGCAGGCGTAGTTTTCTCGCCTTCGCTAGAAAGTAAAACCGCTAGCCATTTTGTTTCATCTCGCGACTCCAGTGCAATTTTTACCACCATGGTAAGCGGTACCGAAAGCAACATTCCCACCGTGCCCAGCAACCATCCCCAAAAGATTAAGGAAAGAAATACCACTAAGGTAGACAAGCCCATACCTCTTCCCATGAGACGAGGCTCTACCATATTGCCCATGATGGTATTAACCAGCACAAACGCTAATGCTACGAAACCAGCAGACGCCAAGCCGTATTGCACAAAAGCAATAAGTACCGCTGGTAGTGCGGCAATAATAGAACCGATGTTAGGAATAAAGTTAAGCATGAACGCAAGAACAGCCCACAGCATAAAGTGATCAATATTCATTGCATACAACGTAATGCCGATAATAAGCCCTGTCCCTAAGCTAACCACTGTCTTGATAGCCAAGTAGCTATTCACAGAGCGTATAAACCTGTCGATATGCTGTAGTTTCATATCTGGGTCGGCAAGAGCGATGTGCAAACGTCGAGGAATGCTGTCTGCTTCAAAAAGCATAAAAATCACTGTTAATAGAATAAGGAAGAGGTTGGAAAGCACGCCTCCCATACCACTGATAAAATTTGTAGCTACCGACATTGCAGTGGCTGGGTCTAGATGGGATGCAATCAGCTCTCTATTAATGTGAATATTATATTGCGCTAATTTTTCTACTATCCAAGAAAACTCAGAATCGAGTTGCGTACGATATTGCGGTAAATTCTCTCTAAACTCGGTTAGCGACTGTCCAACTAAACCGGCGAGTAAGAATCCAAAAACCACAATTAAGAGTATTACTAATGTTATCGATAACCACTTTGGTACCCTAAAGCGGCTTGTCCAATGGATAATAGGGCTACATGCAATAGCAATAAAAATAGAAAGAAAAAACGGCACCATAATAGTGCTGGCAGCTTTAATGCCTGCCATTAAAACAACAAGGCAAGCTAACACTAATAACGCTTTTGCAAACGGCGATCTCAGTTCCATGGACATTTTATGCTACATTCCTAAAGAAAAACTCGACCACTTTACAACGAGTTATAAATAACTACAAACAGAGAAAACTATGACCTTCAATCTAGCAACCATAAAAATCAAAAACTTGAGATTACGTACTTACATTGGAATAAACGAAGACGAGATTAAAAACAAACAGGATGTTGTTGTTAACGTTAAGATAGATTACGACGCAGAGAAAGCGACCAACACCGACAATATGAGCGATGCACTTAACTATAAAACCATCACGAAAGCGATAATAAAATTAGTGGAAGATAATCGCTTTTCTCTTCTCGAAAAACTCACCGCCGATGTGTTAAGTATTGCAGCAGAACATTCATCTGTACGTTACGCTCAAGTAGAAGTAGATAAACCACATGCATTACGATTTTCAGACTCCGTTTCTCTCACCTTATCGTGTAACAAAACAGGTTAACTCTTAAATAGGCGCAACGTGCTATGAATATTTTGATTACCGGTGGAACAGGCCTTATTGGCAAAGCCCTTGTAAAAAGCCTCTCAGGTGAGCATAGGCTGACCGTAGTAACACGAGATATCACTAAAGCTAAAGAGACACTTGATAGTTTAAGTCAAAATTCTCCAGTATCGTTTATCGATAGTATTGATGCTATAGACGACATGGCTTGCTTTCATGCGATAATAAATTTAGCTGGTGAGCCTATTGCTGACAAACGATGGACCACCAGCCAAAAGAAACGTATTTGCAATAGCCGGTGGGACACCACTGCGCAGCTGGTTGCTAAAATCAATAGCGCGTCTTCACCACCACGGGTATTTTTATCTGGCTCAGCCATTGGCGTTTACGGTGATAAAGGAAGCCAAGCGGTCACTGAAGAAACACCCCCACATAGCGAGTTTACACATGAACTTTGTGCAAAATGGGAAGCGATAGCCAATACTGTAGACGGCCACAACACCCGAGTTTGTACGTTAAGAACGGGAGTTGTGCTTGCTAAAAATGGCGGAGCGCTAGCTAAAATGGCACTACCATTCAAATTAGGGGTAGGCGGTAAACTGGGGCATGGCAAACAGTTTCTTTCTTGGATCCATATTGACGATATGGTGAAGGCAATTAGGTTTCTGCTAGACAATGATAATTGTCGAGGTGCCTTTAATATGACCGCCCCTGAACCTGTGACCAATTCGCATTTCTCCCATACCTTGGCAGGTAACCTATCACGGCCTTGCCTATTTACTGTGCCCTCTATAGTTATGAAAATCGCCATGGGCGAAAGCTCAACCATGATCCTAAATGGTCAAAACGTTATTCCCGCCAAATTAACTGCCGCGGGATTCACATTTGACTACCCTACCCTGAACGACGCGCTTTCGAACATCTACCGCACAGAATGAACCGGTACTTTTATCGTCGGTATTGGACGCTTTTTGACTGTCCAACTTGGCCACGTAAAATTTATAAAACGACATGTTGGACAGTCATATTCGTTCGATAAAAAACCATTATTGGCAAAGTGAGAGTAGAAAAATGAAATTGGACAGTCAAAGTATATGTGACTGTCCAATTTTGTTTTCAATTTTTTTACCAATACCTAAACCATTTTTCGCAGCAGCGCAGCAGTGTTTAAAGTAAGTAGTCGCCAGCAACCAAGTGCCCCTAACGTTCCTACTACAAACGCTCCTACAAATGGCGCAATAACCCAATATTCCATATGTAAGCTTGCTGGCATTTGAAATACTAAGGTTTGTAGTAGGAACAAACTTAATTCGTTGGCAAGTGCAGCCATAAAGCCTGCGACAATGCCAATAATAACAAACTCGAAAATCACGCTTTTCCGTATCAGGCTTCCTTTTGCGCCTAAGGTTCTAAGGATTGCTATTTCCTGCTTTCGCTCATCCATACTTGCTTGCACTTGCGCTATCAAAACCAGTGATCCTGCAAATAAAACAAGAACAAGAATGAACTCAACCGCAACAGAGACCTGATCGACAATGTCTCTTAGTTGATTTATACGCGCATCTACATCAAACATTGTAAGCGATGGGAAAGGTTGTAAAAGCGCCGTCAATTTAGCCTTTTCCGACGTAGGCAAATGGAAGCTCGTAATGTAGGTGGGGCTAAACGCTTTCATAGCCGCCGGGTGAATGACGAAAAAGAAATTAGGCTGCATTGTTTGCCAATCAACCTTGCGTAAACTGGTTACTTCAGTTTCAACAATTTCACTGCCCACGTTGAAGGTTAATTTATCACCCAGTTTAATATCAAGGCGTTCAGCCACATCCTCTTCTACGGAAACGGGGAAGACCGTGGTGTCTGACTCAACTGAGGTATCTCCATGCCATTGCCCCTCCACTATGATATTTTCTTTTTGCAGAGTATTACTCCAAGTAAGGTTGGCTTCCCTTCCTAACCCTCTACGCCGTTCATTATCAGCATTGTCCTCTTTGGTCACCTCGGTATTCACCCTTTCATCGTTTACCGAAACGAACCGCCCTCTTATTACGGGATAAAATTCTTCAATATTTACGCCATTTTCAGAAAAGTGACTGTCCAACTTATCTTTCTGCGTGTCGGTGATGTTAATTAGAAAGTAGTTCGGTGTGCCTTGGGGAAGCTGAGCGCGCCACTGAGAAACCATATCATTGCGCATAACGAGAACGACTAAGAGCAACATGATTGTTATTGAAAAACTGATTAACTGTACGCTGTTATCCATGGCTCTGCGTTTAATTCTAGCCCATGCTAGTTGCCAGGCGCCCATTTTACCTGCTCCTAACTTTCTTCCTAGCGCAATTAAGCTATAGGTAGCGATGAGCAACCCTGCCACCAGGGCGACGCCCGACGAAAACAGAATTAAACTTATCGTAAAATCCTGACTATAGAGAAGCATGAGTAGAAACACAGCCGATCCGGACGCTAAAAACTGAATACTGCGCGACCGTAAATTTGACGCCATATCCCGCCGAAGTACACGCAAAGGAGGAATAGCAAAAAGCTGCATTAGTGGATAGAGAGAGAACAGTAACGCGCAGGTAGCTCCTGTTATTACTGCAATGATAACCGGTTTCCAATGCCAAATCCCAATAGCGACATCTACCTGATCTGCAAGCATCCACACTACGGCTTGTTGCCCGATAAAACCGATGATAAGCCCAATTGCAATGCCTAATAAGGTTATAAAAATAACTTGTAGTAAATAAATGGTGCGGATAGTTTGTTTTGTTGCGCCCAGTGTTTTCATGATGGCGACAGGGTCGAAATGTCGCTGACTGTATCTTTGCGCGGCAACGGCAATGGAAACAGCGGCAAGCACAATGGCCAGCAGGCTAGCCAGCAAAAAATACCGCCCTGCACGCGCAACTGAGCGACCAATTGCCGATTCATCATCGGCTACCGTCCGCCAACTGTGTAAATCATCTTGCAACTGAGGCTGCAGCCAATCGTAAAAGGCGCTCAGTGCATCTCCATCGCCTTTAAAGTAGCTAACATATCGCGCTCTACTTCCCGGCCCAGTTATGGCTGTACTTGCTAAATCGGACAGTCTAATTAACACAATTGGATCTGTATTAAATACACTGAAGCCCGCATCGGGAATATCGACTAGTACTTTGGTTACTGTGAATACTCCATCTCCAATTTCTATCTCATCGCCAAGCTGAATGCCTAGCGACTGAAATAGTCGTGATTGGATCCACGCTTGCCCTGCTTGCGGTAATTGATCCGCAATTTTTTTAGCCCCAAATGCCTGCTCAGCAACGTTTACGTTACCTTTAAGCGGATATGCTTCGTTAACCGCTCTTAAGTCGGCCAATAACATTTCGTCGTCATAAAACACCATAGAACGCGCCGTCACTTGCTGGGCGGTATCTAAACCAAGTGTCTGGGCTTCTTTCAACCAAGCCTCATCAATGGGTTTATCAGATCGCAGTTGAGCGTCAGCAGCAATAAATTCAGCTGAACGCGAGGTTAAGGCGCTTTGTAAACGCTCGCTAAAAAGGGACAGCGAAAGCACTGCCCCCACAGACAAAATAATAGCGAGTAAAATTATAGTCAGTTCGCCACGGCGAGCTTCATGACGAAAAAGGCGCCATGCTAGGCTTGAGGTTGTCTTCATTTAGACTACCTCACGGTCTACGGGGTGAGTGGATTGCCTGGTCTCAGATAGCTCACCGGCTGTCATGGTTAACTGACGATCACATTTCGCTGCCAAATTATTGTCATGGGTTACTAACACAAGCGTCGTGCCCTTTTCCCTATTCATTTTGAACAGCAAGCCTTCAACTTTTTCACTGTTTTTTGCATCCAGGTTACCAGTAGGTTCATCAGCAAATAAGATTTTTGGCGAAGTGATAAACGCCCTAGCGATTGCCACTCGCTGTTGCTCTCCTCCGGATAACTGATTTGGAAAATGGTGCGCTCTATGACTTAATCCTACGTCGCTTAAGATATCCATTGCCCGTTGCTTAGCATTAGACAAGCCCGCTATTTCTGCGGGGAGCATGACGTTTTCAAGTGCGGTTAAACTCTGTACCAGCATAAAACTTTGAAAAATAAAGCCAACATGCTGCCCTCTAAATACAGCTCTTTCCTCTTCACCCATAGTGTGGAGGGGCGCCCCGTTCAACCAAATTTCTCCATTCGTTGACTCATCCAAGCCGGCAAGCAATCCTAAAAGCGTAGATTTTCCTGATCCTGACGCACCAATTATTGCAATAGACTCACCTGCCTTGACTTCAAAGGAAATTGGGCTAAGGATCTGAAGTTCACCCTCACTCGTAGAGACTACTTTCGTTACTTTAGATGTTTTAATCATAGAGGTCATCAATTCGTGTTTTATAGTTTGCGCAACATTGCGTTCGTCTTTTTACTTTTAATACCCACATTTGCTCAGTCAGATCAACATGATAGTGATGAAAAAGAGCCTAACGCGAAATTACTGATACTTGGCGATAGCCTATCGGCTGCCTATGGTTTAAGGCAAGAAGAAGGTTGGGTAAGTTTGTTACAAAATACGTGGCGAGACGAGAACATTCCGATTGATATTGTAAATGCTGCGGTAAGTGGTGAAACGACGGATGGCGGATTAGCGAGACTACCCAGGTTGTTAACCCAACACCAGCCCTCCCATGTACTTATTGAACTCGGGGGGAACGATGGCCTACAAGGGCACAACGTAAAAAAAATTAGAAGTAATTTGGTTGCGCTCGTGAAAATAGCACAATCCGCTGACGCCAAGGTGTTTTTGCAAGATATGCAAATACCTACAAATTACGGCAAACGCTATACCAACATGTTTGGTGAGAGTTTTGACAGGGTTGGTGAAGAACTTAATGTGCCGGTTATTCCCTTTTTCTTGCAAAATATTGCGCTCGACACGTCGTTGATGCAGCGAGACGGCATTCATCCAAATGCAGAAGCACAGGCTTTGATCGCTGAGTTTATGCATAGACAATTAATGCCGCTGTTCGATAATTAACCCGAATTATGTGCTAAACTTACCGACGATTTTGATTTAACTTAGTAACAATCATCGAGGAGGGTTTATGGACGTTTCATCTACCAACGCGACACCCGTGTCTACAGTGGTTCAAAACACCACTCAAGATCCACGACAGCCTATAGAACGCCGACAGGAGCCTTCACAAGAGGTGCGTACAACGTCTGAAGCAAGTGCCTCAGCCCCTTCATCTGATTCTCGTGTGGGTTCAACAATCGACACTTATGTATAAAAACCGTACTGAAGCACAGTAGTATCTTCCGAAGAAGGGCGCATAATCATCTTTAATTCGCATTGGAGATACGGATATGCCCTTACCTCGGTATAAGCAAGTTAATGTAGACGTCACCCCATACTATCACTGCACTACTCGTTGTGTTAGGCAGTCATACTTGTGTGGTTGTGATAATGAAACTGGTAGAAACTTTGAGCATAGAAGAAAGTGGATTGAAGACCGACTTCATTTGCTTTCCAGCTCATTTTCAATAGAACTATGTGCATATGCAGTCATGCACAATCATACCCACGTTGTCCTTTTCGTTAATCGAGAACGGGTCAAAGATTGGAGTGTGAGAGAAGTATTCAATAGATGGCGAAACTTTTATAAATGCCCTCCATTGGTCCAACGCTACTTAGATGATATTGACGATCAAGCATTTAGCGAAGCAGAAGAAAAAATTTTGCTAGAGTATGCTGAAGAATATCGCCGCCGATTGTGCTCTGTCAGCTGGTTTATGCGTCTTTTAAACGAGTACATTGCACGCAAAGCGAATAAAGAAGACGACTGCAAAGGTTACTTTTGGGAACGAAGATTTAGGTCTCAGGCGCTTTTGAATGAGAAAGCGCTAATAGCAGCAATGGCATATACAGATTTAAACCCTGTTCGCGCCAATCTTGCGCCCACGCCTGAAGAATCAGACTTCACCAGCGTGAAGTACCGCATCAATGCTCGTCGAGCAAGAAAATCGCCCTTATTTTTAAAGCCTTTTTCAGGCTGCATTGATAAACGAGGTCGCTCTGCACTGCCTATCACGCTAGATAGCTATTTAAGTTTGGTTGATGAAACCGGCAGGTACGTAAGAAATGACAAGAAAGGAACAATTAGCTCCTCACTACAACCTATATTAGATAGGCTAGAGTTGGAGGCGCCGGCCTGGTTAACGATTTCTTGCCAGTTGGAAGACACGTTTTCAGGCCCGATCGGGACGCCCATTGCTATTGTAGACTTCGCTGAGCAGTGCCAGTACGGGAGAACGCCCAATGTTACCAATGCAACACGGTATTTGATGTGAGCTTGAATCACGTCGAACAGCTAAACACCTCGCTACTCTCTAAAAAGGGCTATTTTCAATAGCCCTTACACCTACTACCGTTGATCACCCTCGCTAAATCAGCTTACTTCTAGCCCTTCAATATTCTGTCTTCCAATTGCCGATCGCTTTTTTGTTGAATTCGAAATAGGAATGATGAAAAAGAGGAACAAAAAGGGACAGTCAAAACAAAGTTTGACTGTCCCTTTTTACAAACACTTACCTTAGGCTTCCTAGTTGGACAGTCATTACTGAATTAGACTGTCCAATCTGAGTTATCGATAGTAGTAGGAAGGCTTTTTAGCGTCACTTTGCATAAGAGAAAGATATCTGTCTCTTAATTTTGTTTGACGAGACTCCATGTCCACAAATTGTCCGTTGATAATCACCATTTCAGCCGCTTCCGTTACTTCTAAAGGGTCGCCACTCCAAACGACGATATCTGCACGAGCGTCCTTTGCAAGTACACCTATTTGACTGTCCAACCCGAGAATTTTAGCTGGAACCCGTGTAAGGCTAGCAAGACCTGCCTCATAAGAAAGGCCATTGGCAACTGCATTTCCTGCATGTTGCGCTGCTAACCTAATATTATGGGTATCCATACCGATAGCAACTTCAACGCCGGCTTGTTCTAATCGAGCCGCGTTTGCCAACGTTGCACCCATTTGGTCAAAACCGCCAGGTAGATTGTACTCTGGGTCAATGATGACGGGGATTTTCGCTTCTGCAAGCGCCTTTGCTTCACGCCAAGCTTCTACTCCATGAACCAACACGAGATTAATGCTTGGGTGTCGCTTCTTAAACGCAATAACCTGGCGTATGTCAGCAGCACGGTCTGCTTTCATAAACAGTGGAATATCACCGGCTATAACCTGTTTAATCACCGGTAAATCTTCACGAGAACTAAGTCCAAACCATGGCGTGGTTGATGTCACATTACTTTTGGTACTCGCCGCTTCGTTGATAACTTTTTCTAACATTACCCATAAAGAAGCGCGGGAGCCTCCTGCCACTTCTGCTCCTTGACCGCCCACGTCAACTGAAATAAAAGCTTGTGACTTTATTACAGGCTCATCACCGTCTAGAGAAATGACAGCACCCTGTCCGTTAAACAGGAAATGCCCCCCCATCATACCGGTTGCCGCAGCTGTCATGCCTTCTAATCGTGTGATCTCAAATAGTGACGAGTCTGGATTAATACCATAACTGACGTCGAGTGCCGCACCTGTTTTAGTAATAGGCGATGTTTCGATACTCGCATCTACCACGCCAGATGAAGAGGAAACCTCAACGAGCCCTAACGACGTCAACGCGCCAATGAACCCTGGGGAAATAACTTTTCCAGAAACATCCACCACCCGATATTCTGAAGGAACTTCTGTTCCCTCAATGACAGAAACAATATTTCCATCACTGACAAGAACACTGCCTTTTTCAATCACTCCCTGTTCACTCATGGTATGAATTTTAGCCCCAACTAATGCGAGTTTTTCTGCATAGGTAGAATGAATGGATAGCATCGCTAATGCTATTACAATTAAACGCTTCATTTGCTGTCTCCTTCACCTACTTGTCCAATTTCAAAATCGCTTACAGGCCAATCTTGCTGAGCGTCTAAAGCGTATGCTAAACCGCCATCAATAAACACACGTTCTGCTTTGGTATAGGTAGAAAACGGGTCCCCACTCCAGAGAACGATGTCCGCTTGCTTACCCGCTTCTAAAGAGCCTGTTTGATCAAAAATTCCTAATGATTTAGCAGGATTGGCGGCTAACCATATCCACGCTTCTTCCTTAGAGATATTTAGCCCGGCTCGTTTGCCATCAGACCACGCTTTTGCGGCTTCTTGATTCAACCTTTGTATACCCAAATCACTGTCAGAGTGAACAATGGCGCATGCTCCGGCGGCATGCACAGCTGGAATATTTTCTCGAATTCCATCGTAAGCTTCCATTTTGAACCCCCACCAATCGGCCCACATGGCTGAGCAAACTTGGTTTTCTTTTAGGGTATCAGCAATTTTGTAGGCTTCCACGGCGTGATGGAATGTTCCAATTTTATAATTGAACTCTTTCATGACATCCATCATCACTGTCATTTCGTCGGCACGATAGCAATGCATGTGTACGAGAATATCACCTTTTAATACCCCTGCGAGTGTTTCTAGCTTTAGGTCTCGTTTCGGTGGCGTGGGGGATTTCCCTGCATCGAAATCACGCTCGTAACGCTCCCACTTACGTATATAATCCTGTGCATCTGCCCATGCTTGACGATACCCAGCTACGTTCCCCATTCTGGTCATAGGGCCGCCTTTTTGACCATAAACACGTTTGGGGTTTTCGCCACAGGCCATTTTCATGCCATACGGGGCGTCTGGGAATTTCATAGATTGCATGGTTCGGTTTGGTACATTTTTTAACACAACTGAACGACCACCGACTAAGTTTGCACTACCTGGAAGAATTTGAAGCGTCGTTACCCCTCCCGCTAGCGCGCGAGTAAACCCCGGATCTTGTGGCCACACTGAATGTTCAGCCCATACTTGCGCGGTAACAGGGCTGGTCATTTCATTGCCATCAGAATGAGACTTTGTCGAAGGAGAAGGATAAACACCTAAATGGCTATGGTTGTCGATGATCCCAGGCGTTACCCACTTCCCTTCTCCATCAATCACCATCACATTATCAGGTGCAGGTAGCGACTCACCAAGTGGCGTTGTACTCAAGCCTACAATCTTCCCATCAGAAAATAGAACCGCGCCCTTATCAATTTTATTGCCTATTCCATCAAGTATGGTGACATTTGTGATTAACGTTGGTTTGCCTTCAATAGGCGTGTACGTACTCGGATATGGATTTTCATTTATAGTGACTTTATCTTTCGGCTTTTGCTCTTTGTTTTGCGCGTCATTACACCCCAACAACGCAATCGTACACATGCAAGCAGCAGCTAGAAATAGCTTACTTGGTTGGACGTTCATGATTTCCCCAGACATATTTAGTTATTTTTAATAACGCAAAATAAATTAGCGTTGAAAACGATTATGCTAAATATAGGGAAATAAACAAGTTTAGTTACTGATACAGTTACAGCGCTATACCGGCGTGCTCTGATAAAACCTTTACAATATCTTGTGATTGCGTGAGCCTGCGAATATCGTTAAATAATAATTCGGCTTCAGGATATTGCCTTTTTAGGTATCCACACCACTGCTTTAACCGGTTAGGATAGTATTTGCCTTTATCTCCAAATATTTCGTAACCGGAATACTGGATAAGCAGTGAGGCCAGATCTTTCCATGCCATGGGCGCTTCATTGTTTTTAATACACAAAGCTAAATTGGGTAATGCCAAGGCCCCTCGTCCGACCATTAAATTCGTACAATGAGATTCGTCTTGGCATCGTTTAGCATCAGAAGCACTCCATATTTCGCCGTTTGCCACGAGAGGAATAGAAGTGTGCTGCTTTATTTTTGCTATCCACTCCCAATAAGCGGGGGGCTTATACCCTTCCGTTTTGGTTCGCGCGTGGACGACAAGCTCAGAAGCACCTGCCTCTGTAATAGCCATTGCATTATCTACGGCTAAGCTCTTATCCTCGAAACCCAATCGAATTTTAGCCGACACTGGTATATGGGAAGGAACCGCATCTCGAACAGCTTTAACAATATCGTAAAGCGCTTGAGTTTCTTTAAGTAAAACCGCCCCACCCTTGCTTTTGTTTACCGTTTTAGCAGGGCACCCAAAGTTTAAATCTACACCAGGAGAGCCCAACTCTATGGCAGTTTCCGCGTTTTCAGCCAGCCACTGCGGGTGCTGCCCTAACAGTTGCACACGAACGGGAACACCCGAGGGTGTTTTTCCACCATGATGCAATTCAGGGCACAGGCGATAAAATGTTTTCTTAGGCAGTTTTTGATCCACAACCCTCACGAATTCAGTTACACATTGATCATACCCACCTACTCGGGTGAGCATATCTCGCATTAGATGATCAACTACGCCTTCCATCGGCGCTAACATAATTTTCATTGTGTGCTAATTCGCTAGTAGTAAGGTCAAAATTTCGGCGCGAGAGTGTATCAAAATGGCATGTGGGTGACCATGAATATCACGAACTTAAAAGAAAGTTTTCACGTCGCAGTGTGAGAAGCTTCGTTGTCTGCTTTATCCGCCAACCTAAAAGTGACTGTCCAACTTGCTTTGCCAACCTAAAAGTGACTGTCCAATCTGTTTTGACTGTCCAACTTGTTTTGACTGTCCAATCTGTTTCAATCTGTTTTGGGAAAGTTTAAATGAGGTAACTTGAGTGTGACGTAAGTTTATGTAGAGAGATGGGGTAAATCGCTCTCCTGTATCAAGGCTATTGATTGTCGGACTCTAACTGTGTATTTGCATGAAGGCGTGCTAACACATTGGCTTTGTCTTTTGACGAAAGCCCCGCCCAGTTAGCGATTTCTTCCATCGTTCGATGACACCCCATACACACGTTATCATCGTTTAATTTGCATTGTGCAATGCATGGAGAAGGTATATGCACCGTTTACTCACTCTTAATTTTTGCTGCCTCATTAAGTGCAACAGAGGATTTTATTGTAGTCAACGCTCGTTCGCTAAGCTCTTTATTCGACCAGAGGCATACATAGCACCCATACTTTTCATTGAGGTAACGCTCAAACGCCTCTTCGTCATTACCGTCATAACGAACTAAAGATTGTTTATTCCCATCATAAATCACAGCAGAAAATGTAAACACAAAAAGCCTCCTATTACTGGAGGCTAAATATACATCTAGACGTCTAAACGTTCAAGCGTCTATTTTATGAAGTTTAGTGAAGCACAAACCGCCGCCACTTGCGCGTCGTTACAGTTCTCAGGGGTCGCCTGCTTGCTATCTGGATAAACTTCGGTAGTGGTAACGTACATTGCGTCAGTCATACCTCCGCATAAATAAAGCGATTTCTTGTCGTAACAAATCACGCCTTCACTAACGACTTGCGCACCAATTATCTTGCCATCACTATCTGCTGGGGCGATATGTGTGACGACTTTTACAGCATCTATCACCGCTTTTTGAAAATCGAGTTGGGGGTTTGTCGTATTGGCAACGGTATAGAAACCATCTGGTATGTTCCAATTATCATGCGTCGTTCCATCGCGCGCTGCCAGCGCTGGCCTAAATTCTGAATTATCCGTATCGGTTGTTTCATGTAAATCGATATGAAGCGTAAAGGTCTGTTCTAGTGAAGCAATAAACGCCATTAATTGTGATGATTCGGACGCTGGGGAGTCTGTGTAAAAGGAACGATTAGGATCAATAGCCAAAGGATTCCATCTATTAATGGTTTCATACCCCCAAGGGCTCACACAAGGAACCACAACTAGGTTTATATCTTTTGCATAGTTCAAAAGGTTATTTCTGATAAATTTAAGCGCTCCTTGTACACCACTTGTTTCGTACCCGTGCACGCCTCCAGTAACCAGCGCTGAGGGCTTAGCGCTGTCGAAGCACTCAGGTACTATTGCGTACAAAGGATAGCGCTCTTCATCGTATGGCAGCGAACCATATTGCACCACCTTAAACCCTGTCGGGACAATCCCCATAAGTTGTTGCACCACTTCATCATGATAACTACGTTGTACAACCTGTGCTGCTAGCCATAACTCTTTTTCTTTGGTTCCCCATGGCTTTCCAGGAGTACCGATAGCGTAATTTTGCATAGAAACCTCTTAATAGTTGACTGCATGATAGCAGGCGTACACACAGATGTGTTTTTACATTGATGAATTGAAAGCACAATGGCACAAATTATATCTGCGGACGCTAAATTGGACAGTCTAATTATCACTACATTGGATTTAAACTAGCTTTTTGAAACTAGTTTTTGGACAGTCACTTTATTTGTTGGACAGTCACTTTTTTTGACTTTATTTGAAAAAGACAGAAATTGGACAGTCGAAAAGTGTAAGTGGCTCACCAATGAACTTGATGATAGCAAGACGAAAAAAAACCAGCCGAAAGGCTGGTTTTTTTATATGGCGTCCCCTAGGGGATTCGAACCCCTGTTACCGCCGTGAAAGGGCGGTGTCCTAGGCCTCTAGACGAAGGGGACAGAAACTTGACTGTGAAGCAAAACCTCACTGAACTTCTGTAAAGCTAGGTTAGTTCGTTCACACGAACCACTATCTTTACTGAAATTTCCGTCCGAAGCTAATACGTTAACTTCAGCCTATTTCACAGTATTAATCGACTGTGACGCGATAAATATGGCGTCCCCTAGGGGATTCGAACCCCTGTTACCGCCGTGAAAGGGCGGTGTCCTAGGCCTCTAGACGAAGGGGACAGAAACTTGACTGTGAAGCAAAACTTCACTGAACTTCTGTAAAGCTAGCTTAATTCGTTAACACGAATCACTCTCTTTACTGAAATTTCCGTCCGAAGCTAACACGTTAACTTCAGCCTATTTCACAGTATTAATCGACTGTGACGCGATAAATATGGCGTCCCCTAGGGGATTCGAACCCCTGTTACCGCCGTGAAAGGGCGGTGTCCTAGGCCTCTAGACGAAGGGGACTGAAAATAGTTCTTCGAACACATTGCATTCGAGGTATTTAGAAAGTTGGATTAAGCAAACAAATTAATTGCTCTTTTTCTTACTAAATTTTCAGTCAGAAGTTGTGTTAGCAACTCCAGCCTAAATTTGCTCCAATTTAAAAATTGGTGGAGCCAGGCGGGATCGAACCGCCGACCTCCTGCATGCCATGCAGGCGCTCTCCCAGCTGAGCTATGGCCCCATCATGTCTCAGTCAGTTTTGTGTGACTGTTCCGTGACAGCGGGGCGCATTCTAGGCATCCGCCCCTGTCATGTCAACGGTTTTTTTATGAATTTTCTCTGTTTGCTATAAAAGTAAGCGCTTTGTCGATTCTCTCGCCAACTTTCTCTTTTGAAAGCAAATTAAGGGTAACATCTAAAGAAGGCGAGTTACCTCCACCCGTAGCAGCTACACGTAGCGGCATGCCTACTTTTCCCATACCCACTTCAAGTTCTTCAGCGGTTGCATTTATCGCCGACTGGATACTTTCAGGGTTCCATTCTTCCAGCGCCATTAGTTTATCTTTAACGCGCTCTAACGGACCCCGTGCCACAGGTCGAAGGTGCTTTTTCGCCGCGTTCGCATCAAACGCTTCGTAATCTTGATAAAAGTAGGTAGAAATCTCTGCAAGCTCTTTTAATGTCTTCACCCTGTCCGCTTGAATAGCAATGACAGACTCAAGCGCTGGCCCTGCGGTTAAATCTACATTTAACGTTTCAAAATGCCATTTCGCATGTGCTGCCACTTCACTCGCTGGCAATGTCTTTATATAGTGCTGGTTTAGCCAAATCAGTTTTTCTGTATTAAAGGCTGATGCTGATTGCCCTATGCCATCCAAACTAAAGTGCTCAATCATCTCATCAAGCGTAAACACTTCTTGATCGCCATGTGACCAACCTAGTCGCACAAGGTAATTAAGTACGGCTTGAGGTAAAAAACCGTCATCACGATATTGCATAACACTGACAGCACCATGACGTTTCGACAGCTTTTTACCATCGTCACCCAAAATCATTGAAACGTGAGCATACTCTGGTACAGGAGCACCTAATGCTTCAAGAATATTAATTTGGCGCGGGGTATTGTTGATGTGATCTTCACCACGTACCACATGAGTAATGCCCATATCCCAATCATCAACAACCACACAGAAATTATAGGTAGGCGTGCCATCTGTACGTTGAATGATCAAGTCGTCTAGTTCAGTATTGCTGATTTCAATTTTGCCACGTACATGGTCGTTGATAACCACTTTACCGTCTAACGGGTTTTTGAAGCGAATGACAAAAGGCTGCCCTTCTGGGTGATCCGTTCTATCGCGCCATGTACCTGGGTAGCGGGGCTTCTCGCCACGCTCTTTTTGCCCTTCACGAATGGCATCTAATTCTTCTGCGCTCATGAAGCACTTGTACGCTTTACCTTCATCAAGCAATGTTTGAATGAGTTCTTTATAACGGTCGAATCGGTCCGTCTGATAAATAGGGCCTGTGTCCCACGTTAACCCTAGCCACAACATGCCATCTAAAATGGCTTGTTTTGCTTCTTCTGTAGAACGCTCTATATCTGTATCTTCTATACGCAAAACAAATTCACCACCTTTGCTTTTTGCGTAAAGCCAAGAATATAGTGCGGTACGTGCGCCGCCTACATGTAGATAGCCCGTTGGGCTTGGTGCAAATCGTGTTACAACCGACATGATCACTCTCTATCTTTAATTTAAGTCTAAGTGTGGCGCATTCTACCAGCGTAACGGTTGCGACAAAAGCCACATCATTGACTTGTTGCAACTAATTATTCCGCCACTGGCATTCTGATATCTTTGGAAAGTAACATCGCTTATGAGCCACCAGATGCTTTAACAAACACCTATATTCGGGCCATAAATTGGAGTCCTAGTTTACTGCCGCGCAAAAAGAAAAGCCCCTTATAGCTTTAACCGTTACTAAAAATGATGCTCTTTTCATCAATTTAATCAAAATGGCAACAAAATGATTATTTTTCATGCATACGGTAATTTTTCTTTAATTTTATTGTTGACACTATCGGAAGCAACTCTATAATACCGCCCCACTTGCCCAGGCAAGTAAACAAACAAGATGGACGCTTAGCTCAGTTGGGAGAGCATCGCCCTTACAAGGCGAGGGTCACTGGTTCAAGCCCAGTAGCGTCCACCACTCTTCTAGAGCGGATTCTTGTTTGACTTGAAAATTTTATGGACGCTTAGCTCAGTTGGGAGAGCATCGCCCTTACAAGGCGAGGGTCACTGGTTCAAGCCCAGTAGCGTCCACCATTTCATACAGTTTTCAAGTAGAATTCTTTTATGGACGCTTAGCTCAGTTGGGAGAGCATCGCCCTTACAAGGCGAGGGTCACTGGTTCAAGCCCAGTAGCGTCCACCATTCTTCTGTATTATTAAAATTCCTTAAAACGTTAAACGCCAATCACTGTTTCAACAACTTTGTTGCGAGCCACAGTCGTGTTCAATAAACAAATTGGACAGTCAAAATACCTTTATTCGCTCAGAACGCCTATTTAATGTCATCGTTTTTGGTAACGCTCGGCTTCTGCGACTAAACTTATTATATCGAATACGCTCTATTTTCCACTACGGAAAGGTTATGAAACCGAACATTGCGAAACGAGCACGGGTACTAGTTGCTGAAGACCAAGCTTTAGCGAAAAGCCATATGAAATATGCCCTTGATGAGCTTGGGTTTGAGCATGTGGATTATGTTGTTAAGCCTACGCAAGCACTCAATGCGTTAAGTCAGCAACATTATGACGCTGTAATTTGTGCCTACGACTTACGCGAAGATCATGGCGGTTATTGCCTGTTCGAAACCCTAAAAGCGCAGCACCTAGTTCCCCTCACCACTGGGTTTATTTTCACAAGCGCTGACACCAGCCCAGAAGCAGTACATGCCATTGTAGAACTACAGCCCGATGAGTTTCTTGCGAAACCTTTTTCAGTAAACCAGCTTGAAAAACGGCTATCAAAAGTTATTGCGCGCAAAATGGTATTGAACCCTATCTATCAGTATATGGATGAAGGTAACCTAGAGGGTGCTCTGATGGCCGTAGAAGCATTTATTTTAGAACCTAAATATGCTGAGTATTTTCCTTTAGCGCTAAAGGTAAAAGGCGATCTATTACTTTTGAGCAAGCGATATGATGAAGCAAAGTCATTTTTCCAAGGCATCATTAATGTACAAGAATTTGCCTGGGCAAAATACGGGCTCTGTAAATCCTTGGTCAACTTAAAAGAGTTTGAGGACGCCGAGCGGGCTATATTAAGCCTAGCGCTAAACTTAGAAAGCAACCTTGCCTCCTATGATTTACTTGCAGAATTAAAAATTCGAGAGGAAGCATTTGATGATGCCCTTGAGTGTATCAATATTGCTCGAGAGGTTTCGCCAAGAAACGTAAAACGGCATCAAACCGCTATGGAACTTTCTCGTATTACTCATGATTATCAAGAGCAATTTGATAGTGCGAGGAAAATTGTCCGTTACGCTAAGCAATCCATTCATGAGTGCGCAGAGCACTATTTAACTGCTGCCCGTGCGGGGGTAGATTTTGCCATGACGTCATCCCCTTCAGAGGTTTCTCATATTGTTCAGCAAACCAACGACTATTTGCGAGAATTGAAAACCGCCTACCCCAAAGAAGATGTGGCGCAACAAGTTCATGTTATTAATGCCAGAATTTGCTATTTACAAAATGACAGTGAAAAAGCCAAAACGATGATGGAATCCTTAGATTTCAGGCATTGGGAAGACAAGCCCACGGAAGCCCTTATCGATTCAGCAAAAGCCTTTCACGAAGTGGGGCTGCAAGGAAATGCCCTAAAGATACTTGAAGTATTAGAACAAAAGCTAAGTGACAGTGACGAGCCTAATCTTGTTTCATTCTATATAAAACAAGAAAAACGTGAGAAGGCGTCTATACCCTTAAGCCCCAAAAGCCTGAACAATGCCGCCGTGCTGCATTATCAACAAGGCGATTTAGCCAAGTCATTCAATACCTTTTTACAAGCCTACCAAGTGATGCCTAAAAATCCGGCCATCGCCTTAAATTTATTGCAGGCAATAACGATGCGCGCAAAGCAAGGTCAGCCACGAATAAACAAAGTGGTCAGTTTGGTTAAGCGCTGTCGCACAACGATTGAAAGTTCAGAATTAACAGAAGAGCAAACACAGCGCTATAACAATATGAAAACCGTCCTTAATCAGGTTGCGTAAACCACGACGTTTTCGTGGAACAGGTTGTCTTTATATTCTAGTTCGTGGCTAAACGTCATACCTAAATTTTTCATAACTTTGATTGACGCTTTGTTCGCTGGGTTAGCAATGGCGGAAAATTTATCGATGCCAGTTAAATATAAACTGTCTTTCACTGTTTTCGCGGCTTCTGTCGCAAAACCCTGCCCCCAACTCGAACGCTTAAAACGCCAGCCTAATTCAATATTATCTGTTTCTGGTGAGTGGGTGAAAAAGCCAAACGGACGAACTAAAATCCAGCCAATACTATCCCGAGATTCTGTGACTTCTACTCGCCATAATCCCCAACCTAGCGCTGGGTTAGAGAAAGCTTGAACCCGGGGTATAAAAATATGGCGTATATCTTCTCTGCTGGAAGGTTTACCACCATTGATGTAGCGCATAACCGCTTCGTCTTGGTCAAGCTCCCACAAGAACTCAACATCCTTTTCGGTAACGTAGTGATAAGATAACCGCGCACTATTTCCTATATGCATATACTTCCTTTTATCGCAAATTTAGCTTTTATTGTTGTTTTTGTCGGCGTGGCGAACGCCTTATAGATCGCCATTTAAGGTTAGCGCCTAACCTTTATTTTTGTTGCGTCTTTAGCCCGTTAGCCCCCTAACATAGCAAGGTGCGTGGTTGCACCTGTATTACCATCATGTAGATAATGGGTTTCGTGCTTCTGACCTAAACATTCTATGAGAAATTGCTTAAGGCCTGCCACGTCGCCATCTGCCAACAGATGGCGCATATCAATGCCATGCTCACTGAATAGACACAAATGCAGTTTGCCATTTGCTGCAACCCTAAGTCGATTACAGCTTTTACAGAAATCTTTACTGTAAGGCATGATAAGACCTATCTTTCCCGCGTAATCAGGATGAAAAAACTCTTGCGCTGGCCCGGCGTCTTTTCGTTTTACTATGGGTTGCCAACCTTGTGCTAGCAGCGTTTGCTTAATGGGCCCGCCACTTTGATGCTGCTGATTGAAAAACTGTGGAAGGTCCCCCGTCTCCATTAACTCTATGAACCTAAGGGTCACTGGCATCTCTTTTAACCATGCCAAAAAACGGTGAAGGCGAGCGTCAGAGAAGTCGTTCAGCAATACCGTATTAACTTTGACATCAAGGCCCGCATTTGCAGCTGCATCAAGCCCTGCGAGTACCTCTTTTAATTTATCTTGCCCTGTAATAGCAGCGAATTGACGAGGATCTAAGCTGTCTATGCTCACATTAACTTGATGTAAGCCAGCGTCTTTCCACTGTTTGGCATGAGCAGACATTCGTGCACCATGGGTTGTCATGGCGATACGTTCAATACCCGGAGTTTGCGCCGTTAAATGCAATACATCTAAAAAGTCACGACGAAGGGTAGGCTCTCCACCGGTAATTCGCACTTTAGACGTGCCTAACTGCGCAAAGGCAGATAATAAGGTTTGAATTTCATTTACGGATAAAAAGCTATCACTAGAAGGGCCTTGATAGCCATCAGGCAGACAATACTGACACCGGAAATTACACGCTTCCGTTATCGACAAACGTAAATAATGAAATTGTCTTCCAAAGCTATCTTCTAACAAATTTTCTCCTACACTCAGCGTTATGCGCGTCTGTTTTCATTCACGCACACCCTGTAGTGTACTTGTGCGCGCATCAGATTGAAATGATCTGCAATGTATATTTAAGAATGAATTGTTCTCTTTCTATTTTTAACTCTCCACCAGGCTTTCAAGTACGGACATGACACGCTTGTTAATTAAGGGGTTCGGGGCACTGAGCCCTCTTTACGCCTGTACATACGAAAATTATGTATATTTTAAACGCATTATCTCATTACGGCGTAACAGCTTAATGGGTTCTATCCTGTTAACATTAACGCTTCTACTTGCCGTTTAACAAAGAGTCATTTCAATTCATGCCAAGACGCCATAACACAGTGTACGATAATGCCCCGGTAAAGTGGCATGTGCTGAAACAACTGCGCCCTTATTTATTGGAGTTTAAACGGCGAGTTGTACTTGCCCTGCTTTGCCTGGTGGCCGCAAAACTCGCCAGCATTGGGTTACCTTATGTGTTGAAGTACACGGTAGACAGCTTAAATGGCGATTTAACCACCCTTGCCCTGGCAGTACCCATCAGCCTTATTGTGGCGTACGGCACCTTGAGGTTACTCAATGTGCTGTTAGGGGAAGTGAGAGATACCTTGTTTGGTAGAGTCACCGAGCGAGCTATGCGTCGCATTGGCCTAAACGTATTTAAACATCTACATAACCTCGATTTGGGTTTTCATCTCGACAGGCGTACCGGCGGTTTATCAAGAGACATTGAGCGAGGCACATCAGGCATTAGTTTCTTAATGCGGTTTATGGTGTTTAACATTGTGCCTACCCTGCTCGAAATTGGGCTTGTGGTAGGCTTGCTTCTGTTTCAATTTGGTTGGTCATTTGCGTTTATCATCATTTCCAGTGTAATTTGCTATGTGGCGTTCTCAATGAAAGCCACCGACTGGCGCACTCGATTTGTTCAGCAAATGAACGAAGCCGATTCCACCACTAATTCCCGTGCAGTCGACAGCCTACTTAATTTCGAAACAGTTAAATATTTCAACAATGAAGCCTTTGAGGCGAACCGATACGACAACGATTTAGCCCAATGGGAAGTGGCAAGGCGCAAAAATCGATTATCTCTCTTCGCTCTTAATGCAGGCCAAGCCAGTATTATTGCCACTGCCATGACAGCAATGATGGCCAATGCCGCATTCGGCGTAATGAACGGCGATATGACGATTGGTGATTTTGTGCTCATTAACGCCTTCACCATGCAAATTTTTATGCCGCTTAATTTTTTAGGCTTTGTATACCGAGAAATAAGGGGTTCACTGGCTAACATTGATAATTTATTTTCACTACTCGCTCAGCGCCCGGCCATTTCTGATAAACCTGATTCACTGGCGCTCACATTAAAAGGCGGTGTTGAAAATGCGACTGTCCAATTTGAGAATGTACATTTTAGTTATCATGACGCGCGGCCTATTTTAAATGGCATTACCTTTCAGGTTGAAGCGGGCAAGAAGGTGGCCATTGTCGGCGAAAGTGGCGCAGGCAAGTCCACCATCATGAAGCTACTTTTTCGCTTTTATGAACCCACGAGGGGCACCGTATGCGTGAATGGTCAGGATATAAGCCAAGTCACCCAAAACAGTTTGCGAAGTCATATTGCTATTGTGCCCCAAGACACCGTTCTCTTTAACACCACATTGAAAGACAACATCGCCTATGGAAACCCTAACGCCACTGACGAAGAAATTATGCATGCAGCATCACTTGCCCATTTAAACCACTTCATTGCTCAACTTCCTGATGGCATAAACACAAAAGTGGGTGAACGTGGCCTTAAGTTATCCGGGGGAGAAAAACAGCGCGTAGCAATTGCAAGAGCACTGCTAAAAGGCGCGCCCATTATGATATTTGATGAAGCCACATCGTCATTAGATAGCGAATCTGAGCAGGCCATTTTAGCTGCGCTACGGGATGCCGCAAAAGGCCATACCAGTTTAGTGATTGCCCACCGGCTCTCTACAATTATTGATGCTGACAATATACTGGTGATGAACAAAGGTATGATTACCGAACAAGGCACACATAGCCAACTACTGCAAAAGCAAGGTGTATATGCCAAACTATGGCACACGCAGCAGTCAACTCGAAAGCGCTAATATTTAGGCGCCTTTCTCGGCCAATAAATCGTTATAAAAAAGCACAGGTTATGGATCCCGAACTGATAAAAGCCACCGTCAATCAGATTATGCCCTTTGGTAAATATGCAGGGCGTCGCCTTTTCCATTTACCCGAACCTTACCTTGTATGGTTTCACAAACAAGGCTTTCCTAAAGGCAAGCTAGGCGAACAATTGGCATTGATGTATGAAATAAAACTCAACGGTTTGGAATCGGTTGTTGAGCCCCTACTCGATGATGACTAAGCCAGCGAAATCATGGAAGTGAGCTGACGTAGTCTAGCCTGAAACATAACAACGGCATCAGGAATCCATGCCGTCACAATGTGCTAAAGTGCCTTTTTAACGCTAGCTTGAAAGATTTCCCCACCTTTAAATTTACGCCCCCACTGAGGGTGACAGTGTCGGTATTCAGACACATCAGTGTCTTTTTATTAACCACATAGGATTTGTGTATTTGTAAAAAATCGACCTTAGGCAAACCTTCAAGAAGTTGTTTCAACGTACTATTTGCCAGCAACATGGTTTGTGTTGTCCACACTTTTACGTAGTTTCCATACGCTTCAAGATACACAATACTGTCGATGTCTAACCTGTGTATCTCACGTCCTACTTTTACTTGTATTTTTGAGGCATGGTTGTGCACTTGACATCGTTCTCGAACTTTATCTAATGCTTTTGACAGCCGTTGGCTGTTCACAGGTTTCAGCAAATAATCTGCAACGTCGAGTTCAAATCCGTCAATGGCAAATTCTGAATACGCGCTCACAATAATCACTTGCGGCGGATGAGCGATGACTTTAAGCATATCAATGCCGCTTAGCGCCGGCATATTAATATCAAGAAAAAGAAGATCCACATGGTGTTTTGCCAAGTGCTGCAGTGTTTCTGTAGCACTAAAACACCGCCCCACTATAGCGATATCCGGATGTTGCTTTAAGTGATGCAACAATACGGTGTGTGCTAAGGGTTCATCGTCAACAATCAGTGCTTTTAGCATGGCTGTAAATCCAACGTTAAACTCGCTACCCAGGTACCCTCTATGACGTCATTATCGAGGGTATTATGTTCACCTGGCAACAGTGAAAGCCTTCGGGCAACATTCGTTAACCCCAAACCTGTCTGACTCGCTTGTTGAGAACCAGACCAAATGGCGTGTTCAGGTTGAGACAGTGCGCCTTCAGCAAGGTATGGGCTTTGGCATGAGAAGTGAAGCACACCGCACTCATCAATACGTATCGACACATTTAATACACTCGGCTTTTCCGCTTTTTCTATGCCATGTTTGAACGCATTTTCCAGCAATACTATCAATAAAAGAGGGGGTATTTGATACCCTTTATTGCAGGTAGGCCAGCTTACATTAATTTCGCAATCGCTTTGATATCTTAGGCCTTGCAGGGCTAAATAATCATTTACATACGCCAGTTCATCCTCTAACGCGACCCACTCTTGCTGGCCTTTATACACCGTATAACGCAATAAATTAGATAGATGCTCTATGCTTGTTGGTGCCCTATCCGACTTTTCTAATGTTAGTGCATACAGGTTATTTAGCGTGTTAAAGAGAAAATGCGGGTTAATCTGTTGCTGTAACAATTGCAATTCAGTACGAACTTTATCCTTTTCTACACGGGCGAGTGTTGCATCAAACGACTTACGCTCGAACGCCAAAATAACGGGCATAGTGACCGCTAAAAAAGCAAACATAAAACGGAAATTATCCAAATCAAACGCATTGCTGTTTTCAGAGGGAAGTAATGTCAACGACGACTGCGTATTTAATGGCAACAGCAGTGCACTTGCACTCAACACGGGTGTAGCTAGCAGAATAAATACAAGAGCAGTGGCTGCATAAGGGATTAAGCCTTGTGAAGATAATACCCTACGGATTAACCAGTATCGGTTAACCCAGTATATAAAAAAAAGTATTGCGGCCAGCCACAAAAACTGAAAAAAGTACGCCACAAAGCGATCAAATTCACCCACCACTTGATTGAGATCTACTTTCATTGCCAGCGGCTGGTTGTTCATAGGATCGGGGGTATACAAAAATATGCCGGTGCAACCAATTACCCAAATAAAAAGCGTGGCCGCAACCATTGCATCGAGTGAAAACACACGTTGAACCCACAATGCCGATTTTACATTGCCGCTCGACGGTGTTTTATGAAAATGATGTAGCCCTCCAAGTAAGGCGCCCACTATAAAAAACCAAACGATTTGACTGTCCAATTTGGTATGACTGTCCAATTTGGTGAGGCTGTCGGCTGAGGGGGCTATAACAGCGGCAGTTGGTTGTGGTGGCTGCGCGGAAAAAGGCAAAAGTAATTCGCTGGGAAGATTCGCTGAAAAGAGAAACAATGAATAAAGCAGGCATACGCTAAACCATACCAGCGCGCCCCAGGGACGATGCAAACATGACAACAACCCCACTGACGTTAAGTAAGGCACTGATAGAAGTATTGCTTTTAAATGCAATACAATAAAACGTGAGCCATGCTGCGCCTGCTCGTTAACAAAGGATAAATTAGCCGCCAGCAATATAGCGGCAACTAATGGCAGCAAACTGGCCAGTAAACCTCTATCCATTTTTAGGGCAATAGTCATGTCACTCTCTTTCATTTTTCGCTTCTAGACTGTCAACAAAAACAGATATTTGCACACAGAAAGTGATGAAAATACGCTTTTTACTGATGAAAGTAAAAAAGCCCCCTTATTTGGCCTCTCGTCACGCCATCATACCCTTTAGTCACGCTGTAGTTTCACAACGCTATTTTGTATTTATAGTGCAAACATATCATTCACCTTTACTGATGAAGGCTCACATGCTTACTGTAAAAAATCTCAATAAAACCTATACAGACGGCACACATGCACTAAAGAACATTACCCTCACATTCCCTACAGGTATGGTAGGGCTGCTTGGTCCAAATGGTGCAGGAAAATCCACACTTATGCGAACCCTAGCCTGCTTACAGCCACCCGACTCAGGCACGGTGTTATTCGATGGCATCGATATTGTTGCCCACCCCAATGCCCTAAGATCCCAATTAGGTTACTTACCTCAATCCTTCGGTGTATACCCACACCTTAGTTGCCGACAACTTTTAAAACACATAGCCTCGCTAAAAAAGGTGGATAAAAATAAAGTAGATGCGCAAATATCTTCACTACTATCATTAACAAATTTAACCGCAGTCGCGAATAAAGCGGTAACTCAATTCTCAGGCGGCATGCGTCAACGCTTCGGTATTGCACAGGCACTGTTAGGTAACCCGAAATTAATTATTCTGGACGAGCCAACGGCAGGTCTCGACCCGCTTGAACGTCAGCGTTTACATAGTTTACTGGTAAAAATCAGCAAGCAAACACTTGTGTTACTGTCTACTCACATTGTGGAAGATATCGAAAACCTGTGTGGTCACGCTGCTATTATCATGCATGGTGAAATAGTCGATAGCGGCGAAATCCCCAATTTGATTGCGCCTCTACAAGGAAAAATTTGGGAATCCTCTTTGCAACCACCTTGTGGAATGCTGGTGTCTGAGAGCTATCATTTCGGGAAAGACGTATGGCGTGTTTATCATCACGAGGCCCCTTGCAGCGAGGCAATAAGCCGAGACGCCACCCTAGAGGACAGATACTTCTACGAATTAAATAAGGAGCAATACTAATGCTTCTATTTTTTTCAGGATGGATAAACGAATGGCGTCTTTATCTCCGTCACCCCAGCGTTTGGTTAAGCTTTATTATTTATGCTGGCTTTGGCATTTTGTTAGCACAAGGGTTATCGGTTGACGGCGACGTGTTAACTAAGCGGTTAGTCCTGCTAAACAATGCAGCAATGATGCTTACCTTGCCAATTATTGTGGGGCTGTTAACGCCGGCATTGTTGCAGCGCGATACCCTTTCTCACATGCACCCACTGATAGCCGTCACACCAACCTCTGCAAAACAACAGTTTATATTACGTGGAGGGGCTTTTTTCTCCCTACTTTGCCTGCTAACACTTCTTTGTATTGTCGGGCAAATTTTAATGATTTCTCCCTCCGCCTCACAAAGCTCTAGCTTATTGCAAAGTGCCCTTAAAAGTACCCTTTTTTTATATTGCCCCATTTTAGTGTTATTCACTGCATTGGCGCTCGCCTGTGCCCGCTATTTCAATAACGCCTTACCGAGCTATGTTGTCATGTGTGCCATGTGGGCGGGTTATGTCATGCTAGCATCGATTAATGGGTCGCCACTTTTAGCGGGAAGTCGTGTACTTTCTCCTCAATGGTATGCGCTCATGTCGTGGCTAGACCCCTACGGATTCACGGCCGTGTACCAGCAATTAGAACAAAATACTGACTGGTCGCTGACGTTTAAAATCCTTTTAAATAGAGGGTTGTGGCTGGCAGTTGCTGCTGGTATTTTTTACATCGTCAGAAGTGCCTTTGATGCTCAATCACGTAATCCAACACGTGTTTTACTCAAGCCCAAAACCGTTAAACGCCTAAATTGGACAGTCACTTTTTTATCTGGGTTCGTCAGAAAAAATTCAGTGTTACGTCACTTATTCTCTCGCCGCGACATCGGTTTAGCGCTTTTCCCGCAAACTTTGCGCTCATTAACCTTGTCCACGACGCTTACCCTGGTGTATGTCATTTATGCCTGTATGGTATTTTCTGAAGTGCTGTCAGGTATAGGTTATGCCGAGCCTTTTTCTCAGCTAAAAACCATCACCAGTATGGATGCTCTGGCGAGGGTGGTATGGAATCTTATGCCGTTTGTCGGTTTCATTCTCATGAGTATTTGGGCATGGATACTATGCTGGAAAGATAAGCGATATCACATGGTAGAGCTGGTCGCAGCAACGCCAGCCGGAAGTCGTCATTTAATCACCGCACAGTGTTTTTCGCTTACCTTAATGTGGGGAGTTTTTTTAGGCGTAACCGCCATAGCGACTATGACGGCGCAATTATGGTGCAACAGCCCCCTGTCTTACGAGACATACGCTGAAACCCTATTGTTAACCGGTTTACCCCTATTGTTATTCGGCTTGCTCTGTCTTGTTGTGCATCATCTTTCACCAAACCCTCTCATTGGCGGGCTTATTTGTGGGTTAATGATTGTCATAAAGTTTTCACCCATTATGAGCATGGTGGGAATACCACACCCGTTATGGGATATTGCAGGCACGCCTCTTCAAGTAGCCAAACTTCCCGTTGGCTTTCAAATGAGTCAGTCTGCCTTTTTACCTTTTTTCAGCTACTGGGCTTTACTTACCACCTTACTGCTGTTTCTTGCCATACGAAAAAGCCATAGGGGCACCGGTTATACGCATTTGTTTAGCCGCGGTCACTTCCCATTAAAGGTGGCTGTTTGCGCGATGCTTTTTAGCGGCACTTTTATATTGCATAGCGCTCTAAAAGACGAGCGCGCATTAATGATGCCCAGTGAGCGCCACCACGTAAAAGCGGCCTATGAAAAACGTTACCTTCACTGGAAAGACAAGGCGCAACCCGTGGTCACCCATATTCAGGCGAATGTGCGATTTTACCCCCTACGCGGCATCGCTGATATTGCACTTTCTCTTACCTTAACCAACCATAGTAACAGCCGTATCGATAAAATATTGGTGGGTGCTCATCCGGATTTCACACCAGAGAACATCGATGTTGAAGGGGCAACCCTAAACCATTACGACGTTTATACACAGCAACGTGAATTTGACCTTGTTAACCCATTGCTCCCCGGACAATCAAAACAGCTGAATGTTGCTTTACAGGTGGCGAATAAAAACTTGTGGACGTCACCCACTCACCACGTTATCCGCAAGCCTTTTAGCTATTTACGTGGTGTACCCCTTATTCCCAGCATTGGCTTTAATCGCTATTTCACATTGACGGATAGTTCACTTCGTGAAGAGGCAGGGCTACCGGCTTTGCAATATCCCATTGCGAGTGCCTTGACGGCCTCTAACGCAGAGATCAGCGCAGAAGCGCAAAGCGTAATGGTAACGTCTCAACTCACTGCTCCAGTCGGCTATTTCACTCTTGCTCCTGGCGAAAAGCGTAAGCAATGGACTGAGCAAGACGGCGACGAGCACACCATGACTACGCTTTATGCGACTCGCGAACCAATAAGAGCCATTCCAGCGTGGATAGCCACCGAATTTACCCACGCTCACGAGCCGGCTGTCCTTGCAGACAAGAGCGTCGAGGTAAACCTGATTGGCGCGGATAATGAGGAGGCAAAAGATGTTCATCTGCGCGCCGCCACCCAAACTTTGGCTTGGTTTGAACAGCACATAGCGCCCTACCCTTATGCCCAGCTTACTTTCGTATTTGCACCTGACTTAGGTCCAAGTGGTTATGCGCTGCCTCAGGTACTTATCTTCGATCATTTGCTCGCGATGCGAACTACCCCCATGGAAGATGGTTTTGATCAGCGCTACAGAAGAGCAGTTCATGAAGTGGCTCACCAATGGTTTGGTCATCAGATTGGCTTTGGGTTACCCGCAGATTATGCGTTCTTAGTCGAGTCATTAGCCAAATACATTGAATTAGTCATGCTTGAGCCGCGGGGCACAATGAATAAGCTAGTTGAGTATGAAGCGCGCCGTTATGCCCATTACCAACAAGGCAATACCGCGCCACCTGTGGCTTTCATCAATGGGACTGAGACAGCAGATGTTTATTCTCGAGCTACGCTGGTATTTGCAGAGCTTAGACAACTCGTTGGCGACAAACCCATTACGGATACCATTCGCGCGTTATTTGAACGGCAAAAAAGCACAGGAAAACCTGTGGCTGCCATCGACTTTGTTCGTCTGCTTTTAGCACGCACCGATAGGGTTCATCACAAGCGTATTCAGCAGCTGTTTCTGGAAGAAAGCTAAAAAAAAGCTGCGTTTTACGCAGCTTTATACGTTAGACCACTAAACCGGCTTATGCATGGCGTAAATGGTCTGCAACGAGGAACGCCATTTCCAATACCTGATCCGCATTTAAACGCGGATCGCACTGGGTTTTATACGCTTGGGCTAAATCTTCGTCGCCAATTTCGTAAGCACCACCCGTACATTCTGTAACGTGCTGGCCTGTCATTTCTAAATGAATTCCGCCCGCATGTGTACCTTCATCGCTATGGGCTTGGAAGAATTGCTTTATTTCTTTCAAGATAGCATCGAAGTTACGGGTTTTATAACCGCTAGAGGCACTAAACGTATTGCCGTGCATAGGGTCAGAACTCCATACCACATGACGGCCTTCTGATTTCACCTTACGTAATAGACGAGGTAAGTTGTCAGCAAGGTTGTCTGCGCCCATACGGGTAATAAGGGTTAACCGGCCAGGGTCATTATTCGGGTTCAACGCGTCAATCAGGCGAATAAGTTCATCTTCTTGCATACTTGGCCCCACTTTGACGCCAATAGGGTTATGTATGCCACGGAAGAACTCTACGTGAGCGTGATCTAACTGACGTGTACGCTCACCAATCCATACCATGTGAGCAGAACAATCGTAAGGCTTACCTGTTAGGGTATCTACACGTGTCAACGCCTGCTCATAGTTGAGCAATAAGGCTTCATGAGACGTAAACAATGACGTTTCATGAAGTGTGCTACTGGTTTGCGAATTTATCCCAATGACATCCATAAACTCTAACGAGTCTTGAATACGCATAGCCATGTCGTGGTAGCGTTCTTTTAGTGGGTTATTCTCCACGAACGCCATATTCCACCGATTAACTTCATGTAAGTCAGCCAAACCGCCTTGAGCAAAAGCACGTAATAAATTCAGGGTAGAAGCGCTTCGATGGTAAGCTTCTAAAAGCCTATCTGGATCAGGTCTTCTTGCCGCTTCAGTAAACTCAAAGTTATTAATAATATCACCGCGATAGCTCGGTAATGTTACCCCATTCACTGTTTCAAAATCTGACGAACGAGGCTTCGCATATTGGCCAGCCATACGTGCAACTTTTGTCACAGGGCAACGTCCTGCGAACGTTAGAACAATGGCCATTTGCAGGATAACTTTAAAGGTATCGCGAATTTTAGGCGCATTGAACTCATCGAACGACTCAGCGCAATCGCCACCTTGTAACAAGAACCCTTTACCTAAGCTTACTTCACCTAGTTGGCGTCTTAGTTCTCGCGCTTCAGCAGCAAAAACCAATGGCGGGTAGGTACTAAGCGTGTGTTCTACTTCTTTCAACCGCGCTTTATCATCGTATTCAGGTTGCTGAAGAATGGGCTTTTGTCTCCAGCTATCTACTTGCCAATTGCTCAATGAGTTTCTCCTGATATTAGGGCAAAGGTGTTTATTCACTTTAGAGGGTCATTTTACCATAAAATGGTGGCTGCAATAAAAACCTCAACTTGAAATTATAGAAAGTTATCTTAACTTTGCGCCTTTATATGAGAAATTAAGCCATCTGAGGCGTGTTCAATCAAATCCAACACCAATTCGAAGCCCCCTTTCCCCCCATAATAGGGATCGGGCACTTCTTCTTCAGTGCTATCGCAGAAACTAAGAAATAGATGAATTTTATGGTGATGCTCACTTGGCGACATCCCATGCAGGTTTTTCAAATTGCTATTATCCATAGCCAAAATGTAATCAAACTTTTCAAAGTCGTCGTCATCGACTCGGCGGCACTTCAAGCCGCTAAAGCTGTACCCTCGGTCTGTGCCTGCCGATTGTGAACGCTTATCAGGCGGGCTACCAATGTGGTAGCCATGTGTGCCAGCAGAATCTATGATCAAATCAAGGCCTGCATCGTGGGCTTTTTTCTTAAATACCGCTTCTGCAGTAGGCGAACGACAAATGTTCCCCAAACAGACAAACAAGACTGCTATTTTATCGCTCATTAATGACATCCTTTTAATGGTGTGGCCGCCCCATGACTAAACTTTATATAAAAGTTCGCGTATGATATGCCGTCCTGAAAAATGTGGAGCTTATATGACCGCACATGTACTCATGTTAAGTAGTTCGCGTGAAGGCGACGAAGCCTACCTCACGCACGCCAAGGCGCGTATTCTTGCACACTTGGGAGACATTCGCGACCTTGTGTTTATTCCTTATGCCGCGGTAACTCAAAGCTACGACAGCTATGTAGACGCTGTGGCTTCTGCATTGCCTGAATGCAATGTGGTGGGTTTACACACCTTTGACGATCCTGTGGCCGCCATTCACAATGCGTCAGAAAATGGACACGCGATTGTTGTGGGCGGTGGGAATACCTTTCATCTCTTACATTCTTTGTACCGCTTTGCCTTGATGGTACCGCTGAAGCACGCGATTTGTAATGGCGTGCCCTACGTGGGCTGGAGCGCTGGCTCAAATATTTGTGGTCAAAGTATTCGTACGACCAATGATATGCCAATTATTGAGCCGCCAAGTTTTGACGCATTAGAAGTGGTGCCGTTTCAAATTAACCCCCACTACACAGATTATCACCCGCCTGGGCATAACGGTGAAACGCGGGATCAGCGACTGGCGGAATTCACCACATTAAACCCAGAGATACCTGTGGTGGGTATTCGAGAGGGTTCAGCGCTGCTGTTATCAGGCAGCACCCTCACCCTGGTTGGAGAAAAAAGCGGGTTTATCTTTCAGGGCAACAATAAAACGCCTGTTCAACCGGAACAAGATTTAACAGAGTTGTTGAACCGCGCTGATTAATTCTTGGCTATTTGGCGCTACCTGATAAGGCACCTCGAGTAACAAGGGCGCGGGTAGCGCATGCTTTAATGTAGCCAGGTTTTCTTTATACCTTGGCATCTCGCCGGTAATATCGTTGGCAACCCATCCTTTTATATTAAATCCATCATGGGTAATGGCCTCCGCCGTTAAAAGAGCATGATTGAGACACCCTAGTTTCATGCCTACCACTAAAATCACTTCCATATTTAGTTTAGCCACAACGTCCGGTAAATAGGTGCTTTCACTTAGAGGAAGTCGCCAGCCGCCAGCGCCTTCCATCAAAAGTACGTCAGGTTTGTATTGTTGAAGTTGCGACAAACCTTGGCTAATTGTGTGTTCGCTTAAACTCACGCCGGCTTCTGCCGCAGCAATATGAGGGGCAATAGGCGGTACAAGGGAGATGGGGTTAATAATAGATAGAGGTAACTTAAGGCTGCTAGCCTGCTGTATCGCTAAAGCGTCTTCATTTACCCACTCACCGTTTACCTTGTCACAACCCGCTGCAATAGGCTTGTAACCGACACTGCTTTTGCTTATTGCTTGGGTAGCGCGCAGTAGCTGGCAGGTTACGTAGGTTTTTCCTACTTCGGTATCGGTTCCGGTGACAAAATACTGCTTCATAACTTTTCTAACCTAAAATGACTGACATGGTAAGACAGATGAAGGGCATTCTCTTGCTGTTCTTCGTGCGGTAAGTTTCGATACGCAAGATCTAATTTTGTAATATCTCGCTTGGTCAACGATTGTGCTGGGCTAGCTGTGCCGCCCGCCCCCACATGTTTAATCGACCCTAATAACGGCATAATGCCCTTGTGCTTATCCACATAAACTTTTGTTATTAAACGGCTTACCCGAAATCCCGCGTGCAAAAATGCAGTGAGCCACTGGGCCGCTGAGGGCATAGCAATATTGACGGGATGCAGGCGAGCCAGTGCTCTTGCTTTATGGAGTTCGGCAAACGAACCGTCCAGCATGATTGCTAGCTCTGCTTGCCCGCCTTTATTCAACACCCGATAAAACTCTTGTGCAACTTGCTCTGGCGCAGGGCACCACTGAAGCGCCATAGAAGAAAACACCCAGTCGAAGGTACTAGAAAGCACAGGAAGTTGTTCCGCAGAGCCTTGGGCGAAATGCAGATGGGGGTAGGATTGACGGGCAAACGCCAACATACCTTCAGCAATATCTACACCCGTCACCTCTGCCCCCTTTTCAAACAGCGACTGAGTGTGACGCCCAGTGCCACAGCCTACGTCTAAAACCTTGTGCGCAATACTTGCCGGCAAATTGTTAAGCGCGGCGGTTGCGATACACTGCTGGATATTGGCTTTTTTGTCATACTGAGTCGCTGCGCGACTAAACTTATCCGCTATCGTGTAGGTATGAGCGGATGGTGTTTTGGTTGTGGGTTCAGTGCCGATTTTATCGTTAGAAATCGCGACCGGTTGTGGCGGTATTAGGTTCATGACCTGTCCTCGATAGCTAACGAAAGGGCATCTATAAGCACATCAATATCTTGTTTGTTATGCGTCGCACTTAAGGTAATTCGTAATCGGTCTTCGCCTTTCGGAACCGTAGGATACCGAATAGCAGGCACCCAAATTCCCCGAGCTTTAAGGCCTTCACTGAGCGCTAGCGCTTTTTGCGGGCTTCCCACGATTAACGGCTGAATGGCGCTGTTGCTGGCTTTCAGGGTAATAGGGGTAGACTGCGTCATAAGCGCGCTACCTTCATCTAGGCCTGCATTCTGGCCAAAGGCGCGCTCAATGCCTTTTCTAAAGTGGGAAATGTTGTCGTAAAGCGTATCGCGTCTAGATGAATCAGAGGCAATATAGGTTAATGAAGCAAGGGTTGCTACTGCTTGCCCCGACGGCATGGCGGTAGAGTAAATGTAATGTTTTGCAAAATTGACCAAAAAATCGATAAGCGCTTGGCTACCTGCAATAAAGGCGCCCGCGGTGCCTATTGCTTTGCCAAATGTGCCCATCACTATGGGCACGTGGTCTTGAGTAAGCCCTGCAGCTTCAACGGTGCCTAAACCTCGCTCACCCAATACGCCCATGCCATGGGCATCATCAAGCATAAGCCAGGCGTCATGGGCCTTCGCTATCGCCACCAAATCGTGTGTTGGCGCACTGTCTCCATCCATACTGAAGATGCCTTCAGTCACAATGAGCTTATCGCCTGATACAGGCTTTTTCAGCAGCGTTTGTAAATGGGTTTTATCATTATGAGCAAATCGCCTAAGCATGGCCTTACTTTCATTGGCCGCTTCTAAAAATGATGCATGCATTAGACGGTCAGCAAATATTGATACGCCTTCTGTAGACGCATTAGCAAGTGCAAAACATAACGCTTGATTAGCCGCATAGCCCGAATTGAACAGCAACGCTGCCTCACGATTTAGCCCTTCTGCCAGGTAGGCTTCAAGGGCCAAGTGGGCCTGACTATGCCCGGTAACCAGCGCAGAAGCCCCACTGCCAGCACCAAACTGTGCTAGCCCTTCCACCCAGTTTTGCAACACCCCGTCGTGATGTCGCATGCCAAGGTAGTCATTGCTGGCAAAATTCAAATAATGCTTGTTGTTTATGCAAACAATATTGTCTTTCTCGTATTGCTGACAATGACGTTGCCGTAAATACCCTTGCTCTGCCCGCGCTTGAAGCGCAGGCTCAAGCCAATCAAAGGCCATTATGCCTCCGCTACAGCCGGCTGCGGCTTGGCCGCGGTGGCATCGTAAAACAACTCACTCTTGTCCGACTCATTTTGCTGAGCAATTTCTTCTTCTAACACCTGCTGGTGAGCTTCGTCAGAAAAATCTCGGGTTCGTTCAGTGTTAATGCCTAGCTTTTTAAACAGCAAAACGTCTTCATGGGTGTCTGGATTCGAGGTGGTTAATAGCTTACAACCATAGAAAATGGAATTCGCTCCTGCCATAAAGCATAGTGCTTGCATTTGTTCGTTCATGGCCTCTCGCCCGGCAGATAAGCGAACATGAGACTTCGGCATCATGATACGTGCCACAGCAATAGTACGAATAAACTCGAAATAATCTAAATCTTCCACATTATCTAGCGGCGTGCCTTTTACTTTTACCAACATATTAATCGGAACGCTTTGTGGCTGCTCAGGCAAATTAGCCAATTGCACTAGCATGCTTGCCCTATCTCCAAGCGTTTCTCCCATGCCTACAATGCCGCCCGAACATACATTCATGCCCGCGGCGCGCACGTTTTCAAGGGTATTTAGCCTATCTTGATAAGTACGAGTAGTAATGATATCGCCGTAGTATTCTGGCGAGGTATCAAGGTTATGATTGTAATAATCCAGCCCAGCTTGCTTAAGTGCCACGGCTTGATCGCGGGTTAACATGCCAAGTGTCATACAGGTTTCGAGGCCAAGTGCCTTCACCTCTTCTACCATTTTGACAATATAGGGCATGTCTCTGTCTCTAGGGTTACGCCACGCGGCGCCCATACAGAAACGGGTAGACCCAACTTGCTTCGCTTCTTTCGCTCGCTCTATTACTTTTTCAATCTCAAGCAGACGCTCTTTTTCTAGCCCAGTGTCATAACGTGCACTTTGCGGGCAATATTTACAGTCTTCTGGACACGCACCGGTTTTAATCGACAATAAGGTGCTGACTTGAACTTCATTAGGATCAAAGTGTTGGCGATGGACTACCTGCGCCTGAAAAAGCAAGTCGTTAAACGGAAGGGCGTATAGCGCCTCTACTTCGGCTTTTGTCCAATCTTGACGAATAGTGTGTGATTGCGCGGTTGGCGCTGAAGCCAGACTCATTGACTGTCCTTTACTAATTAAGAATGCTGGCTTAGTCTATGCGCCCTAGCAAAGTTGTCAACTCTGACCATTTAATAAAGTTTACTAACGGTTATATTTTGAACAATATAGAATTTGATAAGCAACATATTTGGCACCCTTACACCTCGGCTACCCAGCCACTTCCCTGCTATGAAGTGACAGGAGCAAAAGGGGTTGAGCTCACATTAGCCAGCGGTGAAGTACTTGTGGACGGCATGTCCAGTTGGTGGGCAGCCATACATGGTTACAATCACCCAGCCATTAATGCGGCTGCGCATCAGCAAATTGAGGCTTTTTCTCATGTTATGTTTGGTGGCATTACCCATCAACCCGCTATTGATGTATGTAAAACGCTGCTTGATATGGTGCCCGATGGTCTCGCCCGTGTCTTTTTGGCTGACTCAGGTTCGGTATCAGTAGAAGTCGCCATAAAAATGGCCATACAGTATTGGGCATGTCAGGGTAGAAGTGAAAAGTGTCGCATTGTCTCGCCGCGAAATGGCTATCATGGCGACACCTTTGCTGCCATGTCTGTGTGCGATCCGGTTAATGGTATGCACAGCTTGTTTGAAAACGTACTTAGCAAGCAACTGTTTGCGCCGGCGCCGCAAACACGGTTTGATCACACCTTTAGCGAAGATGATATTCTGCCTTTAGAAGAGCTATTTGAAAATCACCACCATGAAATTGCCGCTTTAATTCTCGAGCCCATTGTTCAAGGGGCAGGTGGTATGAGAATGTACCACCCAGAATACTTAAAGCGTTGTCGGCAATTGTGTAATACCTATGATGTACTATTGATATGCGATGAAATTGCAACAGGATTTGGTCGAACGGGCAAACTGTTTGCCTGCGAACACGCTGGTATTTCACCAGACATTTTGTGTTTGGGTAAAGCCATTACGGGTGGCTACATGACGTTAGCAGCCACCTTATGTACTGAGGATGTTGCACAAGGTGTGTGTCAGGGAGAGCCAGGAGTGTTTATGCACGGCCCTACCTATATGGGTAACCCGCTAGCTTGTGCAGTGGCCAACGCCAGCTTATCCTTAATTAATCAAAACCAATGGCAAACCCAAGTTCCCGCGATTGAGAAACAATTACAGACAGAGCTTGCAAAATGTGCCGACCTACCTTCGGTGGCCGATGTTCGCGTTTTGGGCGCTATCGGAGTAGTTGAGACCTATACACCGGTGAATGTGGCTGAAATACAAAGGCATTTTGTAAAAAGCGGCGTGTGGATCCGCCCTTTCGGTAAGCTGGTATACATTATGCCTCCTTACGTTATCAATGCATCTCAGCTATCTCGGTTAACAGACGCAATATATTCGTACCTTAGCCGATAATAAAACACAGTGATATGCGCCCAATCAGGGGCGCTAAGCACATCAAGATGCGTGCGCTTGTTAGGTTTGTTTAAGGCATAATTTTTCATGTTAGTTCGGGTTTTCGATAAGCTTATTTTTGCTATTCTTTTTATTCTGGCGCTTCAGGTGCCCATATTAGCCGACCATTATCGCCAATATTTAAGCGGTTACTATGACGCCACCCGTGAAGAAGTGACCGCACTTTCAACTCTCGCCAAAAAGCATGGCTACCCCTCTGCTAATGCCATGCTAGAGGCCTTAAAGCAAAATCCAGAAGCCGTTGTACGTGAGGATGCGCAAAGAAAAGCAGTAATGTTCAGCAAGCTTACTGATATTGAAGATGGTATTCGTATTTTGGCTCACGGCCATTATTTCGAAAAGCTTTGGTACATGGCTACCCCGTCGAAAACCCCTACCTTGGGTAAAGTGTTAACTAACTATTCCCCCTCTATTCCCTTATCCCCATCAAGTCTGGCATTTAGCTTAGTGACGGCTATCTTATTAAACCTCTTGTTGTGGAGCCCCTATTTTTGCTACTGCCAAGTCAAAAAAGTAAAACACGCTCACCATAGCTATCGGTAAAAATTCCTGAGTTGGCCTAATTGGCACTGTTAATGCAATTTCTATTGTAGGTAAACCGAGTTTCCTCAGCACATTGGCTGTGGCCTATTAGGGAAACACGAACGTCAGGTTTTAATTTTATTATTTTTCATACACTTAATTGAAAAAAGAAAAGAAGGAAGGTGAAACAATGCCTACAGATGCACAATTACTCATTGGAAAAATGTTGCAAATTAAAGACAAAATTACTGCTAAGCGCCACTGTATCCCCAGCGATCTGCAAAGCGAATGGCACGCCCTTGATGAACAAACTGCCTGCTTTAATTCTGAAGCAATGTTTGAAAATGCAGTTAAAGGGAAAGGGTTTAGCAAGCATATTGATTACTCGGGCTCAATTAAAGAGTTGTCTACCCTCGTTAAGCGCTTAGACTCATTAAATAAAGAAGTGACAGTGTCCCAAATTTCGCACTAAGCGCCAGTGCATAGTGCACAGTGCACAGTGCACAATTATCAGTATTGCGTGAGCAAGGGTTAAAAAGGTTTAGCATCAATGATAACCAGTGCACTGATTTTTTTACTGCCATAGGTCGCAAGGCGTAAAAAGTCCTCTTTAGCAATAGGAATATGCTGAAACTCCATTTTATTGTGAGTGTCTGCGTCTGGGTCGTGAAGGTAGAAACAGAGGCTATCAGCGCCTGTAATAACCACCCAATGTGGTGCTTTTTTCTTATCGAAAGCATAGGTACTAATTAAACAAAGTACTGCCCGGTTCGCTGTAAGTGCATGATCAATGTCATCAAGATGCCATGCCCCTATATCAACCGGCATTGATTTATCCTGTGCTTGGCGGTAGAAGTCTTCTTCTACATGGGCGATAACGGCTTTTTTGTGCGCGCTTCGTACACCGTCGACAAACAACGGCAAAGCGTGGCTAATCAGTACTCTCGCGTTAAACCCCTGATGTATCGCCGCTAACCCTAAACCGATAGGATGGCAACCGCCATGACCCGAGGTCATGTATATGGTGGTAGCAACCCGCCATATATCAAGTTCCATACGCTGATTCATTTCTGTGCTTTTACGCAACTGTTTTAGCGCCATCATCAAAGATGCTGGCCCACAGGTAAACGGCGTGGTTTGCTGATACCAAGGGTAAATATCTTGGCGAATTTTTATGTCAGACGTTAAGCGTTTTTGCATACGTAACGCGTCGCTATGGTCACCATAATAATCTTCATACATACCAAATGGACTAAATCCCAGCCTGTCATACAGAGCAATGGCGCCCTTATTGTCTATAGACACTTCAAGGCGCATAAAGGGCTTTCCCCGCTGTAACGCCTGCTCCTCTAATGCGGTTATTAAGCGCGCCGCTACACCACTGCCCCGTGCTTCTGGCGACACGGCGATAGAATACAAACGTGTAAGTTGTGTGCCCCGGCGCAACAGAAGTAGCGCATAGCCCACTAACATGCTCGGCGGCGCCGATGTTACTACAAGGAGCACCGCCTGTTGGCTTGTCACATAGTGCTTAAACCGTCTTGCCGTTAATCTATCGGTAGAGAAACATTGCTGCTCCAGCAACACTAACGCTGGCACATCGGCAAGCGTTGCTTGCCGAACACCTACAGGCGCACTTTTCAAAGACGGCGTTAAGGTCGTAGATGCGCTTTTTAGCCCGTTCTTTTCGCTTAATGGAATCATCGGCCCCGTAACTCTAATCTATCCGCAAATGCCTGCATGATGATTTCATACAGTGCGCTTCCTAAATATTTATCTTCGATACCCGCGTCAATACTTGGGTTATCGTTAACTTCAATCACGTAAACCTGGTTGCCTGTTTGTTTAATATCGACGCCATACAAGCCGTTACCTACCACTTTGGCCGCTTTTAGTGCTGCATTAATCACAGGTTTTGGCACTTCAAACGTTGGCATGGTGGTAAAACCGCCAGACGAGAAACGTTCGCCTTGGTGATGATAAATTTGCCAATGATTTCGGGCCATAAAGTACTGGCACGCATAAATCGCTTTCCCATTTAACACACCGATACGCCAGTCAAACTCGGTATAAATGTACTCTTGAACCAAAACCAACGCTGACTCATTCAGCATGCTACCCAACCGCGTTTTGAGCTCGTCAATATTTTGCGCTTTATAAACGCCACGAGAAAACGCGCTTTCTGGCAGTTTTAACACCAAAGGTAAGCCAAAATTTTCAATCAGGCTTTCACACACTTCATCCGTTACTTTTGACACAAACGTTGCTTTAGGGGCAGGCACTTTTTGGTACGTAAATGCGTCTTGCAAAAACACTTTATTACAACAACGTAATATGGATTGAGTATCATCCATGACCACCACACCTTCCCGTTCTGCTGCTCGCGCTAGCCGATACGTATGGTGGTCGATGGCAGTGGTTTCGCGAATAAACAAGGCATCGTACTGGCCTAATTCTTCAGGTGATAATCCACTGACTACGTTAGCTTGAAACCCTAGTTTTTCAGCAGCCTTTACAAATTGGCGAATGGCTTTATTGTCACTTGGCGGCGTTGGCTCTTCTGGGTTGACTAATATCGCCATGTCCCAGCGCGGACGCTTGCTCGACTTTGACGCTTTCCACTGTTTTTTTGTATAAGCTTCTATATCAGCAATGCATGCGTGTTGCTGTGCTTCATTTAGTTTTGCAAATGCACAAGCCTCTACATCAGCCACACCCACAAGGCTTTGTTTCCCCGCGATGCCTGCTTGCTCTAGAGGAGACACGTTCAGGGTGAGCAACAAAATAGGGCATGGATACTTTTCAAACGCTTGCCGAGCTAGTCGCTTAAAACGCTGATCTTTAACTTCACCAAAAAGTACCAATAAAGGTGCCGAAGGGAGGCTGAAGTCACCGTTTACTAACGGAGCTGAAAACGGAATTTTATCTACCCGTCGCGCCTCGGCAAGGCGTAAGTCATTGATCGTATTGACCGCAGGTAAAACCGAATGCTGACGAGCTTGCGCTAACAATGAACAGTAATAGCCTTCCCCTAAGTAGCGACTGGTATCGCATAAGTTAATCACTCGCGTCTTAGGTTCATTCAATTTAGGAAAGTCGGCTAAATAGTCATTAAAGGTGAGTACCGTTAACGGGCTATGGCGAAATGGCGCTGTATCTTCGGCCACTATCAGGGTGTTGTGCATGTATTTCGCTTCTAAAAGAGACCAGTTGAGTTACAATCGTTGGCTGATGTCATAGAACACGCGAACGACGATTCATCACATATGAATGGCGCGAAGTTTACGCCGAAATTAAGTTTTGCAAAGTGGATTCAGCACGGCTTTTTTTCATCGTAATGACAACAAAATATCATCAGAAAGTAATAACGCTGTAGACGTAGGAGAACGTATGTTATTAGCGAGTTTTGCCATTCTAATTGGCCTTCCGGTGTTGCTGTGGAGTGCCAGTAAATTTGTAGGTGGTGCAGCGGCTGTCGCCAATCATTTCGGCGTTTCCCCTCTTTTAATCGGGATGCTGATTATCGGTTTTGGTACCTCTGCCCCAGAAATCATTGTTTCCATTTTTGCTGCTATTCAGGGTAACTCAGGAATTGCACTGGGAAATGCCTATGGGTCGAACATCGCCAATATTATGTTAATTCTTGGCTTAACCGCGTTAATTAGCCCCATAGCGGTACGTTCAGAAATCATCAAAAAAGAACTGCCTGTACTATTGGGTATTACTTTTTTCGCCGCATGGCAGTTACTTGATCAACAGGTTTCCAAAGACGATGCGTTCTCTCTATTAGGGTTATTTGTACTGCTAATATCGTGGAGCATTTGGCACGGTATGCAAGGCAGTAAAGATGCACTGGCCGATGAGTACAGCGAAGAGTTAAACACCACTGAAGGGACAGTAAAAACCCACGTAATCTGGCTTATTGCGGGGTTGCTTTTACTGGTGGCGAGCTCGCGTATGTTGGTATGGGGCGCGGTGGAAGTTGCCGGTTTCTTCGGTGTGAGCGACACTATTATAGGGCTAACAGTCATTGCCATTGGCACCTCGTTACCTGAACTCGCGTCATCACTTATCGCAGTGAAAAAAGGTGAGCATGACTTAGCGCTTGGCAATGTAATAGGGTCGAATATGTTTAATACCCTTGCTGTGGTGGGTATTGCAGGCACTATTCAGCCCATGGCCGTTAGCGCAGACTTTTTATATCGCGATGTCATTGTGATGTTAGCCGCCACAGTGGCGCTGTTTGTGTTTTGTATTGGTATTAAGCGCCAAGGGCGACTGAATCGACTGGAAGGTGGTGTGTTAGTAGCCGCTTACACCGGCTACACTTATTGGTTAATTACCGCTGCTTTTATTTAAACACATCGAAGGTGGTGACTATGGTAATTAAGCTTACCGCAGCAATCACCGCCAGCACGATAAGATTACTACCGAACGTATCCCCTCGCCGCCTGCTGCGGCGAGCGCGGATAACAATGCTCACCAAGCTAACGCCTAAGCCAAGTTGCAATACGCCCAGCATGGCTCTTACATATTCTGGCGACCAACTATTCTTCCCTTCCACACCCCAATAGCTTTGCACGCCACTGATAAAGTCGGGTCGGGCGAAATGAAAAAGTATCAGTGCCACAACCAGAGAAACCCAACCAATCACATTCAGTGTTAGCATAACTTTAAAAAGCGGGGTTTGCGTACGAGGGGTAGAACGCCTTTCCACAAAGCCTGGCGGTGTATTTTTATTTCCCATTTGTCACTCTGTTCTCTGGCATCCGTTGTTAGGTTGAGTATACTAGCGTGCTGTTACATTGTTGTTTGTATGCAGTTAGCTGGGTATGGGGTCATACCTTAATCATATTAACTGCAAAAACGCATGTTCAGACGAGTTAATTACTATGCTATGCCGAGTTATCGGCAAAGAAATCTAAAACATTGATTATTTAGTGAAGAATTTGTGCCTAGGCACATTGTTGTTGGATATGTCACTATGACAGATAACAGCATAAAATCAGTAAGACGGAGAAAATAACATGACGCATGCGCCCGTAGTTGACGTACTTAAAGGCAAGTACGCCGTTGGCGAATCGGTAACCGTAAAAGGTTGGGTAAGAACACGCCGTGACTCTAAAGCGGGGTTATCATTTGTAGCACTTCACGATGGTAGCTGCTTTGATCCTGTTCAAGTCATTGCACTGAATTCTCTGTCTAATTACGCCGATATTCAGCGCCTGACTGCGGGCTGCTCATTAACGGTAACAGGCACGGTAAAAGAGTCTCAAGGACAAGGCCAAGCCCTTGAAATTGATGCCACCGACGTTGAGATTGTGGGTTGGGTAGAGAACCCAGACACCTACCCTATGGCCGCTAAGCGCCACAGTATTGAATATCTGCGTGAATACGCACACCTGCGCCCTCGTACCAATGTGATTGGCGCGGTTACCCGTGTACGCAACTGTTTGTCGCAGGCCATTCACCGTTTCTTCCACGAAAAAGGTTACTACTGGATCTCTACGCCTATTTTAACGGCGAGCGACACAGAAGGCGCAGGTGAAATGTTCCGAGTGTCGACACTCGACATGATGAACCTTCCTCTTGATGACAAAGGTAATGTTGATTATTCCGAAGACTTTTTCGGTAAAGAAACCTACCTAACAGTATCAGGTCAGCTCAACGTTGAAACCTACTGTACTGCGATGTCTAAGGTGTATACCTTTGGGCCAACGTTCCGTGCAGAAAATTCAAACACTTCTCGTCACTTAGCTGAGTTCTGGATGATTGAGCCTGAAGTGGCGTTCGCTGAACTAAAAGATGTGGCGCAACTTGCTGAAGACATGCTGAAATATGTATGTAAAGCCGTACTTGAAGAACTGCCTGACGACATGGCATTCTTTGCCCAGCGTATTAAGAAAGACGCCGTAGAGCGTTTAGAAAAACTGGTAAATTCAGACTTTGTTCGTATGGATTACACCGATGCTATCGAAATCCTTCAAAACTGCGGAAAAGAATTTGAATTCCCGGTTGAATGGGGCATCGACCTTTCATCTGAACACGAGCGTTACCTAGCCGAAGAGCACGTTGGCGCGCCAATCATCATGCAGAACTACCCCAAAGACATTAAAGCCTTCTATATGCGCATTAATGACGACGGTAAAACCGTGGCTGCAATGGACGTATTGGCACCCGGCATTGGTGAAATCATTGGCGGTTCACAGCGTGAAGAGCGCCTAGATGTGTTTGATGCGCGCCTAGATGAAATGGGCTTATCTAAAGAAGACTATGCGTGGTATCGCGATCTGCGTCGTTACGGCACCGTCCCTCACTCAGGCTTTGGTCTTGGTTTTGAGCGCCTTGTTGCTTACGTCACTGGCATGCAAAACGTACGTGATGTTATTCCGTTCCCACGCACACCGGGCAACGCTAGCTTCTAAGAAGCGAAGTAAAAGTACACCTGAAATACAAAAAAGCTCGCTATCTTTATAGCGAGCTTTTTCTTTTAAGTGGCAGTAGTAAATATCTGATTTTACCGCTTCGGCGATTCGATTTTACCTTCATCTGGGAGACAGCTATAAGCGTAATCAATCGCGCTGCTGTGGGCCGCTTTAGACAAGAAGCGGACGTTCAGGGCTCTCTGCTCTTGATTTCGATATTTACCATAAGCGGAAGTTAATATGCTTTATTCTGACTGATTCCTCAGTGGCATAAAGAAGTTGTTCAGACCACAATAGTCCACAGAATACGCCTCCAAAAGCCGAATGTTAAATATTACAATTGATAACCAATCTTACAACTCCAAATTTTTATTACAAAGCGATTTACGAGCTACCTCCGCATTTTGTCAAAAGAAGTCGAATGATCGTCAAAGGGGTAAGTAAATCCGGGGCATTGATTTATAAACCCAAATGCCCCAGTGCTGTTAATTCACCTTATTGTGAACTAGTCTATAGAGTACAGGTAGTACAACCAGAGTTAACAAGGTCGAGGATATGATCCCACCAATGACCACGGTTGCCAGAGGTCGCTGCACCTCTGCGCCAGTACCTACGTTAAGCGCCATGGGCACAAAACCAAGGCTCGCCACTAGCGCGGTCATCAGTACTGGCCGCAAGCGAGTCATTGCTCCATCAATAATCGAGTTTACTAACTCGCCAGTTTCTTCCATCCTCTGCCTGATAAAAGACAGCATCACCAGTCCATTCAATACAGCAATACCAGAGAGCGCGATAAAACCAATCCCTGCGGATATTGAAAGAGGCATATCTCTGATCCAAAGTGCAAAGATGCCGCCAGTTAATGCCAAAGGGACGCCTGTAAAAATTATCATGGCGTCTTTGACTGAGCCGAATGCAATCACAAGTAATGCAAGGATCAGAAAAAGCGTTGCGGGCACAACCAAACTCAGTCGCTGACTTGCGCTTTCCAATTGCTCAAACGTACCGCCATAACTTATCCAGTAGCCACTTGGCAGTACCACATTGGCTGCGATCTGCTCTTTAGCATCATCTACAAAAGAGCCTAAATCACGATCTCTCACATTTGCTGTGACGACGATACGGCGCTTTGCGTTTTCTCGACTTATCTGACTGGGTATATTGGTATATTCAAGCTCAGCCACCTCGGCGATTGGCACATACTCACCATCATTGGTCATGATTGGGATATTTCTCAGCGCTTCTAAATCACTGCGAATCTCTTCAGGATAACGAACAACAATCTCAAAGCGTCTGTCGCCTTCAAATACCAAACCAGCTTCTTTGCCGCCAACGGATGCACTTAACCACGTTTGCAAGTCAGTTACGTCTAAGTTGTAACGCGCCAGCGCATAAGGTTTCGGGTTCACCGTGAAGATGGGGATCTCATCTACTTGCTCTACTCGTGCATCAGCAGCGCCCGGAATATATTGTAATACGGCTAAAACATCACTAGCTGAATCCCGCAGCTTATCCAGATCATCACCATATATCTTGATCCCTAAATCTGCTCTTACGCCACTAATCAATTCGTTAAAGCGCATCTGTATGGGTTGCGTAAACTCATAGTTATTACCGGGTACATTTTGAAGATCGCGCTCCAATTGTTCGACAAATTCCGCTTTCGATAATGCAGGGTTTGGCCATTGATCAACTGGTTTTAACATGACAAAAGTGTCGGTAACGTTGGGTGGCATAGCATCAGTAGCCACCTCAGCAGTACCCGTTTTTGCAAACACGGTGTTTACCTGAGGGTACTGCATAATGACTTGTTCAAGCCGTTTTTGCATATCGACAGCTTGCTCAATTCCCGTGCCGGGCACTCTCATTGCGTGAAGGGCGATGTCACCCTCATCAAGTTGCGGCACAAATTCAGAGCCTAGGCGCATCCCAAACCAAACACTGATAACTACGAGCAATGTTGCTGCACCTACTACCAACCATCGTAATTTTAATGCCCACTCCAATACAGGGCGGTAAACTGATTTAGCCCCAGTGATTATTGGACTCTCTTTTTCACTGACTTTGCCTGACATAAACATAGCAACGGCTGCGGGCACAATGGTGATTGAAAATACCATTGCCGCTAACAATGCCAATATTACCGTAGCCGCCATTGGGTGAAACATCTTCCCTTCGACACCTGTTAAGCTAAAGATAGGAATGTACACAATCGTGATTATCATCACGCCAAAAAGACTCGGCCGTATCACTTCATTCGTTGCCTCAAATACGACTTCCAGACGTTCTCTGAGAGGCAGTATTGCACCCGTTCGCCGCTGCGATTCACTTAACCGCCTAATACAGTTCTCCACAATAATAACTGCACCATCGACAATCAGTCCAAAATCTAACGCGCCTAAGCTCATTAAATTCGCGCTTACGCCCGTTCTTACCATACCTGTTATCGTGGCAAGCATAGCAAGAGGGATGACAGCAGCGGTGATGATGGCAGCTCGTATGTTGCCCAGCAGTAAAAATAGGACGACAATAACCAGCAATGCGCCTTCAATCAGGTTTTTTCGCACTGTGTTGATGGCTTTATCTACCAGTGCAGTGCGATCATAAACACTTTGAATAACCACGCCCTCTGGCAAACTTGTTTGGATTTCATCCACTTTATCAGCCACGTCTAGCGCAACAGCTCGACTATTTTCGCCTATTAACATCATCGCTGTACCCAACACCGTCTCTTGACCTTCTCGTGTTGCAGCGCCCGTTCTAAGCTCCTTACCGATGGCGACCTCTGCAATGTCATTTACCGTAACGGGAGATTGGTTTGTAAGCGTTACCACCACGTTACCGATGTCGCCAATGCTCGATAGTCTCGCTTGTGAACGTACTAGTATTTGTTGGCCGTTGCGTTCAATGTACCCAGCACCTTGATTAGCGTTATTTCGCTCTAATGCCCGCAATAAATCGTCAGTACTAACGCCGTAATTGAGCATAAGTTGAGGGTTAGGCTTCACATGATATTGTTTGGTAAAACCGCCAATAGCATTAACCTCTGTTACCCCTTTCACCAAGGCCAGTTGAGGTTTCACCACCCAATCGTGCAGCTCACGAAGCGCCATTGCGTCAAACTTTCTGCCATCGGCAGTTACTGTGCCGGGCTTCGCGCTAAGCGTGTACATGTAGATTTCACCCAAACCTGTGGCAATCGGCCCCATCTCAGGCTCAATACCATCGGGTAATTGGCTTTTGATAATGCCTAGCCGTTCGTTTATGAGATTTCTGGCAAAATAGAGATCCGTGCCTTCTTCAAAGACGGCTGTCACTTGAGACAAACCATAGCGCGATAGTGAACGTGTGTAGTCCAAGTTTGGTAAACCTGCCAAGACGTTTTCTACCAAAAAGGTGATGCGCTGTTCGGTTTCAAGCGGTGAATAGCCTTTAGCTTGTGTGTTGATTTGTACCTGAACATTAGTGATATCGGGTACGGCATCAATAGGCAGCTTTTGATAGCTGAATAAGCCAAAGCCAATTATCAAAAAACAAAGCATAAGAAAAATGCCGCGCTTTTCGATTGCGGTGCGAATAATGGAAGCTAGCATCATAAGCCTCCCTTAAAACTACACGCCAATTGGCAGGAAAACATTTTATGTGGTGAGGCGTTAATGATCATGGCCTGCCTCCGATTTTTCCAAATCTGCTTTGATCATGTAACTATTGGAAGCCACGACGCGTTCGCCTGCTTCAAGGCCACTGATGACCTCGATATAGCGACCATCTGAGACACCAAGCTCTACCGCTCTGGGCGCATACTCATCACCCTCAACCACAAAAACAACTTGTTTGGCTTCATACTCTTGCACAGAAGATAGAGGAACCGAATGACTTACTGACTTAGTTGACGTCTTAACTTGTGCTTTGACCAGCGTACCGAGTGGCCAATATCCAGTACTATTGTCGACAGCTATATTGGCAAGAGAGTGTGGATTGCCATCAGTTGAAGGCGTAATGTAAGCAATCTTGGAGGTTTGGTTGAAACCTGCGTGGCTTAGTTCAACTGACTGTCCAACCTTGATGCTGCTAAGCATTTGTGAAAAAACGGTCAGCTGTGCCCATACGTTTTTATAGTTAGCTAACGAAAAAAGTACTTGCCCGTTTGATAACTCACCATTATTCGCATGTCGCGCAATCACATTGCCATCAAAAGGTGACGTGATGGAATAACTTTTTAAACTCTCATTGGACTCAACAACCGCTAAAATATCACCTTTCTTAACGGAGTCGCCAATGTTGACTTTTACATCTTTAATAACACCGTCAAACCGTGCTCTTATATGACTAAGTGAGGCGGGGTCTGCACTAATTCGCCCATAAAGCGTACTCGTTAACGCAATATCGCGTGCGAGCACGGGAGTTGCAGAAATACCATTCTGAATTGCTGTTTCATTGCTCATTCTTACGACTTCACCTGCGTGATTGTCTTGATCGCTGGAACTTACATCACTGTGTTTACCTTCTGCGATTGCGGTTAGGCTATAAAGGCTAAGGGTGAAGATAGAAATAAGTACTTTTTGTATTGCGAATTTATTCATAATCATGACTTCTTATCGAAATGTTAGATGACTGCTGCCAATTGTTTTGGTGGCTTGAGGGCACTGAGTCATCACTATGATCAGTCGTCAGCGCGAGACCTGTGAGCGTTTCAATTTCTGTTTTGCTCAGATGCACTTGAGACGCCGCCTCTATTAATGTCAGGCGGGTTGCCAGAAATTCTTGTCGAGTAGTTACCCATTCCAAGTAGCTGAAACGGCCCTCCAAATAGGCGTTCTCGACTAAATCTAACGCGCCCTTTAGCGGAGGAATTACCTTGCGCTGAAGTGTGTCAATCTCTAGCAATGCTCGTGTATGTTCGCCTAACGCTTGATTAACTGAATGTAATAGGCTGCGAACGTTGCTTTGTCTTTGCTGCTCTATTGCGTCAAGACGTGCCCTGTTTGCTTCATATTCACCAAGGTTTCGTTCTTTTTGAAACAATGGAACGCTTACGCCGGCAACCAGTGCGGTTTCATCAATACCTTGCATTTTGCGAAGCCCCGCTGACCACTCAATATCAGCGCGGTTATTCGCTTGCACTAAACGAAGCTGCGCCGCTTGCACACGGCTTTGTTTAGCGTATAGGTCAATGTGAGGGCTATTTTGGATTGCGACTGCCAGCGCATCAAACGACGCAACTTTGTTAAAAGCAAAAAGATCGCCTTCCACACGCTTAAAGCTCGGTGCCTGCTCCCCCCACATGATGGATAAACTGCGCAGGCCAAATCGATGGTCTTGTTGAGCTAGATTAACATCGAGCTTTGCTTGGGCCAGCGCAGCTTGGGCACGTTTTTGTTCTAACAAGGGGGACGCGCCTGCTTCAACGCGTTTCGTTACGGCATTCAATGTATAAAGTGCAAGTGCCTCTGCATCTTTTATGACGTCTAAGTTCGCCTGCAATACGAGTACTTTGATGTAACGACGATTAAGCTCACCGAGGATATCTAAGGTGCGTATTTGCTTTTCAACACCTTGCTGTATTCTTCGTTCAGAGAGTACATTCAACCTTGCTGCTGGCTTATCATTGAGCTGTAACACTGAGGATAATGTCAAGGTAACTTCAAGCTCTTTGAGACCTGATACCTCGCCGGTTCCCAAAAAGTTCTCTAATTCAACCCCTGCATTCAATGCGGGTTTAAGCGCTGCCGTTTTTGACTCTCCGTCTATAACACGTTGTTTAAATTCAAATTCATACAAACTTGGATTGTTGGCAAGTGTTAGTCTAATAGCGTCCTCAAGAGTCAGCGTTTCTCGTATGGGCGCTTGGACACTTTTGTCTACAAATCTGTTAGTTTTCGCCGCATGAGCGGTCGGTGGACTGAGTAATAAGCCCAGTATGCAACTGCACACAATGGCAGATGCATGCCCGAAAATAGGAAACATTTTCATTGGAATATCCTAATAATTTATCAATGTTTAGCATCGCGAGTGTTATCAGCGCGGTGCTATCGAAAAAACGTACTAGGAAGTAATTTTGGGGGGGCGAAGTAATCGGTTAATAGGTGCGTCAATTACCGCATCTAAATAGTTGAAATTGTGGACTGAAACCACTGTTTTCAGACTGTTGATATGACTCTGACTGACCCATTGTGCATGTGTGCCATGGCAGTGGCCGCAATGGTGACAATCAGCAGGATTGTGGTGCTCTGCACTTACTTTATCACTGGTTTCATTGGTAGACAGCTCAGACTGTTCTTGCTTGTGTTCTGAATGCTTATGCTCGTGTTGCAAGTGCTGAATGTCTATTGCATGAAAATCTAACGAATTCGCCACAGCAGAAAACGACTGAAAGAGTATCAGCGAGATCACGATGTAACTTATGCGTTTTAGATTTTTCATGTATGAAAGTTTACCAAGCCTAATTCACTTCGTCACGACATTGTTCATTAGCAAACTCCAGCTCAACTGTCGTATGTTCAAATTTATACTTTTCTAACGAACTGTGTATGTTTTCTTTGAGTGATTGGAGGTGCTCAAGACTGACATCTTCATCAAGAACAAGATGGACCGTCATTACGTTACGCTCACCGTCTAGAGACCAAATATGAAAATGGTGAAGATCACTTACCTTATCGTTTGCCAGTAAATCGCTTCGAATCTTTGAAAGCTGTTCTTCATCGGGCGTTGCTTGCAAAAACAGCATTAGGGTTTCTTTGAGATTGCGGAACACATTGAAAAGGATGAACAAAGTAAAGCCAATGGATAAGATTGGATCTAAAACAGGCCAAGGCTTAAACATTAAGACGATGGACACGATAAATACTGCTACCCAACCAAGCACGTCTTCCAGCAAATGCCAGTTGAGGACTCGCTCATTTAATGAGTCTCCCTCACTCAGTTTATAAGCCGCAAAGCCGTTTACTGCCATCCCAAAGATAGACAATAAAACCATCCCTTCAACTTGGGGCATTTCAGGCTCAGCCAAACGAGGTATCGCTTCAAGCAATATCCAAATGGAGCCTACCGTCAGCACAATACCGTTAATCAATGCACCGAGTAAGGAAAACCGTTTGTAGCCGTATGAGAATGTTTGATTAGAATCTTTATCGCTAAGCTTGTTTAATCCCCACGCTGTACCAATGGAAAGACTATCACCCAAATCGTGCACTGCGTCAGCCATAATAGCGGTGCTGTTGGTAAGCCATCCACCAATGAATTCAATAACAGTGAACACCACATTTAAGAAAAACGCCCATCCAATACGTTTAGACGCGTCGGTTGAATTCTCTTGCGAGTGTGAATGGTTATGACTGTGCATTTCTAATCTTTTCCAGTATGGCTTTGTTTTCAGATGAAATTGGCATTGGCTTGAATGGACTCACATTTGCCCCACCAGTATTGCCCTCAGGCAACAAGCCAATTGCTGTTTTAGTCAGCGCACCTAGCATTCTAAAAATTTGCCCAGATACCTCTTTAAGGTCGCGGCGTTTTATTCCAAATTTAAGCATTTCATAATGCACTCGTGTGTGGTGGTATGTTGAGTACTGACCGATAACATGAGCATCCTCTAAGGCCTTAAATCCTGCTTTATTGTCATTGTTCGAAAGGGATTTATGCGCGGCGCTCAGTTTTTGAAGTATGTAAGGTTTTGCTGCTTGAGTGAAATTCATACGATCTCTCCATTCGTCGAGCTGTTTTCACGGAATTCCTGTCTGGCATCTTTTAGAATTAAGACTGCGCCGCGTAACACAACGATAGAAACAATAAAACCTATGACCAAATCAGGCCAACGAGTATCAAATTGATAAACCATCGAACCCGCTAATATCACTCCCATGTTTGCAATGACGTCGTTTGCAGAGAATATCCAACTTGCTCGCATATGCACCTCGCCATTTTTTTGTTTTCTGATTATCGCCAAACATATAACGTTGGCGATAAGTGCAACACAGCCCATGCTCATCATAAGCATAGATTCAGGCTCACTTCCAAAGGTTGCGCGACGAGCTATGTCAAACAAAATTAATAGGCCTAATGCCAATTGAAAATATCCACTTACCTTTGCAGCATTGGCTTTGTGAATAATTGTTTTCCCTACTGCATATATACCAACACCGTAAACGACTGCGTCAGCCAACATATCAAGGGAGTCTGCAATAAGTGCCGTTGAGTCAGCGAGTAACCCTACACTCATTTCAATGATAAACATCACAGCATTGATGCCCAATAGCCAGTAGAGAACTGCCTTTTGTTCTTGGTCTTTTATCTCAATTTCGCACCCACAACCACTCATAAAAACACTCGCTTTACTCACCTATAACGCGAGTGTAAACTCTATACTTGGTATAGAGTCAAGCTTTAGGCAAGTTAAAATGAAAATTGGGCTTCTGGCAGCTAAGACAGGGTTAAGTATTCAGACAATTCGTTTTTATGAGCGTAAATCACTATTGGCTGCACCTGAGCGAACGGCATCGAATTATCGAAGCTACTCTGAAGATGCACTGAAGCAGTTATTGTTTATAAAGCAATGTCGCGCATTAGATATGACAATCGAGGAAATTAAATTAGTACTGGAAACCCGAGCAAACCCAGAGAATAGCTGCGAAAACGTTAATACTACAATAGATAAGCATGTTGACGATATCGAACATCGGATAGCTGAATTAAAAGTACTACAAGAAACACTGATTTCAATTCGTTCTGCTTGCGATCATGATAAGAAGGTTAAAGAGTGCGGGGTATTGCATCAATTAGATAGCATTGCAGAAGTGTGTTCTTCTAGTACGGAGAATTAGTCTCGAATTATCAGTTTTATGTTGGAGCTTTGTCATAGGTATTCGGCTAAAGCAGCCATTCAATTTTTATTAGTAGCATGACCGTTGATTACCTCATTCGTGTCATTAAAATCTTAATGAGCCAAGGTCTGCTTCACGTACACAGTTGACCTACAATAAGCTTTGGCTGGCACCAAAAGACAATGAACGGACATTCAATAACTTCTAAATAAGGGGCGCGGACATGTGGGCTAAAATCCGAGCGAAGCGAGTCAGCCCTCATGTTTGAGTCCCAGCCCGCGCAGCGGGCGAACTTGATTTTTTTGTTATGCGCGTTTTATACCGTAGCCAAATTATACGGTGAGACATGTAAAGAGCTTTGATATTGTCTTGTTTGCCACAAATCAAATGCATTTTGCAAACGAAGCCAATGGGCCGCAGAAGGCTTACCGAAAACGAGTTCAAGACGAAGAGCCATCTCTGGGGTAATAGCCCCTTTGCCATTAAGAACTTTCGATAATGTTTTACGGCTCACATCTAAATGTTGCGCTACATCAGTAATAGTCAGTTCTAGAGCATCAATAACAAGATCTTTGAGTATCTCACCGGGATGCGCAGGGTTATGCATATTCATTAGTGATAATCCTCGTAATTAACGATTTCAACATCTCGTCCAACAAAGCGGTATGTAACTCTCCAGTTTCCACTTACCTGAACAGACCAAATATCATTTCTGTTACCTTTGAGTTTGTGCATATAAAGGCCGGGTAAATCCATGTCATCAGGTGTTTCGGCTTGATCGAGATTCGACAGAATAAGACGAAGCTTTTTTTCGTGCTTTTTCTGAATTCCTGAAGTGGTTCCTTTAGCGTAAAACTTCTGAAGGCCTTTATGTATAAAACTCTTAATCATGATTTTATTGTAACCTTAAGGGTTACAAATTGCTAGCGTAATTTTCTGAGCGCATAACAATTTAATAGTGCGCAAATTGCGCGTTTTTCTTCCGAGCATGTGCTCGTTTTTATCCATAGTGCCATCATTCAGAGTTTACTGAAAGTCAAAGAGTACAGAGGTTACGCTTAATAAGGGCTAATTACGCAAAGGACAAAAACGCGCGATTGGGTCGTTTTCCTGAATACAGGGGAAAGGCAGCTACAACCGTATACGTAGACAGGCATCTAACTCTCAACAATGACAATATTTTGGGCAGAAACTAGCTCATGGGGTCCTTTAAGTAATAGATAACCAACTTCCGGTTTACGTACCTAGGCAACTGCCAGGATTCGATTGAATTCGGTTAATCGAACCTGGCAGAGAAAGTTGCGGCCTATTCAGTTAGGTTTTTACACGTCTTTGCCTAACAAGCACGACCAACATCAGCATGATCAACCCGTAGCTAGTGCTGCCGCCACCTGAGCCGCCGCTAACGGCATCGTTACCTCCGCTGAAATCACCGCCATAGTCGTTGCCGCCATCATCATCACCGCCATCACTGGTCGTATCATTATCTATGATAGTAATAATAATTCGGCCCGGTGCTGATACTACGTCTGGACTAGCGCTGGTTATCTCAAGCATAAAGTTTTCCGCGCCTTCTTCTAATGTGTCTTCAGAAATCGACACCATCACAGATTTTGATGTTTCACCATCGGCAAACTCCACTTCTTGTGTGGTAAACGCAAAGTCACTCAAATTGGCATTATTTTCGTAGGCATACACAGTAACCACTCTCACACCTGAATCACCGCCAGTGCGGGTCAATGCTATGCTTACCTCACCGGCAGACTCATCTACCTCAATCTCACTTTCACTGAACCCGATAACCCCCGTTACCTCATCGTTGTCTTCGATAGTCACTGTATGTGTCGTTATGCTTCCCAAGTGCTTATCATCCGCATCGATAACAATACTTAACGATTCATCTTCTTCTTCGATAGCATCATCAATAATGGCTACCTGTATTTCTGCGATAGTCTGATTCTCTTCAAAATAAACAACTTGCTCAATGGCGGTGAAATCGTCGCCTGAAGCTGACCCTACTTGCGTTCGAACATCAATCGCAAGAGGTCCGGCAATGCTCCCCTCACGATACACATTGATAGTAAAAGTGCCATCAGCTTCGTTTACTGTTGAGGCCGCAGTATCAAAAGACACCACACCAGTTTCTGAATCGTTATCTGTTATTTCAATGACTGTCATTCGAAAATCACCGTACAAATTTGAAGGTAAGCCATCTAACCTTAATGTTACATATTCATTTTCTTCCGCCTCATCGTCATCATGAATGGTGAAAGTCACTAATTTTTCGGTATCGTTCGGCGCAAATGTCACCGTGCTCTCAGGCAAACTAAAGTCATCATTTTCCGATGCCGTGCCATTATTAGTCACTATTGTGACGGTACGAGACTCGCTATCGGTGGCGTTTCTCACCAGTTTTAGTTGTAATTCTCCGTCATTTTCAAAAGTCAGTTGATAGCCTTTTTCAAAATTAATTTGACGTTGAATAGATTCTTCGTTGTTTATCTCAACGGTTAACGCACCGTTTGCTGGGTTAACCAGCACACCTTCAGGGTTAACCAAGCGCAAGACGATATAGCGGTTTTCAAATTCATCCTCCAATACATCATAATTTAACGTAACCGTTCTAAATGAATCTGAACCTGCAAATTCAATTTTGGTTTGCGCTAATGTGAAGGTATCTTCAGAGGCGTCTGTAAGCGCTAAGGGTGAAATTTCCACAGAAAATGCCCCCTCAAGTCCTACCGGGCGGTTGAGCACAATTTCAATAGCACCGTTCTGATTAAAGGCCGACTCAAATAAGGTATCCCAACCGATAGATGGCGTACCACTATCGCCACTATCAACTTCAAAGTCACTTCCATCTTTATTATCGTTTATGCTCACATCGATAGTGTCCAACTCACCTAGTTGAGCATCTACCGCATCTGTTAGCGTTATTTGAAAGGTTTCTTCACCTTCAATTTTAACGTCATCGTAGATGTTTAGGCTAAACTGCAGTGCATTCTCGCCCTTTGAAAATTCGAGTGTTTCGTTGGGTCCATAATAGTCATTGTAAAAGGTTGCCGTGCCACCTGATGTTGCAATGTCGACACTTGCAGTTAATGCAGAGTTGCCCGTACGTCTTACCACACCCGTGTAGGATGTCGTATTTTTCACCTCAAAAAATGTCAGGCTTGATACATCAAACTGGATCACCGAAGGGTTCAGATCATTTTCAGTAGGGTTGGTGCCCGCAGATAATTCATCAATGTTACTGATACCGTCTTGGTCAAAATCGTTGCTGTCATCGTCTGTTGAACAATCAAAATCTAAATAGGCATTGCCTGAGAGAAGTGTACGAAGGTAATTAATTTGCCAGCAATAAAACGTAGCATCTGAAGCCGAATACAAAGAAAGGCTTCTTAATCGAAACGCGCTAAAAAAACGAGATAGATCCACAGCATTCACGTCGTATAGTGACAGTGAAGTGAGTGTTGAGTTGCTCGCACTGATATAAGGAATGGCACTGGCACTAACACCGTAAAGTGTAAGTGACTCTAATGTGGTTATTTCTTTTAACTCGGCCCAACTATGAATGTTACCCGCAAAGTATGTACCCGCATCTAGTTCCTTTAAGTTTACTAGCCCTGCAATAGCTGAAAAGTCGGTTATTGGGTTAAAGGCAATATTCAACTTAACCAGGCTTGTCAAAGACGCTAGCGCGCCAATATCGTCTATATTGTTGTCATAAAGGGAAAGTGATGTTAGCCCATGAAGCTGCGCTATTGCGTCAATAGAAGAAAGTGTTGAGCGCGCAATCTCTAAAGAAGTAAGATTGGGAAAACCTTGAACAAAAGACACATCGTCGATGGAGATATCAAATAACCTTAACGTTTCCAACATAGGCCAATCAAGGGTAGACGGAAGACTGCCAAGCCCGTCACTTTCAATTTTAAGGTAATGCAACGCCTTTGCCTTCGATAGGCCGCCTAACGAAGTAATAGGCGCATTAATGGTGACATCTGATAAGGTTGCCGACCCAAAAGTATCGGGTAGTGAAGTCAGATTTTCGCTATCTAAAAGCAGTTCTTCTAATTGAGGTAGGTCTTGTAAGATGGTAGCGGCATCGTTGTCAAAATTGTTCCCACCAATACGCAATTGTTTTAACCCAGTAAGAGAAGAGAGCGACGAAAAATCGGTGGCGATGACGTCATAAAGGGCCAAGTTAGTCAGCTTAGTAAGGCTGGCGAGTGCAGATAGGTCAGTGGCTTGCAATTGGTTAATAGAAATATAATCAAGGTTGGTAAAACTCTCTAGCCCCGATAAGGACGTGACTGGGTCATAACACCACAACGAAGTGAGCTGTTCAGCGAAACCGTACCCCTCATGATTCATGCTTTCTAAACATTGTCGTAAATTACTGTCTGAGACATTACTTAACGCATCAGCAAAGGGAGTGCGAACCGTATTTTCATCTACGTAAGCAGAAACAATATGGCGCACTGCATTAACCGCTGCTACCGCATCCGCGCCATAGTTGGCATCTGTTTTAGATACCCCACACGGGAGTTCCCCACACAGCTTTGCTGGGTTTGAGAAATAAGGAACTTCACTGGTATTGCCAATCCAATAAGACATGATAGTACTGAAGCCAACGCCATCTGGGATGGGAATGCGATACCCAACACCGTAATCAAAGTCTGATCCTGTCTCCCCTTGAGGGCGAGAGTGCCCTAAACCAAGGTTATGCCCAAGTTCATGTGCAAACGTAGACGCCGATGAATCAACATCAGACTGGCTGTACATGCTATTTGCACCGGAATATTTGATATGACCGTTTTGGAATGCGATACCGGCTGAAGAATCACCGGTTAAATTCGGTGTGAGCAGCGCCACCGCATCTGCCCCGAATTGATAGCGGTGTACATCAATTTCCTCGAATGGGGGGTTACCTTGAGAAAGGTCATCTAAGGCATCAGAGCCATTTGCATAATCATAGTCCACTGCTACCGAACCTTTAAACCTGACTTTCGCAAAAATACCTGAATCTTCAAACGCTTGATTGGTATAGGCAATAAAATGGTCGATGGTAGTGTGAATATCATCAATGACGTCAGTGACATTGTTAGAGTAAACAAATAACACATCAATATAAGCAATTTCGCCCGTCTCAGTTGAGACGGCTTTCATGATTGCTTCGTCGTCCTGTGAAGCATGACGTTGGAGCGATTCATCTATAGCTGAGTGTTCTTGTTGTGCAGACATAACACCTTGGGATAAAACGGTGTTTTTACCATTCTGAATAGTAGGCGCTACGATAAAATCATCTTGAGTAAACCCTTTTGCATGAAAGACTTCGCTTGGGTTGCTCAATACAACACCAGCTTCAGACCCCAAACCCGACAAGAGGCCATGTGAGGTCACCAACTCTAAACGGATGGCGCTTTCACCTAGCGTGATCACCGATGATACCGGTAAACCACCTACATAAGAGCGAAGGATAATATGACGCGAACCGCTCGCGCCTTTTACAATATTAACCACCTGACTTTCAACTGCCTCGTCTGGCAGGTTCATTAACAGGGCATCGCCTTTCTGCAATCTTTTGAGTGCATCAACGTCGAGGGTAGCTGCTGAAAAGAGGTGCTTAGTGTGAACAGAAATATGAGAAAAGCTAGACACGCTTTTTTCGTCTAGCTGATTTGAGTACGACGTAAACAATTGAGTTTTAGCTGCGACAGGTTGTATCACCCACATCGCGAAGACGAGCGCAAAATACACGTATTTCACGTTTAATTCCTTTTAATTGAGTCCCTTTGATAGGGTGAAGCTAGAGCAAAAAACGCGAAAAATCAATAACAAAATTAACCAGCCAGTGAATTTAGGGGGTGTTGTGTCTACGCCCCTACCCTTCGACTTTACCTTTCCCTATTGCCGCTGAATCACACGGAATAACTTTGTATTCATAGCCTAATTCAGATTCTGTTGTCGTAATTTGCAAAATTTCATAGTCATTTATTTCAATAACTCGACTGTTTTCAACATGTGCGCAGCGCGAGCGGGTGTCAGCCTCGTAGCGGTAAATAAACGCAGCTAATAATAGTAACTGTCCTTGTCGAAACGCTTGCGCACGTTTTGTTGCATTGACAATTAGCTCACCAAGCTCGACGTCAGAAACATCTTCTGAGTCATTCAGCTCACTGATTATCTTTTCCATACTAAGCGAAGGGTGTTTAGGGTCTTTTTCTTCCACGCCAGGCTGAAGGGGCAGTTGAAGGGGAGCCGAGGTTTCTGCGGTAGCGGGATCGCCGACAAGCACCACTTCATTAGCGGGTTCACACTCACTTCCTATCACGACACTGTGATCGTCTATGCATGAGAATTGGCCGAACACGCCAAATTGCGTAGCAATAAGAATGGCTTTGAAAAAAAGTGCCGCCGTCCACAAATACCGCACTAACGCCGTGGTAAACACAAATCGATAATTGGGCGCGTGCCAAAGTTTATGCAACCCCATCGGTTTCAACAGTAACAGTAAAAACAAATAAACGGGCGTTAGCAAGGTAATCATCAAAAGTGCGATTACCGTGGTGATAAAAAACCAGCTGGGCAACATTAATATCAGTGCTAGGTTGTGACTATAGGGCAATGCGTTGGCCGAGATACCCGTAATCTCATTCACCAACCCTCCTGCAGATGCCAGTGCAAAATTTGCAATCACCGCATAGATAAACAGCACGAAGGCTTTCCCTGGTAAGCTGTGCCACGCCAACATAAATCTGGGCCACACTTCCTTCGCCAACCCCACCAGCACAAAACTAAACATAACAAACTGATAAAGGAAGCTATCTAAATCAAATAAAAACAAAGCCAAAAACATGGCAGTCGCAATGAAATAGCACCGCTGCGGGAATAGGAGGCTGCGCCAAAAGCGCACTAAACCAAGATTTCGCTTGGTAACAAAACGCTCCCCTTGCCTTCTCTTTTGTTTAATAAAGTGCTGTATCGTTTCCGTATTTTTCATTTTTATATTCTTATTATGATGTTGCCTTGCAACAAGCTAGTGCGTGTACTTCCCGACCGACGCACAATACGCTATTCTGTAAACACTAAAAATCAGTGTGTTATACCTTTGATATATTATTTGCCGGACATAGTAAATTAATACTATGAAAAATCATGATTCTTTAGCATTGGTCTGTGAACAGTGCCATACCGAAGTAAAGATTCCATCTTTGGAGCATAAACAGCGCGCAGTGTGCCCTGTTTGTCATCACACGCTCATTGCTTATAAGCATAACGGTACAGAGAAGGTGTTAGCGTTTGCGTTCAGCGCCTTAATGTTTTTGCTATTGTCGTTACCGTTTAATTTTCTCACCTTTAAGGCCAGTGGGCAAAAACACAGCATCGACTTACCCTCGGGGATTACCGTGTTAATAGAACACGATTATCTGTCTTTAGCTATTATTACCAGCTTAGCGACCGTACTGCTACCCGGCGCCGTACTCATAGGTTTAATCGTGCTAGCGCTAGCGCAACTTAACAATCATAAGCCCTTTTATCTACCGCGCGTGTTTCAGCTAGTCAAAGCCCTTTTACCTTGGAGCATGGCCGAAATATTTTTGGTGGGTACGCTCGTTAGCTTAATTAAAATTACAGAATTGGCGGATGTGTCCATTGGTATGTCGTTCTATGCCTTTATTGGTTTTAGTGCCTTTACTGCAATCAGTATTGCTCAATTTGATACCACCCGATTTGCACTTTGGCTTCGTCAAGGTGAAGCGCCCTCCCCCAAACCTTTAAGTCAAGCACAAGCAAACGCCAGCATCCAGCGAACCTGGGCACTCCTGTTTACGGCCTGCTTGCTTTACATTCCAGCCAATGTACTGCCAATCATGTATACTGAACTTTTTGGGCAGGAAACACCTAATACCATTATAGGCGGTGTCATTTCTCTATGGGAGTCAGGGTCTTACCCTGTGGCACTGATTATTCTGATTGCCAGTGTCATCGTGCCCGTGGCAAAAATTATCATTTTGGCCTGGCTTAATTATTCAGTGCAACGACAAAAAACAAACTCTCAATTACTACGTGTTCGATACTATCGCGCAACAGAAGCGATCGGTCGTTGGTCTATGATTGACGTTTTTGTGGTTGCGGTGCTTGTCGCGCTAATACAAATGGGAAACACCCTCTCTATATACCCTGGCCAAGCTGCGCTAGCCTTTTGTGCTGTGGTATTTGTAACAATGATAGCCGCCATGACATTTGACTCGCGGTTAATCTGGCAGCCCTGGAAAAAACAACAATGACCCAAGACGCTAAGGTTAAATCTACCACTTCCATTTCACGGATTTGGATCATCCCTATTTTGGTGGTGCTCATCGGTGGCTGGATGGTGTATTACCAATGGAAGAATCAAGGCCCTCTTATTACGTTAGAGGTGCAATCTGCAACGGGCATTGAGGTTAATAAAACCCCCATAAAGGTGAAAGACCTCGAAATTGGCCAAGTGAAGAAGATCACGCTTAAGCCCGATCTCGAAGGGGTTTTAGTGACGGCGAGAATTGATGCAAATGCCGCACATCTGCTCACTGAAAATACTGAATTTTGGGTTGTTGCCCCTCGCATTAGCTTTTCAGAAGTGTCTGGGCTCAATACACTTTTATCAGGCAGTTATATTGCGATGTCGGCCGATGATACAGGCAAAGAAAAACTGCACTTTGTTGCATTAGAGCGCCCCCCGGTTACCCCACCAGGCACCCCTGGACTTCATCTTATTTTAAAAAGCGATGATGAGTTTGCCTATAAGCCCGGCGACCCCATCATTTACAAAGGTTTTAAAGTGGGCGAGTTTGAAGACGCGGTATTTAATATTGAAGAACGTGTAGTGTATTACGATGCCTTTATTGAAGCGCCGTATCATAAACTGATTACCGAAAATACCCGCTTTTGGGATGTGAGTGGCGTGAAGCTTCTGCTTGAATCTAGCGGCGTTAAGATGCAAACCGGTAGTTTAGAAACGCTATTGGCAAATGGTATTACCTTTGGCATTCCCGAAGGCGTTCCCACGGGAGAAAGAGTGGTAGATAATGCATTTTTTACTGTATATGAAGATGCCGCCTCAGCGTCTAATGCCCGCTATAAGTTAGCCGCTGAATACTTGTTACTCATTGATGAAAGTGTACGCGGGCTGACCGTGGGCGCGCCGGTAGAATATCGTGGCATTGAAATTGGCAATGTCACCGCCATCAACTCATTTCCTGCCGTTGAAGGCAATATTTTAGAGCGCGACTATCCTATTCCTGTCCTCATTAATATTTACCCAGGAAAGGTTCGTCAACCTGATACCCAAGAAGGCTTGTACGCAATTCAGGAAACGATGCGAAATTGGCTGAGGAAAGATTTACGTGCCACACTAAGAATGGGCAATGTACTTACAGGCGGTCTCTATGTGGACTTACAACACGTAGCCAAGCCAACGGGAAGCACGGAAATAACAAGAATTAACGGCTATGAAGTGATTCCCACGGTGTCGAATGAATTTACCCAGCTAACCCAAAAAGCAGATGCTATTTTAGATAAGATAAATCAGCTTCCACTTGGTGATATGGTCGATAATGTATTGGTTGCCGTAGAGGATATGAAACTTGCCGCACAATCCGTAGAAACTGCGAGTGACGACTTCGATTTACTTATTGCCGACATTGATGCCAAACAGCTCAACAATAACTTGAATCAAGTACTGGTCAGTCTTGACAGTTTACTGAAAAATTACAGCGACGGTGGCCTGAGTAAAACCGAAATAAAAGAAACGGTAGATGCCATGCAAGACACGATGCGAAACTTGCAACCCGTTCTTCAAAAGTTAAATCAATCGCCTAACAGCCTTATTTTTACCGATTCGAACAGCAGTGACATTGAGCCTAAAGCGAAGCGCTAAGTGAGTATAAACATGACGTCAAAACACATAAACAGTGTATTTATTGCTAACACGCGAAGCACCGCTTTTCGACTACTTGGGCTGGCGTTTGTTTCTTTATTCTTTGTAGGCTGTTCTTCCTCTAGTCAGCCCTTATCGTATTATTTATTGCACGATACCTCGACGACGCCCCCGGCCACAACTTCGACGCCCTCAGTGGCTATACTAAATAAAATAGTGCTACCCGATTATTTGAAACAACGTGGCTTGGTAGTACAAACCTCAGAAACCGGTATTCACATTGCCAGTGAACACTTTTGGGCAGAGCCTGTAGAGGAAGGCCTTACTAAGTCATTGCGTGACGCGCTGCGTAATCAAAATGTGGATCTCATTACCCATGCGATGGGGGCCGAAGACGTGAACGGCTACATAACACTACGAATTGATGATTTCATTGCCACCTACAATGGCGATATTATTCTGCGAGGTGAGTTTTTTATAAAATTCATCGATGAAACCAACGTCAGCGACCATTTTTATATTACGTTGCCACTTAGCAGTGATGGATTTGAAGCGAGCGTTAAAACAATGCGGCACGCTATAGGCCAGTTGGCGGTTGAGATAGCGGCAAATATGGATAGAAGTTAAAACCTGTATGCTAAACGCCATTAACCACTTTGTCAGTAGAGGGACGAAACGCCACTACGATGATGAAACAAATCGACGCATCATTGTAATCAATCTGTTTTCTGCTGTTGGCACTTCAATTACGTTCGTATTAGGCATTAGAGCGTTATTCTCGCAAGACCACACCTTGGCGTTTACCCTCTTTATTGCCAGCATTCTATTTGCGCTTTCTCAAGCTGTGCAAGTGAGTTCAGGCACGGCAAAAGGCAGAATCATCTCTGTCACTTTGCTCATCACCTGCTTAATGATGCTAATGGCTACATTAATCATCACCGGCGGAAATGCCTCCACAGGCCCACTTTGGATTTATACTGTGCCTCCAGTGACGATGTTTTTCGCGGGGTTTAGACGTGGACTTTTCACGCTTTCAGGTTTTACCGCCATTATAGTGGCGTTACTGTTCTCGCCAAATGATGCGCTCTTACTAACCACCTATACCTATGAATTTAAAACTCGCTTACTTTATTCATTTTTAACGGTGTCTTTTTTATCTGCATTTTATGAATATAGCCGTCAAAAAAGTTACGATACCGCCGTATTTTTAAGTGAAAAGTTTGAAAAGCAGGCCCTACATGACTCCCTGACACACCTGCTTAATCGCCGCGGCGGTCAACAGCAGCTTGAACAGGAATACAGCCGATTACAAAGAAGCAAAAAACCTTTTGCCATTGCCCTCGCTGACATTGACAGATTTAAATCTATTAACGATGCATTAGGTCACGAAGTGGGTGATGAAGTGTTAAAACGTGTAGCTGGCAAGCTAAATAGTCGGCTACGTGGTCAAGACGTGTTATCTCGTTGGGGCGGCGAAGAGTTTCTCTTTATCTACCCTGAAACCGATGAAGCCAATGCAATGTCTGCCGCCGAGCAAGTGCGTAAGTTGCTCGATGAATCTCCCGTGGTCATCAACGGCCAAACCCGTAATGTAACCATAAGCATAGGTGTAACAGAATTAACACCATCCACCTCCTTGAGCGATGCCCTAATTAAAGCAGATAAGGCGCTATATAAAGCAAAAGACAGCGGACGAAACCAAGTAATTGCGGCCTCCTCGCTCTAACAGGGCGTACCGCCTCATTTGCACCTTTACAATTTGTTGACTTACGTTTGGTTACAATTAGCACATTTTTACGCAACATTTAGGTCGTAGACTATACCCTATAACAAACCCCTAAACCTAAGTCGACTATTATGAAATTGATGAAGTTCGTACTCCCAGCTGGTATTTTGGTTGCAGGATATCTTGTCATGAAAGGCATAGAAGTATCTGCTGCAGATGTTGAAGCCGACGCACCAATAGACACCCGTCCAACTGTAACCGTTTTGTCGCTAACACCAGAGACCATCGCGGTGACGTTATCGTCTTATGGTGAAGTTAGTCCATTAGAAAGCACTAACCTAGCCGCGCAAGTTGCCGGAGAAGTCGAGTCCTGGAACCCCAATTTTGTAGCCGGCGGTATCGTCAGACGGGGCGACGTCCTATTCACCATAGAAAAAGACGCCTATGAAGCTGCACTCTTGTTAGCCGAAGCTAATTTAAGCAGCGCCAAAGCACAGCTTATTCAAGAAGAAGCGCAAGCGGAAGTGGCTCGACTCGAGGCGAAAACCATGCCCGATGCTCGCGTCACCGACCTTTATTTAAGAAAGCCCCAGGTAATGAGTGCACAAGCGGCTGTTAAATCAGCAGAAGCCCAGCTTAAAATTGCCGCCAGAGATTTAGACAATTGTGAAGTTCGCGCGCCTTATGATGCTCTGATTGTTTCTCGTGACATCAGTAAAGGCGATTATGTCACTCAGGGCATGAAAACTGCCGTTATCAACAATGTTGAGTTTGCTGAGGTAACTTTCCCTGTTGCAGGTTTCGATCGCCAGTTTGTAGGTGCCGACATCATTGGCAGCTCCGCTACCTTAGAATTAGACGCCCCGTTAAAAACACACATTACCGCCACTATTCATAGAGATACAGGCATTATTGATAGCACTACGCGAATGACGCACTTTGTGGCGCGAATTGACGACCCCTACGCGTTAAACGGCGATAAAACGGTGGTTAAATTCGGCTCCTACGGCACAGTAGTGTTCAAAGGGAAAGCGTTAGAAAATGTGTACCGAATTCCACAAACCTTGATCACGAGTCGAAAAATTTGGACCCTTGATGAAGACAACAACCTTGTGGCGCAACCCGTCGAAGTGATAAGAGAAGATGGCACCGACTTCCTTATACGGGGTAACTTCAACGCCAAGAGTGTGGTGATGTCATTGCCTGAGTATCCCCAAGAGGGCATGCCCGTTAAGGTTATTGCAAGTAATGATCAATTACTTGTTTCTCACCACGTAGAAAAATAAGGGCCTCCTCATGGAAAATCGCTTCGATCCTAATAGCGGTATAATCTCTTGGTTTGCCCGAAATTCAGTCGCTGCTAACTTATTGATGATATTCATTATTGTAATGGGTATTGCTAGCTTCATGACCATACAGCGTCAAATGTTTCCTAACATCGAAATTAACTATATTACCGTTGAAGCGTCATACCCGGGCGCTTCACCGCAGGAAATTGAAGAAAGTATCTTCATCAAAATAGAAGAGTCGCTTAAAGATATCACTGAAATAAAGCGCACCGTATCCCGCGCGTTTAGAGGCAGCGGCGCAGTCACATTGGAAATTGATCCCGACGAAGATTTAAGTGAAGTACTCGATAAAGTTAAACTTCGCATCGACGGCATTGCTACCTTCCCAGCGGGCATGGAACCGGTTCAAGTTTCGCAAATCGAATTTCGCCAAGATGTGATTGAAATGCCCTTAACCGGCGACATTCCCCTTGATGAACTCAAAACCATCGCTCGAGAAGTTGAAGATGAGTTATTACAATTGGGCACGGTGTCATTGGTAGATATGTCTGCACCAGACGATGAAATTGCCATTGAAATAAAGCCTGATGCATTACGCAAATATAACTTAACCATTGCAGATGTTAGCCGTGCTATCAGTAACTACTCCGCCAACATCTCGGCTGGGCAATTACGCACAGAGTCTGGGATTATTTCTGTTCGGGTCGAGAACCAATATTACCGTGGCGATGAATTTTCGACAATTCCCGTCATTATCGGCAATGCAGGCGCAAAAGTGACCCTTGGTGATGTCGCCGATATTAAGGATGGCTTTACTGAAGGCGAGCGCTACTTTAAATACAACGGTGTTAACGCCATTTGGATGTCAGTTAAAGCCACCAAAACGCAAAATACGATCCCGGTGGCCGAAACGGTCAAAGCCTATATCGAAAAGAAAAACCAAACCTTTCCACAAGGCGTGAGTTTGGAAATTCTAGTGGATATGACTTACTACCTAAATGCACGCTTAGACATGATGCTGTCAAATCTATTACAAGGTTCAATATTAGTCGCATTCATGCTGAGTCTTTTCCTTCGCTTTAGATTAGCGCTATGGGTAATGATAGGTTTACCTGTGTGCTTTTTAGGTGCGGTTATGCTTATGCCTGTGTTTGGAATAAGCATTAATATTCTGTCGTTGTTTGCCTTTATCATGGTACTGGGCATTGTGGTTGACGACGCTATTGTTATTGGAGAAAGCGCCTACTCGGAAATTGAAAGCAAGGGCGGTGGCGTTGACAATGTCATTCGAGGCGCTAAGCGTGTGGCAACGCCTGCCACCTTCGGTGTATTAACCACCATCGCGGTTTTTGCCCCCTTTACGTTAAGTAGCGGGCCAGAAGGCGCTTTCTTTTACAACATTGCTGTGGTGGTCATACTCTGTTTAGCCTTCTCATTAATTGAGTCTAAACTAATACTCCCAGCTCACTTAGCGCACACTAACTTTAAACCTATTCACCCCAAAAGCTGGCGCGCCAAGTTTAACAAAGGCTTTTTTGGCTTTGTGAACGGCCCTTACAAGCGCACGCTTACCAAAGCGATTGAATGGCGCTGGGCAGTATTGATGATATTCATCGCCTTGTTTATGGTGAGCTTAGGGCTAATTAATGCCAACTACGTGAGAATGGTACCCAATCCCAAAGTGCCACACGACTTCCCTAGCATCCGTATTGAAATGAACGAAAATGTGTCGGATAGCGCCACCATCGATGCACTTAAAATAGTTGAACAAACCGTTCTTGATATTGATAAGCAAATTGTGGATGAGTTTGGTACTGGCATGATACGAGATCGCTTGGTCTTTAATAACCAACGCACCGAAGGGGAAGTGATTACCCCCCTAGTGTATGAAGATGACCGCCCTATCGACACATTTGAATTGGCCCGCCGTTGGCGCGAAGCCATACCTGAAATCCCGGGTATGAAATCATTCACTGTGGTTGACGATGTTAACGGTAACGGTGATGACGGTGAATTTGGCTATTTGCTTTACGGCCCTGATATTAATACCTTGAATGCTGCTGGCTTGAAATTTATTGAGATGCTTCAACAGCAAGAGGGGCTTTTTGATATTAGCTCAACCATTGATCCACCCAGTAAAGAAATGCAAATGACGTTACTGCCTGTGGCCTACGATTTAGGGCTTAGTTTGTCTGATATCGCGGGGCAAGTGGGTGCCGGCTTCTACGGCGGCGAAGCCCAACGAGTGATTCGAAACGGTGAAGAAGTGAGAGTGATGGTTCGCTATCCAGAATTTACCCGCGAACGCTTTTCAGACCTGAAATACACCGTGATTAAAACACCGGGTGGCCAAGATGTGTTGCTAGGTGACGTAGTAGAGCTTAACGAAAAACCGGGTATTAGTTATATTCGACGAGAAGCCGGCTACAGAAGTGTGTATGTATGGGGCAACATTGATGAAGAAGTGGTTGAACCCAATGAAATTATCGAAGAAATAAAAGAAAACTTATTGCCTGAAATGCAAAAAGCCTTTCCTTCTGTTATGACGGAACTGGGCGGTGATATTGAAGAGCAGCAAGCCCAGCAGAATGAGCAATTGCTATTTTTCTTAGCGGCAATGATTATGGTGTACATACTTTTAGCCGTTCCGCTAAAAAGCTACGGCCAACCGTTAATTATTATGTCGGTGATTCCTTTCAGTTTAACCGGCGCAATTTGGGGGCACTATTTCCTAGGTTTAGATTTAAGCATGATGTCGACATTTGGCTTAATCGCAGCGGCGGGGGTGGTCATTAACGACTCACTGGTGATGACCGACTTTGTTAACCAGCGTCGTGCACAAGGCTATAGCATAAAAGATGCGGTCACCGAAGCGGGAAGCGCTAGGTTTAGGGCTATCACCCTTACCTCAATTACTACATTTGCTGGTGTATTGCCTATAATGTTCGAAACCAGCTTACAGGCTGCCTTCGTCATTCCCATGGCCGCAGCGCTAGGCTTTGCCGTGCTTTATGCCACCGTGGTTACGCTTATTTTAGTTCCCTGCCTGTATCTCATCCTACTGGATTTAGGTAAACCATTTTCTTGGATTAAAAAGCGGATAACGCGCCGAACCGGCAATGAAGAAGGGCATGCAGCACCACCCTCTGAAGCAGAAGCTCACTAACACGACAAAACTGCGAAATTAAGTCACACCTAGGTGTGACTTAATTCCTACCATCAAAAAAGGCCAGCGACTTCAGTACTGGCCTTTTTCATTCATGCATTGACATACAATATCTTCGGTTAGGTCTGACGAATTTCGTATCGACTTAATATTAACGCGGCGGCACTTTGGGCTATTTTGTCTTTTTCCTGAGCACTCAGTGCTGGTTCAATTTTGGTCACTTGAGGCCAAAAACACTGCCCTTTGATTAAACTGTCTAATTCATTAACCACTTGCTGCAAATCGTCGAAGGCCATGCGGTTATCTTGGTGGGCAGCTTTAAGCCATCTGTGCATGGCGGTTTCTTGAGCCCGTAGATGTACAACCTCATCTTTCAACTTTTCGGGCTCGTAGAAGAAATGCCCTACGACCACACGGGCAAGATCTAAATGCTCATCCGCACTGACAAAGTTAATTTCTTCCATGATTAATGATTCAAGCTGACTTTGTAACGAAGTCTGCGTGTCGTAGGCTACATCAATATCGACCAGCGCATTTTGAAACTGCTCTTTGACGATGTGCATAACCAATTCTTCTTTGGCTGAGAAATGGTTATAAACCGTTCGCTTAGACACACTCGCCATTTCAGCCAGCTTGTCCATACTGGTTCCTATTACACCGAATTCCTGAAACGCCTGTCTGGCGGCGGAGATAATCGCTTCGCGTTTTTTATCGCTACGCGTTCGTGTGGTCGTCATAATTCATAAATATAGAAAAAGTATAGTTTCATTCTACACTCCACAGTTTACTTTTCAACGTATTAACCCTAAAATGCACCGCTTAGTTTACTTTAAAGTTTTCGTGTGTGAACTAGTCTATACTTGGTTCACCTCTGCTACGGATTACCATTATTATGCCTTTTTTGCGCCACCGACATATTTTAGCACTGGCCACTCTGACAGTGTTTTCACTTTCCGCCTGCACTTCCGAGCAAGAAGTAGAAGATAAAATAGAAGCGCCACGCTTCGTTAAGTTGGCAAAAGTGAGCCATGCGCCTGCATTTGACGAATTTACCTTCCCCGCCGTTGTGTCAGCAGTGAAAACGGTGGATTTAAGTTTTGAGGTGTCTGGACGCCTTGTACAAATGGACTTGGTGACAGGTAGCGACATTAAAAAAGGAAAACTGCTGGCGACCATCGACAGACAACCTTTTGAGCGCCGCGTAGATGAGCAACGCACGCGTTTAGCACAATCGAAGCGAGAATTAGATCGTATCGAGAAAATGTTTTCGCAAAGCTTGGTATCGCAAAGCGCATTAGATTCAGCGAAAACCTCTTACGAGTTGGCGGTTATCGATCTTAAAAATGCAGAGCAAGATCTCAGTTATACCCGTTTGTATGCCCCTTTCGACGCTAAAGTGTCTCAGCGCTTGGTGGAAAACAACAGTTTTGTTGCTGCCGGCACGCCGATAGCCCGCCTGCAAGATGTTTCAAAAATTTACTTTAATATCAATGTGTCAGAACGGTTACTTACTGCCAACCTCGGCAGAGGCATTAAGCAAGCCAGTGCCACCTTAGCCACCGACACAAGTCAGTGGTACCCCATTAATTACGTAGAACACAGTACGCAGCCAGACCCTGTTTCCCAAACGTACGAAGTGGTATTTTCCATGGAGCCTCGTAACGATCTCCCGCTGACCCCAGGGGCTCGTGCGGTGGTGAAAGTGAGTTTAGAAGGCACGCCTTATCCCGACAGCCTGGTGGTTCCGGTAAAATCTTTGGTAGAGGATGAAGCAAATCAGTTTGGCGTTTGGGTGTACGACGAAAAGACAGGAACAGTCAGTAAAACCCCTGTAACGGTAAACCATATTGAAGATGCCTTGGCGGTGATAAGCAGCGACTTATCGGCAGGTCAAAGTGTGGTGGCAGCTGGCGCATCACAAATGCGAAATAACATGAAAGTTCGACCTTACGAGGGAGAGCTGTAATTTATGGATATCGCACGTTATTCTATTGATAAGCCAGTAAATATTTGGCTTATGGTGGTCATATTATTGCTTGGCGGTTTAATCGCTATGGCGAATATCGGTCGGCTTGAAGACCCTGCTTTTACCATTAAGCAAGTCAAAGTATACACATCTTACCCTGGCGCGGGCGCTGAAAAAGTGGAGCGGGAGATTACCGAACCATTAGAAATTGCTATTCAGCAAATGTCGCAATTAAAAAAGCTAAATTCCGTTTCTTCTCCCGGCCTATCTGAAATTACCGTTGAGGTTGAAAGTAACTTCGACAGTCATGAACTGCCCCAAATTTGGGACGAATTACGCAAGCGACTGAGAGATGCCTCTAGCGCGCTACCCACAGGCGCACAAGACCCTGTGGTGTACGATGATTTTGGCGATGTATATGGGCTGTATTACGCGCTCAGCGCGCCAGATTTTAGTACGCGGGAACTTCGTGAGTTTGCGCGTATTATCCGCCGTGAACTACTCACCACAGAGGGCGTCGCAAAGGTCACGGTAACCGGGGTACAAACTGAACAAATTGTTGCCTATATCGACCCTTATCAACTAGCCGGGCTTGGCATTTCCTTTCCTGATTTAACCTCACTTTTTGCCGATAACTTACGCCCCTTTAACGGCGGTCGAGTTAAAGTCGACGAAAAAAATGTACGTTTAATCGTTGAGCGAGCGCCCGACAAACTTGAAGAAATTTCAAATTTATCGTTGGTGATCCCGGGGACAAACCGCTCAATTCGCGTGGCCGATGTGGCAACCTTAAAACTTGAGCCTGCAGATATTCAACCTGTGTATATCCGTTACAACGGAGAAGACGCGCTCACTTTAGCGGTGTCGGCGTTAAACGACGTCAATATTGTGGATGTTGGAAATCAGGTGAATGCCAAGGTTGAGCACCTTTTGAAAACCCTACCCGTGGGTATCACTCTTACGCCGATTTACGATCAAGCCTCTGTGGTGGATGAATCGGTAGATGGATTTATTAGTAACCTCGTAATGTCGGTGGTGGTGGTTACGCTAACACTGTGCCTATTTATGGGCTGGCGCTCTGGTGTAGTGGTAGGCATGGTGCTACTGGTCACGGTTATGGGCACGATTTTAATCATGTGGTTAATGAATATTCAGCTACAGCGGATTTCACTAGGTGCTATGGTCATTGCCATGGGTATGCTTGTGGACAATGCCATTGTAGTGGCTGAAGGCATGATGATTCGAATGGCCACCGGCGGAACCGCAAAGTCGGCAGCAAGCTTTATTGTAAAGCGAACACAGTGGCCATTGTTGGGAGCCACCGTTATTGGTATCGCCGCGTTTTCTGGCATAGGCTTGTCTGATGATGCCACGGGTGAATTCCTCTATTCATTGTTTGCCGTGGTCATGGTGTCACTCTTAATGAGTTGGGTGCTAGCCGTAACGCTGGTGCCGGTTTTAGGCGCCTACTTCTATCGTAAAGGCATGCAACAGGTTGGCGACGATAAACCTACCACCATGCAACGCTGGTTTACGGGCGTACTAACACAAGCACTAAGGCTTCGCTGGGTAACCATTGCCGTACTCACTCTAATTACCGTGGTGGCCTATGGTAGCTTCGGTATGGTTAAGCAAGGTTTCTTCCCGCCTTCCAATGCTCCTATTTTCTTCGTTCACTACTGGGGGCCGCAAGATAGAGATATTCGCGCCACAGAAGCGAAGGCGAAGTTGGCAGAGCAACGGCTGCTCAACCAAGAGAATGTCACCGCAGTAACCACGTTTATAGGGCAAGGTGCAGATAGATTTACGCTAACCTATGCTCCCAAAAGTGCCAACGAAAACTATGGCTTCTTTATGGTACGCGTCAATGCGTTAGAAAACGTTGCTGGGGTTGTGTCCAATTTACAAAATGCGCTCAATGATATTGATTTAGACGCCAACTTCTACTTTGAACGCATGCAGTTTGGTCCAGGCTCTGGCGCGAAATTAGAAGCGCGTTTCTCTGGTCCTGATACCGAAGTATTACGCGAACTCGCTGAGCAAACGAAAGGCCTGATGATGGCCGATGGCGCGATTAAAGACATACGTCACAATTGGCGTGAAAAAGGGGTGGCGATTAACACCCATTATGACAATTACAACGCAGGGATTGCGGGGGTGTCACACTCTGACTTCAGCCAAACAGTACAATACGCCAGTAACGGTTTATCCCTGGGTACCGTACAAGATGGCGACTATGCCTACAGCATTGTCGCAAAAATGGCTCAACCTGATGATGCTGATTTACAAGCCATTAGAGAAAGCCAGGTTTGGTCGTCTCAACAGCGACAATATGTTCCTTTCGCGCAGGTGTCTAGCGGGCTAGAAGTGATTACCGAGGAGTTACGTATACACCGTAAAGACAGAGTAAGAACAATTACAGTGGAAGCTGAACCCGGCGACAATGAGACCGCTGCAAAAGCCTTTGCGCGAATTCGCCCCGTTATTGAAGACATCGAGTTACCACCCGGCTATTCGCTGGAATGGGGAGGAGAATTTGAAAGTTCTTCAGATGCGCAAAAAGCATTGGGCGCAGGATTACCCGCAGGCTTCTTAGTCATGTTCATTATTTCTGTGTTGTTGTTTGGTCACGCTCGTCAACCACTCATCATTTGGCTGGTGGTGCCCATGGCCATTGTGGGTGTGGTTGCAGGGTTACTCGCCACAGATATGCCATTTGGCTTTATGTCATTGCTCGGCTTCTTAAGCCTGTTCGGCATGTTAATTAAAAATGCCATAGTACTCATTGAAGAAATTGACCTTCAAATTGAAGAAGGGCGAGAAATTCGTAAGGCAATTGTGGAAGCAACGCTCAGTCGTTTGCGGCCGGTTTCCCTTGCGGCTGTTACCACCATTTTGGGTATGGCGCCATTACTCTTCGATGCGTTTTTCGCCGATATGGCTGTAACCATCATGGGCGGCCTGACGTTTGCCACAATACTCACGCTAATTGCGGTACCCGTGCTATATAGCATATTGTTTAAGGTAAGTTACCGAAAGGCCTAAAAGAAGAATGACGAACCGCGGTGTGTTAGGCTTTTTTCGCCTGCACCCGCTGTTCCATAAATGCCATAACATCCCGCCAAGACACCATTCCTACTGGCTGCTTTTCGGCATTAACAACAGGAATACAAGATATTTTGTGATTGTTGAACAGATGAATCGCATCCACTATTTTATGCTGTGGCGACAAGGTGATGACTTCACGCGTCATGATTTGATGCGCCCTTCTATCTAACGTAGCTCTATCTCTTTGCTTTTCGCTGATAGTATCTACAAACGGGCTGATATTTTTAAGCAGATCACGGTCTGAAATAATGCCTTCAACACGGTTGTTTTGCACCACTAATAAATGGTGAAACCCCGTAGCATCGAACAGCTCCCTTAGCGATTGAATACTATCGTCTAAGTGAACACTCACCACGCGGGTAGACATAATTTCAGCTAAGCTCATGAAGCTTCCTTTTGCTTTAAGCACCTAAATAAATGATTCATGCGTGTGACCGCGTATTAAAATTAGCAAGAATCGTCTTCACACGCAAAAATGCCTGCTTACCATTAAGTAAGCAGGCGAAGGGCGCGTTGGCCAACAAGGGCTGCGCGACGGGAAAGAAACCGTTATGGTACGCTAATAACAACCTTACCCATTACCTGACCGCTAGCGAGGCGGTCGTGGGCTTGGCTCGCTTCTGACAATGAAAATGCTTGACTATCAAGCACGGGTGCTAATTTCCCTGCATCTGCCATCTGGGCAAGTGTAGTGAGTATTTCGCCGTGGGCACTGCGGTTATGGTTATGAATCATTGGAATAAGCATGAAGATAACATGCAAACTTAATCCACTGAAATGAACCGGGGATAAGTCCGTCTCTAGCAAGGAAACCGTGGTAGATACTTGGCCATTTAACTTTGCGGCAGCAAAAGAGTTTTGTAAGTTCGGCCCACCCACGGTGTCGTATACCACATCAAAGCCTTTACCTTGTGTATGGGCTTGTACGTAGTCTGACACTTCTTCATTTCGGTAATCGATATACGTGGCGCCTAATTTTTCAATAAGCGCCGCCTGTGCCTCAGAACCTCCAGTGGCATAAACATTTGCACCGAAAGACCGCGCTATTTGAATCGCGAGATGCCCAACGCCACCCGCGCCACCATGCACCAGCACTGATTGCCCTTCTGATGCCTGTGCTCTGGTTAAACCTTCGTAGGCTGTAATCCCTACTAAAGGAATGGCGGCCGCTTCACGCATAGAAAGAGACGTAGGCTTGTGAGCAATAAGCTGTGCATCTGCTAGCATGTATTCTGCCATCGCGCCCTGCAAGTCACCAAGGCCACCGGCGCAACCGTATACTTCATCGCCAACCTTAAAGCGTGTTACGCCTTCTCCAACTTGGTCAATAACACCGGCGAAATCCATGCCCAGCACACCTGGTAAAGCAGGTGCAAAAGGTAAGTCTGTGCCCATTTGTCGAATCATCATATCTATTGTATTAACACTAGTGGCTGCAACCTTTACCACTACATGCCCAGGCTTAACATTCGGTTTTTCAAGTTCTGCGGATGTAAATACGTCTGTGCCGCCAAAATCTTCAATAATTGTCGCTTTCATAGGGTTCGCCTCGTTGAAGTAAGTTCAGGTACTATCATAGACACTAGCCAGCCACATGATAATTAGGGTATAAACACATTCTGTTTATAGGTTTTATTGATAATTGACATGAATATCGACCATCTCAAGTTATTTGCTCGCATTGCTAACACCCACAACATTAGTGTGGCGGGTCGTGAGCTGAATATTTCTCCCGCCGTTGCTAGCGCGCATATCAACAAATTAGAAGAGACATTGGGCGTGCGACTTATCCATAGAACCACCCGCAAGGTTTCATTAACCGACGAAGGAAAGGTCTTCCTGCCCCACGCGGAAGAGGTGCTTACCAGCATTGAAGTTGCGCAGGCGGCGGTGGGTGTGGGGGCAGATACACCACAGGGTACCTTAAGGGTGACCGCGCCGGCATCTTTTGGACGTATGCATTTAGTCCCCGCCATGGACGAGTTTTTATCGCGCTACCCCGACTTAAATATAGATTTTCGGTTTAGCGACAGTATTTTAGATGTGGTTGAAGGCGGTTTTGATGTCGCCATTCGAAATGCTGAACTTAAAGACTCGAATCTGCACGCCAGAAAACTGGCCGAGGATAAACGGGTAATTGCAGCCTCACCTGATTATATCAAAAAATACGGCGAGCCTAGCAGTATTCACGAACTTAAAAATCATGCTGCGGTCAATTTAACGGGGCTTGAAACCTGGGAATTTAAAACGCCCCAAGGCGTAGTAGGCATTAAGCCGAAGAACCGTTTGAGAATGGACAATGGAGAAGCGGTTCGAGACGCATGTATTGCGGGAAACGGGCTAACATTAACCGCCACCTGGTGCAGTTACCCTTACCTGAAAGATGGGCGATTAATTCAGGTGCTAAAAGATACCCCTTTAGCCTCCCAAAGTGCGCTTTGGGCAGTCTATCCTAGTAATCGTCTACTTGCGCCTAAAGTACGCTTGTTTATCGACTTTCTTATTGAGCGATTTAAAGGCACACCTTATTGGGATAAGGCACTTCTTGACTGAAGTGGGGAGACATTAAGGGGTATCAATAGAACTGGATGAAGCCCCATTTTACCCCTTACTTACCCTTTCATACATTGGATAAATTTATCACACGCTGGCTAAATTTGCTTACCTAGCATGCGCTTTAACGTACCGTCTTTGTCCACCAAGTGATGTTTAAGCGCACCGGCAATATGCAGCACTAACGCTGCAATAAGGGTATAACCTAAATAAAAGTGAATAGCCGAACCTAGCTTAGACAGCGCGTAGTTTATGGGTAAGGTTTTCTCAGGATCTTCGACACTAAAATTAGGCGCAAAAATTTCCAAACCAAATACGTCCAACCCATGGCCGCCAAGCACGGACCCCATTAATCCGGAAATGGGCATAAGTAAGGTACTTACAATCAATACCCAGTGCACCACCGTCGCCAAAGTGTGCTCCCAACTGGCATATTGACCTGCCGGTGTAGGCCAACCATTTTTCATACGCCAGACTACACGTGCTAATGCCACGAACAGCAAAATAAAGCCCGTTGCTTTATGAATAGGGAATAGCGAATACACGCCCTCTTCGGCCATATAAATGCCGGTTGCGAGCATACCTATTATGGTTAACCCAACCACCCAATGAAGTAGAAGCGTCACGGGTGAAAACTTTGTTGCTGAATCGTACTGCATGTATCCCTCTGATTATTAACAACCTAAAACAGGAGTAAATAGTATAGCCTTTTAACCAATGAGGTGAGCAATAAGTTTTCGTCACTGACATCTTTACGCATTCTATACTGAATTACGTCAGTTGATTGCTGCTCTACTCATACTAAAAGGAGCGCACAAAAAGTGCGCTCCTTGTCTCACTGATGGCAGTAAACCCTAGCTAATAAGGGTTTACTGGCGGATGACTCATCGTTGCCAGAAACGAATATTACGCAATGAACCGACAAACTCATCAGCGCTGACGTTTTCAAGATTAATAAAGCCATCGTCCATTTTACTCTCAAGCCCTGTGGCTTTAATTAATGGCAGCGCCGACTGGGTGTAGCCAATGAACTTGTTATGGGCAAAAGCGTCCGAAACGAAATCTTTTGCTTCAGGCTTTTCAGCAAGCATATTGGCACCCTTTTCAGAGACGAGCAGAAGGACGGCGTCATAAAGTACCGATGGGCCACCATCCACTTTTTGCTGCGCGTCAACCTTCTTACCTTTATCACAGGTGACACCACCAATTTGCGGCGCCACAACTTCATACATGGCACCTTCACTGTCTAATGCCGCGGTGACATTTTCCAAAATACTGCCGTCTAAATCGTCACTGACTAAGATACCTAATTTTCTGCCTTTAAAGGTTTGAGGCGCATTTTTTAAAATACTTAACGCATCAGAAGCTGGTAGGTCGTCACGGGTAGACATCGCTGCTTCAGCAGGTTCGGGCATTTCAGCTAAGCCAAGGGCTTCGGCAACGCCTTCTGCCAGTGATTTGTCCACATTTAACAAGTGGGACACCATACGCTCACGAATAGGCAAATGCTCGACTTTCGACAACTCGAATGCGAAAGCATCACGCATATGCATTTGCTCCGTCTCCGTTTGACTAATGTAGAACTGGCGCGCCTGGCTATAGTGATCAGCAAAGGTTTCTGAACGATGACGTACCTTTTCACCCATAACCTCTTCATGATGAGATTTAAAACCGTGTTCAGGGCACGCTCGAGGGTTATTTTCATCCCCTGCCCAAGAGTTGGGCTCGTAATTCGCTCGCCCCTTTGGATTATGCATAGCCATGTGACCATCTTGCTGGAAATGTCGCATAGGGCATTTAGGCGCATTAATAGGCAAGTGCGTAAAGTTAGTACTACCTAAGCGCTTAAGTTGGGTGTCCAGGTAAGAAAAATTCCGCCCCTGCAGTAATGGGTCGTTAGTAAAATCAATGCCTGGCACTATATTTTGGGTACAAAATGCCACTTGCTCCGTTTCTGCAAAGAAATTATCTACCACCTTGTTAAGTACCATTTTACCCACGATTTTTACGGGGACTTGCTCTTCGGGTATCAGTTTGGTGGCATCAAGCACATCAAACTCAAAGTTATCTGCAAATTCTTGATCGAATACCTGCATGCCCAATTCCCACTCAGGGAAATCACCTGCAAGAATAGCATTCCACAAATCTCGGCGGTGAAAATCAGGATCTGCACCGTTTATTTTCAGTGCCTCATTCCACACTACCGATTGTAAACCTTGTTTTGGCTTCCAATGAAACTTCACGTACTTCATTTCGCCTTTGGCATTGATTAACTTAAAGGTGTGCACACCGAATCCTTCCATAAAGCGGAAAGAACGTGGGATAGCGCGGTCTGACATTGCCCACATCAACATATGCGTTGACTCTGGGCTTAGGCTGCAGAAATCCCAAAAATTGTCGTGAGCGGTTTGTGCCTGCGGGAAGCCGCGGTCAGGTTCTTGTTTGGCTGAATGAATAAGGTCGGGAAATTTGATGGCGTCTTGAATAAAGAAAACCGGGATATTATTACCGACAAGATCCCAATTACCTTCTTGCGTATAAAATTTTACCGCAAAGCCTCGCACGTCACGGGCTAAATCTGGTGAACCTTGGTTACCTGCTACCGTGGAGAATCGTGTAAATACCGGTGTTTTTTTACCTTTGGTTTGGAAAATATCAGCACAAGTAATGTCAGACAGTGACTCGTAGGTTTCGAAATAGCCATGTGCCCCATAACCTCTGGCATGCACTACCCGTTCAGGAATTCTTTCATGGTCGAAATGAAAGATCTTTTCTCGCATAACGTGATCTTCCATCGTTGTGGGACCTCGAGTGCCCGCCTTCAATGAATTTTGATCGTCGTGAACCGGGCATCCTTGCGCCGTCGTCATTGTAGGGTAGTCATCTCCCGCCTTTTGATGAAGCTCGCCGCCTTGTCCTTTATTTCCATTGTACTTAAATGATTCAGCCATGATAAATCCTTGTTGGTCAAAAATAGAACACACATAACGCAATGAATGAATGTTATGTTTGCAACATATCAGCAAGGACAATTCCACATTAAAAAACCATTTAAATCATTAACTTATTCAAGTGTAAAGATTGTATGAATAGCAGAATTACAATATAACGGAAAATTTTACAGTCGGAGATTTTATCAAGGTTAGTCGATAAGAACAGACAGGATAAGAGGACCTTCGGAAAAAACGCGTGCCTGTGCACGCCCTTTTCCCTACAAATAAGCAACAACAATCACACTCTGTGTTAAGTGGCTTCCACGTAGTGTTTATCTAACACGGCGTGAAGACTCGATATCAATGCAGCCTGATTTTCTTTGCTTCGTCCAAACACGTGAGGCGCAGCGAACCGACCCGCATCATTATCAAAATAAGCGCCTTTTACCTTGGCAAAATCATCGTGCAATGCGGCTTTGACAAATATTTCAGCGCCCTCTTTAAGGTTGCCACCTGCAATGCCGTACGCTTCTTTTACCATTTTACTGCCTAGTAAGGATTTAGGGTTCACGCTAATAAAGCTAGGCCCAGTTTCACTGTATTTTTCACCTAAAAATTGGGTGAACATGGTAAGGGCTAGCTTACTTTGGGCATAAGCTAAACCATCGCTTAAGCTTGGCGGTGCGCCCACAAGGTTAACGTCTACTGGCGCTTGAGCAGCCGACGATACATTAATCACACGCCCATCTTCAGGCATTAAAGAGAGAAGCTCAGTGGAAAGCACATAAGGAGACAGCGTATTCACCATGAAACGTACATCTAACCCCTCACCTGTGGTGGGGTTTGACGTGACAAATACCCCAGCGTTATTGATAATAACATCTAGCTGCGACACACTACTTTTTATCTCATTAACGAGTCCCCGCAAGTCGGCGAAGCGACTTAAATCCGCACACAGCGTTGACACATTTAATGAACCCAGCTGGCCTTCTTGTTCGGGCTTAGCATACTCATCCATTAGCATCTGCTTCACCTTGTGTAGCTTGTCAGCACTTCGACCATGCAACAGAATATGGTGCCCTTTTTGTGCAAGCATCTTGGCAGTTTCAAGGCCTATACCATCGGTTGCCCCTGTGATTAAAATTGTTTTCATGCGTTTGCTCCTTGGCAACTGGTTAATGCCTGGCCTGACTCAGTGTGAATAGTAAAATGAGGCAACACAACTTCGGCGAGTTTCGCCAGTGTGTCCTCAACGTTTGCTCGATTAAACCTTAAGTTAAACGCCACATGATTTACGCCACAGGCCTCCAGTGATTTAAGATAAGAAAGAAGGGCGTTCACGCCACATCTCACACCTAAATGTATAGGTGAAATGGGGGCGTCATCCTGTGCTTCTATGTCAATGTACAAAGGTTGCATTACAGGCTTATTGTAACGACACACCTCACTCACTCGGCTTCTGAAGCTTTCAATAACGTGCCCTTGAATTTTGGGGCTTCGCGGGTAAGTAATTAAGCCATCTAGATGTTTGGCTCCCCAATTCGGAGTTTGCTGAGACCCACCGGTAATTAACATGGGAAATCCCCCTTTTGTGGGCTTCGGTAGAAGATCTAGCGAACCATCGAGTTTACCAAAGCTATTCTCAATCTGTCCGACCCCTTTTAACGCCAGACGAATATATTCAATGCTGTCGCGAAAGCGCTCGCCCCTGTCGTCGAAACCCCGATTAATTGCAGGATATTCTTCTGGCCTGTCGCCAGAGGCAACGCCTAGTAACAAGCGTCCGTCACTTAACACATCAACGCTTGCTGCGGCTTTCGCTACCTGTGCAGCGTGGCGCTGGGGCAAGACTAATGAGGCAACCCCCAACGCAATGTCTTTACTGGCAACGGACAACGCACCGAGATAAACAAAGGGGTCAAATACCTGCCCTGCATCCCCAAATGAAGGCACATTAAATAACACGTCTCGCAACCAAACGGCTTTAAACCCTAGTTGTTCTGCCAACTGCACCCTTTCAATGTGCTCTTGCATGGTAGGCACTGGCCCATACGGATAAGACTCAATAGGCACAACTAAGCCTAATGTCATCGCGTTTTCATTAAATGTAGTAGAAAACCCACGATTAAATGCAGCGAACCCTGTTGTGTTTGTAGATGAAGTCATAGGCAAGAGAAACCATGTTTGTTGTCAAAGAACCAATGCCAGCAGTTTATCAACACACTAAATGGAACATAATAAGACGTATTAAAGAAGCAGTTTCAACGAATACTTTATAATCCAAGCAACTTTCACATTCACTTATATCCTCAAAGGAATATTTATAAAAAGCGTCTAGCCAGCGTATTAATTTATTTATAGACTGCATGCATAAAAATAATGCGACAGGCATAGCGTTGGTGCGCTTTTTTTGATTCTCAGGTTTGCACCAACATACATAGGTTTACGTTGAAAGAAGGTTTCTAAGTTAATGTCTCAACAAAAAGTAGGTTTAGTGGGCTGGCGCGGTATGGTTGGCTCTGTGTTAATGCAACGAATGCAAGAAGAGCAAGATTTTGCCCACATTGAACCCACATTTTTCACCACCTCGCAAAAAGGGTTACCTGCACCTGATATTGCCGGAGCCCAGGCAGGTGTATTAGAAGACGCCTTTGATATTGCAGCACTTAGTCAGCAAGATATTATTATTACCTGTCAAGGTGGTGACTACACTAAAGCCGTTTACGCAAAACTGCGTGATGCTGGTTGGAAGGGCTATTGGATTGATGCAGCGTCGGCACTGCGCATGGCTGATGATGCGATTATTGTCCTTGACCCTGTTAACGGTAACGAAATTAAGCATGGCATAGAACAAGGTGTGCGCACTTTTGTTGGAGGCAATTGCACGGTTTCACTTATGCTTATGGCGCTAGGTGGCTTATTTGAAAAAGACTTGGTTGAATGGGCGTCACCCATGACCTACCAAGCGGCTTCTGGCTCAGGTGCTAAGCATATGCGTGAACTCATCAGCCAAATGGGTGCCATTCACTCAGCTGTAAAAGATAAAGTCGATGACCCTGCCACGGCGATATTGGATATAGACCAGCAAGTTGCCGAATTTATTCGCAGCGACGACTACCCAAGCGATCAGTTTGGCGTTCCTTTAGCCGGCAGTCTTATTCCGTATATTGATACCCAGTTACCTTCTGGGCAAAGTCGTGAGGAATGGAAGGCACAGGCGGAAGCAAACAAAATTTTAGGCGTAACTGAGAGCCCCGTACCTATCGACGGTATTTGTGTGCGTGTAGGCGCCATGCGTTGTCATAGTCAGGCCATTACCTTGAAATTAAAGCAAGACCTTTCGGTTGAAGAAATTGAAACCTTACTTGCTGAACACAACGAATGGGTGAAAGTCATACCTAACGATAGAAATGCCACCATGGAAGAGCTAACGCCAGCGAAAGTCACGGGGACCTTGTCCATTCCCGTAGGGCGTATTCGTAAATTAACGATGGGCCCGGAATACATTTCTGCCTTTACCGTTGGCGATCAGCTGTTATGGGGTGCTGCCGAGCCTCTTCGCCGGATGCTACGCATTATACTTGGTAAATAGTTGTTCTTATAAAGGCTCCAGTTGGAGCCTTTTTCATGTTTTCGCGTGCGGTAAATAGCGTATATAAATAAGGATGTTTTCCAAACATGGAGCCCAACTACGAAAAATATAGCCTTGATGAACTGTACGATGCCCTATCACACATAGATAAAGCCGCCTATCCTGAGCGCGAGAAACGGATTCAAGACAATATTAAAAAGCGACAGCAAAGCGCATATTCGCAGCAGTTACACACCTCTATTGAACCACACGTTATCACCCCCTCCCCCTATCAAGATGAGAAGCAAGCGTCAAACTGGATTGCCAAATATTGGAAGGGACAGTTTTCGTTACCGATAAGCTATTGGCTGGTGGGTATTGCTATCAACCTTTTCATTTTAGCCTTTGGCGCATTGGTAGAAAATAGAATAGAACACGCAAACAGCCGGTTAAGCTTGGGTGTATTTATGCTATCACTTTACGCCGTGATACTGCCGTTAATCACGTGGCAAACCGTGGGCATTTATCGCTCAGCTAACAGGCATCCATACCGCGGCGGCTCTATGTTGTGGGCGAATGTAGCCAAAGCCATAATCATCATCAGCACTATTGGTTATATCATCAATATATCGACAACGGGTATCCCCGTTCTCAAAGAGTCATATTCCCTCATCACCCAACATCAAGAATACCCAGAACTTCATTTCAGGTTACTTAATAATGAAACTGAGCTTGAGTTATACGGGGGCATTGAGGTAGGCAGTGAAAAGCAACTTGAAGCACAATTAGATGCCCACCCTAATATTAAGCTTCTGCACTTGCACAGCATTGGGGGGCGTATGCTAGGTGCAATAAGGCTTGCGGGTATTGTTAAACAACGAAAACTTGATACCTACGTTAAAGAACGCTGTTCATCCGCCTGTACCGTAGTTTACTTAGCAGGTGTGAACCGCCTCATTGGCGAAAATGGCGAGTTGGCCTTTCACGCTGCTGGTATAGGTGGCACTTCTACCCACAACAACGAAGCCCTTAGCAGTTCGCTTAAAACACAATATATCAATGCTGGCGTACCCCAATGGTTTTTAGAAAAAGTGTTGGCAACACCGAATGAAGATTTATGGATCCCTGACCATAACGACTTACGTAAAGCGAAAATCATTACCCAAGTTGTGAACAGTGCAGAGTATGGATTTAGTGGCTTTGGCAGCGACGAAAACATTTCAGAAGAAGCGATAGAGCAAGGGCTGCTTACCCACAGCTACATGAAAGCCATGAAAAAATTTGACTCTGAGACTTACGAAAAAGTCATTGCTATTAATAGGCAAGTAATGAGAGAAGGCGGCACAATGAATAGGGTGTCTGTTGCCATTAATCAACTTCTACAAACGCGCATTAATCATTACCTTGCTCACGCAAGTGACGAAGCGGTGTTGTACTACTGGCAGACTATCATTGCACAAATGGTAGCCTTACGTACTCACTCCCCTCTTGCCTGTGCCTCGTTTGCCTTTCCCAGCGACATTCCATTGCAACACCACTATGGAAACGAAGGCACCCTACCTTCGGCGCTTATAGAACAAGAACTCGACGCAATGGCTGATTTAATAGGGAGCTTCTCTCCTAAACCTGCGCTGTTAAGTGATGAAGACAAACAAAATTACATTAACCGGGTGGTGAAAAATATGAAGCAAGAAAATGCAGACTATTTTGAGGTTATTCAAGCGCCTGCTGATTATTTGGCAGATCCTGAAATATTGTGCTTAGCGTCGATTTCATTAAACAAGCATTTTGTGGCGTTTAAGCCAGAAGTGAGCAGCGCTCTGCTAAGAACCATTAATACGCTCTAGGTTAAGTTAACGTTTTGCGCTATGGTAAGCGCAATGAGTGTATAGGTTATTCGTTATATAAGACGTATAATCAAACGTAAGCAAAAACATTGCTGGCGTACGAACACAGAAACACCCGTGTTATTAAGCTTTTCATATGGCCTAGTGAGACATCAACGTTAACTTAACGCTTTATATAATAAGAATCATGAGCGCATGACTATGTATCGGGTTTTACTATTTACACTGACAATATCATTCTATTTTTGTGCACTACCTATCCAGGCTAACGCCTCAGATAAAACCAATGTACACGCTGAACTCGCGCAATTTGAGGCTCGATTATCGAATGAGCGCCCAATGCCCATTGGGGAAATTACCGAAACCCTCGAGGCAAAGCTAAATGCCAGTGATTATTCTCTAGAGGAAAAACGCCACCTCGGAGCACTGTATACCGCATTAAAATTACGTTTACATCACACCCCTTCAAAACCCATTTATGATTTACTTTCCAGCCTAGCGGATAACTCCCCCTCGGGCATGAAAATTAAACTCGGTTTGGCTCGAATAGATGGGATTAATGCCAAATACGACAGTGCTTATACCTACTTTGGGGAATTAATTAACGCCGATTTTAATGACAAAGAAACCAAAGCGTACGCCCTTGCTTATCTCATTTTAACTTACAATGAGGCACAAGTTTTTGCCTCCAGCGCGGAGTTGCTTAATACCTTAGAAGAGCTAAGTCGAGAACTTGCCTCGCCAAAACTTACCGCGCTTTATTATTATATGCTGGCTGATTACAACCATTCTATTCAATCTTATGACATTGCCTATAACTACTACAAAAAATCGCTGGCACTTGCGCAAGAGCATCACTTTTGGGTGTTGATCAGCGATAATTTGTACGTTATTGGCATTCTTTTTAGAAACCAAGGCCAGTACGAAAAAGCCATTAGTTACTTCGAAAAAACCATCGAAAACGACAAGAACATAGACATGAGTTACTCAGAGTACCTCGCTTTGTACGGCATGGCGTCTACCTACTTTAGAACTGACGATATCGACAAAGCACTCGCCATGGCAGATAAAGTGACCTCCCACCCACTAACGGCCTCATTTTACGACAGCGAGATATACCGACTTAAAGCAAAGGCATTATTGAAAGTAGACCGATTAAAAGAAGCCAGAGAAGCCCTTGATATGTCTCGGGCTATGTACAACGATTATCGCACCGATGAGAAAACAACATGGCGTGCCGATTTAGAAAAGTTAGCCGCTGAAATCACCGCTAAAGAAGGTGATTTTCAAACGGCTTATTATGAATACATTCAGTTTCACAACGACTACGTTGAAGCCAAAAAGTATGAAGAGCTAGAATTACTGGAAAGTGCCGATTTAATTAACCAAATTGCGCAGCAAAAAGAACGCGCACTGCAATTGGAAGCTCAAAACCAAGCCTACTTGTCGATGCTTGAAGCCAAAGAAGCCGCACAGCAAACCCAAAAGCTCTATACCCGCTGGCTCATTGTTTTTGTGGTATTAACCCTGCTGACGTTAGCGACCATATTGGTGCTTTTCAAAAAAGCCAAACAAAGCAATGCACTCACCGCATTAGCCAAAGAAAAGGCAGAGCTTCATAATCGCTTAAAAACCGAATTCATTTCAAACATAAGCCATGAAATTCGTACCCCGTTAAATGCCATCATTGGGTTTGGTCAGGTCTTAACCGAAAAACTTCAAGATAAAGACACGAAAAAACTCACCAACCAAATTGTTAATTCATCTGAGATGCTGCTTCAATTGATTAACGATTTGCTCGATTTTTCAAAAATTGAAGCGGGCAAATTGGCATTAGATTACGGCCCCTATAACCTACGGCATAGCTTGAAAAAACTCGCTGACATTTTTCATGCTCAGGCTGCGAACAAAGGGTTAGCGATTGTTTTCAATATTGACAAAGCGTTACCTAAACAACTGATTTACGATGAACTACGCGTTAAACAGGTGCTTGCTAATTTAATTAGCAACGCAATAAAGTTTTCAACCCAGGGCCATATTGAAATTGGCGTACACGTTATTAGGTTAACTGAGCAAGACTGCACGTTGGAAATTTGGGTTAAGGACCAGGGTATAGGCATTAGCGAAACACAAAAGGAAAACCTGTTTCAGCCGTTTATACAAGCAGAAAGCTCTACCGCCAGAAAATATGGCGGTTCAGGGCTAGGACTGAATATAAGCAACAAACTGTTGCAACTCATGAATTCACAAATAGCCGTTGAAAGTGATATTGGAAAGGGCTCGCGCTTCTCTTTCACTCTTACCTTACTTACAGCGAATCAACACACACCTTTACCTGTGGATAAGCCTGCTCCTGTTCTCGAATTTTCGAAAACCCACGTATTATTAGCTGAAGATAACGATATTAACGTTGAAGTTATCCAGGCTATGTTAGCGGCAACCAACTTACAAATAACCCGTGTAAAAGATGGCAACCAAGCTATTCATGCCTTCGCCGACAAGGGGTTTGACATTATTTTGATGGATATTCAAATGCCCGAAATGGATGGTTACGAGGCTACACGGGTTTTACGACAACAAATGGGCGTTACGCACCCGATAGTGGCGTTAACCGCCAATGCCATGCAACAAGACATAGACGCGTGTTTTAGTGCAGGTATGGATGCCCACATAAGCAAACCTATCCAAAAAGAAAATTTAATGACCGTGCTACAGCGCTTTTTGCAATAACCACAGCCCGTGTATGTGAGCATTTCCCTCTCTATTTTACACTTTGTAACAAACCTCTATGCGGCTATAGACCAAAGTGCAACATTGCAACTAGGCATCTTTATTCCTCGCTGTTATATTGAACAATAGGGACAATCTAATAAAGACAACAATGACGACATCTTCGCTATTAAAATTTTCAACCTTACTGATAGGCGCAAGCTTACTCGGTGCTTGCACAAAACCTGAACAACCATCCGCGAACAACTCTACAGAACAGTCCGCACAAGAATTTGTTCTAAATTATGAAAAGATTACCCTTGATAACGGGTTAGAAGTGGTTTTGCACCAAGACAAATCAGACCCGGTAACGGCCGTGGCGCTCACGTTTCATGTTGGTTCTGCTCGGGAAATAGAAGGGCGCACAGGCTTTGCGCATTTATTCGAACATTTGCTGTTTTTAGAATCAGAAAACTTGGGTAAAGGTGGCTTAGATAAAATGAGCTCACGCATTGGCGGTTCTGGCGCTAACGGCTCTACGAGTAGAGACCGTACCAACTACTTCCAAACCGTGCCAAACGACGCGTTAGAAAAAATGATTTGGGCTGAAGCAGACAAGCTCGGCTTTTTCATCAATACCGTGACAGACGCTGTTTTATCGAAAGAAAAGCAAGTGGTCAAAAATGAAAAACGCCAAAGTTATGACAACCGCCCTTATGGCCATGCAAATTATGTTGTTGATAAAAACTTGTACCCGGAGGATCACCCCTATAACTGGCAAGTCATAGGCTCGTTAGAAGACTTACAAAATGCCACACTTCAAGATGTGAAAGACTTTTATAAAAAGTGGTATGTGCCGAACAATGCGACCTTAGTTATCGCAGGCGACTTTGACGCAGAACAAGCGAAAGCCTGGGTACATAAGTATTTTGATGAGATTCCCCGCGGTGAGGAAATCAAGCCACTTGTCGACAAGCCCGCGGTGCTTACCGACAGCAAGCTTCGTATGTACGAGGACAACTTCGCGCAACTGCCTGAATTACGAATGGTTTGGCCAGGCGTCGACCTTTTTCATAATGACGCCTATGCGTTGGATGTTCTTAGCCAGTATCTTTCTGAGGGTAAAGTAGCGCCATTAAACAAAATATTAATAGATGATAAAGCCCTTACCTCCAATATTTCCATGTACAGCAGTAACTCTGAAATTGCTGGCGAAATTTCCATTATTACGCGCGCCTATCCAGGTACTGATCTTGATGACGTAAAGCTGGCCATTGAAGAGGCATTCACTGAATTTGAAGAAAACGGCATCAGTGATGAAGACTTAGCCCGTATCAAAGCCGGTATAGAAGCTTCGTTTTACAATCGCTTATCTAGCGTGTTAGGAAAGGCCTTCCACTTAGCACAGTATAATATCTTTGCAGACGACCCAGGCTACGTGAACGAAGAAATTAAGAAGTTTCTTGCAGTGAGCAAAGACGACGTTATGCGTGTTTACCGCCAGTATATTAAAGACAAGGCATTTGTCTCTACTAGCTTTGTTCCCAAAGGACAGGGTGAACTTGCTTTAGAGGGGGCTTCGCCGGCGAACGTGGTAGAAGAAGCGATTGTTGCAAATGCAGAGGGGGAAACCTTTGAACTGCCCGCAGACACAGAGTATGTCAAAACCCCGTCAAGTTTTGACCGCAGTATAGAGCCAGCGTATGGTGAAACGCCCACCCCACCTGTTCCTGAAGTATGGCACACCGAGTTAAGTAACGGGTTAACCTTGTATGGCATTGAAAATGACGAACTGCCACTGGTGGAATTTACGCTGCAGATTGACGGTGGCTTAAGTGCGGAAAGCATGGAAACCGCCGGTGTGGCTAACTTGCTTGCCATGGTGCTAGAAAAAGGTACTGCGACAAAAACCCCTGAAGAGTTAGAAAGCGCACTGGCTATGTTGGGCGCGAGTATTGATATTTCAGCCAATCGTGAATCTATTGTGGTTTACGGCAATACCTTGTCTAAAAACTACCAATCTACGCTTGCACTCGTCAAAGAAATGTTGCTTTCCCCTAGATGGGACGAAAAAGAGTTTACGCTGGCAAAGCAAAGCACGCTAAGCACCATAGCCCAACAAAAAGCTAACCCTAACAATATAGCGGATAACGCATTTGCAGCCTTGCTCTATGGTAAAGATCATATCTTCTCTTTGAACCCAATGGGTAATGAAAGCACGTTATCGAACATTACCATGGACGACCTTAAAGCCTATTACGCTAAATATATTGCTCCAAACCTTACCCACGTCCATGTTGTGGGCGCAGTATCTTCAGAAACGGTGATAGAGACAATGAAAGGTTGGGTAGAAGGCTGGCCTAAGAAAGCCGTAAGCCTACCTGAGCTTAAGGTCGCTAATACCCCTGAAACATCCAAAGTGTACTTTTATGATGTGCCTGGCGCGAAACAATCGGTGCTGCGTTTTGGCTACCTCGCCATGGCCGAAACCGACGAAGACTTCTACCCTGCCACAGTAATGAACTACAAATTGGGAGGCGGTGGTTTTGCGTCACGTTTGACCCAGTCGTTACGCGAAGGTAAAGGTTACACTTACGGTATTCGCTCGGCGTTTAGTGGTTCGGATATCCCTGGCCCCTTTATCATTGGAAGTAGCGTACGCACCAACGTCACCTTCGAGTCTGCGGCCCTAGTAAAAGACATTTTGACGCTCTACCCTGACACCTTCAGTGAAGAAGATTTAGTCAATACGAAAAGTTTCTTCCTGAAAAGTGCAGCCAGACAGTTTGAAACTGCCAATGCGAAGTTGTCACTACTACAGAAAATGAGCCGCTATGGTTGGCAGGCAGATATTGTTCAAACCCGCCAAAATATTGTACAAGACATAACTATAGAAGACATTCAGCAGTTAGCGACCACTTACGCAAACCCTGACAAGATGATTTGGTTAGTGGTTGGCGATGCTAAAACACAGCTTCCCAGGCTAGCAAAACTGGGCTTCGGCGAGCCTATCCTCTTGAATGCAGATAACGCTAGCATGTCGTCCTCAAAAGAATAGAAACCCTTCTGACAAACAGCGGAAAGTCCACTTTCCGCTGTTTGCATTTCCCTATCACACCGATTCATTCTTTCAATTTTTCCCACTATTCACTGCTCTATATACTTGTCGTATTCACATGAACGTTCGATGAGGCAAAATTCGTGCAGTTAACATCTACGTCTACAAGGCAGCTTTCAACACAGATAGCCGCCAATGAAAATACAGTCAAAACCGCGCTCATTGCAGAAGGGGGTGGTCAGCGCGGTATTTTCACAGCAGGCGTATTAGATGCATGGTTGTCTCATCAATACGACCCTTTTGACATACTTATAGGTACATCGGCCGGTTCTCAAAACCTAACCAGCTTTTTGTCACGTCAGAAAGGCTACGCTAAACGCCTTATTCGCGGCTTGTCTCGCCACAAGCGCTTTTTCCACGTGGGAAGAAGCCTACTAGGCAGACACATTGTTGACTTAGATTGGTACTTCGACAAAACCAAAGAAGCTAACCGACGGTTAGATTTTGCCACTGCTGAAGACAATGCCAAACAAAGAGAAGTACTGTTTACCGCAACCAATGCGCGTAATCGAAAAGCCTACTATTTCAACCCACTAGCCAAGGCAAACCATTGGTTAGAGGTGATAAAGGCCTCCAGTGCCCTTCCCTATTTATATAAGCAAGGTGTGCCCCTAGTGACCGAAGGGTGTTCAGACACGCAAAAACCGAATACTGACTTTTATTTAGACGGTGGGTTAGCGGCGCCTTTGCCGGTGACTGAAGCGTACAAGCGCGGCGCGCGCAAGATTGTCGTTATACGTACGGTGGATGAGAAATTTCAAGCGCAATCAGCATGGTTAGCAAAAGTGAGCGCCCTAGTGTGCGTCTCTGGCCACTGCCCTAAAACCATCGATTTTTTACTGCAGCATGAGCAGGCATACCAACGAGAATTGGCGTTCTTGGCTAACCCACCTAAAGACGTGGAGATCGTTCAAATTTTCGCGCCAGAAAAGTTGCAAAGCAAACTACTTGGCAGCACCGATGGCGATTTACGCTTCGATTACAATTTAGGCGTCAAAGCAGGATTAAGCTACCTTAATCAGTATACAAAACCGCTATCTCAAAAGCGCACTGCGTCGTCTACGGATGAATTAACCGCCATGGTGAGTAGCAGGGCCACGGCGCGCGCCCAGCAGCAGAACAACCAAGCGCTAGCACAGTAGCCAATAGATGAAGTGACGCTGACAGTAGCGGATTTAGGTTCATTTAACAGCCAATTTTTTATGACTGTCCAATTTCTTGGTTAAACCAGTCGAGTAAACAGGCATATTGTGCGCGAGCGGCAGAAAAGTCGTGGTGGGACGATAAAGGGGTAGGAATAGCCACACACGCCACTCCGGCCGCTACCGCTGACGCTACACCAAAACCGGTATCTTCAACGGCCACAGCCTCGTTTGCGCTAAGATCCATGAGGCGAAGCGCCTTAAGGTAGCAATCTGGCGCCGGCTTTCCTGTCGCTACATCATCCGAAGATACAACGCATTCTACCCACTTTGATAGCCCATAGTCTTTGAGCGTGCGCTCTACTGAAGCCCTGGCCCCGCCGGTAACGATAGCGACCCGTATGCCCTGCTGATAACACTGCCACAGCACCTCTTTTGCGCCGGGCATAAGCGGGAACGCTTGTGTGCTTAAATAATCTAAAGTCAGGGCTCTACGACCTTCAAACAGCGCTTGTGGCGTAAGGGGTAAATTGAATGCTTTGATAATGTCAGGGGCATTTTCACGCACCGATACACCAGCCATTTGTTCATTGTAATAATCGCTGGTTATGCTGACGCCGTAGTGTGATAAAAAGCGTTGCCACAAATCAAAATGGATGGCTTCAGAATTAATTAACGTCCCATCATGGTCGAACAGCACGGCCTTCATAAAAATTGCCCTTATTTAGCGATAACATTAAGAGTTCATAAGTGAATTTTGTCCACAGAGTAGCATTTTTCTAGTATAAATATTAAACCAGAAGCGCTATTCTAATCTCAGTATGTGGGCCGCAAATTCAATTCCGGTGTCCACCGATGCAAGCACGCTTTTTATGGACGAGACAGTGGGTAACAGGAACAACCAATGCCAATAAAAAAATGGGCCGCTCAATACGGTATCGCCTTTCCAATTATTTTCGTTTTATTGGCTGGAGTTCAGTACTTAAAAGGCCAAACTCTCGGTTACTCTGTGGAATTCGGTGTCATTTGGACAGTCATTTCACTCTCCATTTTTGCCGCACGCCGTGCATATAATTTTCGCAAAAACATTGCCTGCCAAGTATGTAACGATATTCCCAACCAAAACGAAAACCAACCCTAATCGAAGGGATGGGACTTTGTACATCCCCCTAAAAACAAGGACACTTATGATGAGAATTCGAGTTTTAGCATTGCTGTTGCTGAGTTTTAGTCACTCCTCATTCGCTTTTGAGGATGAAATAGAAACGTTTTTTTCGCTGTATGAAGCAGGGAAATTTAATGAAGCCGTAGACGCCATTTATTCCACCAACAAGTGGATGGACCAAAAGTCTGATGATATACACAATGTAAAAATACAACTTCAGAATTTAAATAGCTTAGTGGGTGATTACCACGGCAAAGTTAAGTTAGGCGAGCACGAGGTGGCCGACAGGCTAGTATATGTAAGCTATATGGTGCTTTATGAACGACAACCAGTGAGACTAGAGTTTATGTTCTATCGCCCCGTGAATGACTGGATCATTTATTCGTTCTCGTTCGATGATGAAATAGACGGCGAACTTGTCACTGCGGGAAGAGAGAAGATTGTAGGCTTTTAAAAATAAGCCAAATGACTTCGCCACCACGTAAAAAAGGGGTCAGAGTACATTTCTAAACGCACCAACGTTTAATCGAAAAAGTACTCTGACCCCATTATTTTTGCCCCGGTTATCGCTAAACAATTACGTGTATGGATTTTCGTCCATTGCGACGGCAACACAAAACAATCGTAAATCCAACTCTAGTTGATGGTAATTAGGCTCCATGTAGCAGCAAAGTTGGTAAAACGCTTTGTTGTGGTCCTTTTCTTTAAAATGCGCCAGTTCATGTACCACAAGCGCTTTTAATAATGGCTCTGGGGCGTGAAGTAAATCGCTGTTAATGGCTAAATCGTGCTTACGAGTTTTGCCATGCATACGATAGGTATGCGTACCCAACGCGTTGGTTATCATATCCCCCTGCTTTTTAAATGCAGCGCGCCCAAACGGGGGCGCATTCTTTAAATACTGTTTTTTCAAGTCGGTGGCGTAACGATAAAGCAGCTTATCAGTCGTCACATTATGCGCATTCGGGTATTTTTTAACGAGGTAATTATTTAGCTTTTTATCCGCAATAAGCTGAAGCGCTTGTTCAACAAGGTTCGAAGGGTAGCCATTAAAATACCGCGCATATTCATTCACTTTCTATTCTCCTTTATAAAGAGAATTATAAAGTAATTAAGAAAAACAAGCAGCGAAACCTTTTCATTTAATGGGGTCAGAGTACATTTTGAGGCCATTGAATTAATGGGGTCAGAGTACATTTCTAAACGCACCAACGTTTAATCGAAAAAGTACTCTGACCCCATTTTTTTATGCTTTACTTGGTGTTAGCAGACAGCGTCAGCCCACTGGCCAATGCTTGAATATAAAAAATAGTTAATCTCTTTGTGAATTTGCTCGTACAAATTATTTTAATTGGCATGTCAAGGAGAACATCATGTCTTCAACTTCAAAAGTGTTGTCGGAACTATGTCATTTAGATTTTGATGCCTTAGCGGCCTATGAGGCCTCGCTCGAGCGAATTGAGGATCCTACTTTGAAGGAAACCATCGCTACATTTAGAGACGATCACAAGTCTCACATCGACGCGCTTAACAATATGTTGACGCAACGGGGTGAAGATAAGGTAACTGACGCAGATTTTAAGAAAGTACTGACTAAAGGGAAAGTTGTCATTGCAGGCCTTATTAACGACAAAGCTGTCTTAAAAGCCATGGTAGTTAATGAAGAGGTAACGACAAAAGCCTATGAAAAGGCATTAGATCACGAAGACTTCTCTGTTGCAGAACGCGTCATAATCGAAAGACACTGGGCTGATGAGAAGCGCCATAAGCAATGGTTTTCTGATGCAGCAGAGCGACAATAGCAATAGTGTTAACTGGGACTGCCTCTGTTTCCATGCAATAGAGTCGTAGTTCGACAATGCAAATCAGAAAAAAGGGCGATATTCATCGCCCTTTTTTTAATTCTCGTTTATCAACTAGAGTCGTAGGCTAAGGGAGGTGTTTGCCCCCTGTAACCCCTAAGATTTCTGCAGTGACATAACTAGATTCTTGTGAAGCCAAATACACGTATGCAGGCGCGAGTTCTGCAGGCTGCCCAACGCGACCTATTGGCGTGTTTTCACCGAAATTGGGGAGTTTGCCTGGCGCTTGTCCACCGCTTTGCTGAATGGGTGTCCATATGGGACCTGGCGCAACGCCATTAACCCTAATGCCCTTTTCAATCAGCATTTTCGCGCAGGATTTCGTGAATGAGGTAATGGCCCCTTTGGTTGAAGCGTAGTCTAGTAAGCCTGGGGATGGTTGATAGCTTTGAATCGACGTGGAATTGATGATACTGCCACCGGGAGGCATATATTTCGCAGCAGCTTTAGTGATCCAAAACATAGCAAATACATTGGTTTCGAATGTGGTTCTAAACTGCTCTGTGGTTAAGTTTTCGATATCTTCCACAAACTGTTGTTTACCGGCATTGTTCACAACAATATCTAACCCATCTAAGAAGCCCTTCGCTTCATCAACCAGAGAAACACAAAAGTCTTCTTCTTTGATATCGCCGGCGATACCTTTCGCGCTAACACCCGCTTCTTTCAATATTTCTAATGTCGACTCCCCGTCCACTTTTTCAGAAGGAAGGTAATTAATCACGACATCTGCGCCTTCTCGGGCAAAGGCTATAGCCACTGCACGTCCAATGCCTGAATCACCGCCAGTCACCAGCGCTTTGCGTCCTTTCAGTCGCTCACTCCCACGATATGTGGTTTCTCCGTGATCTGCCGATGGGTCTAATTTTTTATCCAAAGCGGGGTCAGGTTGGTCACTGTTATAGTGGGTATGCTCGCTATCGTACTGAGTACGTGGATCGGTCATCGTGTATTGGTCTTGCTTCGACATAATTGCTCCTCCTTAATGAAATACACGTCATCATTTGTATCACTCACCTTCTCAGCCTGCATGACTCATGCCGAAGGGTAGAAAAGAACAACCGTTTAACTAGGCACACTATAAATGGCAAGATATTGTAATTAGCTGTTGAAAAATAAAGAAAAGTAAGAAAGGAGATGGGTAGATTTACGTTTAAAATCTAGCAGCATTGACCCCAATATTTCTGTGCTCAGTAAAACCTACTTATTATGGAAATAATATACACGGAAAACGTGTGTAGCAATGAAGGCGGAGCATGAAAAAGTAATCGCCACATGACATATAGTGAGTATATTTATTACGAGCACAAAAAAACCGGCGCAAAGCCGGTTCTTCGAATTTGGCGGAGAGAGAGGGATTCGAACCCTCGTTAGGTTTAACCCTAAACACACTTTCCAGGCGTGCGCCTTCAGCCACTCAGCCACCTCTCCAAATTGTCTTGTTTTGCATTGAGCAAAACATGTAACTCTGTGTTGCAATGTTGCAGCGCGCGTATAGTAGGTAAAGCGGGCTAGTTAATCAAGACGTAGCTTAAAAAAATCGAACAACTGCCCATTTAATGAACGCTTGAGTTTACAAACCCTGCTTTGCTTTTAAATCGGCGGAAAATGCCAACATGCGATCGAGTGGGATAAGGGCGCGTTCTCGTAAACTGTCGTCTACAAAAATTTCGTGGCCACTCGCGCCTTCTGTTAACGAGGCCTTAATCGCTTCTAAGCCGTTCATTGCCATCCAAGGGCAGTGAGCACAACTTTTACATGTAGCGCCGTTACCGCCTGTTGGAGCCTCAATAAAGGTCTTGTTAGGCGTAAGTTGCTGCATCTTGTAGAAAATACCCTTATCAGTTGCCACAATGAAGGTATCGTTGTCCATGGTTTGTGACGCTGCAATTAATTGGCTGGTAGAGCCGACGGCATCGGCCATATCAACCACACTGGCTGGCGATTCAGGGTGAACTAAGATAGCGGCATCTGGATACAGGGCTTTCATGTCTGCCAGCTTTTGCGCTGAAAACTCATCGTGCACAATGCACTCGCCTTGCCACATAAGCATGTCGGCACCCGTTTGTTTCGCAATGTAAGAGCCTAAATGACGATCCGGGCCCCAAATTATCTTTTTGCCTTCGCTGTCTAGGTGCTCAACAATTTCTAACGCAATACTAGATGTGACTACCCAGTCGGCACGCGCTTTTACTGCTGCCGATGTATTTGCATATACCACGACGGTATGATCAGGATGTTGATCGCAAAAAGCACTGAACTCTTCTACCGGGCAGCCAATGTCTAAGGAGCACGTTGCTTCTAGGGTTGGCATCAGTACTGTTTTTTCAGGGCTGAGAATTTTAGCGGTTTCACCCATGAAGCGTACGCCAGCCACGATTAAGGTTTGCTCTTGTGCATCGCGTCCAAAACGCGCCATCTCTAACGAGTCTGCTACACACCCACCGGTTTCCTCGGCTAGGGCCTGAATTTCATGGTCGGTGTAATAGTGTGCCACTAATACGGCATTGCGCGCTTTAAGCAAAGACTTAATCTCAGCTTTAAGTGCTGCCTTACGGGCATCTGATAATGGCTGTGGTTTAGCTGGAAACGGATACTCTACCTGTTCCACACGAAAAGCTACTGACATTGACCTACATCTCTGTTGCGACAAGGGCGTGGATTATACCCAACTGTCATAAAAATTACACACTACTTAGATAAGTACAATGATGTTTTTTTCAATGGTTTTATTCTAAAAAATTGAATATAAAGCGTACAGCGGGGTTAACATCCCTATGCGACGATTGATCATCTGTATGACTAGCATTAACGTTTAACAGAGTATTTTTTGACAAAGCATGGGAGGGAATAAATACGCACTTGATGGTGGGTCGTGCTGGATTCGAACCAGCGACCAATTGATTAAAAGTCAACTGCTCTACCAACTGAGCTAACGACCCATCAAGTGACACAACAACTGTTCGTGTTCTTTTGAACCGAACCACAAGCTTTTTATGGGCTTGAACTGGTTGCTTTGCTTTGAAATGATGGTGGGTCGTGCTGGATTCGAACCAGCGACCAATTGATTAAAAGTCAACTGCTCTACCAACTGAGCTAACGACCCATCATTTTGAGCTAGGAGAAGAAGTGGTGGGTCGTGCTGGATTCGAACCAGCGACCAATTGATTAAAAGTCAACTGCTCTACCAACTGAGCTAACGACCCTTCTTTCCTACCGTTGCCTGTGTCTTGGCAACGGCGGCATATAATACTCAGATTTTTTTCTGACGCAACCCAAAACCCCTTTTTATTTTCATTTTTCTGTCAAAAACCTTCCAAGCGGTCAAAATCAGTACAAATCGTTCGTTTATTCTTCCTTTACGGCAAAGATAACGTTGAGTTTGGGATGAATCGAGACGTTACTTTTTGTACACTTCTGTCCTACTCATAGGCAAAAAGTTTGTTCAAACCTAAGTACTTAGTATGAGTACACAAATTTTCTTAGGCTAGATTAAAAAAAACCTCTCAAATGAGAGGTTTTTATTTAAAGGTTGTTTAATCTCGATGATGCTAATCGCGTGGCCGAGGAGTTTGGATACTCATCGACAACTTGCTGAAATAGCTGTTTCGCTTGATTAATATTACCCGTGCGTTCAGCAATGACACCTAGCTTTAATAACGCGTCTGCCCGCTTACTAGAATCAGTAAAGCGCGTCACGACAGTATTAAACTGCTCACTGGCTTCTGCCCATTGCTGCTTATTAAACAACAATTGCCCAAGCCAATAGTGCGAATTCGGCGCATATTCACTATTAGGAAAGCGTTCTATGAACGATTGAAACGCAGGAATAGCTTTGTCGTATTCCCGTGACTTAAGAATAAGGTTCACAGCGCTGTTGTAGGCGTCTTCCTCACCCTGCTGGGTACCTTGCTGTAGCGCTTGGCTTGGCGTGGCTCCTGATGCGCTTACCGACGACGTAACGGCGTTACCTGTGGAGCTTGTGACGCCATTTTGCTTAAGCGCTTCTACCCGCTTATCTATTTCTAGATACAGCTCCCGTTGGCGCTCTAACACTTTTTCCAGCTCGTTGGTATTCACTTCTACCGCACCACGAAGTTCATCAACTTCATTTTGCATATTGTCTAGCTGAGCTTGCAAACGGTGCTGCATTTCAGTGCGGCTTTTTACGATCCGTTCTAATACTGCTATGCGCTGCTCGAGATCGTTACCGCCGTTAGCATCGTATACGGGTGCTTGCGCGCTTGCGTAACTGGAGACGACAAAGGCGGCACCAAAGGTGACGCCTAATTTAAGTTGTCTTAAAGAGGGATAAGCCATTATCGGTAAACAACCACTCCGCGACGGTTCTGTGCGAATGCATATTCAGTAGAACCCATTACCGCTGGCTTTTCTTCACCATAAGAAACCACTGAAATTTGGCTGCTGCTTACGCCAGCATTCATTAGGTAAGTTTCAACTGACTGGGCACGACGCTCGCCAAGCGCAATGTTGTACTCAGGGGTACCACGGCTGTCAGTGTGACCTTCAATTGTCACTTTCGTACCTGGATTTTTCACCAAGAATGCCGCGTGCTTATCAAGCAAACGTTGGAACTCAGGTTTAATACCTGAACTGTCGAAGTCGAAGTAAACTGTTTGTTCGTTCTTCAGCGCTTCCATTTCTTGCTGAACCATTTCTTCTTGACGCTTCAAACGCTGTGCAGCTTCTGCTTGCACACGCTCAGCTTCTGCTTCACGGGCTTCTGCTTCAGCGGCGGCTTGTTCTTGTGCTAAACGGTTACGCTCAGCGGCTAATTCTTCTTCGCTAGGACCTGAAGAACAGGCCATCATTGTCACCACTGGCAAAGCGATAATGAAGCTTTTCATTACTTTATTCATTTGCATCCTACTAATCCTTAAATTTTATTGTTTACTGTATCAGTGTTTAGAACAAAAATGGTGACCAACTTGGTGCTTTTACCTGCCCATCGGCTGCTGGTAACCTAGCTTTAAAACGCCCATCAAGAGAAACAAGCGATAACACTTGTGTACCCTCGTGTAGGGTGCTGTATATAATCATACTGCCATTGGGTGCAATACTCGGCGACTCGTCCAAATAGGTTCTTGTCAGCACTTGAGGTGAACTACCGTCTAACGGTTGCTTAGCAATATGGTAGTTCCCATTGGTCTGATTGACCACCACCATTTGCTTTCCGTCAGGGGTAATTGTACCTCCGAGGTTTTGCTCACCAACGAAGGTAACGCGTCTTACCTTCTTAGAATCTAAATTTACGCTATAAATCTGGGGTTTACCACCCCGTTCCGAGCTAAAAATTAACCCACTACCATCTGGCAGCCAGGCAGGCTCAGTATCAATCGCACGATTACGTGTAATTCTACGCAAGTTTTTTGTCGCAAGATCCATGATATAGATCTCTGGGTTTCCATCTTTCGACAACACCATAGCAAGTTGCTTGCCATCTGGCGAAAACGCCGGGCTACTATTTATACCAGGAAAATCGGTAACGCGGGTACGCTCACTCGTGTAAATATCCTGTATAAATATCTGCGGGCGACGATTTTCAAAGCTAACGTAAGCCAATTTTTCACCATCCGGCGACCATACTGGCGACATCAACGGCTCAGGAGACGAAAGTAAGCGCGTTTCGTTTTCCCCATCATAATCGGCAATAACAAGTTGATACGGCTTTTTGTGCGTATCTCTGTCCCGTACTATGACATAAGCAATGCGTGTAAGGAATGCGCCGCGTACTCCTGTCAGTTTTTCATATACGACATCACTAATTCTATGTGCATACTGACGGAAATCTTGACCATCAATTACCGCCTGGCGTGCAACAATAACATGGCTATTGCTGGTGACTAGCTCACCGTTTTTAAGCACTTGAGCTTGCCCACCATCTAATTGCCCTTTCAGCACATCGATAAGCTGGTAAGACACCACATACTTGTTTGCGCCCTGCTCATCAATACTGCCCACAAGCACGGTATCCACCCCCATTGTGGCCCAAGCACTATAATCAACATCTTCTGCCGTTTCAGGGTACTGTGGCATGTCATTGGTGGACACCGGATTAAATTTACCGCTGCGCATTAAATCGGCCATCACCACTTCTGAGATTTCACCGGGTAGTGCCCCTTGCCCTTTCCACTTAAAAGGAACAACCCCAATGGGCCGAGCACTGTTCATCCCTTCTGTGATGACTATTTCCAAGGTAGCGAACACCTTAGCACTAAACACCATTGCAATGGCTGCTATCCATAAACCTCGTATTTTCATTTCACTACAGTTCCACTTTTAAGTTGATATCTTTTAGCTGTTCGTACACATCTGGCGCAGTTGACACTGGTAGCTCTTCTGCTCGCCTGACGGCACTCTCGGCGGCGCGACATAAGGCATCATTACCGCCAAGTACACGAATACTGGTGACGAACCCTGTGGTCGCCAACTTTATATTTAGCCGGCACACCTTCCCTTCAAAACTATCGTCATAATAGAGGTTACGCTTAATAGTCTGTTGAATAAGCGCGGTGTACCTCTCTACCTCAGTGAGCACCTGCTTGCGACGTCTAGCTTGCTGCGCCGCTTGCTCCTGTGCTAACTGCTCTTGCATTATTCTTTCCATTTCCGCTTTTTCTTTCGCGTCTTTTTCTTTTTGTAAGGCTTCCGCCTTCTCGCGGGCCTCTCTTTCTTTGCGTTCTTTCTCTTTTTGCGCGGCTAATCGCTCTAATTCTTTTTGCCGCTTCGCTTCTGCCGCTTTTGCTTCCCGTTCTGCCTTCGCACGCTTAGCGGCTAGCGCCTGCTGGCGCTTTTGAGCTGCGGCTTCTTGTGCTTTACGCTGGCGCTCTGCTTCTTTGGCACGCGCTTGCGCTTCTGCTTGAGCTTGGGCACGCTTAGTATCGGCAATTTTTTGTGCATCTATAAACGTTGCTTCAATTAACGGTGCATTTGAAGGAAGACTAGGTAAGGGATCTGGCGAAAAACTGACGCTAATTAGCAACAGGGCCGCCACTACCGTGTGCAGCCCTAGGGATTTATAAATGGCAACAGATGATGCTGTCATAAAAGGGTTACCCTACTCCGGCTCTACAGGATCTGTCATTAACCCAACTGAGGGTACACCCGCACTTTGCAATAGCACCATTAATTGAATCACTTCGTTGTACGCAACCTGACCATCTCCCTTCACTACCACTGGCGTGTTTTCATCTTTTTGAAGCTGCGCTTGCACTATTGCTGCAAGTTCGTCTTTGTCGATAGGGGTTTCTTGGTCATCACCAACATTTAAATAATAGCGGCCTTTCACGTCTACCGACGCAATAATGGGGGGATTGTCTTCTTGCTCAATAGGGTTGGCACTTGCTTTAGGAAGATCTACCTTTACCCCTTGTGATATTAATGGTGCGGTCACCATAAAAATAATGAGTAGTACCAACATAACATCGATGTAAGGCACTACGTTTATTTCTGAAACCGGTCTTCTGCGTTTTCTCACGTACATAACAAGTCCTCGCTCGTGTGTGAAGTTAGCTTAGGCTTGTGGTTGTTGTGCTTGCGACGCCATGGCTTGGCGGTGCAATATGGCAGAAAACTCTTCCATGAAATTGCCATAGTTATTCTCTAACTTCTCAACCTGATGGCTAAAGCGGTTGTATGCAATAACAGCAGGAATTGCCGCGAATAAACCAATCGCTGTGGCAATCAAAGCTTCAGCAATACCTGGCGCGACCATTGCCAAGGTGGCTTGTTGCACTTCACCTAGCGCGATAAAGGCATTCATAATTCCCCATACGGTTCCGAAAAGGCCAATATACGGGCTAATGGACCCTGCGGTGGCGAGAAAAGGCAGTCGACTCTCTAATTCTTCTACTTGGCGCGACATGGTAACCCTCATAGCACGATAGGTACCATCAACCACACCATTTGTGCTGGTGTTCGACTTCCTCAAACGGACAAATTCTTTAAAACCCGCACAAAAGATGCTGCCCATGCCAGTCAGGTTGTTTCGCGCAGAAAGTTCTTGATAAAGACGGTTTAAATCTGCTCCTGACCAAAACTTGTCTTCAAACTGGCGCATTTCTTCTCGTGCTCCTGATAACGCTCTACTTCTTTGAAATATAAATGTCCAAGAGGCAATGGATACACTCAATAAAAGCAGCATGACCAGTTGAACGATAAAGCTGGCCTGTAGAAAAAGTCCGATAAAAGTAAGATCAGATGACACGCGAAATTTCCCCTAATAATGTACGTGGTAAACGTCTGGGCTTCATTGAGTCCAGATTAACACAAGCAACGAGCACCTCGGCGGTGACCAATATCGTTTCTTGTTTATTTTTAATGGTTTGTTTAAACGTCATGCTAGCGCCTTTTAATTCTACAACCTGAGAATCAATACTCAACAACTCATTAAACCGAGCAGGCGCATAATTATGCATTTCAACGCGTTTGACGACAAAAGCGACCGATTGTTCCATTAATGTGTCTTGCTCGAAGCCTAAGCTACGTAACCACTCTGTACGGGCTCTCTCCATAAACTTTAAATAATTGGCGTAGTACACAATACCACCTGCATCGGTATCCTCGTAATACACCCTCACCTGATGTCGATGCATAACTATTCCTTTACCGTCAATAAAATTAATCTATATATACAAAAATAACGCACAACCCAACGGCAACTCATCGCTAAATTTCACCGCCACATCCTACTATAAACGCCACTTTAAATCATTTTTTGACGCACGATTAACATACAAATAACACATTAGATATTCTAATGAATTAAAACAATTTTACTCAATTGTAAGAATTCTGCGCTTACCTATAATACGCAGCATCAGTCGTACAGAGCGTAATGGTGGCAAGCACGGTTACGCTAGAGTTTTTCTCTTGTAAGACATGAGTTCCCTGGATTTATTTCCTTCAACACTTGTTGTTTTCGCCCGCTCAAATGAGCGGGCTTTTTTTTGCTTTCAATCCTTTGTTTTGAATAAAACATGGCAGTGCTTTAACACTGCCATTAGAAAAGGCTTAATTTGAAGGTGTAAAACCAAAATGAAGATAGGCTCGTTGCGATACTATTCGGCCTCTGGGAGTGCGTTGTAAAAACCCCTGCTGAATAAGAAACGGTTCAATGACGTCTTCGATGGTTTCTTTTTCCTCACCGATGGCGGCGGCCAAGTTATCCAACCCTACAGGCCCACCGTCAAACTTCTCTATAATGGCAGTTAGCAATTTACGATCCATGTAATCAAAGCCTTCTTTATCCACATCCAGCATATCGAGAGCTTTAGCCGCTATCTCAGCGCCCACCGTGCCATCGGCTTTAATTTCAGCATAATCTCGCACCCGTCGAAGTAAGCGGTTTGCGATACGAGGCGTACCTCTTGAGCGACAGGCGACTTCCTGAGCGCCTTCTTCACTCATGGATAAATTCAAATAACTTGCGCTTCGTGCGACTATGCTGGTGAGATCTTTAACGGAATAAAATTCCAGACGCTGTACTATTCCAAACCTGTCTCTTAGCGGTGATGTTAGAGAGCCAGCACGGGTGGTTGCGCCCACGAGAGTAAACGGAGGTAAATCCAGCTTAATTGACCTAGCCGCAGGCCCTTCGCCAATCATAATATCCAGTTGATAGTCTTCCATGGCGGGATAAAGTATTTCTTCCACAACGGGGCTTAATCGATGAATTTCGTCGATAAAGAGTACGTCGTTACGCTCTAGGTTTGTCAGCAAGGCCGCTAAATCACCTGCCTTTTCAAGTACCGGGCCTGAGGTGGTTTTAATGTTCACGCCCATTTCGTTAGCCACAATATTGGCTAACGTGGTTTTACCCAATCCTGGCGGGCCAAAAATGAGCAGGTGATCTAAGGCATCGTCACGATTGCGTGCCGCTTGAATGAAGATTTCCATTTGCTCACACACATGGGGCTGACCGGTATAATCGTCCAACATTTTTGGCCGAATGGCGCGGTCGATAACTTCATCTTCGCTGCTAGCATCCGGCGTGATAAGTCTGTCGGCTTCTATCATGATTGCTCTGCTTATTTAAATGTAATTTATATGGCCGCTTTGAGGGCTTCACGAATAAGCGCTTCGCTTTCCATGCCTTCGCTATACACGCTGTCGACAAGCTTACTCGCCTGCGCAGGTTTGTAGCCAAGTGCAATAAGCGCGCTTTGTGCTTCTTCACGGGTATCGTTCACTTCAACAAAGGTATTGGCAGATAACAAATCGCTACTCGGTGGCGGTACTGCAATACTTTGTGCTTTACCAAACTTAGCTAATCTGTCTTTAAGTTCAACCACCAAACGTTCTGCAGTTTTTTTACCTATACCGGGCAAGCTCACTAAGGCTGACACATCTTCGTTTTGTACACTGGCAAGAAATTGCGATGCTGACATACCCGATAATATAGCAAGCCCTAGTTTTGGACCGACACCATTAGCTTTAATCAATTCGCGAAACAAGCCTCGCTCCATCTTATCGGCGAAACCAAAGAGTAACTGCGCGTCTTCCCGTACCACGAAATGGGTATACACCACCACTTCGTCGCCTACTGCGGGAAGTTGATAGAAGCTGGTCATAGGCATATGAATTTCGTAGCCAACACCGGCTACATCAACAAGAATTTCTGGTGGCTGTTTTTCAGCCAACGTACCGCGAATTCGTCCAATCATGAAAAGTCTCTTTGCTTAGCTTTATAAAAGCGAAAGTTAGGATTGGTTCTAGCAGATTACCGTAGTCGGCCACGTACCGTTTTACGTGCTTGCCCCGCCATATTAATAAGGCTTTGTTCAGTATTGGCATGACACAAGGCAACCGCTAAGGCATCAGCCGCATCGGCTTGTGGCGTACCACTTAAATTCAATAGATGCTTCACCATGTGTTGCACCTGTGTTTTATCGGCACTGCCCTTTCCTACCACAGCTTGCTTTATTTGCCTTGCACTGTATTCAGCCACGGGCAAACTTGCCTGCGTTGCCGCCACTATCGCTGCCCCTCTTGCTTGGCCCAACTTTAAAGCTGAATCGGGGTTTTTCGCCATAAAGACTTGCTCAATTGCAAATTGCGCAGGCGAATACTGTCGAATAATGTCACTAATGCCAGTATAAATATTCGCTAATCGCGCGGGTAATTCTGCCGTACCAACACGAATACAACCGCTGGCTACATACACCAATTTACCTTGCTTTCGCGCAATTAAACCGTAACCGGTAATCCTAGAACCTGGATCTATACCCAGTATAACCATTAAGGCACACTCGGTACAAACAAAGATACCGCTTCTTTATTTGAGGGGGACCACAAACGGGCTAATGCATCTTCTTTGGACACCCATTCATACTGAAGATGTTCAGTAAGCACGAGCGGAAGCGCGCTGTCTATTTGTAATGAGAATACGTGCTCGGTATTAAATACCGTACCTGGAGGATAGCGGTGACGCCAGCGGTTACGTATTTCGTATTTGTTTTGTTTGTTATGGTTATTCAACACAAAGCCGTGAATATTGGCATCGATACCAATTTCTTCTGCCACTTCACGACGCGCCGTTTCAGCGGGAAGCTCCCCTTCTTCCAACGCACCGGTTACCGATTGCCAGAAAGTGGGATCGTCTTTGCGCTGCAGCAATAGCACTCGGTGGTGTTGGTCATACAACACCACCAGCGCTGATTCTGGCTTTTTATAGGCCATAAATTAAGATTGCTTCTTCACCGTGGCGATAGCTAAGTCTTCAAGCTGCTGCGGATTAGCAGGGCTTGGGGCGGACGTTAGCGGGCACGCTGCCGTGGTGGTTTTAGGGAATGCCATCACATCACGAATAGAGGTTGCCCCGGTCATAAGCATAACCAAGCGATCTAACCCGAATGCAAGCCCTGCGTGTGGTGGCGCACCAAAACGAAGTGCATCCAGTAAGAAACCAAACTTGTTCTTCGCTTCTTCGTCGTCAATACCAAGAATATTGAATACAGCCGACTGCATGTCTTCATTGTGAATACGTACCGAACCACCACCAAGCTCTACTCCATTTAGTACCATGTCGTAAGCATCTGACAATGCATCAACGGGGTTGGCTTTAAGCTCGTCAGGTGTTAATCCACGAGGTGCAGTGAAAGGATGGTGGATAGCATGAAGCTGGCCATCAAACTCTTCAAACATTGGGAAGTCTACAACCCAAAGTGGCTTCCAGTCACCGTCGAGTAAGTCGAAGTCTTCGCCAAGCTTAAGGCGAAGCGCACCCATGGCTTCAGTCACTACGGTATAATTATCTGCGCCGAACAGCAGAATATCACCAGCCTGCGCACCTGTGCGCTGAATAATGGCATCAGTAATATCTTCGCTTAAGAACTTAAGAATAGGCGATTGCAAACCTTCTTGGCCTGGTGCGAGTTCATTGACTTTAATCCAGGCTAAGCCTTTCGCACCATAAATACCCACAAACTTTGTGTATTCATCAATTTGCTTACGTGACAGCGACGCACCGCCTGGGACACGTATAGCAGTTACACGGCCTTTCGGGTCTTTTGCTGGTCCGCTAAACACTTTAAATTCAACGGATTCAAGCAGGTCTGCCACATCGGTTAATTCTAATGGGTTGCGTAAATCAGGCTTGTCGCTACCAAAACGTTGCATGGCTTCGGCGTAAGTCATGCGCGGGAAGTCACCTAAATCAACATCAAGCATTTTACTAAACAAATCACGAATCATGCGTTCAGTGATAGACATAACACCGTCTGCATCTAAAAACGTGGTTTCGATATCAATTTGAGTAAATTCTGGCTGGCGATCGGCGCGTAAATCTTCGTCACGGAAACATTTTACAATTTGATAGTAACGGTCCATGCCCGACATCATCAGCAGTTGCTTAAACAACTGAGGAGATTGCGGCAGGGCAAAAAACTCGCCTTTATGAGTACGACTAGGAACTAAATAATCCCGCGCACCTTCAGGGGTTGCTTTGGTTAGAATAGGTGTTTCAATATCTAAAAAGCCTTCTTCTTCTAGGAAGCGACGAACAGCACCAGTAACTTTGGCACGAAATTGCAAGCGCTGGCTCATTACAGGGCGACGAAGGTCAAGGTAGCGATAACGAAGACGTTGCTCTTCCGAATTTTCCTGATTCCAATCAAGAGGCAACACATCCGCTTTATTGATGACCTCTAGGCCTGTCCCTAGAATTTCAATTCCGCCCGTGCGCATATCTTTATTCATTTGGCCTTCGGGACGTGCACGAACTTTCCCCGTTAGCTTAACGCAAAATTCACTACGTAGCGTATTGGCAACCGCTAATACATCAGGTAAATCAGGGTCGAACACAACCTGTACAATGCCCTCGCGATCGCGAAGATCTATAAAGATAACGCCACCTAGGTCGCGACGCTTGTTAACCCAGCCACAAAGCGTGACTTCTTGTCCAATGTAAGATGAATCGATATTCCCACAGTAATCTGTGCGCATGGTCCTTGACCCCTGATATTTTTTCTTGCTTAACACTATGGTTAACTGGCTTTGTAGCGCGTTAGAAATGCTCTACAATGGCGCTCAAATTTGCGCGGCGTAACCATCTTGCTCAATGTATTAGTTTAAAGGCCGCATAGTATAAACAAATGCGCCGTAAAGCCCAATGACAAATGTAAACTATCCCACTTCTGGCAATAATGAGGTTTCTGGTATCACGCACAACGCCCATTCCCTCCCTCCCGTTTTTATCGGCTTGCCTATGTGGCAGCATAGCCATTGGCCGCAAACCTGGTTTGCCGGCCTGCCAAAAGCGCAAAGTCAGCTCGTTCAATACGCACAAGAATGTAATACGGTTGAAGGGAATACCACCTTTTACTCGCTTCCTCATGCCGATGCGGTAGAACGCTGGGCTGCTTCTGTACCCGAGCACTTTTCGTTTACCTTTAAATTTAGTCAAAACATCACTCATGTTCATCAATTGAAGCATTGCGAGGAAGACGTTCAAGCGCAGTTAGCTCTGTTGGCTGGGTTAAAAAACAAACTGGGCCTAATGATGGTGCAACTCCCCTCCCAATTTGGCCCTCAAAAGCTCAATGACCTCGAGCGCTTTTTGACAATGCTGCCTGACACTATAAGCGTAGGTGTGGAAGTTAGGCACCTTGATTTTTTTGCCAAGGGTGAAGCAGAAAAGGCATTTAACCAGTTACTAATTAGGAATAATGCGAACCGCATCATGATGGATACCCGGGCACTTTTCACCGGCCCTTGTCACGACACGCTATTAAAAGAGGTAAGAGAAAAGAAACCCCGAGTGCCTGTGAATGTCATTGCAACCGGCGATAAACCAGTTGTGCGCTTTGTCGGCAATAATAACGAGGTAGACAACGAAAGCTGCTTACGACCTTGGGTAACGAAAGTGCATCAGTGGCGTTGCCAAGGGAAAACGCCTTACGTGTTCTGTCATCGTCCAGACAATAAAGACGCCCCTTGGTTGGCGCAGTTATTCATCGATATGTATAACACCGCCTTCCCAACAACGCCTTTACCTAACCTTTCGCTAAAGGTGAACCCCACACAAGATGCCTTGTTTTAATGCAGCGTGGATAGCCGTTAGCGAAAATCCGCCGCATCGAGTTCGTGTTTCTTCATCAGCTTGTGCATGTCAGTTCTATTTCTACCGGCTAACTCTGCGGCACGAGTCACGTTGCCATCAGTCATTTTAAGTAACTTGAATAAATACTGTTGCTCAAACGCGTCTCTGGCTTCAGTCAGTGTAGGCCAACTTTGCTTGGTGGCAGATAACGCCTGCTCAACCAAATGCAGTGGAATAACCGGCGTTTGCGTAAGCGCCACACATTGTTCAACCACATTCACCAGCTGACGCACGTTCCCAGGCCAAGACGATGTGACTAACTGCTGCATCGCATCATCGGAGAATTGGCTAACATTAACCCCATGACGCTGAGCACTTTGTTGAAGCAGTGAACGTGCAAGCAGAGGTATGTCTTCACTGCGCGCTTTAAGAGAAGGCAGCTTTAAATTCACCACGTTTAGTCGGTAATATAAATCTTCCCGAAAAGTACCTTCTTCCATCTCTTTATGTAAATCTTTGTGCGTGGCCGAGATAATACGCACGTCAATATCGACATGTTTACTGCTGCCAACTGGCCGGATTTGACGTTCTTGTAAGGCCCGCAATAGCTTCACTTGTAACGTCATTGGCATATCACCAATTTCGTCTAAAAATAAGGTGCCCCCATCGGCCTCTCGGAACAAACCAGGATGAGCTGATACCGCCCCTGTAAATGCCCCTTTGGCATGACCAAATAATTCAGATTCCAGCAAGTTTTCCGGCAGTGCGCCACAGTTAATGGCCACAAAGGGTTTATTGTTTCGGTTGCTCGCTTTGTGTATCGCATTGGCTAATAATTCTTTACCTGTGCCGCTAGCACCGCTTATCAGTACAGACACTTCTCGCTGTGCAATACGATAGGCTTGGTCAAGTACATTCAGCATATCTGGCGAGCGAGTGATGATATCTTTCGCCCAATCCCCAGGCTGAGCCGCTTGTGACTGACTCAACGCTTTTTGCAAAAGCGTACGCAGTTCGTCATGATCAACCGGTTTAGGTAGAAAGCCAAACACACCGCGCTGCGTGGCAGAAACAGCATCGGCAATGGTGCCGTGGGCTGTCATCAAAATAACCGGTATGTCTTTTCTGATGCCCATGATTTCTTCAAATAAACTAAGGCCGTCTAACCCAGGCATACGAAGGTCGCTGAGTACCACGTCATAACTGTCGTTTTGTAATTTTTTAAGTGCACTTTGCCCGTCTTCAACAGCGGTCACTTGATAACCTTCTCCTTCAAGGCGAATGGTTAATAGACGCAAAAGGCTTTTATCATCATCTACTAGCAGTAGCTGTGGCTTGTCGATATTGGGCTCATTCACTGTTGATTACTCCTGCTCTTGTCCATCAGTGTTGCTTCTATTTGTAATAATTCTTCTAATTTACGCTGCTGTGCGTCTAGTTCTTTTTGTAACGCTTTTAATGCCAGCGCATTGTGCGCATTTTCTTTACTCAATACGCTCATGGCCGATTCTAGTTCCATCTGCTGTTTATTCGGTTTAACAGCAATGGTTAACAGTAAGGTTTTAGACAGTTCAGTAAATTGACCGGTAATATCGTCTAACGCTAGCTGGGCACGCAGTTTATCCTGATACGGTGTATCTGTCGGTAAGGTGAGAAAAAACTGACGCAGTTTGTCTTCCTCGGTTTTCCCTAATTGGGCGATGGCTTCTTTTCGTTCACTCCACGGCGTACTGTCAGCATCTAACCACAAATTCACCCAAAACCTGACATCGCAATTCGCAGGGAAACCTTCTGGCGCATGGGTAAACCAGCAAACGTTGTGCTCAACAACTTGCGGCTGAGTCGGGGGTGTTTCTTGCGGCGTCACCTCAGCCGTTTTAGATTCTGACAGGACACTACACGCTGACGTCAACGCAATCGCCAGCATCAATACTATTATTCTCATTTTATTTTTCCTGTTGCGGAATTGTCACTCTAAAGCATACATCGGCATAGTCTACATCAACTACCTTAACATCGCCGTGCATTAAGCGCGCACAATCGGCAACTATCGACAACCCTAGTCCTGTTCCAATAACATTGTCGTTTCTAGGCTCCGCACCTCGTGTGAAAGGTTCAAAGAGGGTAGCCACCGAGGACTGAGGAATTTTTTTGCCTCGGTTGGCAACGTCTAATACAGTGAACTTGCCCGCTTGATAAATATGTACGTTGATGGGTCTACCCAATGCACCATGTGCCACAGCATTGGACACCAAATTATCAAGAATTCGGCGAAATAATTCTTCATCAATCCATGCGCTATCTACATCAACATTCACGATGACTTCACGTTCTTGCAATGCCAGTGCATAGTCTTCCAAACAGGCATCCACCAGCTTTTTAGGTTGCGTTTGCACGTGTTTGGGTTGCGCTTGTTGCAATAGTAAGTTGTAGTCTAATAGCTTTTCCACCAAGGTATTCAGGCGTTGCGTACTGCCGGTAAGTAACGAAAGCACTTCCTGCTGAGCATTATTTAATTCACCCACCACATTTTCAGACAATAAACTACACCCCTCTTTAATACTGGCCAGTGGCGTCTTCAGCTCATGGGCTGCATGGCGCAGTAATGCGGTTCTGATGTGTTCTAGCTGCTGAAGCCTGTCATGCAACCAGTGAAGATCTTTTTCAACGTCAATCAGCTCTCTGGGGGCGTGGCGCGATAATGGGGGCAAGTCCCCTTTTTGGTGAGCCACAATACGAATAATCTGCTTTAATTTATTGACTGGATTAACAATAAGTTGGCTGCCAAGTAATATTAGCAACAAAGACACACTCACCAGCATGGCTGTTGACCACGCTTGCTTCGCTTGCATGGCGTTTAAATCGTCTTGCTGAACTTTAACGCGGTTTGCAATGGCATTTTCAACTTCCCCTCGTAGCGCAGTAACGCTACTGGACACCGACGCTAAATAGGCATTTAGTAAGAGTTGATCTTCTATATTTCGATAGTCTGATAGCTGAGACAATTGTTCGAAGAGCGGGTCACAAGTGGCAGGAACCGACAGTGCTTGGCATAAATTATCAGCCGCCACTGCGAATTGGTCGAGGGCGTTATCAGACAGCGCAGCGACTTTTTCATTTCTAATCACCGTAAATTGACGAATACTACGCTCTAGTGCCGTCACCGCACCATCCAAACGCTGCATATCGCCGACCACGTCTACCACATAACGGGTTTCTAACGTGGTCATTTTCCCCACTTTCGCTAGATCACTTTGACTTTGCCAAAGCAATGCAATGAGTGGAATAAGTGCCAGTACAAAGCTGCCTAACGTAAGTTGGCGTAGCGAACCGAATTGAACCAGACGTTCGCCAAACGAGAATTTGTCGATCAGAACCTTATCCTTTCTAAATTATTACCTTACCGATAAAATGTGTCGGGAAGGTCATCTGCCCTACGGGACTAATCCCCCGCTTTGTTAGGAGCGGTACTGCCTGGGGTGAGTTTACTTTTTGCCAACTCAGTTTCCGTTAATTTGCCATCTTCGTTGTCGTCAATTAATCCGAAGTTACGCAAAAGCTCAGTATGACGTACCGCTTCTTTCAGTGATATGACACCGTCTTTATTAACGTCTAATTGCTGCATTAACCGTTGTGCGGCGGTGGCGTTTGCCTCTGCCACCATAATCCCTTGAAGGGCTGCTATGGTAAGTAACAATAAAAATACTTTCTCTCGCCGTTTCATCATGAATCCTCCGCATTGCTGCATATCTATAAATCCCTTATTGCGCTCTTCTTTTTACTCAACCCCTGGCGCGTCACTCATTATTAGCATAGCTAATTTCGCGCCAATGCAAAATAAACCATAAATAATAACAACTTAACGCCCACCTTTCCGTTTAACGCTTAACACTATGTCTCTTATTGGTAACACTTTCACCCATAGTTGTGTAAATCGGGAGAGCCTGAAACACAAACACTATTGCTTATTCACCAAAGCGGCAACATCAAATGCGGCGGGCATTTCAAGTAAAGTAGAAAGGGGGACAGGTTTACTGAACATATAACCTTGAATTTGATCACACCCGTGTACGGTGAGATATTGCCACTGGAACGGACCTTCAATGCCCTCTGCACATACACTCAAAGATAGCCGTTTAGCTAAATCTATAATTGCCCCCGTCACCAGTTGGCTGCGCTCAGAGGTTTCCAATTCCCGTATAAATTGCTTGTCTATTTTTAATGTATCTATACTTATTTGCGTAAGATAACTTAACGATGAATAGCCGGTTCCAAAGTCGTCCAACGCAATCGCACAGCCCATATTACTCATCCGTTTAAAAAACTTATTGGATAACGCAAAGTTTTCTAGATAGGCCGACTCTGTCACTTCAAATTCTACGTATTCGGGATTAACCTGATACGATTGGAACACCGTATAAATATTATCGAATAGATGGCTGTTGCGTAAATCATGCCCTGATAAATTAATGGACACCCGAAACCGCTTATTTAGCCACTGCCGTAAACGGGGTAAATCTTCACTAACACGCTCTATTACCCATTGCGTTATGGCACTTATCTTTCCGCCTTGTTCAGCAATTGGAATAAATTCACTCGGCATTACCATACCGAATTCTGGGTGTTCCCAACGTAGCAAGGCTTCTAAGCCCACTATCTCAGCGTGCTTATTAACCTTAACTTGGTAGTACACCTCAAACTCGTTTTGGCTTAGGCTTTGCTCAATGGCGTTCGCTAAATGCAACTTCCGCTTATGGGAAGCCACCATATCCAAGGTAAATACGGTAAAACTGCCCCGCCCTTTTGCCTTTGAACGGTACATTGCTAGGTCAGCATTACTCATTAACTCACTTAAGTTGTAGTGCGCATCTGCTGCTTTGGCGATACCAACACTAACCCCCACCGTCAGCGACAAGCCTCTTAGGTTGAAAGGTTGTTCAAATGCAGCAATAAGACGAGAGGCTAAACTTTCAATACTGGCATCTCTCACATCGCGGTCAGGTAAAATAAGAAACTCATCGCCGCCTAAACGCGCCACAAGATCCCCTTCGCGAACCAGGTCGCTCACCCTATCTGCCACTTCAATAAGAATTAAATCGCCGGTTTCATGACCTAATGAATCGTTAATGCCTTTAAAGCCATCTAAATCAAAAAACAGCAAGGCTAAATCATCATTGTTACGCTTTGCTCTGGCTAACTCTAGTTTAAGGTTATCAAGTACAAACTGGCGATTGGGTAAGCCGGTTAAACTGTCATAATTCGCTAATCGAGACATTTCGTCTTGCTGTTCAATTAATATTTGTTTTTGTTCATGATTAATAAGTAGCTCTACTTCAATCATTTCAAGCAAGCGGTTAATGCTGTCGCCAAGGGCTCCCACTTCGTTGTTGTCCACTAGGTGGTTTCTAAGCGCATAGTCTTTTGTTTCGATGACCGAGTGCGTAAACGACGTTAAATTCGTCAGCGGCTTTAGTAAACGGTGTATCCAATACAAACTGCAAAGTACGCAAAACAACCAAAATGCAAAAACAAGCGGAAAGATTTGCCAAAGTAATGAGGAAATACCGCTAGACACCGACGATTTGGTATCAAAAAATAAAACCAGATACCCATCGGGGTATATGTCTTCCCCAATCGTATGCCTTACCGCAATTGCATGCTGATCGTACGAGCTGCCCTCTGGTAAGGCCTGAACGTCAGCCTGTTGAAAGAATGGCTCGATAAGCCGTTGGCCTACTCGCCCAGCTTGTTCTTTTATGAGTGTAGCGTCGCTGTTATAAATACGGGCCCCAATAAAATGGTCATTGGTGCTGAACAGAGAAACAATTGTTTGGGTAAATTCTTCAGGCAGGTTTACATCTGTCATGTGGGGCTGAATCATCGTCGCCACCGCTTCACTATAAGTGCTGGCATGCTCTTTCGCTGACGCCACATAGGTGATTTTGTGCTCGCTGACTGCCAACCACAGAACTAATAACGCCATTAAAGACAACGACACTGTGATGATAATACCCACAGGCCCTTTGATAGACTTAAACACTTAAACGTCCTCATCTTTCTGCCCGTTTAACGTGTTTTGGGTCAGAAAAGCTACTGCAACTTAAAAAATACCAACTATTGACTAATTGACAAGTAAAATAAAGCCGACGTTTATAGCATATTTTAAATTAAAAGGTGAATGTTTAGCCGTTTCATCGCAAGTTTGGGTTGATATTCGTCAACCCAATAAGGAGGGATTCGGGTTATTCGTATTTATACTTACACTTCACCATCGGTAACCGCCAATTTGGTTTTAATAAATTGACTATGGGGTATGTGAAGCAAGTCTGCAATGCGACGAATAGTATGTTCTTCAATAGGCGCAATCGCGTTGTCTGCATAGGCGACTTCCCACAAACTTTTTAATATGGTGTGTTTTTGCTGATTGTCGCAATGCGTATTAATGACTTGGGTAAATTGCACCAGGTCTACCGCTTCCTCAGCAGAAGCCTGCCCTTCTTTCGCTAAGGTCGCCAGGGCTTCTTGGGAAAGGGAAAATTGCCTATAAAGCTGTTTCTTATAAGCTTCTAACTCAGCCTCTTCGATGTTTGTATCTGCGCGTATAATCTCACTTAATAGTGAAGCGGTAGCAAGTTCCACGGTAAGCTCAGGTTCTTGTGTGGACGCATGAGACTCAAATAATTGCAGTAACGAACGCAACATAACGGTTTACTCCTAACTTTACTCAATTCGTTTTCACTACATATCACAACTTTGAATAAATACGCCGCGTATGCGCTCAAAAGTAGAGATACATCGTTCAGTTAGTAACGTTTGTCTTTAGTAAACAGATTATTTTGCTGCCACCTTCTTCAAAGAGAATGTCATGACATAAGCTTTTTATCAGCGCTAACCCACGTCCAAACGTCGCTTCTTCACTGGGTTGAGGAGAAGCCTGGTATTCAAAGCCTTCACCGCTGTCTTTAACCGACACTTTAATGAGGTTGTCTGTAGGTAATGCTGTGATGTTAATATTAATAAAACCATGCTCAAGCGCAGCTAAACGTAACTCCCGCTCAGCATAGTAGTGAGCAAACCCTTCTGTTGAATGTTTAATTGATGAATCCATTTTTAGAATGCCATGTTCCAACGCATTGCTAAACATTTCAGAAATAACCGTAAATAAGGTTGAACGCACCAACTGGATTCCACTGCATTGAGATGCGACTTGCAACACCCGCTGTAATACTCCTTCCAGCTTTAAATGCTGATGTGTCAACGCTATATCAATAGAGGCCGGAATATCTAATTCAACAGGGGCGCATTTGTGTAACGCCAACGGCTGGCTTTTAAACACCACAACAGTAACATCGTCATCGAAAACATGATGATTATTGTAGGATTTCGCATGTTGATAAAGCCCATTGGCAGTGACCACCGCGCTATGAAGGCACCACTGCCGAATCCCCTCTTCTCCTAACATTTCTTTTTTATCGTTGGTGACTTCCATCAAACCATCGGTATAGCAAACGAGTTGGTCGCCATGGCGCATGGTTAACGTGTCGCTATCACTATTGAATTCTTGGCTTTCAAGAATACCCAATGCCATATGCTTGGCGTTTAAACGGCGGACGTCTCCATTTTCGGAGACCAACAACATTTCTGGCATCCCTCCCTGCCACAACGTAAGGCGCTTGCCGTCTGCACCAATTTCACCAATCACTGCCGCCATAAACATATCGGCAGGTAAAAAGCGTAAAAGCACATTGTTTAATTCTAACGCGAGTTCACTCACCGCGAGACCTTTCGCGGTCATTTCCTGAAAGGCGCGGGTGACGGGGAGTGCGCCAATGGCAGAGGCAAGGCCATGGCCGGTAAAATCTCCCACGAGAAAATAGAGTCCGCCACTTGGGCTGGGCTTACAAATAAACACATCACCATTAAAGGTTTCAGCAGGCGCTAGGTGATGATCAAAATAGGTGAGGATCTCGTCTTCATTAACAATGGCGTGGCTGAAGATGTGCTCAACAATGGCATGTTCGCGAGCCACTCTTTGTTGGTAGAAACGTAACGCTTTGTTTTGCTCTTCTATTCGAGCGCTTAACGCCCAAATTTTCTCATGGGCTTTAATTTTCGCGGTTAGAATATGTTTGTCAAACGGCTTGGTGGCAAAGTCGTTGCCGCCAACTTCGAGGCATCTGACTAAGCTTTCTTTATCGTCTAATGCTGTAATGAATAATATTGGAAGATAGCGGTTTTTAACATGCTCTCTTATTTTTGGCGCCACCTCAAACCCGGTTAAGCCCGGCATAATAACATCCAACAAGACTAAGTCGGGAGGTTGTTGGACGATGATATCTAGCGCGGCTTCTCCGCTTTCAGCTTCAATGCAATCGGTAAATCCGGCCTCACGCAACATGCACAATAACAGTGTACGATTAATTTGCTCATCATCAACAATCAGTATTTTCATGCTATTACGTCAATTAAAATTCGCGGCATTAATAAACTGTCGCCCATTATCGTAGCGTAAACTTTTTATCAAATCGGGAAATTTGCAAAATACGCGCAACAGGTGGTCTAGCGTTTACAATGCTGTAAGTGAGATCTTTCCCTGTCAGCGCCTTTTGCATATTTAACAGCATTCCGAGGGCAGAGCTATCCATGTATTCTGTTTTCGCTAAATCTACCGAGATATGGTTAATACCGCTAGGCAAGTCTTTATATGCTGCACGAAACGCCTCGACTTTACTGAAATCGAACTTTTCCCCTATATCCACTATGAGGGTTTGATTGTCGCCACTGACGCGAGTATTCACATCCATAATGCCTCCATTATTCGCAAGTGCGGTTGGTGCGCAAAATTTCCAATAACGGTCATCTAAAAAAGAGTTTCTGATAAGAAAGTAAGCGCTTATTTGCTATCATTCATAGTAGCTTAGTTTAAAACCTATGCCAGCGATGTGTTTTTATCAATTGGTCTAACGCTAGACAGCACATCATTGGCTATAAAAGGGGTCATGAGCACTTTAAGGAGGTGATATGCAAGATTGGCAAGACGCACTTTTGGTGTACAGCACAGAAAGTGGAAAAATAAAAAACTCGCCTAAAGAAGAAACGCGTTCTGTTTCTTCAGATGGTATTGTACGCATTCATAGAGAGACAAAAGGTCGGAAAGGAAAAGGCGTATCTCTTATTAAAGGACTAGACTTAGCCCCAGACGAGTTAAAAAAACTCGGTACAGAGCTTAAGAAAAAGTGCGGATGTGGTGGCGCTGTCAAGGACGGCGTTATCGAAGTACAAACCGACGATCGAGAAAAACTAAAAGGCTTGCTGCAAGCAAAAGGCTTTAGCGCTAAAATCGCTGGAGGTTAACAATAAACCTTCAATTTCCTTAATAAATAACAAAAAGAGTCTGGAATGGAAAAGCTGTCAATTTCTGATTTACACATTATTCTCGTTGAGCCCTCGGATACTCAACGTAAAATTATCACTACTTTATTGCTTAAAGAGAAAGTAAAGGAAATTGACCCCGTCAGTACCCTTTCAGAGGCAATGTCAGCAGTGAAAGCCCATGGCGCGGATTTAATAGTAAGTGCCATGTACTTTGAAGATGGCACCGCCATAGACTTATTGAAATTTATTAAGGAAAACGACGAGTTTAAAACGATTCCTTTTATGTTGGTATCAAGTGAAAACCGAATCAGCAAATTGGAAGAGTTTAAGCAAGCCGGTGTTGCCGCTATTCTTCCCAAGCCCTTCGAGCCCCTGCACTTATCTCGCGCCCTTAACGCCAGCTTAGATCTTATCAATCACGATGAGCTAGAACTTGAGCTGTTTGATATTCATGATGTACGTGTGCTTCTGGTAGACGACAGTAAACTAGCACGTAACCATATTCGTCGCGTACTAGAAGGGATGGGTTTACAGCGCATTAAGGAAGCCGAAAACGGGGCCATGGCACTTACCTTTATTAAAGATGAGGCCTTCGACTTAGTGGTAACCGACTACAACATGCCGGAAATGGATGGCAGAGAGTTGTCAGAGTTTATTCGCTTTAACCCAGAAACCACCCACATTCCTATTATTATGGTGACGTCGGAGTCAGCGGACAGCGCCCACATGGCCAACATCCAGCAGACGGGCGTTAATGCCTTATGTGACAAACCCTTCGAGCCTACAGAAGTACGCCAGATGTTAGCAGCGCTGTTAGGCAACGAATAATCTGCTTCGCGCTGGTCAGATAGCGCGCTCGTCTATCTTGTTATGCGCACTGAATCAAGAGGTAAGTACAATTTCTCTTTTCACCATTGTAATAAATGGTTGACAGAGCGCACGTGCAAGCATAAAGTTTGAGGCATGAAACAGAATAATATGTATGCAGTAGCTTTCTTTTTTGCGTTTATGCTCTTTAAATAGGGAGGCGCAGCTACATGCATAAAAACCTCCCTCAACGGGAGGTTTTTTTTTAGCTTTTATCAACAAGTGGAAAACTATGTCAAAGAACGCTTTAGACGCCGTAAGAGAACGGATAACCGCCTTAGACAGCGAACTTCTTACGCTACTGGCTGAACGTCGAACCCTCACTAACGAAGTTGCTGAGACCAAAATTAAGCATCACATTCCTGTACGCGATCAAAAGCGTGAAGAACAGCTGCTTGTTCGCCTGATAAAAGAAGGTAAGGATGTAGGCCTAGATCCCCACTACGTGACTCAGATTTTCCATGTCATCATTGAAGATTCTGTACTTAATCAACAAGCCATGTTGGCCGAGCGCGCTAACCCTGGCAGTACGCTGCCATTGAATCGCGTAGCATTCTTAGGTGATAAAGGCTCTTATTCCTATTTAGCCACACAGAAGTATTTTTCACGTCGCCCGGGCGAGCTATTGGAAATAGGCTGCCAAAGCTTTAGCGAAATAATTCAAAAAGTAGAAAATGCAGAAGCCGATTACGCGGTATTGCCCATTGAAAATACAACCTCGGGGAGTATTAATGAAGTTTACGACCAGCTTCAGCATACCCAACTTAGCATTATTGGGGAGCTTACCCACCCTATTCGTCATACCCTGTTGGTGGGAGCTGACACAAGCATAGACAAAATTAAAACCTTGTACGCTCACCCTCAGGTATTTACTCAGTGCAGCCACTTTCTTGCAGAGCTTGGCAATGTGGAAGTAAAAACCATGGATAGCACCTCTTCGGCCATGCTTACTGTCAGCGAAATGAAGCGTGATGACGTAGCGGCAATTGGGAGTGAAGCCGGTGGTAACCTTTATGGGCTTACGGCAATAAAAAGCAACTTGGCCAATCAAAAAGAAAACCACAGCCGCTTTATTGTTGTCGCACGTCAGCCTGTTGTTGTGCCGCTTCAAGTTCCGGCTAAAACAACCTTGGTCATGTCGACAATACAAAAACCCGGGGCGTTAGTCGAAGCCCTGTTAGTCCTGCGCGACAATAGCATTAACATGACTAAGCTTGAATCTCGCCCAATTCCCGGCAACCCATGGGAAGAAATGTTTTACATTGATGTAGAAGGCAATGTAGAAGATGGACCTGTGCAAAATGCCATAGATGCATTGCGCCCTATTACTCGCTATATCAAAGTCCTCGGGTGCTACCCAAGTGAAGAAATCAGTCCCACCAAAGTGGCGGCGGCCAGCGCCCTAGCGGAATAATTCACGGCGTTCTCACGCACAAAAAAGCGACCAATAGGTCGCTATTTTATTAGACTGCCGTTGCCTTAAAACAACACTACGTTTTATTGCGAAGTAGCTGTCCATCATCGGCTTTCAATAGCAACTGTTTGCTATCCACTAAACAGGTTTTTGCGTACTCGCCGAACCATTGCCCAATATCGGAAAATTGAGCAATAAAGGCGTCTTTGTCACCCTGTTCAAGCAAGGTCAAAGCCAGGCCAAATCTGTCATAAAAACGGCGCAACAAGGCAAAGTTATCTGGATTATTAAAGATAATATCAGCGTAAAGCGCGGGAGCTTGTGCAAACAATCGCCCCACCATTGCCAGTTCAAGCCGGTAGATGGGAGAGCTAAACATAGTGAGGCTTTCAAGATCCGGGTTTTCACCCTTTAAATGCGCTCCATACACAAAGGTATTAAAGTGGCGCATGACTTGAATATAGGCCATGGCTTTATCATGCTCTTGCGACGTACTTTGATGAATAGTGGCGCCCCAAATACGCATTTGATCAATTAACCAGCGATAGCGTTGCTGTTGACGGCCATCACAGACCACCACAACTTGCTTAATCATTCCCGGTGCATCTGGGCCAAACATAGGATGTAATCCAACCACGGGGCCTTGGTGAGCTTCTAACATGGCCTTAAGTGGCTTATCTTTGATACTAGTAATGTCCGCGAGGATACAATCCTCTGGCAGCATGGTAAGTTGCGCAATGACGTGCTCAGTCACATTGATAGGCACGGCAACAATGACTAATGCTGCCTGACTTAAGGTTTGCTGGGCATCGCCTGATTGCCAGTCTTCTTGTTCCACAACGGTAACCTGATAGCCACTGCGTTCGAATAAACCCACGAATACCTTACCCAAAGCACCAGCACCACCAATGACAACAACCTGCCCTAAAGACGGGTTAACACAGCGATATCGATTGTTTTGAGTATGATAGGACTCACGCATGATTCTGCGTAGTAAATCTTCGGTGAGGTCGGGCGATACACCTTGTGCTTCTGCTTGCGCACGGCGAGACGTAATGAGGGCTTTTTCTCTTTCAGGCACATAAACTGGCATTCCAGCTTCGGCTTTAATTTGTCCGACTTGCGTTGTTAGCGCACTGCGCTTTGCTAAAAGCTCAACGAGCTGTGAATCCAGCTCGTCAATTCCTTCACGCAGCGTGTTCAATTGCTGCGAAAAATCTGCCATTACCTGTCATCCTTCAAATCAAAAATGCACGGCTGCCTTATTAGGCCACGTCTGTGCGTTTATTTTGACGTAAGGGTAACACAGTTATTAATTTATCTCTGGTTTGGCTTATCAATGTTTCTGTGGTTTCCCAGTCAATACAACCGTCGGTAATAGAAACACCAAACTCCAGTTCTTCCGGCTTTTTACCGTCAGCCTTTTGGTTGCCAGCCTTAAGGTGGCTTTCTAACATAACACCGATGATAGATTGGTTACCTTCTAAGATCTGATTCACTACGTTTTGCGCCACGAGCGGCTGTCGACGATAGTCTTTTGATGAATTAGCATGGCTACAATCAACCACTAAACCGGCTGTTAGCCCTGCTTCTTGTAATTCTAACTCGCACTCAGACACGCACACAGAATCATAGTTAGGTTGTTTGCCACCACGCAGGATAATGTGCCCATCTGGGTTACCACTGGTTGCAATCACACTCACTTGACCTTGCTTGTTGATACCCATGAAACGGTGACCTGATGCCGCCGATTTAAGTGCATTTATTGCGATGTCTAAGCTACCGTCTGTCCCATTTTTGAAACCCACAGGCATAGAAAGGCCACTGGCCATTTCACGGTGAGTTTGCGACTCAGAGGTACGTGCACCTATCGCAGACCAGCTGAATAACTCAGCCAAGTATTGCGGGCTAATTGGGTCTAATGCTTCAGTAGCTACAGGCAGTTCTAATTCAGCTAACCAAATCAGTAATTCACGGGCTTTACGCAAGCCGGTTTCGATATCAAATGAGCCATCAATATGTGGGTCGTTAATCAATCCTTTCCAGCCCGTGGTGGTTCTTGGCTTTTCGAAGTAAACACGCATAACAATAAATAGCGTGTCTTTGCATGACTCGTGCAGCTCTTTCAATTTAAGCGCATAGGCTTTGGCCGCTTCAATATCGTGAATTGAGCACGGGCCGCATACCACAAGCATGCGGTGGTCACGGCGGTGAATAATGTCAGAAACAATTTTGCGCGACTCAGAAATAGCGGCTAACGCTTTATCTGAAACCGGTAACTCTGCGCTAAGTGCTTCGGGGGTTATCAACACGTCTTCGGCACTAACGTGGATATTATTTACAGTGTCCTTAATCATGGGGCTCTCTTAACTACTAAAACAAGAAAAATGTAAACGTTAAAAGAGGGCGTACTTTAGTGTAAACTTAATTGTACAAGAAGGCGCTTCTATATTTCTTTAACGTCATTGACTTTTTAACAACTTACGATTAACAGCGCAAGCTTTTGCACATAATACTTTAATCTAGGATAGATTCGTAGCGAAAGCGCATGAAAATAAGGCATGCAAGACACTCGCCTGCGCACTTTTTAATCACTTGTGAGCATTTTGCCGCCGTGGATTTATCCTAAGGCCGCTAAGCATACGCCAAAGCGCCAGCCCCTTTTAATTGAATAAAATAAATAGTATTGATTTTTAAAACCTATCAAAGTGTTGCAAGATACGCCCAAACATTGATAGTAGAAGTGAAAAAAATATGCATGCTCTTTCCCAACTCACCTTTGAAGGTAACGTTGCCATACTCACCCTGACGGCAGGTGAAAACCGTCACAACCCAGCCTTTGCGCAACATTTATTAGCGCGCCTTGAAGACATACTCGCCAATGAGGTCTGTAGCGCGCTAGTGCTTACGTCGGACGATGAAAAATACTTCAGTTTGGGCATAGATACAGACTGGTTAATGCCCGCTATGCAGCATAAGCAATTCGACGATATTAAAGACTTTATGCACACTATGGATGAGGTGTTTAAAACCTTGTTGCTTTACCCTATTCCGGTGATTGCTGCTATTAACGGTCATGCCTTTGGCAATGGTGCCATTCTCGCTTGTGCCTGCGATTTTCGTTTTATGCGCGCAGATAAAGGGTTTTTCTGCTTTCCTGAGGTAGATTTATCTATTCCGTTTTTACCCGGCATGATCGAATTCGTTAAAAAGGCTATGCCTTACTATCGCTTCAACGAGATGAAGTTATCGGGGCGACGGGTTTCTGGTACTGAACTGGAGCAGGATCATGTGATTGAACGTGCGTTCGACTCACAAGAAACCTTAATGGAAGGTGCAATTAACTACGCAAAAACCTTCGATAAAAAACGCAGCATATTTGGCGAGCATAAAAAAAGGTTACACAAGTCAATGATTGACACAATCGATAATGAAAATGGTCACTTTATTGATAACTTACTGTTGATGGTATAGCAAAAAGCGCCAAGTAAGACCGCCCATAGGCGATGCAATTAAAGCAATCATGCTTTGGCCAATTGAGCACTTCGAAAAAATTCACCATTTACATGGTGCAATTCTTCATTCTATCTTTTTTGCATTGTCTATTGTTCCCACGGGCGAACGTTATTGTCATTTTACACAACAGCAGAATAACTATTCTGCATAAAAGATGAAATTTTCAACTGTTTAAGAGGCGCGTTTATGGCACTTTTTCGCTAGGCGCTGCGTTGCGTTTTTTGAAAAGATTAACACGCCAGCCCCAATGCTCAGAGCCAACTCGCAACAAAACAGTGACCAAGATGGAACCGACAATACACCAAACGTAGGGAATATCTAACGAGAATAGCGCCGCATAACTAAGCCCACCCGCTAAACACGCCGAGGCATACACATCGCCCTGCATAACTAAGGGAATTTCTCTGCACACAACATCTCGCATAAGTCCTCCGAATATACCCGTCGTCATTCCCATGGTAATAGCGACAATCATACCGCTTCCATTGATTAAGGCTTTCTCTATGCCCATGATGTTAAAAATGGCGAGCCCCACGGCATCAACAAAGATGAAATAGTAATTCGATAGCGGTGGCATATAGCGGATAAACAAAATGGTACCGATAATGGCAGAATAGGTGGAAAGGAGATAATCAGGGCTACTGATCCAAAAGATAGGTTCACCTAAAAGCACGTCTCTCACCGTGCCCCCGCCCAGTGCTGTCATTGCCGCCACAACCACGACACCAAACCCATTGATCTTTTTTTCGTGCCCAAGCAGGGTGCCTGAAACGGCAAAAAATGCCACCCCTAACACGCCAAGAAAGTGAAAGTATTCTGTTGTCATTCCGTTGCGCTCCCGACGTTCATATCTTTTATTCTTAATTAGCGGGGGAATAGATCGGATTAACAGGCACAAAAAAACCCGCTTAAAGCGGGTTTTTTCGAAGTTAACAATAACGCAAGGATTAGTAATCTTAGTTAAGCTTCTCTTTGATACGTGCAGATTTACCTGAACGCTCACGTAGATAGTAAAGCTTAGCACGACGAACCGCACCGCGACGTTTAACTTCGATTGAAGAAACTGCCGGGCTGTGTGTTTGGAACACACGCTCAACGCCTTCGCCGCTAGAAATTTTACGTACGGTAAAAGACGAGTGCAGACCACGGTTACGCTTAGCGATAACAACACCTTCATAAGCCTGAAGACGCTCTTTGTCACCTTCGGTAACGCGAACTTTAACAACTACTGTGTCACCTGGACCAAACTCAGGTACATCAGTTTTAAGCTGTGCTTGCTCAATTTTCTTGATGATATCTTGACTGACTTTGCTCATCATATCCTCTCGTCCTAGTTAACTGTCATCTTGCCGCAACAGTGCTTGATAGTGATCAAGCAAACGTTGTTGCTCCTCAGTCAGAGCTAGGTGATTTAACAAATCAGGGCGACGCTGCAAGGTTCTACCTAAAGACTGCATCAATCGCCACTGCCTAATTTTTTCATGATCACCACTTAACAACACCTCGGGCACCTTTTGACCATCAAGTATTTCGGGCCGCGTATAATGCGGGCAATCCAAAAGACCGTCAGTGAAGGAATCTTCTACTGCTGAGGCTTTATGCCCCAACACGCCAGGAACTAACCGTGCAACTGCGTCCATTAAGACCATTGCAGGCAATTCACCGCCGCTTAACACGTAATCACCAATAGAAATTTCTTCATCTACATGGCGTTCGATCACACGTTCGTCGATACCTTCATATCGACCACATATTAAAATAGTGCGGTCGATATTAGCCAAGCGCTGCGCGCCAGCTTGATCAAGGGGTTTCCCTTGGGGTGATAAGTAGATCACCTTGCTATTTTCGCCACCCACTTTCTTGGCGGCTTGTATTGCGTCGGTAAGCGGTTTTACCATCATCAACATGCCGGGGCCGCCTCCGTAGGGGCGATCGTCTACTGTTCGATGGCGGTCATGGGTAAAGTCACGGGGGTTAAAGGTATCAACCGATAAAGTTCCAGACTTAACTGCTCGTCCAATCACACCCTGTTGGGTGAAAGGGGCAAACATATCTGGAAACAGGCTAACAACACCAAACCACTTTTCCGGCGTCACTTAAAACCCCGGATCCCAGTCAACTTTAATGACCTTCGCTTCCTTATCTACCTCTTGTACAACTTCATCAAATACAAAAGGTAAAAGTCTTTCTTTTTGACCAAAAGCATCGCCCACATTTGCTTTAACGTGAATCACGTCATTCGCACCTGTATTAAACACTTCTTTCACCACACCTAAGTCGTAACCTTGCGTTGTTACCACTTGCATGCCGGTGAGCTCACGCCAATAAACACCTTCGTCACCTAAATCAGGCAGCTGTGAAGCATTTATGTTGATATCCAAGTTTTTGATACGTTCTGCATCATCTCGGCTATCAACGCCCACAATTTTTGCAACGAGGCTTTTACCGTGCGGTCGCCATTGGTCAATTTGGTATTCTTTTTCTTCACCAAGAAACCATGGTAAGTACTCAAAAATACCTGCTGGTGTTTCTGTATAGCTGTTGATTTTGACCCAACCTTTAACACCGTAAGGTGCGCCAATTTTGCCAACAATCACTTTGTCAGACGCTAGACTCATCTATACTCACCAGTTAAAACAGCTTACGCTGCAGATTTTTTAGCTTCTTTTACCAAGCTAGAAACGCGCTCTGATAAGCTCGCGCCTACGCCAACCCAGTATTCAACGCGCTCAAGATCGATGCGAAGACGTTCCGCTTGACCTTGTGCAGTTGGGTTGAAGAAACCGATGTTTTCAATGAAACGACCGTTTCTTGCACGACGGCTATCAGCCACCACTAGTTGATAAAATGGACGCTTTTTCGCGCCACCACGCTGTAAACGAATAGTAACCATAAATGCCTCAAACTCGTTGTAGCGTTACCGTTAACTTAAGCCTTCGATTAACGTCTAAAAATTAGACGCCAATTGGAAGGCCGCCGAATTATACGGATATAGCGGGTGAATGCAAGTGTAAATGCAATATTGAAGGGGATTTAGTGAACAAACACCCGCTTGGAGCACAATGCTCCACGTGAGTGCAGTAACCTATTGTTATTTTATTGAATTCCGTATTCGCCTAAACGATAAAGCAATACCGCCGTTTTGTGCATATTTTGCGAAAAGGTTGTCATGTCAGCCACTTCATCTTTGGTGTGTCCGCCCTCACCCATAAGGCCTAGGCCATCAATCGCCATTTCAACATAATTTGCCGCAAATGAAATATCTGCAGCGCCCGCATTTCGTGGGTTAACAGGTGCAATTGGGCCATAGCCCAACGACTCACTCACATCGCTATACATTTCAAGTAACGCGTAGTTCTTATCTGTCGGCGCCATTGGCGGATAACCTTCTTCGAACGTTAATCGCCCAGAAGTATGCAATAGGCTATCTGCCACGATTTCTTGCATCACCTGCTTCGCGTGCTCTAGTTCCTGCAACGACAATGTGCGAATTCCGCCTTTTACCACTACGCTTTTGGCCACCACGTTGGTCTTTCCATATGCCTGCAATGTAGAGGTTTCAGCATCGGTGCTCACTTCAGTTCCACCCGCTATCAGGCCTGGGTTGAACGTAATATTGCCTATACCTGCTAACTTTTCACGAAATGCATTTAGAATACGTGCAGTTTCGAATACCGCACCATAGCCTACTTGGTCAGTAAATATTTGTGAGGAGTGGGCTGGCTTCCCTGTTACCTCTAACTGCCAGTTAATAGACCCTCTGCGGGCAACAACCGCGGTCTTTATATCGCCATCAGCATCTTCAAAGCCCAATGCAATGTCAGCCCATTTCGCCGCATCAATTAGCGCTTTTTTCGATAACGACAAGGGTTTACCACTACTTTCCTCATCCCCCGTCATCACCACCTTGATGTTAACCTTGTCTAATAAATTAAGGGCTTTGAGGGTTCTAAGCGCGGAGATAATAATCACATCGCCACCTTTCATATCAGTTATCCCTGGCCCTGCAATGTGGGTATCATCCACTGGTAAAAAGGTTTGAAAATGATCATCTTTCGCAAAAACAGTATCTAGATGGCCAATCATCAAAATTTTCGGCCCCATGTTGCCATAGCTTGCCACTAAATGACCAGCGCGATTAAACTCACTACCATCAACCCACAGGGTTTCAAACCCTAACTCTTCAAATTCGGTTGCATAGGCTGCCCCTACGGCTTTTACTCCCGAGAAATTCATGGTGCCGCTATTGATGTTAACGGTTTTTTCTAGCAATGCTTGAGATTGTTGAAGGTGTTGATTGATGTGATGAACTATCTTTTCTTCAATATCGTTGCTATTTGCCATACAAGGTTGACTGGTCAACACAAGAAGGCTAACTAACAACGTATTAACGTTGATTCTTTTAATAAATTTTATCATTACTGGATTATCTCTTGAGCATAGTAAGAACGATGAATAACGAGAGTAAAGCGCCCACTCGATAAAGTACAGAGGTTGCTTACAGAGCGAGTTTAGACAACCGAGACAATGTAAAGGTGGCGTCGTTATAGTCATGAGGAAGGTATTGATAGCCTTTGGGCGTCTTTAAAATTAAACTAGGAAAACCCTGCGCGCCAATGGCTCGCCCCATGTTGATTTCTTCAATAAGTTGGTTTTGGGTGTCTAGGCTATTTAGGTCTTTTTCAAACTGTGTGCTATTCAGGCCTATCTCACTGGCCAATGTCACTAGGGTGCTATCGTCCGATGGATTCATAGCATTGAGGTAGTACCCGTGCTGAATGGCACTGATCATGGGTAATTCTTTGGTAACGTCTTGGTTTCTGGCTGCTATAACTGCCCGACAAGAGGGATAGGTTGAACGACGAGGCTCGCATTTTTCCCAAAAATCAAAGTTAAACTGTGTGCCTGGAACTTTTTGCATAATAGTTCGCCAGTAGCCGCTGATAGCAGCCTGCATTGCGCTAGGCATCGGCTCGTTAGAGTCAGGCGCTAGACCGCCTAATAAATAGCGTACCTTTATATGTTCTGGCAAATTCTGTTTTATTTCTGCCCAAGTAGGGGCAAACGCCCAACACCAACTGCACATGGGGTCGTGCACATAGAAGAGAATGGCTTGGCTATCTTGTGGCATTATTCAAATTCCTGTTCGTTCTTTAATTCATGCTGGCGAGGCAAGGCCATGTTAAGTGATTCACGTTCTATCAATAGAGAACACGCCCCCTCTCAAATGAGGCACGCCTCACTTGCCCTATGTGGAAACCTTAGATGTTATAACTTTTTATTTACAACATACCATTTAAGACTTCACAAGTGCTCATTTTTACACTACCTTAGATAGACGTCTAAACGTCCAAATAGAAATTCTAACTCCTTAAGGTATGTTCAATGAAACCTGAAACCATAGCATTACACGCAGGCTATACTAGCGAAGAAACCACGAAAGCGGCAACCACGCCTATTTATCAAACGACTTCATACACGTTCGATAACACCCAACATGGCGCGGATTTATTCGACTTAAAGGTGCCAGGTAACATTTATAGCCGCATTATGAACCCCACCAATGCAGTATTAGAGCAACGCCTAACAGAATTAGAAGGGGGCGTTGGCGCCCTGTCGGTGGCCTCTGGCATGGCCGCCATTCGCTACGCCATTGAAGCTATTGCTGAAGTGGGTAGTAATATCGTGAGCGTGGGGCAGCTATACGGTGGCACATACAATTTATTCGCCCACACGTTTCCACGCCAAGGCATTAGCACCAAGTTTGTACAAGCCAATGACTTCGATGGCCTAGCCGCGGCAATTGATGAAAACACGAAAGCAGTATTTTGCGAATCTATTGGTAACCCAGCGGGCAACGTAGTAGATATTAAACGCTGGGCGGATATTGCCCACGAGGCTGGCGTGCCACTCATTGTAGACAACACTGTTGCAACCCCGGTTTTATGCCGTGTATTCGATCATGGTGCCGATATTGCCGTGCATTCACTCACAAAATACATTGGTGGCCACGGCACCACAATAGGTGGGATTATTGTTGATTCGGGTAAATTCGATTGGGCCGCTCATGCCGATAGATTTAGCATGCTGACAACACCAGATCCTAGCTATCACGGCGTCACTTACACAGAAGCACTTGGTCCAGCAGCCTACATTGGTCGTTGTCGTGTGGTGCCGCTTCGTAATACAGGCGCGGCACTTTCAGCGCAAAGCGCTTTTAATATTATGCAAGGGCTAGAAACCCTCTCACTACGTATGGAACGCCACTGCGAAAACGCAGAAAAAGTGGCCGCCTTTCTAGAAAAGCACCCTGCCGTGAATTGGGTAAACTATGCGGCCTTGCCTACTAGTGAGCACTACGATACTTGCCAGCGTATTTGTGGAGGTAAAGCAGCGGGTATCATCAGCTTTGGTATTGAAGGTGGAATTACTGCAGGTTCAAAATTTATTGATGCACTTAAGTTAATTCTACGCTTAGTTAATATTGGCGATGCTAAGTCTCTCGCCTGCCACCCGGCAAGTACTACCCACCGTCAGTTAAATGCTCAAGAACTGGCTTCTGCGGGCGTTAGCGAAGATATGGTTCGTATTTCTGTGGGGATAGAACATATTGACGATATTGTGGCTGATATTGAACAAGCATTGGCCGCCAGCCAGCGCTAAATATTAACCTAGTAACTTGATTACTGAGACGACCAATATTGGGGTTCGACACGCAGACGAGAACCCCAAATCTCCTCCTTATAATGGCCTCTATATTTCACTTCAGCTCCACCCACCTGATTTACTGCATCTATAGTCGCATGAGTAAATCAACATCAGTCAATTCAGCGTATAGTCTTCAGTATTCCTAATTTCTGCCGAACTCACGAATACGTAAACGACACATAATTCGTGGGTTACAGGTGCAGGGTTGCCCCAAAAAAAGTTCGAAATATTACAAAGAGGTTATTTTGGCTACATCGCTCAATGAAGTGTCTACAAAGCAAGTATTGCAATGGATTGGTTCCCATTTATATCAGTATAAGAAACGTGTGGCTGGCGCCGTCGTTGCTTTGTTTACTGCCGCTATTGCCTGGCTAATGCTCGGACAAGGTATTAAGTATGCTATCGACAGTGGTTTTGTAGAAAGTGCACCAGAAACATTAAACAAGGCCACGGTCATCGTGCTAGGGATCACCCTTGTGGCCTGTCTTGCCACCTATGCTCGATTTTATCTAATGACATGGCTAGGTGAGCGGGTTAGTGCCGATATTCGCAAACAGGTGTATGCCCATTTATTATCCTTACCCCCCTCTTTTTTTGCCGAACTTCGCACTGGCGAAGTGATTTCTCGTTTTACCAGTGACACCACTATTATACAAACAGTAGTAGGGATGAGTTTATCCATGACATTGCGCTCGGTGGTCACCTTTTGTGGCGCCCTGGTGTTGATGGGCATTTCCAGCCCTCTGCTTACATTTTGCGTGATTGTGGCAGTACCCGCTGTACTTGTACCTATTAAAGTCCTGGCTCCACAGGTTCGTCGATATGCAAAACTAAGCCAAGACAAAGTAGCGGATTTAGGGGCGCATATCGATGAAAGCTTACATGAAATTATGACGGTTCAAGCCTACACCGCTGAAAACAAAGAACGGGCCCATTTTACGTCTAGAGTAGAACTTGCCATGGCCGCAGCGAAAAAGCGTATTCATTATCGCTCATTGCTCATAGGCTGCATTATGTGCCTGAGCATGACCGCGATTATTTTCATTGCTTGGGTGGGCGCTAGACAAGTATTTGAAGGCAGCATGACCGTTGGTGAATTGTCCGCTTTTCTATTTTATGCAGTCATGGCTGGAGGCAGCATTGCCACAATCAGTGAAGTTATCGGTGAAGTACAACGGGGGGTGGGTGCATCCGAACGCCTCTACCAATTGTATTACACTCAACCCGATATAATCAGTGTTGATAGCACCGATGCTCAACCAGGGATACATGACGCTACACGCACCTCTAATGCGCCAACCATTACACTCGAAAAAATATCCTTCTCCTATTCAAACCAAGCCCCACTGTTTGATGAGCTAAGTTTGCATATTAATGCGAGAGAAACCTTGGCACTGGTTGGCCCTAGTGGCGCGGGAAAAACAACGCTATTCCAGTTGCTCATGCGTTTTTACGACCCCCAGCAGGGCCATATACTTTTTGATGGCGTGCCTATCTCATCTTTGCCCTTGCCCACGGTTAGACAGCAAATTGCAATTGTCACGCAAGAACCCGTGGTGTTCGCAAATAGTGTGATGGAAAACATTCGATATGGAAATGAAAATGCCTCGGATGAAGATGTGATAAGTGCTGCTAAACAGGCTTTCGCCCATGAATTCATCGACAATTTAGACAATCGTTATAACACCGAACTTGGCGAACGAGGCGTGAAATTGTCGGGTGGACAAAAGCAACGTATCGCCATTGCCAGAGCCATTTTAGCCAATCGGCCTATACTGTTACTCGATGAAGCGACGAGCGCCTTAGATGCCATGAGCGAGCGCATGGTTCAACAAGCCATGAATCGTCTCATGCAAGGAAAGACCAGCATTGTCATTGCCCATCGCCTTGCCACTGTGCAGCATGCCGATCGTATTGTTGTGATGGATGATGGCAAAATTGTAGCCACAGGCACCCATAGTGAATTGATGAAAAGCGATACCTTGTATAGGGAATACGCTGAACTGCAATTGCTTAGCTGAACCGCCTATGGTGCTATACAGTACTAAAATGAGCAGGCTATATCGGCGATTTTTTAGCCAAACCTATTCAACAAATAAAAATAAAAAACGCTTCGGGATTTAAAATGAAAAATGTGTTTAACCAGTATGCTAGGGCTTCTCTATGTTGCCTCGCACTGGCGGTAGCTAGCGCGCCAAGCTTTGGCCAGTATGTAGGTGATCAACAAGCAAAGCTTGTGGTAACTCAACCTGTCACTTTTATGCACGAAACGCGCAATGTGGAAGCCGTTGGAAGCGCGGAAGCCGTGCGTTCAGTGACGCTTTTCTCCCCTGTTTCAGACGAGGTTGAAGAAATTCACTTTGTACCGGGTCAATCCGTTGAGGCAGGTAAAATACTTGTTCGATTGGATGACAGACGCCAGCAAGTGGCCGTCAAACGCGCAGAACTTACCCTTGCTGATGCCCAAAGAACCCTGGAACGCTTAGCGTCAAGCTATAAAAAAGGCGCGGTGCCTATTAGTGAACTGGATTTAGCCAGAACGCAGCGAGACCTCGCAGAGGTAGCGCTTGAGGAAGCAAAGGTGGACTTAGAAGACAGGCATATTGTAGCGCCCTTTGATGGCGTTGTTGGCATCACCGACATTGAAGAAGGTGACCGCATCAACGAACAAACCGTCATCACCTCCATTGATAATCGTTCTAAGCTATTTATTAATTTCAAAGCGCCTGAAGCCGCTTTGCCAGTTTTACTCAATGCGCCCGAGGTTACCCTTGAACCTTGGACTGATAGGGAAAACACCCTGAAAGCAGAAATTGCGCAAGTGGATTCTCGTATCAATGAGACAGACCGAACCCTACGGGCACGGGCTTTATTAGACAATTCTGCAGATAAATATCGTCCGGGTATGAGCTTTCGCGTGCACTTGAGCATCAAAGGTGACAAATTTGCGGCCATTCCCGAAGCCGCTTTGCTGTGGGGCGCTAATGGCGCTTATATCTGGCTAGCAGAAGACGGCAAAGCAAAGAGAGTGGATGTAAGTGTTCACCAACGCCTTCGAGGCACTATCTTAGTCTCTGGCGATATTGAAGAAGGTGACACCCTAATTTCAGAGGGTGTTCAACGACTTCGCACTGGGCAAGCCATCACCACTGAGCTAGCCGGGAGCCTTAGCAATGAGTAAGGCGCCGATGACGAATGATTTACCTTCATTATCCATACGTCGACCGGTGCTGATTGTTGTTTTAAATCTGCTGATTGCCATTGCCGGTTTAGCCGCACTAAGCGGCCTAGAGGTAAGGGAACTCCCCGATGTTGATACACCCACAGTGACGGTGACCGCCTCTTACCCTGGTGCCTCCCCTGAAACAGTAGACGCGGAAGTGACAAGCCGTTTAGAAGGCGCGGTGGCACGGGTAAGCGGTGTAAAAAATATTTATGCCCAAAGCGAAGAAAATTCAGCCCGAGTGCGTGTAGAGTTTCGTCCCGGCATTAACTTAGAAGACGCGGCCAACGAAACCCGTGAATCGGTTAGCCGAGTTCAACGACAACTCCCTGAAGACGTGGAACAAGTTTCTATTATCCGCGCCGACAACGACGCCCAAGCCGTGGTTAGTCTTGCTATTTCGAGCAATACGTTAGATATGGAAACCCTGACCGAACGGGTAGATACCGACGTTGCGCCCTTGTTTTTAAGTATTCCAGGTGTGGCAGACGTGAGTTTAAGCGGCGATCGCGCCCGCGTACTTCGAGTGTCCGTCGACCCGCTTCGCCTTACCAGTTTCGGCTTGTCGATGACCGATATTGCCGACGCCCTAGTCCTTGCGCCTTTTGATGTGCCGGCCGGCAGTATTCAGTCAGCAGATCAAGCATTGATTGTACGTGCTGATGCGACATCGGTATCAGCTCAAGATGTTGGCGACATTGTCGTTAGTGGCGATATACGCATTAACGACGTGGCCAGTGTGTATTTTGGTCCAGCGGACAGCTCAAGTGTTGTGCGCTTAGATGGGCAACCGGTTATTGGGGTGGGGGTTATTCGACAAGCGAGCTCAAACACCATAGAAATTTCTGATGAAGTGCTGGCAATGGTAGCCGACCTTGATAAACGCTTTACCGACATGGATATTGTCGTGACTGCTGATGATGCCGAATTTATTCGCGACTCAGTTAAAGAAGTGGTGGTTTCACTTAGCTTAACCGTGGCACTTGTTGTCGTGACCTTGTTGGTATTTATCGGCAGTTGGCGGGCCACCATAGTCCCTGCTCTTTCAATACCGGTTTCACTTGCTGGCGCATTGGGCATTATCTGGGCCATGGGTTTTTCCATCAATATTCTTACGTTACTTGCACTGGTGTTAGCCACCGGCATGATTGTAGATGATGCCATTGTCGTCTCTGAAAACATCCAGCGCCGACGTGGCATGGGTCTCGGTGCCCGAGCCGCGGCTGTGGTGGGTACACGTGAGGTCTTTTTTGCTGTTATTGCTACCACGGCGGTATTGGCCTCGGTGTTCATCCCCATTGCGTTTTTGCCGTCTACCGCGGGTAGATTGTTTAGGGAATTTGGCGGAGTACTTGCTGGCGCTGTGATTATTTCTTCTTTTGTCGCCTTGTCTCTGGTGCCAGCATTAACCGCTCGATTAGCAGTGAAAAAGCAAAAACAGTCTGGCTTCTTTCACGCTACGTTTGGCCGATTTGGCCACGCTTGTCTTCGTGTTTACCAATATACATTGGTCAAAGCACTAAAATATGCATGGCTCGTTGGTGTCCTGAGTTTACTGGCTGGTGGTGGCGCTTATTTACTGGCGAAAAATATCGACAATGAGCTTTTACCCAGTGAGGACAGAGGCACTATTCGCATCTTCGCACGGGGCCCCGATGGGGCTGGTTTAAACTTCATGGATAGACAAGCCGAAAAAATGGAAGAGATGCTGCTGCCATATGTTGAAAACGGCACCATAGATTCAATTTATACGGTAGTAGGTAGGTGGGACCCGAATATCGTTTTCATTACCGCCCCTTTACAGCACTGGGATGACAGAGATAAATCCCTTCAAGATGTGGTATCTGAAATCCGTCCTGGGTTACAAAATATTCCTGGCGCTCCGGGTAACGCCTTTGGTGGCAACAGTTTGAATTTACGTGGCCAAGGTGGCGGTTTGGAAATTGCCCTTACCGGCGATACTTACGATAACATTCATAAAGCCGCCATGGCATTTGCAGCCACCCTTGAAAGCGAACTCCCTGAACTTGGCCGACCCCGTGTGAGCTATGACCCTACACAACCACAAATGCGCGTTAACATTGATAGACGCCGTGCAGAAGAACTGGGCGTGCCGTTAAGTGATATTGCCAGCACACTCACCGCGGCAGTGAATGGTGATGATATCGCTGATTTAAATGTGGGCGACCAAGCTATTCCTATTATGTTGCAGACAAACAATAGAAGCACGGTGAACCCTTCAGACTTAACCAACTTGTACGTTAAGAGTAACGATGGCAACTTAATCCCGCTTTCGAGTTTGGCGTACATCACGGAAGAAGGCGTTGCTGCCGAGCTTGAACGCCAAGCCCAGCGACGTGCCATTAAGGTAGAAATGGAATTACCTGAAGACATTCCGTTAAGTGAAGTGGTGGAAAACGTGCGCACCCTAGCGCAGCAGAACCTGCCTGATGGCATCGGCTTAGTCTTTTTAGGCGAAGCGCAAACCTACGAAGAGACATCGCAACAAGTGGCGTTAACCTATGTACTTGCCTTCGTCATTGTATTGCTGGTATTGGCGGCTCAGTTTGAAAGTGTGAATAGCGCTGTCGTGGTCATGCTGACCGTCCCCTTTGGGATCGCAGCTGCCATTTACGCACTGTATTTAACGAGCACCAGCATTAACATTTATTCGCAAATAGGCTTGGTTATGCTTATTGGCCTTTTAGCCAAAAATGCCATTTTGTTAATAGAGTTTGCTGATCAGCTCAGAGACAAAGGTTTGAGTGTTTACGATGCCATCGTAGAGGCAGGTAAAGTGAGATTGCGCCCTATTATGATGACACTGGTGTCAACCATATTAGGTGGCCTTCCCTTAATTCTTTCTACTGGCGCAGGCGCCGAAGCACGTAACGCCATTGGCTGGGTAGTATTTGGCGGCTTAGGCATAGCGGTGGTGTTTACCCTGTATCTAACCCCGGTACTTTATCTGGCTCTTGCTCGATTTACTAAGCCTAGAGCCGATGAAACCGACCGGTTAGAGCGTGAAATGGAAGCCGCTGGCGAACACGTATAACCTGAATTCATAAGCAATAGTGGTTGGCCTTTTCCTCTTGAGTCAAGGCCAACACATTCTCAATAAGCTCGTCAAAATAAGGATTGTAAGTTAACCGAGCGTATACATGGTTTTCGTCTGTATAGCCCCAAGGGCCATACCACACCTCCTCCCCTGCGATACACCTTTGTTCTTTTTCTGAAGATTGTCCATTGTCGCAAATACGAAAATCAGATGCTGTGCCATACAAAGGGTTACTCTCTGAGAAAAGTACGCTCATATGCGAGGCGGCGCTAATGCTTTTATCTGGCAGTTGCATGGCTTGTAATACTAGATTAGACGTTTCAACGGCGGCTTGACCCTCTAACATTGGCATTTGCTCGCCTTGCCATAACAAACACTTACGTGAAGAGGTAAACTTCGAATGAAATTGAGTAGCAACGGTATGTGTGTCCACCACACTGTCTTTTTCTGCCACTACCATTAACACGGGCACATCAAGCTGTTGTTCCTTAAACCTCGCCTGTAAAGCATTTACGCTCTCTTGATAGGCTGCAAATCCTGGCATGGCGGTAGAATTATATCGGCTTGGGTTGTCTTCCTTTTCTATGTTTGGCCATACAAACAGTGAATCCACATAAGGCGTCAATTTTGACACGAAAAAGCGCGCTTTATAGGCGGGTGAAAATAACAACAAGCCTGCGATGGCATCATTATCAAATGCGTTAACGGTGACCAGATTTGCCCCGGTGGAAAAGCCACCTGCATAGAGGGTATTCACCTCTTTCTCAAACGAAGCCAGCTGGAAGTCAGTTTCATCTTGCCATTGCTGGTAGGAAACACGCAACATATCTCCAGGCTTGGTGCCGTGCCCTGGCAGTAAAATGGTTCTCACTCTCACACCGTTTTGGCAAAGCGCATTAGCCACATCATGGAAAAAATAGGGAGAATCGCCTAAACCATGTACCAATAACACACCGGTGTCGGAATTGCTGATACCGCATTCATAAGGCATATTCATTGCAATTTCTTCAGCTGGATTTTCACCGACAAAATACCGTTCAGCTTCTATCCATTGTTTAACCTGTGCTTGGTATTCATCAAACGGGGCAACCCCAGTGGGGAAATTGTCGTGGGATGCAGAAAATTGGGGAGATTTGACCGATTGGCAACTTGCTAAAGCAAGTAACGATGCCCCAGCAATCAGGGTGATTACGGGGCGCTTACGAATAGTGAATAGCTTCATTGATGACGAATCGTATCTCCGTGATGATTATGGTCACCATTTTTACCCGATACTAACGCTTTTGCGAGAAGTTTATGGGTAAGGACAGATAAAAGCTCCGTTTCTTCTTCACTTCGCTCTCCATCCACCCCTGTTATCGCCATGGCGACTTCTAAGGTTTTCTCTGCGTCATAAAGAAGGTCGTCTTTTAAACTCCGCATGTATTGCAACGTATCACCAGTATCAATGGCGTTGCGTGTTTGATAGATGGTGTCAGTCAGAAACGCTTCAGGACATATTGGGCTTTGCCAGTCTAATTCTTCAACCACTGAATTTAGGTAATCTTGCTCTGATAGCGTTACCATACCGTCTACTTGATATAACAATACTGATAGTTTGATTAGCGCTTGATTAAAGCTTTGTTGCTGTGAAAGTTGCATATTTGTATCCCCTTCGTACCGTACGCACCGGTACCACTACATTGTCCGCATCCTGCGAGACACTTGTTTTACGCTGTGCCAACAAATTAGCTGAGCTCGTTGACAGCAGTATTACGTCATGATGAACAATTTAGTTCATCATGTTAAGTTTTTGTAAAAACGAGTAAATAGTATAGAAGATTTCATTGAAAAGCCAAGCAGAGAAACTCATCATTTTGGCTAGGGTTGTACAATGTTTCAGACTAATGGGTGGCGCGCTACCATTAGCGATTAACATGCAGCGCGCCTTGAATTTAACGGAGGCCCAGCGTTATATCATTGATGTAGAAGTTGCCCGTATAGGTTTTATCGTTTTCTCCATGAGGATCTAGCGCAAAAAATTGTTTTTCCTGGTCGGCTAAGGCTTGATACCCCCCAATTACCTGATAAATCCATACCTCTTTATCGAAACTTAACGCTTTCTCTTGGTAATAGGTCAGCGCAGTTTTAGGCTGCCCTGAGTCAATAACATCACAGAAGTATTCCTCTACTGCCGCTTGCAGTGGATCCTTCTCAAGCGCCACTGTTGACTGCTCTGTTACGTCAATATCCTGTTGTTTATTCTCGGCCTCTTGCTGTCCTTGACGCTTGTGAATATGGGATAATGAAGCAACCATACTATGGTAATCTTCTTCATGCTCAACGCTATTCACGTCAACCGAAGCAGGCTTAATAATACTGGCGGTTTGATTAAACAATACAGGCACGTGGGTTAAATTCGCATAATTGCCTGGAACAAAATCCGGTTGCTGCTCCATATGCAACAAATACCCTTTGAGCAATCGAGTGCGCCCTCTAAACTCTCTAAAACGGCCCAGCAGGTCGAGCAACCTTGCTTGTACCACAGACAGTTCCTGTGCGGCCTTTGAAAACCGTTGCTGAAGAGAAACCACCAGCAAGTGTCGAAGCTCTCTATTTGAGCCTGCAATTTCACTCAATTCATCAAAACGGAAGCATTCTAATTGAGACAGTAAATCTGTGACCTGCCCTTGCGCTAACTCGTTTTCCCGTATTTTTGCATCAACCGATGACACGTAACCAAATTCATTGTTGATGCGGCTAAACATGACTCGAACACTGTTTGAAAGCGACTCTGATAGCTGATAAACATGCTCAGTCAAATCGCTCATATAAGCAGCGGCTTCATTATATTTATTATAGTGAAGTGACTCTTTGTAATGTTCCGCTAAGGTTTTAAGGCTTGCCAGCGAGGCTCCAATATTGGCATTGATGGTGCGATTCCGCTCATCTTGTAAACTGCCTTCTAGTAAGGTTCTTACCGCGCTTTTTAAGCGTAACTCACTTTGAGGGTCTGGCCGCCAAAGCACACCCAATTGCACCAGTTGCTCAAGGATTTTGGGCGAGTAATCTTGCTCGTTAACAGTGCCGTTGATATAAGCCTGCATAATAAGCTCACTATGCCGCCCTAGGGCATTGAGTAGCTTTGTACCGGCTTGAATAAGAACTTGGCTCATAGCAAGCTTCCTTGCGAAATAGCCGCCTCCGCCTGTTCTGATAAACTCAGGGCTTCCGTTTCATCGATAAAACGAATCATCTCATAAAGATGTTCCACCTTACCTGTGGCTAAATAAATTTGCTTCTCCGAGTTAGGTTTCGACAAATAACCTAATTCTGTCAGCCGCTTAAAGACTTGTTTAAGCTGTCCGTCAAGATTGACACTGGTTGAACCAAACATGCGATAACGAGAAATTTTCTCTAACTGCTCTGCATACGCAGGCGTATCTTCGATGGTGGTTTGTAGCTCATTCAAACGAATAGCATTGCCCATAGTCACCGGCATATCTGACTCGCTGGCCTGTTGAACCAATAAAAGCCATTCAACCAAGGGGATCAAATTTGATGCAGTGTCCTGAAATTGCTGTGTCAGAACTTTCCGCTCTGGTTCCCCAATAGTGAGGTAACTGGCGAAGAAAACATCGCCGTCAGCGGTGGTTGATAACGTACGGTTCAATAAATTTAAATGAGGTTCAAGTTGTTGCGCATTGTCTCTGCTTTTCAAAAAGCGCCAGGCTTCTTCGTCTGTCACTTGGCAAATGAATGCACCTTGCAATAGTGCGCTCAATACATAACCTTGTTCTGTCATCATAATGACGCCTCCTGACCTTTCGGCTCACCAACTTGCTTGGCTTTCAAACGCTCGGCAATGGCGCTTGTTTTTGGTTGAACCACTTGCAATTGTCGAGTGACTTTGTCGATGAGATAACGATTTCTAAACAGTGTAAGTACTTCTGATTCAGGGTTAGGAAACGCCCCCACCACACTGATATTATTGTTCTGACACGCATCAAATATCTTTTTCACGTTACTTTGGTGTAACGTGCCAAGTTCATCTATGGGCCAATGCACGGTAGCGTCCACATCTCCACGCAACAAACGGGTAAATGCGAGGAGAAACTTACACAGAATAAGGTAGGCCATACCATGACTGGAAGACTCATTTAATTGACGGTCGGTACGAATAATTAGGTCACTATTGCCTTCACGCAAATGTAACTCGATATCAAGCAACTTATTAATACCGCCTGTGAGTGCAGCGCGACCTAAAATATCTAATACCTTACGCATACTCATTCCGTACTCGTCATCCGGCAGGGTATTCGCACCAGCCTCCATCCAATCTTGATAGAGCTTGCGGAAGTATTCTAGTTCTGGCCAGAACTCTAGTTCACTTATTTTTGAACGAATTTTAACGGCTGAATCGGAAACGCCATCTAAGAAGAGTTCGCTATCAACTTCTTGGGTAATACGCTTGCTTTGCGTCACAATACGTTTATCGATGTCGGCCAACACAAAATAGTATTGTGACAAATCTGCGCCAAAAATACGGCCTTGTTCGCGCAAGCCCTGGAGTTTTTGCGGCACAATGACATTTAACAGCTGCGATAAGTGCTTCACCATACGACGATGATCAAAGCTTTTAACGCCATGAGCATTAATGGTGGCGCATTCTTCCCTCGCCCGCTCCCATGTGTCAGACAAACCTGTACCCGCTTGGGCGGCAATAAGTTGGTCAAAGCGTTCCACGTAGGCACGGATGTCACTGAGTAAGTTATCCCGTTCTTGTAATTGGCTTTGTACTTGTGAAATACGCTGGCCAATACTGATATCATCATGTTTGATATCGCTACTTTCTTCACCCGCTTGTAATGTAAGCTTCGCCAATGCCTTACTTAGTGTATTCACTTGCTCTAGGTATTCGCTGGCGGTTTTGAGTGTAGATTCTAGCTGCCCGTGGAGGTCTTGTAACTGCTCTCGCGTTGCTTTATAAGTGCTTTGTTTTGCCGCTAAGTTACGTTCTGATTCGCCCAGTAATTTACGCGCTTTAGACAGTCCTTCTTGCCAAACCACCTTTTGCGTCGTGAACGTATTTTTATACCAGCGATCGTAATCAGCCACTTTGTGACGATGGGTTTCAGTGCGTGAAATATCATCTTTAAGTTTATTGATGTGTTTCTTCAGTTGGCCAATTTCATCCACATCGACACCGCGATGACTAAGCTCACTTTCCAGCCAGTCTTGCATATCTTTTTTATCTTGCGTGGCACTGTCTTTAGCTTTGCGCATATCGCTATCGAGTTGTGATAGGCGTGCTTCACTATCTGCTATTAATTGCTGCCAATGAAACTTATGTTCTGTTTCAGCTTCTCGTTGCTGATCTTTAATTTCGTCGCGGCTAAGCTCAAATTGTGCTTTAGCTTGTTTTTGCTGTTGTTGATTCGCTTCAAGTTTAGCTTTTGCTTTCTTCTTACGGGCAGTTAGTGCCTGTTGGTATTCACTTAAAACGCTGTCTCTGTCTTGTTGCGCTCGTTTTCGTGTGGCTTCTGCACTTTTCACGCCGTTATCTTTTTGCGTCACCACAAGCTCAGCATTTCGAACGTCTTCATTTGCTTTTGCCAGTCGCTGCTCACATTCATTCTGCGCCGCCAATGCCGCAGCTTGACGAACTTCGGCTTCTTGTAACTGTTGCTTCAGCGCTTGCTCGGTTAATGCGTAATCGGGTGTCTCCAGCGCCGATAGCGCTAATTCAACGCCCATAAAACTGCTGGCTTCTTCCGCCGTTTGGCTACGCATTGTGGGGGTAAGATCGGTGCGCTCTAAAAGTTCGGGGCGAATGACTTTACCTAATGAAACTTCCCAATCATCAACGTTGGCGCGTAGGAACTCTAATAACGACCCTTCGCCTGGGTAAAGTAAGCCATTTATCTTATTTACCGCTTTTTCTTCCTGCTGGAAAGCGTGGCGCGCTTTGTCTAGCGCGTGTGAACACTCTTTGCGAAATTCAATGGCTTTGTTATGGGCTTGTTGGGCAAGTCTCAATTCCGCTCTTGCTGAATCTTCATTAATCGAAGCTTCTTTGATGGCAGCATCAAGCAAGTCTAATTGCGACTGTTCAAATTCATTGTATCCTGCATTGGTCAATGACGCTTTTAGTTCGGCCTCGGTCACTTTTAGTGCATTTTCCGTGGCTGAATAGTCGCTTTGCAATGTTGCTAGTTGCCCCGAGTAATCATCTCTAATTTTACTTAAGGCTTCTCTTTCACTTTGCTGCTGCTGTGCTTTGTTTTCTGCCGCCTCTTGCCGTGCCGCCGACATTTCTTCTAACCGAATAGACAGCTTTTCACCTAACTCCGCGATGCGCTTGTTGTATGCCGATTCGATATCTTGATGTTTCTCGGTTAATAATTGATAACGCCCCTCAGCTAACTCTCGGGCGCTGTACCATTGAGATAAATTAGCAACATCATCTTTAAGCTGCTCTATGTTCTCATCTTGCCACTTATCGAATTCACGTTCGACGGTATCAAGTTCACTGGTAAATTTTTCTACATCGGCTCGCGCAGATGAAATGACTTGGTTTAAATGATCTCGTGTGTCACTCCACTCGCTATCCGTTTGTTTACGCTGAAAACTGTTGTCATCTAGGGCACTTTTCGTGCTTTCCACCCGCGCGGCGAGAAAGGTTTTATCAAGCTCAAAGCTGTGCTTTAAATTTGCGAGAACTTGCTCAGTGCTCGTTAGCGCCATTTCGGCTTGTTCAAGCTTGCTAAATTCCGGGCGAATATGATCAAACTGCTTGATTAACTGGCACTCTTTAATCCAGTCGTCAACTCTGTGACGACTTAAACCCGAGGTAGGCGGCGTGACTCCATCTTCTTCCAAAATAGCCGCGATCATCGCTTTGATGGTTTCCATCTTCCCTTCTTTGGAATGCACAGCTTTCGCCAACTTTTCAATGTGACGCATGTGTTTCGACGGTGCACAAAGGCTGAATATTTTAGCGTAGCCAAGTAATTCTCGTGCATTGCTACTTTGATTTAGCGCCCCTTGGTCATTTTGAATAACCGCTCTAAAATCTTTTGTGGTGAGTAAACTGGTCACCATCGTATTGTTGCGCTTCATTGCGCGGGCTAATTCAGCACTACTAACACTGGCATGCTTGCCATTTTTCTGGGCAATTAAATAGTCTTCAATAGCAAAGGGCTTCCCAATTAAGCGGTAATTAACCCCTGTACCATTAGAACTTAATACCGCTTGACATAAATCGCCCTCAGCGCGGGTATATTCATAGATAATAAAACTAGAAAGCCGAGGCAAGTACCAACGTTCAAAGCTATCTCGGGTGGCCGGAACCACACGACTTGGATACTCGCCATAAAAAACAGGGATTAAACGTTGTAGTGTCGTTTTTCCCGAAGCGTTGGTTCCGCAGATGTTTGTGTGACCATCAAGCTTTAATTCAACCACACCGGGAAGGTGGGTGTCGATAAGAATAATACGATTTAAGCCTGCCATATACTTCCTATAAATAAATTCACTGTGCACACGATTTACTGTTGGGCATGATGTGCAAAGTGTGCCTTAACGTCGGTATGCAAATGCTAACCACAAGGCGAATAAAACGTTTAGCTAACCGTGGAGTGTATTACGAATTCGGGTGTTTTCACAGATGGTTTATTGCAGAGAAGAGATTCACAGTATTAAGCGATCACTTTTTAGCCTGCATTCCCCTTTTTCAATGCTTGTTGCGGACTTTTACTCAACCTGCTGAGGCATTCATTCAGGCCATACGAAACACAAGCATGCCCTACTTACCTCTAACAAACCTAACCAATAAAACGCTTGATCTATTACCAATTTAATAACATTATTATACCAATTAAAAACATCTGACTAACAAAAATGAAAAAGCCTGCCCGAAAAAACGCCTTTGATAACGAATATAAAGTGGTTATTTATTTTATCGCAGTGGCATTACTCATGCTTTGTATAAAGGGATGTGGTGGCGGAGGGTCAACTAGCACGGCCAATACAGGCCCAGTTTCAGATGACAGTACCTCCGAAGAGACCACGCCACCGCCTACAGACAATAGTGTAGAAACCGGCTTTACCAGCTTAAGTGAAGTAACACTGAGTGCCGATGGCCCCGGTACGCCAGACAATACTTATGAACGCATAGAAGCCGTATTCGCAGAGGGTAGTATTGAGGCCCCGGACCTCTTTGAGGGAGATCACACAGACACACCGCATATTGTAGAAGATACCGACGATATAGTAGGTGATCATTTTGTGTTTCTAGCCCATCGAGACTTAGATTTTAACAATGGCGTTCAATCGGACCGTCAACGAAATGAAATTAAAAGTTATGACAAAAGCGACAATAAGGTATTGGGATTTAAAGATGAAACCATGCAATTCGAATGGTATTTTCATGTTTCCAGTGAAATGTCGCTCACCAGCAAGTTTAGTCACTTTTTTCAATTGAAAGCCCGTAACGATAGCGAAGATGACAGCAATGGCAATGACGACCAACCCGTCATCACATTATCAGCAGTAGAAAAAGACAGTTCAGGCAAAGAACTACAAGTGCGGCACAGTACGGGCAACAACCCAGACGGCACCCGTACTGATGATGTTTATTTGGTAAAAACCAATTGGAGCGATATTGCTGATGAGTGGGTACATGTCTTTGTGCAATCCACGTTCAGTGAAGAAGGTACTTTTAAAATGGTGCTTACACGATTGCGTGATGACGCTGTTATTATTGATGTAGATGAATCGAATATCGACATGTGGCGAGGCGTGTCAGAGGAAGACTTTATTCGCCCTAAATGGGGTATTTATCGCTCCACCGCTGAAATAGAAAAACTCAGAGCGGACGAAGAGCAAGTTCGCTTTGCGGATTTTGTCGTACGTAAGGGCACCCCAGATTAAAAAACCTCAATGCCTTTTCGACATTGAGGTTTTGTCTGCTTCTTACTATGTTCTAACGCGGAGGGAAACCGCCTCCTCCGCCAAAACCGCCTGGACCGCCGCCGAATCCACCTGGACCGCCTGGACCTCCAAATCCGCCACCACCTGGAGGCATCATACCTTTCATTTGGCGCATCATTTTCTTCATTCCGCCACCAGACATTTTCTTCATCATTTTTTGCATTTGCGTAAACTGCTTCAAAAGACGATTAACATCTTGGATTTGGGTACCAGATCCTGCCGCTATACGGCGTTTACGTGAACCTTTGATAATTTCAGGTCGTGCGCGTTCTGCCGGCGTCATCGAGTTAATGATGGCTTCCATCTGATTAAACTGCTTGTCATTCGCTTGATCTTTGATTTTGTCCGTCATGGCCCCCATACCAGGAAGCTTATCAAGCATTCCCATCATGCCGCCCATGTTTTTCATTTGCTCAAGCTGATCTTTAAAGTCCTGCAAGTCAAAGCCTTTGCCTTTTTGGACTTTCTTCGCCAACTTCTCAGCTTTAGATTTATCAACTTTGCGCTCAACTTCTTCAATGAGGCTAAGCACATCGCCCATGCCTAAAATTCGTGACGCGATACGCTCAGGGTGGAAAGGCTCAAGAGCATCCACCTTTTCGCCCATACCGATAAATTTAATAGGTTTACCGGTAATGTGGCGAACAGACAGCGCCGCACCACCTCGGGCATCACCGTCTGCTTTGGTAAGGATAACCCCAGTGAGAGGAAGTGCATCATTAAACGCCTTCGCTGTATTCGCCGCGTCTTGCCCCGTCATAGCATCAACCACGAACAAGGTTTCTACCGGTTTAACCGCACCATGTAATTCTTGAATTTCATTCATCATGTCACTGTCGACATGCAATCGACCCGCCGTATCTACGAGCAGTACATCGAAGAAATTTTTCTTTGCTTCATCGATGGCACTTTCAACAATGTCGATAGGCTTTTGAAGAATGGTTGAAGGATGAAAAGCAACATTCACTTCGTTAGCAAGGGTTTCTAACTGCTTAATTGCTGCCGGACGATAAACGTCGGCACTCACCACCATAACCTTTTTCTTTTCGCGCTCGGTCAAGTATTTGGCGAGTTTTCCCACCGAGGTGGTTTTACCTGCCCCTTGAAGACCGGCCATTAAGATAACAGCAGGAGGTTGCGTGGCGAGATTGAGCTTTTCGTTAGCCTCCCCCATGACTGATTCAAGTTCAGATTGAACAATCTTTATAAAAACTTGACCAGGCTTAAGGCTTTTGGTGACTTCGGTACCTACAGCGCGTTCTTTAACTTGTGCAACAAATGACTTAACCACTGGCAAAGCGACATCGGCTTCCAGTAATGCCATACGCACTTCGCGTAAGGTTTCTTTAATATTTTCTTCAGTCAATCGCCCTTTGCCGCTCACATTACGAAGCGTTTGACCAAGGCGTTCAGATAAATTTTCAAACATAGTATGAAACTTCTACTTATTTCAGACGTAATGACGCCATTGTAACGCAAAAGACATGGTTAACGTACCGTCAAATGACACAAATTCTGTGATTCTAATTTGTACGGCCAATTGAAAGGCAGTGAGAGGAAAAATCTCATTGGTACGCACGCTCAACCTTGCGCTTTTACAAAGATCTAATGAATTTTTTAGGTGGGATCGATTTATAGAAAAACAAGGAGATGGTTGAATTTCCCTGTCTTTTCCAGTATCAATAGCGGCATATTGGTGTAAGCCACCATTTTTTTGCAGGAACAATCATGATCACTGTTATCGCACTTGCAGCCGCCTTGCTTTATGCGCTGTCTGCATTCGTGCTGCTAGGTAAATTTGTACATCAAGAAGGCCCCAATAAAACCGCGGGATTGACGATTGCCGGTATTGGGGTGATCGCACACATGGTATTTTTACTAGAAGCCATCATGGGCGCCACTGGGCAAAACATGAGTATTACCAATGTACTCTCGTTGGTATCGTGGATTATCACTGTGTCGATGTTAGTCTTCGCCCGTACCATTCCAAATTTAATTTTATTACCCGTTGTATTCGGGTTTGCTAGCTTGAGTGTACTTGCCTCTTTACTGATACCCGTGTCGTATATTATGCATATTGAACTACAGCCGGGCTTAGTTATTCATATCAGCTTGTCTTTGTTTGCCTATTGCACATTGGTGATTGCTTTTCTTTATGCGTTGCAGATGTCTTACATCACTTACCGATTAAAACAAAAAGGTGCGGCACTGCTTCATTCATCATTGCCCCCGTTAATGTTGGTAGAAGGTATTCTGTTTAAACTTATTTTGGCTGGAACCTGTCTACTTTCTGTGTCGCTATTAAGTGGCTTTATCTTCTTAGAGGATATGTTTAACAAAACGTATGCACACAAAACTGTGCTCTCCATCTCCGCTTTAGTGGTATACCTCATATTGCTTGTTGGCCAAAAATTGCGAGGTTGGCGAGGAAGACAGGTTATTATTTTAACCGTGTTAGGTGTCCTGCTGCTTTCTTTAGCCTATTTTGGCAGCAAGTTAGTCAAAGAAATATTGCTTTAGTGGCAAGTGGGCTGTGCTAACCTGATTGTTGTAAATAACACAGAGTGACTCACGGGGGGTATTTTTTACTTGAAACCCCCACCTCAAATTACTACATTTGAATACCATTACCTGATAGGAAACCAATAGTTGGACGACATATCTACGAGTACGCTGTTTATCGCGCTCGGCGTACTCATATTACTTTCTGCGTATTTTTCTAGTTCTGAAACCGGCATGATGTCGATAAACCGCTATCGACTCAAGCATTTACAAAATGAAGGTAACAGTGCCGCTAAACGTGTGCAAAAGTTGCTCGATCGCCCAGACAGGCTCATTGGCTTAATTCTTATTGGCAATAACTTGGTCAACATTGCGGCATCATCATTGGCCACAATTATCTGTATTCGGTTATTCGGCGACTACTGGGGTATATTTGCAGCAACTTTTGGGCTAACCCTTATATTATTAATTTTCGCGGAAGTGACGCCAAAAACATTGGCGGCGTTGTACCCAGAAAAGATTGCCTTTCCGAGCTCGGTGATATTGTTGCCGCTACTGACCGTCCTCTATCCATTTGTTGCCTTTATCAACGGCATTACTAATGGCATTCTCGCACTGTTAAAAATAAATCCAGTGAATGGCAGTGATGACTCACTTAGCCGAGAAGAATTGCGTACTGTGGTTTATGAAGCAGGCAGTTTAATTCCGAAAAAACACCAAGATATGCTGGTCAGCATTTTAGATTTAGAAAACGTCACCGCCGAAGATATTATGGTTCCACGCGCGGAAATTGTGGCCATCGATATCAATGATGATTGGCGTAAAATTCAAAAACAATTGACCCATGCGCAACATACGCGAGTTTTACTTTATCGCGATAGCATTGACGACTCTGTCGGTTTTGTCCATGCGCGGGATGCACTTAGATTGCTGTCTAAAGACCAATTCACCAAGTCGAGCTTGCTGCGTGCAGTTAGAGAAATCTACTTTACTCCTGAGTCTACCCCACTGCATACGCTGATGTATAAGTTTCAAGCAGAAAAAGAACGTATTGCGTTAGTGGTGGATGAATATGGCGATATCATGGGGCTTGTGACGCTTGAGGATATTCTCGAAGAAATCATCGGTGACTTTACAACAAGCATGGTGCCTGATCACAGTAAAGAAGCACATTTACAACAGGATGGCTCGGTACTGGTAGACGGAAGTGCCAACATTCGTGATTTGAATAAAGAAATGGATTGGAATCTACCAATAGAAGGGCCTAAAACATTGAACGGCCTACTATTGGAATATCTAGAGGAAATTCCAGAAAACAAAGTGAGCGTTAGGTTAGCCGGTTATCCCCTAGAAATTGTAGATATATCAGAAAACATGATTAAAACCGTCCGGGTAATGCCTGAACGTTATATTGCACCTCAATCTCAGTCCTCAGATTAAGCTTCATCCACTGCTTTTCTCGCACGTCTGGCAAGTGCTTGCGCTTTTGCGGCGGCCACCTTGTCAGATAGCGAAGAAAGTTTCTCCATGATGTCCTGTAACTCCTCATCCTCACGAAGGTCAGCCTCAGCCATATGGGACTGAAGTGATCGTTTGAGAAGTTCAGGAATAGATTTGGTAGTCATTTCCTGCCCTATAATAGAATAAACCTTGACGCTCTCAATAGGGTTATCGGTCGCATTCCCAACTTCTAGAGGATTAATTCCATTAAATGTGCTTAAAAATGTGCGGCGTTGAATAGCCAAATATCACTGACCATGGCAAAGCGAGTTAAACACCTGCGACGAGTTAGATGCCTTGGTAGTGCGTGACCAATTCGCCCCGTTGCGTTTGCAAAGAATATTTTATAACGGCCACCGACGCTGTGGCAAAAAGGCTAGTGGTGTAAGACTCGCAGAGCTCGTCCACTAAGTAACTGACTAACGGCATATGGCTTACCACCAAAATGCGTTTAAGGGGGGATGTACTGTTGGCCGCGCTATGTAATCGCGCTGAGAGATAATCTGCGACAAGCTCTGCTGAACCGTCGGGCACAATATCCTCACTTATTTCAACCTTGTCGGCAACGATGTCTAACGACACCGTATCCAAGGTTTGACGAGTTCGACGGTAAGGGCTAACCAACGCAAGCCCCACCTTTTTATCCTGACAATAGTGGGAAGCTAGCCACTGACTCGCTACTGCTGACTGATGCCTTCCTAGCGATGTTAGTTGTCTACTTTTATCATCATGGCGGGGCATTTCAGCTTCGCCGTGACGCATGATAAAGAGATAAATGTCGTCGTTGCTACTTTGACCTGACATAACATTACGCATACTATTAATTATATGCGCTAACGATAGCAGAGAGACTAAGTTACGCCTAGCATAATTAACCCTATATTGGGGATAAAATTGTGTTATTACATGTCAGGGAGAAAAGAAGTTCGCGGTTTCCTGAATTTATTGACCCGAATATTTGTATCGAGATCATGTGAACAACCTTATAGATTTTGAAAGCGCACATCACTTCACCTTGAAAAATGGACTGCGCGTGATGCTTTGTCATCAGCCTAAAAGCGATACGTCTTATGTATCTTTATCAGTGAGAGCGGGACACTTTTACGACCCTGAAGATTGCCAAGGTTTGGCGCATTTGCTTGAACATATGCTGTTTATGGGGAGTCGTCACTTCCCCAAGCCCAACGCTATAAACAGCTATATTGAGCAACATGGTGGGAGTATTAATGCATGGACTGGCACCGAATATGCCAATTACCACTATCACTGTGATGGCAATAAAATTATTCAAACATTGCCAGCGTTTGCCAATATGATACGCCAACCCATCTTGGATGAGACGGCCTTGGTCAATGAAATTAATGCCATTGACGCCGAATTTCATTTTAAGAAAAAAGACGACTTACGCCGCCTTTATCAAATTCATAAGGAAACGTGTAACCCACACCACCCTTTTACGAAGTTCTCAGTTGGTAACACCAATATATTTTCAGCATTCAGTGTGGCGGAACTGCGCACGGCACTGAAAACGCTGCATAAAAACTATTACTGTGCGTCAAATATGTGTTTGTGCGTAGCCAGCCCAGTACCTGAAGCGCAACTAGAAGCGTTAATTACCCAAGCGTTTGCTGGCTTAGAGCGGGGCCAATTAGCCAATGACAACTGGCCTGACTTGTATACAAAGCAGCAACTCGGCATTCAAATAAATATAAAGCCGCTGCAAAAAGCGAGACGAATGATTGTAACCTTCGCGCTGCCAGGCATTCATAACGACGTTGAAACCAAGCCGCTCAATTACGTGAGTCATTTACTTGGCGATGAAGGTGAAGGTAGTTTACTGGCCTTTCTAAAGCAGCGAAACTGGGCCGTTAATCTCATCGCTGGTTCAGGCATTGAGGGCGATAAGTTTAAAGACTTCAACATAAGCTTTCAGCTAACACAAGAAGGTCTCGCGGCGAAAGAGGACATTCTTACAGCCCTATTCAGCTACCTTCAGCTGATCAAGTCTTCCATCGATGAACCCTGGCGGTATGAAGAAAAAGCGCAACTTACTGCTTTGGCGCTCGATTACGAAGAAAATGTGAAACCACTAAATTTGGTGAGTGAATACGCGCAACACCGGTTTATATTTTCACCTAAAGAAATTAATAGTTTACGCTCTACCATTGGTAGCTTTAACGCAGAAAAGCTTAATGAAGCACTGTCATTTTTTGCGCCTCAAAACCTACGTTTAAAAATTATATCACCCGACGTTTTCACAGATAAAAGCTGCGCATTTTACGACGCTCATTACAGTGTAAAGCCGCTTTCTCCCTCACTGCTGTATTCGTTGAATCATCCTCCTCTCATGGACT